>CAVYOE010000002.1:0-22670 GCA_963770155.1 uncultured Solirubrobacterales bacterium | reverse complement strand
GGCGCGCGGGTAGAAGTAGAGGACGACCGGAGCCCCGCGGAGGTCCGAGAGCTTCACCTTCTCCCCGTGCTGGTCGGGCAGGGTGAAGTCGGGGGCTTTCCGTCCCTCCTCAACCATCGTCCTCCTCGATCATGGGCGCGAAGCCCGGGCCCGGTCAGTCCTCTCGCCCCGGGGGTCCTGGCCCTCCTCGCCCGCGTCTTCCTCGCCGTCGTCCATCTCCAGCGCGGTCTCCAGAGCGACCCCCCTGCGCCGGGGGTGGTAGTGGGTCTGGAGTCTTCGACCCGCTCGTCCCGGCTCCCTCGTCGACCGGGACTTCGTCGGAGATCCTCACCCACTCGGCTCCCTCGTAGGCCTCCATGTTGAAGACCTCCTGGTCGATCGAGGTCGAGTCGTCGACGACGACGACGACCTCGGTCTGGGGGTCGAACTAGGTCCCCGGCCGCAGTCAGTTCCTGAGCTCGACGATTCGCTCCTCGATGTCGGCGGGGTCGGGCGCCATTGCTCACTGCTATTACCGGCCCTACTGCCGGCTTTACTGACCACGTCCTCGAGTTCGCGCAGCTGGCGCTCGATCTCCTCCTCGACGTCGAGCGGCTTCTTGCCGGCGCGCTCGCGGCGCTCGTTGCGGGCGATGACCAGCTGCCTGACCTCCTGGCGCAGCTCGGCATCGTCTGGAGCGAGGCGGTGCCCCGCTCGGCAGCCAGGATCTTTTCGATCTCGGCGTCGACTCGACGGGCGTGTCGCCCCGGGCTTCGGCGCGGTAGGCGCGCCCCTCGAGCATCTGGCGGATCTCGGCCTCGCGTTCCTCCCGGGTCGCCGGCGGACCGGGCCGGTGCCGGCCGCGGGGAACTCCTGCTCGATCGAGAACGCGCCCTTGCCGACCTCCTTCAGCGCCTTGCCGGCGCCGCTGGCGAAGTAGAACGCCGCGACCGGGATCGCGAACACCGCGACCAGGATCAGGACCGTGCCGGTTTCGATCGCGAAGAGCACCTGTCAAGCGTAGCCCCGTGCGTGATAAGCGTGCGGGGGCTTCCCTCGTGGTCGATATCCGCGGATATCAGTCGATATCGCCTCCGGCGTGCCCTCGTGCCGAACGAGACGGCGCCCAACCGATTCGCAGCCGACCGATCCGGTACTCTTCGCCCTGGTTGACTGACCAGTCAATCGGTCGGCGCGCACGGTTCTCCCGACCCTTGTCGGCTCCGGCGCCCCGACGGGTATTTAACAGACCTGACTAGCCACAAAGGAGCCCCGACCAGTGCCGTTGACCTGACCCTCAGCGACGAGCAGAAGGACCTTCGCGAGCTCGCGCACAGCTTCGCCGAGAAGGACATCCGCAAGGTCGCCTGGGAGTACGACAAGGAGGGCACCTGGCCGCAGGAGATCGTCGAGAAGGCCTGGGAGGTCGGGCTAATGAACACCCACATCGCCGAGGAATACGGCGGACCCGGGCTCGACTACCTCTCCGGCTGTCTGATCGAGGAGGAGATGGGCTGGGGCTGTTCGGGTATCGGCACCTCGCTGATGGCAAACGGGCTCGCCGCTGCTCCTGTGTCGCTTCGGTAGCGACGCGACCAAGAAGAAGTTCCTCGGGATGCTGACCGAGGAGCCGAAGCTCGCCTCCTTCTGCCTGACCGAGCCGGACGCCGGCTCTGACGTCACTGGCATGAAGACGACCGCGACGAAGAAAACGGCAACTACGTCATCAACGGCTCCAAGTGCTTCATCACCAACGGCGGCTACGCCGACTGGTTCACGGTCTACGCCAAGACCGATAAGGACGCTGGTCACCGCGGCATCTCCGCCTTCGTCGTCCCCAAGGACGACACGGTGACGGTGGACAAGAAGGAGGACAAGATGGGTCAGCGCGCCTCCAACACCGCGACGATCACCTTCAATGAGACCGAGGTCCCGGCCGAGAACCTGCTCGGCGAAGAGAACAAGGGCTTCAAGCTCGCGATGATGACCCTCGACCGGACCCGCCCCGGCGTCTCGGCAATGGCGGTCGGCATCGCGCGCGCGGCGCTCGAGTTCGCCTCCGACTACTCCAAGGAGCGGGTCCAGTTCGGCGTCCCGATCGCGATGCACCAGGCGGTCGCATTCATGATCGCCGACATGGCGACCAAGGTCGAGGCCTCGCGCCTGCTCGTCTGGCAGTCCGCGATCCAGCTCGATCAGGGCAAGCGGAACACGCTCGCCTCCTCGCACGCGAAGCGCTTCGCCGCCGACTCAGCGATGGAGAACACCGTCGACGCCGTCCAGGTCTACGGCGGCTACGGCTTCATCAAGGAGTACCCGGTCGAGAAGCTGATGCGCGACGCCAAGATCATGCAGCTCTACGAGGGTACCTCGCAGATCCAGCGACTCGTGATCGCCAAGGAGCTGCTCATGGGCCGCGACGTTTCCGCCGAGTCGCGTGAGGACGAAGCCTCCGACAAGAAGGCGCAGGCGTCCGAGAAGAGCCAGGCCGAGCAAGCCCCGGCGACGGTCTAGCCGTGGACCGGGCCCAGCTGGTCGCTCACCAGGAAGGTCCTGAAGGCCTGGACAAGTCAGGACGTCGAGGCCGTGGTCGGCTGTTACACCGACGACCTCGAGTACCTCGATCCGAACACACGCGGTGAGGTGTTGGGGGCCGAGGCGATGCGCCGCTACCTGACCAAGCTGTTCGAGTCCTGGGAGATGACCTGGGAGCTGCGCGAGGCCCACATCTCGGCCGAGGACGAGAACCTCGGCCACTTCGGCTGGCACGCGACCTTCCGCCGCCCCGGCGGCGACGAGGTGGTCGAGTGCGACGGCATGGACCTGGTCGTGCTCGAGGGCGAGCGCCTGAAGCGCAACGAGGTCTACTTCGACCGCTCGGTCCTCGCTCCGCTGCTGGCCGAGCAGGCCGAAGCCGCCGCCTAAGCCGTGGAGAACTGAGGCGCTCGCGCTAGGGACGTGGGATCATCTCGGGCGAGTGACTTCAACGGATAGGGGATCGAGATGAATCAGTCGAAACTCGCCATGGTTGCTTTGACGCTGGCAGTCGGGGCACTCTCGCTCAGTGCCTGCGGGAGCGACGATGACAAGGCTTCGCTTGGCGATGGTTCCGGCGTTCCAGGCTTTGAGTTCAAGACCACGAATGGGCCCATGAACTCCGTAGGACGCAAGGAGCTGAGCGTGGCATGCTCCGCCGGAAAGAACGTGATCGGCGGAGGAGCTGTGGTCCTGGGATCAGGGGTGGCACTTTCGTCGAGCGCAGAAAACGGCCGCTCAGCCTGGGGGGCCATTGCATACGAACCAGTTGCGACCAGCAGCAGTTGGGGACTCAAGGTCTGGGCCTACTGCGCCGACACCGGCGGCCTCTGAAGCGGCTGAAAGACGATCGCGACGACGCGCTGGCCTAGCAGGGCTAGAGTCCTCGCCTTGCCAGACCCGTTCCGATGAGCGAAACGGATCGCATCCCGCTTTCTGTCCTCGACCTCGCGATTGTCGCCGAGGGGTCCGAGCCGGCCGACGCGCTCCGCAACTCGGTCGAGCTCGCAAAGCACGTGGAGCGGCTCGGCTACGGCCGCCACTGGGTGGCAGAGCACCACAACATGCCCGGGATCGCCAGCTCCTCGCCGCCGGTGCTGATGATGGCGCTGGCCGACGCGACCAGCGAGATCCGGATCGGCGCCGGCGGGGTAATGCTCCCCAACCACCCGCCACTGGTGGTCGCCGAGCAGTTCGGGATGCTGGAGGCGCTTCACCCCGGCCGGATCGACCTCGGCATCGGACGGGCGCCCGGGACCGACCCGGTCACCGCCGCCGCCCTGCGGCGCTCGGCAGATCCGCTCTCGGTTGAGGACTTTCCGCGGCAGCTCCAGGAGCTGGTTGGATTCTTCGAGGGCCGCTTCGGCGAGGAGGACCCCCACCGCGGGATCAACGCGGTCCCGGGCAAGGGGACGAAGCCGGCGATCTGGCTGCTCGGCTCGAGCGACTACAGCGCGCTGCTGGCGGCCGAGCTCGGGCTGCCCTTCTCGTTCGCCCACCACTTCAGCCCGCGGAACACGGTCCCGGCGGTGAAGCTCTACAAGGAGAACTTCAAGGCCTCCGAGGCGCTCAAGGAGCCATACGCAAAGGTGGCGGTCGCGGTGATCTGCGCAGAGGACGACGAGAAGGCGCGCTGGCTCGCCGGCCCGGCGCGGCTGTCATTCGCGCGTTTGCGCGCCGGCAATCCCGGCCGGATGCCGACCCCCGAGGAGGCCGCCAAGCACGAGTACACGCCGCAACAGGAGGCGACCGTAAAGACCGTCTCCGGCTCCGCGGTGATCGGCGGCCCCGAGAAGGTGCGGGCGGGCCTCGAGGACCTGGCCGAGCGCGCCGGCGCCGACGAGCTGATGCTGACCACGATGGTCCATGACCCCGCGGACCGGCTTCGCTCGTTCGATCTGGTTGCCGAGGTGATGGAACTGGAACCGCGCAGAGCCGCCGCCGCCGCCTGATTACTTCTAACCAGAGGCGTAGACTCGCGCTGTGGCCGAGCAGCGCAAGCGCGTCGGCGACGCGGTCGCCGAAGCGGCGCGCAAAGGAGAGGAGGCGGTCAAGGACCGCCGGACCCGGCGCGGTGGCCGGCCCTCCGACGCACTCGGGGGCGACATCCGCAGGCGCGACATGTTTCCGTTGCTCGTGCTCCATCTGGTCTCACAGGAAGAGACCTACGGCAATCACCTGATCGAGGCGATCGAGGAGATGACCGAGGGCGTGATTTCGGTCAACCCGAACACGATCTATCCCCTGCTTCGCCAGATGGAGAGCGATGATCTGATCAAGGGGCGCTGGGAGCACCCCGACCGCCGCTCCCGCCGCTATTACTCCATCACCCCCGCGGGCCGCAAGGAGTACAAGCGCCTCCGGGCGGAGGTGGAGCCATTCCTCGACTCGGTCATCCGCAGCCTCACCCTGATCAAGCGCGAGATCTACTGACGCTTCGGCGGGCGCTTCTCGTAGATGTGCTCGCGCCCGACACTCTCGAAGCCGAGCCGCTCGTAGAGCTTCTGCGGCCAGTCGTCCTCCTCGGCTCCGAGAAACGTGAGCTCGTTGCCATCAGCCTGTGATGACCGCGCGGCGGCAAGCACCACCGCGCGCGCCAAGCCGCGGTTGCGCGCCCGCTCCAGGGTGGCGACGTTCTCGACCATGCCGATCCCGTCCCGCGAATAGAGCTGGCAGATCGAGGCGGGCTCTCCCCCGTGCGTCGCGACGAAGCCCCGGTCGCCGCCGACTTCGGTCATCGCGATCTCCTGCTTCAGGACCTGCTCGACGACCTCGCCGACCGGTGCGCCGGCATCCCGGGCGAGGTCCCTGATCCAGTCGTCCTCAGCCAGCGCCGCCCTGCGAAGGTCGAGCACTTCCCCGTAGGGGACCTCGCGAACCTCGGCCACCGGCTCCCGGTCCGGCTCGGTGCGCAGCACCTGGTAGATGCCGTGCTCCGGCGACCAGCCGAGCTCCCTCAGTCCGGGGTCGAGCCGCGTCCCATGGGCGGGATCGAGGATGGCAAGGCTCGGACGCGGCGGGTTGAACGGCCGGAGCAGCTCCTCGGCGGCGGCCGCGGCCTCCTCGGGCTCGATCCCCTCGCGGTCGATCACGAGGAAGCCCGGGTCGTGCGTGCTGCTTGGATTGAGCACCAGATAGCCGTATTCGAACGGCTCCACCCGCTCGGCGGACTCGCGCTCGAGTCCGTACATGAACTCGGCGCAGCGCAGGGTCAGATCGCGGTCGATGAACCGACCCTAATACCCTTCGCCGCCGAGCTTCACCGAGTCCCGACCCTCTCTCCAACCGGAAGGAATCAACCGAAATGTTCGTGTTCAAGGCTGCCGTTCTCGGCGGCGGCACCATGGGCGGCGAGATCGCGCAGGTGATCGCGGCCGCAGACATCCCGGTGATCGTCAAGGACGTCAAGCAGGAGTTCGTCGACGCCGCGATCGAGAAGGCGCGGGATGTCACCGCCGGCCAGCAGGCCCGCCTGGTTAAGAAGGAGAAGATCACGCAGGAGGAGGCCGACGCCAAGACCGACGAGATCGTCGGGCTGATCACCGGGACGACCGAGTACGAGGGCTTCGGCGACGTCGACTTCGTGATCGAGGCGGTCCCGGAGAAGATGGAGATCAAGCAGTCGGTGTTCGAGGAGCTCGACCAGGTCACTCCCGGACACGCGATCCTCGCCTCCAACACCTCCTCGCTCTCGATCACCGAGATGGGCGAGGCCACCCTGCGCCCCGACAAGGTGGTCGGCTTCCATTTCTTCTACCCCGCGTCGGTCCTGCCCCTGGTCGAGATCATCAGCGGCGAGGCGACCTCGCGGGAGACGGTCACCGCCGCCTTCAACTTCGCCCAGGCGATCCGCAAGCAGGGGATCACCTGCTCCGAGGTCCCCGGCTTCGTCGTCAACAGGATCCTCAACTCCTCGGTGAGCGAAATCTGGCGGGTGCAGGAGGAGAAGGGGCTCTCGATCAAGAAGATCGACGAGGCGGTCGCCGGCGCCAACGTGGCGCCGATGGGTCCGTTCATGCTCGGCGACATGCTCGGACTCGACACCATCCTCCACGTCGCCGAGCATCTGGAGAAGTCCTACGGCGAGCGCTTCTACGTCCACCAGGGGATGAAGAAGCTGGTCGACGAGGGCAAGCTCGGCGCCAAGTCCGGCGGCGAGGGCTTCTACGCCAACGGCGAGCCGCAGCTGGAAGGCGACGGTGACCCCGACGCCGACGAGCTCACGGACCTCTTCCTGCTGAAGGCGCTGGTCGAGGCCTGCTCGATCCTGGAGGAGGGGGTCTGCACCGTCCGCGAGATCGACCTCGGCCTCATGGCCGGCGCCGGGCTCGACCCTCGCCGCGGGCTCTTCCCGCCGTTCTGGAAGGCGGACATGGAGGGCCTCGACACGCTGCTCGAGAAGCTCGAGAAATACCAGGAGAGTCACGGCGAGCGGTTCGCGCCGCCGCGGATCCTGAAGCGGCTGGTCGCCCAGGGCCGGCTCGGGATGAAGAGCGGCCAGGGCTTCTATGCCTACCCGCAGAGCGACGCCGAGGGCGCGGTGAAGCTGGAGAAGCGCGGGGACGTCGCCATCGCCTGGCTCGCCAACCCGCCCATGAACGCGATCTCCCCCGACGTGATCGGCGACCTGAAGAAGGTCTGGGAGGAGGTGAAGGCGGACGACGAACTGAAGGCGATGGTCGTTTACTCGTCGATGCCGGTGGTCTATTCGGCCGGCGCCGACATCAAGGCGTTCACCCAGATGGACACGCCGGAGAAGGGGGCGGAGCTGATCAACACCGGCCATGCCCTCCTGCGCGAGCTCGGAGCGCACCAGAAGTCGACCGTCGCCGCGGTCAATGCGATCGCCTACGGCGGCGGCTGCGAGCTGGCGATGGCCTGTGACTTCCGCGTCGCGGCAGAATCGGCGATCTTCGGCCAGCCGGAGATCAACCTCGGGATCATCCCGGGCTTCGGCGGCACCCAGAGGCTGCCGCGGCTGGTCGGCTCGAGCAAGGCCCTCGAGATGAACCTGACCGGCGATGCGGTCCTGGCGCAGGAGGCCAGGGAGATCGGCCTCGCCGACGACCTCGTCCCCGACGAGCAGCTGCTCGACGTCGCGCTCAGCTGGGCGCGCAAGCTGGCCGCCCAGGCGCCGCTTGCGGTTGAGGCAATCAAGGACGTCTCTCACAAGGGCGACCTCGACGAGGGGATCGAGGCCGAAAAGGCCGGCTTCGCCAAGGTCTTCCTCTCAGAGGACGGCCGCGAGGGGATTTCGGCCTTCCTCCAGAAGCGCGCGCCGACGTGGAAGGGCAAGTAGCCCAGAACACGCAGGAGGCCGAGCGCCTCGCTGGCCTGATCGAGGCGGCCGATTGCGTTGTCGCCCTGACCGGCGCAGGTATCTCGGTGCCTTCCGGCATCCCCGACTTCCGCACTCCAGGCAAGGGGCTGTGGGAGAACGTGAATCCGATGGAGGTCGCCCACATCGACGCATTCCGCAGCGACCCGAAGCGCTTCTGGGAGTTCTATCGACCCCGGCTGCATTCGCTCGATGGGATCGAGCCGAATCCGGCGCACAATGCCCTCGCGGAGCTCGAGCGGCGCGGCCGGCTGGAGGCTGTGATCACGCAGAACATCGACACCCTCCACCACAAGGCCGGCTCGGAGCGAGTGATCGAGGTCCACGGCTCGATCCGAACCGCCAGCTGCCAGGCCTGCGATGCGACCTACGAGCTCGCCGCGGTCGAAGACCTGTTCGACGAGGACGGCATCGCCGTTTGCGCGGCCTGCACCGAGCTGGTCAAGCCCGACGTCGTCCTCTTCGGCGAGTTCCTACCCGAGGCCGCGATGCGCGAGGCCGAGGAGCTCGCCTCCCGCGCCGACCTCCTGCTCTGCATCGGCTCCTCGCTCGAGGTCTATCCCGTCGCCGGGCTGCCCTCGGTAACTCTGGCCCGTGGTGGCCGGGTCGCGATCGTGACGGCCAGCTCGACCCCGTTCGACCATGATGCTGCCGCGCGCCTCAACGGGGATGTCGCCGAAGACTTGGCCGCTGTCCTGGAAGCGCTCAATTAGCCGCGCCGCAACTACCGCGCGTTCTCCTCCGACATCGCCTACTCCGACAGCCCGGCGGCTTCGAGGGCGTCCGCCGGGTCGGGGTACGCCACGATGCTGAATACCCTTCCTTCACGAAGGGTCACCACGGACGCATGGCGCCACTCGGTGGCGGCGCCGGAAGCCTTGCCGCGCCCTCGCCAAGCCGCGGAGACGACCACCTGATCTCCGGCGTCGATGATCCGCTCGGCGTTGAGCGTCAGATTCTCATAGACGTCGAGAAAGTTCTTCATGAAGTCCGACATGGCTTCGAGTCCTACGGTCTCCGTTTCCGTACCTACAGCGTCGAGCCACTTGATTCGGATACTCGGATCGAAGAACTCGGGCACCCAAAAGTTGCCGCGCTCGAACTCGGCATAGGCCCGCCGCACGATCTCCACGTTCTCCTCCGACATCGCCCGCGCAGTATCCCGCTAAAGCCGCCGTCCAACTGCCAGGGCCGCCAGGAGTACCACCCTTCTTTATGTAACGGCCTGGCGTTGCCCCCGCTGCGGGTCGCGGCCTAAGTGCCCTACTTCGACAGCCCGGCGGCTTCGAGGGCTTCCTCCCGGCTCGGGAAATAGGTCACTCGGACGACCCTGCCTTGAAGGAAGAGCCACACCAGCCAGAAGTCGTTCTCGGCGGCTGCACCGCTCCCTTTGCCGCGCCCCCACTGACGTATGTGGGTGTAGACCGCGCTTCCCGCGCCGAGGCACTCCTTCGTCTCGGAACGGAAGTCCTCGAAGGCGCCGGACCACTGACGAAAGAACTCGCGAACACCGTCGCGGCCGTGGACCGCGCCTCCCGGGAACTGATCGCGGGTATCCCACACCACGTCGTCGTCCAGGATGGCGAGAAAGTCATCGAATCGCTCCGGGTCGGCGGCCACGGGGATACGACGTTTCAGAGCTTCAACGTTCTCCTCCGACATCGCCCGCGCAGTATCGCGCTCATCCCCGCCGGGCCGCACTGCCAGGGCCGCCAGGAGTCGTGGCATGCCGCTTGCCCATGCAAAGCGGGCTGTTCTCAGCCGCTAGCCCGGCTCCTCTGCCTCGGGCTCGCGCCCGGAAAGGCGCAACGCCACCTTCCGCTGACGGTCGAGGTCGTGGTGCCGGGCGAAGGAGGGGAGCTCGCGGGCGGCGGTCCAGGAGCTGTCGGCGAGCTGCTCGCCCGTGCCGAAGCCGACCCGGACCGAGAGGGCGGTGCCGAGAGCGACCGGTGAGACCGCCGCGTCGTCGGAGACCTCCCGAAGAGCCTCGAGGGCCCGGTTAAGGACCGCAAGTGCGTCCTCGGCCGCCGCCTTGCGTCGCGTCTGGTCCTTGGCGAGGTCGTCCAGCCAGGCCACGCCGGCGCTGTCGTCATCGAATTGCTCGCCGGCCGCAACGGTGGCCCGGGTCACCGGCACCGACTGCGGCTCGGCAGGTGGGTCGACGGGCTGGGCCTTGCTGCGCCGCCGGCGGCGTCGGCGGCGCGGGTGCTCCACCCCGAAGCTCTGGATGATCAGAACCCGCTCGCGGGAGGGATCGTCCTCGTCACGGACGGCGTAGCGGCCGTCGCCGAGGCCGAGCGCTCCGGCGTATTCGAACTGAAAGAAAGAGAGAAGCGTGGGACCGGCGCTACTCGCCGATGTGGGCTTCGCTCGAGCGGCGCTTGCCGTTGACCGGCTTGGAGTACTTCGACGGCTTGGTCGGCACCTTCGGGTTGTCGATCTCGCCGAGGCGGTCGATCAGGCGCTCCCACTGGTCGGGCTTCAGCACGCGCGCGAGCTGCTCCCCGAGCTGGCCCGAGCCGAAGGTCGGTGTGTAGCCGACGTGGATGTGGTCGTCGTGGTCGCCCATGGCGAAGGTCGGGGGACCGAAGTCCATGAGCGTGATGATCTGGGCCGGGCGCATCGTGCCCTGCAGCTTCATCAGGTCGCGCACCACCGCCTCGGTGATCGAGCCCCTGCCCTGGTTGCCGAGGATGGGCAGGCCGTTCACCTGCGCGATGTCGACCGCGTTCCCGCTGGTATGGGCCGAGACGTTCCCTGACGTCGTGTAGAAGCTGTGGCCGCACCTGAGCGAGGTGATCGTGAGGCGATAGCCCCTCTCGGCGAGGTACTCGAGCATCGCCAGGGTGCGGCGGTCGATCTGGCCGGTCTCGATATCGGTCCGGCCGCAGGCGTAGGTCTCGATCCTCGGGTCGGCGAGCACCCGCTGCTGGAGTGAGAACTTGTTCATGAGGAGGACTTGGCCGATCGTCGCCTCGGAGCCGCCGAACGGGTCCTTGCCCGCGGCGCGATAGATCGCGGTCGACTCGAGCAGCTTCCAGCCGTCGAGGACCGGCTTCGGATCGATCTTCGGAGCGCCGCGGCCTGCGGGCCGGATCGCGAAGTGGACGTGCGGCGCGGCGCGGCCGTCGCGGCCGATCCGGCCGAGCACCGTCCCGCCGGTGACCTTGGAGCCGACCTTGAGCGGCTTCAGCTCCATCGTGCGCCGGTCGAACTTGAAGACTCCGGAGAAGTAGCTCTTGAAGGTCTCGTACGCCGGGACGCGCTCGCCGAGCAGCGCATCGAGCTGGCCGGAGAGCCCGGCGGCCTCGGCATTGGCGTCGCGCTCGGGCAGCGCGAAGAGCCGGGCCCGGAGCTCCTCGGTGTTGACCGGGCCACCCTCCTCCTTCTCTGGAGCGGCGCGGTCGACCTCGACATCGTTGGTGCCGGCGCTGGCCGGGTCCTCGGGCTTCGGGTCGGCCTTCGGCCGGACCAGCTCGAAGTCCTCGGCGGTGAGCGCCTCCTTCTTCGGAACCGGATGAAGCTCGGAGACGCTGCCGAGCCCGGCATAGGTGTAGCGGTTGCCGTATGCGTCCTGGAGGACGATGAACTTGCCGAGCTTCTCGTTCTCGCCGATCGCCTTGATCACGCCGTCGTTGACCGCAACGACCGGGGCATCCACCCTCGAGTAGATGTTGATCCCTCGACGGGTCGGGGAGTCCGAGATCACGTCGGCGGCGTTGCCCGCCTCGAGCCGATTCGTCTTGGAGCGGCGCAGGGCCTCGCGCTCGGAGATGTCGTCGGCGTAGCGGGCGTTGGCGGCAACCGGGAAGTGGGCGTCCTCGGTGAGCCCGGTTAGCGATCCGACCAGCGAGTCGGGGAGCTTGCCGTACTGCCGCGCGTACAGCAGGACCTCGTCGACGTACCAGTCGGCGTGGTTGTAGGCGAAGATCCCCTGGCGCAGGTCCTCCTGTCCGCCGGCGGCCTTGAGATAGCGGGCCGCGGCGCAGATCGCGTCGACCGGGTTGTAGGGGTCCTTGCGGCCGTCGTTGTTGGCGTCCGTCCCGTACATCTCCCAGGTCGAGGGCAGGAACTGCATCCAGCCCACCGCGCCGGCCGAGGAGACGTTGAGGTTGGTGCCGAAGGCGGTCTCGATCTTGTTGATGGATGCGAGCACCTGCCACGGCATCCCGTACTGGGTGCCGCAGGCCTGGTAGATCGGCAGCAGGAACGGCGGAATCTCGAACCGGTCGATGATGAAGTTGGGGACGCCGAGCGGAGCGGGGCCGAACTGGGTGATCGAAAGGGTCGGGTTGGCGTTCGTCGGGCTGCCGTCGGGATTGCGGATCTCGGGCTCCTCGATCTTCTTGCGCTTGCCCTTGCCGTTGGGACCGAGGACCCCGCCGGTCGCGGTCTTACCGGGCTTGTAGCCGGGCTTGCCGGGCGTCGCGCCGGCTCCTCCCTGGCCGGCACCGGGGGTGCCGGGAGCGGCGCCCGGAGTGCCCGGGTCGCCGCTGCCACCGCCGCCGGGGGCGGCGGGAGCGTTGTACTCGTCACCGTCGAGCGGGCCCGAACAGCCCGGGTCGCCGAGGTCGACGAGGCCGTCGCCATCGTTGTCGCTCAGGTCGGTACAGCCGGGCAGCGCGGCCCCGGTCGGCACATGCACCTGGACCCCGCCGCCGAGGTCAAGGGTGACCGACCCGGCGGTTCCCGCCCAGACCGCGGCAAAGGCAACCCCCAAGGCGATCGCGAGTGTGAAAGTTCGTTTCATCTCCGTTCGACCGCGGGCCCCGGGCAGTGCAGTTATGCGTGACTCCGCACAAGCGGCCCTGCTCCCGCAGGCACGAGAAAGCTACTTGGTCGCCCAGAGGTTTGCAACGCGTAAGCGCATTTCGTGCCTGGTTGCACGCCTCCTGCCAGGCACGGCTCGGGCATGCGCCCGCAAACAGCGACGCGCGCTACGGTGGACAGGCATTGGATCGGGATCCCGACACGCTTGGCGAGGACCCGCTCGACGATCAGGACACGAGCGACCCACATAAGAGCGACCCCGAGCGCTTTCGCGAGCGCATCTCCTCGCGCAGCCCCGAGGCGGTCGCCGATGCGGTCAACGCTCTGCTCGACAACCCGGTCCTGAACCAGGCCCTGAAGGCGGCGTTCGGCGCACGCGATCTCGCCACCGACGCCTCCAACCAGGCCCTCCGCAACCTCAACATCGCCACCGCCAACGACCTCGACCGGCTCAGCCGGCGCCTGCGCTCGGTCTCGGACCGGATTGAGGAGCTCGAGGACACGATCGACCGCCTCGAGCACGAGCTTTCCCGTGCGCGCAAAGGGGAGGCGAACGTCTCCCGCGAGCAGTCGCCCCTCGCCTACGAGCAGGAACGCCTCGGTCTCAGCGAGTAGGGCGGGGCACGAGTCTCAGCCGTCGGCGAGGGCGTCGGCAGCCGCCTTCCCCATTCGGATCCCGGCCTCGGCCAGCTCCTCGTCGCCGATTCGCCGGCGCACGCCTTGCTCGAGCAGATCGCTGACCACGAGCAGGCAGCCGATCCGCACGTCGACCTTCGGGCCGAGCGCGAACAGCGCCGCGGCCTCCATTTCAACGGCCTGAGCCCCCTCGTCGATCCAGGCGTTTCCCCGCTCGGAATCGCCGTCGTAGAAGAGATCGGTGGTGGCGATCTTGGCCGGTTCTGCGTCCTGGGCCCCAAGGGCGGTACGCAGATCCGGGTCGGGCTCGACCGTCCGCCCGGCGCCAAGCTTCTGAGAGGTGCCGTCGTCGGCGATCGCCTCTGTCACGACCAGCAACTGCCCCAGTGCGAACGCGCTGTCCAGCGCCCCGCAGGTTCCGACCCTAACCGCTCGGCGCACCCCGAGCCGGGCGAGCTCGCTGAGGACGATCGCCGCGCTCGGGCCTCCCATCCCGGTTGCCTGGATCGTCAGTTCGCGTCCTGACTCGGTCTCCCCGTAGTAGCCCCACAGTCCGCGGGCGTGGTTGCTCATCAGCGGCTTGGTGAGCAGCGCCTGGGCCAGGGCGAGGGCGCGTCCCGGGTCACCGGGGAGGAGCGCATCCGCGGCAACAGGTGCCGAGGGGCGCAGGTGGATCGGGTCGGCATCCGGGCGGGTTGCGGTCACGATCGAGGCCGAGCCTATCCAGGGTCCGGGCTAGGCTTCCGACGATGGCCAAGCGAAGGCAAAAACAGCCCGACCCAAGCACGGCGGCAAAGAAGGCAGGCGACGCCGTCAGGGAAGCGGTCGAGCAGACCTTCGAGGCGACAGCCGGATCCGCGGGCGAAACACGCGAGCGCGCCACTGCCCTGTTCGACCAGGTGATCGGCCAGGGACGCGAGGCCGGCCGGGTGCTCGAGCAGCGCGGGGCCGACGCGCGCCGCTTCGTGGAACGTCGCGGCAGCGAGGCCCGGGAGGCTTCGGCCGCGATCGGCAGCCGAGTGGCCGAGGCCATCGGGGAGATACAGAAGAGGCTTCGACCTTAGGTTGAGGTTCGGTCTTCCCTTCCCGGATCATCTTGATCGGTCCTAGACTCCACTGCAGTGATGGAGAGAGAGGCCTGTTTTCGGTCAGCTCGCGAGCTCCGCTCTTTGCTCGATGCGGTGCTCTCCGAGATCGACGCCGACCCCGATGCCGGCCCGAAGCTCCGTGCCGCCGCGGCACCGCTGCGGCTCGAATTCACAGACCTGAAGCTGAAGGTCGACATAGCCGCCGCCGAGAAGCCCGACCACTGTCTCGAGTGGAGCTTTCGCGGCCGGGCCAAAGTGGAGCCCGGGCTGCATCTGAAGATGGACTCCGAGGTCGGCAACCGCTTTCTCCAGGGCCGGGAGAACCCGGCGATCGCGCTCGTCCGCGGACACATTCGCGCTGCACAGGTCGATCCCGCCGCGGCGCTGCGGTTCTTCCCGGCCGCGAAGCCGCTGTTCGATCGTTATCGCGAGGCGATCGAGCGCGAGCATCCTCAGCTCCTCCTCGAGTAAGGCGGCAGCGCCCGGCCTCGTGGATGGGGAGGCGGTGAGGTGATGGCCGAGGACGCGATCTCCCTCAAGAAGGCGGCGAAGATCTCAGGGGTCTCGGCCTCGACCTTGAAGCGGTGGGCCGAGGAGGGGGTGGTACCGGTGACCGATGGCCACTGGACCGAGGCCTCGGCTGCTCAGGCCCGGGTGGTGGCGCGGATGCGCGAGCGCGGCTATTCCCTCGAGGACGTCAAGGAGGCGACCGAGGAGGGCAAGCTCGCCTTCGGCTACGCCGAGGACCTGATCCGGCAGCCGCACGGCGTCTTCACCAGGGAGCAGGCCGCGGAGCGCACCGGCTTGGAGCTCGAGCTGATCGACCGCCTTCTCGCCCTGCTCGGAACTCCGACCGCGCACGAGGGAGCGTTGGGCGAGGACGACATGCAGGCGCTCGAGCACATCGCCGAGGTGCTCGATTCCGGCTTTCCCCTGGTCGCCTTCCTGCAGCTCGTCAGGGTCTACGCCCAGTCGATCCGCCGGATCGCCGATTCAGAGGTGCGCCTCTTCCACCTCTACGTCCACGAACCCCTGATGCGTGACGGGGTGCCGCCGCTACAGATGGCCGAAGAGATGGGCGGGCTCGCCGGCGACCTGCTGCCGGTGACCACCCCGCTGATCGAGTACATGCACAACCGCTACCTGCGCTTCTACATCGAGCAGGACGTCGTCGGCCACATGGAGGCTGACCTGGGCGGCGGCAGGCGGCTGGCGCGGGTCCAGATGTGTTTCTGCTTCGTCGACTTGGCCGGGTTCACCCGATTCACCGAGGAGGAGGGGGACGAGGAGGCGCTGGACCTGGTCGAGCGGTTCGTAGACACGGTCGAGGCGACTCTCCCGGCCGAGGCGACAGTCGTGAAGACAATCGGGGACGAGGTCATGATCGTCTCGCCGGAGCCCGCGACGCTGACCGAGTGGGCGGTCGGCTTCCTGCGCCTGTTCCAGGAGCGGCCGCAGCCGCGGGTCGGTCTCCATTACGGACAGGCGGTTTTCCGGGACGGCGATTACTTCGGCGGCGACGTCAACCTCAGCCATCGGGTCGTGAGCAGGGCACTCGGCGGGGAGGTTCTGGTGACGAAGCCGATCGTCGAGGCGATCGCCGACTCCGACTGGCTCGGCTTCGAGCCGATCGGCGAGGTCAACCTCAAGGGCTTCGACGAGCCCGTCTCTCTCTACGTCACTTACCCCGCGTCGTCCTCTTAGCGCCGCCGGCGCGGCCGCCGCCCCGGTCGGCAAAGCCGAAGTCGGTGGTCGCAAGCACCGCGGTCGGGCCGCGGCCGTTGAACGGCCGGCCGAACTCGGCTCCCACACCGAGCTCGCGGAAGCGGGGATTGAGGATGTTGGCCCGGTGGTAGCTGCTCCGCATCCACGCGATGAACAGCGAGCGGACGGTCGGGAACGTCCCCCAGGCGATGTTCTCGCCGACTAGCCAGGAGCGGGCACCCAAGGTGTAGCCGGTGCCGACGATGCGGTCGACCATCGTTGTCCCGTCGCGAGACTCGTGCGCGAAGAAGTGGTAGTCGCGCATCTGGGCCGAGTGGTACTTGGCGGCCGCCTGCAGTGCGGGGTTGAACCGGAGCGGCTTCAGGCGGCGCTCGACTCGCTCGCGGTTGACCATGCAGTGGATCGAGGCCTCGACCCGGTCCAGCGAAACGGCCTCCGGGGAGGGCCGCACGCGCGCGTCGGGGCACGCGGTCGCCGCACGTCCTGCCGCCGGCAGCGTGGCCAGGATGACGATGGCGAGGACGAGTGCGTATGAAAACGCCGCCCACGCGAGCTGGATCGTTCGATCCATAGACGTTTGGTCGGCACCCCTCATCCCGTGCTTTAACTACCTTATTTTGAGGTGGACGGCTTGTCTAGTCCGCCCGGCCAGATCTCCCGACTAGATATACCGCCAGCTCCGTTTCTTGTTGCGGTGCTTGCGCTTGTGTTTGCGCTTCTTCTTGCCCTTCTTCTGCGGCGCCTTGGCCGCGGGCGCGGCGCCTTCGATCGTGCCGAAGTCTGTGGTCACGATCGCGGAGGGCAGCAGGCGAGGATTGAGGGGGCTGCCCCAATCGGCCCCGACTCCGATCTCATTGAAGCTGGCGGAGAGGATGTTCGCGCGGTGGCCGGGGCTGTGCATCCAGGCAAAGACAAGCGACTTGGGCGTGCCGAGGTGGAGGCTGCCCCAGGCAATGTTCTCGCCCACAGCCCAGCTTGCAGCGCCGTCGATGTAGCCGGTGGCGAGGATCCGGTCAATGAAGCTCGACCCGTCGAGCGAGTCGTGGGAGAAGAACCCTCCCCACCGCATCGCAGTCGAGTGCCGCTGGGATGCCGTGTCCAGCTTGTCGTTACGGCCCAGGGCCGGGAGCCCGTGGTCGGCTCGCTCCTCGTTTACGAGGCAGTAGACCGACGCCTCATACCGACCGAGCCCGATCTGATCGGGGTTCGGCTGGGTGTTCTGGTCCCCGCACGCCGCGCCGGCAGCCGCCGGCGCCACCGCGAGCGCGGCGCAGAGCAGGGCGAAGCCCAGCAGGATCCGGGGGAGTCTGCGAGTCATCTGAATGGGGGGGTCTGGTTCCGGTCTGGCTCACCGGTTGCTGATCAAATCGGGTGGTCCGTTCCGCCATTGAGCGGGGACCCTCGAACTCGACATTCGTTCCCCCGATCGCGTCGAACGGCTGTCCAACCGGCCTAAGGTGCAGGCGTGAACGCGACTCCAAAGCGGGTGATCGAGGAGAGCGGCCTAGTGGACGCCGGCGATCGTGTGGTCGCGCTGGTCTCCGGGGGCGCCGACTCCGCCTGCCTCGCGGCGGGCCTGGCGGCTGCTCTGGGGCCGGCGGCGGTTCGCGCCCTGCATCTGAACTACGCACTCCGCGAGGACTCCGGCGAGGACGAGGCCGCGGCCCGGGAGGTGTGCGAGCGGCTCGGGATCGAGCTCGAGGTGCAGCGGCCCACGCTGGGCGAGGGCAATCTCCAGGCGGCCGCGCGGGAGGCCCGCTACGCGGCGGCCGAGGCGGCAAGGGCCCGGACCGGGGCCGACCTGATCGCAACCGGCCATACCCTGACCGACCTGGCGGAGACGGTGATCTACCGGCTCGCGAGCTCTCCCGGCCGTCGCGCCCTGCTCGGACTCGCGCCGCGCCGGGGCGCCCTGATCCGGCCGCTGCTGGGGATCTCCAGAGAGCAGGCGAGGGAGCTCGCCGAGGGCGAGGAGCTTCCTTTCCGCGACGACCCGACGAACGAGCAGCCGCTCTACGCACGCAACCGGATCCGCGCCGAGGTGCTGCCTGTGCTCCGCGAGCTTGCTCCGGCGGCCGAGGAAACGATCGCCGCCACCTGGGCCGAGCTGACCGAGGAGGCCGAAGCGCTCGAGGCGCTTGCGGCCGAGGAGTTGGATCGGGCCGGAGCGAAATCGGGCGCGGTTGCGGTCTCCGCGGCGGAGCTGCTGCGACTGGCGCCCGCGATTCGCCGCTTGGCGCTGCGCCAGCTCGCCGAACGGGTCGCCCCCGGCCCGGTCGCGCTCGGGCCGGCGAAGGCGGCCGAGATCATGCGTCTCTCCGGCGAGCCCGAGGGCGGAGCGGTCGAGCTCGGCGGGGGGGTCGAGGCGGTGATCGAGCACGGACACATCCGGTTCAACGCCGGCGTAGATGCACGCCCTGAAGAAACCGTTCTGCCGGTGCCAGGCCGCTGCACCTTCGGCAGCTGGGAGCTGCGTGCCGAGCTGATCGAGGGGCAGCCGAGGCCGGTGCCGGCCGGGCCCGAGGTTGCTGCCCTCGATGCAACCAAGCTCGGCAAGGAGCTGCTGGTAAGGACGTGGGACGAGGGTGACTCGATCCGCCCGCTCGGGCTCGATGGCAGAAAAAAGCTGCAGGACGTGTTCAGCGACGCCAAAGTGCCCCGGTCCCTGCGACGGCAGCTGCCCGTGCTCGTCGCGGGCGGCCGGATCGCGTGGGTGGCAGGGGTCGCGGTTTCGGATGAGTTCAAGCTCGAGCCGCAGACCAGCCGGTCCGCCGTGCTCAGCGCTTCCTACGCCTGAGCGCCCCGGATTCACGCCTGGCGCAAATCGCTCGCTACGAGTTTTGGCTACGCCATTACTGGGTAGTTCGACCGCGAATTAGTTCTTCTACCCCTATCGGGAGGTACGAATGACCAGAGTCCAAAGAAAAGTTGGCGGGTTTGGGCTTGTCACCTTGGTGGCAGCAGCGTCGGGCGCACTCGCCTCTCCGATTGCGGTGGCGGCACCTGGAAACGGGAACGGAAACGGACCCCAGGGATCGCCCAACGGCAACGCCTACGGGCATGCCAAGCAAGAAGCAGCACCGGGTCCAGGACAGTCCGGGGCGGCACCCCAAGGGAACGCGTATGGACAGTCCAACTCTTCGAGCGCACCCGGAAACAGTGAAAACAGCAATGCCGGAGGCAACGGCAACGGTGGCGGCGGCTCTCCGGGTGTCGGCGGCGGCGGAGGGTCTTCCTCCGGCGGCGGCGGAGATGACGGCTCGTCGTCGGGTAACAACGGAAACGGCCCGCCCGGGAAGACAACGATCTGCCATCACACGGGGTCTGACTCGAACCCGTATGTGGTGATCACGCCCTCGAACGCGTCGTTGAAGGCGCACGCGGGGCACGGGGATCTCATTCCCGCCCCGGACGGCAGTTGTGAGAGCGGCGAGCCGTTCACCACGCTCTCCGGCCCGGGCGATCCACGCACCGGGGACCCCGGCACCGGTGATCCCGGCACCGGCGATCCCGGCGAGCCGCTGATCGGCTCCGGTAGCGGCGGTTCGGGCGGCGGCAGCGACGACGAAGATGGCGGCTCGGCCGCCGACGAGGCCAGCGCGGGCAGCATCACCGGAGCGACGCTCCCGTTCACCGGCATCGACGTCGCCTGGCTGGCATTGCTCGGCGCGGTTCTGCTGGCGGCCGGTCTCCTGACCCGGTCCCGGCGGCCGGGCTGGTTCACGATCGGTTCCTAGTATCGGTTGACTGCGACGCGGGCGCCCCGGAGGCTCCGGGGCGCTCGCGCCGCGGCGCCGGCGCACCTAGACTGCGCGCCGCATGCGCGACGACGCCTCGATCGGGGAGGTCCTGGTCTCGGCCGAAGATCTGCAAAAGCGTATCGCGGAGCTGGGCCGGGAGATCAGCCGCGACTACGACGGCAAGGACCTGATCATGGTCGGGATCCTGAAGGGCGCCGTTCTCTTTCTCGCCGACCTGATGCGCCACCTCGAGATCGACGCGGAGCTCGACTTCATGGCGGTCTCGAGCTACGGCTCGAGCACCGACTCCTCCGGCGTGGTCCGGATCCTCAAGGACCTCGACGCCCCGGTGGAGGGCCGCGACGTCCTCATCGTCGAGGACATCATCGACTCGGGGCTCACTCTCCACTACCTGCTGCGCAACCTGAAGGCGCGCGAGCCCGGCTCGCTCGAGGTCTGCTCTCTGCTGACCAAGCCCGAGCGACGCCGTGTGGATCTCCCGATCAAGTACGTCGGATTCGAGATCCCGAACCGGTTCGCGATCGGCTATGGCCTCGACCACAAGCAGCGTTTTCGCAACCTTTCATACGTTGCCGCGCTCGCCGAGACGCTGCCTGAGCCCCGCCTGAGCCCTGGTACCCTCGATCCACCTTGAGACGCTTCTTCCGCAGCGCCGCCTTCCCGATCTTGATCGTGATCGTGCTCGCGTTCTTCGCGCAGCGCCTGATCAACCCCGGCGAGAAGAAAGAGGAGCCCTCCTTGAACGAGTTCATCGCCCAGGTCGAGTCGCGCCAGATCGAAGAGGTCACGATCAATACGAAGGACAACACGCTCGACGTCAAGGAGACCAACGGCGAGGACTACTCGACCGGTTTCCCGGACAACTCCGAGCAGTCCCTGCTCAACCGGCTCGAGCGCAACGACATCCAGACACAGGTGAAGGGCAAGGGCGGCTCGAGCCTCCTCTCGCTGCTCACCTACATCCTCCCGTTCCTCCTCTTCTTCGGGTTCTGGATCTTCCTGATGAACCAGATGCAAGGCGGGGGCTCACGGGTGATGAGCTTCGGCAAGTCGCGTGCCAAGCGGATGTCGGTCGACGCCCCGAAGATCACCTTCCGCGACGTTGCCGGGGCCGACGAGGCCGTTCAGGAGCTGCACGAGATCAAGGAGTTCCTCGAGAACCCGAAGAAGTTCCAGTCGCTGGGCGCGAGGATCCCAAGGGCGTCCTCCTCTACGGGCCTCCCGGCACCGGTAAGACCCTGCTCGCCCGCGCGGTCGCCGGCGAGGCCGGCGTTCCCTTCTTCTCGATCTCGGGCTCCGACTTCGTCGAGATGTTCGTCGGGGTTGGCGCCTCCCGGGTCCGCGACCTGTTCGAGCAGGCGAAGCAGAACTCGCCCTGCATCATCTTCATGGACGAGATCGACGCGGTCGGGCGCCACCGCGGCGCCGGATGGGCGGTGGCCACGACGAGCGCGAGCAGACCCTGAACCAGCTCCTGGTCGAGATGGACGGCTTCGAGATGAAGGACAACATCATCTTGATCGCGGCCACCAACCGGCCCGACATCCTCGACCCGGCGCTGCTGCGGCCCGGCCGCTTCGACCGCCAGATCGTCGTCGACCGCCCCGACCGCAAGGGCCGCAAGCAGATCCTCGAGGTCCACACCCGGGGCAAGCCGCTGGCGAAGGAGATCGACCTCGACGCGCTCGCCGGCCAGACCCCCGGCTTCACCGGCGCCGACCTCGCCAACCTGATCAACGAGGCGGCGCTGCTGACCGCGCGCACCGACAAGCGCGAGATCACGATGCAGGAGCTCGAAGAGGGGATGATGCGGGTGATCGCCGGCCCCGAGAAAAAGAGCCGGGTGATGTCGGAGAAGGAGCGCCTTGTCACCGCCTACCACGAGCTCGGCCACGCGATCGTCGGCCACATGCTCCGACACCGACCCGGTGCACAAGGTCTCGATCATCAGCCGGGGCCAGGCGCTCGGCTACACGATCTCGCTGCCCACCGAGGACAAGTTCCTCACCACCCGGGCCGAGCTCACCGACACGATGGCGATGACGCTGGGCGGCCGCGCCGCCGAGGAGATCATCTTCGGCGAGATCACCACCGGCGCCTCGAACAACCTCGAGAAGGTGACCGAGACCGCCAAGCAGATGGTGATGCGCTTCGGCATGTCCGAGCGCCTCGGCCCTCGCGTCTTCGGCCATGATCGCGGCCAGCCGTTCCTGGGCCGCGAGTTCTCCTCCGAGCCCGACTACTCCGACGAGGTCGCTCGCGAGATCGACGACGAGATCCACCACGTCGTCGAGGAGGGCGCACCAGACCGCCAAGGACATCCTCTCCAAGAACAAGCAAGAGCTCGACCGGATCTCCAAGATCCTGCTCGAGCGCGGACCTATCGAAGCCTCGGACTTCGAGCAGCTGCTCGACGGCAAGCCCACGCCGAGGACGTCTTTCCGCCCCGACGAGGAGGAGCCGCCCCCGGCTCCGACCGAGCCGACGCGACAGGAAAGAAGTCGTCCCGCAGAGCAACCGCTCCCCGCGCGTCCAGCCCAAGCCCGGCCTCGCCGGCGGCGGCACCGCGGAGATGCGCGGCGACCGGCCCGACTGAGCGGCGATCTGCGCGAGAGCCGGCCGAGCGAGATACTTGGCGCGTGTCGCGGCTCTTGATCATCGGAACAGTGCTGGCGGCGAGCGTCTTCGTGCTTGCCGCCTGCGGTGAGAAGGACGACGCGGTCAGCGACGAGGAGGTGGCGGCGGTCGCCGCGGCGGAGGCCGCCTACCAGCAGGCGGTCGCGGCGGGAACAGATTTGACCAACGGCCCATGCATCTCCGAGGCCCTGCCGGGAGCCG
>CAVYOE010000001.1:607500-2342697 GCA_963770155.1 uncultured Solirubrobacterales bacterium | reverse complement strand
TCGCCGGTAGGTTCATCTCGAGCGCCTTCGAAGCCGACCAGGCGCGGCAGCCGCGGGTGCCGCCGAAGCCGGGATGATCCCGAGGTCGATCTCCGGCTGGCCGAAGATCGCCGACTCGCCGCGACCCGGAAGTCGCAGGCCATCGCCAGCTCGCAGCCGCCGCCGTAGGCGATCGCATTGACCGCGGCGATCGTCGGCTTCTGGTCCTGGCCGAGCTAGCGCAGGAGCGAATGACCGGTGTTGATCAGCTCGGCGCCCTTCTCCGGGCTGTCCATCTCGGTGAACGCCTTGATGTCGGCGCCGGCCGAGTAGACCACCGGCATCGAGGAGTACACGACGATCGCCTTGAGTTCGTCGTCGGCCTTGACCTCTTCCAGACCTTCTTCAGTCGTCGACCACGTCGGGCGAGATCGCGTTCATCGGCGGGTTCGCGAGCCAGGCGATCGCGACGTCCCGCGCTTCTCCAGCTTCACCGCACCCTCGCCCTCGCCCTGCGGGTAGGCGTAGAAGCCCTGGCCGCACTTCAGCCCGAGCCGGCCCTGGGCGACGAGGCGCTTCAGGATCCGCGGCGGCGCGAAGCGCTCGCCGTGGGACTCCGAGTACTTCTCGAGCTTCTCGAGCATCGTGTCGAGGCCCTCGATGTCCGCCTTCCAGAACGGCGGGAACAGGCCCCGGCGCGGGTCGAGCCCGGCGCCGGCCATCATTCCGAGGTCGATCTCGCGGACGGTGGAGACCCCCTCCTCGAGCAGCAGGCAGGCCTCCACCAGCGCCTTGAGCAGGAACAGGTCGGCCAGCTCCTCGGCGTCGGGGTCGGCGTCGCCCTCGACCTTCGGCTCGCCGTCCTTGTAGAAGCCCTCGCCGCCGGACTTGGCGCCGAGCTTGCCCTCCTTGACCAGCTTCTGCATCCCCTTGTGGACGTAGAAGCGCGTCGCCGTAGGACTCGTTCAGGTACTCGGCGACGTGCAGGACGGTGTCGAGGCCGAGCATGTCGATGAGCACGAACGGCCCCATCGGCGAGACGTTCTTCTCCGCGACCGCCTCGTCGATCTTCTTGATCGAGAGGCCCTTCTCCTCCTGCTGGCGCCAGACCTCGCCGGCGGCGGAGTTGAGGATCCGGTTGACGACGAAGCCGGGGACCTCCTTGCAGGTGATCCCCTGCTTGCGGATCGCCTGCGCGAAGTTGAAGGCGGTGGTGACCGTCTCGCGCGAGGTGTCCTCGCCGCTGATGATCTCGACCAGCGGCATCACCGACGCCGGGAAGAAGAAGTGGAAGCCGACGACCTTGTCGGGCCGCAGCGTCTCGCCCATCTCGGTGATCGAGAGCGAGGAGGTGTTGGAGGCGAGGATCGCGTGGCCGGGCGTCGCCTCGTCGAGCTCGGCGTAGACCGCCTTCTTGATCTCCATCTTCTCCGGGACCGCCTCGATCACGATGTCGACGTCGCCGAACCCCTCGTAGTCGGTCGTCCCGGTGATCAGCCCCACCACCTCGTCGAGGCGGGCGTCGGCGGCCTCCTGGGTGATCTTCTCCTTCTTGACCAGGCTGGCCGCTGGGACGGTCACCTCTCGCGCCTTGTCGAGCGCGGCGTCGACGAACTCCTGCTTGATGTCCTTGACGACGACCGGGATGTCTGCGGCCGCGATCACCTGCGCGATCTCGCCGCCCATGGTGCCGCCGCCGAGCACGGCGGCCTTGAAGACGAACATTTCGGTGAGTTCCTTCCGGTTGGAGAGAGGGTCGGGACTCGGTGAAGATCGGCGGCGAAGGGTATTAGGGTCGGTTCATCGACCGCGACCTGATCCTGCGCTGCGCCGAGTTCATGTACGGGCTCGAGCGCGATCAGCCGAGCGGGTCGAGCCGTTCGAAGCCGGCTATCTGGTGTTCAATCCGGCCGCACCCACGATCCGGGCTTCCTCGTGTCGACCGCGAGGGGATCAGCCCGAGGAGGTCGCGGCGCGGCCGAGGAGCTGCTCCGGCCGTTCAGCCCGCCGCGTCCGAGCCTTGCCATCCTCGATCCCGCCCGGGACGCGGCTCGACCCCGGGCTGAGGGAGCTGGGCTGGTAGCCGGAGCACGGCGTCTACATGGTCCTGCGCGCCGAGCCCGACCGAGCCGGTGGCCGAGGTGCGCGAGGTCCCCCACGGGGAATGCTCGACCTTCGCAGGGCGGCGCTGGCCGAGGACGACTGGATCGGGGACCTCGCCCGAGTGCCGGCGCACCGGCGGCGAGTGTCGAGCAGCTCCTGAAGCGAGTCGCGCTGGCCGAAGTCGGCGGCGACCGCGGCTTCGTCGCGCGCACGGGGAGCGCCCGCCGCGATCTGCCAGCTCTATTCGCGGGACGGGATCGGCATGGTCGAGGCGTCGCCACGCTCGAGCCGGCCCGGAACCGAGGCTTCGCGCGGGCGGTGGTGCTTGCGGCCGCGCGGCCCTCGCGCGGATGGCAACGAGCTCACGTTCCTCGGAGCCGAGGAGGACGACTGGCCGCAGAGCTCTACGCGCGGCTCGGCTTCGAGAGTGTCGGGCGCGAGCACATCTACGAGAAGCGCCCGCCGAAGCGTGGGTGGATTTCGCGCTTGATCAGGGTGAGGCTGCGGATGACCGAGTCGAGGAATGGCTCCACCTCCGCCCGGAGGCGCTTGTACTCCTTGCGGCCCGCGGGGGTGATGGAGCGATCGCGGCGGGAGCGGCGGTCGGGGTGCTCCCAGCACCCCTTGATCTGATGTCGTCGCTCTCCATCTGGCGAAGCAGGGGATAGATCGTGTTCGGGTTGACCGAAATCACGCCCTCGGTCATCTCCTCGATCGCCTCGATCAGGTGATTGCCGTAGGTCTCTTCCTGTGAGACCAGATGGAGCACGAGCAACGGAAACATGTCGCGCCTGCGGATGTCGCCCCCGAGTGCGTCGGAGGGCCGGCCACCGCGCCGGGTCCGGCGGTCCTTGACCGCCTCCTCTCCTTTGCGCGCCGCTTCGGCGACCGCGTCGCCGACGCGCTTGCGCTGCTCGGCCACAGCGCGAGTCTACGCCTCTGGTTAGAAGTAATCAGGCGGCGGCGGCGGCTCTGCGCGGCTCCAGCTCCATGACCTCGGCGACCAGCTCGTAGGAGCGGAGCCGGTCGGCGGGGTCGTGGACCATCGTCGTCAGCATCAGCTCGTCGGCGCCGGCGCGCTCGGCCAGGTCCTCGAGCCCGGCCTTGACCGTCTCGGGGGAGCCGATGACGGCGGAGCCGGAGACCGACTTGACCTGGGCGTCCTGGGCGGGCGTGTACTCGTGCTCCGCCGCCTCCTCGGGGGTCGGCATCCGGCCCGGGTTGCCGGCGCGGAGGCGGGCGAAGCTGAGGCGGGCCGGGCCGGCGAGCCAGCGCGCCTTCTCGTCGTCCTCGGCGCAGATGACGGCGACCGCGACCTTTGCGTATGGCTCGCTGAGCGCCTCGGTCGCTGCTGGAAGTTGTCCTTGTAGATCTTCACCGCGGGCACGGTGTTCTTGGGGCTGAAGTGGTGGGCGAAGGAGAACGGGAGCCCGAGGACGGCGGCGGCCTGGGCGCTGTAGTCGCTCGAGCCGAGCAGCCAGATCTCGGGTTTGAGGTCCTTGCCCGGGACCGCCGTTATGCCCCGGGTCGGGTTCTCCTCGCCGAAGCGGCCCTCGAAGAACCCGATCATCTCCTGGAGCTGACGGGGGAAGTCCTCGGCGCTGAGCGGGTCGGCGGAGCGCCGCAGGGCGGCGGCGGTCATCGGGTCGGTGCCGGGGGCGCGACCGATGCCGAGATCGATCCGCCCCGAGTGGAGCGCCTCGAGCATCCCGAACTGCTCGGCGACGACCAGCGGCGGGTGGTTGGGGAGCATGACCCCGCCGGCGCCGATCCTGATCTCCTCGGTCGCGTCGGCGAGCGCCATCATCAGCACCGGCGGCGAGGAGCTGGCGATGCCGGGCATGTTGTGATGCTCGGCGACCCAGTGGCGGCCGTAGCCGAGCCGCTCGACGTGCTTGGCGAGCTCGACCGAGTTGCGTAGGGCGTCGGCGGGCTCGGAGCCCTCGGGGACGATGGCGAGGTCGAGGACCGAGAGGGGGATCGCGCTCACCCCGCGAGTCTGGCAAAACCCGGCTGCCGCCTCTCGGCGGGGGGCTTCCGGCGGCCGGCGGCGAATACGCCCGCTTGTCCATGCGCTGTCAGGCGCGTATACGTGGTCGCCTAGGCGAGCGGCCGTTTTCTGCGCTCGACGAAAGTGCCACCCCTGATCCCAAGACCACAGCTCCTCCGCCGATCACGTTCTTTCCGGCGGGGCCTCGCCGGGACCCGCGGCTGCCGTCGGGTTTACGTCGGGTCGAGCTGCCCGCAACCCCGAGAGCGATTTGGCAGCCCTGAAGGCTAAGTCATCGCGCCCCGCGGTGAGCGGTTCCCGCTCCGGCTGCGGCCCGATCTCTACGAGGACCTCGACCCCGATCCGGTCGTCGAAGGCGGTCGCCGAGGCCGACGCCCGCGCCCGCGCAGCTCGGCCGCCTGCGGCTTCGTCCTGCTCCCACAGCGACGGGACCAGCGGTCGAAGTAGACCTCGTTGCGCTTCAGGCGCTCGCCTCGAGCACGACCAGGTCATGGCGAAGCCTCGACACTGGGCGCCGAAGGGGGGGAGGAAGGTCTCGAGCCGGCCGAGTGCCCGAGGTCCACGCCGCCGCCGAGCTGTGGGACTCCGCCTTCCAGGTATCTCGACGACAGCTTCATAGCGGCGCATCGCCTCGCCCCCAACGCCTCACCGCGTGTGTTCGGATCGAGTTACTCGAGGTCGTGGTTAACAGCCGACCACGGCCTCGACCTCCTGACTGTCCAGGCCTTCAGGCCCTTCCTGGTGAGCGACTCGAGCTGGGCCCGGTCCCGGCTAGACCGTCGCCGGGGCTTGCTCTGCCTGGCTCTTCTCGGACGCCTGCGCCTTCTTGTCGTCGGCTTCGGCCTCCGCGGCTCGTCGGAGACGTCGCGGCCCATGAGCAGCTCCTTGGCGATCACGAGTCGCTGGATCTGGGAGGTGCCCTCGTAGAGCTGCATGATCTTGGCGTCGCGCATCAGCTTCTCGACCGGGTACTCCTTGATGAAGCCGTAGCCGCCGTAGACCTGGACGGCGTCGACGGTGTTCTCCATCGCTGAGTCGGCGGCGAAGCGCTTCGCGTGCGAGGAGGCCAGCGTGTTCCGCTTGCCCTGGTCGAGCTGGATCGCCGACTGCCAGACGAGCAGGCGCGAGGCCTCGACCTTGGTCGCCATGTCGGCGATCATGAATGCGACCGCCTGGTGCATCGCGATCGGGACGCCGAACTGGACCCGCTCCTTGGAGTAGTCGGAGGCGAACTCGAGCGCTGCGCGGGCGATGCCGACCGCCATTGCCGAGACGCCGGGCGCGTCCGGTCGAGGGTCATCATCGCGAGCTTGAAGCCCTTGTTCTCCTCGCCGAGAAGGTTCTCGGCCGGGACCTCGGTCTCGTTGAAGGTGATCGTCGCGGTGTTGGAGGCGCGCTGACCCATCTTGTCCTCCTTCTTGTCCACCGTGACCGTGTCGTCCTTGGGGACGACGAAGGCGGAGATGCCGCGGTGACCGGCGTCCTTATCGGTCTTGGCGTAGACCGTGAACCAGTCCGCGTAGCCGCCGTTGGTGATGAAGCACTTGGAGCCGTTGATGATGTACTGCCGTTCTTCTTCGTCGCCGTCGTCTTCATGCCACTGACGTCAGAGCCGGCGTCCGGCTCGGTCAGGCAGAAGGAGGCGAGCTTCGGCTCCTCGGTCAGCATCCCGAGGAACTTCTTCTTGGTCGCGTCGCTACCGCCGAGCGACACCGGAGCAGCGGCGAGCCCGTTTGCCATCAGCGAGGTGCCGATACCCGAACATCCCCAGCCCATCTCCTCCTCGATCAGACAGCCGGAGAGGTAGTCGAGCCCGGGTCCGCCGTATTCCTCGGCGATGTGGGTGTTCATCAGCCCGATCTCCCAGGCCTTCTCGACGATCTCCTGCGGCCAGGTGCCCTCCTTGTCGTAGTCCCAGGCAACCTTGCGGATGTCCTTCTCGGCGAAGCTGTGCGCAAGCTCGCGCAGGTCCTTCTGCTCATCGGTGAGGGTCAGGTCAACCGGCACGGGTCGGGGCTCCTTTGCTGGCTAGTGCAGGTCTGTCTACATATACCCGTCGGGGCGCCGGAGCCGACAAGGGTCGGGAGAACCGTGCGCAGCCGACCGATTGACTGGTCAGTCAACCAGGGCGAAGAGTACCGGATCGGTCGGCCTTGCGAACCGGTTGGGCGCCGTCTTCGTTCTGCACGAGGGCACGCCTGTGAGGCGATATCGACTGATATCCGCGGATATCGACGCACGAGGGAAGCCCCCGCACGCTTGATCACGCACGGGGCTACGCTTGACAGGTGCTCTTGGCGATCGAAACCGGCACGGTCCTGATCCTGGCCGCGGTGTTGACGATCCCGGTCGCGGCCTTCTACTTCGCCAGCGGCGCCGGCAAGGCGCTGAAGCAGGTCGGCAAGGGTGCGTTCTCGATCGAGCAGCAGTTCCCCGCGGCCGGCACCGGCCCGGTCCGCCCGGCGACCCGGGAGGAACGCGAGGCCGAGATCCGCCAGATGCTCGAGGGGCGGGCCTACCGCGCCGAAGCCCGGGGCGACACGCCCGTCGATGTCGATGCCGAGATGGACAAGATCCTGGCTGCCGAGCGGGGCACCGCCTCGCTCCAGCACGATCCCGAGCTTCGCGAGGAGGTGAGGCAGCTGGTGATCGCCCGGAACGAGAGGCGCGAGCGCGCCGGCAAGCCGCCGCTCGATGTCGAGGAGGAGATCGAGCGCCAGCTTCGCGACCTCGAGGACGTTGGTCAGTAAAGCCGGTCAGTAGGGCCGGTAATAGTCTGTGAGTAATGGCGGCCGACCCCGCTGACATCCAGGAGCGAATCGTCGAGCTCAAGGACCTGACCCTGCGGCCGGGGACCTACTTCAACCCGCAGACCGAGGTCGTCGTGGTCGTCGACGACTCGACCTCGATCGACCAGGAGGTCTTCAACATGGAGGCCTACGAGGGAGCGGACTGGGTGATGATCTCCGACGAAGTCCCGGTCGACGAGGCGACCCGGGACGAGCTGCTCGAAGACTTCCAGACCCACTATCACCCGGGACTCGGAGGCTCGATCTCCGAGACCGCGCTCGACCAGGACGATGGCGAGGAGGACGAGGGCGAGGAGGGCCAGGACCCCGGGCGAGAGGACTGACCGGGCCCGGGCTTCGCGCCCATGATCGAGGAGGACGATGGTTGAGGAGGGACGGAAAGCCCCCGACTTCACCCTGCCCGACCAGCACGGGGAGAAGGTGAAGCTCTCGGACCTCCGCGGGGCTCCGGTCGTCCTCTACTTCTACCCGCGCGCCGATACCCCCGGCTGTACGACCCAGGCCTGCGGCATCCGCGACCGTCGCGCCGACTACGAGAAGGCCGGGGCGCGGGTGCTCGGGGTATCCCCCGACCCGGTCGAGGACGTCGCCAAGTTCGACGACAAATACGACCTCGAGTTCACCCTGCTGGCGGATGCCGACCACAAGGTCGCCGAGAAGTACGGGACCTGGGTCGAGAAGAACAACTACGGCAAGAAGTACATGGGTGTGCAGCGGGCGACCTTCGTCATCGATCCGCAGGGCCAGGTCGCCAAGGTCTTCCCGAAGGTGAAGCCCGCCGAACACGACGAGCAGGTGCTCGCGGCACTGGGCGAGCTCTAGCCGCTCAGCGCTGGGCGAGGTCCTCGGCGCCGACTCCGTAGCCGGCGCCGGCGGTGGCCAGCTCGGGGGTCAGCGGCCAGCGGTCGGGGCGCTCCTCTCCCTCGAAATCGGGGCTCGCTCCCTTCAGCGCCATGCAACCGGTGTTGTCGCCGATTTCGCGCACCTCCGCGACCTGTTCATCGCTGAGCCGCTGCTCGAGTGGAAGCGCGGCCAGTTCTTGGCGCTTGTCCTCGATCGGGCGGGGCTCCGCCTCCCCTCCCTCCTTCTCCTGGATCAGGGTGGGGACGACGCATTCGACCGCGGGGTGGGCGAGGTTCCACTGGCAGGCGAGCTGCAACGGGGTCAGCCCGGCGCCCTGGGCAATCGGGCGCAGGCGTTCGAGCTTGGCGCGGGCCTCCTCGATCCACCCTTCCGGGCGGAACTTGCGGTGGTCGCCCTCGGGCAGCTCGGTGTCCGGGGTGACGTCGTCCCAGAAAAGGCCGCCGTAGTCCACCACCCGCGTAATCACCGAGATGCCGGCGCGCTCGGCGGCGTCCAGGCAGAGCTCCCCGGGCCAGGGCTCGAACGGGTTGAGGATGATCATGGCCCAGTCGAGCCGGTCGCCGAACTGCTCGAAGCAGCGGATCAGGTCGAGAGTGAACCCGTTCGCCGGTCCCGGCGCGATCCCGATCTGGGCCGTGGTCCCTTCGTCGCGCAGCGCCGCCATCGCGTCCCAGACCGCCTCGCTCTCGTAGCCGATCCGGTCAGGGTTGTGGAGGAGGAGCAGATCGAAGCGATCCGAGCCCAGCCGTTCGAGGCTGCGCTCGGTCGCCATCCGCAGGTAATCCCCGTACTGGTCGGGACCCCGTAGGCGCGGGTCGGTGAAGCGCGGAAAGCCGCGCGGGCCGTCGCGCTCTCCCTCGTAGAAGTCGTGACCGACGGCGCCGACCAGGCAGTAGTCACCGCGCGGAGCGCCGGCCAGCGCCCGCCCCACGAGCTCGTCGGCCTCCCCCTGGCCGTAGGTATCGGCGGTCAGCACCGTGTCGATCCCGTCTCCGGGCCGCAGCAGTTGCTCGAGCCGCTCGGGCGCGATCGCCTCGCCAAAGTGCAGGTAGCGCCCGCCGCTCCAACTCCCGAGCGCCGCTCTTCCCGGTGACCTGCTCATAGCGCGACGATGACGATAAAGGCGGCGTAGAGCGCAAACCAGGCAAGTACCGCCGGCAGCTCGTAGCGGGCGCGCAGGCGAAGCACCCAGTACGCGAGCACACCGCCGGCGAGCCCCAGAATGACCGAGAGGGCGGCGTCCCCCGACAGCTCCCAGTCGGTGAACAGCAGCCCGATCCCGACGGGAATCGTCGACTGGAAGACCATGGCGCCGGTGATGTTGCCGAGTGCGAGCGAGTCCTTGCCCTCGCGGACCCAGAAGAAGCTGTTCACCTTCTCGGGGAGCTCGGTCGCCAGCGGCGCCAGGATCAGGGCGAGGACGATCGCGTCGGCACCGAGGTCATCGGCGACGTGCAGGAGCTCCTCCACGAAGAGATGGGCGCCACCAACCATTGCCGCCAGGCCGATTAGGAGCTGCAGCGCGGAGACCAAGCCACCGGGATTCTCGGCACGCCGGTCGCGGCGCGGCTCGAGCCAGAGCGGGTTGAGGGTCTCCTCGGCCTGGACGGTGCCGCCGCGGAGAAGCGTGCGCCAGACGTAGAAGACGTAGGCGGCGAAGAACAGGATCCCGACCACTGTCCGCACCGGCCCGGGAGCACCAAAGCCGAAGGCGAGACCGAGCGCGAAGAAGACTAGGAAGAAGAAGAGATCGCGCTCCAGGGTCGGCATGTGCGCGTTCAGGGATGTCCCCTCGCGCCGGCGGCCCCGGTACAGGTAGGCGAAGAGGCCGACCAGGCCCATGGCCAAGGTCGCGAGCAGGAACGGCGCGCCCACGATCGCCCCGAGGGCGACGTCCTCGGAGCCCTCGATCCCGCCGATCAGGGCGACCGCCGCAATCAGGGTCTCCGGCATCGCGGTCCCGACCGCGGCCAGGAGGCTGCCGACGGCGCCCTCCCCCATCTTCAGCTTGTGGCCGAGCCATTCGACCGCATTCGTGAACAGGACCGCTCCGGCGAGGATCACCGCGAAGCTGGTCGCGAGCAGGAAGGCCTCCATGGCTGACTAGGCGAAACCGAAAGTGACCGCGAGGACGGCGTAGACGAGCAGCAGCTGGGCCCCTTCGAACCAGTTCGACTCGCCGTCGGAAGTGACAGCGTTGGCGATGATCACCGCCAGCAGCACCGCGCCGACCTCGAATCCGTTGAAGACGAGCGGCATCGGCACGGGCCCGACGAAGAAGGAGCAGATGACGAGCACCGGCGCCACGAACAGGGCGATCTGGGCGCTGGAGCCGATCGCGATGTTGACCGCCAGGTCCATCTTGTTCTTGAGCGCGACGAGGACCGCGACCCAGTGCTCCGCCGCGTTGCCGACGATCGCGACCACGATCACGCCGGCGAAGAACTGGGAGAGACCGATCGACTCGGAGGCCTCCTCGATCGAGCCGACCAAGATCTCCGACATCAGCCCGACCGCGACCCCCGCGATCGCCAGCGCCGCCGCTGACCGCCCGGCGCTCCAGCCCCAGGTGTCCTCCTCCTCCTCGTATGGCGGGTTGAAAAGGCGGCTGTGGGTGCGCAGCGAGAACAAGAGGCCGCCGGCGTAGCTGACCAGGAGCACCAGGGCGACCGCCAGCGAGAGGTTCTCTATCTCCCCGTCAAAGTCGATCAGCCCCGACTCGACTCCCGGCAGGCCCTCCCCGTCGACCAGCTCGAAGATCGCGGGCATCACCAGCGCCACCGCTGCCAGCAGCAGCATCGATGACTGGGCACTCGCGGCGGTGCGGTCGAAGGTCTGCCTCTCCCGGCCGAGGCCGCCGAGGAACATCGCGGCGCCGAGCACCAGCAGCACGTTGCCGAGGATGGAGCCGACGATCGAGGCCTTGACCACCTCGTGCAGGCCGGCCTCGAGTGCGAACAGGGCGATGATCAGCTCGGGCGCGTTGCCGAAGGTGACATTGAGGAAGCCTCCAATGCCGGGGCCCGAGCGGGCCGCGAGCTCCTCGGTGGCGCGACCCATCAGCGCCGCCGTCGGGATGACGCCGAGGGCGGAGACAAAAAAGAGGACGGAGGCGGAGGCGTGACCGAGCTCGAGCACGACCGCCAGCGGGATCGCCGGGACCAGCAGATAGGGCCAGCCGTGCGGGCTGGCGAAGAAGTCCCAGCCGATTCGCGGCGGGCCGCCTCCGCCTTCGGGCGGCTCGCCTCCCCCAGCCTCCCCCTCCGGCTGCTGCGGTGGGGTCGGGGGACGCTCCGGCGCCGGCTCCAGGTTAGGTCGCGACGGATTCACCCGTCGCACTCTATGCGCGGGCTCACTCCTCCAGGAACTCGGAGCAGGCCTGGACTTCCTCCTGGCCCTGCGCCTCGCTCAAGCAGTCGAGGTACTCCTGAGTCGACTCGTCGCTCGGTGGCGTCGGCGTCGGAGCGGCGCCGCCACCCGCGCCGCCACCCGTGTCTCCGCCTCCGGCCGGGCTGCCGCCGATACCGCCCAGGACGCCGCTCAAATCGCCGCCGTAGCGCTGCAGCAGCTCTCGCACGGGGCGCGGGTTCGTGGGCGCGGCAATCGTCTGCGGCTCGCCGAGGTCGGCAAAGGTGAGCGTGAACTTGACCGAGACCGACCGGTCCCCTCCGGCGCTGGTTCCCTGGGGCTGGTTGTAGGCGATGTCGGCCTCGAGCTTGCGCAGCCGCTTGTCGTCCTTGCCGGTGAACACGTCGAAGTCGGAACGGGTCACCAGCTCCGGCTGCTGGGCCAGCGGATTGTTGCGAAGCGCGGCGCCGCTGCCGGGCACAGCTCGCACGGCCTCGACGAACTTGGCGGCGTCGGCGCGGCCCGCGATGTGGATCGTCTCGGTCCCCTCAACGTCCTCGGTTCCCTCGTTCTCGAGCTCGGTGAGGAAATCGGTGAAGTTGATCAGCGACCCGCCCTCTTCCTGCTGGCCGCCCTGGCGCTGGACGCTGAGGAAAAGCTGCTTGAAGACGGCGAACGACTGCTTGTCGAAGGCGTAGTCGGTGTCCTGGAAGTTGACGAAGGCGCCATCGCCGGTCGAGATCAGCCCGCCGCTGAATCCGAAGCTCTGCTCCCCGCGCTCGATGTTGACGTCGGCCACGAGGTCGAAGCTCGGGAAGCCGCCCTCGGCGTTCTGAAACGGGCCGTCGAGCTTGACGTCGAAGATGCCGGAGGCGTCGCCCTCGACCAGGAGATCGATCTTGAGGATCCCACTCGAGTAATCCTTGTCCTGCTCAAATGTCTGCTCGAGTACCTGCTGGGGGTCTTCCCCGTCGTCTCCTCCACCACAGGCGACCAGGCCGGCTGCCACTAACCCGACCAGCAGGGACAGCGCAAGCAGACGTATCGGGAACAGCCTGGGCACGAGCGGCGGCCAGCGTAGCGCACCGTTTGCGGGGCGAGCGCAGGCTCTCACGTGGCGTAAAGCCGCCCTTTATCTTTGTCTGCGATGGCGGATAGCAGGACCTGTCCCAGCTGCGGCACCGACAATCCCGAGCGTGCCCGCTTCTGCATGTCGTGCGGGAGCGCCATGTCGGCGGCCTGCCCAGGTTGCGGCACCGAGAACCCGCCGCAGGCCAAGTTCTGCCTCGAATGTGGAACCCAGCTCGGCGAGCAGCCGGCCGCGCCGCCGTCCGCCCCCAGAGCCGAGTCCGACGCGCCGCCCGAGGAGCGGCGCCGGGCGACGGTGATCTTCGCCGACCTCTCGGGCTATACGGCCGCCGCCGAACGGATGGACCCGGAGGCGGTGAAGGCACTCGTCGACCGCAGCCTGCGCCGTCTCGGGGAGGAGATCGAGGGCCACGGCGGCGCGATCGACAAGTACATCGGCGACAACGTCATGGGCGTGTTCGGCGCACCGGTCGCACACGAGGACGATCCCGAGCGCGCCGTCCGCGCCGGTCTCGCGATGCAGGCGGCGATGGAAGAGATCAACCGGACCGGTAGTGCCGAGCACGGAGTGAGCTTCTCTCTGCGGGTCGGGATCAATACGGGAGAGGTGATGGCCGGTGCCGTCGGCGACCGCTACACCGTGATCGGCGATGTCGTCAACGTCGCCTCCAGGCTCCAGGACGCGGGCCGCCCCGAATCGGTCACGGTCGGCCCCGCGACCTACCGGGCCACCCGCGACAGCATCGCCTACGAGCAGCTCGAGCCGCTGCAGCTCAAGGGAAAGGAAGAGCCGGTCCCCGCCTGGGAGGCGATCCGGGTAGTGGCCGAGGGGCCGGTGCTACGGACCTCGCTGCGGGCCGAAACGCCTCTGATCGGCCGCGACGAGGAAAGCGAGACTCTGGTCTCGATGGTGGAGCGGGTGCAGCGCGAACGCACCCCGCATCTGGTCACCGTGCTGGGCCAGGCCGGTGTCGGCAAGTCGCGCCTGTTGCGCGATATGCAGGCCCGGGTCGGGGAGATGAGCGATCCCCCCACGATGCGGCTCGGCCAGTGCCCGCCCTACGGATCGGGAATTGCCTATTGGGCGCTGGGGGAGGTGCTGCGACACGAGTTCGAGATCCCGGACACCGGCGACCCGAAGGAGGCCTGGGAGAAGCTTCGGTCGGGCGTCGAGGAGCTGAGTAGCGAGACCGACGAGCCAGGCGCCGCAACCCGCAACGCGGCGTTGATCGCTCGGCCGCTCGGAATCGAGCCACCGGGCGATGTGCCCGGCGCCGAGGGAGAAGACCCGCAACGGGTGCGGGAGGCGATCTTCTCCGCGATCCGGGCCGTGATCGAAGCCTTGGCCCTCCGCCAGCCGCTCGTCATCGCCCTCGAGGACATCCACTGGGCAGACGAGGGCATGCTCGACCTGATCGAGTACCTGGCCCGCTGGGTGCGGGCGCCCCTTCTGCTCGTTTGCCTCGCCCGAGACGAGCTGCTCGAGCGGCGACCGAGCTGGGGCGGCGGCCGGATCAGCGCCACGACCATCAGCCTCGAGCCGCTGACCGAGACCGAGACGAGGGAGCTGGTCGCCGCCCTGTTCCCGTCCGGTGACGGCGAGAACGGCCACGGCGAGGTCGTCGGCAACGTCGCCGACCGAGCGGGAGGGAACCCACTGTTCGCAGAAGAGATGGTCAACCGCCTGCTCGAGGAGGGCTCGGGCGATGCCGAGGCTCTGCCAGGGACGGTGCAGTCGCTACTCGCCGCCCGCCTTGACTCGCTCGACCGGCTCGAACGGCTCCTGCTCCAGCACGCCGCCGTGGTGGGACAGCACTTCTGGGTCGGCACACTCGAGCACACGGCGGCGGAGGAAGGCATCGACCTCGAACGCGTTCTCTCCTCCCTGCAGGAGAAGGACATGCTCGTCGTCAGTGCCGGAAGCCAGCTCGCCGGAGAGCGCGAGTACGCCTTCAAGCACGTGTTGATTCGGGATGTCGCCTACGGAATGCTGCCCAAGTCGGTGCGCTGCCGAAAGCACGAGCAGGTCGGCGCACTGATCGAGGAGCGCGCCGGCGAGCGCAGCGAGGCCGTCGTCGGTCTGGTCGCCGAGCACTATGCCCGTGCCGCCACTCTCGGCGCCGAGGCCGGGATCGGCGCCGAGGAGCTCGCACGCCTCCGGGCCGACGCGACCGAGCGGCTCGAGGCCGCCGGCGACGGCGCCGCGGCCCTCTACTCGAACGCCGAGGCACTCGATCGCTTCACCGCGGCGCTCGAACTGGTCGGTGAAGGGGACGCGCCTGGCCGCGCGCGCATCGGCGAGAAGCAGGGCGACGTGGCGCTGCGGATCGGCCGGGTCGACACCGCGGTCGAGGTCTGGGAGGAATGCCTCGACCATCACCGCGGGGAGGAGAACCTGGCGCGAGTCGGCGACCTCCACCGCAAGATCGGTGCGGGTCTCTGGCACAAGGGAGAACGCCAGTCCTCGATCGACCACTACCAAAAGGGAATCGACCTGCTCAAGGACGGGGCGCCGTGCCTCGAGCTCGTCCGCCTCTACGAGGAGGCCGCCTCCCTGTATATGCACACCGGGGACAACATGCTTGCGATCTACGCCTCCGAGAAGGCGTTGCGCCTGGCCGAGCGTCTCGACGAGGCGCGTGCCGCCAGCCGCGCCCACGGGATCTTCGGCCGCGTGTTCGGACGGATCGGGGACGCCGAGAAGGCCCGCGAGAACCTGGAGCGATCGGTCGAGCTGGCGCGCGGTTCGGACCGCGCCGAGGCTGTCCGCGCCCTGCTGACGCTGGGCTATCACCTCGAGGTCTCCGAAGCCGAATATGAAGGCGCCACCTCGGCCTACCGCGAGGCACTCGAGCTCGCGGTCGAGCTCGGCGATCTCCCCTCCCAGGTTGAGCTGCACGCGGCGCTGGCCGAGCTCGCCGTGCACCGCGCCGACTGGGAGGAGGCCGCCGCAGCGACCGAGGCCAGCACGCAGCTTGCCGAGCGCGAGGGCCTGACCGGCAAGCTCTGCTTCCCGTATGTGATCGAGGGCGCCCTGCGCTGGCGCGAAGGTGAGTGGGAGTCCGCCGCCCGCGCCTGCCGGCGCGCGCACGAGATCGGCGAGCAGGTCGGGCGCTCCGAGATCGCCTACTCGGCCCTGTTCTGGCTGGCTGCGGCGCTCCGCGACGCCGGCGACCACGGCGGCGCCGAGTCCGAGCTGGCGCGAGCGCTCGACCTGTGCGAGCGCGCCGGACTGATCCCGCAGTCGCTCGAGGCGACCGCTGCCCGCGCCGTGGCGGCAGCGCTCGCCGGCCGCAAGGAGCAGGCGCGCGAGGCCGCCGAGGAGGCCGAGCGCCTGACCGAGCGTCTCAACTTCCCGATCGGCGCGGCGGCCACCGGCGAAGCGGGCGGAGCCAGCACCGAGTCACCGGCCGAGGGAGCGGCCCAGCTCGAGCGCGCCGCGGCCGCCTGGGAGCAGCTTGGGCGGCCGATCGATGGCGCCCGCTGCCTGCTGCTGCGAGCGTGGCGTCTCGCCGAGGCCGACGCGGACGACGCCGGCCCCGCACTCGACCGCGCCGTGGCCCGCTGCGAGGAGCTCGGCCTCAACGGCCTCGCGGCTCGGGCTCGCGAGCTGGTCGCCTGAGATGTCGACCTACAAACAGCAGGCGCTGATCGAGGCACCGGTCGAGGATGTCTGGGGGCTGATCGCCGATCCGAAGCGCTATCCGGAGTGGGCGGGAGACGCGATCGAGACCACCGGGGTCCCCAGCAAGATCGAGCTCGGCTCCACCTTCGAGCAGAAGAGCACCGGTCCGCTCGGCAGCAAGCCGACCACGGTGTTCAAGGTCGAAGAGCTCGAGGACCTTCACCGGATCAAGCTCCGCTGCCAGAGGACCGGCTACTACTCCCGCTGGACCCTGACCGAGGCACGCGGTCAGACCTTCGCCGACGTCGAGTTCGGATTCGAGCCGACCGGGCTCGCCGGCCGCGCGGTGGAGGCGATCACGACAAAGCGCTCGCTGCGCGATCTCGCAACGGACTCACTCGATTCGATGCGGCAGCTCCTGCAGCGTCCCGGACGTCGCTAGCGGTGGCAAAGCTGGCCCGCGACGACGGCGTCGAGCTCCACTGGGAGAGCCGCGGCGACGGCCCCACCGTGATCCTGGCCCCCTACTGGCAGGGACACCCATCTGTCTTCGAGAACCTGATTTCCGAACTGGAGTCCGATCACCGGCTGGTCACCTACGACGCGCGCGGAACCGGGCAGTCGACCCGCCAAGGACCGCACGACATGGATACGGGCGCCGAGGACCTCGCGGCGATCGCCGAGGCCGCCGGCGGCAATGCGACCGCTGTCGGCCTTTCAGATGGCGTCAATCGGACTGTCCGTGCAGCGGATGCCCATCCGGATCTGATCCCGAAAGCGGTAGGCCTCGGCCTGGCCCCGCTCAGCCGCGAGATGCTGCCGAAACTCGATGCCCCGATCGGCTCCGAAGGCGTGATCGAAGCGTTCATCGAAATGCTCTCGGGCAGCTACCGCGGTGCGCTGCGCACCTTTGTGCCGGCAACGAACAAGCAGATGAGCGAAGAGGAGGTCGACCGCAGGATCGACGAGCAGGTCGCTTACGTTCCTCAGGACGTCGCGGTCGAGCGGGTCAAGGCGTGGGCGTATGACGACGCGCTCGAGCCCGCCCGCCGGCTCGGGGAGCGGCTCTGGTTCGTCTATTCCCAGGACATGGCCGGGATGTGGGCGCCCTCAGGCGGCGAGCTGGTGCGGATCTATCGCGACTTCCTGCCCGACGCTCACTACGTCGAGGTCGAGGACGGCATGATCAGCCGTCCAGACCTTTCCGCCGCGGTCGTTCGCAAGGCTGCCTCAGGCATAAAATCCTCGGTGTGACCGAGGAGGGGCGCGTGCACGAGCGCCACTACACCCGTGAGGAGGCGAACGCGCTCCTGCCCCGGGTGAAGCCGCTGCTGCGAAAGCTGCGCGATGCCAAGGACCTGCTCACCGACGAGCAGGCGCACGAGCTGCTCTCCGATGCGGCCCCGGGAAACGGTGGCGGTGAGCCCGGACTTCAGGTGGGCGAGGCATTCCTCGAGGTTCAGCGCCTGCTCGGTGCGCTGAACGAGGCCGGGATCATGGTCCGCGACGTCGACCGCGGCCTGATCGACTTCCCGGCACTGATCGGGGGGCGCGAGGTCTATCTCTGCTGGGAGCTGGGCGAAGACTCGGTTGACTTTTGGCACGACATCGACTCGGGGTACCGTGGCCGGCAATCACTCGACTGAGCAGGGCGAGAGCGGCGAGCGCTCTCTCGAGCAGCGGCTCGGTCGCCGCTTCGGGCAGGCGCTCCGCGGGCTAGGCCCGAATGAGAAGCTCGCCTCGCTCGGGGTGTTCGTGGTGACCGGCAGCCTCTTGCTGCCCTGGTACGGCGCTCCAATCGCGACCGACCTGGTTCAGACCGGGATCGGCGCCTTCAACTTCGCGACCGCCGCGCTCCTGGTCACGGTCGGCGCCGTCATCTTCCTCTGTACCGAGGTCGGCGACGGCTATAGGCCGCCTCGCCCGTTCAGCGTCGGCTCGCTGCTGGTTGCCGGCGGCGTCTGGGCGGGGCTGATCGTCCTCTTCCTGATCGCCGACCGGCCCCAGTTCGACTCGCTCGGCGTCGAGGAGCCGTACAACGTCCGCTACGGGATCTTCGTAGCGCTCGCCGGGGCCGCGATGATTGCGCTCGCCGGCATGCGCCGGCGCGCGAACGAAGAGACGGCGCGGGTCGCGCACGCCGACGACGACCTGGGCGAGATCGAGATCGAACCGGACGAGGAATAGACTCGGACCTCGTGGAGGCGAGTACCACGGAGGCGACCCGCGCGAGCACCGAGAAGCTGCCGCGCAAGCTCTACGAGAGGGAGCTTCGCCGCCTGCAGATCGAACTGGTCGCGATGGCCGACTGGGTCAAGCACGAGGGCGCCCGGGTAGCGCTCGTGTTCGAGGGACGCGACGCCGCCGGCAAGGGCGGCGTGATCAAGCGGATCACCGAGTACATCAGCGCACGGATCGCGCGCGTGGTCGCCCTCCCCGCTCCGACCGAGCGCGAGCAGAGCCAGTGGTATTTCCAGCGCTACGTCGCGCATCTGCCGGCCGGCGGAGAGATCACCATCTTCGATCGCTCCTGGTACAACCGCGCCGGGGTCGAGCACGTGATGGGCTTCGCCAGCCCGGACGAGCACCGGCGCTTCCTCCATCAGTGCCCGATCTTCGAGCGGATGCTGGTGGACGACGGGATCCTTCTGATCAAGTACTGGTTCTCGGTCTCCGACGAGGAGCAGGAGCGCCGCTTCAAGTCCCGGATCGACGATCCCTTGAAGCAGTGGAAGCTCTCCCCGATGGACTTGGAGTCGCGCAACCGCTGGGTCGAATACTCGCGGGCGAAGGACGAGATGTTCGTCCACACCGACATTCCTGAGGCCCCGTGGAACGTGGTCGAGTCCGACATCAAGCGCAACGCCCGAATCAACTGCATCTCGCACCTGCTCTCGCAGATTCCTTACGAGGTGCGAGAGCCCGACGAGATCAAGCTGCCGCCGCGCCAGGACGACACCGGCTACGTCCGCCCGCCCCAGGACTCCTACCACTACGTGCCAGACACCGCGGCACAGCTGATGGCGAACACCGACTCGAAGCCGAAGAAAAAGAAGTAGCGATGGCCGGGCTAGGCGAGGTGATCGAGCAGTACCACCAAGCCGGGGTCGAGATCACCAACGGTGATCCGAGCCTCTACAAGAAGCTCTACTCCGAGAAGGACGACATCACGCTCGCCAATCCCTTCGGGCCGGTCGCTCACGGCCGAGCCGCGGTCGAGAAGAGGTTGGATTCCGCCGCTGCGAACTACCGCGACGGCGAGGCCACCGGGTTCGAGCAGCTGGCCAGACACGAGACGTCTGAGCTCGCCTGCACGGTCGAGGTCGAGAGCTACAGGGCCAAGGTCGGCGGGAGCGAGGACCTCGCCCCCGTTTCGATACGCGTCACCAGCATCTTCCGGCTGGAGGACGGTGCTTGGAAAGTCGTCCACCGCCACGCAGACCCGATCACCACCGAGCAGGCCCCCGATTCGGTGCTCAGATAGGGACCTTCTTCGCGCGGCGCTTGCATTTCTTTCGCGCCGTGCCGTGGCTCTTCGGGATCCGCTTGCATCGCTTCAGCGCCCGCGCGCGATCGCCTGTGGGGCCACCGGCGAACGGCGGCGGCGAGCTGGGTGGGGGGGCGGCCGCGGGCGGCAGCGGGTCGGCGAATTTCTGCAGCCGATGGTGATTCGCGTCAGCGACGTAGACGGTCCCTGCCAAGTCGATGGCGATGCCCTTGGGGTTGGACATCTCGCCGCCGAGCGCGGGAGCCGTGTCGACGCCCGCCTTGCAGATGTCCGCGTTGGATGCCACGCAGATCTCGAAGCCGCTGCCGGTATCGCCCGGGCCGGTGCTCACCACGTCCTCGCCCCAGGTGCGCTCGAAGGCACCGGCGGAGCCGAACTTCTGCACTCGGTGGTGAAGAGTATCGGCGGCATAGACGTTCCCCGCTGCATCGGCGGCGACCCCTGTGGGTTGGCTCATCCCACCTCCGGCGCCGCTGACGATGCCGGTCTTGCACGTGTCGACCTCGGCCGCCACGCAGACCTCGAAGCCGACTCCGACGTCGCCTGGGCCGGCGCTGGCCACGTCCCCACCCCAGGCGCGTTCGAAAGCCCCGGCCGAACTGAACTTTTGCAGCCTGTTGTGGCCGCTGTCGGCGACGTAGACGCTTCCCGCGGCGGCCGAGACCCCGATGGGTTGGTTCATCTCGCCACCCAGTGCAGCAGCGGCGACGACCCCGGTCTTGCAAGTGTCGAGGTCAGCGGCCACGCAGACCTCGAAGCCGATGCCGGTGTCGCCAGAGCCGGCGCTGGCGACGTCCTCGCCCCAGGCGCGCTCGAAGGTCCCCGTCGAGCTGAACTTCTGCACCCGGTGATGGGCGGTATCGCCGACATACACGTTCCCCGCCGAGTCAGTGGCGACGCCCTGGGGAGAGGACATCTCGCCGCCCAGCGCCGGCGCCGAGACAACCCCGATCTTGCAGGCGGCGGCCGACGAGCAGACCTCGAAGCCGATGCCGGCGCCGGTTGTCACGTCCTGTCCCCAGGCGCGGTCGAAGGCCCCCGTCGAGCTGAACTTCTGCACGCGATGATGACCGGCGTCGGCAACGTAGACGTTTCCTGCTGAGTCAACGGCGATGCCGACCGGTTGGTTCATCTCGCCACCGAAAGCGGTTCCGGCTACGACGCCTGTCTTGCAGATGTCGCCGGCGGCCGCGACACAGACCTCGAAGCCGACCCCGGTGTTGCCGGGGCCAAAGATGACCACGTCCTCGCCCCAGGCGCGATCAAAGACGCCGGTTGAGCTGAACTTCAACACTCGGTGGTTGAGCTTGTCGGCGACGTAGACGCTGCCCGCCGCGTCGCTGGCAACCCCGGCGGGTTCGTTCATATCCCCCCCGCGGGCTTCGCCGACGACACTTCCGGTCTGGCAGGTGGCGGCGGCGGTGCAAATCTTGAAGGCGGACTCCATGACGTCCTCGCCCCAGGCGCGTTCGAATGCTCCAGTGGAGCTGAACTTCTGCATGCGGCCCCGGCCGCTGTCGGCGACGTAGACGTCCCCCGCCACATCAGTTGCAACGGCCACTGGAAAGAACAACTGGCCGCCGAGTGCAGCATCGGAGGCGGTGCCGGACTTGCACGTGTCGCCATCGATCGCCACGCAAATCTCGAAGCCGACCCCGGTGTTTCCTGGCCCCGCGCTCACGACGTCCTCGCCCCAGGCGCGCTCGAACACGCCGGTTGAGCTGAACTTCTGCATCCGGCCGAAGCTCTGATCCGCGACGTAGACATTTCCCGCCGCGTCGATCGCCAGGCCTCGGGGGTTTCCCAGTTCGCCTCCGAATGCCGGGGCTGTCACGACGCCGGTCTTGCAGGTATCGCCCGGCGCCACGCAGACCTCGAAACCGACGCCGGTATCGCCGGAGCCGGCGCTGGCGACGTCCTCGCCCCAGGCGCGCTCGAAGGTCCCCGTCGAGCTGAACTTCTGCACCCGGTGATGGCTCGTATCCGTCACGTACACGTTCCCCGCGGCGTCGGTGGCGGCGCCCTTGGGGGAGGACATCTCGCCGCCGAGCGCCGCCAAGGCGACCACCCCGGTCTTGCAGGTATCGCCCGGTGCCACGCAGACCTCGAAACCGACGCCGGTATTGCCGAGGCCGGCGCTGGCCACGTCCTCGCCCCAGGCGCGATCAAAAACGCCGGTGGAGCTGAACTTCTGCACCCGGTGGTGGCCCGTGTCGGTGACGTAGACGTTCCCCGCGGCGTCGGTGGCAAGGCCCTCAGGAGAGGACATTTCGCCCCCCAAGGCCGGGACCGTCGTAGCACCGGTCTTGCAAGTGTCGCCCGGCGCCACGCAGACCTCGAAACCGACACCGGTATTGCCGAGGCCGGCGCTGGCCACGTCCTCGCCCCAGGCGCGATCAAAAACGCCCGTCGAGCTGAACTTCTGTACCCGGTGGTGGCCCGTGTCGGTGACGTAGACGTTCCCTGCGGCGTCGGTGGCAACGCCCTGCGGTAGGTTCATCTCGCCGCCGAGCGCGGGAACCGAGAGTTCGCCGGTCTTGCAGGTGTCGCCGTTCGCGGCGACGCAGATCTCGAACCCGACCCCGGTGTTGCCCGGTCCGGCGCTGACCACGTCCTCGCCCCAAGCGCGCTCGAAGACGCCGGTTGCGCTGAACTTCTGCACCCGGTGGTGGCTCGCGTCGGTCACATACACGTTCCCCGCGGCGTCGCTGGCAACGCCAGTCGGGGCGGCCATCTCGCCGCCCAACGCGGGAGGCGGGGAGGCACTCGGTTTGCAGAGGGCGGCGGTGGTACAGACCTCAAATCCGGTGCTGGCCGGCGTGAGAGCGTCGACGTCGTCGCCCCAGGCCCGCTCCCAGATCCCGGAGGAAGCTGGTGCTGCGGCTGTGAGGACCGAGCAAGATAGGACGGCCACGATCACGCTGGACGCTGTTGCCACAGCGCGTGCGGTGCTCCACCTCACTCCCTTGCCCACATGGCCAGCATAGACCTAAGTGGCGAGACCCGCTAGCGGGTGCCGGGCGCGTAGATCGGCGGTGCCCCCGGGGTCTCGGGCTCGTCCTCGGTGGCGATCAGGGCCAGGGGCAGGAGGAGCGTGGCGAGGAAGATCATCGCGATCCCGATACCGACCACGATGTAGTTCCGCGCCGCGTGGCCGAAGGCCCCGATCGCGAAACCGAAGATCATCATCGCCAGGTAGGGCGTGATCGAGTTCGGCAGGATGTCCGCGAGGACGAATACCTCCACCCCTCGATTATCTCCGAGTGCTCAGCCGCCGGTCGCAGCAGACGTTTCGGCGAGGTGCGCCTCCAGCCCCGGGTCGAGCTCTAGCCTGAAGGGCAGGTCTTCGAAAACCAGCAGGTCGACCTCGATGCCGAGCGGGTCGAGGATGTCGCGCAGGAGCACCCGATCCTGGTCCTCGGCCAGCTCCCGGCAGCCCTGGCGAATTGCCTTCAGCATCAGTTCGCGCGAGGGCTCGGCTCCGGCGGGGAATTGCGGATAGTCGATCCTGAAGCCGGGCTCCGAGTTGATCCGCTCGCCGCTGTCGAGCACGGCGAACAGCTGCACCGGCAGCTTCGGCCGCACGTGCAGGCTCGCGCCCTCGAGCTTGGCGAGCGGGTTGTCGCGGCGGCGCGGCGCCTCGTAGGAGACCCTGGCGCCGATCTCGGACACTGACCGGGATGGCATCGTTCGAGGGTAACCGCAGTGGGCGCGTATGATCTCCGTCCTATGACGCAACCCCAGTCGGTGCCGGAGGTCCGCGAAGGCCTGGAGAAGGCCGGCTACCTCGCTGGGGAATCGGCCGCGCTGGTCTCGTATCTCGCCTCCCAGCTCGGCAAGCCGGTGCTGGTCGAGGGGCCCGCCGGCGTCGGCAAGACCGAGCTCGCCAAGGCCCTCTCCCGTTACACCGGCCGCGAGCTGGTGCGCCTCCAGTGCTACGAGGGGCTCGACGAGGCCAAGGCGCTCTACGAGTGGAACTACCGCAAGCAGCTTCTCCGGATCCAGGCCGAGGCGACCACCGACAAGGAAGAGTCGTGGGAGGCGGCCCGGGATGACATCTTCGGCGAAGAGTTCATGCTGACCAGACCGCTGCTCGCGGCGATCTCATCCGAGCAGCCGGTCGTGCTGCTGATCGACGAGATCGACAAGACCGACCAGGAGTTCGAGGCGATGCTGCTCGAGGTCCTCTCCGACTTCCAGATCTCGATCCCGGAGCTGGGGGTGATCGAGGCGAAGACCCGGCCGCTCGTGCTGCTCACCTCGAACAACTCGCGCGAGCTGACCGAGGCCCTCAAGCGCCGCTGCCTCTACCTCTGGCTCGACTACCCGGACGTCGAGCGCGAGCTCGAGATCGTTCGGCTGCACGCGCCCGAGCTCGACGCGGAGCTCGCCCGGCGGCTGGTCGAGGTCATCCACATGGTCCGCTCCCTCGACCTGAAGAAGCCGCCCTCGATCGCCGAGTCGATCGACTGGGCCCGGACGCTGCTCCTGATCGGCGCCGACGACATCGACCGCGAGACCTTCGAGAGCACGATGAGCATCATCGTCAAGCACCGCACCGACATGGACCTGGTCGCCGAACGGGTCGCGGTGAAGCTCTCCGAAGGCGCGGGTCCGGGCGCCGGCCAGCCGGCTTCCTGAGATGGTGGATCGCTGATGGCGGCGACTGCGGCGCGCCTGCTCACCTTCTTCGAGGAGCTGCGCCAGGAGGGGGTCGCGGTCGGTACCTCCGAGGCGCTCGACGCCTTTTCGGCCCTGGATCAGATCTCCTGGACCAACACGGACGACTTCCGCGAGACGCTCGCGGCGACGGTGGCCAAGTCGCAGGAGGACCGCCGCGTCTTCGAGCTCCTCTTCGACCGGCATTTCTTCCGCGCGGCCGAGTCCGAGGCGCTCGAGCGCGCGCTTTCCGAGGGTGGCCAGTTCGAGGGGCAGGGGGAGATTGATGCGGACAGCCTCCGCGAGGCGATCCGGCAGGCGATTGGCGACGGCCAGGAGGGCGAGATGAGAGATCTGGCGCGGCTCGCGATTACAGCCTTCGGCCGGCAGGGCGAGCGCTCCGGCGTGATCGGGGTCGACGTGCAGCGAATCCGCCGCGCCCTCGGCCTGCAGGCACAGGGCCGCGGCGCAGAGGACGACGGCGAGACGGTGACGCTCGACCGCGAGAGCCTGCGCCAGTTCGAGCGCCACCTGCGCCGCGAGCTGGAGCGGGGCATGATCGAGCGCTCCGGCAAGCTCCCTCCCTCCCGGCCCCTGGCCGAGCTCGACCGGACCCTGCCGACCAGCCCGGCCCAGGACCTGGCCGCGGTCCACCGTGCCGTCGCCCAGCTGAAGAAGCGGATCGCGACCCTTGGGCACGAGCAGCGAGGGCGGCGGCGGAGTCGTGTCGTCGACGTGCGGCGGACGATGCGCGCCTCGCTCGAGACCGGCGGCGTCCCGCTGCGCCTCAAGTACCGGCCGAAGCGCCCGCGCCGGCCCGAGATCTACGTGCTCTGCGACGTCTCCACCTCGGTGAGCAGCGCCAGCGTGTTCTTCCTCTCCGTCCTCCATGCGCTCCACGACAGCTTCCGCAAGCTGCGCAGCTTCGTCTTCATCGAGCGGATTAGCGAGGTGACCTCGATCTTCGAGCACGAGCGCGACTTCCGGCGGATTTCCGAGCGGGTCTCGGGCGAAGGGGGCGTCGCGGACGTCAGTGGCTACACCGACTACGGCCGGGTCTGGCTCGAGTTCCTCGAGGAGATCGCCGAGGAGCTGGGCCCGCGCTCGACCGTGATCGTGCTCGGGGACGCCCGCACCAACGGCCGCGAGCCCCACGCCGACGTCTTCGGCCGCATCTCCGAACGGGCCGGCCGCACCTTCTGGCTCAACCCCGAGCCGAAGCTCTACTGGAACTACGGCGACTCGGTGATGGCCGCCTACGAGCCCTTCTGCGACGGCGCCTTCGAGTGCTGGACCACCCGCCACCTGGAGAACTTCGTGAACGTGGTCGCGGGCGGTGCGAAGGTCGCCGAGTAGATACGATTCAGCCCAGGCATGGGCACTGATCAAGTCAGGGAGTTCGTAGGCCGCCGCTGCTTGCCGGTTCTCGGTCTGGTCGCGTGCGCACTGATCGCCGGCGCCTCCCCCGCGTGGGCGGGCGACGACCTCGACCAATTCACCGTCAACTCGAACCTTGATACCGACGACGGCATGTGCGTGCACCCCATCGTTGTCCCCGGCGACGACTGCACCCTGCGTGAGGCCATGTTGCTGGCGAACGACAACGACTCGGCTACCCAGGACCAGATCACGATCTCGCTCGGGATCCTCAACACCCTGATTGAGCTCGGCTCGCCGCTGCCGGGCATCGATGACGCCTTGGCGATCAGTAAGTCCGGCGTCAACTTCGCCACCGTCAGCGGCAAGGACACCCATCGCGTCTTCTTGATCAACCCCGACGCTGGGGAGAATGTCTCGATCTCCGGGATCACGATCACCGACGGCTTGGGAGCGGGAACCTTCACCTCCGGTGGCGCGATCTACAGCCAGGACGCGAATCTGGCCCTCACGAACGTCGCAATCACGGGAAGCAGTGCCGCCAGCTTCGGTGGCGGGCTCGCAGTGCCGACCGGGTCCTTAACGATCCAGACCTCCACCGTTTCCGGCAATACCTCCGTGGCCGGCGGGGGTGGCATCTACAGCGCGTCCCCGACCACGATCCGGCAAAGCACGATCTGGGGAAACAACACAACCGGAAATACCTCCCAGTCGACGGGTGGCGGTCTCAACCTGGGCGGCACGGTTGGCACAGACCTGATCGAGAACACGACGATCTCCGGCAACCACACCACGGGGACCGACGCGGACGGCGGCGGTCTCGTGGCGAGCGCGAGGCCGCTGACGATCACCGACAGCACGATCTCGGGCAATTACACCCAGGGCACGAGCACTAGGGGCGGCGGCATGGCGGTCAACAACAACGCGACCCTGAGCAACTCGATCGTGGCGAATAACTACCACGTTGACGCCGGCAGCGTGGCCCCGGACATGGGCGCTTATGGAGCCAACACCTACAACACCTCCTACTCGCTGATCGAGAACATTGCCGATGCTCCGATCACCCACACCGTCGCCGACTCCAACCTCACCGGGCAGGACCCGGCGCTCGGCGGCCTTCACCTCAACGGCGGGACAACTCTCAGCCACCGGCCCCTGCCGGCCAGCCCGGTGCTCGACAAGGGCAACAGCGCCGTGTCAACCGATCAGCGCGGGTTCGTGCGGCCGGTCGACTTCATCGACAAGTCCCAGGGGCCGGCCGGCGACGCCTCGGACATGGGGGCGGTCGAGATCCAGAATGCCGCCCGGTTCGCCTCGATCGATCCGGCGGCATCGAGCACAGACGACACTCCGACCGTGTTCGGCGTCCTCAGCCCACCCCCCCTTGAGCTGTTCGACCCCTCCGTGGTGAGCGTTTCGATCTTCACCGACGCGGTCTGCGCCGACCAGACCGGCCCCACTGCCTCGTATGTGGACTTCAGCACCACCGGGATCGAGGTCGACCCGGTCCCCCACAACTTCGTCTCCACGTTCCACAGCCAGACGACGGGCCCATACGGCACCTCGGCCTGCTCGTCCGGCGCCTTCCCCAACACGATCAGGTTCACCCACGGGACTCCGCCGGTCCCGGCCGGCCCGCCGCCGGCAGCCACCGGCCCGACGGGGTTGCGCGCCGCGGCCCTGAAGAAGTGCGCCAAGATCAAGAACAAGAAGAAAAAGAAGAAGTGCAAGAAGCGGGCGCGGCGCCTGCCGGTCTGAGTCAGTCGTAGACTCCGGATCACCGAAAACACAGGGGGGCTCGCGGGAAAGCGGGCTGAGATAGCGGTCTCCTCCACCCACCGCTGACCCTTCGAACCTGTGCGGTAATGCGCGCGGAGGGAGCATGGAGTTGACCACCGGGGCTCCCGAGACGGAGCCCCTCGAAATCTCAGAGCCAGAGAATCCGGCCGGAGCCGCGGTCCGGGTCGACGACCTCAGCCACGGCTTCGGAGACCTCCCTGTGCTCGACCGGCTCAGCTTCGAGCTCGCTCCGGGCGGCGTGCTGGGGCTGGTCGGGCCGTCTGGCTGCGGCAAGTCGACCCTGCTTGAGCTGGTCTCGGGCCTGCGCGAGCCGAGCTCGGGCCGGATCGAGGTGGGCGGCGAGGGCAGTCCCGGCAGCCGCCTGGAGCGGTGCGTCTTCATGCCGCAGCGCGACCTGCTCCTGCCCTGGCTCAGCGCGATCGACAACGCCTCCCTGGCCCTGCGCGTCCGCGGGCAGGGCCGGAACGGGGCGCGGGCCGCGACGGCGCCGCTGTTCGAACGCTTCGGCCTGGCCGGGTTCGAGTCGAGCAGCCCGGCCCAGCTCTCGGGCGGCATGCGCCAGCGGGTCGCCTTCCTCCGGACCTTGATCGCGGGCAAGCCGGTGCTGCTGCTCGACGAGCCCTTCGCCTCGCTTGACGCGATCACCCGGGCCGAGATGCAGTCGTGGCTGGCGCAAGCCCTCGCCACAGACCCCCGCACGGTCCTCCTCGTCACCCACGATGTCGAGGAGGCTCTCTACCTGTGCGACAGCGTTCTGGTGCTCTCGTCGCGGCCTGCGAGGGTCGTGGACGAGCTGGAGCCGGAATCGCCCCGTGACCTTGATCGGTCGGCTGCGGTTTCCTCGGCGCCCTTCACGGCGATGCGGGAGCGGGCCCTGCGCGAGCTCGGGGCCGCGGCGGTGGCGCCATGACTGCCATTCACGAAACGGCGCGCCGGGTACTTCCCCCCGTTGCGATCCTTCTGGTGCTGCTCGGGCTCTGGGAGCTGGCGGCGCAGTGGGACGTGCTCGCCGACCTGCTCAAGATCGAGGACTTCCTGGTCCCGGCTCCGAGCGACATCGGCGAATCGCTCTGGGAGGACCGTTCGCTGCTCGCCGAGGACGCCTGGGTCACGCTGCGCGAGGTCGTGCTCGGCTTCCTGCTGGCGGTCGCCCTGGGGCTCGGCTTCGCGGCCGTGCTGCACCTGTCGGAGACGCTGCGGCGCGCGGTCTACCCGCTCCTGGTCGCCTCGCAGACCGTGCCGGTGATCGCGATCGCGCCGATCCTGGTGGTCTGGTTCGGGTTCGGGATCGGCCCGAAGCTGGCGATCATCGCCCTCGTCTGCTTCTTCCCGATCACCGTCAACGCCCTCGACGGGCTGCGCTCGGTCGATCCCGAGGCGGTGAAGATGATGCGCACCCTGGACGCTGGACGCTGGCAGCTGCTGCGCCGGGTCGAGGCACCTTCCGCCCTTCCCTACGTATTCAGCGGTGCCAAGATCGCTGTCGCCGTCGCGGTGATCGGCGCCGTCTTCGGCGAGTGGGCAGGGTCGGACTCGGGGCTCGGCCACCTGATGCTGGTCGCCTCCGGCGAGCTCAACACGTCACTGCTGTTCGCGGCGATCGCTGTCTTGAGCACGATGGCCATCTGCCTCTTCGGACTACTGGCACTTGCCGAGCGGCGGCTGATCGGCTGGCACTACGCTGAGCGCCCCTGACGATGGCCCTACTGACCAGGATCGCACTGCTCCTCGCCGGCCTCGCGCTCGTGCTTTCAGGCTGCGGCGAGAAGGAGGAGCCAACCACAGCGCGGCCCGAGGCCGAGCCCTTCGACCTGGCGCTCGACTTCTACGTCAACCCGGACCACGCCGGCATCTACACGGCGCTCGAACGCGGCTTCTTCGGTGCCGCCGGGCTCGAGGTCTCCCCGCGCGTCCCCTCCGATCCATCGGCGCCGATCAAGGAAGTCGCGGCCGGCCGGGTCGACCTGGCGATCTCCTATGAGCCTGAGGTGCTGCTGGCCCGCGAACAGGGTCTCGACGTGGTCGCCGTGGCGGCGATCGTCGACGAGCCCTTGACCACCCTGATCTCGCTTCCCGAGTCGGGAATCGAGGACCCGGCCGACCTGCGCGGCAAGCGGGTCGCCACCGCCGGCATCCCCTACCAGGAGGACTACCTGGAGGCGATCCTCGGCAAGGCCGGGCTCTCGCTCGACGACGTCAGCGTCACCAGCGTCGGCCTCAACCTGCTGCCGGCGATCCTCGGCGGGCAGGCCGATGCGATCCTCGGCGGCTTCCAGAACGTCGAGGGAGTGGACCTGCAGCAGCGGGGCCGCAACCCGCTCATCACGGGGGTCGAGGAGCTCGGTGTGCCGACCTACGACGAGCTCGTCCTGGTCGCAAACCGGCAGCGCCTCGACGAGGATCCCGACCCGATCCGCCTCTTCATCGGCGCCCTGGAGAAGGGAACACGGGCCGCGGTCAGCGATCCGGCCGGCGCCACCGCGGCCATCCTCGAGGCCGGCGAGGGTCTCGACCCGGAGCTGACCAGGGCCGAGATCGATGCCACCCTCCCATTGTTGGCACCGCAGTCGCGCGGCAAGGACCCCGAGCCATACGGCTACATGGATCCCGACGAGTGGGAGAAGTTTGCGGGCTTCTTCGCCGACAACCAGGTGATCTCGGAGGTCCCCCCGACAAGCGAGCTGCTCAGCAACGAGCTCCTTCCCCAGCCGCTCGACTGAAAGTCCGGTGGGCTAGGCCGGGACGTCCGGACGGGAACTGCTCGTGGGCAGCCGTATAGAAGTGACGCACCGGCGCAGGGTCAGAAGACCCGGCTGACCAGCCACAGCACGACCAGCACCAGGATGACGATGATCAAGACGTTCGTCACTGACGCTGCGATCGGGATTGCTGTTGCTGCCATTGCTAACTCCTCCGTCGAATGGACGGCAAGCGTCATACCCGCGTCCGCTCGCGGCAAACGGGCTAGGCGGCGAGCCGCAAGGGGCGGCCCGTGGCGACGTGCTTGTGGAGGCCGACCAGGGCGAAGGTGCCGGCAAGACCGCGGTAGGGCTCGTAGGGCGCAAAGAACTCCTCGACCTCCTCGACCGTGGCGCGGCGTCCCTTGCCGGCGAGGCGCCCCACCAGCTTGATGTAGCCGAGGTCTCCTGCGGGGAGTGAGTCGGGGTCGCCGCGGCCGTCGAGCCGGAGGCACTGCACCGTCCACGGCCCGATTTCCCGGATCGCGAGCAGGTGGCGATCGTCGCCGGGATCGGCCAGGTCGACCCGGCCTGCGGCAGCCTCCCTGGCGCACCGGATCATCGCCAGTGCCCGCCGCTCGGTCAGGTCGCAGCCGACCAGCTCCGCCGGCGCCACTCTCATGATCGACGCCGGCTCGGGGACGTCGCGGAGGGGCGGCCGCCCATCCCGCTCCATCACCGGGCCCCAGCGGTGCACTATCCGCCGCTCGATCGCCGCCGCGCGCCCGGACTCGATCAGCTGCTTGGTGATCGCTCGCAGCAGCGCCTGCCACGGCCACACCGCCCGCCGCGGCCGGATCCACGGCTTGCGCCGGATCACCGGCCCGAGCAGCGGATCGCGCTTGAACGCGTCGTAGAAACCGCTCAGGTCATCGTCGAGGCAAAGCGCGAAGCGGAGCCTCGCAACGGCTTCCCCAAGCTGGTGTTGGCTTGCGACCGGCACCCCCGGACGCGCAGCGGAGGAGGTGCCGGCGGGTGTGGCGCGCAAGACGATCTCGCCGGAGCGCCGCTGCCATGCCCTGACCAGGACGGGCGCCCCATCGACGTGGACGAGCCGGTGCACCACGTCACCCTCGACCCGCATCGCACCCGAACCGCGGTATGGCAACCGGACGGGCGACGGCGGCTTGACCTCTACCTCGACCTTCATCCCCTCATAGTTGCTTCTCGTAAAGACGGTAGCGCTTGGTCACGGTTCCCCCCATGCCCTCCATCGCGCGATTCATCGGCTCGTTCGTCTCCAGGATCCAGCCGGTCTCGCCGCCGGTGACGCCGACCTCCTTCGCCGTCTCCAGGTGCCTGACGTAGAAGGCGGCCGCGATCCCCTCGTGCTGGTAGGGCGGCTTGACCCCGAGCGCGAAGACGCGGACCTGGTCGATCTTGCGCCTGGCGAGCAGGAAGCGCAGCCAGCCGAATGGAAACAGGCGGCCGTTCATCTTCTTGGTCGCCCGGTTGATGTCGGGAAGGGTGAAGGCGGCCCCGAGCACCTCGCCGGTCCCCTCGCGCTCGGCGAACATCCCCCAGTCCTCGTGCAGGACCTGCTTCAGATTCTTGGCATGGAATCGGGCGTCTTCGTCGGTGACCGGCACGAAACCCCAGTTCTTCTCCCACGCGGCGTTGTAGACCTCCATGAACCTGAGCATCTCGTCCTCGAGCTCGCGCTTTCGGAACTTTCGGATCGAGACCTTGTGCTTCCTCATCTGCTCGGCGGCGGCGTGGATCATCGGGTGGAAGTACTCGCCTTCGGTCATCCGGCCGATCTGCAGGTCCCACATCAGGAGGTCGATTGCCTTGCCGTAGCCGAGTCCCTCGAGCCGGTCGCGATAGTAGGGCGGGTGCCAGGGCTGCAGGATCATCGGGTGGTGCTCGTAGCCCTCGACCAGGAGGCCGCACTCGTCGTTGGTGGTGAAGTCCATCGGGCCGAGCAGGCGTTCGCGGCCCCTCTCGCTGATCCATGCCTCGGCTGCGCCGAACAGCGCCACCCAGGTCTCCGGGTCGTCCTCGGCCTCGATGAACCCGAACTGCCCGTCGCTGCCACCCTGGAACTGGTCCCACTGCGTGTCGATCTGCGCGGTGATCCGCCCCACCACGTCGCCGTCGCGCCAGGCGAGGAAGTACTCGCCCTCGGCATGGTCGAAGTACGGATTCTTGCCGCGGTCCAGGAACTGACGGCGCTCCGAGATCAGCGGCGGCACCCACTGCTCGCTCTCCCGGTGCAGCCGGAACGGGAGCTTGATGAAGCGGTCCAGCTCGCGACGGCCGTGCACGGGTCGGACCTCGATTGCCACACGGGGCAACCTACACTTCCGGCGATGCCTGACCCGCGTAACGGCGGCTCCTCCGCTTCGCGTCCGGGGCCGCCGAGCACTGCGCTCGACGTCTTCGCCAAGGTCCGAGATCACGACCGCGCCGAGCAACTCGCGGCCGCCAAGGAGGGCGACCTGCTGCCCTACTTCCGGCTGCTGGAGTCCGCTGCCGGGCCCGTGGTCGAGATGGAGGGCCGCGAGACGATCATGCTGGGCTCCAACAACTATCTCGGCCTTACCGCGGATGAACGGGTCGTCGACGCCGCCCGCACGGCCCTCGAGACCTATGGCACCGGCGTCACGGGATCGCGGCTCCTGAACGGGACCATTCCCCTCCACACCGCGCTCGAGAGCGAGCTGGCCGAATGGATGGGGACGCAGGACGCGATCGTCTTCACCACCGGCTACCAGTCCAACCTCGGCTGCATCAGCGCCCTGCTCGCCCCCGGAGACACGGTGATCTGCGATTCCGGCGACCACGCCTCGATTCTGGACGGCTGCAAGCTCTCCGGCGCCCGGATGCGCCCCTTCCGGCACAACCGCATGGACAAGCTCGAGCGGATGCTGGAGCGGGCCCAGGACGACAACAGCGCGGTCCTGGTGGTGGTCGACGGCGTCTTCTCGATGGAGGGCGACGTCTGCGACCTCCCCGCGATCGTCGAGCTCTGTAAACGCTTCGGTGCCCGCCTCATGGTCGACGAGGCCCACGGGGTCGGTGTGCTCGGCGAACGCGGGGCCGGCGCCTGCGAGCTCTTCGGGCTCGAGGACGAAGTTGACCTGCGTATGGGCACTTTTTCCAAGAGCCTCGCCTCCTGCGGCGGGTTCATCGCCGGACCCGAAGAGGTGGTCGAGTACCTGCGGATCTCCTCCCGCGCCTTCATTTTCAGCGCCTCGGCGGTCCCGGCCGCCGTTGGAGCGGCTCTGGAGGCGCTGCGGATCATCAGGACCGAGGGCGGACCGCTGCTGGAGAAGCTTCTCGCCAACGCGCGCTACCTCCACAGTGGCCTCACCGACCTCGGTCTCAAGGTGGTCGAGCCGACCCGGCTCCCCGACGGCTCCGAGATCGTCACCCCGGTGGTCCCGGTGATCGTCGGAGAGGATTGGCAGGCGGTCCTCCTCTGGAAAGCTCTCTATGACGCCGGCGTCTACACCAACGTCGCCCTCCATCCCGCTGTTCCACCGGGCGGCGCGCTCCTCCGGACCTCTCTGATGGCGACCCACCGGCCCGAGCATCTCGACCGGGCGCTTCAAATCTTCGCCGAGGTCACCGGCCGGTTCCCGGATCTCCCCCGGTCCTAACCCGGCCCAAAACAAAAAGCGTGCTCTTAGCGGGAGGTGCGTTGCGCGACCCGTTGCAAGGTGCGCGCGGGTTGCATATGTTCCCGCCTTCACCGCGCGCACCCGGGGCAGGGGCCGACGGAAATCGAGAAGGCTCCGTCTAACCCCCCGGCTCGTGAGAGGTAGCCGCCGGGGGCGTGGTCGGAGAGATACCCGTCAAACGAACCCTCGAAGGGAGGAGCAACTTATGCCTGCTGCTTCGACGATTGCTGCTGAGCCATCCTCTGCCCCGCAGCACCTACAAGCCCTGGCCCGCGCCAACCGGGTCAGGCTCGCCCGTGCTGCTCTGAAGAGATCGGTGGCAGCGAACGACCGGACAGCGGCCGATGTCATCCTCGATTGTCCATGGGAGTCAGAGAGCATGTCGATCACCGAGCTTCTTTCAAGCCAAAGGCGCTGGGGACGAACCCGAACAAGGAAGTTCCTGGCACCTCTCGGCATGACCGAGAACAAGCGACTCGGCACCTTGACTGAGCGGCAGCGCCAGCTGCTCGCCGCTGCGCTGCACGCAAAGACGGGCTGCGCACTTCCCGGCGACGACACTGAGGAGCACGCGCAGCTGACCGGGGCGGCGATCGCCGCCTGAGCTGATCAGGGCGGCCTCCACCGCCCAACCCGACCGAGGCGGCGTCCCACGTCTTTACGGCAAGGGGGCGCCGCCTCTTTTTGTACGGGGGCTAGCGGACCTTGAACATCTCGCCGCCCGAGCGGCGCCGGAAGATGGCGAGGAACCCCCAGGCAGCCAGGCCAAAGGCCACGACGCCGATGACCATCCGCGCCGTCGGCGGAATTGCGCCGGGGTCAAGCGCAAACAGGGCCGCCACCACCGCGATCATCACCGCGCCGGAGAGCAGCATCGTGTGGGAGCGGTAGCCGGCGAAATGCTCGCGCCAGGAGAGCTCGAGGCCGGCCAGGGAGCCGAGCACGAGCCCGGTGCCGATCATGACGGCGCCGCGCGGGGGCTCGACGAAGAGACCGGCGATCAGGAAGATCAGAGCGACCAGGACGACAAGCTCCGAGAGCGGAAAGGACCCCCACGGAGCCGGCGGAGGCCCGGGCGAAGAGCCTTTTTGGGGCGGGACGCGGCCGGGCCGCGCCCCTTGAGTCACGGGCAACCCGAGGAGAGCTTCACCCGCCACCAGCCCATCAGCATGCCGATGAGGCCCCAGCGCGGACGGGAGTGCCAGTGCCGGCAACCCGGCTCGCCGATGTCCTCGTTCGAAACTTGCTCCCACTTGTGGGCCGCCGGGTCGGCGGTCATCTCCTCGATCCGCTGGCGGTTTCGCTCTTCGGCGTAGGCGATGCTGTGCAGCCTGCCTCGTGCCTCGGCCAGGCGATCGGCAATTGCATCCCGGACGGACTCGAGGTCGGCAGTGTCGAGGAGGCGCGGGCCGCCGGCTGCCGCCGCCTCCCACTCGATCCCGGTCCGCGGGAAGGCCGACGCGAACAGGCGTGCCAGCTCCGATTCCATCCTGGCGATCTGCCGGCGCAGGTCCTGTCGCGCCGCCCGCTCCTCGGACTCGGTCGTGCGCGTCTCGAGGGGCGGCAGCAGTTCGAGATCCAGCTCCTCGCTTGCGAGATCCAGCTCCTCCATGCCGAAAATCTTACTCCCCAGCCGCGGCGTTGCCAGACGGGCCCGGAGCCATCGTGCCTAAGCGCGCATCGTGCTGCCGGCCAGCCACAGGGCCTCCTCGAGGGCGATCTCCGGGACTCCCTTGACGCCAATCGCAGCCAGCAGGGTCCGCTTGGTCTTGGGACCGACCCCGCGGCCGGCGGCCGTCTCTCCGAAGAGGACCTCGAGCGGGCGCTCCTCGTCAGCAAGCACCAGCGTGCCCTTGGGCAGGGCGCTCTCGCGCCCCTCGAACTTCTCCCCGGGAGCCGAGGGGCGGATGCCAAGCCTTCCGCTGACGCGGTCGGCGTCGAAGGCGCGCACCGCGACCCCGCTCTCGACAGTCGCCACCGTGAGCGCGTCATCGACGAGGTTCTGAGTCTTGAACCGCCCCTCCTTCATCCGGATCAAGGCGAGCTCCTCGATCGGGGTCCGGGTGGTGTCGGGGTCAAGGCCGATGTGCCGGAAGAAGACCCGGTAGGCCCACGGGATCGGCTGCTGGCGCAGCTGGATCACCTGGGCGCCGCCGAGCCGGTCGCTGAGCCGGCGAAGCTGTTCACGGACGGCCTCGGGACTGCGACCCGAGCCGCGACCGATCGTGGTCGAGCGGACCACCAGCCCGGGGAACTCGGTCTCCAGCACCGGGGCGATCCATCCCGGCTCGGGCGTCGCCTCCCACTCCCTTGGCATGGCCTCTTCCATTGCCGGGAATTATCGCTGCGATGCCGGCGCGCGCGGTCTCGGCGCGGAACGGACGCCGACAGGCGCTAGCCGGCGGCGCGGCGCTCCGAGGCGGCGACCAGCTCGTCGACCCGCGACGCCATCTCCTCGACCTCGAGCTGCCCGATGCTCGTCCGATGGAGGACACCGCCCGGATAGACGTAGAGGAAGGTGGGACAGCCTCCGATCCGGTACAGGTTCGAGAGAGCCCCGTCTGCGTCGAGCCCGACCGTGTGGGTCCAGCCCCGCTCTTCGATCAGCTTGCGCACGGCTTCGCGGGGGTCTCGGACATTGACGGCCAGGAAACCGACCCGGTTCCGGTAGCGGCGGGAGACCGCCTCGAAGGTGTCCTGGGCGCCCTCGCAGTCACCGCCCCGGGTGAACCAGAACGAGAGGACAAGGGGTTTGTCGAAGTAGTCGCAGACCCGGATCACGCCCTCCCCCTCCACCCGGCAGGCAGGGGTGCGCACGTCGCCCTCGGGACACGGCCGGCTCGAGCTCTCGCAATCGTCCTGGGCGATGTTGGCGTCACCGCTGAGCTCGCTCGTCGCCTCGGGGACGGCAAACTCGGCCAGGGCCGAACCCTCGTCTCCCACCCCGAGCCCGAGCACGCCCGAGTCCTCGGTGTTGAGCGTGTTGATCCCCGCGACGATGATCAGGGCGATGAACGCGATCCCGACCGCGACCATGTAGGGGTTGACACGGCGGCGTGGTGGCGGGTCGGGCTCAGGCATCGCTGGAAGCAGCCGGCGCGAGCAGTCGCCCGAGGCGGCCGGCGCCTGCCGGCGCCTCCCGGGCCTCCTCCGCCCAGACGAGCACCGCGGGCAGCACCAACATGACCCCGGCCAGGGCAACCGCGAGATCGGCGATCGTGACCAGCCCGAAGTCGCGGAGCATCTGGATGTCGCTCGTCGCCAGGGCGACGAAGCCGGCGATCGCGGTGAGGCCGGAGGCAAGCACGGCACTCCCGGTTCGTTCGTAGGTGCGCCGTAGAGCCTCGCCGACCGAAAGGCCCTGCCGCCGCTCAGCCTCGTAGCGCGCGGAGAGAATGACGCTGAATTCGGTCGCAATCGCGATCACGAGGGCACCCAGGGTCGCCGACATGGGGTTGAGAGGGATGTCCATCGCGGCCACCACCAGCGCCGACCAGCCCGTTGCGAGCACGATCGGGACCAGCGGGGTCAGGGCACGGCCGAGCGACCGGTATGCGAGGGACAGGATCAACCCGACCGCCACCAGCGCGAGGAGTGGCAGCCAATAGCGGCTCGCGGAGAGATCCGCGTTGGCCTCGGCCGCCAGAGCCGGCAGGCCGGCGATCTCGACCTCGGTCCCCTCCGGCGGGCCGCTCGCTCCCGGCGGATCGATCTGCTCGCGGATGTCCTCGATCAGCTCCTGCTGCTGGTCGAGCGGCTGAACCGGGATGCCGAAGGCGATGTTGGCGGTGTCGCCGATTCCATCTCCAGTCGGATCGGGGCTGATCACGGCTTGGGAGAAGTACGGCGGGATCGCCTTCAGCAGCTGCCTGGCCTGCTTCGCCGTCTGGCTACCGGCCGTGCTGCCGAACAAGTCGGGCAGCGAGATCGCCGGACAGAGATCAGCGTCGTTGCATCGGGTCCGGCCCTCGAACCCGTGGCGTTCGAGAACTCGCTGCTGGAAGCTGCGCATCCAGTCGATCACCTCGGGACTGGCGAGGTCGTCGGAGCGGACCATCACGTTGAGCTCTCCGGATACACCCGTCTGATCCTGGAGATCCGTGACGTCGCGAAGGGCAGGCAGACTGGTCGGGGCGAGCTCCCGGATGTCGGAGACCACCTTGGTCTGGGTGCCTGCGATCCAGCCGCAGAGCGCGAGCGCGAGCGCGGCCGCCAGCACCCGGCGAGGGCTGCCGATGGCGACGGCCAGCGCCCCGTTGCCGACGTCGCGCAGCGTCCCGCCCGTGCGGGCCCGGACCAGCTCGGCCCGGTCACCGAGTCTGCGGAGGGGCGCGGGCATCGCCGGGCCCGCGGTCCGCGGGCGCGTCGCGAGGCCGAGCGCCGCCAGCCCGGCGGTGAGGGCGATCAGAAAGGCAAGCGCGATCCCGACGATGAGCAAGAGTCCGAAGGAGCGGACCATCGGCACCGGCGAAAGAACAAGAACCGCGAACCCGGCGGCGGTCGCGAGGACCGCCGTCGCGATCACCGACCCTCCGGTCCCACCCGCGATCGCAGCCGCCTCCGCCGGCGGCGCTCCATCGGCACGCGCCTCAGACCAGCGCGCCTGGAACTGGATCGCGTAGTCGACCGCGAGGCCGATCAGGACCGGCAGCACGGCGATCGATGCCATTGTCAGCGCGCCGCCGGTGACGGAAAGGGCGCCGAAACAGAGACCGGCGGCAGCGAGGGCCACCCCGAGTGGCAGCAGCCGCAGCGGCGGCGCCAGCACCAGCATGAGGACGACCGCCATCACGATTACCGCAGCTGCCAGGAGCAGCAGGATCTCCGACTTGAGGCTGTCGGAGAGACCCGCGACCACCGCCGGGACCCCGCTGACCACATACTCGGCGTTCTCGAGCTCGAACCGTGGGTCGTTGACCGCGTCGCGGTAGAGCTCGATTGCGTGGTCGCGCTCGGACTCGCTCAGCCCTGGGCGCATCCTGATCGAGATCAGCGCCGAATTGGCGTTCGGGAAGAGGTAGCTGAATCTGGGCTTGGGATCGCCGCCCGAGTTCGGGTCGAAGACGACCTTGCTGACGAAGTTGGGGTCGTCGATCCGGGGCTGCCCGGTGAGACCGTACTCCTGGGCGATCTTGATCAGGTCGGCCTGAAACGCCTCCTGGACGGCCCTGGCGGCGCCCTCCGCCGCCTCGTCTGGATCCGTGCCCTGCTCGGTCGCGAGCTGCCTGGCGCGCTCAGAGGCCTGTGCCGCAGCCTGGGTCACGTACTTGATCTGCTGCTGGAGCACGGTCTCGATCTGGACCACCGCCTGGTTCAGAAAGGTGGCCGGGCCGAATACGACCTGGCTCGGATCGGCCTCGGCGATCTCACGGCAGGGCTCGGGCAGGGCAGCGAGCGACTGCTCCGGGGCCCGGCCGGAGAGGCAGCCCTCGAGCTCGAGCAGGTGCCCCAGGTTCGCTGAGAGGACCAGGCTGCGCAGGTCTCCCTTGGCGAGGACGACTACCGCGTCGTCTCCGAACTTCTCCTTGAACCGCTCGGTCGCCTCGAACGTGGGATCGTCCGAGTCGACCAGGGTGTCGGTGCCGGCGTCGGTGGGCAGCCGCAGTGCCGCGATCGTTCCTGCCACCGCCAGTGCCACCACGAGCCCCAGGACCGGCCAGGGCCGCCTCACCGCGAACGCCGCCAAGCGCCCGAAGACGTTGCTCGTGGATCCCTCTCTCACCGCAGGAAGCTTAGGAGGCAGTGATTAAGGGTTTGTTGGCCACGCTGCCTCCGCGCCGGGCGGGGGCGAGCGGCCCCTAATCCATCGCCAGCGGGCCCTTGATGTCTGCGTTGAGGAACTGGTTGACGAACTCGTTGTCCGAGTCGAACAGCTCGTCGGAGGGACCTGACTCGACGATCCGTCCCTTCCAGAGGACGGCGATGAAGTCGGCGATCCGCCGCGCCGTCCCCAGGTCGTGGCTGATCACCATGTAGCAGCCGCCGTTCTCCTCGTGGACCTCGCGAATCAGCTCGCACAGCAGCGCCGTGCGGACCGGGTCGAGGCCGGAGTCGGGCTCGTCGAACATGACGATCGCCGGGTCGAGCACCAGCGCCCGGGCAAAGCCGGCGCGCTTGCGCATCCCGCCGGAGAGCTCGTTCGGCATCTTGTAGTGCGCCTCGCCCAGACCGACCTCCTTCAGCCGGCGGTTGACGATGTCCGAGATCTCGTCCTCGCTCTTGTCCGTGTGCTGGCGCAGCGGGAAGCAGACGTTGTCGTAGACGTTCATCGAGCCGAACAGGGCGCCGTCCTGGAACAGTAGGCCGAACTTCTTGCGGACCTCGAACAGCTCGTCGTCGGTCATCTGCGGCACCGATTCGCCGTGCACCAGCACGTCGCCGGAATCGGGATAGAGCAGCCCGACGATGTGCTTGATCAGCACGCTCTTGCCTGTCCCGGAGGGCCCGAGAACCATCGAGATCTGGTTGTCCGGAAGTCCGAGGTTGCAGCCGTTCAGGATCCGGGTGCGGCCGAACTGCTTGACGAGGTCGATGATCTCGATCGCGTCCTCGCCGCCGTGGTCGCGCTTCTCGCCCGTGTGCCACTTGTAGGGCTCGGGATCGTCGGAGTCGACGCCCGGGATGATGTAGTCGCGGTTGGCGAAGTCCTCCTTTGTACCCATGCCCTGCGCGCGCAGCGGATCGTCGTCGTCGATCGCGTCGCGTTGCCGGGGGTCTTCGCCGACGCGATCGGTGCGGCCCGCCGGAGGATCGGCGGCGGGGTCTTCCTCGCTCCCGCGAGGGCCTTCTTCGCGGTCGCGCCCTCCGTACTCGGAGATGTCGCCGGGCTCGGAACGGCTCTCGCCGGGGAAGTCTCTGTCGTCGCGGTCAGCCAAGTTCGCTCACTCCTTTTCTGTTAGCCACCTATCGGCGCCCTCGGATTGGCGCCCCAGAAGACCATCGTGCCCATCATCCCGATGATGTGGACGAGGACGATGTTCAAGACCATTGACTTCGCGGTCGCCGTGCCCACCCCGACCGGGCCGCCGGAGGCGGTGTAGCCGTAGTAGCAGCCGACCAGCACGATCGTGGTCGCCATCGCCATCCCCTTGATCACGCTGAATAAGAGGTCGGGAGGGTTCTGGAACATCCAGAAGATCAGGAAGTAGCCGCCCGAGGAGACGTCGCCGATCTGCTCGACCACCGCGAGCCAGCTGGCGAAGAAGCCGACCCCGACCGCCGCCAGGTACATGAACGGGAGCACCATCCAGGCGGCGAGCAGCCGGGTCGCCGCCAGGTAGGCGACCGGCTCGATTCCCATCACCTCGAGCGCGTCGATCTCGTCGGAGATCCGCATCGCGCCGAGCTCGGCGACGATCCCGGTCCCGACCTTGGCCGAGAGGATGTAGCCGAAGGCGTAGGGGATCACCTCGCGCAGGTCGCACCAGGCGGCAAAGACACCGGCGTAGGCGGGGGCGCCGATCGAGCGCTGGAAGTAGGCGCCCTCGATCCCGCAGGTGAGGCCCAGGATGAAGACCAGGCCCCAGATCACGATCGTCGAGCCGAGGATGAGCACCCCGGCCTGCCGCAGGCCCTCGCCGAAGAACTTAAATACGCGCCCCGAGTAGACGAGGCCGATCACGCGCGTGCAGAAGCGGAAGATCTCGCCCATCGAGTCGAGCCAGCCCTTGGGGACCGCAAGCCAGCCGCCCATTCAGCTCGTCCCCTTCATCGGATCGTCTGCAGCTCGGGATGGGTCGCCAGCAGGGTCTGGGTGAAGACGTAGTTGAACGCGAACACGCCCATGAAGGCGATCACGACGGCCTCGTTCACCGCTCTACCGACGCCGGCGGCCCCTCCGGACGCAGTCATCCCCTTGTAGGAACAGACGATCGCGATGATCGCCCCGAAAAGCGTCGTCTTCAGCACGCTGCCCCAGAGGTCGGTGACAGAGGCGTTCGTGAACAGCGTTGCGAAGAACCCGCCGAGCGGCTCGTTGTAGAGAAGCTCGGCGCCGATTCCGCCCATGATCCCGAAGATCAGGGCGTAGATGTCGAGCAGGCCGGTGATCAGCATCAGCGCCAGGAAGCGCGGCACGACCAGGTTCTTGATCGGGTCGACGCCCAACACCTGGAGCGCGTCGAGCTCCTCGCGGATCTTGCGGGCGCCGAGGTCGGCGGTGATCGCGGTGCCGGCGACGCCGGCGACGACGACCGCCGTCACGAACGGCGCGAACTCGCGGATCGAGGCGAGCACGAAGAAACCGCCGAGCCGGTCGAGCGCCCCGAACAGCGAGAGGAAGTTGGCGGCCTGCAGGCCGGGGGCGCCGAATCCGAACGCCAGGGTTGAGATCAGCATCGGGAACCAGCAGAGCTGCAGGGCAAACAGGAACTGGCCGATGAACTCGCCTCCGTACGGATAGGGAGGCCGGATCGCGGAGACCACGGTCTTCGCGGTAAGGATCACCATGTCACCCACCTGCTCGAAGAGGGACTTGGCGGGCAGGAAGGCTCTATCGGCGACTGATTTGACCATCTCTCTTCCCTACGCACAGATTATTCGATCCTCAGGCGCACCGCTACCGACAACCGCCGATGGTATGTTCCGCCCGCCCGTGGGGAGGAGCGGCAACATCCCCGCTTTGCCCCGCGCTCTTAGGCGTGGATTCGGCTTGCTCGCCGCCTGTGCCGCGGCCGTCGCCATTTCGTCCTGCGGCGGGGACAAGGAACCCCAGGACGCGGACGACCCGAGCGGTGAATTCCCGGTCCGGATCACGAGCGCCGAGTTCCCCAACCGCCAGCGGCTTGCACAGACCTCGGACCTGAAGCTGAGCGTCCAGAACGCCGGCAGCGAGGCCATCCCGGCCCTCGCGGTCACGATCTCGACCGAGACGTCCGGCGGGGAGAGCGCCGAGGCCAAGTCGGGCAGCCCCGAGTCAGACGAGTCCTTCTCAGTCCCGATCCAGCGTTCCGACGTCGCAATTCCTTCGCGGCCGGTCTGGCTGCTGGAGAACGGCTATCCGAAGCTGGCCGGTGAGACCGCCCCGGCCGGCGCCTTCGCCGCCCAGACCAAGACCTACAGCTTCGGTGCGCTCGAGCCCGGCCAGACCCGGGATATGGTCTGGCGCCTGGTCCCGGTCCTGGCGGGCAACTACACGGTCACCTACCAGGTCGCGGCCAGCCTCGAGGGGAAGGCGGTCGCAACCACGCCGGATGGCAGCCCCCCGGAGGGGGAGTTCGTCGTCCGGATCTCCGACGTTCCGCCTCAGTCGAGAGTGGACGAGAACGGCAAGGTCGTCCCGATCAAGAAGGGCGACCTGATCGGGGAAGCGGGCTCGAGCGAGCAGCAGCAGGAAGTCGGCGGGGAGTAGCCAGCCGGTGCGGCTCAGGCGGCAGGCGGCCCGGGCCGCGCCGGCAGCCACGGTCGCGGCAGCACTGCTTGCGGCCGGGTCGTTGCTGGTGGCAGGCTGCGGTGGCGACGACGGCGACGGCGAACAGCCGGGCACGACATCGACCGGCGCGGTAACCACAGCCGGCGCCGAGGGGGTCGAACTGGAGGAGATCGGGACCTTCGAAGAGCCGCTCTACGTGACCCAGCCCCAGGGCAGCGAGGACCTCTACGTGGTGGAGCGCGGCGGCCGGGTGAAGATCGTCCGCAACGGCGAAACCCTGCCGCAGCCGTTCCTCGACATCGCGAGTCAGGTCTCGACCGAGGTCGAGCAGGGACTGCTGTCGATTGCCTTCGCCCCCGACTACGAGGAGTCCGGGCTCTTCTACGCCTACTACACGGGCTCCGGAGGAGAGCAACGGGTCGTCGAGCTCCGCCGCTCCGGCGACGACCCCGACCGGGCCGAGCAGGAGGAGCGGCTGCTGCTGGCGATGCCCGACTTCGCCCCCAACCACAACGGTGGCCTCGTCGTCTTTGGCCTCGACGACAAGCTCTATATCGGCACCGGAGACGGCGGCGGGGCCGGAGACCCGAGGCGAAACGGCCAGAATCGCGACACCCTGCTCGGCAAGATCCTGCGGATCGACCCGAAGGCCTCGGGGGACCTTCCCTACACCGTGCCCGACGACAACCCGTTCGTGGGCGAATCCGGGGTCCGGCCCGAGATCTACTCGTACGGTCTCCGCAACCCTTGGCGCTTCACCTTCGACCCCGACACCGGCGCGCTGCTGATCGCCGACGTCGGCCAGGACGAGCAGGAGGAGGTCGACATCGTCGCCGAGGACGAAGGGTCCGGCGCAAACTTCGGCTGGTCGGCGCTGGAGGGCACCTCGCCCTTCAATGAGGACCAGTCCGCTCCCGGTGCGGTCGAGCCCGCGCTCACATACGGCCGCGATCGCGGCTGCTCGATCACCGGCGGCTATGTGATCCGGGATCCCGAGCTGCCGGCCATGGACGGCCGCTATGTCTACGGAGATTTCTGCGAGCCCGCGCTGCGCAGTTTCGAGCTGTCGGAGACAGAGGCTCGCGATGAGCGGCCGCTGGGGGTCGAGGTGCCGGCAATCAGCTCGTTCGGGCTGGACAACGCCGGTCACGTCTACGTGACCTCTTTCGAGGGCCCCGTCTACCGGCTCGTCGCCTCCGAGTAGGCGCGCAAACCCTTAATCTGCCCGGCCGCACCGCTCCGCCGAGCGCGGGCGAGTGTTACGCCACCGAGACCCTGATGAGACCCCGGACCCGGCATCTCCGAACCACGCGACTTCGGAAGGCGCTGATCGCCATCGCCGCAGCCGCCGTGGCGGCCACGGCGCTGGCAGCCCCCGCCGGGGCCAAGGTCGGCCTCAAGAAGATCGGCAACTTCAAGGCGCCCGTCTATGTCGACCAGGCCCCCGGAACCAAGGGCCTGCTCGTGGTCGAGCAGCCGGGCCGTATCGTTGCGGTGGTCAAGGGCAAGAAGCGCCGGCGTCCGTTCCTCGACATCCGCGGCCTGGTCATGGGTGGCGGCGAGGAGGGTCTCCTCTCTGTCGCCTTCCCGCCCGATTACGCCCAGTCGGGTCTCTTCTACGTCTATTACACCGACAAGAGCGGGGACAACAACGTCGCCGAGTTCCGGGCCGCTTCGAAGTTCCGCGCCGACCCCGCCAGTCGGCGCATCGTCCTCAACATCCCCCACCCCGGGGCGTCCAATCACAACGGCGGCCAGATCGAGTTCGGTCCCGACGGCTTTCTCTACATCGCCCCCGGCGACGGCGGCGGAGCGGGCGACACCGACAACAGCGCCCAGACCACCGAAAACCTGCTCGGCAAGCTGCTGCGAATCGACCCTCGCCGCAACGGCAGTGCGCCCTACACGACGCCGATGTCCAATCCGTTCGCGTCGGGTCCAGGCCGCGACGAGATCTATTCGATCGGCCTCCGCAACCCGTTCCGCTTTTCATTCAACGGCGACACGATCCTGATCGGGGACGTCGGCCAGGACCGCTTCGAGGAGATCGACCACGAAACCGTTGCAAACACCAACGGCGCCAACTTCGGCTGGAACGACTTCGAGGGATTTGCATCGTTCCAAGGCGCCATTCCGCCGGGTCCCTCGCGTCACGACGCCCCGATCCACGCCTACCCGACGGGTGGCAGATGCTCGGTGATCGGCGGATACGTGGTCCGGAATCGCAAGCTCCGAGGGCTGCTCGGCCGCTACATCTACGGCGACTTCTGCGACGGGCGGATCCGCAGCCTGGTCCCGGACCTCGGGGGCGCCAAGAAGGTCCGCAGCGAGCGAGCGCGGGTGGAGAGCCTCAGTTCGTTCGGCGAGACCCTGAATGGAGCCCTCTACGCAACCTCGCTCGAAGGCCCGGTGTTCCGGCTCAAGCGTCGTCGGTAGTCTGCGCCGGTCTTGCGTGCCCTGAAAGCCCCCCTGGCGGCCCTCGCCGCCGCAGTGATCATTGCCCTGCTCGCCGCCTGCGGCGACGACGACGACTACCTCGCCAAGGACGAGGGGCCACCGGTTAACGAGCTGCCGGCGGGAGAACGCGTCGCCCGCCTCGACCGGATCGCGAAGGCGACCGAGCCGACCTACGTCACCCAGCCGCCGCGGGTCAAGGACCAGATCTTCATCACGACCAAGTACGGGCACGTGATCGTGCTCGAGGACGGCGAGAAGCAGGCCGAGCCGTTCCTCGATCTGATCGACCGGGTCAACGACGAGGGCTCCGAGCAGGGTCTGGTCGGTCTCGCCTTCGCCCCGGACTATGGCCAGAGCGGGCTCTTCTACGTCGCCTACAACCTCGACGACAACAGCGTCCAGATCGACGAGTTCCGCCGTTCGGACGACGATCCGCTGCTTGCGGATCCCGCATCGCGACGGCCGATCCTGAACGCCCCTCATGGGGCCGGGGAGCGCGATCAGCACAACGGCGGTCAGCTCCAGTTCGGCCCGGATGGCTTCCTCTACATCGGCCTCGGGGAGGGCGGCCCGGTGAGGAAGGACTTCGTCAGCAACCGCGCCCAACAGCGGTCGGTACTGCTCGGCAAGATCCTCCGAATCGACCCCCGCCCCTCCGGCGACGAGCCCTACACCGTCCCGGACGACAACCCGTACGTCGGACGCGAGAAGCAGCGGCCGGAGATCTACGCCTACGGCCTCCGCAACCCCTACCGCTTCTCCTTCGACCGGGAGACCGGCGCGATGGCCATCGCTGATCCCGGCGCCGACGACGTCGAGGAGCTCAACTTCGTCGAACGCGACCAGGGGGTGGGCCGCAACTTCGGCTGGCCCCGGTTCGAGGGGGACCAGCCGTTCCGGACCGACTACGAGCTCGAGCCGGGCGGTCGCCTCACCGAACCGATCCACACCTACCCCCACGATCAGGGCTGCTCGATCATCGGCGGCTACGTCGTGCGGGATCCGCGCATCCCCGAGCTCAACGGCCGTTACCTGTACGGCGACGCCTGCTCGGGCGAGCTCCGCAGCCTGCTGCCGTTCCCTGACCGCGCGGTCGACGACCGCACCGAAGGGATGCGCCTCTCCCCCGCGCGAACCTTCGGCCTGGTCTCGTTCGGAGAGGGAGCAGACGGCCGCATCTTCGCCGCCAGCTTCACCGGCGGCGTTTACGCTCTGAATCCAGAGCATTGATCAGCTTCGGACCATCTCTCAGGCAGATCGAGACCGTGATCGCGCTGATGCTGGCGTTGACGACGGTGCTGATCGCCGCTGCCCGCGGCAGCGGGGATGCAGGGCCCAAGCGCCTCGCCCTGAACAAGATCGGTGACTTCGACCAGCCGGTATACGTTGCCCAGCCTCCGAACGAGGGCGATCTCCTGTTCGTGGTCGAGAAGCCGGGAACGATCCGGGTTCTGGTCGACGAGAAGGTCGAGCCGCAACCCTTCCTCGACCTGACCGAAAATGTGAAGGAGAAGGGGTCCGAGCAGGGGCTACTCTCGATCGCGTTCGCCCCGGACTATGCGGAAAGCGGTCTCTTCTACGTCGCCTACACGGGCAAGCAGAACGGCCTGCGGATCGAGGAGTACGAGCGGGGCTCCACCAAGCTCGTGGCCGACCCGGCAAGCGGACGCGAGGTGCTGACCATCCCGCAGAACTCCGACCGCCATCACAGCGGCATGCTCGTCTTCGGTCCCGATCGCAACCTTTTCGTCGGCTCCGGCGACGGCGGGCCGTCATTCGACCCGTTCCGGACAGGCCAGGACAAGGGGACGCTGCTCGGCAAGATGCTGCGCATCGACCCGAAGCAGTCGGAGGGCCAGGCGTACACGATTCCCGACGACAACCCGTTCGTGGGCCGGCGCGGCCGCGACGAGATCTACGCCTACGGGCTGCGGAATCCGTGGCGCTTCTCATTCGACCGGGTGACCGACAAGCTGGCGATCGGCGATGTCGGGCAGGACCGCTTCGAGGAGGTCGACATGCTCGATTGGGAGAACGCCAACGGCGCCAACTTCGGCTGGTCAGCCTACGAGGCCTTCGGCGCCCTCTATGGCGGCGTGGCCCGCAAGCAGGTGGAGATGCCGGTGTTCGCCTACCCCCGCGGCCGCAAGGGCGCCTGCGCGGTCACCGGCGGCTACATCGTCCGCGACGGGCAGCTCGCGCGGTTGAAGGGGCGCGAGGTGCTCGGCCGCTACATCTTCGGAGACTTCTGCACGGGCCAGATCCGCGCCTTCAGGCCGCCGGTCGGCAAGGGCAAGCCCGGTCGCGACCACACCACGGGCCTTCGGGTCGAGCTGCTCTCTTCGTTCGGCGAGGACCGCGCCGGACACATCTACGTGACCTCGCTCTCGGGCCCGGTCTACCGGATCGTCGCTACGCGGCAGGGTTAGCGCAAAAAAGGAGAGCGCGGCTCGCGCTGGCTAGGGCTCGGCGACAGCCCGCTCGCCCTCGACCCCGCCTTCCTGCGAGACCAGGATCGCGCCCTCGCCGGTGACGTATGCCTCTTCACCGTGATGGATCACGTCCATGCCAAGGGCTTCCTCGCGGTCCTCGCCGCGTAGCGGCATCAGGAAGCCGATCACCTTGAGCAGGATGAAGGTCATGACGAAGGCATAGACCGGAGCTGCCCCGGCGGCGAGCGCCTGGTCAAGCAGCTGGTCAGAGTTGCCGTAGACGAGCCCGTCGGAGAGCCCGTTCCAGTTTTCCTGGGCGAAGAACCCGATGAAGAGGATCCCGGTGAAACCGGCAACGCCGTGAGCAGCGAGCACGTCGAGCGTCTCGTCGACGCGGGTAGCGCGCCAGACGATCACGAAGTAGCAGGGCAGCGCACCGGCGATGCCAAGTGCCGCGGCCCAGCCCGGGCTGATGAAGCCGCCGGCTGGGGTGATCAGAACGCAGCCGACCACAATTGCGGTGGCGGCGCCGATCGCGGTCACCTGGCGGCCGCGGATCGCATCCATGATGAACCAGGCGAGCAGGGAGCAGGCGGGCGTGATCAACGTATTGGTGAAGGCGAGGATGCTGTTGTCCCCGGTGTTGAAGCCGCTGCCGCCGTTGAATCCGAACCAGCCGAACCACAGGATTCCGGCTCCGAGCAGGGTGTAGACCGCGTTGTGGGGCAGGATCGCCTGGCGCCCGTAGTCCTTGCGGGCCCCGACCACGATCGCCGCGGCGAGTGCCGAGAAGCCCGAGGCCATCTCGACCGGGACGCCGCCGGCGAAGTCGAGGGTTCCTCCCTCGATCAGCCAACCGCCGCCGAAGGCCCAGTGGGCAAGCACGGCATAGACGACGATCGACCACAGGGTCGCAAACACGAGCCATGCGCTGAACCGCATCCGCTCGACCACGGCGCCGGAGACCAGGGCCGTGGTGATGATGCAGAAGGTCATCTGGAAGGACATGAACAGGAGGTGCGGGATGGTCTGCCCCTCCAGTGGCTCGAAGGTGACGTCCTGGAGGCCGACGTAGCCCAGGCCGCCGATCAGGTCGCCCGTCCCGTCGAAGGCGAGCGAGTAGCCGATCCCGATCCAGGTGACCGCGGCGATCGCCATCGCCGAGACGCACATCATGAACGTGTTGAGGCTGTTCTTGGCGCGGACGAGGCCGGCGTAGAAGAGACCGAGCCCGATCGTCATGAACAGGACAAACGCCGTCGCGGTCAGCATCCAGGCGGTGTCGCCGGTGTCGACTTTGGCCGCCTGGGCGATGTTGAGGACCTCGGTCATTTCTTGCCTCCGGACTTGGTCTTCGGCTTGGCGGTCGTCTTCCGGGCGCGGGTCCGTTTCTTCGGGCCGGAGCCTTTGCCTACCGGGGTCACCGCGTCTTCGGCTTCCTCAGCGGTGCGGATGCGGACGGCCTGCTCGAGATCGACCACGAAGATCTTGCCGTCGCCGACGTCACCGGTCTGGGCGCTGTCGCGGAGGGCTTCGATCGTCGTCTTGACGAAGTTGTCGGAGACGGCGATCTCGAACCTGACCTTCTCGGAGAGGCCCATCTTCACCGTCGTGCCGCGGTAGGTCTCGACCCGGTCGAGCTCGCCGCCGTGGCCCTGGACCCGGCTGATCGAGAAGCCGCGGATTTCGGCCCGGTAGAGGGCCTCGAGCACGTCGTTGGCCTTTTCCGGACGAACGATCCCGATTACGAGTTTCACCGTGTCTCCCTATTCAATGACGTCGTGGCCCGCCGGGACCGGCGAGCGGCGCGAGACTATCGGCTGGCGGGCCACGGCCCCGGGGACCGCGGGCAGCCCGCGGCTCAAAAGGCCGCTAACTGCGAAGAAAAGTCCGCTGGCGCCAGAGCCTGCGCGGGCGGCTAGCCCGCCGGGCGCTTGTAGATCAGGAGATCGCCGTCCTTGCCGCGCTGGATGTTGACGTTGGGGACCATCGTCACCAGCTCCCAGCCCTGATCGCCGTGCTCCTTCAAGGAACCCTCGAAGTCGTCGAGGCGAAGCTTCTCCTCACCAACGATCGAGGTCAGCACCTCGGTCTTGTATTCGAACGCAGCCATGCTCTGCTCCTTTTCGTAGGGGAGCGCGATCCTAGATCCGAAACGCAACGGGCCGGCGCTTGGCGCCGGCCCGCGTGCTCGAAACGTTTTCTGAGTCCGCCGGCTAGAGAATCGGCAGGTACTTGTCCAGCTCCCACTGGCTGACCTGGATCCGGTACTCCTCCCACTCCGCGCGCTTCAGTTCGACGTAGCGGGGGAATATGTGCTCGCCGAGCGCCTTCTCAACCAACTCGGAGCCGGCCAGCACCTCGATTGCCTCGCCGAGCGTCTCCGGCAGCTGCTCGATCCCCGCCTTCTCGCGCTCGTCGTGACTCAGGTCATACAGGTTGGTCTCCATCGGATCGGGCAACTCGTAGCCCTTCTCGATCCCTTCGAGACCCGCATGCAGCATGCCCGCAAACGCGAGGTACGGGTTGCAGGAGGGATCGGGGCAACGCAGCTCGCACCGTGTCGCCTGCTCCTTGCCCGGGTGATACATCGGAACCCGGACCAGGGCGGAGCGGTTGCGCTGGGACCAGGCCGAGTAGACGGGGGCCTCGTAGCCGAGCACCAGCCGCTTGTAGCTGTTGACGTTGGGCGCGAACAGCGCGCAGATCTCGCGGGCGTGCTTGAGCAGGCCGGCGATGTAGGACTTCGCCGTTCCGGAGAGGTGGTACTGATCGTCCTTGTCGAAGAAGGCGTTCTTGCCTCCCTTGAACAGGGACTGGTGGGTGTGCATGCCCGAGCCGTTCTCTCCGAACAGAGGCTTCGGCATGAAGGTCGCGTAGACCCCGTGCATGGTCGCGATCTCCTTGATCACGATCCGGTAGGTCATCGCGTTGTCGGACATCCGCAGCCCGTCGGCGTAGCGCATGTCGATCTCGTGCTGCGAGGGCCCGACCTCGTGGTGCGTGTACTCGATCGGGATCCCGAGGGCCTTCAGTGCGTTGACGGTGTCGCGGCGCAGGTCGGAGCCCGCATCCAGGGTGGTCAGGTCGAAATAGCCACCCTTGTCGAGGATGATCGGCTTGCCGTCCTCTCCCACCTCGTCGCTGGCGAAGTAGAAGAACTCGAGCTCGGGCCCGAGGTTGAACGTGTCGAACCCCATATCGGCCGCGCGGGCCAGGGCGAGACGCATGATGTGCCGCGGGTCGCCCTCGTAGGGCTCGCCACCGGGCCTGAGCACGTCGCAGAACATCCTGGCGACATTGCCCTTGCCTTCGCCGCCGTCGTCGCGCCACGGCAACACCGCATAGGTGTCGGGGTCGGGCATCGCGATCATGTCCGACTCCTCGATCGCGTTGAACCCCGTGATCGATGAACCGTCGAATCCCATGCCCTGCTCGAGGGCGCTTTCCAGCTCCTCCTTGCCCACCGCGAAGGACTTCAGTGTCCCCTCGACGTCGGTGAACCAGAAGCGGATGAACTCGATGCCCTCTGCCTCGACCCGGGCCAGGATGTCCTTGGCGCTGGTCTTCGGCTTGGCATTCGTGGAAGCCTTGGCCTTGGAAACCTTGGCCTTCGAAGCCTTGGATCCCTTCGAAGCCTTGGATCCCTTCGAAGCCTTGGATCCCTTGGAACGCTTGGAAGTCGTTGCAGTAGCCATTTCCCTCGTTGCTCCTTTTCTCTTGTCTCGGGCTTTCGTTCTCAGCTTTGTGAATCTCGGGAATCGGAGGAAGCGACGGCCGGGGCCAATCTGGTCGGCCCCGGCCGCGCTGATCCAATTCCTGTGTGCCGCAGACTACGCGGGAATCTCTTCCTCCGCGTGGGACTGCAGCACCGTATCGCCCTCTTCGCCGGTGCGGATGCGAATCGCCTCCTCGACCGGCAGGACGAAGATCTTGCCGTCGCCGACATCGCCGGTCCGGGCGTGCTTGAGAATCGTCTCAACCACGATGCCCTTCTCGCGCTCGTCGACCACGCACTCGATCTTCAACTTCGGGCGAACGTTCACCGTCAGGGTCGAGCCGCGGTACGTCTCGACCACGCCCTTCTGGCGGCCCGAGCCCTTGACCTCGCTGATCGAGAGAGAGGGGATCCCCTTCTCGAGCAGCTCGGTCCGAATCGGCTCGAACGCCTCGTGACGGATGAATGCTTCGATCTTCTTCATCTCACCGGCTCCTTTCAGCTGCCATTGGCTGTCGCCTTGGCCAACTCGGGCTGACCGGCAATCGCCGGCTTGCCCGCTGGAAGCGGACCGCTGGCGGCGCCGGGGTACTCCGGCTGTGGAATGAACGTCTCCGGATAGCCGTACATGCCGTGCTCGGAGATGTCCAGACCAGCGTCCTCCTCCTCGGGGGTGACCCGGAGGCCGAAGGTAGCCCGGATCAGCCAGAAGGCGACGAAGCTGGCCGTGAACACGAACGCGAACGCGACCGCAACGCCCAGTGCCTGATCGGCGAGCTGGTTGAGGCTGCCCGAATAGAACAGCCCGCCTTCGGGATCGCCGAAGGCGTTGTACTGAGCCAGACGGGGCGAGGTGAAGAACCCGCATGAGAGGGTCCCCCAGATGCCCGCGAGGCCGTGTGCCGAAAGTGCCCCGACCGGATCGTCGAGGTACTTGTCGATCAACAGGATCCCGTAGACGACCAGGACCCCGGCGATACCGCCAATGATCGGCGCCGCCCAGACCTCGACGTATCCCGAGGGAGCGGTGATTGCAACCAGGGCGGCGATCGCCCCGTTTCCGACCATGCCGATATCGAGCGTCTTCACCATGAGCTTGCTGGTGATCGCCGCGGTGATCACGCCGGCAGCGGCGGCCACCTGGGTCACCATCAGCACCTCGGTGAAGCGACCGTCGAGGGCACCCAGGGTCGAGCCCGGATTGAACCCGAACCAGCCGAGCCACAGGATGATGACGCCGAGTCCGAAGATCGGCATCGAGTGGCCGGGGATGGCGCGGGGCCTGCCCTGCTTGTCGTACTTCCCGCGGCGGGCGCCGAGCAGAAGCAGCGCGGCGAGACCGCCGGTGGCACCGATCAGGTGGACGGCAGTAGAGCCAGCGAAGTCCTGCATGCCGACGTTGGCCTGAAGCCAGCCGCCACCGAAGACCCAGTGGGCCCCGATCGGGTAGATCACGGTGCTGAACAGAATCGCGTAGATGATGTAGGCGCCGAACTTGATCCGTTCCAGGGTGGTGCCCCAGACGATCGCCAGTGAGACGGCGCAGAAGGTGAACTGGAAGAACCACTTCGCCTCCACCGTCGCGTCGGAGAGCCCCATCACGGGGAACGCCGTCGCCGGATCACCGAAGTCCTGGAGGAAGAACCCTCCGTGACCAATGATCTCTCCGGTCCCGAACGCAAACGCAAAGCCGACGGCGTAGAAGCCGAGGGCGGCGATCGCGAAGTTGATCAGGATCTTGGCGACCACGGTGCCCGCGTTCTTGGAACGGGAGAAACCAATCTCCAGGAACGCGAACCCGGCCTGCATGAACATCACGAGGCAACCGGCAACGATCACCCACATCGAGTTGATTGCGATCGACGTCGGCAAACCCGCATCGCTGGTCGCCTTGTCGAGGGTGTCGGCGCCCGCCACGCCCGGAAGCGCAAAAAGCGCCACCGCGGCGATCGGGAGCACCGCCAAGAACCGTCGTCTCATGCCCAATTCCTTTCCATGCCCACCGCGAGACCAGCCCGCGGTGATCGCGGTTTTCTGACCATTGGCACGGTAGGCGCGGGCGTGCGTGCAGTCTTTGGACAGGCGGAGGAAAAGCGGCGGGAGAACTTCTCGATCCCGTCGAATACGCAGGCGCAATTTGCGGGTAACCGTTCACAGATCGTGCCTGGGGGCACCCTTTCGACCACTGTCCAACTGCGAGCGGCCGATTTAGGCCCGGCGCTGCCTTGCGCGGGCACGCCCGCGGCCTGATGCTTACACGCAGGCTTCAGGTCGACCGGGCCGCGTACCGACTCAGCTGACTTCCTGGCTGCCTGGCTGCATGGCCAGGAGTAGGCTTACGCGACCATCGAGAGGAAGGGGAACACGCGTGGCGCTTGAGACGGACACCCAGACCGCGGCAACCAGGGATCAGGCGACCGACGCAGCCGGCAACGGCGCCGCCGCGGGCCGCGAGACCTTCGAGGTTCACAGCCCGGCGACCGGCGAGGTGGTCGGCACCCTTCCAATAGACGGGTCTGAGCAGGTCGCCGCCACGGTAGCCCGCGTCCGCGCGGCCCAGCCCGCCTGGGAGGAGCTCGGGTTCGCCGGTCGCGCCGAGTGGCTCGGCAAGCTCCGCGATTGGCTGTTCGACAACGGCGCCGCGGTCGCCGACACGATGCAAAAGGAGACCGGCAAGGTCCGGGGCGAGGCCGAGAGCGAGGTCCCCTACCTAGCCGACGTCATCAACTTCTACGGCAAGAAGGCGAAGAAGTGGGTTGGTGAGCACCGCGTGCGCGGCCATTCAGCCCTGCTTGCCTCCAAGACGCTCAAGATCCAATATCGGCCGTTCCCGGTCGTCGGGATCATCAGCCCCTGGAACTTCCCGCTGATCCTCTCGCTGGGTGACGCTATCCCGGCGCTGCACGCGGGCTGCGCCGTGGTGATCAAGCCCTCGGAAGTCACCCCGCTGGGCCTGAACGAGGTGGTCAAGGCCTGGCAGGAGGAGATCGGCGGCCCAGACGTGCTCGGCGTCGTCAACGGCACCGGCGAGACCGGGGCGGCGCTGGTCGACGAAGTGGACTTCGTCCAGTTCACGGGCTCCGACGCCACCGGCAAGAAGGTGATGCAGCGCGCCGCCGAGAGTTTGACCCCCGTCAGCCTCGAGCTCGGCGGTAACGATCCGTTGATCATCCTCGAGGGCGCCAACCTGGACCGTGCCGTGAACGCGGCGACCTTCGGCGCCTTCGCCAACACAGGCCAGGCGTGCACCTCGGTCGAGCGCCTCTATGTCCAGGAGGGGATCTACGACGACTTCGTCACCCGCTTCACCGAGGAGGTGAAGACGCTGAACCAGGGCACCGACGGGCCCGAGTTCGGGATGGACCAGGGCGCGATGACCTTCCCGCCCCAGATCGAGAAGGTGGAGGCGCACGTCCGCGACGCCCGCGAGAAGGGGGCGACCATCCTCACCGGCGGCGAGCGCAAAGACGGCCCAGGCCAGTGGTACCCGCCGACCGTGATCACCGATGTCGACGACTCGATGGAATTGACCAAGGAGGAGACCTTCGGGCCCGTGGTCGGAATCCGAAAGTTCAAGGACCCTGAGGAGGCGATCGAGCTCGTCAACGCCTCTCGCCACGGGCTCTCGGGCAACGTCTTCGGCCCGAAGCGCGAGGCCGAGCGGGTCGCAAAGCGGCTCGAGGCCGGTTCGATCAACGTCAACGACGTCCTGGTCAGCTTCCTCGCCACCGACGTGCCGATGGGGGGCTGGAAAGACTCCGGCATCGGCTTCCGCCACGGCGAATACGGGATCAAGAAGTACGTGCGCCCGGAGTCGCTGGTGATCACCCGCTTCGGCGGCAAGCGCGAGCCCTACTACTTCCCGTTCAGCCAGAAGCGCCGCGGCATGATGGGCAAGCTGGCGCGATTCGCCAGCGACCGCGGGTTGAAGCGCAGGCTAGGCCGCTAGCCGGCGAGTTGGCCGCAGCTCCCGGCTACAACACGCTCGCCTACGAGCAGGACGGTCACGTCACCGTCCTCACCTACGACCGGCCGGAGCAGCGAAACGCGGTCAACCGCGAGATGAACGCGGAGCTCCACGACGCTTGGCAGCGCTTCCGTGACGACGACGATGCGTTTGTCCTCGTGATCACCGGATCCGGCGATGCCTTCTGTGCGGGCTGGGACCTCCAGGACGCGGCCGACTTGGGCGAGCAGGGGCTCGGGGGTATTGGCGAGCAGGGCTACCGGGAGGGATACGACGGCTTCCGCAGTCACGTATGGAACTCACCCGGCGATTGCGGCTACACCCGGCGCGTCGACGTGTTCAAGCCGGTGATCGCGGCGGTCAACGGGTGGGCAGTCGCGGCGGGCCTAGAGAACGCGCTGCTCGCCGACATTCGCATTGCGGCCGAGAACGCCGTCTTCGGCGCGCTCGAACGGCGCTGGAACATAGTGGCCGGCGATGGAATGACGGTACGGCTGCCGATGGCGGTCGGCTACGCGCGGGCGATGGAGATGATCATCACGGGCCGCCCCGTCGACGCGGAGGAGGCCCTGCGGATCGGGCTCGCAAACGCAGTCGTTCCGGAAGGCAAATCGCTCGAGCGGGCACTGGAACTCGCCCGCGAGATCGCGGAGCTGCCACAGGGCGCGATCCGCTCCGACAAGGAGACGATGGTTCGCAACGTCGGTCGCACCTACGAGGAGCAGCTCCGGCAGGAGCTCGAGGCGACGATCTCGATGTTCATGCGCAAGGACTCACACGCGATCGGCGCCGGCGCCTTCAAGCGGGGCGAAAAACCCGAGTGGCCCCACCACGGCCTCTAGTACCCCGAGCGCGATCCTCAGTGGCAAGCGACCAGAGGCGCCCCGGGAGGAGGGCGCCTCTGGTGACCAATCACTCCGGCCTCAACGGGGCAGGAGTTGCTCCTTGGGGGGAGGAGCGTGGGAGGAGCTTTAGTAGGCGGCCGCGAGGTCGAGCGAGAGCCGCTCGGCCTGCTCGCGGTACCACTCGGAGACGAGGTTGAGCCACTCGATCTCGGCCCGGGTCCGGACCGTCACGTACTCGGCGTGGTTCTCGCCGGCGAGGTTGAGCGCCTCGGTGACCGAGACCTCCTCGCCATCTTCTGTCCCGTCGTGCCGGGTCCATTCGACCCGGCCGCCGGGACTCTCGTCATCCTCGAGCGCCAGGCGGGTCCCGTCGCTGAGCATCAATGCCTTCGGCTCGCGACCGCCGACCTGAACACCATGAATCTCGTGCATCTCACCTTCCTGAGCCACTGGCTGTCCCTCCTTCGCTCTGTCGTTCGTCTTTTCGTTCAGAGCCACATGATGCTAGCGAACGCTAATGGAGTGCTAAAGACTCGTTAATACTTTGCGCAAACTGCGCTCGCTGCTAGCCTTAACAGGCACGGTGGCTCCTCTGTTCACGCCTGGGGCCGCCTGGCCATCAAGAGCGGTCGAGGGAACCGGCCCGCAGACGCCGCAGCAACCGGCCTAGATCTCTGGATCGCGGTGCGGTGCTACAGCCGGTATCGATGGAGGTATGAGAAGTAGGACATGTCGGTGAGCACCAACAAATCGAACGGATCTGAACGCGACTATCTCGCCGCCACGCGCGAGCGGATCGTCCTGTTCGACGGCGGCATGGGCGCAACGCTCGAGCAGTTCGACCTGACCCAGGAGGACTACGGCGGACTCGAGGGCAAGTGTCACGAAGCGCTCGTCCTCAACCGTCCCGACGTGATCGAGGGCGTACACAGCTCGATGCTCGACGCCGGCGCCGAGGTGGTCGAGACCGACACCTTCCAGGGCAGCCGCCTCAAGCTCGACGAGTGGGGCCTCGCCGACCGCACCCTCGAGATCAACACGAAGGCAGCCGAGATCGCCCGCAAGGCTGCCGGCGAGGATCGCTTCGTCGCCGGCTCGATCGGGCCGACCGGTTTTCTGCCGGCGAGTGACGACCCAACGCTCGGAGACATCTCGTTCGCGAAGCTGGTCGAAGTCTTCACCGAGCAGGCCACCGGCCTTATCGACGGCGGCGCCGATCTGCTGATCATCGAGACCGCCCAGGACATCCTCGAGGTGAAGGCGGCGATCTTCGGCGCACACGAAGCGTTCAAGCAGACCGGGCGCAGCGTCCCGATCCAGACCAGCGTCTCCCTCCTTCCGCAGGGCGGCAAGATGCTGCTTGGTACCGATATCCAGGCGGTGCTGACCACTCTGACCGCGCTCGGGGCTGACGTGATCGGGCTCAACTGCTCGACCGGTCCCGAGGACATGCGCGACGCGATCCGCTACCTCGGGGAGAACTCCCCCGTCCCGATCCATTGCATCCCCAACGCCGGCCTGCCCCTGCAGGGCCCCGAGGGGGAAACGATCTTCCCCGAGGAGCCCGAGCCCCTCGCGGCCAGCTTGGGCGAGTTCGTCGAGAAATACGGAGTCGGCATCGTCGGCGGCTGCTGCGGCACGACCCCCGACCACATCGCCGCGATCAAGGAGAGGATCGGCGATGCCAAGCCGGGCGAACGTCCCGCCCCGGGACCGGTCGAAGTCTCGAGCATGATGACCTCGACCCCGTTGGTGCAAGAGCCGCGACCGACTCTCGTCGGCGAGCGGGTCAACTCGCAGGGCTCGCGCGCGGCCAAGGAGCTCCTCCTGGCCGAGGACTACGACGGCCTCGTCCAGGTCGCCGAGGACCAGGTCACGGGCGGTGCGCACGTGCTCGACGTCTGCGTTGCGCTGACCGAGCGCCAGGACGAAGACAAGCAGATGCAGCGAAGTGGTCGAGCGGATCTCGCTGACCCAGCCGGCGCCGATCCAGGTCGACTCGACCGAGCCCGAGGTGATCAAGGAGGCGCTCGAGGCGATTCCCGGCCGCGCGATCGTCAACTCGATCAACCTCGAAGCCGGCCGCGACAAGGCCGACAAGGTGATCCCGCTCGCGGTCGAGCACGGCGCCGCTCTGATCGCGCTCACGATCGACGAGGTCGGGATGGCGAAGACGGGCGACCGCAAGCTCGAGATCGCCCAGCGGATCAAGGAGATCGCGTGCGACGAGCACGGACTCGACCCCGAGCTGCTGATTTTCGACGCCCTCACCTTCACCCTGACCACCGGTGACGAAGAGTGGCGGCCGTCCGCGATCGAGACGATCGAGGGGATCAAGAAGATCAAGGCCGAGATCCCGGGGGTGAAGACCTCGCTCGGGGTCTCGAACGTCTCCTTCGGCGTCTCTCCGCGGCCGCGGGCGACCCTCAATTCGGTCTTCCTCCACCACTGCGTCGAGGCGGGCCTCGACCTGGCAATGGTCAACCCCAACCACGTCACGCCCTATCCCGAGATCCCCGACGAGGACCGTGAGCTCACCGACAACCTGGTCTTCAACCGCTCCGACGATGCGCTCGAGAAGTTCATCGAGCACTTCGAGTCGAAGGGCGAGGAGGCCGAAGAGGAGGGCGAGGACCCGACCGCCGAGATGGAGCCCGAAGAGGCCCTGCACTGGCACATCCTGCGCCGCAAGAAGGACGGGGTCGAGGACTGGATCGACCGCTCGGTCGACAAGATCGGCGCTGTTCCCACCCTCAACGAGGTTCTCCTCCCGGCGATGAAGGAGGTCGGCGACAAGTTCGGCGCCGGTGAGCTGATCCTGCCATTCGTGCTGCAGTCGGCCGAGGTGATGAAGCGCGCCGTTGCTCAGCTGGAGAACTACCTCGAGCGGATCGAGGGCCACACCAAGGGCAAGGTCGTGATCGCGACCGTGTTCGGTGACGTCCACGACATCGGCAAATCGCTCGTCAACACGATCCTGACCAACAACGGCTACACCGTGGTCGACCTCGGCAAGCAGGTCCCGGTGGACACGATCATCGACGCAGCGGTCGAGCAGGAGGCCGACGCGATCGGCCTCTCCGCGCTGCTGGTGTCGACTTCGAAGCAGATGCCGATCTGCGTCCAGGAGCTCCACTCGCGCGGACACGAGTTCCCGGTGCTGATCGGTGGCGCCGCGATCAACCGCGACTTTGGCCGCCGCATCCTCTATCCGGAAGGAAAGGAATCAGACGACGTCTACGAGCCGGGCGTCTTCTACTGCAAGGACGCGTTTGCCGGGCTCGACACCATGGACGCCCTGATCGACGACGAGGCCCGTGCAGGCCTGGTCGAGAAGTTCCGCGAAGAGGCCAAGCAGCTGCGCGATAAGGGCGAGACCAAGGACGACGGTCCGCCTACGACGGACGACAGCGTCCGCTCCGCCGCCGTGATCGACAACCCGATTCCGAAACCGCCGTTCTGGGGCGTGCGCGAGATCGACGTCGACCTCGACGACGTCTTTCCCTACCTCGACCGCCATGTCCTCTTCAAGCTGCACTGGGGGGGCCGCGGCAAGAAGGGCGAGGAGTGGCGCAAGATCGTCGAGGGTGACGGCGAAGACGAGGGCTTCGCGCCGAAGCTGGAGCGGATGTGGAAGGAGCAGGACTACCTGCGTCCGAAGGCAAAGCTCGGCTACTTCCCGGTCAACGCCGACGGAAACGAGCTGGTCGTCTTCGACCCTGAGAACCCCGACAAGGAGCTCGAGCGGCTCGTCTTCCCCAGGCAGCCGAAGCACGACCGGATTTCTCTCGCCGACTTCTATCGCCCAATCGACTCGGGCGAACGCGACGTCGTGGCCCTTCAGGGCGTCACCGTGGGGCCTGAGGTGACCGACCTGATCGAGAAGTTGGAGGCCGATGGCGAGTTTGCCGAGCAGCTCTTCACCCACGGCCTCGGCGTCCAGGCGGCCGAGGGCCTGGCCGAGTGGCTCCACTCGGAGATCCGGCGCCAGCTCGGGATCGAGCTCGACCAGGGCCGGCGCTACTCGTGGGGCTATCCCGCGTGTCCAGACCAGGCCGAGCACGAGAAGGTCTGGCGTCTACTCGGCCTCGAGGAGATCGGCATGACCCTCTCCGACGGCCATGCGGTGATGCCCGAGCAGTCGACGGTGGCGATCGTCGCCCACCATCCCCAGGCCGTCTACTTCGGCATGAAGAGCGGGTTCATCCCCAAGGAGAAATCGCCGGACGAGCTCATTGCCGGCACCAACCGTGGCGGCGAGCTGCCGCCCGACGAGGATCCTCCGAACGAGGACGGCGCGGTCGAAGAGGAGGCCGTGGCCTCCTCCCCTGGCGAGGTTCCGGCCTAGACGCCGTCACCCAAGGAATAATCTTGGCTGGGCAGCCAAGATGGCTTCGAACCTGAATCCCATCCACGAGCACGCGCTGAAGCTCGGCGGGCACACGACCAGGGCGCTCGAGCTGGACGGCGAGGGACCACCATTGCTGCTCCTGCACGGGTTCGCCGACAGCGCCGACTGCTGGCGGCCGGTGATCGACCGGCTGCGCAAGCGCGGCCGGGCAGCGGTCGCCGTCGACATGCCCGGCTTCGGCACCGCATCGCGCCTGGACCGTGAGGCGGAAGTCCTGCCCCAACTGGACCGGTTCGTCGCCGCCGCAGTCGAACACGTCAGCGAAAACCACGGCGACGGCGTGGTCGGAAGAGGGGTGATCGGACGGGGCGTGATCGGAAGAGGGGTGATCGTGTCGGGCAATTCACTCGGCGGCTGCATGGCACTGCGCGCGGCGGAGAACGAGAAGCTCCCTGTAGCGGGCATCGTCCCGGTCGCACCCGCGGGCCTCGATATGGCGACCTGGATGAGGATCATCGAAGGGGCGCCGCTGGCCCAGGCGCTGCTGCGCTCGCCGGTGCCCGTCCCGGAGCCGATCGTGCGACAGATCGTCGGCCGCATGTACCGGGCCTTCGCCTTCGCCTATCCGCGCAAGCTCGACCCCGGTGTTGTCAACGCGTTCACCAGCCACGTCCCCTCCCGTCGCGATGCGATCCGGATACTCGGCACCGGCAGGCGGGTCGCCGGCGAGCTTCTCAAGGAGCCCTTCCACCTCCGCAAGATCCGCTGCCCGGTTCTGATCGTCTGGGGGGACCGCGACCGGATGGTGTACTCGTCGGGCGCGGAGCGGGTGCTGGCCCAGGTCCCTGGCTCGCGCCTGGAGATGATCGAGAACTGCGGCCATTGCCCCCAGGTCGAGGATCCCGACCGGCTCACAGAGCTGCTGCTCGAATTCCCGAAGATGCCGGTCGCATCCGCGCAGGCTGCCTGATAGCAGCCCCTCTCGATCTCGGTCAGCCGATCGATTCGCGAGTCTCGCCGGAGCGAGGCTGCAAGCGGACCGGCGCGGCGCTGAGCGCGCGCATGCGCATATCGGACCAGGTGACGCCCTCGCGCACCAGCGCCGGGAGGCCGAGCGCGACCGCGGTCGCGATCTCGACCGCCTGCAGGATGATCCCGTAGGCGAGTGCGTCCGCGCCGCTGACGCCGAAGCCGGTGTGCAGGACGCTGATCACCGCGAGCTGGAAGACGCCGATGTTGGAGGGGGTCACCGGGATGACCGCGGTGACGTTGACCGCGAACAGCACCGCGGCCGCGGCACCGATCCCGGCCTCGCCGTCCAGCCCGAGAGCAAAGAACAGGGCCCAGCAGGCCGCCAGCTGCAGCGCCCAGGCTCCGAACTGAGCTACCGCGGCAAACGCGCCCCGGCGCGGCTCACGGAAGACGCGCAGGCCGCTGCGCACCTGCAGCAAACCGCGGCGCAGCGACTCCGCGGCGCGGGAGATCCGGCCGCGGCCGCCACCCCGCACCAGCATCGGCGCGAGGACGACTGCGATCAGGAGCACAACCGGCGCCAGGCTGAACAGGAACACCTTCTCGGTGTTGGAGTGGAAGAGATCGGTGTTCCAGACGATGATCACGCCGAGCACGAGCAGGGCGGCCAGGTTGAGCACCGTTTGGGAGACGATGGTTCCGAGCAGGACGGGGAATGTCTCCCGCATCCGGCCGGTACGCCGAGCCAGAACCATCGCGCGCGCCGGCTCCCCGAGACGGGCCGGCAGCGTGGCCGACATCAAGACCCCGATCATCGTCGCCGAGGTCGTGTCGCGGCGGCGAATCTGCCGGTGCGGCAGGGCGGCCCGCGCGATCGCCACCCAGGATGCGGCGCGCAGGAACATCGACGCCACCATCAGAGCGATCGCGGTCAAGACCCAGGTCGCATCGGAGCGCACGACGCTCTCGACGACCCTGTTGACCCCGACCTTCTCCGCGGCGAGCAGCGTGAGGCCGACTCCGAGCAGCCCCGCTACACCCAGACCGATCCGTCTCGCAGTGCGCGCGGCGCGCTCAGTCTTGGTCGCCACATCGGGCTCCAGCGAGGGCAGGCGCTCGGCCGGCCGCCGCGGGCCGCCGTCGGCGCGGACCAGGCCGCTGCTGCGGGCGATCCCGATCGCCGCTCCCGCCGGCTCGGGGATGCTCTGGGCGGCGTCGTAGGTCTCGAGGACCTGATCGGCGATCCTCGGCCACGCGTACCGCTCGGCCTTGGCGCGGCCCGCCCCGCCCATGACCCGGCGCAGCTCCGGCTCGTGATGGAAGCGCTGCAGCTCCTCGGCGAGCCGCTGGGCATCGGCGGGCGGCACCAGGACCCCGTCCACCCCGTCGGTGACCACGTCGCTGTAGCCCGCAATGTTGGAGGCGATCACCGGCGTCCCCGCCGCGAATGCCTCGATCAGGACCATGCCGAAGCTCTCTCCCGCCAGCGAGGGAGCGCAGAGGACATCGGCCTCGCCCAGCTGCTGCCAGAGCTCCTCGTCCGAAAGCTTGCCGACCGCATCCACGTGCTCGCCTACCTCCGGATCCGGCAGGAAGCGGGCAACCTCCTCCTTCTCGGCGCCGACCACCGTCAGCCTGGAAGGAACGTGCTCGACCAACGCCCCGAAGGCGGAGAGCAGGACCGGCAGGCCCTTGCGCTCCTCCGCCCGGCCCACGAAGAGGACACGCAGCTTCTCGCTCGGGGTCTTGGGGCCCTGCGGCGCGGCATCCGTATCGACGCCGTTGGGAACGATCCGGTACTCGCCGCCGTACCAACGGCGTGCCGTCCAGGCGGCGGCCTCCGAAACGGCGATTCGCGCCGAGAGCTGGTTGAACTTGCGCCGGGCGCCGAGGAGCATCGCGGCGTTGTTGGGGAACCACGAGGTCGAGTAGGCGTGGAAAGTTCCGACCACCGGTGCGCCGCGAAACGAACAGCAGTCCCAGCCGACGACAGGGGCCGGCGGCTCGTGCACGTGGACGACGTCGTAGTCGCCCGCACGGAGCTCGCGCCGCAGCGCGGTCGCGCCCTCCGGGAAGGTCGGAGATGTTCGAGATCGCGCCGTTGGAGCCGATCCCGAACGATCGGCCGAGCCCGATCAGGTAGTCGGGGCGCCCGCGTTCCGCCGGCGGCCCACGGTGGAGCCAACCGCTGCGGCGGTCGGGGGGATCCCAGGGCGCCAGCACGCGGGCCTCGTGTCCGCGGGAGAGGAACTCTTCCGCGAGGGCCTCGACATGCCGGTTGACGCCGCCCTGATAGGTCCAGGAGTAGGGCGAGACCAGCGCGATGCGCATCGACACGAAGGGTACATACCCCGCGGGCGCCTCTCGAGTGAACCGTGGTCCCGGGGGTTAGGGCGCCGGTTTGTCGCTATTTGCGGGGCCCGGGCGGGTGTCCCGCGCCGCCCGCGCCGCCTCACCCCACGCAAATCCAACCGTGGCCACGAGAAAGGTGGTCCCCAGCATGAACACGATTGCGCCCGAATCGTTGACCACCGACCCGACCAGGGTCGCAACCACTGCCCCGCGGAAGCCCGCATACGCGGCGGGGCTGCCCTCGAAGGCGGCCGCGACTCGCCGCCGCTGGTAGAGCCCACCGACGAACAGTCCCGCCGCCAGGTAGATGAACGGCTCGCCGGCCGCGCGGCGGAAGCTCTTTTCCGAGAGCCGCAACCGCCGCTCGGCTACGTCGGCCAGGTCGTCGGCACCGCCCGCTTCGAGCACCGAACCGGTCAGATGCGCACCGCCGCCGATTGCGATATCGATCGCGGCGAGGGACAGAAGGGCTAGCAGCGGGACGAGCGCAACCAGCGCCCAGGTGCGCCAGCGTTCGCGGCCCGCCCCGCTGCCCACCTCCGTGAGGACCGCGGCCGCGACGACTGCCCCGACCGGAAGAACGATCGCGGCCCCGACGTCGGCTCCGAAGCGCCCTGCCGCGAACACGATCGTCGCCAGCGCTCCCACTGCGAGGAACGGCACCGCCGTCCGCGACCCGCGCGAGCGCCAGAGCCGCTCCCACGCCCGACCGGGATCAGGACGGCAAGGGTCGATTCGAGCTCGTTGCCGATCCCGAAGAACCGCACCCCGAGGGCGGGGTTGGGGCCGATCAGGGAGAGCGAGGTGAGCGGCGAGCCGGCGAGCACGTCGAGCGCATAGGCACCGGCGGTGGCGCCGCAGGCGATCGCCAGCGCGGCGTAGCCGCGGACGAGGCTCAGCGTTGTGACTGCGAGCAGCGGCGCTCCCAGGCCAACCGCGAACCGCTCGACGGTGCGGCTCGGGTCGAACGCGGCGCAGACGAGGAGGAGCAACGGCATGTAGATGCAGGAGAGGCCGAGCAGCGGGAAAGCGATGCGCGCTGCGCGGCCGCGGCCGATCACTGCCGCGGCCAGCGCCAGCGCGATCCAGAGCAGGGCGTTGGTGAACACGACCGGGCCGCGGCGGGCCGAGACGATCGAGATCCGTTCGTTCAGGTCCTCGACCGCTGCAGCGTCGGGGCCACCCTCGGTCGCGGATGGCGTTCCCGGTCATCGCGTCGGGAACCGCGAGACCGAACCGCTCGAGAATGGTCGGGGCGATGTCGGTCGCCGCGACCAGACCGCGGGTCCTGGTCGTATCGGAGGTCAGGTTCCCGTCGAACCCCGTGCCTGCGATTCCGATCGCGAGCCCCTCGCGCCCGCTCGGGGGGGCGCGTTCGATCGCGACCAGCAGGTCATCTCCGCGGAGGGCCGCTACCAGCCGGGGCAGCTCGGAGCGCTTCGCCGCGATCAGGGTGACCCCGGCCGGGCAGCGGCGCTCGACGCAATCGAAATGGCCGCTCCGCTCGACGAAGCCGGCCTCATTGACGGCGATCAGCGCCGGGTTGACCAGGACCGGATCCGCCCGGACACTGACGCGAGCATCCTCGAGCGTCTGGCCGAGCAGGCCGGGAACCAGGTCGGCGGGGGCATCGGCCGACCGCGCCTCCAGTAAACGCCAGCCAGCGACCCGGTCGGAGACGACGATCGCCTTGGGCGGCCTCTCGCCCGGATAGAGGGAGGTGAAGATTCGGTTCCCTTGCGAAATGTCGAGGTAGGTCTGCGACGGACGCACCTTGCTGAGGCCGGCGCTCAGCAGACCGGGCGATAGACCGGGAACCCGGCCGAGGCTGAGCGGCTCGATCGAGGGGCTGAGCATCGCCACCACGACCGTCGGCTGCACCGGCTCCTGCTGGGCAGAGGCCGCCGGTGGCGACGCAAGCGCCGTAGCGGCTGTCGCGAGCGCTACCGCTAACCTCAAATTCGTGGCCGACCGCACGTTCGTCAAGTTCACTTTCTTCAAGCTCGACCCCGCGTGGAGGCGGCGCGACCCGGAATCGCGCGCCCGCGACAAGCGTGAGTTCCTCGCCGCGTGCGAAGACTTCGCGGTCGATCGATCGCTGCGAGCGTACTCGACAGTCGGCACGCGGGGCGACGTCGACCTGCTCCTGCTGAGCCAGAGCCCGATCCTCGAAGACATCCACACCTTCCACGTCGTCCTCGGCCAGAGCGGCCTCGCTCAATGGGCAGAAGTCCCCTACTCCTACCTGGCGATGACCAAGGCCTCGCCCTACTCGGATTCCGAGGTCCGCCCGGAGATCTGCGTCTCCGAGCGCAAGTACCTCTTTGTCTATCCGTTCTGGAAGAAGCGCGAGTGGTACTCGCTGCCCGCCGAGGAGCGGCAGCGAATCATGGCCGACCACATCGAGGTGGGGCGCCGCTATCCGGAGATCTCGATCAACACCGCGTACTCATTTGGGCTCGACGACCAGGAGTTCGTGGTCTCATTCGAGGCCGACGATCCCGGCGATTTTCTCGACCTGGTTCAGGAGCTGCGCGGGACCGAGTCGAGCTCGTACACCCTCCGCGACACGCCGATCTTCACCTGTGTCGCGACCTCGCTCGGCAAGGCGATCGACGCGCTCGACGGCGTCGCGGTCGCGGCAACGCCGAGCGCCATGCCCGGTCCTACGGCGGCCGGGGTCGCGTAACCTTCCGCGCCCCATGAACGAGCTCGGCACCGCTGCATCCCCAATTCGTGTTGCGATCATCGGCTCCGGCCCGGCCGGCTTCTACGCGGCCGAGCACCTCCTCAAGCAGGAGGAGCCGGCGATCGAGGTCGACATGTTCGACAAGCTGCCGACTCCCTACGGCCTCGTCCGCGCCGGCGTCGCCCCGGACCACCCGAAGATCAAGTCGGTGATCCGCGTTTACGAGAAGACCGCGGCGCGCGACGGCTTCCGCTTCTTCGGCAACGTCGACGTCGGCAATGACGTCTCGGTCGGTGAGCTGCGCGACCGCTACCACGCAGTGGTCTTCGCCTATGGGACCAGCGTCGACCGCCACCTCGGGATCCCGGGTGAGGAGCTGCCGGGCAGCCATTCGGCCACGGAGTTCGTCAATTGGTACAACGCGCATCCCGATTTCGCCGACCGGGAGTACAACCTCGGCTGCGAACGCGCGATCGTGATCGGCAACGGCAACGTCGCTGCCGACGTCACCAGGATGCTGGCGCTCACCCGGGCGGAGCTCGAGGAGACCGACACCGCCGAGCACGCGATCGACCCCCTCGCCGAGTGCCCGATCAAGGAGATCGTCGTGGTCGGGAGGCGAGGCCCGGCCCAGGCGGCCTTCACCAACCCCGAGGTCCGAGAGCTGGGCGAGATCGAGATCGCCGATGTCGTCGTCGACCCCGCCGAGGTCGAGCTCGACCCGCTCAGCCGTGCCTACCTCGACTCCGACGAGGCCGATCCCACGAACGTCCGGAACGTGGAGCTGTTCACCGATTTCTCCCAGCGCGAGCCCGAGGGCAAGCCGAAGAAGGTCATCCTGCGCTTCCTCCGCTCGCCGATCGAGATCCAGGGCGACGGCAAGGTCGAGCGGATCGTGCTCGGCGTGAACGAACTCCACGAGGACGACGGCGGCAACATCAAGGCGCGCGACACCGGCGAGCGCGAGACACTCGAATGCGGCCTGGTCTTCCGCTCGATCGGCTACAAGGGCGTGCCGCTCGAGGGCATTCCCTTCGACGAGGGCCGCGGCGTCATCCCCAATGACGCCGGAGCGGTGATCGACGACACCGGCAGGCAGGTCGAAGGTCTCTATGCCGTCGGCTGGATCAAGCGCGGCCCCTCCGGGGTGATCGGCACAAACAAGAAGGACGCAAACGAGACCGTCGTGAAGTTGCTCGAGGACGCCGAGCACGACCGCCTCGGCGCGCCAGAGAACCCGGATCCGGCCGGGGTCGAGGAGCTGCTCACTGAGCGCTCGCCGGACTTCGTCAGCTACTCGGGCTGGGAGGCGATCAACGCCGCCGAGGTCGCCCGCGGGGAGCCACTAGGCCGACCGCGCGTGAAGTTCATCCGTGTCGACGAGATGCTCGACGCCGCAAAAGCCTCCGAGCCGGCATAGCCGATGGCGGTCCCGCTCGAAGAGGTGAAGTCGCTGATCGAGCGCGACCTGCCGGGCTCCGAAGCGGAGGTAGTCGACGAGCGCGGCGGAGATCACATCCGGGTCACGGTCACGGCCCCGCAGTTTCAGGGCAAGACCAGGCTGCAGCAGCACATGCTCGTGAAGAGTGCGCTCAGCGAGCAAACCGAGAGTGGCGAGATCCACTCGCTCACGGTCCGTACAATCGTTCCGGAATGAGGACCAACCTGAGGAACCCAAATGACTGAGCCGACCCTGAAGGAGAAGGTCCAGCAGCTGATCGCGGACAACCCGGTGCTGCTGATGATGAAGGGAAGCCCCGATCAGCCCAGCTGCGGCAACTCGATGCGGGCGATCAACGTGCTCGAGGCCTACGGCGTCGAGTACGCGGCGCTCGACGTTCTGCCCGCGCTGGAGCCGCTGCGGCAGGCGACGGGAGAGATCGCCGACTGGCGCACTTTCCCGCAGCTCTACGTCAAGGGCCAACTGGTCGGCGGCGCCGACATCCTCGAGGAGATGCACGAGGCGGGCGAGCTGGAGGAGGTCCTCGGGGCCGAGGCCGCCGCAGAGGTTCAGACTCCGGCGGCCGCAGACCCGGACCGCCCCGTCACTCAGAGCCCGCCGATGAACATCGAGGGCAGCTAGACCGCCCTCCGCGGCCCCCGGAGCGCGTGAGCGACCTCGACGACTTCCGCTCCGAGTTCCTCCCCCGGCTAGTCGACGCCGAGATTGCGTTTCACGAGGGCGATGCGGGCCCGCGGATGAAGCTCTGGTCACAGCGGGATCCGGTGAGCCTGTTCGGCGCGGCCGGTATGTACAAGTCGGGCTGGGAGGACGTGAGCGAGACCTTCGAGCAGGTGGTGACCAAGTTCAGCGACGTAACCGGCTGGCGCTTCGACCTCGAGGTCGCCGACGTGATCGGGGACATGGCGTACACGGTGGGCTTCGAGCGGTACAGGGGATCGATCGCGGGCAAGCCGGTCGATGACATCTCCCTGCGCGTCACCCAGGTCTATCGCCGCGAGGACGGCGACTGGAAGGTGATCCACCGCCACGGCGACAGCGCTCTGCTGGAGATGAACACCTCCGAGGGCAAGAACGGCTAGATCGCCGGCTCGGCAGGAGCCCGGCGATGAGTTTTCGCCAGGCCTTCGGTCATAGGGTGCGACAACCCGATTCCGCACCTGAAGGAGGAAGCACCCGATGGAGCAGAAAATCGTCACCAACCTGTGGTTCGATCACGAGGCGGTGGAGGCGGCAGAGTTCTACACGTCCGTGTTCAAGAACTCGCGCATCGTCAAGGTCCTCAACTACCCAGAAGGAGCGCCCGGAACCCGAGAGCCCGGGACGCCGATGACGGTCGAATTCGAGCTCGACGGCCAGCGGTTCGTCGGCATCAACGGCGGGCCCGAGTTCAAGTTCGACGAGGCCATCTCCTTGGAGATCAAGTGCGCAAACCAGGAGGAAGTCGATTACTACTGGGACGCGCTGCTCGAGGGTGGCGAGGAGTCGGTCTGCGGCTGGCTCAAGGACAAGTACGGACTCTCGTGGCAGGTCGTCCCGGCCGGTATGGAGGAGATCTTCGACGACTCCGATCCGGACCGCGCCGCGCGCGCGATGGAGGCGATGCTGAAGATGCGCAAGCTCGACCTCGCGGAGCTGCAGGCCGCAGCCGAAGGGGCTCCGGCGACCTGAGCCCGGGTACTAGACAGCCGCGGTCGCGCTAGACAGCCGCGGTCTCGGCGTCCTCTTCCTTCACCTGGAAGGAAGAGCCGCAACCGCAGGCGGCGACGACATTCGGGTTGTTGACCGCGAAGCCGGCACCCTCGAGGCCGTCGATGTAGTCGACCTCGGAGCCGTAGACGAACTGCATCGAAGCCTTGTCGACGACGACGTTGACGCCGTCGCGCTCGAACACGTGGTCGTCGTCCTTGCGCTTGTCGAAGGCGAGCGCGTACTGGAAGCCGGAGCAGCCGCCGCCCTGGACGGCAACGCGCAGCGCCTGCTCGGCCGCGTTCTCCTGCTCGTCGAGCAGCTCCTTCACCTTGGCCGCGGCCTTGTCGGTGAGGGTGATTGGCTCGGGGGTCGTCTTGGTCTCAGTCATCGCTACACATTGTAAAGCAGCGTCAGTCGCCGCTTTCGCCCGTGGGCTCGTGCCCACCCGCATGCTCGCGCTCGAGATACTCCCGGATCCGCCTCGAATCGCTGATCACCTCGTTCCCGTCGATCAGCACCGGCACGTGCCGCTGGCGGGTCAGCTCGACGATCTCGGGACGGTTGGCACGCCGCATCGCTACCCGCTCGGTGCGGTGCTCGAGCCCGAGCCGGCGCAGCTTGCGCTCTACCGAGCCGCACGGGCAGAGGAAATTGGTCGGGGTCCGGCAGCGATAGAGGACGAGTCGCGTCCCACTCCCCGGGTTTTGGCCGGGCGAGCTCAACCGCGACGCAGCGGGTTCTTCGGCAGCCGCGGACGCGGCAGCCGCGACCCGAGGTCCGCGATCGTGCCACCCGCACGCAGCGCCGCGTCTGTGGCGCGGGTTCGCAAGCCGCCCTGCTCGAGATCGACGTTCTCGAGCTGCCAGGCGACGGCGTCCTCGAGCGTTTCCTCGTGCGGCCGCGGCTTGAATCCGAGCTCGCGCCTCGCTTTGTCGTTGCGGTAGGTGAGCCAGAGCGTGCCGGCCTTGATCTCGTCGCTGGAGGCGGGTGCCGGCAGCCCGGCCAGCTCGAGCACCTCCATGGTCCTGCTCGCGATCGCACCGGGAACCTTCATCGGCGGCGGCGGGATGTCCGCGATCCGGCCGAGGTCGGCGAACAGGCGCTGCAGGGTGAAGTTGCGGCCGCCGAGGATGTAGCGCTCGCCCTCCTGGCCGCGCTCATCGGCGAGCACGTGTCCGGCCGCGACATCGCGCACGTCTACGACGTTGAGGCCGCCGTCCACGTATACGGGGATCTGGCGGGAGAGGAACCTGCGCACGAGCTCGTTCGAAGTCCCGGTGGGGTCATCCGGACCGAGCACGAACGAGGGGTTGACGATGACGACGCGCAGGCCCTTGGCAGCGGCGCGAAGCGCCTCCAGTTCTGCCTCGTGCTTGGCGTTCATGTACGCGATCCCGTAGCGGCCCGCGGTGAAGAACTGGTCCTCGTTCGCGGTCTCCCCCGGCTTCGCCGCGCCGACCGCGGCGACCGACGAGGTGTGCACAACCCGTTCGACACCGGCGCGGAGTGCCTCGGCCATGACGTTACGGGTGCCCCCAACATTGACCTCGAAGACCCGCTTGCGGGCGGTGGAGCGATGCGAAGTCGTGCCCGCGACGTGGAAAACGCGCTCCATCCCTTTCATCGCCTTGCGCAGGGACCGCGTATCGGTGACGTCGCCGGTAACCGTCTCGAACTCGAGCCCGCCGAGATGCTCGGCCCGGTCCGGGTCGCGCACGAGCAACCTCAGCTCATCTCCTCGTTCGGCAAGGGCGCGCACGACATGCGTGCCGACGAACCCGGTCCCGCCCGTTACCAGGGTCTTGGGGGCCACGGACCGGGATGGTAGGGGCCCCGGCAGGGCGCCGCACCGCGCGGGGCGCCGGTGAAACAATCGCCCCGCCCTTGCCCGCGCCCACGGCGATCGTCGCCGATACCACCTCCTACCTGCCGACCGACTTGATCGAGCGCCACGCGATCAACCTGATCAGCCTCTACGTCGGAATCGAGGGCAAGCATGAGCGCGAGGCGGACATCTCCGACTACGAGGATTTCTACGAGCGGCTCCGACGCAGCAGCGAGCCGGTGACCACCTCGCAACCTTCGATCGGTGATTTCACCTCCGTCTACGAGCCCCTACTGGGCGAGGACCGCGAGATCGTCTCGATCCACCTCTCCTCGGGGATTTCGGGCACGGTCGAGGCGGCGAACCAGGCCAAGGAGCGACTAAAAAGCGAAGGGGTGGGCGGAGAGCGAATCCAAATCTTCGACAGCACCACGGCCGCGGGCGGCACTGGACTGCTGGTTTTGGCAGCCGCGGCCGCCGCAGAATCCGGAGCCGGCGCGGCGGAGATCGCCGAGCGCCTCGGTGCCGCTCGCGAGAAGCTCAAGATCTGGTTCGCGGTCGACAGCCTCGAGTACCTGCGGCGGGGCGGCCGGATCGGCGGGGCGCAGGCCTGGATCGGCTCGACCCTGAAGATCAAGCCGATCCTGACCCTGGAGAAAGAGATCGAGCCGGTCGAGCGGGTGCGGACCCGCAAGCGCGCCTTTGCACGCCTGGTCGACTACGCCCGCCAGCGCCACGGGGACGGCGCCGACGGCTGGGTGGTTCAGCACGTCACCGACCCAGAGGGCGCCGAGGAGGTGGTCGAGGCGTGCAAGCCCGTGTTCGGCTGCGACCCGGCGATCGTCTCGGAGATCGGCCCGGTGCTTGGTGCCCACATCGGCCCCGGCCTGGTCGGAGTCGGCGCCGTCCCGCGGGAGTTCCTCGAGGCCTAGGTCGTCTCGAGGCCCTCGGTCGACGGTGGCAGCGGCTCGCCCCGATCGCCGCTCACCGCCTTCACCAGGCTCTCCTGGTAGAAGCGCCAGTAGTCCCGCACGATCGCCTGGATCGTGGCCGCCGCCGGAATCGCCATGAGCGCCCCGAGCACACCGAGCAGTGAGGCGCCGATCAGAATCGAGATCAACACGATCAGCGGGTGTACCTGGACCGCCCGGCCGTAGACGAGCGGCTGGAAGACGTAATTCTCGAGCTGCTGGTAGCCGATGAAGACGATTACCCAGACGATCAGATCGCCCGGGAAGTCGAAAAAGGCGACCACGATTCCAACCAGGATGCCGCCGATCGTCGCTCCCACCAGCGGAACCAAATCGAAGAACCCGAACAGGATCGCGAGCGGAACCGCGAACGGGGTCCCGAGCACCGAGAGCACCGCGTAAGTGACGATGCCTGCCAGCGTCGCCAGGAAGAACGCACCGAACACATAACCCGAGACGGCGGCCGAGACATCGGAGGCAATGGTCCGCAGGCGCCGCTCGCGTTCGTCGGAGACCTGGTTGTAGGTGAAGTCGAGCATCCTCCTGCCCTCCATCAGTAGGAAGAAGGCGATGACCAGGATCGCGAACAGCTGTACGAAGCTCGAGAAGACGCCGACGGTGACGTCGGAGAGCGTGCCGGCGGCATCCCCGAGCCGGCTCGGGAGCTCGTCGACCTGCTCCTGGAGCTTCTCGGTGATCTGGTAGTCGTCGTCATAGTCACGGAAGGTCTCGTTCTCACGCAGGTCCTCGATGTAGCCCGGCAGATCCTGGGAGAGCTCGTCGATCCCGTCGACCAGGGGCGGGACGAGCAGCAGGCCGACCCCGAATATCGCGGAGCCGATTGCGAGGTAGACGGCGAGAATCGCCGCGGGCCGCGGCACCCGGCGGTTGTCGAGCCAGTTGACCGCCGGCGCCACGGCGAGCGCAAAGAAGACCGCGATCAAGAGCAGCCCGATCACGCTGCGGATCTGGAAGAGCAGATACAGCGCGGCCACGGTGGCCGCCGCGACCAGGACGATCTTTGCGATCAGCCTCGAGGAGACATCTCGGTGCCCCATCCCGGCGCAGGCTAGGCACCGCCCCGGACAGGCCCGATCAGGCGAGCGGCTTGACCGCGGTGACGATTTCGGTCGGGAAACCCATCTGACCGATGTACTGGCGGCTCACCTGCTCGAAGCCCTCTTCGTCGAGGACCGGGGCGGCGAGGACCCCTCGGCACCCGGCCGTCAAGTCGATTCCGCGCTTGTAGAGCTCGTCCCAGATTCCGTCCCGGCGGCGCTCGGCAACCGTCATGTTGGAGAGCACCAGGCGGCCGCCAGGCCGCAGAACCCGGCGATACTCGGCGATCGCCGCGACAATCTCCTCGTGGGGCAGGAGATCCAGCATGTAGCCGTTGACCAGCAGGTCGAAGCTCTCGTCCTCGAACGGAAGCTCCAGGCCGCTCCCCTCGCGCACCTCGACCGCCGCCAGGCCTTCGGCCGCCAGCCGTTTCTGCGTTCGCCGGACCATGCCCGGCGCCAGCTCGATGCCGCGAGTCGTTCCCGAGGGGTTTCGGCGGGCCAACTCGACCAGCTGCGCCCCTGTTCCGGTGGCAACCTCGAGGATGTCCTCGCCATCGCGGATATTCGCCAGCTCGAGCACGCGGCTGCGAGCCTTGGCCTCGGTCATCCGTGCCCACAGCTCGTAGACGGGAGCAAGGCGCGAGTAGACGCCGCTGACCGATTGCGGCCCGCGGCGCGCTTCGAGCACCCGGGAGCGCCAGTCCGACGCTCCCGGGTCTCGGTCGTTCAGCAGCAGCCGGGAGGACATTCCCCCGGGTCTCTCATGACAACCATTGCTTGATCTCCTTGGTTGCTTGGGGTTGGACGTAGTAGTAGGACCAGAGGCCGCGGCGCTCGGAGCCGACCACACCGGCCTCGCGCAGCACCTTCAGGTGGTGCGAGACAGTGGGCTGAGAGAGGTCGAACAGGGGGACCAGCTCGCAGACGCAGACTTTGCCGGCGTGCTTGCGCAAGACGTCGACGAGCTGCATCCGGATCGGGTCGCCGAGCGCTTTTGCGACCTTCGCCATCCGCCCGGCGGCAGCCCGATCCACATCGGGATAGACGACCGGTACGCAGCAGGGCTCGCCAATCGGTCGCTTCTGCTTCGGGGCCAGCTCGAGATCGACAGCCATCAATCCACCCTAGCAAACTAGAATCACGTTTGTCTATGTAATATCCTGTGGCCATGGCCGACCTGCCCGAGGTGCTGTTCGTCTGCGTCCACAATGCCGGGCGCAGTCAGATGGCGGCCGCCCTGCTCGACCGCAAGGGCGCGGGGCGGGTCCAGGTGCGCTCGGCCGGCAGCGAACCCGCCGATCAGATCAATCCGGTCGCGGTCGAAGCCATGGCCGAACTCGGCATTGACATCTCGAAGCGGTTCCCGCGGCCGCTCACGGACGACGGGGTGAAGGCGGCGGACGTCGTCATCACGATGGGGTGCGGCGACGCCTGTCCCATTTACCCGGGCAAGCGTTACGAAGACTGGGAGCTGGAGGACCCGGCTGGAAAGGACCTGGCCACGGTCCGCAGGATCCGCGACGAGATCGACGGCAGGATCGAGGCGCTGCTCACCGAGCTCGGCTAGTCGTCGCCGCGGCGCTTCAGCAGGAACACGCCCGCCGCCACCGCGCCGACCGCCGCGGCACCGATCATCAGCTCGGTCTGGTGTTCGCGGGCCTGCTTGCGAACGTCGGTGAGGTCGCGAACCCGCCCGCGGAGGGCGGCGACGTTGCGGCCGAGCTGTTGGCGCTGGCGCACGATGTCAGCCCGGATCTGCTCGGGCTCGCGGCTGCCGGGCTCGGGAATCGCGGCGATCCCCGTCGTGGGCGTCGATCCGTTGCCAGGCTCGGGACTCATGCGCCCGGCTCCGCCTGGAATGCCTCGCGGATCTCCTTCGCCTCCTCGATCGCCATCTCCGGTGTCGGTGGTGTACCCCGCTTGATCGAGCGATATGCGTAGAGCCCGGCACCCGCCGCGACCGCGATGAACACGACACCTTCGACCAGGTAGCCGAGCCAGAGACGACCGTCGAAGACGTTCTCCCCGAGCAGGATCGCGGCGAAGTGCATGAGCAGGAAGAGGGCCGCGATCAGGAATACGCCGGCGACGAGCCCTGCGACCGAGCCCGCGAGCAGCTTGTTGAGCTTCTCAGAGACCTCCGACTTGGCCAGCTCGATCTCCTCGCGGACGAGGACCGAGGCCTGCTCGGAGATCTCGACCACGAGCTCGCCCACCGACTGCTCCTGCTCGGGCGGCGCCGGCCCCGGTGGGGTCGGCACTGTGGTCGCGGGCTCGCGTACGGCGCCCGGCCGCGGCGCCGGCGGAGTCGAAGCAGCAGGCGAATCGGACTTGGGCGGAGCCGGCGGATCAGGCTTGGGCGGCCCAGGCGTGCCTTCTGACGTGCTCACTCGGGCGGCTCCTCGTCGAAAACGCGCTCGTAGATCGTCGTGGCGCCGCGATGCGCGACGATCGATGCCAATGCGCCAAGCGCCGCCAGCAGGCCGGACCAGATCAGCCGCCGGACGAGGTCATTCTCGAGCAGCTCGTTCCTCTCGTTCACCAGAACGGGAGTAAACCAGCTTGCCGTTGCCTTTCACCGCCTCGGCTCCGCGCTCGGCGTAGGTCGCCCAGCGCTCGAAGAATCCGCGGTAGACGTTGTAGGTGAACTTGGAGTCGATCGCCTCGAGGATCCCGTGGGCGCCGGCAGGCAGGATCCAGACACGGACCAGGTCGTTCCCCTTGGCGGCCTGCTCCAGCTTCTGCGCCTCTTCGACCTTGATGATGACGTCGTCCTCGGGGTGCAGGACGAGCAGCGGCACCTTCGCATCTCCGACCCGGTCGAGCCCGCGGGCGCGCCGCCAGATCTCGTCAGCGGGGATCTCGTAGTAGGGCTCGGCGATGATGTTGAGCACCTGGACCATGTTCTCGGCCCGCTCGGCATCCTTCGGCCAGCGGCCCGAGCGAACCCGGGAGATGAGCATCGCCCGAAAGGCGTAGTGGAGCGGATAGCGGGGGTGGGTGCGCGGAACCGGCTCGGAGAGCCGCGCCCACACCTCCTTTGGCTCGGCGGGCGGAGAGACAGCCAGAATTCCGCCGTCGAGAGCATCCTCCACCCCGTCGAGATTGCAGGCATTGAGGACCGAGCTGCCGCCGAGCGAGATTCCGATAGTCCCGACGCTGGTCGCGCCGGCCTTCTTTAGGTAGCGGGCAAGTTCCGCGATGTCCTCACCCTCCTTCCAGCCGGCGGTCGAAGGAGCGTGGGTGGTGAGCTCGGTCATGCCGAAGCTCCGCTGGTCAAGCACGGCGACGTTGAAACCCCACTCGTAGTAGGCCCGTACGGCGATCTGACGGACGTAGTCGAAGCGGCTGGTGGTGAAGACGCCGTGGACGACGATCAGGCCGGGGCGCGCCGCCTCCTGGAGACCGATCGTGGCCGCAATCCGCTCACCGTCGGCGCCCTCGAAGATGTGGTCCTCGAACTGCGCCGGATAGCGGTACCCGAGCACCGCGCCCTCGCGGTGCTGGGCGACAACGAAGGGAGTGATGTCGGCGAGCCCCCGGCGCAGCTCGGCGATCGGATTGGGGCGCAGGTGGTGCTGGAGGCCCTCAAGTTCCACCATCAGCGAGTCCATCGAACGCGGGCTTTGGGGAGGGACCGGGAGCGACCGCGGGGTCCGCTGCTCGGCTCGCTCCAACAATCCGCGCACCCTGCCGCCGAGCCGCTGGCCGATCAGCCACAGAGGCAAGGCGATCAATCCGAAGATGACGTTGGCAACCTTCGCTGCGCCGTGCAAGACCCTGTCCTGGCGGCGGGTCCGGGCCAGCCCCTCCCACATCAGACTGCCGCTCCAGCCGGCCGTGGTTCCAGGCCGGCGCAGATCGTTTCGACCACCAGGTCCTTGGCGTGGTCGAAGTCGGTGTCCTTGCCCGGGACGACGCCGAAGATCCAGCCGGTAAGGAGCTGCTCGATCGCTCCGTAGAAGAGCATCGAGGCGAAGGCGGCATCTACGTCCTTCCTGAACGTCCCCTCGGACTGGCCGTCGGCGACGATCTTCTCGATCAGGTCGTAGGCCTTGCGGATCTCGCCGAGGTGGGTGCGCCCGAAGCTGTTTGCGGCGCGGGTCACCTCGACGATGATCACCTTCATCAACTCGGGGTCGTGGCGGTAGGACTCGATGATGAAGCCGGCGATCGCCGCCAGTTTGTCGCGTGGAGTCGAGCCTTCAACGTCTGCCTCCCTGCTTGCTTCAAGCAGCAGCGACCAGCGCTGAGAGAAGAGCTCGTTGAGCATCTCGTCCTTCGAGTTGAAGTAGTGGTACACGAGCCCGTAGGCGACCCCGGCCTCACCGGCGATGTCTGAGACGCGGCAGTTGTGGAAGCCCTGACGGGCGAATACGCGGATTGCGGCATCGAGGATGACGCGGCGCTTGTCGACTGCCTGTGTTTCGGCCATCAGCTGACGGGCGCTGCCTCCGGCCAGCGGTACATCTCGGGCCTGCGGTTTGCAAGCGAAGGAAGGCTGCGCCGGGTCTCCTCCTGCGCGGCGAAGTCGAGATCTGCCGCGACAAACCCCTCTCCGCCCGATGCCATTGCGAGCACCTCGCCCCAGGCATCGACGATCATCGAGTGTCCCCACGAGTCGAAGTGCGGGGCCGCCCGCCCCACCTGGTTGGCGGCGAGCACAAAAGCCTGATTCTCGATCGCGCGGGCACGCAAGAGAACCTCCCAGTGGGCGCGGCCGGTGGGCGTCGTAAACGCGGAGGGAACCGTGATTAGACGCGCCCCTTTTATCGCCAGGATCCGATAGAGCTCGGGGAAGCGGAGGTCGTAACAGACGGTCATCCCGACGGGCAGATCCTCGGCGTGGGCGATGACGATCTCGTCGCCGGCCCGCTCGACCTCCGATTCGCGGTAGGAGACACCCTCGACCTCGACGTCGAACAGGTGAAGCTTGCGGTAGACGGCCGAGATCTCGCCGTCGGGTCCGATCAGAACCGAGGTGTTGGCCAGCTTCTCCTCACCGGGGATCTGCTCGGCGAAGCTGCCGGCGAGCAGGTGGATGCCGCGCTCCCGCGCCCAGCCGCGGGCGGCGGTGATCGCCGGACCGTCCAGTGGCTCGGCTCCCGCGCGCAGGGCCTCCGCGTCGCCGAGCAGGGGCCATTTCTCCGGCAGCGAGACGAGGCGGGCACCGTCGGAGGCCGCGTCACGGACGAGCCGCTCGGCTCCCGCAAGGTTGCGTGCGCGGTCATCGGTCGAGTTGAGTTGTACGGCGGCGACGCGCATTCTGGGTGACCGACCGTCCTGGTTGACTGACCAGTCAGTCGAATTCAGGCCAGTATATGGACATGTCCAGATCTGAATCAGAGGAGCAAACCGCCGGCGGCGCTGACCGCCCGAACGAGGTGGCGGAGCCGCCGAAGCTGAGCGCAGCCGAACGGCGCGCGGCGATCGAAGCGATCGAGCGGCCCAAGGCCGAGCTGTTCGAGACGAGCGACGTGCCCAAGTGGGAGCGGCGCTACGCGTCCCAGGGGCTCCACTCCGGGATCCCTGCGCCGATCGGGGTGGGGTTCGCCTCCCTCGCCGGACGCCTCGCGTGGAAGCGCAACGACGACCAACGCGAGCAGGCCCTGCACCGTGCTCGGGTCTTCACAGGAAGCGAAGACACCGAAGAGCTCGAGACCTTCGCTCGAGAGAACCTGCGCGAGAACCGGATGATGGACGAGATTTTTTGGAGGCCCTGGCTGGCTCCGAAGCCGGACAAGATCGAGGGCATCGAGGAGCTCGACAAGGCGCGCAAGCGCCGCGGTGTGATCGTCGCCGGAGTCCACGTCGGCCCGATGCCTCACCTCCAGCTCGCCCTCGCCCTGCATCTCCAGCGGGACGAAAAGACGCTCTACATCAGCCGCTGGGCAAAGATCGAGGATGAGCGCCACCAATCGGGCTCAAGAGCCCTCTATCTGCCGGCCAAAGTGGAACGGCTCGAGGCAGCCGGGGCGCGTTTCATCGGACGCGGCGGCTCGTTCCCGATCTTCGAGGAGCTGCTCAAGCGAAAGGAGGTCTGCTGGCTCGCGATCGACACCGCCGGCGGTGAACGCGGCCGGGTCGTCGAGCTGGCGGGCCGCAAGGTCCGCCTCGCGACCGGGATCGCGGCGCTCGCCCGACAGACGAACTCACCAATCCTCCCTGCCGTGATCTATCGCGACCGCTGGAAGACCACGGCCAAGCTGCGCGAGCCGCTGCAACCGCGGCAGTTCCGCTCGGACGAAACGCTGCACGACCGACTTGCCGAGACGGCGAGCGAGATGATCGCGGAGCATCCCGACCAGGTGATGCCGGACCTCGTCACGGCGATGGAATGGGGCAAGGTCTAGCGCCGGAAGTCGAGACGGTCGCGGTTCGCGACCAGAAGCAGCGCAACACTGACTGCCAGCATCGCGCTTGCGCTCCGTTCCAGAATGGCGCCGTAATAGAGGACACCGCCCAGCGCAAGCAATCCGAGGGCCACCAGGAAGGCCCAGACGATGCCCGGCACCTCCCCCTCGCGCCGGTCAAGGGCGAGTCCGTCGCGGTCATCGCGCAGGAGCAGGAAGTAGAGGCCCGCGGTCAGCACCAGCATCACCACGCGCAGAACGAATTGAGGGCCGGTCTGTGCGGCGGCGATGAACAGGATCCAGAAGGCCGTGATCGCCACCCAGAAGGCCGCCATCCAGCCTGAGGGCCCGCGGCCGTAGCCGTTCAAGCGCGCAGCAGGCCGATGCCCGGAACGAAACGCCCCACCTGCTGCGCGTACTCGCGATACGGCCGTCCCTGCGTTCGCAGCAGGTGCGGCTCTTCGACAAGGCGGACCTGGATCTCGAGCCCCAGGATCAGGAGGACGCCGGCAAGCAGCGCGGTCCAGGTCGGGACGAGCAGGGCAAAGCCGATCATGGAGATCAGCATGAAGGTGTAGATCGGGTTCCGGCACAGGGCGAAGACGCCGCCGGTGACCAGATCGGTGCGCTCCTCGGGGTCAACGCCGATCCGCCACGACGCGCCCATCGCCATCTGCGCCCCGAACGTTCCGGCGATCCCGACCCCACAGAGGGCCAGCCCGGCCACGTGAGCCGCGGTGGCGTCGAGCCCCTCCCACGGCTCGACCAGGTCGAGCACCGCAAGAAGCGGATTGGCTCCGCCGAGTGCGACCCCCGCGAAGAACAGTGTCCCCCCGAGCAGCTCGATCGGCGGGACCGAACCGAGGTTGACGATCCCGGTATCGCCGGTGGTCCGCACTGCGACCGCCACCCGCACCCCGAACGCCAGGAAGAGGTAGGCGACCATCAGCGCCAGCGCCACTGCAGCCATCTTTGAACCGTACTGGCGCCTAAGGGGCGACGGTTGCGCAGTGGACGCGCGCGGTAATCGTCCAGTTCGAGTTAGTGCCGCCGACGCCGGACTCGTAGGCAGTCACGGTCCAAGCCTGACCGGCCACGGTGCTGCTCGCAATCGCTATACCGCTTGCGAGGCTGACCGACCCGCCCCCGCCGATCACGGTCTTGCCGGCCGGGCAGGTGGGGGAATTGTGTGACTTGTTGGCCGAGTTGTTCGCCGAGGTCGATTCGAGCACCTGGAATCCGCTGATTCCAGCCGGACCCTGGGGGCCCTGTGTGCCTTGGATCCCCTGGATCCCCTGTTCACCCTTGGGCCCCTGCGGACCTTGGGGTCCCTGGGGGCCGGCGGCGCCTGCAGGCCCGATCGGACCCTGAGGACCAGCGGGTCCTTGAGCGCCGGCCTCGCCGTCAGGTCCCTGCGGACCGGCGGGGCCGCTCGGTCCCTGCGCGCCGGTCGTGCCTTGAGGTCCCTGCTCGCCCTGGGGCCCGGTCTGCCCGATCGGCCCGTTGGGGCCGGCCGGACCCGTCTCGCCCTGGATGCCCTGTTCGCCCTGGATTCCCTGCTCGCCCTGGGGCCCTTGGGCACCGGTGGCGCCGGTTTCACCCTGAGGCCCCTGGGGGCCGGTTGCACCTGTGGCGCCGGTCTCGCCCTGGGGCCCGGTCTGTCCGATCGGCCCCTGGGGGCCGGCTGGGCCCGTCTCGCCCTGGATGCCCTGGATGCCCTGCTCGCCCTGAGTTCCTTGCTCGCCCTGGGGTCCTTGGGCACCGGTGGCGCCGGTTTCACCCTGAGGCCCCTGGGGGCCGGTTGCACCTGTGGCGCCCGTTTCGCCCTGAATCCCCTGCTCGCCCTGGGGACCGGTCTGTCCGATCGGCCCCTGGGGGCCGGCTGGGCCCGTTTCGCCCTGGATGCCCTGGATGCCCTGGTCGCCCTGGATGCCCTGCTCGCCCTGAGTTCCTTGCTCGCCCTGGGGGCCGGTTGCACCTGTGGCGCCCGTTTCGCCCTGAATCCCCTGCTCGCCCTGGGGCCCGGTCTGCCCGATCGGCCCCTGGGGGCCGGCCGGGCCCGTTTCACCCTGAATGCCCTGGTCGCCCTGGATTCCCTGCTCGCCCTGGGGCCCTTGGGCGCCGGTGGCTCCCGTTGCGCCGGTCTCGCCCTGAGGTCCTTGCGGGCCGGTTGCGCCCTGCGGGCCGGTTGCACCTGTGGCCCCCGTCTCACCCTGGATCCCCTGCTCGCCCTGGGGCCCCGTCTCGCCCTGGGGCCCGGTCTGCCCGATCGGCCCCTGGGGGCCGGCCGGGCCCGTCTCGCCCTGGACGCCCTGAATGCCCTGAATGCCTTGTTCGCCCTGGATTCCCTGCTCGCCCTGAATTCCTTGTGGGCCTTGGCCACCGGTGGCGCCGGTGGCTCCCGTTGCCCCGGTGGCGCCGGTCGCACCTTGAGGGCCCTGCTCGCCCTGGGGACCGGTCTGTCCGATCGGCCCTTGGGGGCCCGCAGGCCCCTGAGCACCCGGGGACGCCTGCTGCACGCCCAGGACCTGGCTGGTGCCTTTCTTCTTCTTTTTCTTCTTCTTGGCGGCCTTCGCCGTCTGTCCGTGCGCGGGCTCGGGCACCCCTGCGACAAACGCAAGCGCAAAGGCGGCGAGAAGCGCCCCCGCAACGGCCTTCAGAGAGATACGTCCGAGCGCGCGAGCTTCGAACAAAGTCGTGCTCATCGCGAGGTAAGGCTACCTGCCACCTTGAACAGGTGCGGCACTTTTTGGCCGAATGGCCTACTCGAGCGGGCGCAGGTCGCCTGAGCGAGCCAGTTCGGCCGCGCGGCCGGCATCGGGATCGAAGATCTCGATCTGGATGTCCGGCTCGTCGTCGAAGACCACATAGGCACGCTGGCCGTCGGCCTCCTCGAACAGGACGTAGCCGTCAGCTTCCTCGAGCTCGCCCCCGGCAGCCTGATCCTCCTGCAGCCGTGCGGCCGCACCGGGCACCGAGTAGCTGCCAACAGTGAGGTAGTTCGGCTGAGTGTCACCGGGTTCGGCATCGTCGGTCAGATAACGGACGAACACCCGGTCCTGCGCGGTGTCGATCTCGTACCCGGTCGTTCCGGGCTGCGGCCCGACCCAGTAGGCAACATGCGGTGCAGAGTTGAAGACGATCTCGCCGGCGTCGGAGAGGGTGTCCCCCTCCCCGTCCTCGCCGCAGCCCAGCAAGCTGACCAATACGAACACCAGAACGGCGATTGCGCCAAGCACGGCCACTCCTGTCCAGTGGCGTCGATTGTCGTGCTTTGCGGGCTCCATCAGGCCGGGAAGTCTATGCGGACCGCTGGCCGGATCGTCAGGGATCGCGCTGGCGCTCGAGCTCCGCGACCAAGAGCTTGTCGTGGAGCGCCGCAATCAGCTCCTGAAGCGGCTCGACCCCCGCATCGAGCAACTCGAGAACGGCCTCAGGCTCCATCTCGCCGGCGAGACGGTCCATGAGCACGCCCACCTCTTCGCGCACAAGCTGCTCGAGGGCGCTCTTGTACCGGAGCGTGTCGTAGACGGTGAACCCGATCCGCTCGTCGTAGCCGCCGGCGCGGAAGCGCGAGATCGCGCTGATGATGCGGGCGTCGGTTGGGCTATAGCCCTCCTCGGTGGGCGTCAGGACTTCGAGCTCGGCAAGCCGGTCGATGACCTCCTGGGGCACCTCGTAGAGGTCGCGTAGCTCCTCGGCACTGGCTCGCTCCTGCTCACCGGCGCGGGCGCGCTCGAGGATGCGATCCCCGAGCGCGATCATCTCTCTGGCCCGCTCGGGGTCCTCCTCGAGCAGGTCCTTGATCACGCGCAAAGGCATGTAGCGCTGCTCCTGGAGCTTTTTGATCAGCTGGATCCGCTCGACGAAGTCGGCCGGGTAGTAGGCCATATTGCGGGAGGTCTTGACCGGTTCCGGCAGGAGGCCTTCCCGCAGGTAGTGCTTGATCGTCGCCGCCGAGACCCCGGACGCGCTGGCGAGCTCGCCCATCCTCAGCATGTCGCCGTTGTCGCTCACGCCATGAACGAGGCTTCGACGTCGGTGGCGGGCCCTGCCACCGCCCCCGCTTCCTTCATCTCGGCGATCTCCTCGGCCGAGTAGCCGGCCGCCTCGAGCACCTCATCGGTGTGCTCCCCGAGCACCGGCCCCGGGGCGCGGTTGGGGTCTCCCGGCGTCCGTGAGAACTTCACCGGTACCCCTAGCTGCCGCACGGGCTTCTCTGCTCCTGGCTGGTCGAGCTCGACCACCATCTCTCGCGCCTTGACGAGGTCGGACTCGAGCGCCTCGTCGAGATCGAGCACCGGCTCGATCATCGCGTCGTGCTCGTCGTTGAACGCCTTCCACTCGTCCCGGCTCTTTGCCTTGAAGATCTCGGCGACCTGCCCGTGAACCTCGGACCCGGGAGGCTCGAACTGCTTGTCCTTCAGGTCCTCGCGTCCAACCCCGTCGCAGAATGCATGCCAGAACTTCTGCTCGAGGGCACCGCAGGTGACCCAGCCGTCCGCGGCCTCGTAGGGCAGGTAGCAGACCAGGCGTCCGGCAAGGAAGAGCTCGCCGCGGCGGTAGACCTCGCCGTCGCAGAAGTAACGAGCAGCCTCCATCGCGAGCCAAGCGAGCGAGCCGTCCGTCATCGAGACGTCGACCAACTGGCCCTCCCCGGAGCGATGGCGCTCGTGCAGCGCCGCCATCACGCCGAACGCGGCCATCAGCGCGCCGCCGCCGATGTCGGCGATCTGACCCGCGGACTGAGTCGGCGGCCCGCCCTTCTGGCCGGTCAGGCCGAGCAGGCCGTTCAGGCCGAGGTAGTTCATGTCGTGCCCGGCGCGGCCGGTGTTGGGCCCGGTCTGGCCGTAGCCGGTGATCGCGCAGTAGACGAGGCCGGGGTTCTCCTCGCGCAGCTGCTCGTAGCCAACCCCGAGCTTTTCGAGCACCCCGGGACGGAACGACTCGAGCAGGACGTCGTAGTCGCGGACCAGGCGCAGCAAGACTTCCTTGCCCTGGTCCGTCTTCAGGTCGAGCCGGATCGAACGTTTGCCCCGGTTGAGCGCCAGGTAGAGGGCGGAGTTGGCGCTGTCGGGGGCGCCCTCGTACTGCGGCGGCGCCCAGCGCACGTAGTCCCCCATCCCGGTGTCCTCGACCTTGAGCACGTCAGCGCCCATGTCGGCCAGCATCAGCGAGCAGAAGCCGCCGGGCAGCAGCCTGGTCAGGTCGAGGACCCTTACGTCACTAAGCGGCAGCGCGGTCACGGTTCTTCAGGCCCAGCATCTCCCGAGCCTCAGCCACGGTCGCCGCCCGCCGGCCGATGTCCTCGGCCATCTGCCGGGCCTTCGCGATCAGGTCCCCGTTCGAGGTCGCCATTTTGCCGTTCGGGAGGTAGAGGTTGTCCTCCAAGCCCGCCCGCACGTTGCCACCCAACATGAGCGAAGAGGCGAGGAGCTTCCACTGGTCGCGGGAGACCCCGATCACCTGCCAGTTGTTCGGGCCCTCCGGTCCGCCCGGGATCTGCTCCGACATGAAGGTGACGTTCTTCGGTACCGGGCGGATACCGCCGGTCACCCCCATCACCAGCGAGATCTGTAGCGGCGGCTTCAGCATGCCCATGTCGAGGAAGGGGTCGAGGTTGGCGACGTGGCCGGCGTCGAAGCACTCGTGCTCGGGCTGGATCCCGAGCTCGATCATCTCCTCCATGAACTCCGAGATCAGGTCGAAGCTGTTCTCGAACACCGCCTTGAACACCCAGTCCTTGCGCCGCCGCGAGTACTTGGCGTAGTTCATCGAGCTCATGTTCAGCGCGGCCACGTCGGGCTTCAGCTCGCGCAGGTAGGCGAGGCGCTTCTCGACCGGCACCCCGATCGCCCCGGTCGAGTAGTTGACGATCACATCCCCAACCTCATCCAGGATGGCAGTGGTGATCGCGCGGAAGTCCTCGATCTCGTAGCTCGGGGTCCCGTCAGGCGTGCGCGCGTGGATGTGGATCTGGGAGGCGCCCTCGTCGACGGCGCGCCGCGCCTCCGCCGCATACTCCTCCGGCGTGTAGGGGATCGCCGGGCATTGGTCCCGGTTCGCGATCGCGCCCGAGATCGAGCAGCTGATGATCACCGGGTCTTCGAAGCGGCTCAGACCGGCATCACCCCGTGCTTGCGCCAGGGCCGGTCGACCTTCTTGTTGGCGGCCATCCGCAGGCCGCGGATGATCGTCGGGCGCGTCTCGCGCGGGTCGATCACGTCGTCGATCAGGTCGTTCTTGGCGGCGATGTAGGGGTCGATCGTCTTCTTGACCTCGGCGACCATCTCCTCGCGCTTCGCCTCCGGATCGTCGGCGGCCTCGATCACCGAGCGGCCGATGATGTTCACCGCTCCCTCGGGGCCCATGACCGAGATCTCGGCGGTCGGCCAGGCGACGATCAGGTCGGGCTCGTAGGCCCGCCCGTTCATGACGTAGTAGCCGGCGCCGTAGGCCTTGCGGACGACCACGGTGATCTTCGGCACCGTCGCCCGCGAGACCGCGTAAAGCATCTTCGCTCCGTGGCGAATGATCCCGGCGTGCTCGACCTTGGAGCCGACCATGAATCCGGGCACGTCCTGGAGGAAGAGCAGCGGGATGCCGAAGGCGTCGCAGAGGTTGACGAAGCGGGCCGCCTTGTCGGCGGAGTCGTTCTCGAGGATGCCGCCGAGCTGCTTCGGCTGGCTGGCGACGATCCCGCATGGCTGCCCCCCGAAGCGGGCGAGGCAGGTGATGATCGTCTTCGCGAACTTCGGCTTGATGTCGAGGATCTCGCCGTCGTCGACGATCTCCTTGATCACCTCGTACATGTCGTAGGGGTGCCGCGCCGATTCCGGGACGATGTCGAGCAGCTTCTCCGACATGCGGTCGTCGGGGTCCTTTGTCTCGCGGATCGGCGGCCGCTCCTCGCAGTTGGCCGGGAAGTAGGAGAGATATCGCTTGATTACCTCGATGCACTCGGGGTCGTCCTTGACCTCGAGGTCGCCGACACCGGACTTGCGGCAATGGACCTTGGCGCCGCCGAGATCCTCCATCGAGATCTCCTCGCCGGTGACGGCCTGGGTCAGGTGCGGACCGGCGAGCGCCATCGCTCCCTGGCCGACGACCATCGGCACGAAGTCGGCGAGACCCGGGATATACGCGGTGCCGGCCGCGCAGGGCCCGAGCATGCCGGCGACCAGCGGTACCACCCCGGACATTTGGACCTCCTCGCGGAAGAGGTGGCCGGAGCCGGCAAACAGCGAGCCGGCTGCCTCCTGGATCCGGGCGCCGGCCGAGTCGAGCAGCCAGACCATCGGCATCCGCTTCTGCAGGGCCATCTCGCGGAGGCGTCCGACCTTGAGCTCGCCGGTCATTCCCATCGAGCCGGCCATCACGGTGAAGTCGTAGGCGGCGATCGCGCAGGTGCGGCCGTCGATGTCGCCCCAGCCGGTGACAACCCCGTCGGCGGGCGCCTCCTTGCCGTCCATCGCCCGCTGGGCGAAATGCGGACCGGCGTGAATTCCCATCTCGACGAAGGTGCCGGGGTCGCAGAGCAGATCAAGGCGCTCGCGGGCTGTGAGCTTGCCGCGCTCGTGCTGGAGCGCGATCTTCTCCTCGCCCCCGCCGAGCTTCGCCTTCTCCCGGCGCGCGTGGAGGTCCTCGGTCAGGCCCTTCATCCCGGTCTCCTCCCCGCCCTCGACCTTGTCGGGCGCCTCAGGAGCCTCACCCTCGTGCTTGGACTTCTTGGTCTCGTCGGTCGCGGCCATCTACTTGCCTTTCCACTCCGGTTCGCGCTTTTCAAAGAACGCCTTGACGCCCTCCTGGATGTCCTCGGTGGTGAAGGTGAGGGAGAGCTGCGAGCGCAGGAACTCGAGACCGTCGTCGAGTGCCATGTCCTGCTGGCGGTACATCGCGTCGTGGCCGATCCGCATCAGCACCGGGCTCTTCGAGGCGAGCTTCTCGGCCCACTCGTCCACCGCATCTTGAAACTCGGCCTCCGGGACGACCTTGTTGGCGAGCCCGTAGTCGACTGCCTCCTCCGCCGAGATCTGCTCCCCGAGCAGCATCATCTCGTTGACTTTCTTCCGCGGAACGTTGCGGTAGATGATCGCCATGATCATGTACGGGAAGGCACCGACGTTGATCTCGGGAGTCCCGAACCTCGCGCCCTCCTTCGCAATCAGCAGGTCGCAGGAGAGGGCCAATCCCATGCCGCCGGCGAGAACATGGCCGTTGGCGGCGCAGAGGGTCGGCTTGCCGAGCCGAGGCATGAGGCGGAAGAACTCGAGAAAGAGGTCGGAGGCGAAGTGCTTCTGGACCAGGGGCACGTCCGCGGCAAAGCCGCCGAGGTCTGCGCCGGCGCAGAAGACCTTGTCGCCGGCACCGGTGAGGACGACCGCCTTCACCTTCTCGTCGTCGCGGCAGCGGCGCATCGCGTCCACCAGCTCGACCAGCAGCTGCGCGGAGAGCGCGTTGCGCTGTTCGGGCCGGTTCAGGGTCACGGTCGCCACCCCGTTGTCGGCCACGGTGTAGGCGAGCTGCTCGTACTCCAGCATCAGGCGGCAGCTTACGCGATCCGAGCGCCTTTGGGAAGTGGGAAGTTCTACTTCTTACTCTGCTAGGGTGCACGCCTGAGACGCCCTCGATATCGACCGATATCCACCGATATCGAGCCACTCGAGGGACCACCACCCCACCGAGGAGGACGACGGATGGCCAGCAGCTCCGCGACCGCGACCACCAAGACCGCTTCCGGCAACGGCGCCGGCCAGGTGATCAAGCCCGATCACGAGGCCTCGCGCAAGCACATGATCTTCACGCAGGAGCACGAGGACCTGCGCGAGTCGATGGAGGCGTGGGTGAAGAAGGAGCTCTTCCCCCACCGCAACGAGTGGGAGGAGACGGGTTGGCCGAATGACGTTCTCAAGAGAGCCGGCGAGCTCGGCTATCTCGGGCTCTGCTTCCCGGAGGAGTACGGCGGTCAGGGCGGCGACTACTTCTACGCGATCGTCCGTTCCGAATGCCTCTCCTACTCGGGTTCGGGCGGGCTCAACATGGGCTTCGTCGTCCACACCGACATGGTGCTGCCGCCGATCGAGATGCTCGGGACCGAGGAGCTGAAGCAGAAGTACATGCCGCCGGCTATCCGCGGCGAGAAGATCGGCTGCCTCGGGATCACCGAGCCCGAGGCCGGCTCCGACGTCGCCGGGATCCGCACCACCGCGATCCGCGATGGCGACGAGTACGTCATCAACGGCTCCAAGACCTTCATCACCAACGGCCCCCGGGCCGACTTCATCGTGCTGGTCACGAAGACGAATCCAAAAGCCGATCCGCCGCACGACGGGATGACCCTGTTCGTGGTCGACCTCCGCGATGACGACGGCAACCACGTCCCCGGGTTCAGCGTCTCGCGCAAGCTCGAGAAGATGGGCATGCACGCCTCCGACACCGGCGAGCTCACCTTCGAGGACGTCCGAATACCGGCGGAGAACCTGCTCGGCACCGAGGGCAAGGGCTTCTACCACATCAGTTGGGAGCTCCAGTCGGAGCGGATGGTCGCCTGTGCCGGCGCGGTTGCGGGAGCGCAGCGGATGTTCGACCGCACACTCGAGTACGCCAAGGACCGAAAGGCATTCGGCCGGCCGATCGGCAGCTTCCAGGCGATCCGCCACAAGTTCGCCGAGATGGCGACCAAGATCGAGGCCGCCCGCCAGTTCACCTACTCGACCGCCTGGCGCTATGGCAACGGCGAGTACCCGGTTCGCGAGATCTCCGAGTGCAAGCTCTACACCTCGCGCGTCGCCTGCGAGGTCGCCGACGAGTGCATCCAGATCCACGGCGGCTACGGCTACATGAAGGAATACGAGATCGAGCGTGCCTACCGCGACGTGCGCCTCAACCGAATCGGCGCCGGCACCGACGAGATCATGCTCGAAGTGATCGGCCGCTCGTACGGCATCTAGTCCTGGGCCACCTCGACCACATCCGCAGCTACTACGACGCCCTCAACAGCGGCAACGCTGACCGGGTCGCCGAGCACTTCACCGAGGACGCGATCCACTACTACACACGCCTCGGACCTCACGAAGGCGCCGAGCGGATCGGCGCCAACGCCGAGCTCGGTGTCAACCACATCGATGGCCAGTGGTTCGTCGAGCACGGGATCGAGCAGGGGGACGAAGCCGTGATCGAGTGGACGATGACCTGGCGCGACCCGAAGTCGGGTGAGAAGCGGCTTGATCGCGGCACCGAGTGGTTTGCGATGCGCGACGGCAAGATCGCCGAGATCAGGGCTTACCACCACGGGACAAGAAGAATCCGCAGGGAGACCTGATCGGCTTCGATCACAAGGCGCGCGGTCACACCATGCTCGAGGACTGGAGGCCGCCCGCGGTCAAGCAGAAATGAGCGCGACGGCGACCGGGGTCATAAAGGACACGGGCAAGCGCGCCACGCTGCCGCCCTTCAGCGACGAGCACGAGGAGCTGCGCGAATCGATTTCGCGCTGGGTGGAGAAGGAGATCGCTCCGAACGTCGACGAGTGGGAGGAAGCGCGCGAGTTCCCCCGCGAGCTCTTCAGCCGCGCCGCCGAGCTCGGCTTCCTCGGGCTCAAGTACCCCGAGGAGCTCGGCGGCCAGGGCGGTGACTACCTCCATGACGCCGTCTGGTCGGAGACGCTTGCCTACGCCGGTGCCTCCGGAGGAGTCGCCGCCGGCCTCGGCGCCCACACCGGGATCGCGACCCCGCCGATCTTCAAGTTCGGGACTCCCGATCAGCACCAGCGCTTCCTCGTCCCCGCGATCAAGGGCGAGAAGGTGTGCGCGCTCGGGATCACCGAGCCCGAGGCCGGCTCCGACGTCGCCGGGATCAAGACTTTCGCCGAGAAGGTCGACGGCGGCTACGTGGTCAACGGCGCCAAGACCTTCATCACCAACGGTGTTCGCGCCGACCTGCTCGTCTGCGCGGTGAAGACGACCAAGGAAGGCGGCCACGACGGGATCTCGTTCCTGGTGCTGGAGCGCGAGATGCCCGGTTACGAGGTCTCGCGCAAGCTCGAGAAGATGGGCTGGCACTCGTCCGACACCGGCGAGCTCTCGTTCACCGACGTCGAGGTGCCCGAGGAGAACCTGCTCGGCGAGCACAACGGCGGTTTCAAGCTGATCATGGCCAACTTCCAGTGGGAGCGGCTGTTGATGGCGCTCGGCGCCACCGGCGCGATCCACCGCCTGCTCGAGGTCTCGCTCGCCTACACGAAGGAGCGGCGGGCATTCGGCCGCCCGATCGGGAGCTTCCAGGTGATTCGCCACAAGATCGCCGAGATGTCGGTGAAGCTGAACGTTGCCCGCTCGATGACCTACAACGCCCTGCGCCTCTTCCACGAAGGCCATAACGCGGTGAGCGAGGTGACCGAGGCGAAGCTGTTCAGCCAGCGGGCCGCGGTCGAGGTCGCAGACGAGGCGATCCAGATCCACGGCGGCTACGGCTACATGCGCGAGTACGGGGTCGAGCGTGCCCTGCGCGATGCCCGCCTCGGCCCGATCGGCGGCGGCACCGACGAGATCATGAAGGAGATCCTCGCGAAGCAGCTGGGCCTGTAACCCGGTCCGCCATCGCCCGCATCGCGATCAGCGGGGTGACCGCGATCCCGAGCAGCACCGCGAATGCGGCCTTGAACAAGATGAACTCGCTCCGGCTGAGGTCGTCGAGGCCGCTGGCGATCAGGGCGGCCGTGACCGGCAGGGCGAGCACGGCGAAGGTCACGATCCCGAATCCGATTCCTCGCAGCAGCCGGCCCGCCGGCATCTCACGCAGGACCCGGTGACGGCGGCCGAGCCCCTCGATCCGTTCGAGTTCCCCCTCTCTCAGCTCGCGCCAGACCACGGTCGTGATCAGGACCGTGGTGATCAGCGGGAGCATGAACAGCGTTCCCAAGGTGTCGGTCCCGATGCTGGTCTCCCCGGTCGACCACAGCGGCACCTGTTCCACTCCCCGGACGCTCAGCCACGCAATCCCGGCGTTGAGTGCCGCGTTGATCACCGCTGCGACGATCAGCGCATTGACCAGGATCCAGCGCCGATGCGGCGCGGGCAGCCAGCTCCACATGGGTTGTGAGTTTGACTTAGCCCGGGGTCAGGATCGCCCCGACCAGGTCGGGGTTGAACGCCTCGGTTCCTGGCGCCAGATTGACCCCGGCGAGCGCAGCCTCGTTTGCCCGCATGTAGGCGAGCTCCTTGGCGAGGTCGCCGACTCCGTTGGAGGCGGGAAGCGGCAGCACCGCGACCGTGCTCAACACGCCAAAGGCAGCGCCGCCAGCGTTCATGAAGCCGCTGCCGGAGTCGCCGGGGATTCCCGGGGTCACCGTGTAGACGGTGTGGTTCCAGCCGCCGTTGGTGTTCTCCACGATCAAGCCCTGCTTCGGGCTGAGCTGGGTGATCCCGAGCCGGAGGGAAGAGTTGCCATACGAGTAGACGGTCGAGCCGAGGTCGCCGGGCGCGCCAAGGCCGGTCGGCCCACCAAAGCCGGGGACAGACGGGTTGACGCTCGGTACGTCGGCAGGGTTGATGCGGACCAGGGCGAGGTCGTTGTAGGCGCAGGTGTCGGGGTCGCTCTCCCCGTTGGCCTGCATAGTCGCCCAGGAGTTGTAGACCATGGTGCCGGGCTGACTGGCGCCGTTGATCTCGACCGGGGTCCCGACGGGGTGGGTGCCTGCCAGGCAGCCGTCGGTCTCGGTGGCGCCGCTGGTGCTCGAACAGTGCGCGGCCTGGCCGATGTAGACCTCGCCGCCGCCCTCGAAGATGAAGTTGGCGGTGCACTGGCCGCCCTCGGTGAAGGTCATGACGCCGGGATGAATCGTCGCCTGGTCCGCCGGCGCCCATGCCGCGGCGGGCTTTGCCGCGATCAGGAGCCAGCCCAAAAGCGCAGCGGCGATGCTCAGAGCCATCCATGACAACCGTGGTACCCGCTCCATCACGGGTCGCGTACCCACGACCGGTGGTTCTGAAACGGCCGGTCAGTCAAGCTATGGCGATGAACGGCGCAAGCGCTGAGCTCTCTGGCGGAGCGCGAGTGGCACTCGCGCTCCTCGCCGGCCTCGCGCTTGCCGACTCCTCGATCGTCACCCTCGGCCTGCCCTCGATCCTGGTCGAGCTCGAGTCGACGGTCGAGGGCGTTGCGCTGGTCCTCGGTGTCTACACGGCGGTGCTCGCGATCGCGCTGCTGCCGGCAGCCCGGCTCTCGCGGAGACTCGGCCCGGCGCGCCTGGGCTCTTTCGGGATCGCCCTCTTCGGGCTTGCCTCGCTGGGATGCGGCCTCACCGATTCACTGCCGCTGCTGCTCGCGCTGCGCGCGGTCCAGGCGATCGGCGGCGCCGGTGGCCTGGTCGCCGCCTTCGAGCTGCTCGACGGGGGTACGCCAGGGCCTGGCCGGCGGCTGTGGGTCGGGGCGTCGGTCTTCGGGGTCGCGGTGGGACCCGCCCTCGGCGGCGCGCTGACCGAGGCTTTCGACTGGCGCGCGATCTTCCTGGCCCAGGTGCCGATCGCGGTTCCGAGTGCGCTGGTTTGCTGGCGAGCTTCCAGGCTCGCCTCGCCGGCCACACCCAAGGAGGCCGGCGCCGGGGCCCCGCCCCCCTCCCCGCTGCGGTTGCGACTTGCCGCAGCTCTCGCCCTGCTCTCCGCCGCGCTGACCGCGGTCATCTTCCTGGTCGTCTTGTTGTTGGTCGCCGGTTGGAGCATCCAGCCCCTCGCCGCCGCCCTCGCCGTCAGCGTCCTGCCCGCAGCGGCCCTGATCGCCTCACGCCTTCCGGGGGCCCCGGAGACCCGGGCCGCAACCGGCTGCCTCCTGGTCGGGGCCGGTGTCGGCTGCCTCGCTCTCCTGCCAAGCGCCTCCGCCTGGTGGACGGTTCCGCCGCAGCTCCTCGCGGGCGCCGGCATGGGGCTGGCGCTGCCGGCGCTCTCCGGCGAGCTGATGCCCGAGCGCAACCGCGGCGAGATGGCGCGGCTGCTCTCGATCCGCCATCTCGGCATCGCCTTCGCCCTTGCCGCACTGGCACCGATCATCTCTTCCAGCCTCGATTCCGAGATCAAGACCGCCCGGGAGCAAGGCACCGCGATCATGCTCGACGCCGAATTGCCTCCGGAGACGAAGATCCGGCTCTCACCGCAGCTGTTCGCGGGAGTCGACACCGACGACCCGCGGGGGGAGCTCGAGCGCTCGATCGAGGAGGCGGGCGCCGATCTCGACGGCGAAGAGGCCGAGGAGCTCGAGGCGATCGAAGACCGTCTCGACAAGATCATCACCGATGGCGTCCGGGCGGCGTTCCGGATCGCCTTCATCGTCACTGCCGGCCTCGGGCTGGTCGCGGCTCTGCTCCTGCTGTTCGGCGCCGGCCCGGTTCCGCGATTGGCGGCGGCGGCCGGAGCTGCCGTGGTCGCTGGCGCGATCGCCCTCGGCGCCTACGGGGTTGCCTTCGCCGACAGCGAGCGGGAGAAGGTCGCGCTGACCGATCCGTGTCAAGGGCGCGACGGGCCCAATACCGGCGGCGTCGGCGGGTTGCTGCAGAGCCTCTCGCTCGAGGGACTCGACCGCGCCGCCTGCGAGTTCGGCTCGAGCCGGGAGGAGCTGCTCCTCGCCCTGTTCGACGACGAGCTGCGCGAGGAGTACGAAGAGGAGTACGACGTCGATCCGAGATCGCCACTCGAGCTCGGGCCGGCCATCCTCGGTCTATGAGCGGGGCATAACGTCTGCTCGCCATGACCGCGGACGCCGGCATTCCTGATCAGCGCATCGCCGCCGCCCACCTCAATCTCGCCCATGCCTCGGCGCAGATGAGTGCGCTCGAACCGGAGGCGGTCATGGTTGAGGAAGACGGGCTCATTCTCCTCGCGCAGAGCCATGACCACCCGGCGATCGCCAACGTGGCGTTCCGAGTCGATGACGGGGCCGATGCCAAGGGCGCGGTCGCCCGGGCCAAGGGGTTCTTCGGAGGCCGCGGCCGCGGCTTCAGCTTCTTCCTCCGCGGAGAGCGCCCCGAGGACGAGGACATGGCCGTCGCAGCCGGCGACGCCGGCCTGCATCACGTCTACGAGATGCCCCAAATGGTCCTCGACCGCGAAGCGGCCGAGCCGGACCTCCCCGAAGACGCGCGCCTGGAACGGATCACGGGTGGCGAGGGCGTCCGCGACTACTGGAGCGTCACCGCCGAGGCTTACAAGAGCCTCGAGTTCCCGCCGGAGCTGTTCTCGCTCTACACCGACTACGAGGGCTTCGGCGCCGACAACCTCGCCGCGTTCGTCGGTTACCTCGGCGACGAGCCGGCCGCGGCGGCGCTGACGATCGTCACCGACGGGGCCGCCGGCATCTACTGGGTGGGGGTGCTGGAGAAGGCGCGAGGCAATGGCCTCGCCCGCGCCGTCACCGCGGCAGCATCGAACGCCGGCCTCGAGCTCGGCGGCAGATTCGTCTCGCTCCAGGCCTCGCACATGGGGGCATCGCTGTACGAGGACATGGGGTTCGAGACCCTGTTCCCCTACCGGCTGTGGATGGCGCCGCCGCCGGACGCCGCGAGCTAGCGCTCTACTTCTTCTTTTTCTTCTTGACGCACCGCAGCTTGCCCTTGCGCCTGACCAACTTGCGGCCCTTCTTGCATTTCTTGCGCGGTGCGGCGACTGGAGCAGCCGCGGGCGGCGCCGGCGCCGTGCACAGGTCCGTCGCGAACTCATCGGCGCCAATGTCGGGGGCGCCGCCGAGGTTTCGGTTGTCGAAATCGAGGTCGAGGTCTCCCGGCAGCACCCCGGTGGCGGTGCCCGCATTGATCGTCGGCGAGCCGGGGCACTGGTGGAAGTCCCCGGCGGCGGCGTTGCGGAACAGCGGCGTGCCGGTGATATTGCCCCCGCCGCTGGTGTCGATCTCCGCGCCGGTCCCCGCACCATCGGAATCAAGCACCGAGACGAAGTCGGAGTGGTGGATGGAAACGTCGACGCTGGTACCGGCCGTCGCGAGCAGGTCCAACATCGTGCCCCTGAAGATCGAGTTGGAGATCGTCGAGCTCTGCACCAGATCCGTCGTTCCGTTGGCGTGGAAGCCGACCGAGTTGGGGCCGCTCGCCACCGCCGTCACATTGCGCAGGTTGCCGCCGTCTGTCGCGGCGACCACGGCCTTGGCCGAATCCGAGGTGACCCAGACGGCGCTGTCCAGGAGCGACGCGTCGCCGCCGGCGCGAACACCGTACGCGCCGACGCCGCTCACGACCACCTCGAGGCGGGTAGCGCTTGTCGTGCTGTTTCCGCTCAGGTCGATGGCGCCGATTCCCGCTCCAAGCCCGGAGATCTCGATGCGCAGGTCGCGGAGCTTGTCCCCTGCGTCGGTGTTGATCGTCTTGTCGCTGCCCTGGAGGACGGGCCGGGTGCCGGCGTCTCGCGGCTGCACCGTGCCCTCGAAGAACAGATCGCCGCTCAGCGTGTAGGTGCCCGGAGCGAGGAGAACGAAGTCCGCGTCCGTGCCAGCCAAAGTCATGGTCGCGGCCATGCCGATCGAGCACGGGTTGCCGGCCGAGCAGTCGGCCCCGCCCGCAGGGCTCGGCGTCGCGTAGTAGGTCGCGGCACCGGCCGGCGCAGCTCCGGCGAGCATCGCCGCGCTTGCCACGAGGGCGATCCCGATCACCCTGCTCTTCCACCCTGGTCTCACGCTGTAAAGCGTACTCCTCGCGATGCGGGCGGGGCCGGTAGGAACCTGACTGGCTCGGTGGCCAGGAAAGCGATAAGAATCCCGACCCCATCAACTTCAGGGAACCCGCCTCAGGGAACCCGCTTCTACGAGGAGGAATGACCTTGGGAATGCTCGACGGAAAGAGCGCGATCATCACCGGTTCTGCGCGAGGCATCGGCCGCGCCACGGCCGAGCTGTTCGCCAGCGAGGGCGCGAAGGTGCTGATCAACGACCTCGACGGCGACGTCGCCAAGGAAGCCGCCAACGAGATCGAGGGCGAGACCGCCGTCTACGCCGGTGACCTCACCCGCAAGGGCGTCCCCGACAAGCTGGTGAAGAAGGCCGTCGACGAGTTCGGCACGGTCGACATCCTCGTCAACAACGCCGGCTACACCTGGGACAGCGTCGTCCACAAGATGACCGACGAGCAGTTCCAGGCAATGCTCGACATCCACACCGTCGTCCCGTTCAAGCTGGTCCGCGCTGTGGCACCGATCATGCGCGACGCCGCCAAGGAGGAGAAGGGCAAGGGCGAGGAGGTCTTTCGCAAGATCGTCAACATCTCCTCGATCTCGGGCACGATGGGCAACGCGGGCCAGGCCAACTACTCCTCGGCCAAGGCCGGGGTCGTCGGGCTGACCAAGACCCTGGCGAAGGAATGGGGGCAGTTCAAGATCAACGTAAACGCGGTCGCTTTCGGTTTCGTCGAGACCCGCCTGACCCAGGCGAAGGAGAAGGGCGAGACGATGGAGGCAGCCGGTACCAGCAAGGAGGAGGTCGAGCTCGGCATCCCTGAGCAGATGCGGGCAATGGCCTCGATGGTGATCCCGCTCGGCCGCCCGGCCCAGCCCGAGGAGGCCGCCGGCCCGGTGCTCTTCCTGTGCTCACCGCTGGCGAACTACGTCCACGGCCAGGTGCTAAACGTCACCGGCGGACAGTTCGTCGGGATGATGTCTTAGCCGCGCCCTACTTCTTCTTACGCCGCACGCACTTCCGCTTGCCCCTGACCTTCTTGGGGCGGAAGCCCTTCCTGCATTTCTTCCTCTTCCTGCCGGTGCTCGGACTCGGAGCTGCGGCAGGGGGCTCGGTCGTCTTCGGTGCCGGTAGCGGTGCGAAGTTGTAAGGCCCGGTGTCGGTCGTGTCGGCAGGGGCGGAGCCGAACATCTGGGTTCCCATCACCCCGGGGTAGTCCAACCCACTGCACCAGCACGGAGTATCGACGCCATGGCCGGTGGCGACCCAGGCAGCGTTGAGCATCTGCTCGTTATGGCCGAGGGTGCTGGTTCGCCACTCCTCGAACAACGACCAGGCTGTCCCGTACATCCGGGGGTCCGGCGGGAAGCCTCCGGTCATCGCAATGTTTTCACCGACGTTTCCCGTGGTGTAGCCGGCTGCTGCCGCGCGCTGGGTCGGGGTGGTCCCGCCCGGGTCCGGGCTGTTGTGAGCGAAAAAGTCGCGGGTGTTCATGTCGACACTGTGAGCCCGGGCAGCCTCGTCGAGGTTGGTGTCCCTGGCAAGCCGCGGGAGACCGTGCGCCTGGCGGTGCGCGTTCACCAGGCACAAGAGCGCCGTTTCGACAGCGGCCAGGTTTGCCGGGCTGGTGTTATCGGCGATCAGCTCGTCGTTGGTGCAAGCGACGTCAGCGGAAGCCGTGGCGGGCATTGCCGCCAGGCAGGCCGCAATCGCCGCGGCTGCCGCTATTGAAGCTCGCCTGGTCAAGACAGACATACAGCTAGACCGGCGGCTTGCAGATCCGCGCCGCGCGCTTTCGGGCATTGCGGATCTCGCTCTTGAGGCGGCTCTTTGCATCGCCCTTCTTCTTCTTGAGCCGCTCCTTGCCGAGGATCGCCTTGGTCTTGGCTTTGGCGCACGCCTCGTTGTTCGCGTAGAGGTCGAGTCCCGTATAGACGGTGTTCGCCGGCGCCAGGCCGAACTTCTGCGTACCGATGGCCCCCTCGGGACCTTGCGGGCAGCAACCGCGCCGGACCCCGAAGCCAGCGGCTCTATAGAAGGAGCTGAGCATGTTCTGGTTGTGGCCGGGGCTGTTGCGCCACTGGTCGAACAGCTTGAACACGTGCCCTTCGATGTTCATGGCGATGTTCTCTCCCGCCCCGCCGGGATAGCCGGCGGCCATCGCCCTGGTCCCGGGCCCGGCTCCGTCAGGGTTGGTGTGGTCGAAGAAGTTTCGGTTGAACATGTCGTCGCTGTGGCCGCGGGCAGCCGCCGCCAACCGGGTGTCCTTGGGTAGCGCCGCCAGACCGCTGCGAAGCCGGTAGACGTTGACGAGACAGAGGAGTGAGTTCTCGAGCCGCTCCTGGTTCGCATCGGTCGCCTTGTCGAACTGGAAGACGCACGACTCCGCGGCCGACGCGCTCGCCGGCAGGGCCACCAGTGCCGTCGCGGCAACTACGAGTACCGCTGTGATCTTGCTCAGTTTCAACGCCTGCCTCCTGTCTCGGGCCGTGCTCGACTAGGTAAGCACATCGCAGGGGCGGTAGTTGCGCCCTGCGCCAGGCACGGCTAGTCGTCGCGGCGCGCCTCTACCGGCGGTGCTCCGGACTCGTCGGCAAGACCCGGGGGCGGCCAGGGGCCGAACCAGTTGTCCCGGGCACCGTCGATCGTCAGGACCGCGCCCGAGAAGAAGTCACCTGCCGGCGAGGCGAGATAGGCGATCAGCCAGGCCATCTCCTCGGGTTCGCCGACACGTCCCGCCGGGATCGAGCGCTCGACGTTCTCCACCACCACCTTCGGATACTTGGTGCGCATCGTCTCCGTCCCGAACTGGCCGGGCGCCACGGCGCAGAGCTTGATTCCGAACCGGGCCCACTCGATCGAGAGGGTGCGCATCATGTTCTCGACCGCGGCCCGCGCCGCCCCGGAGTGGACCATGCCCGGCATCCCGTTGTGCGGGGAGAGGGTGACGCTGATCACCTTGCCGCCTTGCTGGGGGATGAATGCCTTGGTCGCCGCGGCGTGGGTCATGAGCCAGGTGCCCTGGACGTTGAGCTCGATCACCGTCCAGAACCCCTTCGGCGTGATTGCCTCGGCGGGACTCATGAATTGGCCGCCTGCGTTGTTGACGAGCAGGTCGAGCCGGCCATGGCGCTCGAGCACGCCGTCGAAGAGGCGATCAACCGCCTCGGCGTCGCGGATGTCGAGGGCTTCGGTTTCGGCCTTGCCGCCCGCGTCGGCGATCAGCTTGGCGGTCTCCTCGAGCGGTTCCGTGCGCCGGCCGCAGCCGATCACGGTCGCGCCGAGCGCCGCCAGCTCGACCGCGGTGGCCTTGCCCAGGCCGGTCCCCGCGCCTGAAACCACGCATATCTGACCTTCAAGCAGGCCCGAGGCGAAGATTTGCGAGGACGAGCGGTCTGACATCCGCAAAAACGGAGAATATGTGCCCCGTGGCCGTACACGCAGACGCGATTCCGCTCGAGGGGCCCCTGCCGGGTGGGCGTGCCGGCGCGAGCGTCGTGGTCGAGCCGATGATCGCCGGTGTCGGAAACCAGCCCCCGGAGCAGTTCGAGACCAGCGGAGGCCCCTTCTCGGGCCTGCGGTCGTATGGGGTCGGCGTCAGCAAGAAGCGCTACTGGACAATTCCCTGCCCGGCCTTTCTGGTGCGGCATCCGAGCGCGGGGCTGATCCTGATCGACACCGGGCTGCACCCGTCAGTCGCAACGGACCCGCGTCAGAACATGGGGCGGCTTCTGCAGCGGTTCGGCGGCTTCTCACTGGAGGTCGGCGAGGACGTCCCCAGCCGCCTGCGGACGATGGGGCTCGACCCGCGCCAGGTCGGGACCGTGGTCATGACCCACCTCCACATGGACCACGCCTCGGCAATGTCGGAGTTCCCCGACTCGACCTTCGTCATCACAGCGGCCGAATGGGACGCAGCCACCCTGGACAAGCGACCGGCGCTGCGCGGATACCGGACCGCCCACTTCGATCACGTCTTCGATTACCGGCTGATCGACTTCGAGGACGAGGAGTACCTCGACATCAACTCGTACGGGTCCTTCGGCCGCACCTATGACCTCTTCGGCGACGGCAGCATCCGCCTCGCCTACACACCGGGGCACAGCGCCGGCCACATGTCGGTGATCCTGAGGCTGCCGCGCCGTGACTTCATCGTCGCCGGCGACGCGATCTACACGCATCGCCAGCTCGAGGACGGGCCGCCGCCGGGCCGCATCCTCGACGAGCACGCCTGGCACCGCTCGGTCCAGGAACTGAAGCTCTTCCGCCAGGAGTACCCGTACACGATCATCGTGCCCAGCCACGACCCGGAGTTCTGGGCGAAGCTCGAGTCCCGCTACGAGGAGTGAGGCTTCGCCTCGGCCGGCGAGGCCTCGGGAACCCGCTCACGAAGTGACTTGAGCACGCCCCGCCGCCCCTTCTCTTCGAGGGCGACGTAGAGCTTGCGAACTTCGTCGAAGACCTTGTCGGCAACTTCCTGCTGCTGTTCGCGCGTCGGGTTCTCGACCGCCGGGAACGTCAGCGGCTCGCCGTACTGAATGGTCACCTTGGGGAACTGGAACCGCTTCCATCCCCGCACCGCGGCCGACCCGTGAATCGCGCAGGGGACGACCGGCACCCCGGTCTCGAGCGCAAGCTTGCCGACCCCGCGCTTGGGCTCGCCGAGCTCGCGGCTGCGCGACCGGCCCCCTTCCGCGTACATGAGCACGCAGCGGTTGCTGCCGAGGATCGTGTGAGCGGTCTTGAAGGCCTCTTCGTCGTTGTATCCGCGCCGCACCGGGAAGACACCGCCGTGAGTGAAGATGTAGGTGAGAATCGGGTTCGTGAACAGCTGCGACTTGGCCATGAACTGGACCTTGCGGCGGAGAAAGACCGCGGCAAAGAAGTGGTCCATCTGGCTGAAGTGGTTGGGGGTGACGATCGCCGGGCCATGGGCGGGCACGTTCTCGACCCCGATCCCCCGGCTGCGGAAGACGAGGATCGTCGGCAGCGTGAGGAGAACCCGGACCAACTCGTAGGTCCAACCGATCCCGCGCCGGGCGCGCTCGTGAAAGCGCGTGAAATAGGTCTCCGGGCGCGGGTCCTTGTAGACCTGTGGCTTGAGCTTGGCTTCAGGCACGCGCTAGGTGTGTTTACCCTCGCCCCAGGCGGGGGTTACGGGGACTTCACCCAGGCACGAGAACGCTCTACGGCCTCCCGCCAGCGCCCCAGCAGCTCCTCGCGCTCGTCCACGGCCATCTGGGGCTCATAGGTCGCCGCCTCTTTCCACATCTCCCGCACCTCCTCCCCTGTCCAGCTGCCCGCTGCGATCCCGGCCAGATAGGCGGCGCCGAGCGCGGTGGTCTCCGAGATCTCGGGCACGATCACCGGGACCCCGAGCACGTCCGCCTGGAACTGCATCAGCCACCTGTTCGCGACCGCGCCGCCGTCCGCCTTCAGCGAAGGGAGCGGCTCACCCGAGGTCGCCTCCTGTGCCCGGACAGCATCGACGGTCTGGTAGGCGATCGACTCGAGGGCCGCCCGCGCCAGGTGGGCACGGCCGCTGCCCCGGGTGAGGCCGACAATCGTGCCGCGCGCGTAGGGGTCCCAGTGCGGCGACCCGAGCCCGGTCAGCGCCGGAACGAAGTAGACGTCGTCGTTGGACTCGAGCGAGGCCGCGAGTGCCTCAGTCTCAGATGCATCGGTGATGATCTCGAGCTCGTCGCGCAACCACTGGACGGCGGCGCCGGTCACGAACACTGCGGCCTCGAGCGCGTACGTAACAGCGCCGGCGAGACCCCACGCGACGGTCGTCAGCAGGCCCTCGCCGGGGTCGGCGGCCTTGGTGCCGGTGTTCTGAAGCACGAAGCTGCCGGTTCCGTAGGTGTTCTTGGCCTCGCCACTGCGGTGGCAGGCCTGTCCAAAGAGGGCGGCCTGCTGGTCCCCGGCGAGGCCGCAGACGGGGACCTCCCCCCCGAACTCTGCCGTCGTGCCGTAGACCTCCGAGGAAGAAGCCGGCTCCGGCAGCCGCTCCGGATCGACGTTGAGCAGCCCACAGAGCTCGAGATCCCAGCGCAGCTCTCGGATGTCGAACAGCATCGTCCGCGATGCATTGCTGTAGTCGGTGACGTGACGGCCGGTCAGCTTGAACACCAGCCACGAGTCGATCGTGCCGAAGACGGTGCGCTCCGGAATCTCGGCGTTGCCGAGCAGCCACTCGATCTTCGTCCCGGAGAAGTAGGGGTCGATCACGAGCCCGGTTCGGTCGTGGACGAGCTGTTCGTGACCGGCCTCGCGCAACTCGTCACAGCGGCCGGCGGTGCGGCGGTCCTGCCAGACCAGCGCCCGGTGAACCGGCTCGCCGGTTTCCGGGTCCCAGGCAACCACGGTCTCGCGCTGGTTCGTGATCCCAATCCCGGCCAGGTCGCCGCCCTGTACCCGGGCGTCGGTGAGGGCGCCGACAGCGACCTTGCGCGTCACCTCCCAGATCTCGGCGGCGTCGTGCTCGACCCAGCCCGGGCGCGGAAAGTGCTGCTCGAACTCGCTGTAGGAACGGCCCGCGATCTGCCCCGTGTCATCGAAGACCAGGCAGGTGGTCCCGGTCGTCCCCTGGTCGATCGCGAGGATCAAATCAAGCCGATGAGATCTGCCGCCACCGCAAGCAAGCCGGCGGTGAGTCCGAGCGCTGAGAACTCGGCAACTGTTCTCCACCGGTCCCCCTCCGGATCATCGCGGTAGCGCAGATATGCCACCACCAGGCCGAGTGCACCTCCCGCCCCGAACATCTGGAGGACGAACCCCAGCTCAGGGCTCGGATTGACGCGCGCGACCACGGTGACCACGAGCAAGGCGAGCGCGGCGAGTAGGGCCTCGACAGGGTGGTGAGTCATCCAAGTGTTCAAGTCGCGCCGCGTCGTCATTCGCCCCCCAGACTACCGCCGGAGCTCGAGCCCTTTTGTCGTGCGCGAGCGGCCCGGACGAAGTCGCGCAGCTGCCTTCCCCGGTGCCAGAACCCGCGCAGGTCGCGGGTGGTCGCGCGGTGCTCGAGCGGCAGCTCGATCTCCCTGACCCGGTACCCGGCACGCACCGCGTCAACGGTCATCCCGAGCTCCATCCCGAAGCCGTGAGCGAACGGGATCAGCCGGTCGAGCACCTCCGCCCGCAGGGCCCGCTGGCCCGAGATCGGTGCCTCGGCGCGATAGCCACAGAGCTCCTCGATTTTCCGGCGCGCGTAGCCGACCGCGATCCCGAAGCCGCCGCCCTCGCGGCGGGCAAACTTCGCCACCGCCAGGTCGCACTCGTCTCCCTCGACTGCCTCGGCAAGGGCGGGCAGCTTTGCCGCACTCGCGCCGAGATCGGCGTCACAGAGGATCACCGTCGGCCGGTCGGGAGCACTTCGCAGGAGGTCCGCGGCGGCGACGCTGACGTTGGCGCCCTTGCCGCGCGAGCGCTGGCCGCGCACCACTCTCGCCCCCGCCTGCCTCGCCTCGTTGTCGGTGCCGTCGATCGAGGCGTCGTCCGCGACGACCAGCTCGGCGCCGGGGAACGCCTCGGCGAGGGCGGAGAGGGTCGCGCCGATCCTGGCAGCCTCGTTCCGGGCCGCCACGATCACGGCTCGCCGGGGGGTTTGCTGGGGTGTCGCCGGATCCCGGGACATGGCGGGGTATTGTGCCGGGCCACCGCATGCCTGACGTCGAAGCACACATAACGGGCACCGTCTGGAAGATCGAGGTCAAGGTCGGCGACGAGGTCTCCGAGGGCGACACCCTGGTCATCCTCGAGTCGATGAAGATGGAGATGCCGGTCGAGGCCGAGGACGACGGCAAGGTGGCCGAGATCAAGTGCGAGGAGGGTCAGTCGGTCTCCGAGGGCGACGTCCTCGTCGTTCTCGAGTGACGGACAAGCTCGAGGTCGATTACCCGGCCGAGGCCGTGGCCAGGCTCACCCTGAATCGGCCGCGTGCCCGCAATGCCCTGGATCACGAAACCCTCGGCGCGATCGCCGAGGCGATGCCCGCCCTCGACCGCGGGATCGAGATCCGCTGCGTCGTCCTCACTGCCAAGGGGAAGGCGTTCTCCGCCGGCTACGACATCGCGGCGATCTCGGAAGACAGTTTCGAGCAAGATGCCGAGTCCCTGGTGGCGCACCCGTTCCACCAGGCATTGGAAGCCGTCGCCTCCCACCCCTGGCCGGTGGTCTGCGCGATCAACGGGCACGCGCTCGGCGGCGGGCTCGAGCTCACCCTCTGCTGTGACCTGCGCCTCTGTGCCGCCGACGCCAAGCTCGGAATGCCGCCGGCGAAGCTGGGGTTGATCTACGGACACACCGGCCTGCGCCGGTTCATCGAGGCGATCGGGGTGCCGCGCACCAAGGAGCTCTTCCTGCTCGGCGAGACGATCAGCGCCGCACGTGCCGAGCACATCGGCCTTGTCCACGACGTGCTCGACGGCGACGAGCTCGAGGCCGAGGCCCTGGAGCTGGCTGCGGCGATCGCCGCCAATGCGCCGATCTCGATGCAGGGCAACAAGCGCGCGATCAACACCCTCGCCGCCCATCCGACCCTGACCGAGGAACAGGAAAAGGAACTGGTCGAGCTGCGCGAGTCGTGCTTCAGCTCCGAGGACTTCCGCGAGGGGATCAAGGCCTTCGCCGAGAAGCGGAAGCCAAACTGGAAAGGCCGCTAGCCGTCCGGCGCCGCGCCTAGCCTCCCGCTCGTGCCGCCGCTGATCGGCTTTGATGAGGCGCTCGCGCTCGGGGAGCTCTCCTCGCAGGAGGAGATCACCGCGTTGGTCGAGCGGGCCTGGGAGGTTCGGCAGGAGAACTTCGGCGACTCGACCGACATGTGCTCGCTCGTCAACGCCAAGTCGGGCGGCTGCGCCGAGGACTGCGGCTTCTGCGCGCAGTCGCGCTATGCCGAGGCCGACACGCCGATGCACGCGATGATGGAGCCCGAGCAGATCCTCGAGCACGCGAAGGCGGCCGAGGCTGCCGGGGCCCACCGCTTCTGCATGGTGACCCAGGGCCAGGGTCTCTCCAAGCGCGACTTCAAGAGGATTCTCGAGGGCGCCAAGCTGGTCGCCGAGCAGACCAACCTGAAGCGCTGCGCCTCGATCGGCCACATGTCGGCGGAGCGGGCCCAGCAGCTCAAGGAAGCGGGAATCCAGCGCGTCCATCACAACGTCGAGACGGCACGTTCGTATTACGACGAGGTGACGACCACGGTCCGCTACGAGGGCCGGATCCGCACCATCGACGCGGTCAGAGAAGCGGGGCTTGAGACCTGCGTCGGCGGCATTCTCAACCTCGGGGAAACGCCGCGGCAACGGGTCGAGATGGCGTTCGAGCTGGCCGAGATCAACCCGACCTCTGTCCCGATCAACCTGTTGAACCCCCGGGAGGGAACCAAGTTCGGGGACCGAGAGCTGATGGACCCGTGGGAGGTGGTCAAATGGATCGCGATCTTTCGCCTGATCCTCCCGGACGCCCTCTTCCGGCTTTGCGGCGGCCGGGTCGAGAACATCGGCAAACTGCAGCCGCTCGCGGTCAAGGCAGGCCTGAACGGCGTGATGATGGGGAACTTCCTGACCACGCTCGGGGTCGAGCCTTCCGAGGACCGCGAGATGTTCGAGGAGCTCGGCCTCAACGTCGCGCGGCAGGACGACAACGGCGCCAACCCCCGGCCCGACAACCGCTCGGGCTGGCTCGAGGGTGAGGCCCCTCCCACCCCGGTCGATGAGCTGATCGACAGCCAGGCCGACGCCAACTTCTGGGATCCCTCGACCCAGTTGCGAGTCGTAAAGAAAAAGGCAAAGCCGCCGCCCTACCCGAAGGCTGCGTCGGAGGAGAAGGCGCCGGCCGGCTGGGGAGACTGATGCTGGATCTCGAGACTCGGCTGGCCGAGCTCGAGAACGAGGGACTGCTGCGGCGGATGCGGGTGATCGGTGGGCCCCAGGGGCCGCGGGTCGAGCTGGACGGCCGTCCGGTGCTGCTGCTCTGCTCCAACAACTACCTCGGGCTGGCTGACCATCCCCGGGTTCGTGGGGCAGCCGCCGAGGCATCGATGCGCCTCGGAACCGGCGCCGGTGCCTCCCGCCTGATCTCGGGAAACATGGGCCTTCACGGCAGGCTCGAGTCGCGCCTCGCAGACTTCACGGGCTACGAATCGGCTCTGCTGTTCGGCTCGGGCTACCTCGCCAACACCGGCACGATCGCGGCGCTGGCGCGCGAGCGGGAGGTCGTCTTCTCCGACGAGCTCAACCACGCTTCCATCATCGATGGCTGCCGGCTGGCGAAGGCCGAGGTCTTTGTCTACCGCCACTGCGATACCGAGCACCTCGCCTGGGGGTTGCGACAAGCAGGCAAGCGCGCGTCGCTGATCGTCACCGACGGCCTGTTCTCGATGGACGGCGACCTGGCTCCGCTTCCCGAGCTGCTCGAGCTCGCCCGCAAGCACGAGGTGCGGCTGATGGTCGATGAGGCGCATGCGATCGGGACGATCGGTCCCGGCGGGCGCGGCACGGTGGCGGCTGCGGGCCTGACCGGCGAGGTCGACGCAATCGTCGGAACTCTGGGCAAGGCACTCGGGGGATACGGTGCTTTCGTCTGCGGCTCGGCCTGGGTCACCGAATACCTGTTGAACGCAGCACGCACCTTCGTCTTCTCCACCGGGCTGCCACCCAGCGTCGTGGCGAGCGGTATCGCAGCGCTGGAGCTGCTTGCCTCGCGTCCGAAGCGGGTCGAGCGCCTCGCCGCCAACGCGGAGGCTTTGCGGACTGAGCTCCGCGAGCAAGGCCTCGAGCTGGGCAACTCGGAAACCCAGGTCGTCCCTGTAATCGTCGGTGAAGCCGAGGCGACGGTCGCCCTGTGCGAGCGGGTGCTCGAGCGCGGCATCTTCGCCCAGGCGATCCGTCCCCCGACGGTGGCCGCGGGCACCTGCAGGCTGCGGCTGACCACGATGGCGACCCACCGGGTCGCCGAGCTGCGCAGGGCTGCGAAGGTGATCGGGGCGGCGGCTCGTGAGCTCGGCATCGAGAGACCCGAGGACCCCGGCCAGCCGCTGAAGCTCGCGGCGTGAACGGCGTCTTCGTCACCGGTACCGGCACCGAGGTCGGCAAGACGGTGGTTGCCTGCGAGATCGCCAGCGAACACGCGGCGGCGGGCAAGCGCGTGTCCGTTTTCAAGCCGGTGGTCACCGGCCTCCACGAGCCCGGGGCCGGCGACGTCGAACGGCTCCGCGCCGCGGCTGCTTCAGACCAGGCGGACGATGAGGTCGCTCCCTACCGCTACGGGCCCGCTGTCTCGCCCCACCTTGCCGCCGACCTGGCCGGCGAGAAGATCGATCCGGCCCGGCTGCTCGCCGGTGCCGCGCTGGCGGCCGGCAGCGCTGATTTCCTCGTCTGCGAGGGGGTCGGCGGGTTCCTGGTGCCGTTGTCACCGGGCTACCTGGTGCGCGACTTCGCGGCCGACCTCGGCCTGCCGGTGGTGATCGCAGCCTCCCCCGAGCTCGGCACGATCAACCACACGCTGCTCACGATCGAGGCGGTTCGCGCCACCCGGCTCGAGCTCGACTCGGTGGTGCTGACCCCATGGCCGGAGCGGCCGAGCGCGATGCATGAGTCAAACCGGGAGACGATCGCCGCCACGGGCGGGGTCGAGGTCCGGGTTCTGCCTCGGCTTGCGCCGCAAATTCCGGTCTCTCTCAGTGCCTGATTCCGGCCGAGTCGGTTCCTATCGTCCGGCATCGATGAGGCAGAGAGAGGCTCAGCTGGATCGGGGTCAGCTGGATCAGAGCCATCTCTGGCATCCGTTCACCCAGATGCGGGACTGGGAACAGGACCGCCTCACGATCGCCGGCGCCGAAGGTTGCGAGCTGATCGACACCGAGGGCAACCGCTACCTCGACGGCGTCTCGTCGCTGTGGTGCAACGTCCACGGGCACCGGCATCCGGGGATCGACGCCGCCCTGGGCGAGCAGTTGGGGCGGGTCGCGCACACGACCATGCTCGGCCTCACCCACCCCCCCGCCGAGGAGCTGGCCCGGCGCCTGATCGAGATCGCCCCGGCGCCGCTGAACCGGGTCTTCTATTCGGACTCGGGATCCACCGCGGTCGAAGTGGCGCTGAAGATGGCGTTCCAGTACTGGCAGCAGCGCGGCGGCCAGCACGTTCGCCGGACCTCATTCGTCTCCCTGCGGGACGCTTACCACGGCGACACCATCGGATCGGTCTCGCTCGGCGGTATCGATCTCTTCCACTCCAAGTTCCGCTCACTGCTGTTCGGCACCCACACGGTCGAACCCGGCGACGTAGACGCGATGGCAGCGACCCTCGACCGCCACGAGGAGGAGATCGCGGCGGTGGTGGTCGAACCGCTGGTCCAGGGAGCGGCGGGCATGCTTCTGCATCCCCCGGGCTACCTGCGGGCCGTCCGCGATCTCACAGACCAGCACGGAATCCTGCTCATCTGCGACGAGGTCGCGACCGGCTTCGGCCGAACCGGGACCATGTTCGCCTGTGAGCAGGAGCGGGTCGCACCCGACTTCCTCTGCCTCGCCAAAGGGCTCACCGGCGGCTACATGCCGCTGGCCGCGACTCTAACCACCGAGCGGATCTACGAGGGCTTCCTCGGCGTCGCCGAGGATTTCCGGACCTTCTACCACGGCCATACCTACACGGGCAACCCGCTCGCGTGCGCGGCCGCGATTGCGTCGCTTGATGCATTCGACGAGGAGCGGACGCTGGTCCGCCTGCAGCCGAAGGTTCGCCTGCTCGAAGAGCTTCTCGCGGGTGTCGAGGAGATGCCGGAGGTGGCTGAGGTCAGACAGTGCGGGTTAATGGCCGGAATCGACCTCGGCGAGCACGATCCCGCCCTCCGCCTCGGCCACCGCGTCACGCTGGAGGCGCGCCGCCGAGGCGCGATCGTCCGGCCTCTCGGTGACGTGGTCGTGCTGATGCCGCCGCTGGCGATCTCCAAGGCGCAGCTGCAGCGGCTGGTCGCAATCACGGCAGAATCGGTCACGGCCGCCTGCTCGGGCAGCGGCGCGGACCTCCCAGCCACCCGGCTCGCCTCCGAGTCGCTCGCGCAAGCCGCCTAGCTCACAGCCGATACTTCCGGTGTGATGAAGCGACGGCGACGCCGTAGTACCCGTGTGAGCGAAGCAGTGGCGACAGCTCCGGCGAGCGAGGCTCCCCGTGCCGGCGAGGTGTCGGCGGAGGCCGGCTTCGAGCAGCTCTATCGCACCAGCCGCGACGACGTCTACTCCTACGCGGCCGGGCTGCTTCGGGACCGTTCCGCCGCCGAGGAGGTGACCGGGCAGGCGTTCGAGCGGGCCTGGCGCAAGCGGCGTCAGCTAGACCCGGCGCGTGGCTCTGCCCGCGCCTGGCTGTTCGGGATCGCGCGCAACGCCGCCCTCGACGAGCTGCGCCGGCGGCGGCGGACCGCCGAGCTGCAGGCTCACGACGCAGTTGAACCCGGCCTGGATCCCGGCGAGGCGGCGGTTCGGCGTCAGGTCGTCAGCAGCGCGCTCGAGACACTCGAGCCGCGCGAGCGAGAGCTGATCGCGCTCAAATTCTTCGCCGGGCTCGGCAACGCCGAGATCGCCGCGGTCCTCGGCATCAGCGAGACGAACGCCGGCACCAAGCTGAACCGAACGATCGAGAAACTGAGGATGTTGTGTGAGGAAGGTGTGTGAGGAAGATGGGCAAAATGAGGCTGACTGAAGAGCAACTGACCGCCGAACTGCGCGCGATCCGGCCCCTGCCGGAACCGGCGTTCGCCGCCGGGCTCGACCGCCGCGCCGCCGACGGTTTTCCGGGCCGGAGCGGCGGCGAGCGGCGCGGGGTTCGCTTGCCGCAGCTACGGCTGCGCCAGCTTGCGCCGGCGGCAGCCGGGCTGGCGATGCTCGCGGTCGTCAGCGTCGTCGCCATCTCCCAGATCGACAGTGATGCACCGACTCTCTCCGAGGAGGAACTGCCGAGCGCCCAGCCCACCCGCGAGGCCGCCCCGGCCGGCGCGGGCGGGAGCGGGGCCGGGGCCGCGGGTGACACCGCCGTCGCCCCGGGCGAGCCGACCACGATGCCCCTTCCCACGAGCCCTGACCTGGCTCCGAACGCAAGCAAGCGCGCAGTCGAGCGCACGGTCTCGATGACGCTGTCGACCGAGCCGGACGAGCTGCGCGAGGTCGCAGACGGCGTGGTCGAGGTGACCGACCGCTACAAGGGCATCGTCGTCTCCTCGCAGGTGCGCGAGGGCGAAGCCGACCGCTCAAGGGCGAGCTTCGAGCTGCGCGTACCGACCGCGCGGCTCCAGGACGCTCTCGCCGACCTCTCGGCGCTGGCTCACGTCCAGTCGCGCAACGAGGGCAGCCTCGACATCACCGGTCCCGTCGTAGACGCCAGGGAGCGGATCGCCGATGCCCAGACCAAAGCAGAGCGGGCCGCTGCTCGTCAGGAACTTCGGGCACTGCTCGAGCGCGCCAATCTGACCCCGATCAGCCTCACCGTGGTCGCCGAAGGAGACGGCAGCAACGGCTGGTCGATCGGAGAGGCGGCCGACGACGCGGCCTCGGTCCTGGAGAGCGTCGCCGGGATCGCCCTGGTCAGCGCCGCGGTGCTGCTGCCCCTGGCGCTACTGGCCACCGTTGTATGGCTCGCCGGCGGGCGCGTGCTGCGGCGCAGGCGCGAGCGGGCCCTCGACCGGACCCGCTAGCCCTCCTGGGGCTCGAAGTCGCTCTTGCGCGCCCCGCAGACCGGGCAGAACCAGTCGTCGGGGATGTCCTCGAAGGCGGTGCCCGGCGGCACGCCGCCGTCGGGGTCGCCCTCAGCCGGGTCGTAGATGAACCCGCACGAGGTGCACACCCACACCTGCTTGGTCTCGACGTCGGCGCCCATGCGGATGGGAATCTATCGCTCCGCGGGATAGGGTTGAGCCCGGTTTGGCCGAGCGAGACAGCAGCGACGCCGAGGGCAAGCCGGCGACCCCCCGACCGGCCGCAACCGTGATCCTCCTGCGCCGCGGCGGCAAGCATGCGGACCGGGCTCTGGAGGTGTGCCTGGTCCGCCGCAACCCCGAGGCCCGGTTCATGCCCGGGGTCTGGGTCTTCCCGGGCGGCGCGATCGACCCCGAAGACGGCGAGGGCGATGACGGCTCGCGCCGCTGCGCGGCCAGAGAGGTCGCCGAGGAGGCCGGGGTGGAGGTCGACGCCGCCGAGCTCGTCCCCTACTCCCGCTGGATCACCCCCGAGGAGGTCTCGATCCGCTTCGACACGCTGTTCTACCTGGCGCTGGCACCGGCGCATTCGCCGCCGCAGCCCGACGGCTCCGAGACCGTTGACGCCGGCTGGTTCACGCCCCAGGAGGCGCTCGATCGACACGGGCGTGACCGCGAGGAGTTCCCGCTGGTCTTTCCGACGATCAGGCACCTCGAATCGCTCTCCAAGTACGCCAACGCCGAGGAGGCGCTCACCGCCGCCGCGGGTCGCTCGCTCGAGCCGGTGATGCCGCATGTCGAGGGCGAGGGCGCCGACCGCCGCATCGTCATGCCGGAAGGATGGGACGATGTCCCTTTCCCCGATTGATCATCCGGCACCTCCTCCGCTTCGCGTCCGGGGGTGCCGGGGCAGGGCTCGGATCGAATGGCCCATATCAACCGGGAAATGGTGCCAACCCGGCGTGCCACGGGCCCGACTTGTACGTCGTCAGGTTGTTCTCGGCCATCTCCAGCCGCAGCCGCTTGAAGATCCCGCCGGCGGCCTCTAGCGCTGACTCGAGCTCCTCCGGGGTCCGCTCGCGCAGGCGCCAGAGGAAGAAGAGCTGCGCTTCGGTGATTCCGAAGTCGACGGTGCGGTCAATCCGAGTCGTCCACTCCAGGAACGCCGGGCTGAACAACTCGCGCAGGGCAATCGGGTCGTGGTCGACCGGGACCGTGGCGATGAACCGCCGGTTGAACTCGACGCTCTCGAACTCGACCCGCCGCCGCGAGTGGCGGTCGATCAGGTCCTCGGGGTGGCGGTCAACCGACTCGACGTTGAAGACAGGCACCACCCGCGCCAGGTCCGGCATGTGGGCCTTGGCGAGAACCGCCCCGGGCAGGACCGCCTTCCGCCCGAAGCCGCCCTCCTGCCGCTCCTCGGCGTCGCACGATGCCCCCCAGAACCCCGTAGCGAGCTCGCCGGTGAGCCGGTTGGTGCCGCCCGGACAGAGAGCCGCGGGGGCGCCCTTCGGGTTGATTCCGCCGACCGGCTCATAGCGCAGCCCCCGCCTTTCCGCCAGCGCCCGTACCGCCCCGGCCCAATCCTCGGCTTCGGTCTTGGCGCTCAGTCGACGTCGATCAGCTCGGAGTGTCCGTCGGCCTCGAGCTGAGCCTTGTAACGGGGGAAGATCGGTTTCGTCAGTGGCACCAGTTTGAGGATCTTGGCGACCGGGCCTTCAGCCTTGATCTGCCCGCGCGCCAGTGCCACGGTCACGTTCACCCGCCCGAGCCAGAAGCGGTGTGCCGTATCGGCCTCCATCCGCATCGTCACCTCGGGCTCCATCTCGGTCTCGCCGAAGTCCACGTCGCTCGGCTTGTCCTCCTCGAGGCGCACAGTGACGATCGAATCGGGCTCGCTGTAGACGTACTGAACGATCGTGTCGGCCTTGCGGAACTTCGGGCCGAGCTCCTCGTCGGTGGCGAGTTCCTCGAACAACTTGCCGATCGTGTCGTAGACCTCCTGGGCGTCCTTGAAGTAGGCCACAGGCAAGGGATCCTAGTCCCTGGCCGACCGCCCGTTAGATCAGGGATCGGCGAGGATGCGCGGCTCGATGCCACCGCCGAACTCGGCCGGGAACGGCGGCGGCAAGACGCAGGCCGCCATTGCCTGCACTCCGGGAGTCGGCGTAATCGAAAGGGGGAAGATCCCGGGCGACTGCGGCGGGGTCGACGGCGGGCTCTTGGTGACCTGGCCGGCACCGAGGCCGCCGGTGGCGCCGGTGTTGTCGCAGTCGTGGCTGGGGAAGCGGATCTCCTGCGAGATCGTTGTCCCGAGCACGTTCGGCGGCAGGTAGGCATTACCGCGGTTGGTCGCGAGCCTGGTCGGATAAATCGACAGGCTCTCCGGGCTGATGTAGCTGATCTGGCGGAAGACGTGGCGGGCAGAGGGCTGACTGCCGAGCGGAGTCAACGTGCCCACCTGCGTCGTCTCCGGGTCCGAGAGGAAGTCGGTGACGTTGCCGGAGTACATCCCGGTGTAGCGGATGATCGGGTTGAGGTTGGCCAGGAAGGGGTCGAGCGAGCTCAACGCCGGGCGCGCCTCGCGCAGGACGCCACGCAGCGCCGGCAGGCCGCGCTCGGAGGACGTGATCAGTGGATCGAGATTGGAGAAGAGGCGCTTGGCGTGTGGCGCCAGCCGGCGCACGTCGCGCAGCGTGGGCGTCAGGTTGCGCGCCACCGGCTTCAGGTCGCGCGCCAGCGGCTGCGCGTTCACCGAGAAGTCCTCGACCCGGCGCAGCGTCTTCTCCGCCTCGCGGTTGAAGGTCGGGAAGATCTTGATCGCCTCGGCGAGCTGCTCGTCGCGGTCGGCCAGAGCACCGAAGGTGCGCTCATTGCCTTCGATCAGCCCGGTCAGCTGACGATCCCGCTCGGTCAGCGCCGAGAACACCGTCCCCGTCTCATTCACCAGGGTGGAGAGGGCCTGTTCCTGGCGGTTCAAGGTCTCGATCAGGTCTGTCGCGTCGCCGGCGAACGGCCCGATGTTCCCGAACGCATCGGAGAGGTCGAGGCCGCGGCCCTTGCCCGCCACGGCCAGGTTCTGCTGCCAGCTCCGGAAGTTGAGCCGGGTCTCCTCGTCGAGCGCGTTGAAGATCTCGTCGATCTGGACCTGCTCGACCACCTGCGAGTCGTCGAGATGGCCGTCCTCCGGGATCGGCTCGGCGACCTCGTCGCCGGCGAGGCCGAACGCCGAGCCCGCCTCCGCCTGGATCCGGTTCTGGGTGCCGCCGGTGAGCTCGATGTAGGTCTCCCCGAGGAGCGTCTTCTGCCGGAGGATCGCGCGGGCGTCCGTGGAGATCGGCGCGAAGGCCGGCTCGATCTCGATCGTTGCCCGCGTCGCGTTGCCGTCGGGCGGCAGGCTGGTCTCCTTCACCTTGCCGACCGATACGCCGCCGATGCGGACGTCGGACTCGGTCTGGAGCGTGTGCCCTTCGGCGAAGTCGGCGGTGAAGCGGTAGCTCTTCGCCTTCAGCGGGACGACTCCGCCGAAGGTCGTCCACACGAAGAGCAGGAGCCCGAAGCAGGAGAAGGCGAATCCCGCCGCGATCAGGATCCTGATCAGCGGCCAATGGTGCCTCAGGCGACTCTCGTCCTTCTGTGCTTCCTCCTCTACCACTCCACGATTCAGCCTATGACTCGCATCGGCGCTGCGCGCCAGTCAGACGGGTTGTGTGACGCACGTCACACTGGGCCGTTGAATCAGGGATCCGCGAAGATCCGCGGCTCGATGTCACCGCCGAACTCCGGCGGGAACGGCGGCGGCAGGATGCAGGCAGCCTGGGCCTGGGCGCCCGGGATCGGCTGGATCGAGAGCGGGAAGATGCCCGGCGATTGCGGCGGGGTCGACGGCGGGTTCTTGGTCACCTGACCCCCGCCGAGGCCGCCGGTGGCGCCGGTGTTGGCGCAGTCGTGGCTGGCGGTCAGCGCATCCTGCTGCACCGCCGGGATGTAGCCGATCCCGAGCGGGGGTATCCATGCGTTGCCGCGGTTGGTCGAGAGCCTGGTCGGATAGATCGAGAGGCTCTCCGGGCTGATGTAGCTGATCTGGCGCAGGGCGTGCCGAGCCGAGGGCTGGCTGCCGAGGGGCGTCAGGGTGCCCGCGATCCCGGCCTCCGGGTTGGCGAGGAAGTCGGTGACGTTGCCGGAGTACATCCCGGTGTAGCGGATGATCGGGTTCAGGTTGGCCAGGAACGGGTCGAGACCGCTCAGGACGGGGCGTGCCTCCCGCAGGACACCACGCAGGGCCGGCAACCCGCGCTCGGAAGAGGTGATCAGCGGATCGAGGTTGGTGAACAGCCGCTTGGCGTGGGGAGCCAGCCGGCGCAGATCGCGCAGGGTGGGCGACAAGTTCCGGGCCACGGGCTTCAGGTCACGGGCCAGCGGCTGCGCGTTGACCGAGAACTTCTCGAGCCGGGCCAGGGTCTTACGGCTCTCCTCGTTGAAGGTGGGGAAGATCTTGATCGCCTCGGCGAGCCGCTCGTCACGTTCGGCAAGGGCACCAAAGGTCCGTTCGTTGCCCGTGACCAGCTCGGTCAGCTGCTTGTCGCGCTCGGTCAGGGCACCGAACACGGTCCCGGTCTCGGTGACCAGGGTCGAGAGCGCCTGCTCCTGGCGGTTCAGGGTGTCGAGGATCTGGGAGGCGTCTTCCGCGAACGGGCCGATGTTTCCGAAAGCGTCCGAGAGCTCGAGCCCACGGCCCTGGGCGGCGACCGCCAGGTTCTGCTGCCAGGACCGGAACGCGTTTCGGGTCTCCTCGTCCAGCGCATTGAAGATCTCGTCGATCTGGACCTGCTCGACCACCTGGGAGTCATCGAGATGGCCGTCCTCCTCGATCGGGTGAGCGACATCATCCCCCGAGATCGAATCGACGCTGCCGGTCTGGGCGGTCTCACCGTCCTCCTGCGGCGTGGTCTGGGTCCCGGAGGTGAGCTCGACGTAAGCCTCGCCGAGCAGCGTCTTCTGCCGCAGGATCGCCTTTGCGTCAGAGGAGATCGGCGCGTAGGCAGGCTCGAGCTCGATCGTCGCCCTGGTCGCGTTGCCCTCGGGCGGAAGAGATACCTCCTTCACCTTCCCGACCGAGACGCCGCCGATGCGGACGTCGGACTCGGTCTGCAGCGTGATCCCCTCTGAGAAATCGACGCTGAAGCGGTAGCTCTTCGGCTTCAGCGGGATCGGTCCACCGAAGGTGATCCAAAGGAAGAGGAGCAGGCCGAAGCACGAGAGCGCAAAGCCCATCGCGATCAGGATCCGGCCGATTGAGGGTGCCTGTTTCTGCATCTAGCTCATAGCTCCTACGGACCGCATGGAGCCCCCGGCTCCAGCAGCGGGCCGACTCCAGTGATCAACGCCGACAGCGGCGTCTGCGCAAGCGTGCCCGCGACCACGTTGCAACTGGCGGTGAAGTAGATGCGGCGGTAGACCCCGTGGGCATCCTGAGCCTGGAAGACGCTGTTGCCGACGTGCGCGAGCCAGCCGAGCCAGTAGAGGTAGCCCTCGTCACGGTTGGCGGTGCCCGGCGCCTCGGCGCCATTCGGGTTGTAGCCGGCCATGTTGCCGAGCACGTTCAGGTCGCGGCCGAGATCGGTGAGTCGCGGCGAGGCGGCGGCGAGCTGGTCGGCCGCCGGGCGCAGGTCGCGGATCGGGCCTCGGGCGGCACGGGTGAACGGACGGATCTGGTCGCGGACCGGTGCGAGCGCGTTCTGGGAGAGGTTCCGCAGCGAGCTGTTGACGCCGTTCAGGTTGCGGGCGAACGGCCGCAGATCGTTCAGGGTCGGCTTCAGCACGACGGAGAGGTCGCCGACCTTCTGCAGTGTGTTCCTGGTGGTCTGCAGAGTGCCGGGGAGCAACGCCGTCGCCTCGGTCACGTTCAGATCCTGCTCGGCGATGGCGCCCAGGGTCTCGTTCGAGGCCTCCAGCAGCGCCGCGATCTCGTCGTCCTCGGAACCCACCCGGCCGGCGAGGATGTTGAGGTTGTGGATCAGGTTGGCGAGGTTCTCCTTGCGCGTCGCCACCTGGCTGTTGAGCTTGGCGAGGTCGCGCTGGATCGGCCCGAGGCTGCCGAGCAGCTTGCCGAGGTCCTTGGCGCGCCCGCGGAGGCCTTCGCCGGCGCCGACCAGCAGCATCCGCAGGTAGGCGCGTGAGTCGCCATCGAGCGCCTCGAGAATCTCGTCGAGGTTGACGTCAGGCGCCGTATTGGCGACCGACATCGTGTCGCCCTCGTCGAATTCACCAGCGGCCCGCGATCCCGGATCGAGCTCGAGGAACATGTCCTTGAGGCCGGTCTTCGGCCGGATCAGGACGGTCGCGTCCCTGTACACGGGCAGGAACTTGCGGTCGATGTCCATCGTGACCTCGGCGGCCCCGTCGTCGAGCTCGACCTTGGAGATGTCGCCCACCCTGACGCCGGCCACGCGCACGGTCTGTCCCTGGCCGGGCGTGATTGCCTGCGCGGTCTCGAACTCGGCCTTGAGAGCGAACGGCTTCTCCTCGAGGATTGGGATCCGGAGGCGCTGCTGCTGGACGATGACGTAGCCGATCAGCAGCGCGACTATTGCGAGCGCGGCCAGGGCGATGAAGTCACGGGCGTGGTCCTTGATTGCCTTCTGCATCAGTCACCGCCTCCGTTCAGGAGCTTGCGGTAGAGCGGCAGCTTCTCCTTGTAGAACTTCTGAAGATCGAGGAACGCGCCCCGGGCCTCCGCCAGTCCCTGAGCATCGCCGCGCTGCTGGCCCTCGAGCAGGTCCATGGTCAGGCGGCCCTCCTGGGCGGCGAGCGGAGCGAACGAGTCCGGAACCGTTGCGGCCTCCTCGCGGGAACCGGCCGTCTGGCCGGGCACCGGCACCGGGCCGCCGCTGCGCAGGTCCGGAGGCTCCTGCGTTTCGCACGGGGTAAACGGGTGGAAGGGAGTCTTCGCCGAGGAGCCGATCGAGGGCTCGGCGCCGAGCAGCGGCAACAGGGTCTGGCCGAAGGTCGTGCCCTCGCCGGGAATCGGCGGGGTCGCGATCGTGTTGGTGCCTCCACCCGCCGCGACCCGGATGTACTGGCCGTTGGCGTCGCCCGAGCGGCTCTCGCCTCCGATCCCGACAAGGCCGTAACCGGTTTCTTCGTAGACGGTCGCGGCGAGGTCCTCGCCGTCCTGGGAGGGGATGTCCGAGTTGCTCCACGGGATGACTACCTGGTTGAAGCAGTTGGAGAGCGCCCTGGCCTGCTCCATGAACGGGATCGTGAGCCTGGTCAGGTTGGTGAGGCTGGGGATCGTCGTGCGCAGGTCGCTGGAGAGACCGCGGAGCTCACCGGGACTGACCAGCCCGCGCAGCTGGGCAATGAAGGGGGTGGCGGCGTCGATGGTGGGCCCCGCTGAGCGGGCCGCCGGCAGCAGCTCGCGGGAGAAGGCGCGCAGCGAGGGCAGGGCCCGGTTGAGCTTGACCAGCGCCGGCTCGCCGACCCCGAGCACCTGAGGCAGCTCGAAGATCGCCGCCTCGAGCGCGCGGTCCTCGGCGCCGAGGGAGTTGAGCACCGTCGCCAGGTTGGAGACGGTGTCCTGAAGGTCGCCCTGGTTCCGGTTGAGGGCGCTGAAGAGGCGGTCGAGGTTGACGATCAAGCCGCTCGAGATCGCCGGGCTGGGTGCCGAGCGTCGCCTCGTTCACCTCGGCCGTGTAGCGGAAGGCCTCCGGGGAGGTCCGGAACGCCTCGCGGAGGCCGTCGGCTCCGCCGTAGCGGTCCAGCGCATCTCCGAACTCGATCAGGAAGGTCTGGAGCGAGGTCCGCACCGGTGCCTGCAGCGAGGTCAGGACCTGGTCGACCTGGACCGAGATCGAGGTCTGGGCCATGGGGATGGTGCCGTTGTCCTCGAGCTCGGGAGCCTGCGGCGTGCCGGGCTTCAGGTCGACGAAGAGGTTGCCCTCGAGGAAGAGGCGCGGGCGCAGCTGCATGGTCGCGTCCTGCTTGATCGGCTTCGCGTCGTCCTTGATCTCCATCTTGACCACAGCGGCCTGCTCGCCCTCGCCACCGTCGGTCTCCAGGTGCTTGACATCGGTCACCTCGCCGACGTTGACGCCGGCGATCCGGACCGGGCTCTTGACACGGATGTTCTGCGCGTTCTGGAAGACCGCGCTGACCTCGTAGCCGCGTGGCTGCACGAACGGCAGTCGCTTGGCAAAGCCGAGATAGAACGCGAAAGTCGTCAGCGCCACGGCGATCAGGCCGACGACCCAGCCGGGCATCCGTCGCTTGTCTGCTCCGCTTCTACTCACCGGTGAAGATCCTTGTTCCGTCCTTGAGCAGGAAGAGGTCGGTCTTGCCTACCGCCGGCGCGCCGCCGTTGGCGCCCGGGAGGCCGAGCGTCTTGGCGATGTCCTTGACGCCGAAGGTCGGGTTGGAGAGGTCTTGGCCCGGCGAGAGCGCCTGGCCGACCGGGTAGCCCGTCTGGCCGTTCTGGCAGTTCGGGTTGTCCCTGGTGCCGTAATCGACGTAGGGGTTGCCGTGGAGGATCGGCTGCAGATGCGGGTCGAAGACCCCGGCGTCGCCCGGGGGTGCAAGCGCCGAGAAGCGGCCGTTGGCCTGGCCGCCGGAGTAGTTGTCCAGCGGGTTGATCGGATACTCGCTTGGCGTAGTCAGGCCCGGGGAGCCGACCAGCGCCACCCGCTGCGAGAAGCCGACCTGGTCGCGCTGGGTGATGTGCTCGGTCAGGTAGGTGAACCAGTACTCCCAGTAGTTGCAGTAGAGCTCGACCGGGGCGATCGCACGACCGGCGCTGTTGGCGCTGTTGAAGGTGTCGCCCAGGCGGATCAGCGAGACCATGGTCTGCGGCTGGTCGACCAGGTTCTGGAGCTCGCCGAAGGTGCTGCGGAGCTCGAGGTTGAGCGGCGGGGTGCGCAACAGGACGGGGGTGCCGATCCGCAGGGTGCTGTTCAGATCGGGAAGTGCCTTGCGCAGCTGCTTCACGCCCGGGCGCAGCAGGCGCGAGGCCTCGGCGAAGTCGGTCAGGAACGGCCGCTGCGCCGGCAGCGAATCGATTCCCGCCCTCAGGAGGGGCGGCGTCGATTCGATCGCCTTCTGCAGCGCCTCCGGATCGGATGAGAGCGCGGAGAACGCGACCGCCATGTTGGTGAACTGCTGAGCGTTCTGGACGGCGACGGGGGCCACCAGCCGCGCCGCGTCGGCGAGCTCGGGGAAGAAGCGGATCAAATTGGTCTGGGGAGCGGCGAGGTTGCGCGCAACCGGCTCCAGGTTCTGGAAGAGCGGGTTGAGGCTCTCTACCGCCTGGTTCAGGGAGGCTCCCCTGCCGGCGAAGGCCGAGCCGAACTCGATCAGGTTGGTGCGCGCAGCCTCGCGCGTCGGCAGGTCGAAGGTGTTGGCGATGTCGTCGAACTCGGTCTGCTCCTCGGCCTGTGAGATCGGCAGGGTGCCGCCCTCGGGCAGGCCCTGGCCGGTGCCGCGCTCGAGCTCGACATACTTGAGGCCGAACGAAGAGCGGTAGCGGACCTTGACCGTGGTGTCCTCGGGAATCGGGTCGGCGCTCTTGTCGAGCTTCAGGTTGAGCTTCGCCGCAACCTGGCCATTGGCCTCGTTCTCGGTGGTCTCGATCGACTCGACCACCCCGACCCGGTTACCGCCGACGCGGACCTCGTTGTTGGGCCCAAGGCGCGCCGCGTTCGGGAGCTCAGCCGAGATCCGGTAGACCGGAACGAAGGGCAGACCGTTGTTCGCGTTGTAGGCGAGGAACACGGCGACGATCACGATCAAGGTCGTGATCGCGCCGACCATCGTCGGCGACGCGGCGAGCGACTGGACGCGTCCGCGGCCCGTCATGAGCCCGTCTCCGTGCGCAGTCGTGGGTTTGTCGAGTGCCGGATCATGGGCCGAAGAGGAAGTTGAGGAGGTTGCTCGCGGTGCCGCCGCTGCTGCCAGCGGCGCCGGAGTTTGATTGCGGGGCGAGGCCGAGCTGCTGCAGCACCTGGTCGACGCCGCCGAGCAGGGATTGCTGCTCGGTCGGGATGCCGAGGATGTCCTCGAGCGGCTTGTCCAGGGGCTTGCCCTCCTGGATGTCCTTGAGCACCTCGGGTGGGACCGCGTCCTCGGCGGGCGGGGCCGGCGGTGCCTCGGCGCCGCCGGTACCGCCGACGCGGCGTGGGCTGCCGCCGTCGAGCGAGATGTTCGGGTCGCAAATCAGCGGCTCTGTCGAGCCCATCGGGCAGACCGAGTTGTCGTAGCGGCTGAGGCCGGTGGTCGGCTCCTCGTTGCCGACGCCCTGGGCCGGGGTGACGCCCGGCTGGTTGTCGCCGAGGATCGCGACGCAGTCAGGCGCGGTCTTCGGATCCGTGCCGCCCCCCGGATAGGTCGGACCGGGGTTGAACCCGGCGCACGGGCTGGTCTCGACCTCCATCAGGATGAAGTGAAGGAGGTGGCCGATCTGGTCGAACTGGTTCAGGGCGCCCGTCTGGTAGTAGACGTAGTTGAGAAGGCCCTCGAGGCCGCTGTAGCCCGGCTCGGTGACGCCGCCGCCGGTCTTGTTGTTGAGCAGGGCGACCCGGCGGTCCGCCTCGCCGGGGATGTCGCGCAGGTCGAAGCGCGCCCGCTCGTCCTCTTCGACTGCGTTGCGGGGGCTGCCGAGGGAGTCGAGGAACTGGGTGAGGATGTCAGCGGCCGGGTAGGCGTTCTGGGTCGAGACGCGCAGCTGGTTGATCTCGTCGCGACCGCGGGTCAGGGCGCGCTCTCCCACCTCTGCCGCATCGCCGAGGCCGTCGAGCGAGACGCTTGTCGCGTCATTGAACGGCGGCAGCAGCCTCGAGAAAGTCGTCAGTTTCTTGGCCGAGCGGTGCAGGTCGGTGAGCAGCGGCTCCTGTTCGGAGGCGACGTTGCCGAGCTGCTCCATCGTCGGCCGCAGCTCAGCGAGGAACTCGGGCAGAAGCTTGAACTGCTCGGAGAGGGCGGCGCGGCGCGTGGCGGAGATCCTCGCGGTGTCCTCGGCCTCGTCGATGAACCGGACAACGTCCTCGCGGCGTTCGGTCAGACGCGAGATGATCTGATCGGAGTTCGCGTTGAGCTCGGCGATCGTCGTGTTCTGGTTGGCGAGAACGTCGGTGACCTGCTTCAGCTCGCGCAGGGCCGGGGCGCCGCGGAGAATCGCCGCGTTCAGGTTCTCGGCGTTGCCGGTCAGCGCGGTACCGAACTCGTTGATGAGCAGCTGCAGACCGCGCTTGAACGGCTCGCGAAGCGTGTTGTTGACCAGGTCGTTGGGGACGGTGGTCGTGGTCTGCTCGACCGGGACCGGGCCCTCGAGCGGAGTCGGGCTGACCCCGGGCTGGCAGTCGAGGAAATACTCGGCGATCAGCGACTGCGGCTCGGCCGAGCAGTTCGCGTCCTCCTTGAACTCGCCGAACTCCTGCCCGACCTCGACCGTGATCAGGGCGCGCTTGGCCTCATTGATGTCGAGCTCCTTGACCGTGCCCCCCTTGACCCCTGCGATCCGGACCTCAGAGCCGTTGACCAGGCCGAAGGCGTTGTCGAGCTCGACCTCGTAGGTGCGGCTGGTCGTCTGCACCTGCCGTGACCGCGACCCCGAGCGCAGCGGCGACGATTGCGAGTGTGAACGCGATCCGCCTCATGGGCCGAGCGGCACCTCACTCGTGTCGCAATCGATTTCGCCGTTGTAGTTGAGCTCCGCTGCCGTCTGGCCGCGCTCGAGAGACGCTCGGGCAGCGCTCGAGGTTGTCCGTGTTGAGGGCCGAGACGACCTGCGACGGATCGAGCACACCGCTGGGGAGCAGGTTCGGGACCCCGGGCGTGGAGAAGCTGAAGGCGTTGAAGGTGGTCGAGATCCGGCCCATGCCGCCGTTCGCGTCGTAGACGCCGGAGTGGCCGAAGTCGTCGAACCAGCCGCTGACCCCGTTGGTGGTGATGTACGGCCGCAGGAACTGCAGTGCGGGCAGGCCGTCGGTGAGGGCGGCGGTCGAGGCGGGCAGGGCGCCGGCGCGCTGGGCACCGTTGCGGTCGACCGGTCCGACCGCGATCTCGCCGAGCGGCACCTGCAGGTCGGTGAGCTCGATCAGGTCGTTGTCGGCGCCGGCGCTGCGGACGGTCGTATCGAGATCCTTGATCGTCGGCACCGCGTCGCGGGCGAAGCCGCGCAGGTTCTTGGTGAACGGGACCAGCTTCTTCACCACCGGCTTCGAGGCGTTGACGAGCGGGTCGACGTCGTCGAGGGCGGCGCGCAGGTTGAATGCGGTGGTGTTGAACTGGCGCATGAAGTCGGGCAGGCTGGCCGACCGCATCGGCGAGCTCGGCGTCCTTGCGGCCGATCGCGCCGAGAGTGCCTTCGAGCCGCCGTCGACCAGCTTGCTCGAGGTCGCTGGTCGCGGTCGGCCAGGGCCGAGGTGAGCGAGGCGCCGTCGACGATCAGCCGCTCGAGCGCGGCCTCGTCGCTGTTGAGCTCGCCGAAGACGCGGCGCGAGGTGGAGAGGAACGGGTTGAAGTAGTAGAAGCCCTCGTTCGCCTGGGCGCCGACTCCGTCATAGGAGCGGGCGAAGCCCTTGATCACGCGCTTGAGCCCGTCGACGGTGGGCTCGTCGAGCGTGTTGAAGAGCGCGTCGAGGTCGACCTCGGAGACCGTGTGGACCTGGTCGATGGTGCCGCCCGATTCGATCTCCTCGCCGGCCTTGTCGCCCTCCGGCATCTGAAGCTCGACGTAGCGGTTGGCGATCCCGGAGACCGACTGGGAGCGGACAGTGGCGATCGTCCCCTCCTGCAGGGGCGCGTACCTCCTCCGACCTCCATCTCGACCAGCGCCTGGCCGTCGTCGCCGAGCTTGATGTCCTTGACCGAGCCCGCCGGGACTCCGGCGACCGAGACGCTGTTGCCCTTGACCAGCTGGCTGGCGTTCTCGAACTCGCCGGTGACCTTGTAGGGGTCGCCGCCGCCCATGAGCAGGAGCAGCACGACGACCAGCGCTCCGATCAGCGCCAGAACAGCTGCGATCCGGCCTACCGCCGATGCAGTTGACAAGTCTCTATCTCGCTCCTACCCCAAGTTGGGTCTTCAAAAGGCTTCTTTCTCGTCCAAGCGGGCGAAATCCTATGCGTGGGCCTACCGTGCGTGGATTCTCCCATTCGGGCGCGATGGCTGTCAAAGCCGAACCCGTGCGTGCGGGAGCCTTGCTCAGGCACGAATCTGGCCCTTTGGCCCAGGCATCGTTGAGTTGGGGTTAAGCGTGGGCGGCCTCGGCCGTCTAGCCCGCCTCCGTGTCCTGAAATGCCGACGCTCGCCCGTAGAGCTTGTAGAGCTTGAATCCGCGCGCGAACTCCTGGTCGCAGTATCCCTCGAAGTAGTCGTACGCCTCCTCGTCGTCGAGCACGTTGCCCTCCGCTTGTCCCTTGCTTCCGGCCAGCGGTCCGCCTGTGTACTGGCGGATCTGGCGGACGGTTGCAAGCCGCTCCTCGACCGAGGCCTTCTGCCAGTCCTCGCAGTCGGCGAGGTTGATCGGCAGGCTGCTGATATCGGGACCGCCGCCCGAGGAGGCCTGCTCTTCGGATCCCGATCCTCCGCAGCCCGCCGCGATCGCGATCGCGATCAGGGCGACGCCCGCTAGGGCTGGGGCTCGGGCGGCCGCTCGAACCAGGTGCACGGAGTCGGCGCGCCTTCTTCGAAGGCCGCGAGGCAGCTGAGCAACTCTACCTCCTGCGGGACGCCGGAGAGACCGATGCTGGTGGCGCAGTCCTCGGGGAGGAAGAGGAGCGGCAGCGACAGCCCCGGCGCGACCGGATTGATCGGCGGAACCGTGTTCAGTGACTCTCGGGTCCCGTCCTGACCGACGTTGTCGAACCAGCAGTTGTTGGTGTTGGTCGGGAACTGGTCCCACCAGAAGTCGACCCCGTTCGGATCGGGCGCACTCGATGGCGTCTGTCCCATCACGTTGTCGTGGAAGCGGTTGCGGTAGGAGGTATTGATCTCGAGCTCGTTGCAGCCGTGCTGCTGGTTGCCGCCGGCGACCGGGCTGTCGCCGCAGACGAAGGCGTCGGGAACCGAGAACAGCATGACTCCGCGACGCCAGTTGTCCCAGACGCGGTTGTTGCGGAAGGTGTTGTTGTTGCCGCCGGCGATCCAGAGCGCGGTGCCGACCGGCACCGGAATCGTCGGGATCACCTCGTCGTCATCGGGCTGGTCGACGTACGGGTTGAAGTTGTTGGAGTAGAACTCGTTGTCCTCGATCAGGTCGGAGTCCTGCGGGAAGCCCGGGTGACCCGCGGCGGTGAACACGTCCGTGGTGAAGCCGAGCGCGTTGTCGTAGAAGTCGTTGTGGTGGATCCAGACCGCGTTTGCCGCGGTGCCCGAGTACCCCGCGGTGTTGTGGTGCATGTCGCAGCGCCGAATCTCCGTGTTGTAACGCTCGCTCGCCTCGACCGTCTGCTCGCCGGTGTCGGGGGCTGACCCGGGGTAGATGCCGGCGTCCCCCGAGCCATAGGTCTCGCAATCCTGGATCAGGCCGTGGTCGGAGGTGAAGGTGAGCACCCCGTACTCCTCGGCGTGGAAGGTCTTGAACCGCTCGAGCCGGTAGCCGTCGACTTCATGGACGTAGATGCCGTGCTCACGGACGTGCCGGACGTTCAGGTTGCGCAGGACGAAGCCGTCGGCGCGGTCGGCGCGGATGCCGACGTCCTTTGCCGGGTCCGCCGGGCCGCCGTTGCCTGACTCGACCCGGCCGGCATCGACGATCACGTCATCGGGCTTGACGCCGGAGCCCTCGAGCTGGAGGTTGCAGCGGATGCAGGCGCCCTCATCCGGGATCCCGTGCCGGTCGTCGCGCGGAGTCGGGGGCAGCGCCGCATGGTTGGGTGCTCGGCCGAGGATCGCGACGAGGTTCTGGTCGTTGGGGCAGTTGAAGACGTAGGCGTAGGTGTTGGCGCCGGTCTGGAAGCCGCCTTCACCGTCACCTGGCCGGTCGTTGACCTCCTCGTACTGGTCGCAGCGCGGATCGTTGGTGGGGGCTGCGCGGGACTCGGGCTCTGTATAGAGACCCGGTAGGACCACGACCCGGTCGTTGTTGCCTGCGAAGTTCACGGCGGCCTGGATCGAGTCGAAACCGCAGCGCTTGAGCAGCGCGACGTTCGCGTCCAGAAGAGCCTGACCCTCGGCGGCGGACAACGGAATCGGTGCGTCGGACGGCCGCACCTTGTAGCCGTTCGCCTGGGCATCGGCGATCGAAGCCTGCAGGGCCTGGATCGAAGGATGCGAGAGCAGCGGCGCGTCAGTGGACGCGACCTTGCCGGCGGCGAGCAGTCCGGCGAGCTTCTTCCGCAACGCCGCGACCTTCTTCTTGTTGCCCTTGCGCTTTGCCTTCCTGATCTTGCGGCGAAGCGCCTTGATCTTCTTCTTCTTCTTCTTCTGCGAGGCCTTGGTCGTGCTGCCGCCCGGGGCTGACTGCTGCTGGAGTGAGGCCGGGACCGAGCTGCGACCACCGGGGCAGACCACATGAGTCGCCCCCTCCGGCGCAGCGGCGGCATTGAGCAGGCTCTTGGCCTCCGGTACCGCGCCGCCGGCCGGCTGGCCGCCGGCGCTGTCAACGCCCGGGTCGGGCCAGTAGGAGGCCCGCTCGATGTGGCCGGTCGCAGTCGCCGCACCAAGCCCGCTGACGAGCACCGCCGTTGCGAGCAGCGTAAAGCGCCGAGCACGGCGGCTGATCTGCGGACGAGTACCCATCTACCCGGCGAGCAGTGTAGCGGTCGTCACGCGGGCCGGTGTCGATTGCCGCTCCCTCTAAGCTCCACTCGATGGACCGGGGATTCGACTTCGACTGGATCGTGATCGGCAGCGGCTTCGGCGGATCTGTAAGTGCGCTGCGGCTGGCAGAAAAGGGCTACTCGGTCTGCGTGCTCGAGTGCGGCAGCCGGTTTGAGGACGAGGACTTCGCCGAGAAGACGTGGGAGGCGCGCCGCTACTACTGGGCGCCGAAGCTCGGCCTTCGCGGCGTCCTCCGCATGTCCGTGTTCAAGGACGTCTTCATCGTTTCCGGCTGCGGAGTCGGGGGCGGCAGCCTCGGTTTCGCCAACACGCTTTACCGGGCGCGGCCCGCTTTCTTCGCCGACCGTCAATGGGGAAGCCTCGCCGACTGGGAGTCCGAGCTCACCCCCCACTACGACACCGCCGAGCGGATGCTCGGGGTCACTACGTACGACCGGGTCGGTCCGGCCGACGAGCTTCTCCGCGAGCTCGGCGAGGAGCTTGGCGTCGCCGACACGTTCAAGCCGACCCGGGTCGGCGTTCACCTTGGGGACCCGGGCACCTCGCAGCCGGGGGATAAGGTCCCTGATCCTTACTTCGGCGGAGAGGGGCCGGAGCGGACCGCGTGCCTGCGCTGCGGCTCATGCATGATCGGCTGTCGCCACGGCGCAAAGAACACCTTGATGAAGAACTACCTCTGGTTCGCGGAAAAGCTCGGGGTCGAGGTCCACCCTGAACGGCAGGTGACCGAGATCCGGCCCCTGGCCGCCGACGGCGCTTCGGAGGCGGACGGGTCGGCCGGCTACGAGGTGACGAGCGAGCGCTCCGGATCCTGGATCCGGAAGAAACGCGAGACCCTGACGGCTCGGGGAGTGGTGGTGGCTGCGGGTGCGCTCGGGACCAACAAGCTCCTCGCCAACTGCAAAGCGAGAGGCTCTCTGCCCCGCCTCTCGGACCGCCTCGGCGAGCTGGTCCGTACCAACACCGAGTCGATCCAGGCCGTCACGGCACCGGATGACGATCGCGACTTCACCAAGTCGATCGCGATCACCTCGAGCATCTATCCGGATCCCGACACCCATATCGAGGTGGTCACCTATGGCGACGGCGGCGACTCGATGAGCTTCCTCTACACCCTGCTCACGGGGGACGGTACGAGGCTGACCCGGCCGTTCATGTGGATCGGCCAGGCGATCCGGCATCCGATCCGCTTCCTGCGAACGCTGTGGCCGTTCAAGTGGTCGCGCCGAACCGTGATTCTGCTGGTGATGCAGACCCTCGACACCGCGATGCGGCTGCGCCCGAAGCGGAAGATCTTCGGCCGCGGCGTGCGGCTCCAGACCGAGCAGGACCCCGAGCGGCCGAACCCAACCTTCATTCCCGCAGCCGATCACGCGGCCCGGTGGTGGCAGGAGCGCACCGGGGGCATGGCGCAGTCGGGAATAACCGAGGCCCTCTTCAACATCCCCACCACCGCCCATATCCTCGGCGGCGCCGTCATCGGTACAGACCCAGACCACGGCGTGGTCGACTCCCGGCACCGGGTCTTCGGCTACCGCAACCTGCTGGTCTGCGACGGTGCCGCTGTTCCGGCGAATCCGGGTGTGAATCCCAGCCTCACGATCACCGCACTTGCCGAGCACGCGATGGCGGAGATCCCGGCAAAGGGTGGGTTGCTCGCATTGCCCGACGCGGCGCGCCCCGCCCCGGCCGACCCCGCCCCCGCGGACATCACGGCGACGACGGTCTGAGCCGGCTGCTAGCCGCTCAGCGTCTTTGCGGTACGCAGCTTCGTTCGGTTGCCGGCGATGTCGGTGACCGCGCCCGTAACCTCAACGCGGAGGCGGCCGGCAAACTTCGCCCGAGCGGCCGGCGCCATGATGATCTTGATCCCGCGGGAGGCCGGGACGAGAAATGCCCTGGACCCGGTGCCGAGGACCCGCTTGCCAGCTCTCGCCGTCAGAAAGACATCGGAGATCTCGTTCGGCCTGGCCCGCACTTTGATCGTTCCGGCCCGTGATATGCGGCGCGTGACGATCCTGATCGCCGCTCGCGGAGCGGCTGCGTCCGCCGGGCGCGGAGATCCCGCCGACGCCACGGTCAGGGAGCTGGCCATGCCTGGGTTCGCCGGATCTCCAAACCCGTAGGTCCCGGACGGAAGGAACGGAGCGCGGCGCACCAGGCTGGTCGAACCCGGCGGGATCACGGGCGAGGAGAAACCGCCCCCGGCCAGGCCATGGGACAGGAACGGGTCGTCGTTCTCGAAGACGAGCACGTCTCCCTGATTCATCGTGTAGTTCGAACGCGAGTACTCCTTGAGGAAGACGGCGCGAACCGGGGAAGCGACCTGGGCCGCGGAGATTGCCGGGAAGGCCCCGGCCAGCGCCACCAGGAGACCGATCGCGGTCGCGCCGGCGGTCGCCTTGTGAAGGCGTGCCTTCATCTTCGGGAGGAACACGGGTCGGCCGTCAGGGTAGCGGCGGTTCCCAGCGCAGTTCAGCGCCTGCGGCGCTTGCGCTTGGCGCACCGGCGCCGCTTCGACTTCCGTCCCTTCTTGCACCTCTGCCTCTTTGCCCGCGCCGAGAGCCCGCCGTAGGCGGCATCCGGAGAGCCAGCGGATCCGGTCGCCGGCGGGGTGCCTGGGATCCGAAGGGCGGAGGACATGCTCGCCCCATGAACCGTGCAGAAGAACGAGTAGGTGCCGGGGGCAAGGAACTGGGAGCCGTTGATCGGCGCCGAGGCCGGGAACAGCAGGAAGACCCGTTCGCTGCTGAACAGCGGCTGCCCGTTGACATCCGTTGCGTAGGAGCGGACGTCATGCGGACCGCCTCCGGTCCAGGCCACGGTCGCAACAGTGCCCGGATCGTGATCGAAGCTCGGGGCATTGAACTTGTTGTCGAACGTGGTCGTCACGTTTGCGGGCGCCGCCCAGGCTCCGCCTGGGGAGAGCACGGCGATCGCCCCTCCGATCAGGACGACCAGGCCGGTGCGACGCATCTACTTGAGCTTCTTCGAGGTCGTGTCGTAGCTGCCGAAATCGACCTGTGCGGTGACCTTGATCTTGGCGGTTTCCAGCCCGGCCAGAGCCCTGCGGCCGGACTTGCCGATCGTGATCGCGGTCGCGTCCAGATTCCGGTGGGTGCCGATCTTCCTTTTCGTTCCGAGGGTCACGACCAACTTCCCGGTGGCACCCGCGGAATGGGTGACCTGCACCCTGAGCTTGCGGCTCTTGACGACCTCCTCAACGGTCTTGCTCTTGATCACGACAGTCGCCGACGGCGCGGGAAGGGGGGCGCCAACGACGTTGAGGGTTCCGTTCATGCCGGGATGGACGGTGCAACTGAACGGATAGCTCCCGGCCGACAGGAATTGAGTCCCATTGACCGGGGTCGAGCCCGAGGGGATCGTGGCGCTGCTGAAGAGGCCTGGCGTGGCCGAGGTGACGTTGTGGGGGCCGGCCCCTCCTGCCCAGGTCATCGTCGCGAGGGTCCCACCGTCATGGGTGTAGGTGGTCGGGTTGAAGACGTTCGCGGCGCCGTTGCCGGCGATGATATTCGCCGGCGCTGCGTGCGCCGCCGGTGCCGCGATCGCGGCCGTCGCCATGACAGATACGAGAAGTGCTGCGAGCCTGACGCTCTTCATCATCCCTCCTGGTCTAGCTGGCTCCCTTGAAGTGCTCGGCAACCTTATCCCAATTGACCACGTTCCACCACGCGTCGATGTAGTCGGGGCGCTTGTTCTGGTAGTTCAGGTAATAGGCGTGCTCCCAGACGTCGATCCCGAGCAGCGGCGTCTGGTCGTCGGAGATCGGCGAGTCCTGGTTGGCGGTGGATGTGACCGCGAGTCCCGAGCCGTCGTGCACGAGCCAGGCCCAGCCTGAGCCGAACTGGCCGACCCCGGCCTCCTTGATCTCATCCTTGAGCTTGTCGAGACCGCCGAACTTGTCGTCGATCGCCGCGGCGAGGTCGCCATCGGGCTCCCCGCCCCCGTCGGGGCTCATGATCTCCCAGAAGAAGCTGTGGTTCGCGTGCCCACCGCCGTTGTTCCGGACAGCGGTTTCCTTGTCACCCAACGAGCTGAGGTTCTTCAGGACCTCCTCGACCGGCTTGTCGGCCCACTCGGTCCCCTCAAGGGCTGCGTTGGCCTTGTCCACGTACGCCTGATGGTGCTTGTCGTGGTGCAGCTTCATCGTTTCCTCGTCGATATGCGGCTCGAGGGCGTTGTAGTCGTAGGGAAGGTCCGGAACCTCGTAGGCCATGAAGTCTCCTTGCGCTCGGGATTGAGTCGGCTGGAACCGAACACTAACGACCGCCCCGCCATACTTGCGTGCGTGGCCACCGAACGGCCAGGAGACCAGGGGCCGGACCGCCCGGGACTGCTCGGTGTCGCGGTTACGGCAGCCGGGGTCGTGCTTGCCGCGATCGTGGTGCTTGCGGTGCCCGACCTGCGCGAGGCGGTTTCGTCCACGATCAGCGGCGACACCGGCGAGGTCGAGCGCGAGATCGACGCGCTCGGCTTCGGCGGCGTCCTGATCGTCTTCGCCCTCGCCCAGATCCACGCGGTGGTCTTCTATCCGGCCGAGATCCTCAATGTCGCCGCCGGGTTCGCTTACGGGTTCTGGCCGGCGCTCGCCCTGGTCATGTTCGGATGGATCGTCTCGGGCTGGCTCGCCTACGCGATCGGGCACTTTGCCGCCCGGCCCCTGCTCTACCGCCTTGCCGGGGAGCGGCGGTTCAGGCGCGGAGAAGAGCTGGTCCACCGCGGTGGGATCACCTTCCTGCTGCTGGCGCGCCTGGTCCCGATCGTCCCCTACAGCATCACCTGCTACGTCTGCGGGGCTGCGCGGGTGCCGCTGTGGCGGTACACCTGGACGACCTTTGTCGGTTACCTGCCGATCACCGCTGTCTTCGTCTACTTCGGCAGCAAGCTCGAGGACCTCTCGCCGACCGACCCGATTCTGCTCGCAAGCGTGGCTCTGGTCGTGGTCCTGTTCGCGCTCACCCGGTGGCTGGCGCCGAAGCTCACCGACAGCTCGCGCGACGGATCCAGCCCCGCCGAAGGTTCGTCGTCGTAGGCTCGTTCGGCGTTGAGGTCGCAAAAAATCGGGGCGCCCGGATTTGAACCGGGGACCTCACCGACCCGAACGGTGCGCGCTACCAGGCTGCGCCACGCCCCGAGACGGCCAAGGATAGCCAGCGGGCGTAACCCCCCGGCGCCGGGCGGCGCTCATGAGGGTGCCCAGCGCAATTTGTGCGCAACAACGCAATCGTCATTACGAGGAGGTCGTTCATACATATGAGGAAGATCGGAGCAATCGTGGCTGCTTGTACGGTGGCCGGCGCGCTCGGCGCGAGCCCGGCGTCCGCCCAGGACACCCCCAGCCCCGACCAGATCGCAAGCTCCCAGTGCGTCACCCAGCAGCACGCAATGGGAACCAAGGCCTTCAAGGCCCTCTACGGCAAGCGCGCGATGCAGACCTGCAAGAACAAGGGCAAGGGTCCGGCGAGCGCACTGGTCAACAACGCTGCCCAGCAGTGCAAGGCCGAGCAGGCTGATCCGAACTTCGCGGCCACACATGGCGGCCTCACGTTCGATCAGTTCTACGGCACGAACCCCAACGACAACAACTCGTTCGGCAAGTGCGTCAGCGGCAAGGCCAAGGCACAGCAGGACCAGCAGGCAACGAACGTCCGCAACGCTGCGCAGGCCTGCAGGGCCGAGCGCGGCGATCCGGCTTTCCCCGGCGCCCACGGCGGCAAGTCGTTTGCGGATTTCTACGGCACGAACCGCAACAAGAAGAACGCGTTCGGCAAGTGCGTCTCCGGCAAGGCCCGGGCGGCCAACTCGGCGCCTCCGGCTGCCGCATAGCCAAGCGAATCGTCTGGAGAAAGGGCCGGCCAAGTGCCGGCCCTTTTTCGTTCCGGTGGCCGGGCCAGCGGACCTCGGCAGCCGGCTACTGGACGTCGGCGACCGCCGCCTCGATCTCCTCGGCCGTCGGCCGCCCGTCCAGCTCACGGGTCCCACGCGGGCCGGTGATGACCGCGGCCGGCTCCGCGGTCAGCTTCAGCTCGAGAGCCAGCTCGGCATCGGCGTCGAGGATCTCGTCCGCCGAAGGATTCTGGAAGTCATCCATCCACCGCTCGACGTCGAGCTCCAGCACCCCGGCGGCGATCCGCTCGAGCAGCTCCTCGCTCACCTGCTCGGCGACGGCGACCTCCTGGTTGATGAAGAACAGGTGCACGTACTGCCACTGTCGTTCCTGTTCGGCCGCAGCGAGTGCCCCGTAGTCGGCGAGGACCCGCTCGCGCTGGCCCAGCGGAAAATGCCGGTAGGTGAGCTGCGCGTCTCCGGGCCGGACCAGGTCCTCGACAAGTCGCGGCACGACATCGAGGTGGTACTCGTCGCAGTCGGCGCACTGAAGGTCGTTGAAGAGGTCGATCGTCACAGGGGCCTCGGGCTCCCCCAGGGTGGCTGCGTCCTGGTCGAGGCCGCCGAACAGGCGCTGCACCGTGCCGGCGCCGGTGATCTCCTCGGGCCGGTCCTCGGGCTCGTCGAGCGAGATGCTGGCGATCAGGGCGAGCAGGCCGGTGAGCGCCAGCCCAAGGAGGACCAGCCCGACAATCCGGGGGCGCCGCCTCAACCGGCGACGGCCTTGTAGTAGCGAACCGCGAGGCCCGTGAGCAGGGTCTGGAAGCCCTCCTCGACCGAGACCTCGTTTTGCTCGGACCAGCGCTCGAGGCCGGTCTTCTCGATTGATTCTGCCCGGCCGACTACCTCGTCGACGAGGTCGGGATGCTGGTCGCAGAAGAACGCCCCCATCGAATAGAGGTCGCTCTCCATCAGGGATTCGATGAACGATCCGGCGGCTGCTTCAGGCTTGCTCACGCGGGCAATGTTATGCGGGGCGAAGGGGACGGACGGGTACTGCCGCGGGGTGGTGCTAGTTGTGTACGAGTGCCAAGCCGAGACGAGATCGTCAGCTTCTGCGACGAGCTGCTCGAGATCGAGCGGTTCGAGGACTACGGGCCAAATGGACTTCAGGTCCCGGGTGCGGAGCAGGTCGAGCGGATCGCAACCGGCGTCTCCGCCAATCTCGCCCTGCTCGAAGCCGCGGCCGAGTTTGGAGCGCAGCTCGTCCTCGCCCACCACGGCCTCTTCTGGGACTCGGGCAGCCGCGCGCTCAGCCCTGGGCTTGCACAGCGGCTCCGCTCGCTGCTCGCCCCGCAGATCTCACTTGCCGCCTACCACCTTCCCCTTGACGCGCATCCCGAGGTCGGCAACAACGCGATCATCTGCGAGCGGCTCGGACTAGAGCGCGGCGATCCCTTTGGGCAGGTCAAGGGAGCGGAAATCGGCTTTGTCGGCCGACCTGGTGGCGGGCCGATTACGGCAACGGAACTCCGGGACCGGGTGGCGAAGCTGACGGGACGGGACCCGGTCCACTACGCCGAGGGGCCGGAGCGGATCGAGGCTGTCGCGATCGTCTCGGGTGGAGGAGACGACACGCTCGAGGATGCCGCCATCGACGGTCTGGATGCGCTCGTCACCGGCGAGGTGGGCGAGCCGTCGCTGGCGATCGCGCGCGAGTACGGGATCCACTTCTTCGCCGCCGGCCACCATGCAACCGAGACCTTCGGAATCGAGCGCCTGGGCGAGCTGCTCGCCGAGAGGTTCTCGATCGAGCACCGCTTCATCGATATCGAAAACCCAGCGTGATCTGGACCATTCGATCGAGCCCTGCCCCGGCGGCGGCGGACGCGAAGCGGAGCAGCCGCCGGTAATGAGCTAGGCGGACTTGAAAGCGAAGTACGTCGGGGTCGGATTCCCGTTGATGTCGAGCAGCCCTCCCTTGGGGCTGATCTCGGTGGCAAGCGCGTGCGGCCAGCCCATCGTGAAGATGCGGTCCCAGCGCCGGGCGATTCGGAAGGCGGCGCGGATCCACTTCGCCTGCTGCTTGAAAGAGAGCGCAAAGCCGAGCTCGGACTTCTTGCGCTTCTTCGCGCCCTGAACGCCCCATTCGGACAGGAACAGCTTGGGCTGATTGGGGAAGGTGCGGTCGATCGCCTTCACCAACCGGGGGAGGTCGACGAAATCCACCTCGCCGAGCTGACGCCCGCGCAACGGCGGACCCTTGAGCCGGGGCTTGCGGAACCCATAAGGGTTGTGCCCGTACATGTCCAGCCGCGGCGGCTGGCCGTTGGGAAGCCTCATGTACTTGATCCACTGGTAGGGATAGATGACGTTGGTGCCGCTCGAGAGGAAGGTGTTGCCGCCGATAACCAGGTTGGCGGGATCAACCGACTTGAGCGCCCCGTAGGAGGCATCAAGGATCTGGGCGTAGTTGCGCGGCGCGACCTGCTGCGCGGCCGTCAACGGGCCCTTCCGCTTCGAGCGCTCGAACGGCGCCAGGTTCGCGTCCCGGTTCGGCTCGGCCATGATCATCCACAGCTTCACCTTCGGGAACTTCTTCGCGGCCGCTGCCGCGAAATTGGCGAAGTCGTTGGGGTCGTTGGGGACCCAGCGCGGACTGAGACCGCCGTTCGCCCACCGCGGCGTCCCGCTCAGCGTTATCGAGACCTGCATCCCCAGGGCCGTTGCTTCGTCGATCTCGGCCCCGAGGCTGGCCGGCCAGAGGTAGGCCGGGTCGTCGGGATCGGTCGGGTTCGCCGGCCGGCTCAGGGCAATGGTGTGCCACAGGATCCCGGTCTCCCAGACGCCGACTCCGAGGTCGCGATAGACGGGAAGCAATGACCGTCCGTTCACCGCCGGCGGGCCGATGACTGCCTTCTTGACGGTTTGCGGCGCTGCCTGAGCCGCGTCGGCAGCAGGATCCGCCGCCGCGTTGGCGCCCCCGGCCGCGACGCAAATCGCGACCGCTGTAGCTAGGAGTATTTTCCGCGCTCCGATCGTCATCGTCTGGGGTTGGAACACAATGCTGGATACAGAGGATCGAATTCTTACTTGACCGAAGAGGCAAAAGACCGTGTGGCATAAGTCGCGAACCCCCATCCGGCTCTCGGCGCTGATCGCGGTTGCGGCTGCGCTCGTTGCCCCGGCGGGAGCAGGGGCGAAGTTGCTCGACGACTACTACAACGAGGGGATTGAGCCGCACGCCGATCTCGGCGAACCCAGCCGGTCGATCAGCAAGCCAAGGCAGCTCAGCGTCGAGTTCTCGGGGAACGCACGGATGGAAGTGATCAACGGCGTGTTCACGGTCAAGTGCTACGTCGGCCGCCGTGCGAGGTTCTCTCGCAGCCTCACGGTCTCAGGCACCTCGCCCACAATCGAGGTCGTGAGGATCAAGCGGCGGTTCGACTCCTGCCGGGTGACGAGCGCCGAGGCCCGTTACGCGAATCCATTCGTTTCCGGCTGGCTGCGAATTCGCGTCTTCGGCAAGTAGGCCCCTGGGGGCGCGGAACGCGTCGCCGGCTAAGGGATGGCGACAGCCAGCTCACGGTGGGACGTCGTGCCCGCGGCGCTCGACACCCAGAGGTTGACCCGGTAGGTGCCCGGTCGCAGGTAGGTGTGCGTGACGTCCTGGCCGTGGGCACCGGTCAGGTCACCGAATGACCACCAGGCGTCCCGCAGGCCGGCGCCCGCGTCGACCGTGAAGCGCGCGGTTCTTCCGTTGACCTCGACGTTGGTCGCGTTGATCGTTGGCGCAGGGTCGCCGGGGACCAGCTGCTCGAACCCTGGCGGCTGCAGTGTGTCGGCGGGGATCTGCCATGTGCGACCAACGGCGCCGCCACGCTCGATCGTCACCTGCTCGGCGAGCTGTCGGTTGACCTTGATCACCCTGGCCAGGGTGTAGTCGGTTCCGGCCAGCCGCCGGTTCATTTTGATGCCCTTGAACTGTTTCGGGATGCGCTTGAAGCCCAGCATCGTTCCCACGATGCTGGCGGCGTTGTTGGCGTTGCAGTCTGAGTCCTGACCGGCCCGGATCGCGATCTGAATCGTCCGCTCGAACTTGCCCTTGCCGAACAGCAGACCGAGCAGGATGTAGCCACCGTTCAGGGTTGCGTCGATGTTGAAACCCGGTAACTCGCCCGGATGGTGATGACTCGGGCGGTTCCAGCGCTCCTCGAGCATCCTCCATGCCGCCCGCCAGCTACGCGGGTTGCTCTGATACTGGGCAACTACCTCGTCGATCATCCGTCTGTATTCGGTGCCGACTGGAACCGCAGCCTGGCCGGCCGCGACGATCGCCTCGATGTTCTTCGTCTGGAAGGCGGCTGCGTGCATCGCGCTCACCATCACGCCGCCGTAGACACCGTCGCCGTAATTCATGACGTGTCCCAGCCGCCACGCCAGCTCGGCTGCCGCCCCGGGCTGGCCGGGGGCAGCCATCCCGACGAAGTCGGACTCGATCTGGAAGTCGATGTCGATCGAGTGGGGATTGAACGCCGGTGCGCCTGAATTGGGCGGCAAGATGCCCGCGCGCAGGTTGTTGCGTGCCGACTTGTTCGCTCCGAAGAGCAGGAACCGGGTGGCGGCGAACGGCTCTCCAAGCTGCGCCCATGTCGGGTTCAGCCCGTACCTGCGCAGCGCTTCGATCAGGGGGGTCTCGACATAGAGCTCATCGGCCGCATTTCGCAGGCCGCCCCCGAACAGGTAGCGGTTCGTGAACCCGCGCCTGAAACGCCCCATGAACTTGCGCGGAACGATGCGGCCGTTGAAGTCGAACTCGGGGGGATAGCCCCACGAGCCGGCTACAGCCTGGCCGAGCCAGCCGCCCGCGATCGCATCGTTGATCCGTTTCGCGGAGATCGCTCCAGGCGCCTGCGCACCCGCGGTCGCGGGTGCGCCGCAGATCGCGATCGTGCCCGCCAGCAGGCAGGCAAGCGCCGCCTTTGTCGCCGCCGTTCCCTTCAAGGTGCGGAGAAGATAACGAGCCACCGTTGTCGAAGAACACCCGGGGCCCCGGCAAAGAGCGCCCCGGTCACGACGCAATTTGCGTTGAAAAGAGTTGACACGTCGTCTCGAGGCGATATACATCTTGTGTCAACCGGATCAAGCTTGACCAAACGAGGAGGGTCATTTGGCAGTCCACCTGACGCCGTCCGAGCTCGCCGACGAGATGAACATGAAGCGGCGAGACGTGATCTCCAAATGCATGGAAATGAACGTTCCGATCTTCCAGGGGCGGATCGACAAGACGTTGTTCGTTTCGTCGCTGCGCCGCATCCAGACCAGCCAGAAGCAAGAAGCAACCGCCTGACCCAGTTCCCATAAACTTCCCTCCGCGGACCCGGTAACGCGGCCGCGTCCCTAACGAGCCCCGGCACGAGAGGCGAGGAGAAGATGGAAACTGCAACTGTCGAGAGGCTGGCAGCCGACGCTGCAACCGGCAGCCGCACGCTCGCCGACCTGTTCCCACTTGCTGTCCGCAAGCACGGCGCCAAGCAGGCGGTCATGTTCAAGGACGAGTCGGGCCAGTGGGTCACCAAGTCCTACACCGAGGTCGGTGAGATCGTCCGCCAGCTTTCGCTCGGGCTGATCGAGCTCGGGATCGAGAAGGGGGACAAGGTTTCGATCCTGGCCAATACCCGCCCCGAGTGGACCTACTTCGATTTCGCCGCGCTCAGCGCCGGCGCCACCGTCGTCCCCATCTACCAGACGAACTCGCCCGAGGAGTGCCAGTACGTCCTCGAGAACTCCGACGCGCGGGTGGTGGTCGTCGAGGACGACGAGCAGCTGGCCAAGATCGAGAAGGTTCGCGGCTCCCTGCCGAAGCTCGAGTTCGTCATCCGGATGACCGATGGCGGTGATGGTGCCGGCGCGGGCGACACGATCACGATGGACGAGCTCGCCTCGAGGGGCTCGGGCGCCTCGGAGTCGGACTGGGAGCAGCGTTGGAACTCTGTCTCCCCCGAGGACATCTGCACGTTCATCTACACGTCGGGTACGACCGGGCCCCCGAAGGGATGTGTGATCTCCCACGGCAACTACCGGTCGATGCTGGACATGATCCACGGCGTCAACGTGATCAGCGATGACGACCTCACCTATCTCTATCTCCCTCTCGCCCATTCCTTCGCGCTCCTGATCCAGCTCGGGAGCTTCGACCTCGGCGCGACGCTTGCCTACTGGGAGCGCGATCCGCTCAAGATCGTTCCCAACCTGGCGGAGGTGAAGCCGACCTACTTCCCGTCGGTACCGCGCATCTTCGAGAAGATCTACACGGCCGCCACGGCCACCGCGGAGAAGGAGGGCGGCCTCAAGAAGGTGATCTTCAACTGGGCCGTCGGCATCGGCAAGAAGGTCCGCGAGCGCGAGCGCGCCGGCAAGAGCATCGGACCTCTGCTGAAGCGGCAGTACGACCTCGCCGACAAGTTGGTCCTCTCAAAGATTCGGAATCTCTTCGGTGGCCGGCTGAAGCTGGCGGTGAGCGGCGCCGCTCCGATCAACCCCGACATCCTCCGCTTCTTCGACGCCGCTGGCGTCCTGGTGCTAGAGGGGTGGGGCATGACCGAGACCTCGACCGCGGCGACGATCGCCACCCCCGAAGAGTTCAAGTTCGGCACGATCGGCAGGCCATTCCCCGGCTGCGAGATCAAGATCGCCGACGACGGCGAGATTCTCGCCAAGGGGCCCAACATCTTCCAGGGCTACTACAAGAACGACGAAGCGACCAAGGAAACGCTCGTCGACGGCTGGCTCCACACGGGGGACATCGGCGAGATCGACGAGGACGGCTACGTCAAGATCACCGGCCGCAAAAAGGACATCATCATCACCGCGGGCGGCAAGAACATCACCCCGGCGAACATCGAGGCCGAGGTCAAGCAGAGCCCCTACATCTCGCAGTGCGTGGTGATCGGCGACCGCCGTCCATACCTGGTGGCGCTGGTGACACTCGATCCCGAGGAGGCCGCGAAGCTGGCCGAGGAGAAGGGGTGGCCGAGTGACCCGGCCGAGGTCGCGGCCAAGCCGGAAATGACGGAACTGATTCAGGAGCACCTCGACCAGGTGAACGAGAAGTTCGCCCGTGTCGAACAGGTGAAGAAGTTCACGATCCTGCCTCAGGATCTTTCCCAGGAGGGGGGCGAGCTGACGCCGACGATGAAGGTGAAGCGCGCGGCGGTGGCCGAGAAGCATGCGGCTGAGATCGAGAAGCTCTACGCGGACTAGACGGGCAGTTGTACTAGGCGCCAGCCTGGCCACTGCGGTGGTGATGGTTCTTCCGTCAGCGGCTGCTGCTGAGTGGCTTGCGGGTGATCTGCACGTTCACACCTGCTACTCGCACGACGTCTACTGCGGCCCGGGAGACGACAACACCGGCCCCGACGAGATCTACACCCTCGGACTGCCGGTTGAGGCCCGCTTCGCCGAGGCGGCCTTCCGCGGTCTCGACTGGCTGGCCATCACTGATCACAACGACGTCCGCTCGTTTCATTCGCTCGGGTTCGGAAGCGCCGGCGTGATCGGCGTCCCCGCCTATGAGAACTCGCTCGACGGCCATGCCCAGATGCTCGGTGCAGCCGAGGTCTACCCAGGCGACGACTCGGTCGCCGGCGTTCAGTCCCAGGCCGCGGCGCTCCGCGCCGATGGCGGTCTCTTTCAGATCAACCACCCGATCTCCGGCCCGGGGACCGTGACCAGCTGCGATCCGCCGGGGATGGACTGGGGCTACGGCTACGCGATCGTCCCGGACGCGATCGAGGTCTGGAACTTCGCAACCCCTGGCCTCACCGACACGACTCGCTGGTGGGAATGCTGGCTCGACCGCGGCGTCGAGGTACCCGCAACCGGCGGCAGCGATTCGCACTGGCTCTCCACCCTGGCGGTCCAGGGCGTCGGCAACCCGACCACCTGGGTCGATACAAGTGGCCGCAGCAGTGTGGGTGTGCTGAACGCGATCGACGCCGGCCGAACCTCGATCACGCGGCTGCCGCCACACCTCGGCGCGACGCCGCTCGTGATCGAAGCCGATCCCGAGGGCGATGGCAGCTACCGCCCGGCGATCGGGGAGCGGGTCCCGGCCGGCGGCGCCCTGCGAATCAGCGGTGGCGGCCCGCTCGGTGGCCTGGTCAGGGTGAGAGCGAACGGGGAGACGATCCTCGAAGACGCGCCCCTGGTGCCAGGAGAAGCGATCGACCTTCCGGCACCCCCCGGCCCGGGCTGGCTGCGGGCGGAGCTCCGCTTCCTCCCAGCCGTCGCTCAGCAGGTCCTGGGCTGCATCCCCCCGCCGGAGCTGCCCTTTGCCTGCGCCGGTGACCAGGTGATGGCGGCGCTTGCCTCACCGGTCTACCTGAGCGCTCCGGTCCCGCCGGGCGGCAGCGATGGCGGCGGCGGCAACGGCGGCGGCGGCGGCCCGATCACGCCCGGCGGCGGCGATGGCGGTGGCGCCTACGGAGGCGCGCTTTCGGGGCCCGGCGCTGCCGCAAGGCGGTGCGCTGACAAACGCAGACGCGGTCGCAAGCGCCGGGCCTGCGCCTGCGCGCACAAGCGCTCGCGCGCGAAGCGGCGCCGGTGCGCGCGCCGGATCAAGCGCAAGGCACGGCGCTAGCTTCAGGTCTCCGCGCGAGAAGCTACTCGCGCGAGCTCTTCCCGCCCGTACCCACCGTCTCGCGCTCGCGCGACTGGCGCAAGAGGGCACCGGTTGTCTGCTCGAGCACGCGCCGCCAGACCGAGGTCTCCCCGCTCTCTTCGTCCTCCACCGTGTCAAGCACCTGGCGCACGCGGCGGGCGGAGATCTCGATCCCATGGCGGGCGGCAATCTCCTTGTAGCGCTCGTAGTCCCGCGCCAGCGCGACCGTTACCGACTCGAACCCGTGGCGGGCAATCTTCAGGCGGGAGGAGTAATCGAGGATGGATGTCCCGAACATGAGCTCGTCATCCGGCTCGGGCTCGATCAGGATGATGTCGACGTCGGGGAAGCGGTGCTGCCAGGACTCCACCGCGAGCTGAAGGCGCGCGTGGGCCATGAGGCGGAACGCCTGGTAGCCGATTGCCGGGAGGCCCATGTCGGAAACGCGCCTCACCCGGGAGCCGAAGATAGTCGGAATCTTCTTCTGGAAGTCATTGACGTAAGGGACGAGCGGGTTGACGACGACGATGAACTTGGCGCCGGCCTCAACCGCAACGTCGACGTTGGTGGTCGAGGCGATGCCGCCGTCCATCAGCTGGCGGCCGCGAAGCTCGATCGGCTCGTAGACGATCGGCAGGGAAGTCGACGCCGCGACGGCCTTCGAGATCGGGACGTCGGCCCAATCGCCCTTGCCGAAGACGAGCCGCTCACAGGTGTCGACGTCGGTGGCGGTGATCAGCAGCTCCGGGCCGAGCTCACGGAAGTCGTTGGTGCGGTCGGGATCGGAGAGGACCTCGTTCACATACCGATCGAGCCCCTTGTTGTTGTAGATCCCCGGCGGCAGCCCCTCGGCGATACCGGTGGCCACGTCCATCATCGAGGTCTCGCCCAGGTTTCCGGCGAGCTGACGGGCAACCGCCACAAGCCGCAGCGGCAGCAGCATCGCGCGGCTGGCGAAAGAGCGGTAGTTGGGGCGCAGGAGCGTGCGCAGCTTCGGGTCGGCGATCGGCGAAGGAAGCGCCTTGTTCAGCACGCGCATCATCTCCTCGGGTGTGACCCCGTTGGAGACGAGGCTGCCGACGAAGGACCCGGCGCTCGTCCCTACGTATATGTCGAAGTCGTTGACGGTCCGGTTGACCGCGAGCAGGTCGAAAGCGCGCAGGGCACCGATCTCGTAGACGCCGCCGGTGAAGCCGCCCCCGCCCAGCACCAGGGCGGTCTTGTCACCGCCGCGGCGCAGCCGGCGGCGTACGCGGGAAGCGACGGGGCTCCCGTTCGAGGCGACGACCTTCTCGCCTCGGTCCTTGCCTGACTTGCCCTTGTCCGCCTTGCCCATGGGAGGGTGGCTTATACCAGGCTGGCGCGCCAGCCAGGCACGGTCCCCAACCGACACCGATCCGGGAGTCGCCGGGCGCGCCGCTACCCTGCGGCGCCGGGCTTGTTAGGAGAGACCGTGCGCACCGATTCGCCTCTAAGAGGCACCCCGGGCAGGGCCGCGGCCATGGCCGCGATTGCGGTGGCTGCTCTGCTCTCGCTCGCCTCGGCCTCCCCCGCAAGGGCGATCACCGCTGCGGAGCTGGGCAGCGGCCTCTCGAGCCTGATGGCGGGCGCGGGCGGAGCCAGCGGCGGCTTCGTCATGGACGCCGAAACCGACGCCACTCTGTTCGCGCGCGCAGAGAACACCCGCCGGGCCCTCGCTTCGAACACGAAGCTGTTCGCAACCTCGACGGCGCTGGTCAAGTTCGGTCCCGACGGCCGGCTGGAGACGACTGTCTACCAAGCGGGCGCAGTCTCGGGAGGCGTCCTCACCGGCAGCCTGGTTCTGCGCGGCGACGGGGATCCGCTCCTCAGTGCCCGCGACCTCGCCGTCCTTGCCGGCCGCGTCCGGGCCGCCGGGATAACCCAGGTGACGGGACGGCTGGTATACGACGAGTCGGCGTGGGATCGCAAGCGCTCGGTTCCGCAGTCGGGCGTGCGGCGAGAGAGCCTCGGACCGGCCCTCTCCGGGCTGATCTTCGCCGGCGGGGCCAAACGGGCCGCGCAGAGGTTCGTCGCCGCCCTGCGCAAGCGCGGAGTCGTGATGCCGAAGAAGGTGAAACCGGGGCGCCTTCCGGTCGGATCGACCGAACTGAGCGCGATGGAGTCCGATCCCGTCTCCGACCTGATCCGGCTCACCAACGTGTACTCCAACAACTTCCTCGCCGAGGCCCTGTTGAAGGCGGTCGGCGCCCACTTCGGCGGCGGCGGCAGCACCGCCGCCGGCGTCTCTGCCATGACCGAGTTCGCCGCAGCGCGAAACGCTCCGATGTCGGCCCAGAACGGTTCGGGGCTGAGCACCAAGGACCGCTCCACCCCGCGGGCCGTCGCCGAACTGCTCGACTCGATGCTCGATGAGCCCGAGGCGACCGCAAATGCCTGGACCGGGTCTCTCGCGGTCGCCGGCCGAACGGGGACGCTGGCCAGGCGAATGAGGGGCACCGCCGCTGACGGCCGCTGCCGGGCGAAGACGGGAACGCTGCGGGGGGTCAGTGCGCTTTCCGGCTACTGCTTTACCGGCACAGAGGCGACGGTGTTCTCGTTCCTCTTCAACCGCGTCAACACCTACCGCACCAAGAAGCTCGAGGACAAGCTGACGGCGCTCGTCGCGCGCTACGACGGTTAGAGCGGGCGAACCCGGGTCAGCAGCTCTTGGGCCTCGGGTCCTTGGCGTCGCGCGTGAAGCTCTCGCGCTTGTTGGAGCCCTTGCCGCAGTTGATCCGCTTGTCGCGGGTGCCGTCCTTGGCGATCAAGCGGTCGATGCCGTTCTTGCCGAGCAGGAAGTCAGGGCCCGAGTTGCCGGTGAGCCGGTCGTTGCCGCTGCCACCGACCAGGTTGTCTCGGTCGGTGCCGCCGAAGAGGTTGTCGTTGCCGGAGTTGCCCAGCAGCCGGTCGAGGCCCTCGCTGCCTGAGACCTTGTCGTTGCCGCCGCCGCCGTCGACCGTGTCGTTGCCGCCGTTGCCGGTGAGGTCGTTGGTTCCGATCGAGCCGGTCAAGAAGTCCGACCCGGGCCCGCTCTTCACGTTCTCGACGGTTGCCAGCACGTTGTCCGAGTTGTTGTCCTCGCCGCTGCCGTCGTTGGCAACGCCGTCGATGGTGACGTTGACAGCGTTGGTCCGGTCGGTATAGAGCGCGACGTCACTCAAGCCGTTGCCGCCGTCGATGCTGTCGCCGCCGGCGTTCGCTTGGAACGAGTCGTTGTCGTCCTCGCCGAGCTGGGTGTCGTTGCCGCCGCCGCCGTTCAGGTCGTCGTCCTGGGTCCCGCCCTGAAGCTGGTCGGGGCCCGAACCGCCGCGGAGTGTGTCGTTCTGGTTGCCTCCGTCGAGCGTGAGTGAGTCGAGGGTCAGCGGATTGACCAGTTCCGGAACGCTCGCGCTCCCGACGGCGCTGATCGTGTCGTCCCCCTTGCGGCCGTTGAATACCGCACGCTCCACGCTCTGGCCGAACAGGTCGGGCGTCGAGCTCGCGGGATTCATGTTGCCGCCGAGGTTGCCCGCCGCATCCTCACCGAGCAGGAAGTTGTCCGCGTTGTCGGTCCCGTTGAACTGGAGCGTGTCGGTGCCGCTTTTCATCAGCAGCTGGAAGTCGATCTCGGGGTCAGCCGCACCGTCGTTCCCGGGCTCGAAGGCCCCACCCTGCTCGTCGATGATCACGGTGGTGTCGTTGACAGCGTCTCCGACGACGGGATCCTCGACCAGAACCACCGAGGTATTGGTCACCGTGGGGTTGCCGGTTCCGCCGCAATCCCCGACGGTGATATCGGTGCCGTTTGCGTCGAGCACGACGATCTCGGCTCCCGACCTCTGAATCGTCACCTTCGCCGCGGACGGCGTGCCGTCCAGCGAGATGCTCAGGGTTCCATTCGCGACCGCCGGCAGGTGGGTGCAGGCGGCGGCTGCGCTCGCCGCAGCCGGAACCACCGCGAGCGCGGCCAGAGCAAGCATGCCTGTGAACAGCAGTCGACGCATTCGCCCCTATATACCCACGGCCCGGCGAAAGTAGCGGGACTCAGGGAAGGATTTTCAGCAGCCCGGCCTCGTCAATAACGGGGACCTTCAGCTCCTGCGCCTTGGCCAGCTTCGAGCCCGGGCTGTCGCCGGCGACCACGTAGTCGGTCTTCTTCGAGACCGTGTTGGTGACCTTGCCGCCGGCCCGCTTGATCCGCTTCGTCGCGTCGGTTCGGCTCAGCTCGGGGAGAGCGCCTGTGAGTACGAAGGTCTTGCCCTCGAGCGGTCCGCCCTCGACCCTGCGCTCGGAGGGATCGAGTTCCATTCGCAGCCCCGCTTTGCGCAGGCGTTCGACCAGCTTCTGAGTGGTCTCCTCGGCGAGCTCGTCGGCGATCTGCGATGCCAGAATCGGGCCGATCCCCTCGGCCTGCTCGATCTGCTCGGGCTGCGCAGCCTGGAGGGCGTCCAGCGTGCCGAAGTGCTCGGCCAAAGACTGCGCGTTGACGTATCCGACCCCGGGGATCCCGAGCGCGAACAGGACGCGGCTGAACGGCTGCTGCTTCGACTTCTCGATCTCCTCGACCAGTCGCTCGGCTGAGATCGTGGCGAAGCCCTCGAGCTTCTCGAGCTCCTCGACCGTGAGCTCATAGAGATCGGCGGCGTCGGCGATCACGCCTTCCTGGAGGAAGCGCATCGCGTTCTTCTCCCCCAGCCCCTCGATCTCCATCGCTCCGCGGAAGTGCTTGACATGCTGGAACTGCTGGCCGGGACAGCCGGTCCGGTTGGGGCAGATCGTGAACACGCCACCCTCGGGCTTCTCGGTCGGCGTCCCGCACAGCGGGCATTTCTTGGGCGGCTTCGGCTTGCGCGCTCCCTTCCGACGTTTCTGTGTGACTGGTGAGACAACAGCCGGGATCACGTCGCCGGCGCGCATGACCACGACCTCGTCTCCCTCACGGACGTCCTTGCGCTCGAGATCTTCCTCGTTGTGGAGGGTCGCGGTGCTGACCGTGACCCCGCCGACGTGGACCGGCTCGAGCATCGCAAAAGGAAACAGGGCACCCGTGCGTCCGACGTTCCAGACGACCTTCTTCAGTTTTGTGGTCGCCGTGGTCGGGGGGAACTTCCAGGCCACCGCCCAGCGCGGCTCGCGCCCGATCACGCCGAGCTCGCGTTGCAGGCCGCGGTCGTCGACCTTGATCACGACCCCGTCGATCTCGTAGTCGAGCTTGTCGCGGCGCTCCTCCCACCAGCGGCAGCGCTCGACCAGCTGGTCGAAGGTGTCATGAACTTCGACTTCGGGATTTACGCGGAACCCGTGCTCGCGCAGCCACTCGATCGACTCGCTGTGCCGCGCAGGCTCCCAGTCCTTGGTGGCACCGATCCCGTAGGTCCAGATCGAGAGCGGTCGCTCGGCCGCCAGTGCCGGATCGAGCTGGCGGATCGTGCCCGCCGCGGCGTTTCGCGGGTTGGCGAAGGTCGACTCCCCGGCTGCCGCCCGCTGCTCGTTCAGCTTTGCGAATCCCTCGAGCGGCAGGTAGACCTCGCCGCGGACCTCGACCAAAGCGGGTGGCTTCTCCCCAGAAGTGGTTGTGAGGCTCAGCGGGATCGCCCGGATCGTGCGCAGGTTGTGCGTGACGTCCTCCCCGACCACCCCGTTGCCGCGGGTGGCGCCGCGGACGAAGATGCCGTCCTCGTAGATGAGCGAGACCGCGAGCCCGTCGATCTTCGGTTCGCTGACGAATGCGACCTCGGCCGCCTCGATGTCGAGCGCATCGAGCTTGTTGTGGAGGCGCTTCTCCCAGCCGCGGAGTTCTTCCTCGTTCCGTGCGTTGCCGAGCGAGAGCATCGGTTCGAGATGCTCGACCTGCTTGAACTTCTCGAGCGGCTCGGCTCCCACCCGCTGGGTCGGCGAGTCGGGTGTACGAAGCTTCGGATTCGCCTCCTCGATCTGGCGCAGCTCGTGGAGGAGATCGTCGTAGTCGGTGTCGGAGATCTCCGGATCGTCGAGAACGTAGTAGCGATGGTTATGCCGCTCGATCTCCCGTCGCAGCTGCTTGGCCCGGGCAGCCGGATCCTTGCTCTTGGATGGACTCATCCAGCCGCGGACTTGAGGACCGAATCGAGGTCCCAGGAACTCAGGCGCTCGATCTCACCGCGGTCGGTGAGGTCGAAGTGGACCGGGGTCACCGAGATCCGCCCCCGCGCAACAGCCGAGAGGTCGGTGCCGTCCTCGTCCTCGAACGAGGGCTCGAACCCGTAGATCTTGTAGCGGCGGCGGCCGTCGGCGTCTTCATCGACCTGCTGGAGCTCGTCGTCATAGAGGCGCTTGCCGAGCCGGGTCACCTCGATCCCGGTCGGCTCCCCCGCCGGGCAGTTGATGTTGAGGAGCGTCTCGGTCGGCATCGGCTCGTCAGCAAGCCGAGCGACGAGGCCCGCCGTGAACCGCGCGGCGAGCTCGAAGCCGAAGTCCCGTCCGAACCAGCCCATCTCCCCCTGGCTGTCCTCGCCCTGGCCACCGCTGCCCGTCGGAGCACCGTCGCGCCTTCCGGCCTGCTGCGAGACCGCGATTGCCGGAATCCCGAGCACAATCCCCTCGAGAGCGGCGGCGACCGTTCCCGAGTAGGTGATGTCGTCGCCGAGGTTGGCGCCGTGGTTGATCCCGGACACGATCAAATCCGGCCGCTCTCCGATCAGCCCCAGGTCCGCAAGCCGCACGCAGTCGACCGGCGTGCCCTCGGAGGAGAAGCCGGTGGTGCCGTCGTCGAACTCGATCTCTTCGACCCAAAGCGGCGAATGCGTGGTGATGCTGCGCGCGGTCGCGCTCCGGTTCGAGTCGGGCGCGATCACCGAGACGTCGATCGCCTCGACAGCGGTGAGCTCCTTGCGCAGGGCGTTCAGCCCAGTCGCAGAGATGCCATCGTCGTTCGTGATCAGGACCTTCACGGCCCCGATTCTAGGTTCCGAGGGAGATCAGCCCGCGAGCGGGCTCAACCGCCGCCGTAGGCGATGACCATCTCGGTGGCCATGCCGAGGAAAACTCCCGCGGCGAGCATCGCCAGGCCCAGCTCACGGTGGCCGAGACGACGCATCGCGGTCCAGACCTCACCGACGACGTAGAGGATGGCGCCGGCGGAGACCGAGTAGAAGAGCAGCTCGAGCGGCTCCGAGCTGACGTTGTAGCCGACGATCGCGCCGAGAAAGACGGGCCCGCCGCCGACTAGGCCGGCGACGAAAAGCCAGGTCCAACTCGGCCTCACGTCTCCCAGGGGTCCGATGATGCCGAAGCCCTCGGTGGCGTTGTGGACCGCGAAGCCGACGATCAACACGGTCGCGAGCCCGATGTCCCCCGCGTTGGCCGAGACCCCGATCGCAAGCCCCTCGGCGAAGTTGTGAAGGCCGATAGCGGCCGCTATCACCATGCCGGTGCGCAGCGCTCGGGCCCTGATATCGAGCTTGTCCTGGGACAGCAGCTCGGCCTGCTCGACCGTCATCGCATCGCTGGCTCCACCGGCGATCGGGGGCTTTGGCGGTCTCATGCGGCGCTCGGCGAGCGCCAGGCCCGAGGTTCCGGCCACGAACCCACCGGCAAACATCGCGCCGAGCAGCAGCGCTTCACTCCAGCTCCCCTCGCCCTCGGCCAGATGCTCGAAGTGCTCCTCGACGATCTCCACGCCGTGGACCAGGACCTCGGCAAAGAGAAAGGCGAGCACGCCGACCGAGAACATCGCCAGAGCGACCCGGGCGCGATCGGACATGATCTGGATCCGCCCGAAGGGGAGGCCCAGGTAGATGGTGAACCCGGCAAGGGCACCCAAAAGAACTGTCTCGCCGAAACTCAAGGGGCGAGGAACCTAGCAGAAAACAATCGCGCCAGTTAGGGCGCCCTAAAATGCCCGCTCAGGCGCGGTAAGCGACTCGGGCCAGGTAGAGCCCATGCGGCGGAGCGCTGTCCCCGGCCTCGGGGCGCGGCGCCCCCGCGAGCAGGCGGACGAAGTCATCCAGCGAGCGTCGCCCGGTGCTCACCTGGAGCATCGTCCCGACCAGGGCGCGGACCATCCCGCGCAGGAACGCGTCGGCCTCGATCCAGAACTCGAGCAGGCCCTCGCGCAAGACCCACTCGGCCCTGCTGATCTCACGCTCAAAGCGCACGTGGTAGCTGTCGGTCGGCGTGAATGCCGTGAAGTCGTGGGTGCCGCGAAGCGCGGCGGCGCAGGCCTCCAGGGCGCCGAGCTCGAGCGGGTGCGGCCACCACAGCGCCAGTCCACGCTCGAACGGGCTCGGCCTCGGCGAGGCGAGAATCCGGTAGCAGTAGGTGCGCGATAGCGCATCGCGGCGGGCGTCGAAGCCATCGAGCGGCTCGATCCGGTTCACGACCAGATCGTCTGCGGTGATCCCGTTCAAGGCGCGCACCAGATCGCGGTCGGGCGCGGCACCCACCGGCAGGCTCGCAACCTGGCCCCAGGCGTGGACTCCAGCGTCGGTTCGCCCCGCGACCGTCAACTCCGCCGGCTCGTCGAGCACGGTCTCGAGCGCGCTGCCCAGCTCTCTCTCGACCGTGCGCCGCCCGGGTTGGGCAGCCCAGCCCGAGAACTCCGCGCCGTGGTAGGCGAGGTCAATGCGAAGCGTGAGCGATGTCACAAAAGTCCCTCCTGCATCGTCCTTAGGGTACGGTCAGACCCCCTAGAGGAGGAGATTCAGATGGCGAACACGGACATCACCCAGCGCGAGGGATACGAGCGGGCCACGCTCAGCGGCGACGCCGAGCGAATCAGGCACGGCACCGAGCGCGGAGCCGCCATCTACAGCGTGATCGCCCTTGTCGTCGGAGCCGCCCTCTCGTGGGCAGTCGTATCGGCGATCGACAGCTGGGCGCAGTGGCTGGTGCTCGCGGTGATCGTGGTCTTCTCGGTCGCGGTGGCTTTCGCCGTCGGCCCGAACCGGGTTGGCGCGGGCCAGGCCTCCCGGCCCGACGCGCTGTAGCAATCTGGCGCAGCCGGCCTAGACCAGTTCCAGATAGACCATCTCGGACGAGTCCGAGCGCCGCGGGCCAAGCTTGACGATCCGGGTGTAGCCGCCGTTTCGCTCCGCGTAGCGCGGGGCGACCTCGACGAAGAGCTTGTGGACCGCGAACTTGTCCTGACCGAGCTTGGAGAGGGCCCGGCGCCGCGCGTGCAGGTTGCCGCGCTTGGCGAGCGTGATCAGCTTCTCGACCTCGGGCTTGACCGCCTTCGCCTTCGCCTCGGTCGTCTGAATCCGCTCGTGCTCGATCAGCTCCTTCGAGAGCGTCTGGAACAGCGCCTTGCGGTGGGCCGAATCGCGGCTCAGCTTGTTGCGCTTGTTGCCGTGCCGCATCGGTGATCCCTACTCGGGCCGCAGGTTGAGCCCACGTGCCTTCAGCGTCTCCACGACCTCTTCGATCGACTTGCGACCGAAGTTCGGGATCGCGTTCAGCTCGCTTTCAGACTTGCGAACGAGCTCGCCGACATTCTGGATGCCGGCGCGCTTCAGGCAGTTGTACGAGCGCACACCGAGCTCGAGCTCCTCGATCAGGATCTCGTCGAGCCCATCGGCTCCGGGCACGGCGGCGGCTGCGGCGGCACTCGGCTCGACCGGAGCACCGACCTCCACCGGCATCGCACCGATTCCGTCGCGGGCGGTGAGCTCCTCGACCCGATCGGCGTCGGTGAAGATCGCCAGGCTCTTGATCAGGATCTCGGCCGCCTCGCGAAGCGCCGCTCCCGGCTCGATCGAGCCGTCGGTCTCGACCTCGAGCGAGAGCCGGTCGAAGTCGGTCCGCTGCCCTACACGGGCCGCGTCGACCGAATAGGAGGCGCGGCGAATCGGCGAGAAGATCGCGTCGATCGGAATCACGCCGATCGGCTGATCCTCCGCCTTGTTCTCGTCGGCGGGAGAATAGCCGCGGCCGCGGCCGATCGAGAGATACATCTCGAGCTTGGTCTTCTTCTCGAGCGTCGCGATCGGAGCCTCGGGATTGAGGATCTCGACGCCGGCCGGGAGATCGATGTCCTTGGCCTTGATCTGGCCGGGGCCGTTGGCGACCAGCGGGGTCTCGACCTCGTCCGCATCCGTGTGCATGCGAACGACGATGTCCTTCAGGTTCAGGACCAGGTCGGTGACGTCTTCCTTCAGACCCGGAATGGTCGAGAACTCGTGCGCAACTCCCTCGATCCTGACGCTGGTGATCGCGGCACCTCCGAGGGAGGAGAGCAGCACGCGGCGCAGGCCGTTGCCGAAGGTGTATCCGAACCCCTTGTCGAGGGGCTCGATCTTGAACGTTCCCTTGTTGTCCTCGACGTCTTCGGCCGAGATCTTCGGGATTTGAAACTCTGGCAGGGTGGTCATCGCATCCTTCTAGTCGGGTACTTGTCTTGAAGTTCGGGTGCTACTTGGAGTAGAGCTCGACGATCAGCTGCTCCTCGACCGGCGCGGAGATCTCGGCGCGCTCGGGCAGTCGCAGGACCTTGGCGGTGAGCGAGTCGTGGTCGGCCTGGAGCCAGGCGGGCACGCCCGCGGTGAGCTCGGTGGCGGCGCGGACGACGTCCTTTGCCGAGGAGTTGTCCTTGATCGCGATCACTTCGTCCGGCTTTACCTGGTAAGAGGGAATGTCGACGCGCCGGCCGTTCACCGTCCAATGCCCGTGGCGAACCAGCTGGCGAGCCTGGCGGCGAGAGGCCGCGAAGCCGAGCCGGACCAGGACGTTGTCGAGCCTGCGCTCGAGCAGGCGCAGGAGGTTCTCGCCGGTTACGCCGTCCTGTCGGCTGGCGCGGTCGTAGTAGCTGCGGAACTGCTTCTCCATCAGCTGGTAGTACCGGCGGGCCTTCTGCTTCTCACGCAGCTGCTGGCGGTACTCGGAGTGGCGCATGCGCCCTCGGCCGTGCTCGCCGGGCGCGTAGGAGCGCCGCTCGACGCCGCACTTGTCGGTGAAGCAGCGCTGCCCTTTGAGGAACAGCTTCTGCCCCTCGCGTCGGCACTGCTTGCACTGTGCACCGGTGTCGCGAGCCATACCTAGACCCTCCGCCGCTTCTTCGGGCGGCAGCCGTTGTGAGCCTGCGGGGAGACATCCTTGACCGTGGTCACGTCGAGACCGGCGGCCTGCAGCGAGCGGATCGCGGTCTCGCGGCCGGAGCCGGCGCCCTTGGCGAAGACCTCGACCTTCTCGAGACCGTGCTCCATTCCCTTGCGGGCGGCGGCATCGGCGGTCACCTGGGCGGCGAACGGGGTGCTCTTGCGCGATCCCTTGAAACCGGCCGAACCAGCCGACTCCCAGGCGATCACGTTGCCGTCTGGGTCGGTGAGTGTGACGATCGTGTTGTTGAACGAAGTCTTGATGTGGGCCTGTCCGTAAGTGATGTTCTTCTTGCCGCGCCGGCGACGCTTCGGGGCCGGCTTCTTCTCCGGGGCACCCTCAGCCGCTGGCGCCGAGGCCTCGTCAGCGGTTTCGGGCGTGTTGTCCTCCGTTGGGGGGGTCCCGTCTGCGCCGGCAGGTGCTGAGGCCACGTCCTTTTCTTCGTGATCGTTCTCGGCCGCCGGGGCGCCCGCCTCGTCGTCCGCAGGTGCTGACGTCACGTCCTTTTCTTCCTTACCGCTCATCCGGAGGTCGGGGCCTTGGGCCTGGCCGCGACACTCATCTTGCGCGGGCCCTTGCGGCTGCGCGCATTGGTCTTGGTCCGCTGCCCGCGAACCGGAAGCCCGCGACGGTGGCGCTGGCCCCGGAAGGAGCCGATCTCCTGGAGGCGCTTGACGTTCTGCGAGCGGTCACGGCGGAGGTCACCTTCTACCTCGTGCGCCTCGACCGCCTCGCGCAGCTTGATCACCTCGTCCTCGGTCAGGTCCTTGACATAGGTGTTGGGGTCGACGCCGGCCTGCTTCAAGAGCTGCTGTGCAGTCGAACGGCCAATGCCATAGACGTAGGTGAGGCCGATCTCGACCCGCTTGTCGGTGGGGATGTTGACTCCGGCGATTCGCGCCATCTCAGCCCTGCCTCTGCTTGTGGCGGGGGTTGGAACAGATCACGAGCACGTTTCCGCCGCGGCGGATCACCTTGCACTTCTCACAAATCGGTTTTACGGACGCTCGGACCTTCATTCCCTCTCTCAGGGTCGTATCTGGCTGGAGTGTGCGTCCGTGCCCCAGGAGTCGGGCTCGCACGCATGAAAGCGGGCACAAAAAGTCGGCTCGCTAGGCATGAGCCGACCGCGAAATGTTAGCAGGGGTCCCTTTTCGCCTAGGTCTCATGCCAAGGCGTGAGAATGCGCGGTCCGTCAGCCGTGACCGCGACCGTGAATTCGAAATGGGCGGCGAGCGAGTCGTCCTTTGAGTACACGGCCCAACCGTCGTCGCCCATGCGGATCTCGGCGCCGCCGGCGTTCACCATCGGCTCGATTGCCAGGACCATGCCCTCCTCGAGCACGGGCCCCTTGCCGGGCTCGCCGAAGTTGGGGATCTGCGGGTCCTCGTGCATATCGCGGCCGACGCCGTGGCCGACCAGGGAGCGGATGACCGAGTATCCGTCCTCCTCCACTCTTGTCTGCACGGCATGGGAGATGTCGCCTAAATGGTTGCCGGGACGCGCCTGCTCGGCGCCGGCGAACAGGGCCTCGCGGGTGGTCTCCAGCAGGCTCTCGGCCTCGGGGGTGACGTCCCCGACCGGGATCGTGATCGCCGCGTCGGCGACCCAACCCTCGTGGGTAACGCCGACGTCGAGCGAGAGGATGTCGCCGCGAGCGAGCTGGCGCTCCCCCGGGATTCCGTGAACAACCATCGAGTTGGGTGAGGCACAGATCGATCCGGGGAAGCCGCGATAGCCCTTGAACGAGGGCTCGGCGCCCTGCGAGCGGATGAACCGCTCCGCCGAGGAATCGAGCTCGCCGGTGGTGACACCCGGGCGGACCTTGGCCGCGAGCAGGTTGAGGGTGCGGGTCTGAATCCGGCCGGCCGCGGCCATCGCCTCGATCTGCTCGGGTGTTTTCTGGATGATGCCGCCGTGGTACACGGGTCCTAGATTCCTTCCTCTTCTTCACGCCTGATTGTGGCGAGCAGCGCGTGGATCTTCTCCTCGACGTCGTTCGGCGGCTGGCTGCCGTCAACCTTCCGCAGCGCCCCACCGCTCTCGTAGTAGTCGATCAGCGGCTCGGTCTTCTCCCGGTACTGCTCGAGCCGGTGGCGGATCACATCCGGCTTGTCGTCGTCGCGGATGATCAGCTCCCCGCCGCAGATGTCGCACACCCCCTCCTTCTCGGGTGGCTCGAACTCGAGGTGGAAGACGTGCCCCTCCTTGGCGCAGGTCCGCCTCCCGCCGAGCCGTCGCACGACTTCATCCTCGGGGACGTCGATCAGGATCACAGCGGTCAGTTCGCGGCCGAGCTTCTTCATCTCGGTGTCGAGAGCCTCTGCTTGACCGGAGGTCCGTGGAAAGCCGTCGAGGATGAAGCCGTCGGCCGCCTCGTCGGTCGCGATCCGCTCGGCAATCACCCCGATGATCACCTCGTCGGGAACGAGGTCGCCGGCGTCCATGTACTCCTTCGCCTTCTTGCCGAGCTCTGTGCCTTCCTTCACCGCCAGGCGGAGGATGTCGCCGGTCGCGTAATAGGGCAGCCGGAAGTCCTCCTGCAGACGTTCCCCCTGGGTTCCCTTGCCGCTGCCCGGCGGGCCGAGAAGAACGAGATTCAGTTCAGACATGAGCCGGTGCCCTGCCGGCTACTTCAGGAACCCCTCGTAGTTCCTCATCATCAGCTGCGCTTCGAGCTGCTTCACCGTGTCGAGGGCGACGCCGACCACGATCAGGATCGAGGTGCCGCCGAAGAAGAAGTTGGCCGACGTCTGGCTGATCAGGATCGTCGGCAGGGCCGCGACGGCGCCCAGGTAGAGCGCGCCGGGAAAGGTGAGCCGGGAGAGGATCCGGTCCAGGTACTCGGCGGTCGGCCGGCCGGGGCGCACGCCGGGAATGAAGCCGCCGTGCTTCTTCAGGTTGTCGGCCTGATCGACCGGGTTGAAGGTGACCGCGGTGTAGAAGTAGGTGAAGATGATGATGAAGAAGACCTCGCCGGCCACGTAGGCCCAGCTGTTCGGGCTGAAGAAGGCGGCGAAGTCGAGCGCAGAAGTTGTTGCCGGTGCCGCCCAGCAGCTGTCCGATCGTCGGCGGGAAGGCCATGATCGAGGCGGCGAAGATGACCGGGATGACGCCGGCCATGTTCACCCGCAGTGGCAGATAGGTCGAGCCGCCGGCGGTCATCCGCCGGCCCACGACCCGTTTGGCGTACTGCACCGGAATTCGCCGCTGGCCCTCCTGGACGAAGACGATCGCGACGATCACCGCCAGCGCCACGAACGGCATCATCACGACGAAGACCTGGTCGGGGTTGGTCCACCACTGTTGGATGCCGGTCGCCAGGCCCGCCACGATCGAGGCCATGATCATCAGGGAGATGCCGTTGCCGATCCCGCGCTGGGTGATCAGCTCGCCCATCCACATCAGCAGCGTGCAGCCGGCCGTGAGACAGATGACGATCAGGATGTCTTGGCGAAGGTGAGGTTGCCGACGACGCTAGTCCCGGCCTCGTCCTGGAAGGAGCGGAACAGGAAGACGTAGCCGAGCTCTGGCCGAAGGCGAGCCCGACGGTCAGGTACCGCGTGTACTGGGTGATCTTCTGCTGGCCGACCTCGCCCTCCTTCTGGAGCTTCTCGAGCGCCGGCACGACCACGGTCAGCAGCTGCAGGATGATCGAGGCCGTGATGTAGGGCATGATCCCGAGCGCGAACAGGCTGAGCCGGGAGAGGCTTCCGCCAGAGAACAGGTTGAGGAAGCCGAGGATGTTGGAGCCGGAGAAATTGTCCTCGATCGACTTGACCGTGTCGACGTCGACGCCCGGCGAGGGGATGTAGGCGCCGAGGCGGTAGATCGCCAGGATCGCGACGGTGAACATCAGCTTGCGCGCGGATGTCGGGGACGCTGAAGGCGTTGGCGACGGTTCGGTCAAGCACCTTCCTCGGCCACCTCCTCGGCTTCGCCTCCGGGGGTCGCCGGTCCGAGGGCGCTCGGCTTGGATCGGCCCTTATTGGCCCTTCGAATCACCTCGCAGGTGCCGCCGGCGGCCTCGATCTTCTCCTTCGCCGAGGCGCTGAAGGCGTGGGCGCGGACGGTGAGCTTGGTCGAGATCTCACCGCGGCCGAGGATCTTGACCGGGTCCCTGCGCTTCGCCAGGCCGGCCTCGCGAAGGCTCTCGGGAGTGACCTCGGCGCCGGCGTCGAAGCGCGCATCGAGCTCGGCGACGTTGACCGGCTGGGTCTTGGTCCGGAACCGCTCGAACGGCATCGACATCTTGCGGTGCGGGCCGCGGAGCTTGCGCATCCGCATGTGGATCGGGTTCTGGCCGCCCTCGTAGCCGATCTTGCGCTTGCTGCCCGAGCGGGAGCCGGCGCCCTTGTGGCCGCGGCCCGACTGCTTGCCCAGTCCCGAGCCTTCGCCGCGGCCGATCCGCTTGCGGTTCTTGCGGGCACCGGGCTTTGGCTTCAGTGAGTGCAGGCCGATCTCGGCGGCATCGCGGGCGCGGACGCCGCGCTTCTGCTTCGCGTCCTTCCCGCGCCGGCCTCGGGGCTCATCGCTCGACCTCGACCAGGTGCGAGACCGCGCGCAGCATGCCCTGAAGCTGGGGGGTGTCGGAGTGCTCGGCGCTCTTGCCGATCCGGCCCAGCCGCAGCGAGCGCAGCGTGTCGCGCTGCTTCGGAGAGCTGCCGGTGGCCGAGCGGACCTGTTTGACGGCGATCTCAGCCATCAGCCTTTGCGTCCTGGGGCTTCCTTCCTCCTCGGCCCTCCGGCTTGGCGTCAACGGCCTTGGGAGTGGCGTCCTCGACCTTCTCCGCCTTGCCCTTGCCCTCATCGGGCCCGACGCCGAGCACCTCGCGGATCGAGAGGCCGCGCAGCTTCGCCACGTCCTCGGGACGGCGCAGGCTGTAGAGGCCCTCCATCGTCGCCTTCACCAAGTTGATCGGGTTCTGGGTGCCGATGCTCTTGGTGAGCACGTCGCGAACACCGCCGAGCTCGAGGACCGCGCGGACGCCGCCGCCGGCGATCACGCCGGTACCGGGGCTCGCCGGCCGCAGGACGACGTGGCCGGCGCCGTACCGGCCGATCACGCGATGGGTGATCGTCTGGCCGTACTTCGGGATCCGGATCAGGTCCTTGCGGGCGTTCTCGACCGCCTTCTGGATCGCAAGCGGGACCTCGCGGGCCTTGCCGTAGCCGATCCCGACCACGGAATCCTCGTCGCCGACCGCGACCAGGGCGGTGAACGAGAACCGCCGGCCGCCCTTGACCACCTTGGCGACACGGTTGATCTCGATCACCCGCTCCTGCAGGTCGAGACCCTTGGCGCTGACCTCTTCGACGCTCATCGAACGGGGCAGGGTAGCGAGAGTGCGATGCGGTCCATCAGAACTTGAGTCCCCCTTCGCGGGCGCCGTCGGCAAGCGCCTTGACCCGCCCGTGGTAGCGGTAGCCGCCGCGGTCGTAGACACAGGTCGAGACCCCGGCCTCGGTAGCGCGCTTCGCGATCAGCTCCCCGGCCTTCTTGGCCTGCTCCATCGGGGAGAGGCCCCGGAGCTCGGACTCGGTCCAGTTGACAGCGGCGATGGTGTGCGCCGCATCGTCGTCGATCAGCTGGGCGAAGACCCCCCGGTTCGAGCGGAACACGGAGAGCCGCGGGCGCTCCTTGGAGCCGTGCACCTTGGCGCGAACCCGGCGGCGGCGGCGCAGCCGCTTCTGTGGCTTGGTCAGGACGGTCATCGCTACGCCCTCTTTCCGACCTTCCGAGTGACGTGCTCGCCCGCGTAGCGGACACCCTTGCCCTTGTAGGGCTCGGGCGGTCGACGCTTGCGGATCCGTGCGGCGGTCTCCCCGACCAACTGCTTGTCGATTCCCCGAACGACCACCTGGTTCGGCTCGGGCACCTCGAACTCGATCCCGTCGGGAGCCTCGATGCTGACCGCGTGGGAGTAGCCAAGCGCCATCTCGAGCGCCTTGCCCTTGAGCTGGGCGCGATAGCCGACACCCTGAATCTCGAGCCGCTTCTCGTAGCCCTCGGTGACTCCCTGGACCATGTTCGCGATCAGGCTGCGGGTGAGCCCGTGGAGCGCACGATGCTCACCGCGGTCGGTCGGCCGGCTGACGGTCAGTGTCCCGTCGGACTGCTCGACCTTCATTCCGGTCGCAAGTGTCTGCGAGAGCTCTCCCTTGGGGCCCTTGATCGTCACCTCGTCGGGCTTGATCTCGGCGGTCACCCCTTCGGGGAGCTCGACTGGTTGTTTTCCGATCCGCGACATCAGCTCACCAGACGTAGGCGACAACCTCTCCGCCGACGCCTTGGCGCTTGGCATCGTGGCCGGTCATCACTCCCGAGGAAGTCGAGACGATCGCTGTCCCCATCCCGCCCTGGACCCGGGGAATTCTGGCGCGATCGACGTAGCGGCGGCGGCCCGGGCGCGAGACGCGCTCGATCCCGGTGATCACCGGGCTGCGGTCCTCGGTGTACTTGAGCTGCAGCTTGATCACGTCGCCGATCTCGCCCGGCTCGACCTTGAAGTCGTTGATGTACCCCTGCTCGACCAGGATCCGCGAGAGCTCCTTCTTCAGGCCTGAAGCGGGCATCGCCACTTCCTCGTGCTGCGCAGCGAGGGCGTTGCGGAGGCGGGTGAAGTAGTCGGATACGGGGTCGTTCAGCATGGTTCGGTTGGTCGGATAGGTGGGTCGGTTGCTACCAGCTCGACTTGGTCATTCCCGGGACGTAGCCGCGGTGCGCGGCCTCCCGCAAGCAGATCCGGCAGAGTCCGAACTTTCGGAAGTACGCGCGGGAACGGCCACACCGGCGGCAGCGGTTGTACTCGCGCGACTTGAACTTGCTCTTTCGCTGCTGGCGAACTCGTTGGGAAGTCTTTGCCATCTGGTCTCGGTTCCTCCTTAACTCTGGTCGGCGTCGCCGCCGCCTTCGCTCTTGGTCTCGTCGCCGGTTTCGGCTGGTGCCTCGCCCTCGCCGCCGGCGCCCTCGCCGCCCTCCCCTTCTTCGCCCTCGCCCTCCTCCTCGCGCACCTTGCGCTCGTAGGCCTCTGGGTTCTCCTGCTTCAGCTGCTCGAGAGCGGCGGCCTCGGCCTCGGCGCGCAGTCGTGCCTCTTCCTTGCGCCGCTCCTCCTCCTCGGCCTCGGCCTTGTCCTCCTCGCCGGGCCGGCCGTCGGCCGCAAATGGCATGCCGAGGGCGTCGAGCAGGGCAAAGGCTTCCACGTCGGTGTTCGCGGTGGTGGTGATCGTTACGTCGAGCCCCCGGACCTCGTCGATCGAGTCGTAGTCAATCTCGGGGAAGATCAGCTGCTCGCGAATCCCGAGGGAGTAGTTGCCGCGGCCGTCGAACGAGCGTGGGTTGAGTCCGCGGAAATCTCGAATGCGCGGCACCGCGACCGAGGTGAGCCGATCGAGGAATTCCCACATCCGGGCCCGGCGCAGGGTCACCGCGACCCCGATCGGGTTGCCTTCACGGACCTTGAAGTTGGCGACCGACTTCTTGGCGCGCCGCACGTTGGGCCGCTGCCCGGAGATCACCGCGAGTTGCTCGGTCGCGGCCTCGAGCACCTGGGTCGAAGTCTTCGCCTCGCCGATCCCCATGTTCAGGGTGATCTTCAGGAGTGTCGGGGCCGCCATCGGGCTGGAGTAACCGAAGCGCTCAATCAGCGCCGGCCGGACCTCCTGCTCATAGCGCTCGCGGAGACGCGGCGGCGGTGCCGTCTGCTCGGTCGGGGCCGCCTTCGGCGCGTCCTCGGTCTCGGGTGTCTTTGCCTCGGTCGCTTCCATCAGTCGATCTCGTTACCGCTCTTCGCGGCGATCCGCTTGCGGATGCCGCCCTTGCCTCGCTCGACCCGCACCCGGGTCGGCTTGTTGGTCTGTGGGTCCAGCAGCATCACGTTGGAGACGTGGATCGGCCCCTCCTTGTCGAGGATGCCGCCCACCTCGCCCCCCTTCTGGGCGTCCTTGATCGAGCGCGGGCGCTGGTGGCGCTTCAGCATGTTCAGTCCCTCGACGAAGACGACCCGCCGCTTGGGGTCCGTGTGCAGGACCCGGCCCGACTTGCCCTTGTCCTTGCCGGAGGTGACGATCACGTTGTCGTCCTTGCGGATCCTCATCGAACTCATCAGATGACCTCCGGGGCGAGGGAGACGATCCGCATGAAGTTGCGCTCGCGAAGCTCGCGCGCGACGGGCCCGAAGATGCGGGTCCCCCGCGGCGCCCCCTGCGGGTCGATCAGCACCGCGGCGTTCTCGTCGAAGGAGATGTAGGTGCCGTCCTTGCGGCCGAGCTGCTTGCGGGTGCGAACAACCACCGCCTCGACGATCTCGCCCTTGCGAACGCCGCCCTGCGGGTTCGCCTGCTTCACGGTCGCGGTGATCACGTCCCCGATCCGCGCATAGCGGCGGTGCGATCCGCCCTTGACGCGGACGCAGAGGATCTCGCGAGCCCCCGAGTTGTCGGCCACCTTCAGCTTCGACTCCTGCTGGATCACTTGGCCTTCTCCACGATCTCTTCCAGGCGCCAGCGCTTCGTCTTCGACAGCGGCCGGGTTTCGACGATCCGAACGAGGTCTCCCTCGCCGGCTTCGTTGGCCTCGTCGTGCGCGTGCAGTGTCCCGGAGCGCCGGACGATCTTCTCGTAGGTCGGGTGGCGCCTGGCGACGTCGATCCGGACGGTGATCGTCTTGTCGGCCTTGCTCGAGACGACCCGGCCCTGGCGGATCTTGCTCGCAACCGACTCGCGCTCGGCCGGCGCGGTGCCGGTGCCGCCTTCGCGCTTGCCGCGGGCGCGCTTGCGGTAGCGGTTCCGCTCGGCAGAGGAAGCTTTGCGCCGCTGGTCCCGCTCGGAGGCCCGCTCCTCGCCGCTGCGCTGCGGGCGCGCCTCGTGCGGCTGGCGCGACAGCTCGAGCCGGCGCTGGGCCTTCCAGGAGATCTCCTCGTCATCGCCGCCGGGCACATCCCCCTCGGCAGCGGGAGCCTCGTCGCCACCGGCGTCGGGAGCATCGTCAGCTGCCGGAGCATCGTCCGCTGCAGCCTTGTCTGCCGACTCCTCCGGCGCCTGAGCTTCGTCAGACGCCTCGGGCGTCTTTTCATCCGCCGGGGCCTTCGCCTCAGCGTCTGAAGATGCTGACGCTACGTCCTTTTCTTGTTCTTCGGTGTTCTCGGTATCGGCCATCTATTCGGTGTCCTCGTGTACGAGTTCCTTGCGCAGGTCGATGCCCCGCTCGCTGGGCCACAGTCAGCAGGCGCGCGACGTCGCGGCGCACCAGGCCGAGCCGGGCCGCGTTCTCGAGCTCACCGGTCGCGTGCTGGAAGCGCAGGCTGAACTGCTCGTCTCGCGCGTCTCTTCAGCGCCTCGAGCAGCTCGTCGTCCTTCATGTTGTGGACCGCGGAGCCCTTCATCACTCGGCCCCCTCCCGCTTGACGACCTTGGTCCGGATCGAGAGCTTGTGTCCGGCGAGCTGCATCGCCTCGATCGCGAGGTCGTCCTCGACCCCGGCGATCTCGAACATGACCCGGCCGGGCTTCACCACCGCGACCCAGCCCTCAGGGTTGCCCTTGCCCGAGCCCATGCGGGTCTCTGCCGGTTTCGCGGTCACGGGCTTGTCGGGGAAGATGTTGATCCAGACCTTGCCGCCGCGCTTGATCTTGCGGGTCATCGCAACTCGGGCGGCCTCGATCTCGCGGTTGCGTGATCCAGCCGCGGTCCACAGCCTTGAGGCCGTACTCGCCGAAGGCGACAGTGGTGCCGCCCTTCGAGTAGCCGCGCATGCGGCCGCGCTGCTGCTTGCGATAGCGGACGCGCTTCGGCATCAACATCAGCGCCCACCTCCTCCGCCGGGGCCGCCACGCCCGGGCCGTCCGCCGTCGGCCTCTTCCTCGGCAGCGGAGCGGTAGCCCTCGGGCATGACCTCGCCCTTGTTGATCCAGCACTTGACGCCGATGCGGCCGGTGGTGGTGCGCGCCTCGATGAAGCCGTAGTCGATGTCGGCCCGCAGCGTGTGGAGCGGAACGCGGCCGTCGGAGTAGCCCTCGGTCCGCGCCATCTCGGCGCCGCCGAGGCGACCGGAGACCTGAACCTTGACGCCCTTGGCGCCGGAACGCATCGCCGAAGTCAAGGCGCGCTTCATCGCGCGACGGAAGGCGACCCGGTTCTGGAGCTGCTCCGCGATCGACTGCGCCACGAGCTTGAGCGTCGAGCTCGGGGCGCTTGATCTCCTTGATGTTGACCTTGACCGCCTTGCCGGTGAGCTTGTGCAGGTCGCGCCGCAGGGCGTCGACCTCGCTGCCCGACTTGCCGATCACGATGCCGGGCCGCGCCGTGGCGATGTCGATCTCGACCTCGCCGGGGCCCTTCTTGATCGTGATGTCGGAGAGGCCCGCGTGCGCGAGGCTGCTCCTCGATGTGGGAGCGGATCTCGAGGTCCTCGTTCAGGTAGTCCGAGAACTCCTTCTCGTTGTACCAGTTCGACTTCCAGTCGTGGATGTAGCCGACCCGGAAGCCGATCGGATGGATCTTCTGGCCCATCTAGTCCTCCTCCTCCGGCTTCAGCGCCACGGAGATGTGGCTGGTTCGCTTGTTGATCCGGGTCGCGCGGCCGAGCGCCCGTGGCCGGTAGCGGCGCAAGGTCGGGCCCTCGTTGACGATGACCTCGGAGATCTTCGAGATCGTCGGCGACCAGGTCGTGGTTGTTCTCCGCGTTGGCGGCAGCGGAGTCGAGCAGCTTGGCCAGGTCTTGGGCGGCGCCGCGCGGGGAGAAGCGGAGCAGCGAGCGGGCGTCGTCGATCGGCATGCCGCGGATCTGGTCGGCGACCAGGCGGGCCTTGCGGGGGGCGACCCGGACGTAGCGCGCGCGGGCGTGGACCGTCGGCGGCGCCGGGCGCCTTCACCGAGGTCTTCGCCTTCGTCTTCGGCTCGGCCTTGGTCTCGGTCTTCTTCTTGGCCGGCGCCTTCTGCTTTGCCTCGGACTTGGCCGCAGCTTTGCGCTTCGGCTTGGCGGCGGTCTTGGTCTCCTTCTTCTCGGACTTGGCGCCGGCCTTCGACTTCGCCGGAGCCTTGGTCTTCGCTTCGGCCTTCGGCTTCGAAGCGCCACGCTTCTTCTTCGGGGTCGCGTCGCCGCCCTTGCTCGCCTCGTCGGCCTCCTTGCTCTTCTTCGGCTTTGGCTCGGCCATCGCTATTTCTTCTCCTCCTCGGCGCGCGAACCGACGCCGGAGTGGGCACGGAAGGTGCGGGTCGGCGCGAACTCGCCGAGTTTGTGGCCGACCATCGACTCCGAGATGTAGACCGGGACGTGCTTGCGGCCGTCGTGGACCGCGATCGTGTGCCCGACCATGTCGGGGAAGATGGTTGAGCGTCGCGACCACGTCTTCACCATCTGCTTCTGGCCGGACTCGTTCATGGTGGCGATCCTCTTCATCAGCCGCTCTTCCGCGTACGGGCCCTTCTTGGTCGAGCGTCCCATCAGGCGCTCCTCTTGCCGCGCCGGCGGCCGCGGACGATCAGCGCGTCTGACTTCTTGCCCTTCTTGCGGGTCCGGTAGCCGAGGGTCGGCTTGCCCCAGGGGGTCACCGGATGCCCGCCGGGGGTGTGGTGGGCCTCGCCGCCACCATGCGGGTGGTCGACCGGGTTCATGGCGACGCCACGAGTCTGCGGCCGGCGACCCTTGTGCCGGTTGCGGCCGGCCTTTCCGACCTTGACGTTCTGATGCTCGGAGTTCGAGAGGGTACCGACGGTGGCGCGGCAGTCGGCGCGGACCATCCGCACCTCACCCGACGGCAGTCGCAGGCTGACCATCGGGCCCTCCTTCGCGACCACCTGAATCGCGGCGCCGGCAGCGCGGCCCATGCGGGCTCCTTGTCCCGGGACCATTTCCACCCCGTGGACGATGGTCCCCGTCGGAATCGAGCGCAGCTCGAGAGCGTTGCCCGGGACGGATGTCGGCACCGGGACCCGAGCTGACCTCCGCGCCGACCTGCAGCCCTTGCGGCGCCAGGATGTAGCTCTTGGTCCCGTCTGCGTAATTGAGCAGGGCGATGTAGGTGGTCCGGTTCGGGTCGTATTCGATCGAGGCAACCCGCGCCGGTACGCCGTCCTTGCGGCGCTTGAAATCGATCCGGCGATACCGGCGCTTGGCGCCGCCGCCGCGGTGGCGGCTGGTGACGCGTCCCTTGGAGTTGCGGCCGCCGGACTTCGAGGTCCCCTCGGTGAGGCTCTTCTCGGGCTTCTCGCCGGTGAGCTCCTCGCGCACCTGATAGGTGGCAAAGCGTCGCCCGGGGCTGGTCGGCCGTGTCTTTCGGGTGGCCATCGCTTACCCCTCCACCGCCGCGCCTTCGAACAGCTCGATTCGCTCGCCCGGAGCGAGTTGGACGACGGCCTTCTTCCACGACCTCGAGGTGCCCGAGTGCAGGCCTCTGCGCTTCGGCTTTGCCCGCACCCGCGAGGTGCGGACCGAGACCACGTTCACACCGAAGATCTCCTCGACCGCGTGGGCCACCTGGGTCTTGTGGGCGCGCTCGTGGATCCGGAACGTGTACTTGCCGTCGGCCATCAGGGCATAGCTCTTCTCGGAAACGACCGGTCGGATGATCACCTGGCGCGGCTCCACTACTCCGACACCTCCTTGGCGCCGTCACCCTCGGCCCTCGCCTTCAACGTCTCGAGCGCCTTCTCGGAGACGACCAGCGAAGCAGCGCCGATCACGTCAGCGACCCCGGCGGCGTCGGCCGGCAGGACCGTGACCCGATCGATGTTGCGAAAGCTCTTGGCGGTGCTCTCCTCGTCGGTCCCTACGAGCACGAGGGTGGGCTGCTTCGCGCCCCACTTCTGCAGCGATGAGGCGGCGTCCTTGGTCGAGGGGCTCTCGAATCCTGCGGGATCGAGCACCGCGATCGAGTCGCGCGCGGCGTGGACACTGAGAGCGGCGCGCAGGGCCCGCCGCCGCGCCTTGCGGTTCACCTTGACGGTGTAGTGGCGCGGCTTCGGACCGAAGGCCACTCCACCGCCGTAGCGGTGCGGAACGCTGAGCGCCCCGGCGCGAGCGCGGCCGGTGCCCTTCTGGCGCCAGGCCTTGGCGGTGGTCATCGAGACTTCGCCGCGGCCGAGGGTGGAAGCGGTGCCGCGCCGCCGGGCAGCCAGGTCGGCCCGCGCCGCCTCGTGCACGAGAGATTCGTGGAACGGTTCGCCGAAGACGGCCGCCGGAAGGTCAGCCTTGCCCTGCTTGCCGAGGACTGGCGCGCTAGCCGCCATTGCTGCGCACCTCCACGGTCGAGTTTTTGGAGCCCGGGACCGCTCCCCTGACCAGGAGCAGGTTCTGATCGGCGTCCACCTGGACCACCTCGAGACCCGGCTGGGTCACACGGGTGCTTCCCATCTGACCGGGCATCTTCTGGCCCTTGAAGACCCGTGCCGGGTCTGCGCTGGCGCCGACCGATCCCGGGGCGCGCACGTTGTGCGAGCCGTGCGTCTCCGGGCCGCGGCTGAAGTTGTGGCGGCGGATCGTCCCCTGGAAGCCCTTCCCGATCGAGACCCCGGAGACCTTGACCCTCTCGCCGGGCTCGAAGGAGGAAACGGTGACCTCGTCTCCAACCTTGGGGCCGGAGCGGCCGTCCGTTGCCTCTTCCTTCGCCTCCTCCTTCTCCTCGCCCCCGCCTTCCTCGGCTGCCGCACCGGCAACGTCGGCGTCGCGGAACTCGACCAGCGTCCGGGACGGGGGCGCTCCGGCCTTCTTCAGATGACCGAGCTCGGCCTTGGAGAGTTTCTTCTCGTCGACTGCGTCGAAGGCGAGCTGGACAGCGTCGTAGCCGTCGCGGTCGGCCTTGCGCACGGCGGTGACGGTGCAGGGCCCGGCCTCGATCACGGTGACCGGCACTGCCTCGCCGTCTTCGGTGAAGACCTGTGTCATTCCGAGCTTCTTTCCGATGATCGCGGCCATCTCACTAGAGCCTGATCTCGATGTCGACCCCTGCCGGCAGCGCGTCCAGACGCTGGAGGGAATCGACGGTCTTCGGGGAGGGCTGATGGATGTCGATCAGCCGCTTGTGTGTGCGGATCTCGAAGTGCTCGCGCGAGTCCTTGTCCTTGAAGGGGGAGCGGATGACGCAGTAGACGTGCTTATCGGTCGGCAGCGGGATCGGGCCGGCGACGCTCGCACCGGTGCGCTCAGCGGTCCCGATGATCTCCTGGGCAGCCCGGTCTATGGCGTCGTGGTCGTACGCCTTGAGCCTGATTCGAATTTTTCCTGTTGTCAGCGAGGCCAACCTTGGTCTCCGTCTCTATTCCTTCGTTTCCTCTTCTTTGCGCGCAATTGGGGCGCCGCCCCTTAGTGACTCTTTGGGGGCGCCGCCCCGGTCGTATGTCTTGTCTTCGTTGGCGCGGCCGGTTCTGGGGCCGCGTGCTTCCCTACGTCAAGAGGGGCGGATCGCTCCGCCCCTCTTGGGTCTACTCAACTACCTCCGTCACGACCCCGGAACCGACGGTTCGGCCACCTTCGCGGATGGCGAACCGAAGGCCCTGGTCCATGGCGATCGGCTGAATCAGCTCAACTTCCATCTCCACGTTCTCGCCGGGCGCCACGAACTCGCGGTCGTCGGGGAGCTTCGAGACGCCGGTGACGTCCGTGGTCCGGAAATAGAACTGCGGCCGGTAGCCCGAGACGAATGGGGTGTGGCGTCCACCCTCTTCCTTCTTCAGGCAGTAGACCTCGGCCTTGAACTTCGTATGCGGGGTGATCGAGCCAGGCTTGCAGAGCACCTGTCCACGCTCGATCTCCTCGCGCTTCGTCCCTCGAAGGAGGACGCCGGCGTTGTCGCCGGCCTGTCCCTCGTCGAGGGTCTTGTGGAACATCTCGATCCCGGTGACGACCGTCTTCTGCGTGTCCTTGATCCCGACGATCTCGATCTCGTCGCTGGTCGCAACCTTGCCCTGTTCGACGCGGCCGGTGGCAACCGTGCCACGCCCCTGAATGGTCATGACGTCCTCGACGGGCATCAGGAACGGCTTGTCGAGATCGCGCTCGGGCTCCGGAATGTAGCTGTCGAGCGCCTCGGCGAGCTCGAGGATGGCCTTCTTGCCCTCCTCGTCGCCTTCGAGCGCCTTCAGAGCGGAGCCCTTGATGATCGGGGTCTCGTCTCCGGGGAACTCGTACTCGTTGAGAAGGTCCTTGACCTCCTCCTCGACCAGCTCGAGCAGCTCGTCGTCATCGACCATGTCGACCTTGTTCAGGAAGACGACGACCGACGGCACGTTCACCTGGCGCGCGAGCAGGATGTGCTCGCGGGTCTGGGGCATCGGGCCGTCCGGGGCCGAGACAACGAGAATGGCGCCGTCCATCTGGGCGGCGCCGGTGATCATGTTCTTGACGTAGTCCGCGTGGCCCGGGCAGTCGACGTGGGCGTAATGACGGTTGTCGGTCTCGTACTCGACGTGGGAGGTCGCGATCGTGATCCCGCGCTCCTTCTCTTCCGGCGCGTTGTCGATCTCCTCGAACGACTTCTCCGTAGCGCCCCCCTTCTCCGCGAGGGTCTTGGTGATCGCAGCCGTCAACGTGGTCTTGCCGTGGTCGACATGACCAATCGTGCCAACGTTCACATGCGGCTTACTGCGGTCGAACTTCTCAGCCATCGTTCTCCTTAAGTGGGGTGTAGGTAGGTGGGGGTTCGGTTGGTTCGTTCAAGTTTGGGGTGCTGAATTAGTTCGGCTCCGGCCGAACCGAGGAAGAATAGCCATACCCAGGCATACGGGAGGCGTCGCGAGGCTCATGCCTCGGCCCCCACGGGCTCGCCCGCCTTGTGCTCGATGATCTCCTCGGCGATGTTCGAGGGCACCTCCTCGTAGCGCTCGAACTGCATCGTGTAGTTGGCGCGGCCCTGGGTCGAAGAACGAAGGTCGGTCGCGTAGCCGAACATCTCTCCCAGAGGGACGTAGGCGTGGACGGCGAGCGCGTTCCCGCGCTGCTCCTGGCCCTGGACCTTGCCGCGGCGGCGGGAGAGGTCGCCGATCACGTCACCGAGGAAGTCCTCGGGGGTGACGACCTCGACCGTCATCACCGGCTCGAGCAGAACCGGCTTCGCCTTGCGGGCAGCCTCCTGCAGCGCGATCGAGCCGGCGATCTTGAACGCCATCTCCGAGGAGTCGACGTCGTGGAAGGAACCGTCGATCAGCTCGACCTTAACGTCGACCATCGGGTAACCGGCCTTGACCCCGCTCTGCAGCGCCTCCTCGATCCCCTCCTCGACCGACGGGATGTACTCGGTGGGGATCCTCCCGCCCTTGATCGAGTTGATGAAGTCGAAGCCCTCGCCGGGTGCCGGCTCGATGTTGATCACGGCGTGGCCGTACTGGCCGCGGCCGCCCGTCTGGCGAACGAAGCGCCCCTCGACCTTGTTGACCGAGTCGCGGATCGTCTCGCGGTATGCCACCTGCGGACGGCCGACGTTCGCCTCGACCTTGAACTCGCGCAGGAGGCGGTCGACCAGGACCTCGAGGTGGAGCTCGCCCATGCCGTGGATCAGCGTCTGGCCGGTTTCCTCGTCGGACTCGACCTGGAAGGTGGGGTCCTCCTCGGCGAGCCGCGCAAGGCTCGAGCCCAGCTTCTCCTGGTCTGCCTTGGTCTTGGGCTCGATCGCGACGGCGATCACCGGCTCGGGGAACTCGATCTGCTCGAGAATCACCGGCGCGTCCGGGGCGCACAGCGTGTCGCCAGTGGAGGTCTGCTTGAGGCCGACCCCGGCGAGGATGTCGCCCGCGTAACACTCCTCGATCTCCTCGCGATGATTGGCGTGCATCATCAGCAGCCGGCCGATCCGCTCGGTCTTACCGGAGGAAGCGTTGAGCACGCGGCCGCCGGACTGGAGCTTGCCCGAGTACACGCGGAAGTAGGTGAGCTTGCCGACGAACGGGTCGGCCATCACCTTGAACGCCAGGGCGGAGAAGGGCGCGTCGTCCTCCGGTGGGCGCTCGACCTCGGCGCCGTCGTCCCCCTTGCCGGCCGCGATCCCTGTCACCGGCGGGACCTCGAGCGGGGAAGGCAGCAGCTCGACGATCGCGTCGAGCAACGGCTGTACGCCCTTGTTCTTGAAGCTCGACCCGCAGAGGACCGGGGTGACCTTGATGTCGAGTGTGGCCCGGTGGAGCGACTTGGCGATGCGCTCGTGCGGAATCTCCTGCTCTTCGAGGTACATCTCCATCAGCTCGTCGTCGTAGTCGGCGCAAGCCTCGATCAAGTGAGTGCGGTGCTCGTGGGCGAGCTCCTTGAGGTCATCGGGGACGTCCGAGTACTCGAATTCGGTGCCGAGCTCGTCCTTCCAGACGAGCGCCTTGTTCTCGATCAGGTCGACGACACCCTCGAACGCGTCCTCTTGGCCGATCGGGATCTGGATCGGCAGCGGGTGGGCGCCGAGGCGCTCCTTCATCGTCTCGACCGCGCCGAAGAAGTCCGCGCCGGTGCGGTCCATCTTGTTGATGTAGGCGACCCGCGGAACCTTGTACTTGTCGGCCTGGCGCCAGACCGTCTCCGACTGCGGCTCTACGCCGGCGACGGAGTCAAAGACGGCGATCGCGCCGTCGAGCACCCGGAGGCTGCGCTCAACCTCGACCGTGAAATCGACGTGGCCCGGAGTGTCGATGATGTTGATCCGGTGGTCCTTCCACTCGGCCGCCGTCGCTGCCGATGTAATCGTGATGCCCCGCTCCTGCTCCTGCTCCATCCAGTCCATGACCGCCGCGCCCTCGTGGACCTCGCCCATTTTGTGGGTGCGGCCGGTGTAATAGAGGATGCGCTCGGTGGTCGTGGTCTTACCGGCATCGATGTGCGCCATGATGCCGATGTTGCGTGTCTTTTCGAGTGGGAAAGTGCGGGGCATGGGTTCAACTAGATTTGGACATGAAAAAGGCCCTGACGGGCCCGAGTGCTACTCGCTTTGCGACCCGGAGATACGCCTATGTGGCTTCGTTCTTCATCGAAATGGCTTTGCCCGCGGCTCCTAGCTCCCTGCCGGGGCGACGCGTGAGGATAGCAAAGGGATGAGTGTGCTCAGGCGTGCTCGGGCACGGCTGCGGATCGGCATGCGCCGGCGTCCCGGGGTCTCCGAGGCCGGCCGGGAGGCGGGCCGCCGGACCGGCTACGCACTGCGGCGGGGCGGCGGCGCCGTGCGGAGCCTCGCCGGTGGGGCCGCCCCCTACATAACAGCGGTTCTTTCGCTCCCGATCGTGCTCGCGGCTCAACTGATCGCGGTCGGCTCGCGCCTGGTCGCCTGGTGTCTGGCCAGGGTCGACTCGGTCAGCGCCGCCGTGCGGCCCGAGCCCGCGGTCGCGGCCGTGGCTGCCGGCTGCTGCCTGGCGCTGGCCGCATCGCAGTTCGTCGCCTACAGCGGCATTGCGGTTGACGCGCCTGCCTACGGTGGTCAGATCGGTCGGGTGGCCCCGGCGCCGATTGCCGGCGCCGAGGACACCGGCACCGCCCACGCGTACTTGATGATCCCGGTAGCCGCGGTGGCACTGTTCCTGACCGCCGCCACCCTGCGAGGCCGCTGGCGGCTGGGGCGGCTGGTTGCGCTCTGCGGCTTGATCGCTGTCCTGGTCAGCCTCCTGGTGGACCTGCCGCAGGGGATCGACGCGGGAGACACCGGGCTTGCCTATGGAGGGTCGGAGGCAAGGCTGCTCGAGGGGTTCTGGGCGCAACTCGCTGCGGGAGCAGTCCTGCTCTTCTGCGGCGTTCTGCTGGGTCAGCTCGTCAAGCGCTCCCACGGGGGCCACGAGCCGGTCCGGCGTGCGCAGACCCGGGAGGAGCGGAGGGCCGAGCGGCAGCGCCGCAGAGTCGAGCACCCGGTCAGCGGCCGGCGCTTGCCAGGGCGGCGCTGGAGGGCTTCGTGAGGCGGACCGAGCCGATGCTGGCGCTCGCTTGCCTCGGCGCCATCATCATCCTCGGCGCGTCCGAGCTGATGACCACGTTCGAGTTGACCCCGCCCGGGGGCGAAGCGCTTCAAGCTTCGGACGCACTCGACCGCCACTCGGGCTCCATCCTGGTCCTGGCGGTCACGGCGGTGATCGCGCTGGCGGTGACCGTCACCACCGGCTCGAAGCCGGCCGCGTTCGCGATCGCCGTCTGCGGTGTGATCGCGCTGCTCATCTTCCTGATCGGCGACCTGCCCGACGCGAACAAGATCGGCACCCTCGACGACTCGCGCGAGTCGTTCATCGATGCCAAGGCCGAGCCCCAGAACGGCTTCTGGTTCGAGCTGGTCGGCTCGCTGATGCTCTCGGTCTGCGGCGGCGCCCTGGCAACGCTGCCGTCGTGGCGTCTGAAGCTGTTCGGTGCGCCGGCCGAGGCCGAGGAGTCCCGCCGGGTGGTCGACTACTCGAAGCAGCTGTAGCCGCCGCGCGCCGCTACCAGCGGTAGTGCGCGAAAGCTTTGTTCGCCTGGGCCATGCGGTAGATGTCGTCCTTCCGCTTCCAGGCGTTGCCCTGCTGTTTGGCGGCGTCGGTGATCTCGTTGGCGAGCCGCTCGGCCATCGCCTTCTCGCCGCGGTCCCGCGCGTACTCGACCAGCCACCGGACCGCGAGCGTGCGGGCGCGGCGGGCTGGTACCTCGACCGGCACCTGGTAGGTGGCGCCGCCGACCCGGCGGGAGCGGACCTCGAGCACCGGGGTGAGCTCCTTGATCGCGGCTTCGAGCCCCTCCACCGGGTCGCCCCCGGTGCGCTCGCCGACGATCGCGAGAGCGTCGTAGGTGATCTGCTCGGCCCGGCCCTTCTTGCCGTGGCTCATCACCTTGTTGATCACCTGCTGTACGAGCCGGCTCCGGTGGACGGAGTCGGGCTCGAGCGTTCGGATCGAAGCTTGCGAACGGCGCGGCACTGCTAGGAGGCCTTCACTCCGTACATCGAGCGGGACTTCTTGCGGTCGGAGACGCCGGATGCGTCGAGGGTGCCGCGGACGACCTTGTAGCGGACACCCGGCAGGTCCTTGACGCGGCCGCCGCGGACGAGGACAACGGAGTGCTCCTGCAGGTTGTGCCCCTCGCCGGGGATGTAGCAGGTGACCTCCATCCCGTTGGTCAGCCGGACGCGGGCGACCTTGCGCAGCGCGGAGTTCGGCTTTTTCGGCGTCGCCGTGTAGACGCGCGTGCAGACGCCCCGCCGCTGGGGCGCGGAGATGGTCTTCTTGCGACCCGACCCGGACTTGAGACCGGGGGTCGTCGTCTTCTTCTTCGGGCGCTTGCGGCCCTTGCGTACGAGTTGGCTCGTTCGAGGCACGGCGGCGCATGGTACAGAACGCCTTTCCGGCGGCTCCTCGCGCTGCGCGCTGCGGGGCCGCCGTGGCAGGGCTCGTTACGGATGGCCCATATCCTGGCCCCGTGCTCGGCCGCAAGGACAAGCCCCTGCTCGCTATTGACATCGACGGCGTCATCAGCCTGTTCGGGTTCGAGGAGGGAGAGCAGCCAGCGGGCCAGTTCCACCTGATCGACGGCATGCCCCACTACATCTCGATCGAGGCCGGGGACCGCATCAAACGGCTGCTCAAGACCTACGAGGGAGTGTGGGCAAGCGGCTGGGAGGACCGCGCCAACGATCACCTACCCCTGATCCTCGGGGTGCCCGAGATGCCGCACCTGACCTTTGACGGACGAGCGCAGTTCGGAACGGCGCACTGGAAGCTGGAGGCGATCGACGAGTACGCCGGCGACCGTCCCCTCGCCTGGATCGACGACAGCCTCGACCGCTCCTGCCGGCGCTGGGCAAAGAAGAGGGAAGCACCGACCCTGCTGGTCCCGACCGAGTCGAAGCACGGCCTCGAGGAAGCGCATGTTGAGGCCCTTCTCGCCTGGGTCGACGACGACTACACTCCCGCCTAATGGAGGGATGGCTGCCGATCGTCTTCCTCGGCCTGGTGCTGAAGATCCCGGTGTTCGCCGCGATGTACCTCGTCTGGTACGCGATCAGGGCGGAGCCGGACATAGAGGAGGCTCCGGGCGAGGAGCAAGACCATGGGTTCCGCCGCTGGCGCCGGGAACCGCGAGGTCCACGCGGCCCCCGTCGCGGTCCCCACGGGGGCAACGAGCAGCTTCCGGCGTGCCCGCCCGGCGGGCGGCGCCGCACCGAGCCCCCGGCCGGGGCTCCCGCGCGGCAACTCAGCCGCCGCTAGCCGTTTGTTCGGCGGGGTCTCCCGCTCAACCGGCGCAGGCGCTCCAAGACTCCGGTATAGGTTGACGTGCGGATCGAGGGAACGACCGCCTTCGGGTCAACAAAAGGAGATGTGAGGATGGGATCAAGACTTAGGATCGCTCTGGTCGCCGCAGCAGTTGCAGGGGTCAGCGCAGTCACCGCAGCCCCGGCGAGCGCCGCGACCCAATACCACCCAACTGCAGACGCTCGCCATTTCAACGGCTCCGCCGGCGGATGGACGGGCAATACGACTTACGACCAGATTCTGTGCATTCCGTCTCTGACGTGCCCCGCGGTGACCAGCGCGCATGTGGGGTCCGGTGGTGTCGGCGGCTCCGGCTTCATACGGAGCAGCCTGACCGGGCTCACCAGCCTCGCGACCGAGGCAACGATCACCTGGACGAGCCCGGCGTTCACCTACAACGGCGACGCTGGTAACGAGCCGGGATCGCTCCGGTTCAGCCTCGATCACCGCAGCTCTGCTGCTGCTCTGGTCCAGGCCCTGGACAGCGCTGACTACAGCGTGTTCGTCGACAATGTCACGGACGGCCTCTCAGTGCCGGCGATCGACCAGGCTCCGCTGATCGACACCCCCTCCTGGACCAGCGTGCCCACGGTGGGCATCGATCCGGAGCAGCTCGACCTCGGTGACAGCCACCAGATCCGGATCGTGACCCGGCTCGACATTCCGGCCGGCGTCATCCCAAGCGGCAATTTCGACTGGGACAACGTCGTCCTCACCGCGAGAGCGGCCGACAGCGATGGTGACGGGGTACCGGATCCGACGGACAACTGCCCGAACGTCCCGAACCCGTCCCAGACGGACACCGACGGTGACGGAATCGGCGATGCATGCGACCCGACTCCGAACGGTCCGCCCACCACTCCGCCCACCGGCACCACACCCGGTGGCCAGCTCGGTGCGCTCAGCTCGGGCACGGCTCTGATTCGGGGCAACCGCATTCTGGTTGCCGTCAAGTGCCCGAGGTCATCGCGGAAGCCGTGCAACGTCGCGATTCAGGGACTGATCGGCGGCAGGGGCAGCACCGCAGCGACGCGGGTTGGCCGCCGCAAGATCAAGACCGGTCGGACCAAGATCGTCCCGATGAACATCAAGCCGTCGTTCCTCGCCCGAGTCCTGGAGAAGACGTCGATGACGTTCCGGGAGCGGGTCGCAGTGCGAAACGCCTCGCGTGACGGCCGCACCCGGAGCAAGATCAAGACCAAGTTCCGGACGCTGACGATCATCAGGGCTGCCGCCAGCAAGTAACGCGCGGCACTGATCCGACAGGGCTGGAAAGGGTCCCCCTGCGGGGGGACCTTTTCTTTTGGTTTACACGACTCTGGCCAGCAGCACGTATTAAGGCGGTGCGGACCTGAGGCCTACGAGGACTCCCCCCACCCTTTCAGGACCCCACCGCCGAGCGCCCGCGGCGACGCCTGCGGCGCTCGCGGCGAAGCGTCCGCATATAGGGGTGGAAATCCACCTCGATCGTGTGGCGCTTTGAGCTGACGTAGCGCTTCTCCAACCCGCGGTCGTGGCGCTCGATCTCCCTCTCCATCGCCCTTTTTGGCGGTAGGCCGGCGCTTCCGTCAAGCAGGTGGGCGACCCATTCGGCCTGCGCCTCCGCCAGGGGCATGATCGGCCCGAGCGGCTGGATGAATCCGATGAAGTACAGGCCGGGGTTGTCCGGGTCGACAACGCGACGGTAGAGCGGCAACCGGTTCCCAGGTGCCGAGAAGATCGCTGGGTCGAGAAAGGGAAAGTTGACCCTGTAGCCGGTGCAGTAGATGACCAGGTCGATCTCCTCGCTCGACCCATCGACGAACCTGACCGCCTGGCCCTCGAAACGCTCGATGTTCGGCTTCACGGCGATATCACCATGGCCGATTCGCGGCAGCAGCTCCGAGGAAACCGTGGGATGCGCGCCGAGCAGCTTGTGATCGGGTTCCGGCAGGCCGTAATCGGTTGGTTTTCCCTGGGCCATCCGCAGCGAGAGCCCCATCAAGCTCCGCTGGATCGCCAGCGGCAGCCGCGAGAACGATGGGCCGACGGTCTCATCGGTCGGCTTACCGCCGAGGTACTTCGGAATGACGTAGGCGCCACGACGCATCGCCAGGAAGGTCGCATCGGCAATCCGCGACGACTCGACCGCGATGTCGCAGGCTGAGTTCCCGATCCCGAGCACAAGCACCCGCTTCCCCTCGAGGACGTCGGCCTCCTTGTAATGGTGGACGTGCATCTGCTCACCCTTGAAATCCTCGGCCCCCGGGAAGGGCGGCTCGGGCCAGCGCGGATCCCAGTGGTGCCCGTTGCAGACGAGCACCGCGCCGTAGCGGCGGGTCTCCTCCGGGCCGTCGTTCGGCGAAATCGTCACCTCCCACTCACCCTCGCCCGCGGGCTGGACCCGGGTTACCTCTGTCTTGAAGCTGATCTGCTCGCGCAGGTCGAAATGGTCGACGAAGTCCTCGAAGTAACGGGCCATCAGCGAGTGGTCCGGGTAGTCGGGGTAGTTCTCGGGCATCGGGAAGCTGGCGAAGCCCATCGTGCGGCGTGAGGTGTTGATGTGGAGGGAGCGGTAGGCGGAGGAGACGCCGTTGTCGTTCCCATAGCGCCAGTTTCCGCCGACGTAGGATCCCTTCTCGAAACAGTCGAACGGGATGCCGCGCGCGTCGAGGACCTGGCAGGAGACGATCCCGGACGACCCGGCGCCGATTACGCAGACCCGCTGAGCCCCATCTGACCCGGCTGCGGCGGAGTCACTCACGCGCAGAACCCTCGGGGGTTCCTGCGAGGAGCCCTAGCTCGACTCGCCGTCGCCCGAGCTCTTCTCGCCGTCGCCCGAGCCGCTTGACGCCGGGGCGCCCTCGCTTGATGCCGGGGCGCCCGGCGATTCGATCTCGGTCGCGAGCTCCTCGAGCTCCTCGGCGAACGAGGGGCCGAAGCCCTCGAGCTCCGCGCCCTCCTCGCCGTTGCCGCCGAGGCCGAGCTCGGCCGCCAGCTCCTCCTCGTCGAGGAGCTCTTCGGCCGGTGGCTGCGCCGGCTCGACCGGCTCGATCTGGAGCGAGCGGTAGTGCTTGAGCCCGGTCGCCGCCGGGATCAGCTTGCCGATGATCACGTTCTCCTTGAGTCCGACCAGCTTGTCGCGCTTGCCCTCGAGCGCAGCGTCGGTGAGAACCTTGGTGGTCTCCTGGAACGAAGCGGCTGAGAGGAACGATTCCGTCGCCAGCGACGCCTTGGTGATCCCGAGGATCGTCTCCGAGGACTTCGCCGGGGTCGCGGTCTTGCGCTTCTTCAGCGCTTCGTTGGCGAACCTGAAGGCGACGCGATCCTCGAGTTGGCCCGGGAGCAGCTCGGTCGAGCCCTTCGACTCCACCTTCACCTTCTTCAGCATCTGGCGGACGATCAGCTCGATGTGCTTGTCGTTGATGTCGACACCCTGCTTGCGGTAGACGTCCTGCACCTCGCGCACCAGGTAAAGCTCGGTGTCGGTGCGGCCGCGGATCGCAAGCAGCTCGGCCGGGAAGAGGGAACCCTCGTTGAGCTGGGTGCCGGCCTCGACCTTCTTGCCGTTCTCGACCAGGATCTCCGTTCCGACGGGGAAGCTGTAGTCGTGCTCCTCGCCCTTGTCGTCAACGAGGATGACCTTGACTGCTTTCTCGCCCTCTTCGATCTTGACCTTCCCGGCGACCTCGGCGAGCGACGCCAGGCCCTTCGGCTTGCGAGCCTCGAACAGCTCGACGACGCGCGGCAGGCCCTGGGTGATGTCCTGGCCCGCGACACCACCGGTGTGGAAGGTCCGCATGGTCAGCTGCGTGCCGGGCTCACCGATCGACTGGGCGGCGATGATCCCGACCGCATCGCCGATCTCGACCATTGCGCCGGTCGCCATCGCGAGGCCGTAGCACTGCTGGCAGACCCCGGAATCAGCCTCGCACTTGAGCACTGAGCGAACCGGTACGACCACGTCCTTGTCGTCGCCGAAGGCTTCGGCGATCTCGTTGATGCTGATCTTGCCGTCGACGTCGGTCCAGTCGAGCTCCTGGTTTCGCTTGGCCAGCTCGCGCCCGCGCTTGGTCGTGAACTTGTGCGCGATCATGCGGCCGATCAGGTTCGCGTTCAGGTTGCCGTCCTCGGCGTAAAGCGGCATCTCGATGTGGTCCTTGGTCTTGCAGTCCTCGATGCGGACGATCACGTCCTGGGCCACGTCGACCAGGCGCCGCGTCAGATAGCCGGAGTCTGCGGTTCGCAGCGCGGTGTCGGCAAGTCCCTTCCGGGCGCCGTGGGTGGAGATGAAGTACTCGAGCACCGACAGGCCCTCGATGAAGTTCGCCTTGATCGGCCGCTCGATCTCCTCGCCCTTCGGATTGGCCATGACGCCGCGCATCCCGGCGAGCTGGCGGATCTGCTTGAACGAGCCGCGGGCGCCCGAGTTGGCCATCATGTAAATCGGGTTTAGCTCGTCGAGGCGGTTCTCCATCGAGGTCGCGACCTCTTCCGTCGCGTCCTTCCATTTGCCCGTGATCGCCTCGCGCCGTTCCTCCTCGCCGAGATAGCCGTCGTCGTACTGCTGCTGGATCTCCCCGACCTCTGACTCGTAGCGGTCGAGGATCTCCTCCTTGTCCTCGGGCGAGTGGACGTCGTTCTTGGAGATGGTGACCCCGGCCTGGCTCGCATAGTGGAAGCCGAGCTCCTTGAAGGCATCGAGCACGAGGGCTACGGCGGGGGCGCCGACGCTCTCGACCAGGTCGGAGACCATCTGGTTGACGTCCTTCTTCTTCAGATTGTGGTTGACGAACTTGTACGAGTCCGGGTCCCACTCCTCCTCGAGCACATCGGCCAGGGCGCGCTCGACTCGGTCGTTGAAGATGATCCGGCCGACGGTGGTCAGGAAGTGCTCCTTGCCCTCGCGGCGGTACTCGGCGTACTCATGGAGTTCGACGATGCCGTTCTCGTAGGCGAGCTCGGCCTCCTGCGCGGTCCGGAACGGGTGGGGCTTCTTCTCCAGCGTCGCGCGGTCGATCTCGGTCACGTCGGCACCCGAATAGGTCAGGTAGTAGAGACCGAGGACCATGTCCTGAGTCGGGGTGGCAAGCGGCGCCCCGTGTGCCGGCGAAAGGATGTTGTTGGAGGACAGCATCAGGATCCGCGCCTCTGCCTGGGACTCTGCGGACAGCGGCAGGTGCACCGCCATCTGGTCGCCGTCGAAGTCGGCGTTGAACGCGTGGCAGACAAGCGGGTGGATCTGGATCGCCTTGCCCTCCACCAACACTGGTTCAAAGGCCTGGATTCCCAGACGGTGAAGCGTGGGCGCGCGGTTGAGGAGCACCGGGTGCTCGTGGATGACCTCCTCGAGCACGTCCCAGACCTCGGGGATCATCGAGTCGACCATCTTCTTGGCCGCCTTGATGTTCTGCACCTGCTTGCGCTCGACCAGCCGGGCCATGATGAACGGCTTGAACAGCTCCAGAGCCATCAGCTTCGGCAATCCGCACTGGTGGATCTTCAGGTTCGGCCCGGCAACGATCACCGAGCGGCCGGAGTAGTCGACGCGCTTCCCGAGCAGGTTCTGGCGGAACCGGCCCTGCTTGCCCTTGAGCATGTCGGAGAGCGACTTCAGCGCGCGGTTTCCGGGGCCGGTCACCGGCCGGCCGCGCCGCCCGTTGTCGAACAGGGCATCGACCGACTCCTGCAGCATCCGCTTCTCGTTGTTGACGATGATCTCGGGGGCGCCGAGGTCAAGCAGGCGCTTGAGCCGGTTGTTCCGGTTGATGACGCGGCGGTAGAGGTCGTTCAAATCGGAAGTCGCGAAGCGGCCGCCGTCCAGCTGCACCATCGGGCGCAGCTCGGGCGGGATCACCGGGACCACGTCAAGGATCATCCAATCGGGCTTGTTCGCCGAGCGGAGGAACGCCTCGACGACCTTCAGCCGCTTGACGGCACGTGACTGCTTCTGGCCCTTGGAGGTATTTATCGTCTCCTCGAGCGACTTCGCCTCCCCTTCGAGATCGACATCGTCGAGCAGCTCGCGTACGGACTCGGCGCCCATGCCGCCTCGGAAGTACTCGCCCCAGCCGAACTGGGAGCCGAATCGGTCCTTGAGCTCACGGAACGTGGTCTCGTCGTTGATCACGTCCTTGGGCTTCATCTCCTGGAAGATCTTCCAGACCTCCTGCAAGCGGTCGATCGTGTCGCCGAGGTACTCCTCGGTGTCGGAGATCTCGCCCTCGAAGGTCTTGCGCATCTCCTTGATCAGCTTGGTGCGCTCGTCGTCCTTGATCTTGTTCGGGATTCGGAGCGGTGTCCGCCCAGAGCTCGTCGTCCTCGTTGAACTTGGTCGTCGAGCCGTCCTCGAGGTACTTGACCCGCCGCTCGAGCGACTCGTTCAGTTCCTGGGTGCGCTGGTCGCGCTCGGACTCGAGCTCGGCGACCGCCTTGTCGACCTCCTTCTCGAGCTTCTTGGAGTCCTTCTTGCGCGCGGTCTCATCGACGTAGGTGATCACCGAGGCGGCGAAGTAGAGGACCTTCTCCAGCTCCTTCGGCGCCATGTCGATCAGGTAGCCGATCCGCGACGGGACGCCCTTGAAGAACCAGATGTGGGAGACCGGCGCCGCGAGGTCGACGTGGCCCATGCGCTCGCGCCGGACCTTGGACCGGGTGACCTCGACACCGCAGCGCTCGCAGACGATGCCCTTGTAGCGGACCCGCTTGTACTTGCCGCAGTAGCACTCCCAGTCCTTGGTCGGACCGAAGATGCGCTCGCAGAAGAGGCCGTCCTTTTCCGGCTTCAGGGTGCGGTAGTTGATCGTCTCGGGCTTGGTCACCTCGCCCGAGCTCCAGCCCCGGATCTTCTTCGAGGAGGCGAGGCCGATCTCGATTGCGTCGAAGTTGTTGATGTCGATCATCAGGAACCCTTCTTCGTGGTCGCCTTCGCCTTGCCGTTGCCCTTCGACTTCGGCTTGGCCTTGGCCTTGCCGTCGCCGGCCTCCTCCTCGTCTCCGCTACCGCCATTCTCGGCGCCTTCCGTCTTCTCATCCGCGGCCCCCTCGCCGTCGGCGCGCACGCCCGAGAGCTCGATCCCGAGCTTCTCGGCGGCTTCGAGCAGGTCGTCTTCCTCGTCGCGCATGTCGACATCCGAGCCCTCCTCGGAGACGACGTTCGCGTCCAGTGAGAGCGCCTGGATCTCCTTGAGCAGGACCTTGAACGATTCGGGAATCGAAGGCTCGGGAATGTTCTCGCCCTTGACGATCGACTCGTAGGCCTTGACCCGGCCGACGGTGTCGTCGGACTTGACGGTGAGCATCTCCTGGAGGGTGTACGCCGCGCCGTAGGCCTCGAGCGCCCAGACCTCCATCTCGCCGAAGCGCTGTCCGCCGAACTGGGCCTTGCCGCCAAGCGGCTGCTGGGTGACGAGGGAGTAGGGCCCGGTCGAGCGTGCGTGGATCTTGTCGTCGACCAGGTGGAGCAGCTTGAGGATGTACATGTGGCCGACGGTGATCTCGCCCTCGTAGGGCTCGCCGCTGCGGCCGTTGTAGAGCTGGACCTTGCCGGCGCAGCGCTCGCCGGGCTGGCGCGAGGTGTCGACTCCGAGGTCGATGCCGCGGTCGCCGTGCTCCTCGGACCACCTGACCAGCGCCTCGTCGACGTCCTGCACGCTGGCGCCGTCGAAGACCGAGGTCGCAACGTGGACGCGGCCGCCGTTGTTCTGGGAGTGCTTGTAGGCGTCGGAGCCGTCGTCGTACCAGCCGTTCGCGGCGGCCCAGCCGAGGTGGGTCTCGAGGATCTGCCCGATGTTCATTCGGCTCGGCACCCCCAGCGGGTTGAGGATGACGTCGATCGGGGTGCCGTCCTCCATGAATGGCATGTCCGCCTCGGGCACGATCTTCGAGATCACGCCCTTGTTGCCGTGCCGGCCGGCGAGCTTGTCGCCTTCGGCGATCTTGCGCTTGGTCGCGACGTAGACGCGGACCAGGTCGTTCACGCCCGGCGGCAGGTCGTCGCCGTCGTCGCGGCTGAAGGTGAGCACGTCGATGACGACGCCGCCCTCGCCGTGCGGAACCTTGAGCGAGGTGTCGCGGACCTCGCGCGCCTTCTCCTTGAAGATCGCGCGGATCAGCTTCTCCTCCGCGGTGAGCTCGGTCTCGCCCTTCGGCGTCACCTTGCCGACCAGGAGGTCGCCAGAGACGACCTCCGCGCCGATCCGGACGATGCCGCGTTCGTCGAGGTTGCGCAAGCTCTCCTCGGAGCGGTTCGGGATGTCGCGGGTGATCTCCTCGTCGCCCAGCTTTGTGGTGCGGGCGTCGATCTCGTACTCCTCGATGTGGATCGAGGTGAGCTCGTCGTCCTTGACAAGGCGCTCGGAGATGATGATCGCGTCCTCAAAGTTGTAGCCCTCCCAGGACATGAAGGCGACCAGGCAGTTCTTGCCCAGCGCGATCTCCCCGTCGGCCGTCGAGGAGCCGTCGGCGAGGATCTGACCCTCGGAGACCTTGTCGCCCACCTCGACGATCGGGCGCTGGTGGATGATCGTGCCCTGGTTCGAGCGCATGAACTTGTGAAGGGGGTACTCGGTCCGGTTGACGACGATGCGCTCGGCGTCGACGGAGGTGACTTCGCCGTCGGCGCCGGCGAGAACGACGTCGCCGGTGTCGATTGCCGCGCGGTGCTCCATCCCGGTCCCGATCAGGGGAGGCTCGGGCTTCAGCAGCGGCACGGCCTGGCGCTGCATGTTGGATCCCATCAGGGCACGGTTGGCATCGTCGTGCTCGAGGAAGGGGATGAGCGCGGTCGCCACCGACCAGATCTGGGTCGGGGAGACGTCCATCAGGGTGACGTCCTTGGGGCTGAGCGCGATCGCCTCGTCGTCGCGGCGCCGGCAGAGGACCTGCGGGCCCTTCAGCTTCTTGCTCTGGGGGTCGACCTCGGCGTTCGCCTGCGCGATCGTCTCGGCCTCCTCCTGAGTCGCGTCGAGGTGGACGATCTCATTGGTGACGACGCCGTCCTTGACCACCCGGTACGGCGTGGTCACGAATCCGTGCTCGGAGATCTCTGCATATGAAGAGAGCGAGCCGATGAGGCCGATGTTCGGTCCCTCCGGGGTCTCGATCGGGCACATGCGCCCGTAGTGGGTGGTGTGCACGTCGCGGACCTCGATCGGGGCCCGCTCGCGGGTGAGGCCGCCGGCGCCGAGCGCCGAGAGACGGCGACGGTGCGTGAGGCCGGAGAGCGAGTTGGTCTGGTCCATGAACTGCGACAGCTGCGATGAGCCGAAGAACTCCTTCAGCGCCGCGACCACAGGACGGATGTTGATGATCGTCTGCGGGGTGATCGCGTCGGCGTCCTCGGTCGTGAGGCGCTCGCGGACGACGCGCTCCATGCGGTAGAGGCCGATCCGGAAGGCCTCCTGGATCAGCTCACCAACAGTGCGCAGGCGGCGGTTGCCGAAGTGCTCGTACTCGTCGAGGTGGTCGCGGACCGGCTCGCGCGGATAGGTCTGCGCTTCCGCGGCGTAGTCCTTGATCGGGTTCTCCTCGTCGATTTCCTCCGGGAGACCGAGGAGCTTCGGTAGGGCGACGAGCTCCTTGATCAGGGCGATGATGTCGTCGTGCGTGAGGACCCTGGTGTCGAGATCGACGTCGAGGTCGAGGCGCGCGTTCAGCTTGTAGCGGCCGACGCGGGTCAGGTCGTAGCGCTTGGGATCGAAGAAGAGCTGCTCGAGCAGCGCCTTCGCGGCGTCGACCGAGGGCGGCTCGCCGGGACGCTGCTTCTTGAACAGCTCGATCAGGGCGCCTTCCTCATCCTTCGTCGCATCTGTGTCGGCGGCGATCGTGTGCTTGATGTAGACGGAGTCGTCAAAGAGCTCGAGCAGCTTCTTGTCCTCGACGTAGCCCATCGCGCGCAGGAGCACCGTGACCGGCAGCTTGCGCTTGCGGTCGATGCGGACGAAGACCCGGCCCTTCTTGTCGATCTCGAGCTCGAGCCACGAGCCGCGGGCCGGCATCAGGTTGGCGATGAAGACCTGCTTTTCCCGGTCCTTCGGGTCCATTACGTAGGCCCCGGGGGAGCGAACGAGCTGGGTGACGACGACGCGCTCGGTCCCGTTGATGATGAAGGTGCCGCGGTCGGTCATCCACGGGAAGTCGCCCATGAAGACCTGCTGCTGGCGGATCTCGCCGGTTTCCCGGTTCTGGAAGGCGACCTCGATGTTGAGAGGCCGCGAATAGGTCATGTCCTTCTCACGGCACTCGTCCACCGTGTTCGGCGGATCGTCGAAGCTCAGCTCGCCGAATTCGATGGCGAGGTTCCCCGTGTAGTCCTCGGTCGGGGAGATGTCGTCGATTGTTGCCCGGAGAAGCCCCTTCTTCGCATCCGTCAGTTCCTCGAAGGAACGACGCTGGATATCGATCAGATGCGGGACTTCAATCGGGGTTTCGAGGCGTGAAAAGCTCCTCCGCGGAACAGGCGCAGCGCTGACTCGGGCCAACTGGGCGACTCCTACTGGTCGAAGACTTCAGATCCCGCGCGACTTCCACCCGTGTACTCCGAAGAATCTTGGGCAAGAGAGGGCACCGGCGCGCGACCGCGCAGATTAACACACGGTGCCTGTAGTAGTCAAGCCCGGCGCCAGCAGCGCCGATGCTCGCCGGATCAGGCTACCACCATCAGCGCCGGATTTGGGGAACTGCGGTCCCGCTTAATCTCGCGCTGAGAGCCTCAGTTATTACTTGAGCTCGGCCTTGCCGCCGGCTTCCTCGATCTCCTTGAGAAGGGTCTCGCCTTCCTCGCGCTCGATGCCCTCCTTGACCGGGCTGGGAGCCTCATCGACGAGCGCTTTCGCCTCTTTCAGGCCGAGACCGGTGGCGCCGCGGACGGCCTTGATCACCTGGATCTTCTTCTCGCCGGCGTCGGTGAGAACCACGTCGACGGTTCCGGCCTCTTCCTCGCCGTCACCGGCTGCGCCGTCACCGGCGGCTGCCGGAGCCGCGGCCGCGACCGCGGTCGCCGATACGCCGAACTCCTCTTCGAGCGCCTTGATCCGCTCGGAGAGCTCGAGCACCGAGATGCCCTTCAGCTCCTCGATCCAATCTGCAGTTGATGTAGCCATTTCTGCTTCCTCCTTCTAGTCAGTCTGCTGCTTGGTCAGATTCATCAGTCTGTTCGGGCTTTTCCTCTTCGCCCTCCGGTGTCTCGGGCGGCTCCTCGACGCCGGCGCCTTCCTCAGGCGCGGGCTCGCCCGCCTCCTCGGCGGTCTCGGTGGTCGCCTCCTCCGGTGCTTCGCCTTCGTCGGCTTCAGCCTCCGAAGGAGCCTGCTTCTCGACTTCGCCATCTTCTGAGGACGCATCCTCGGCGGCGCTGCCCTCGGCGTCAGCAGTCTCTGGGGCCTCTTTCTCCCCCGCTTGCGAAGTCTCTTCTGCCGGCGGCGCTTCGCCGCTGACCAGGCCCTGGTCCGCGATCGCCTGTAGCTGCAGGGCCAATCCCTGGACCATGGAGCCGAGGCCGCGGACAAGGCCGGTGAGCGGGCTGGCGACGATGCCGGCCATCTGCGCATTCATCTGGTCGCGGCCCGGGAGCTTGGCGATCGCCTGAAACTGCTCGGGGTCGAGGACCTGACCCTCCATCAGGCCACCCTTGTAATCGAGCACCTCGTACTCGGTGCCCAGCTTGGAGATGGTCTTCGCCGCAAGAGCGGCATCGCCCTTGACCAGGGCAAGCGCGGTGGGGCCTTCGAGCCACTCCTTGAGCGCCTCGGCACCAGCCTCGTCGGCGGCGCGCAGAGTGAGGCGGTTCTTGACCACACGGAAGCGAGCATCGGCCTCGCCGAGCTGCTCGCGCAGCTCCGCAGCCTGCGGGACGGTGATCCCGCGGTAGTCGACGGCAAAGATCGCGGCAGCCTCGCTCAGCTCGCCGGCGAGCTCCTTGACCAGGGCTTCTTTCTGCTCTCGATTCATAGGCACCTGCACCGGACTTCAGGGCCGCTCTTGAATGGCCGCCACGCCGGTGGTCTTTGGCAGGCGCAGATCATAGACGGCGGCCGCGAGCTGCGCCGCCTACGGGGCTACTGCGCGGCTCGGTCGTTGCCCGCCTGGCCGAGGAGCCGGTCGAAGCCGGTGCGGCCCAGGAGGCGGTCGTTCCCCTTGCCGCCCACCAGGCGGTCCCGCCCGGCGCCGCCGACGAGCCGATCCCGCCCCGCGTTGCCGAACAGGCGGTCCTTCTTGGCGCCGCCGAAGATCGCATCGCCCCCGGAGCCGCCGCAGACCCTGTCCTCCCCGCCGCCGGTGCGAATGCGGTCGTTGCCGGCGAGCGCGACGATCACGTCCTGGCCGCGCTTGCCCTTGATCCGGTCGTTGCCGAGTGTGCCGATGATCGAGGCGCGCTGGTTCGAGCAGAAATAGGTCGACTGCCAGTCGGGGCCGCTGTCGTCGACCGAGCTGACCGCGGTCAGGGCGCCCGGGCTCGAGCCATCGGCGTTCATCACGAAGATGTCCCGGTCACCGGAGCGGTCACTCGAGAAGGCGATGTACCTGGTGTCCGGAGAGAAGACCGGCTCCGAGTCGTCGGCGCCGTTGTTGGTGAGCGCGAAAGCACCCGTGCCGTCTGCCGACATCAGGAACAGCTCGTCGTCACCACCGCTGGCAGCTGCAAAGACGATCTGCGTCCCGCGCGGCGAGAAGCTCGGGTCGAAGTCGTCGCCCCCGGTGCCCGCCAGGGCCACCGGTGCAGAGCCGTCCGCGTTCATGAGAACGACGTCCTGGTTGCCGCCGCTTGTCCGCGTGAAGGCGATCCTCTTGCCGTCTGGGGAGAAGCTCGCGTCGGTGTCGTCGGGCGAGCCGGAGGTCAGGGGGATCGGATTGGCGCCGTTGGCATCGATCAGGACGATGTCGCTGTTACCACCGGTGGTGCGGGTGAACACGATTTTCTTGCCATCTGGGGAGAAGCTCGGTTCGGTGTCGTTTGTCGAGCCGCCGGGCGTCAGGTTGGTCGGGTTGGCGCCGTTCGAGTCGATCACGTAGATGTCGTTGTCGCCGCCGGTGCCGCTGGAAAGGACGATCTCCTTCCCGTTCGGGGAGAAGGACGGATCGACGTCCTTCTGCCCGAAGGTCGAGCTGACGTTGGTCGGATTGTCGCCGCGGTGGCTGATCACGAAGACAGCCGTCCCGCCCGCGCTGTAGACGAGCTGGCCGTTCTTGCCGGCCGGAAAGGCGGCGCGACTCTTCTCCGCCGGGACGACGAAAGCGAGGATCGAACAGACCGAGGCGACCGCGATCGCCGCTGCCCCGACGCGGAGCGGGTAAGGCCGAGCCGAGTCCATCCGGCTAGGCCGCGGCTACCGGTTCTTTTTCTTCGTCTGTCTCAGGCCTGCCCATGATCTCTCCCGCCCTGGTGCGGGTGGGATCGACCCTGATCCCGGGACCCATTGTCGTGGTCAGCGTGACCGAGAGCAGGTAGCGGCCCTTGGCTGCTGCCGGCTTCGCGCGGATCATCTCCTCGATCACCGCCGCATAGTTCTGGAGCAGCGCCTGCTCCTCAAAGCTCGTCCGTCCGATCGTCAGGTGGATGATCGCCTGCTTGTCGGTCCGGTACTCGACCTTGCCGGCCTTGGCCTCCCCCACTGCCTTGGCAACGTCGTCGGTGACGGTGCCGACCTTCGGGTTGGGCATCTTGCCCTGTGGGCCGAGGATGCGGCCCAGCTTGCCGACGGCAGGCATCAGCGCCGGATGGGCGATGGCGACGTCGAACTCTGTCCAGCCGCCCTCGACCTTCTCGGCGAGGTCGGCGCCGCCGACGTGGTCGGCGCCGGCGTCCTGCGCCGCCTTGGCCGCATCGCCCTCGGCGAAGACAGCGATGGTGACGTCCTTGCCGAGGCCCGCAGGCATGGCAAGCGTGCCGCGCAGCTGCTCCTCGGCATGGCGGACGTTGACGCCGAGGCGGATGTGCAGCTCGACCGACTCGTCGAAGTTGGCGTTTCCGGCCTGCTTGACCAGGGAGACCGCCTCGGCCGGCGCGTAGAGCTTGCCCGGCTCGCTCTGCTCGCGCAGCGCCCGGTATCGCTTGCTTCGGGCCATGGCTAGTCCAACCCCTCCACTTCGACCCCCATAGATCGGGCGGTGCCGGCGATGATCTTGTCGGCCGCATCGAGGTCGTTGGCGTTCAGATCCGGCATCTTGCGCTCGGCGATCTGCCGCACCTGGGCGGCGTTGATCTTGCCCACCTTCTCCACGTGCGGCTCACCGGAGCCCTTGTCGATGCCGGCGGCTTCCTTGATCAGGACCGCGGCGGGCGGTGTCTTCGTGATGAAGGTGAAGGACCGGTCCTCGAAGACAGTGATCTCAACCGGGATGATCGTCCCCGCGTCCTGCTGGGTCTCGGCATTGAATGCCTTGCAGAACTCCATGATGTTGACCCCGTGCTGCCCCAACGCGGGACCGACCGGGGGAGCCGGGTTGGCGGCGCCGGCGGGGATCTGCAGCTTGATCTTTGTCAGTTCCTTCTTGGCCATTTCCTAGATCTTCTTCACCTGGTCGTAGTTGACCTCGACCGGAGTCTCGCGACCGAAGATAGAGACCAGCACCTTGAGCTTGGCGGCATCCTCGTTGATCTCGGCGATCTCGCCGGAGAAGTCTGCAAGCGGACCGGAGATCACCTTCACCGACTCCCCGATCGAGAATTGGGCGCGGGTCCGCGGACGCTCGGCGGACTCGCGATGCAGGAGCCGATCGACCTCGGGGGCCGAGAGCGGCACCGGTTTGTTGCGCGAGCCGACGAACCCGGTGACGCCGGGAGTGTTCTTGACCAGGCCCCACGCATCGTCAGTCATTTCCATGTTGACCAGGACGTAGCCCGGCATGGTGCGCTTCTCCTGCTGCACCTTCTGGCCGTCCTTCATTTCCGAGACCTGTTCGGTCGGGACGACGACCTGGCGCACGTTCCTTTCCTGACTCAGGGAGTGGACCCGGTGCTCGAGGTTCTGCTTCACCTTGTTCTCGTGACCCGAGTAGGTGTTAATGACGTACCAGCGGAACATTCGTCTCCAGTCGGTCTCTAGATGACCTGTTTGACAAGCCAGTTGAACATTGCGTCGAGCGCCCCGAGATAGGCGGCCATTACGGCGACGAAGATGAGGGTGACGGCTGAGGCCTGGACCAGGGTGTCGCGGTCGGGCCACTGGACCTTCTTGAGCTCGGCCCAGCACGAGGCGAAGAAGCCGAGGACCACCCCGCGCTGGCGCTCCTCCGGTTCCTTGGCGGCCTGTCGCGCCTCCATCTCCTTGCGGCGCTTGGCCTTCTCGCGCTCCTCCTGCTTGGCTGCCTCCTTCTCGGCTCGCTCCTGGGCGCGGCGCTCGCGGCGCGAAAGCTCCGCGGGGGCCGGCGGCTCGTCAGCGCGCGAGGGCGCCGGGGGCTCGGGTGTCTCAACCTGAGGCTTCTCCGGGAGGACGCCGGGTACCGCTGAGGCGGAGGCCTGATCCTCGGGCGGGACGCTCTGTGTGTCGACCGAAGCCTCGAACTCGGCGACCTCTCCCGAGACCCCGACCTGGGTGTCGTGCTGGGCGCGTGACTCGGCTTCGCGCTCGGCGGTCTCGCCGTCGCCGGACCGCTCGCGCTGCTTCTGCTGCTGGGCCTCGCGGGCGCGCTTCTCGGCCTTGCGCTGGGCGCGGGTCTTGGCCATCAGCGCGTCTCCTTATGAGGAGTGTGGCGACCGCACCAGCGGCAGTACTTGCGCAGCTCGACCCGGTCCGGCGAGTTGCGCCGCGACTTGTTCGTCTGGTAGTTGCGCCGCTTGCACTCCTCACATGCGAGCGTCACGGCGATGCGTACGTCTGAGGCCATTTCTCCTCTGCTTGATTCCCGGCCGCCGGTCGAATCGGCGCCGACAGAAAAACACCCCGGCCGCCAGGCACGAGGTGGCCAGAAGAATAGCTGAGAGCAGCGTGCGTGACCAGCCGTGGTCCGCCTGGGGTGGAGGTACCGGCGCCTGCGACGGGAAGTCTGTGTATGTTTGAGACCTCTCCTCTCCGAGCAAGTTTCAAAATTGAGTACTCAACTAGGAGGGAAAGGGGTAGAAAGAAAACCAATGAAGAGAAACCGTATGACGAAGCGGATCACGGCTCTGGTGATCACCGTGGCATTTGCCTTCGGTGCCCTGGCGCCGGTCGGCTCCGCTCAGTATGGGGGGCCATACGGGACGGGCACGCCGTCCTCACAGCTTTCCAATCTGGCAAAGAAGCGGAACTGCAAGAAAAAGGCAAGGAAGAAGGCCCGGAAGGCACCTGCGGGCAAGAAGCGCAAGCGTGCATACAGGCGCGCGCTCAAGCGGTGCCTTAGAAGGAACAGGTAGGGCTAGCTTCTTTCTTCACAGAGTCCTGAGACCGGCCGCCTTCGGGCGGCCGGTTTCGTTTCTGGGCTCGGGACGTTGCCGGACCGCTGCGGCGTGGGCTAGAGCCCGAGCGTCTTGGCGATGATGTTGCGCTGGATCTCGGAGGTGCCTCCGTAGATGGTGGAGACCAGCGCCTGGCGGACGAGCCGCTCCATGTCGTACTCGGAGGAGTAGCCGTAGCCGCCCATCATCTGCATCCCCTCGAGGGTGATCTTCTTGGCGGTCTCGGTCACGTACAGCTTCACCATCGAAGCTTCCTTGGGGAGCATCTTGTCGGGGTCCTCGTCGGTGAGGCCGGCGACCCAGTAGGTCATCAGGCGGGCGGCCTCGAGCTCAGTGGCCATGTCGGCAATCCGGTGCTGGAGCGCCTGGAAGGAACCGATCGGCCGGCCGAACTGCTTCCTCTCCTTGACGTAGGCGAGCACGTCGTCGAGAGCGCGGGCGGCGACCCCGAGCTGGATCGCGGAGAGAATGAGACGCTCGACGTTGAGCCCGGACATGAGCTGGACCCAGCCGTGGTCGACCTCGCCGAGGACGGCGTTCTCCGGTGCCTCGCAGTCGGTGAAGTAGAGGTAGTTGGTCTCGCGGCCGCCCATGGTGTCGATCGGTTTGATCTCCATCCCCTCGGCGTCGCGCGGGACGAAGATCATCGAAAGGCCCTCATGCTTGTTGTCGCCTTTGGTGGTCCGGCAGACGACGAGCACGTGTCCCGAGATGTGGGCGTTGGAGCAGAAGACCTTTTGGCCGTTGATGACGTAGCCGCCGTTGGAGCGAACCGCTTCGGTGGTGAGCGAGCCGACGTCGGAGCCGGCCTCGGGCTCGGTCATCGCGATCGCCTCGACGGTGCCGTTGGCGACGCCGCCCAGGATGTCCTTCTTCTGTTCGTCGGAGCCGAACTTCCGCGTGGCGCCGGCGACGATCAGTGTCGTGCCGTAGCCGCCGATCGGCGCCATGCCGCGCGCGGTCTCCTCCATGAACAGGCAGGCATCAACCATGCTGCCGCCCGAGCCGCCGTACTCCTCGGGGATGGTCAGGCCGAGCCAGCCGAGCTCGGCCATCTTCGAATAGATGCCCTGGTTGTGGAGCTCGGAGTAGCCGTTGGTGAGCTTCTCGCGCTTCTCGAGCGTCCCGCACTCGCGCTTGCAGAAATCGCGGATCGCCTCGACGAAGTCCGTCTGCTCGTCGGTGAGCTTGAAATCCATTGAGAGCCCGGAGCCGGACTTGAACCGGCGACCCCTTCCTTACCATGGAAGTGCTCTACCAACTGAGCTATCCGGGCGGATCTGGGAGAAACTGTAGCCGCATGGAGGTCTTGGAGAGCAGACTCGAGGGACCAATCCTGGTCGCCTCACAAGTTCATCGCGACGAGCGCGGTTTCTTCACAGAGAGCTTCCGGCGCAACGTGTTCGCCGAGCTCGGGATCACCGAGGAGTTCGTCCAGGACAACCACTCGCGCTCCGAGCGCGGGGTGGTGCGCGGGATGCACTTCCAAGATGGGATGGCGAAGCTGATCCGCTGTCCGCGCGGGGCGATCCTCGATGTCCTGGTCGATGTCCGGCGCGGTTCGCCGACCTTCGGCGAATGGGAAGCGTTCGAGCTCAACGAAGACAACCTGCACAGCCTCTATTGCCCGGTCGGCTTTGCCCATGGCTTTTGCGTCACCAGCGAGGTCGCCGATGTGCTCTACAGGTGCTCCACTTACTACGACCCCGCGCTTGAGGGAGGGATCGCCTTCGACGACCCGGAGCTCGGGATCGAGTGGCCGCCGGGGCTGGAGCTCACCCCCTCAGAGCGAGACTCGAAAGCGCCGAAGCTGAGCGAGATCTCCTCGGAGCTGCCGTTCAGCTACTGACCCGCTCGCGGTAGAGACGGGTGCTGAGCGCGGTGAGCCAGATCAGCAGCGGGACATAGGCGATCGCGAGCGGCAGAGCGAATGGCACGAAGGCCTGGGCAGCGATGGCCGCCAGCAGGACGACCCAGGCCTCAACGCGGCCGGAGATCCGGCCAGTTCGCAGGGCGATGATCGCGACCGGAATCGCGATCATCGCGAAAGCGACGGCGGCGGCGGGAGCGCCGAGCGCATAGGAAACGTCGAAGTAGGTGAGCGCCGTGTCCGCGGTGAGCTCGCCATCATCCGCCCGGATCGCCGCCGCCATGTTGATCGTCTCCGCGCCGAGCCCGATCGCGGCGGCAACCACGGTCCCGGCGAAGGCCAGGCCCGGAAGGCCGCTGCGCTCCGAGCCCTCCGCGTCAGCGAGGCGGTCACGGAGGACGGCTCCGAACCAGACCAGAAAGAAAACCGAGATCGCACTCAGGGAGCCGCCGATCACGATCCGGGTCGAAGTGTCCTCGTAGAAGGAAAGGATCTCCGCGGCGCCGGCATCGCGCGTCGGCTGGTCGAGCCCCCAGATGCCGTTGCCAATCGTGAAAAGGACGATGAACGCAAGCCCGGCAAGCGGAGCGAGGCGGGTGACGGAGAGGCCGTTCACGTGAGTGGGGGAGGCAGGATTCGAACCTGCGAAGGCTAGGCCACCAGATTTACAGTCTGGCCCGGTTGACCGCTTCGGTACTCCCCCTGGACTGGGCCTGATTCTATCGGCGCCGACCCCGGCGAGAACCGGGCGCGAGGCCTCGACGCGGGGCGGAATTCCCCCACCCGGGTATGACCAGTCCGTACCCTTGAGCCAGATGGCAGAGCCAACCGTCACAGTCACCCCGCTTCCCGACGTCCAGGCCGGCGAGCCGGCGACGCGCGTGAGCCTGTCGCGGGTCGGGGTCACCGGAATCGAGAAGGTGATCCGGGTCTCCGTGAACGGCACCGAACAGCTCTATTACGCCGAGCTCGAGTCGGTCGTCGATCTCCCGCCCGAGCAGGCCGGCGTCCACATGTCCCGGTTCGAAGACGTGGTCAACGAGACAATCGACCAGGTCGTGCTGGGAGAGGCGCTCCACGCCGAGACCCTGGCGGCCCACATCGCCCAGCGCGTGCTCGAGCGGCAGGGCGGCCGCCGGGCTGAGGTCTCGATCGCGGCGCGCTACCCCGAGACGGTGCAGGCGCCGGTCTCCCGTGAGACGACTCAGGAGATCTACACCCTGTTCGGAACCGCGGTCTCCTCCGAGCGGGGCACCCGCACCCTGACCGGGGTCGAGGCGCAGGGCATGACCGCATGCCCCTGCGCGCAGGGCCTGGTGGCCGAGAACGCGCGCGACCGCCTCGCCGCGGCGGGCTACGACCCTGCTCAGATCGACGAGATCCTCGACCTTGTCCCGGTCGCCACCCACAACCAGCGAGGAATCGGGCGCCTATATGTAGGGCGAACCGAGGAGAGCGGTGCGGTCGTGGATGCGCGCCAGCTCCTGCGGATCGTCGAGCAGTCGATGAGCAGCGAGATCTACGAGTTGATGAAGCGTCCCGATGAGCTGGCGGTGGTCGAGAAGGCCCACCGCCAGCCCCGTTTCGTCGAGGACGTGGTGCGGGAGATGATTCGCCGGGCGTCCGAGGAGCTCGACGGGCTCGGCGACGGCGCCTTCATCATGTCCCGCCAGGAGAACCTCGAAACGATCCACCGCCACAACGTCGTCGCCGAGCGCTACGGCCTGCTCAGCGAGATCCTCGAGGAGCTCGATTCCGGCCGGCACTCCGCGCATCACGTGACGATGCGCGAGTGGCTCGAGCAACCCTCCGGCTGAGTCAGCTCACCTCGGGCTTGGCCGCGCTCTCTGCAGCAGCCGCCTCCCCCAGGCGTCGGCGGAAGCCGAAGAAGTAGTCGACGCCGCTGATCACGGTCGCCGCCACCGCGGCATAGACGAGCAGGTCCACCCCGAGGGGAGCCGGATCGGTCGCGATCAGGGCAAAGATCGCCGCGATCTGCAGAGCCGTCTTCACCTTCCCCAGCCAACTCGCGTGGATCACGACCCCGCGCTCGGCAGCAACAGCGCGCAGGGTCGTAACGGCGAACTCTCTGGCGATGATCACCATCGCCACCCACGCCTCGACGCGGCCGAGCGAGACCAGCGAAACCAGCGCCGCGGTGACGAGCAGCTTGTCGGCTAGCGGATCGACGAGCTTGCCGAAGGTCGTGATCGAGTCGCGCGAACGCGCCAGGTAGCCGTCGAGCCCGTCCGTGAACGCCGCCAGCGCGAAGACCACCGCTGCCAGCGTGTCGCCGTTCGGGGTCTCGTCGAGCAGCGCAACCACGACCACGGGGACCGCCAGGATCCGCAGCATCGTCAGCGCGTTGGGCAGGTTGAGCGGGAACATTGAGGCGCCGCCGCGGGATAGGTTACGCGCCGGGGTGCCCGTCGATTACGTCTACAAGCTGGAGCAACCACACGTAAGCGGCCAGCTCGCCACGGTCTGCGGAACGATCGCCGACGGGCACGGTCTGATCGGCGACATCGTCACCGTTCAAATCGGACGGGAGCGCTCGATCCGCGAGGTGAACGTCGAGGTCCGTGATCACGGCCAGGCCAAGATTCTCGCCGGGATGCTCGGCCAGCTCGACGGGGTCAAGGTGCTCTCCTTCTGGGACCGCTCGCTCGCCCGGCACGAGGGCGGCAAGCTCGCCGTCGAACCCAGCGTCCGGGTCGAGACCCTCCAGGACATGCGCGACTTCTACACGCCCGGTGTCGCCAGGGTCTGCGAGGCGATCGCCGAGGACCCGAGGCTGGGCGGCCGCCTGACCATGATCGGCCGCACGATCGCGGTCTGCACCAACGGAACCCGCGTGCTCGGGCTCGGCAACATTGGTCCCGTCGCCTCGATGCCGGTGATGGAGGGCAAGGCGCTCTTCTACCGCCTGCTTGCCGGCGTCTCGGCCATTCCGATTCTGATCGACACCCCCGACGTCGACGAGTTCGTTCAGACCGTGGTGAATATTGCTCCCGGCTTTGGGGCGATCCACCTCGAGGACATCTCGGCGCCCGAGTGCTTCGAGGTGGAAAAGCAATTGATAGAGCGCCTCGACATCCCGGTCATGCACGACGATGTCCATGGCACCGCCGTTGCCACCCTGGCCGCGGTTCTGGTCGCGTGCGATGCGACCGGAATCGAGATCGGCAGCGCCACCGTGGGCCAGATCGGCCTCGGCGCCGCGGGGCTCGGCATCGCCACCCTGATGCTCGACGCCGGAGCCAAGGCCGTCGTCGCCTCTGACCCCAGCGACGAGGCCCAGGCGCGTGCCGCCGAACGGGGCATCGAACCGACCACCTTCGAAGCGGTAATGGAGAGGGCGGAGATCGTGGTGGCCACAACCGGGCAGCCCGGGCTGATCAGCCCGGATCAGGTCCGCAAGGGCCAGGTGATCCTCGCGCTCACCAACCCGGATCCCGAGATACGTCCTGGCGAAGCCGAGGAGGCCGGGGCCGCCTTCGCCGCCGACGGCACCATGGTCAACAACGTCCTCGGTTTCCCCGGGATCTTCCGCGGCGCCCTGGCCACCGGCGCCAGTCAGATCTCAACCGGGATGAAGCTGGCCGCCGCCCGCGCGATCGCCTCCCTCACCGAGGCAAGCGAGCTGGTTCCCGATGCGCTCGACCCGCGCGTGCACCAACGGGTCGCGGACGCCGTAGCCGAGGCGGCCCGGGACGAAGGACAGGCCCGCCCGGAGCGGGTCCCTTCCGGGCTCGGCACTCTCGGCCCCGGCTAACGCGCCAGCTTCTTCGCGCGCGACATCACCGAGTCGAGCATCTCCTCGGTGAGCCGGCCGGTGAAGGTGTTCTGCTGGCTCGGGTGGTAGGTCCCGAGCAGCTTGTAGGGCCCGATCTCCGCCTCCTCGCCGTGGCCGAAGCGCGGCTTAGGCCGCGGGATCTCGTGATCGAGAGCGCGACAGGCGCGGACAGCGGCATCCCAGGCAAATGCGCCGAGCGCAAGCAACACCCGCGCCTCGGTCAGCAGTCTCAGCTCCCGCTCCAGGTACGGAAGACAGTTGTCGCGCTCCTTCGGTGTCGGCTTGTTGGCCGGCGGCGCGCACCGCACGGCCGCGGTTATGTAGGCCTCGAGCAGCGCCATCCCGTCGCCGGGGCCGAGCGAAACCGGCTGGCTCGCAAGGCCGGTCCGGTGCAGCGAGGCATAGAGCCAATCTCCGGAGCGGTCGCCGGTGAAAACACGGCCGGTGCGGTTGCCCCCGTGGGCGGCCGGCGCAAGGCCGATCACGACGATCCTCGCGTCGGGGTCCCCGAACCCCGGCAGCGGCCGGGCCCAGTACTCCTCCCCCATGAACCGCTTGGGTTGCTCGGCGGCGACGGACTCGCGCCACTTGACCAGGCGCGGGCAGCGGCGGCAGACCACGACCTCCTCGGTCACCTGATCGAGCGAGTCCTCGGGCACCGGTTCAGGCTAGTGCCGTCCGCCGACGGCCCCTCCCCGGCCGTAGGATCACCCGATCGAACCCCGGCCGGCCTCAGAGTCTCAAACACTCTTGACCAAGTGGATGGGAGTGACCGACGCCAACCTGGCCGGGCTGGTGCACGGCGGCGTGGTCATGAAGCTCTGTGACGAGGCTGCGGGCATCGCCGCCGTCCGCCACTGCGGTGGACGGGTGGTGACCGCCGGCATGGACCGGATGGCCTTCGTGCTGCCGGTCCCGGTTGGGGCCCTGCTCAGCTGCAAGGCGAGCGTGAACGCCGTCTGGCGGACCTCGATGGAGGTCGGCGTCAGGGTCGAGGCCGAAGACCCCCGTACCGGCGATGTCAGTCACACCTCCACGGCGTACCTGACCATGGTCGCGCTCGACGACAGCGGCAAGCCGACGCCGGTGCCTCCCCTGACCGCCGCGACCGAGGAGGAGGAAAGGCGACAGCGGGAGGCCGAGGTGCGGCGGCGCAACCGGCTCGCCGAGCGCGACGAGATCCTCGCCGAGAGGGGCGACTCCGTCGAGGGCCGCGGCTAGGGGCGCCTTCCGGAGCATCCCTATCCTTCCCCCGCCGTGCTGATCGCCACCTACGTCTCCGCGGCGCTGATCTGCATCGCCTCGCTCGTGGTCGGTCGCGCGGCCCTCCGGCTGCTCGGCCGTGCCGATCCGGAGCCGCTCGAGCCGGCCGTCGGGCTCGCGGTGCTGATCACGGTCGGCCTGCTCGGCGTTCGGATGCCCGGCAGGGCGACCACGACCCTGATCGCCATTTGTCTTCTGGTCGGCGCCGCGCTCCTCTATCTCTGGACCCGCGACGAGCGTTTCCGCACCCCGGCGGCGGGTGGCACCGTGGTCGCGGCTCTCACCCTGCTGGCGGCCTCGCTTCCCTTCATCGCCTCCGGCGACATCGCCGTGCTCGGCATCGGGGTCAACAACGACCTCGCCATGCATCTCGATCTGGCCGCGTGGATCGACGATCCGATCGGTCTCAGCCCGACCGAGTTCAAGACCGGCTATCCGCTCGGTCCGCATGGCCTGGTCGCCGCGATCGCCACCGGCATCGGGTCGGAGCCGCTCGCGCCGTTTCTCGGCCTGACGCTGGCCCTGCCCGTCCTCACCGCAATCACCGCCTACATGCTGTTGGACGACCTCGGTCCGATTGGCCGCGGCGCCGCCTCGGTCCTCACCGGTCTCCCCTACCTGGCCGCCTCGACTCTCGGTGTCGCCGGATTCAAGGAAACGACCATGGCCCTGCTCGTGCTCGGGCTGGCGCTGGCGCTGCGCGAGGTCTCGCAGGGTGAAGGGAGCCGGCGGGTGGTGGTTGCCGTCGTCGCCCTCGTCGCCGGAATGTTCGCCGTCTATAGCTATCCCGGGATCGGCTACGCCGTCGCGGTCATCGGCACCTGGGCGTTGGTCGAGTTCATCCGCGCTGCGCGGCGTGGCGAGGCGGAAAGGGTCACAGCCTCTCTCCGCGGTGCGGCGCCCTACGCGATCGTCTCTGCAGGCGTCCTGGTCTTGATCGGGATCGCCGAGCAGAGCCGGATCCGCAAGTTCACCGACAGCGTCGACGTCGTTGTCGAGGCCAGCAGCCGCCTCAAGGAGACCGTTTCCCCACTCGAAGCCCTGGCCGTCTGGCCCAGCGGGGACTACCTCGACGGCACTTCGGCGCTCGAGGTGTATTGGCTTTTCGGCGCGATCGGACTGATCGCACTCGCAATCGGCGTCGCGGGCGCCGTGAGGCGCGACGAGCGCGCCCTGCTCGCGGCCCTTGCCGGCGGAGTTGTCGTCTACCTGTTCATGCTGGCGATCGGGGGTCTCTACGTTCAGGCGAAGGCGCTTGTGATCATCGCCCCGCTGGTCGCGCTGCTGGTGCTGTGGGCGTTGCTGGGTCCGCGCGGCCGAGGGGACGAGGGAGCCTCGGAGGCCGTCCCCGAGCGCGGGGCGTCGCCGCTGCGAGTGGCCGCGGCCGTTGTCTTCGTTTCCCTCGCCGCCTACTCGTCGTTCCTGGCGCTGCGCGATGCCCGCGTCGCCCCCGGCGCCCATGGCGCCGAGGAGCTGGGGAAGTTCCGGAGCGCCGTGCGGGGCAAGACTGTCCTCTCACTGACGAGCGACCGCTTCACCGACTACTACCTGCGCGGGTCCGACGTCTTCGGTCCTGGCAAGTACTCAGAGGAGCAGATCGTTCCGCGCGCCGGCAAGCTCGAGCGCTTCCCGGTCGACTTCGACTCGGTCGTCCCGGGCGCGCTCGATCGCTTCGACTATGCAGTCACAACGAAGGCCGCCTACCGGAGCGCCCCGCCTCCCAACTTCACCGTTGCGCAGGAGACCGACTCGTTCATCCTCTGGGAGCGGGCCGGCCGCACCCCGCTGATCGGGGTCTTGCCCGAGGAGGAGCGGCCGGGCAGCGTGCTCGACTGCAAGCGCGACAAGCTCCGCGAGATCGTTGCCCGCGCCAAGCGCGAGGGCTACACGACCGCGGTGGTCCAGCCAAAGTCAGTGGTCGGCAAGCGGCTCTACTGGAAACCTCAATCGAAGCTCGCCGACGGCGAGGAGATCAGCCAGGCACTACAGCTGCCGCGGGGCAGCTGGGAGCTCTCGCTCCAGTACTACAGCCCGGCGCTGGACATCACGGTTGAGACCCTGAGCCGGGGTGGAGCCGGTTCCGTCGGCGTCTCGGCGCCAGACATCACCTCCCAGGCGACGCTACGCGCCACCGCCGACGGCGGATTCAAGTTCCGCACCGACCAGGGTCCATTCTGGCCCGTCGGGACGGTGACCTCGATCGGATTACCGGTCGAAGTGACGGTCAGAGCCACCGGGCTCTCCGACATTCAGAAGCTGCTCGGCGTCGACCAGGTCGCCGAGATCGGCAACCTGACCGCCGCGCGGCCGGAGGAAGCACGGCAGGTGCCGCTGGATGCCGCCTGCGGTCTCTATGTCGACCACTACTTCGCCAACCGCCCGGCGCCCGGCGCCAAGCCCTCGCCCTAAACGCGAATAGATCTCATTACCGATTGTTTGGCCGCCTCGGGCATCGCAACTAGGCTCGGTCCGACCATGGAGTCTTCGGGACATGCGATCACCGTTCCCGCCCCGGCTCCGGCACGGCCGGACCTCGTGCGCCGGGCGCGTTTCCTCGCCTGGGTGGGGCTCGGCTGGCACGGAATCGAGGCTGCGGTGGCGCTGGCCGCCGGGATTCTCGCCGGCTCGGTCGCACTGATCGGGTTCGGCGCCGACTCGGTCGTGGAGATGGTTGCCGGGTTCGTGGTCCTGTGGCGCTTCTCCTCCGTCCGCTCGGAATCGGTCGCGGCCGAGGGCCGCGCGCAGAAGCTGATCGCGGCCTCGTTCGTTCTGATTGCCGCCTATGTCGGATACGAGGCGGTCAGGACGCTGATTGCAGCCGAGCAACCCGAAGCGAGCTGGGTCGGAATCGCGCTCTCGGTGGTGACCCTGGCGACGATGCCCCTGCTGGCGCGGGCCAAGACGCGCGTTGCGCGCGAGTTGCACTCCTCCGCCGGAGTCAGCGAGGCCCGGCAGACCGTGCTCTGCTCGTACATGGCCGGCACGCTGCTCGCCGGCCTGCTCGCCAACGCCGCCTTCGGCTGGTGGTGGGCCGACCCGACAGCCGCGATCTTCATCGCCGCCTTTGCCTTGAACGAGGCCCGGACCTCGTGGCGGGGCGAACAGTGCTGCGTCTGAGCTCGCGCTGGACCTAGAATCGACCCCAATGAAGCGGGGCTTGGCCATGGCGGTGCTGAGACGGGGGGCGCTGACAACGGTGCTGGCGCTGGTGACGGTGCTCGGAGGAGCCGCGCCCGCGCACGGGCGGACCGCGAGCACCGCGGTGATCAACGGCACGGCGGCTGCCCCGGGCGAATATCCCTACGTCGGCTTCCTTCGCTCCAGGGACTTGCGGATCCCCGACATCTTCGACTTCCATTGCGGCGTCGTCCTGGTCCGCCCCGACGTGGCTCTGACCGCCGCGCACTGCCTGATCAAGGCCGGCCACCGCCGCTTCGGGTTGATCGGGCCCGAGCAGCTCCAGGTCGGGTTCGGAAAACTGCAGCTCCAGACCCGGGCGCCGGCCGAACGAATCGACGTCGCCCAGACTTCGGTGCCGATCAACTTCCTGCCAACGCTGCGCGGCGACGTCGCCGTCCTGCGGCTGGCAACGCCCGCGACCGTTCCGCCAGCCGCGCTGGCCGAACCGGCCGACACGGTCGGGGCGCCCGGTTCCCCTGTGACCATCGTCGGCTACGGCGACACCAACCCGCGCAATCCATTCGCCAGTTTCTTCAACCGGTCGCTCCGGGTCGCGCGCACCTTGGTCCAGGATCCCTGCCGGCTGACGCGGCGGCACCGCCGGATCAGCGGCCCCGGCGTCCTCTGCGTCGGAGGAACGGGTCAGATCCCCTGCTTCGGCGACTCCGGCTCGCCGGGACTGGCGCCGAGCAGCGATCCGGCTCGTCCGTTCGCAATCGGCGTCGTCTCCTCGGGCGGGCCGCGGTGCACCCCGAAGGGCTCGGACGTGCTCACCGGTCTCCTTCCCCAGAGTCCGTACTACGACTTCGTGCGCCAGCACGTTGCTTCGCCCGACTACACCGCGCCGGTGGTGCAGGCGCAGCTGCCGGCGAGCCCGATCCGCCGCAACTCGGAGTTCCTGCTGCGGCTGAGCGCAAGCGAGCCGGTCCGGGCGACCTGCAGCTTCGGCGGTCGCCGGGGGCGCTTCCCGTGCATGCGCGGGACCGAGGCCCAGATCAAGCTGGAAGCGGGCGACCGCGAATCGGGGACCTTCCGCCTGCGCGCCTTCGACCAGTCGCGCAACCCCGCCTTCGTCGCGATTCCCTACCGGGTCAAGTAGCCGCGGAAGCCGGCGAGCGGACTCGAACCGCTGACCCCTTCATTACGAATGAAGTGCTCTACCAACTGAGCTACGCCGGCGCTCGCACGAAGTTTAGGCAGCCAAGTCGCGGCGGGAACCGGCCACGGCCTCCCACCAGCGCGGGGCCGTTGCGGCGATCCGTGCCGGGTCGGCGCCGCGGCGCAGCGCCATGTTGAAGCTGTGGGCAACACCGCGGCGGGCGCGGCGCAGAACGCCGGCGCTGGGCGAGCCGAGGCCGAAGCGGCCGAACTGGCCGAGCGCGAACTCCCACGCCTCGACTTCCTCGTGCCAGCGCGGCTTTGAGCCCTTGGCATGCAGCGCCTTGTGACCGACTTCATGGGCCAGCACCGCGAAGCTGACGGCGCCACGCGGCTCGGGCCCCTCGATCAGCGGCAGGTCCCGGTAGGCGCAACCGCTGGTCGACTTGCGCCAGCGCCGCACCGAAAGGCCATGCTCGTCGAGCAGAGCGGCCGTGGCCGAACGCCAGGGCTCCCTCCCGGGAACCCGGTGCTTGCGAAGTCTCACGCCGGAATCGTCTAGTCCGAATCGGACGGTCCCGTGCCGTCGGCGAACTTGTAGCCGACGCGGCGCACGGTCAGAACGAGCTCGGGCTTCTGCGGATCGCGCTCGACCTTCTGGCGGAGGTTGGAGATGTGTACGTCGCAGGCGCGCACGTCGCCCCGGAACTCGGTCTGCCACAGCTCCTCCATGATCTGCTTGCGAGAGAAGACCTCGCCGGGCGCCTCCGCGAGCAGCCGCAGCACCTGGAACTCGGAGCGCGTCAGGTTGACCGGCTCACCGCGGACGGTGACCAGATGCCGCGCCAGGTCGATCGTCACGTCGTCGGCTTCGATCTTGGCGCCATCGGGCGGCGCGGCCCGGTCTAGGTCGCGGCGGCGCAGCTGAGCCCGAACCCGACCGAGCAGCTCACGGACCGAGAAAGGCTTTGTCACGTAGTCGTCCGCCCCGACCTCGAGCCCGACGACCTTGTCCACCTCGGCGTCCTTTGCGGTGAGCACGATGATCGGCACTGCGCTGCGGCTCCGCATCTCCCGGCAGAGGTCGAGGCCGCTCCTCCCCGGCATCATGATGTCGAGGATCAGCAGGTCGAACGAGCCATCGCCGAGCTTTCCCTCGGCGTCATCGCCGTCGACAGCAAGGGTGACATCGAAGCCCTCCTGCTCGAGCGCGTACCCGACCGAGTCGCGAACCGACGGCTCGTCATCCGCGACCAGGATCCGGCCGGTCTGGCTGGCGTTGCCTGTTTGTGGGGAGTTGTTCGTCTCGTTCATGCGACCGGGGTCGGACTCGGGTGGGGTTCGCGTAGACGCACCCAGAAGGTGCTGCCCTGCTCCGGCCTCGATTGGACGCCGATCTCACCGCCCATCACGTTGACCATTCTCTTCGCAATCGAGAGGCCGAGCCCGAAACCCTCGGTCTCGAGCGAGCCGCTGCCGCGGTAGAAGCGGTCGAAGACGCGATCCTGTTCCTCCGCGGGGATTCCGGTCCCCGTGTCCTCGACCTCGATCATGACCTGACGTTCTGGATGGCGATGGGCGCGAAGGGTAACGACGCCCGGGGCAGGCGTGTTCTTGCAGGCGTTGGTGAGCAGGCCGATGAGCACCTGGCGCAGCAGCATCGGGTCTCCCTCGGCCACGAGCTCGGGCTCGCACTCGATCGTGACCTCGACCCCCTCGGGCACAACGACTGCCTCGGCCGCTTCCTCGGACGCGAGATTGACGTCGACGACCTCGGTCTCGCGTTCGACGCCTGCCTCGACACGGGCCAAGGTGAGCAGCGACTGGATCAGGCGGGTCATGCGCTCGGCGTCGTCGGCGAGCCGGCCGAGGAAGTGATCGCGCGCCTCGTCGTCGTCCTTGGCGCCGGCCCGGAGCACCTCGATCGATCCCGAGATCCCCGCCAGCGGATTGCGCAGCTCGTGTGCCGCGTTGGAGACGAACTCGCGCTCGGCCAGCTCGCGCCGGAGCTCTTCGGTTCGGTCGCGCGCCACCAGGAGCACCGCCTGCTCGGCTGGGACCTTGCGCGCCTGCACGGCGTAGACGCGATCGCGCGAACGCAGCCAAGGATTCTCGGCCGAGCCCCGTTGGGCCGCGAGCTGGAGCGAGCCTTTGAGCTCACTGACCGGCTCGCCGTCGCTGATCAGCTGCGCAGCGGACGGGTTCGAGAAGCGCACCTCGTCATCGGCTCCGACCACGATCACCGCCTCGGTCAACCCGTCGAGGATCGCCGAGAGCCGGTCGCGCTCGGTCGCCAACATGTCGAAGCTCTCCCGCAGCGCCTCACGCATTGCATCCAGGGCCCGCGCCAAGTCGCCGATCTCGTCGCTGCCCCGAGTCGGCAGCGGTTCGTCGAAGCGGCCCTCCGCCATCCGCCCGGCGCTTTCCGCCAGGCCTTTGATCCGGGTCGCGATCAGGCTCGCGACCGCGAACCCGAGCAGGATCCCGGCTCCGATTGCGACCGCAAGGGCGACGAGGCTGTCGCCGCGAAGGTCATCGATTGAGCGCCGGACCGCGGATGGCGGCGTCGCGCGCGTGATCAGGGCGCCTTGGAGCTCCTCTCCGGCAAACAACGGCGCGGCGACCACGGTCACGTCCTCTCCGAGGTCGACCTCGAACCGGTTGCCGCGCAGCGCCTGGCTCATGACGGCGTCGCGTTGGGGCAGCGATGAGAAGCTGACCCCGCCGATGCCCGCATCCTGGGTCAGGAGGTTGCCGTTGCGGTCGACGACCCAGGCGTCGAGGTTCTCCGATCGGGCCCCCTCGAGCGTCTCGTCGAGATTGTCGGGGAAGGTCGATTCGACCGAGTCGGAGAGCCGGACCGTGCGCCCGACGGCGAGCTCGGCGGAGCTCTGCGAAAGCGTCTTCCCCGAGGAATCCCTGACGACCAGGTACACGGCGGCAGCGGTGATCAGGCCGACCACCGCGAAGGCGATGCCCAGCCACAGCCGCATGCTGACGCGCGGCCGCCTGCCTCTCTCCGCCTGGCCGACCAGTCTGGCCATGACTATAAGTATCTACTAACACACGGTTGCCTGCGGGCGCTTCGCTTCGCCATTTACCGCCGCCTCCTCCGCTGCGCGTCCGGGGGCGGCGGGGCAGGGCTCGAAAGGAATGGCCCATATCGGGCCGTGGGGCTAAAGCGTGTCAGCCAGCCGGTTCCAGAGTGCCTCGAGCGCGAGCTCCTCTGAGACGTTCAAGTTGAACCGCTGCCGGGTGTCAAGGACGAGCTCGAGCGCGCCGCGGGCCTGCTGCGGCTCGAGGCCGTCGGCGTCCTCGGCCAGCGCGTCGAGCCGGTCGCAGTGGAGCGCCAGCTCCGGCGCCCCTTCGCTGACCGCGGCCAGGTCCCGGTACCAGGCGCAGCAGAGCCCGAGAGCGAGGTCCAGCGACTCGGTCCGGGCCCTGCGCTCGACGCGTTTGATCTGCTCGTTCGCCTCGCGGCCAAGTCCCTTCTTGCGGCCCGGCCGCTCGGCCGCGGCGAGCTCCCGCAGCTCGGCCTCCGCCGCCGCCCCGGCCTCGCGGCCCGCCTCCTCGGCGCTCTCGAGCAGGGGAGCCCAAGCGGCGGCCGGCGACCCGTTCCGGCGCGGCGCGCGGGCAGCGGCCTCGGCGCGGCCGCGCAGCTCGCGTCCTTCCTCGGAGAGCAGGAACCGCGCCAGCTCGGCGTCGCCGCCGCAGAGACGTGCGGCGGCCTCCACCTCGGCCGGCGGCCCGGTGGCGCCGCCATCAGCTCCGCCCGGGGCGATCCGGTCAACCACGGCCTCCGGCGAGAGCGGCATGAACTCGACCGGCTGGCAGCGGGAGACGATCGTCTGCACCAGTGCCTCGGGCTCGGAGCAGAGCAGCAGCAGGTGCGCGTAGTCCGCCGGCTCCTCAAGTGTCTTCAGCAACGCGTTCTGGCTCTCCTCCCTCATCGCCTCGGCCGCCTCGATCACGAAGACGCGGTGCTCGCCCTCGAGCGGACGCAGGCTGGCGGCTCGGATCACCTCAGAGCGGAGCTCGTCGACCAGGTGCCAGGCACCAGGCGGCTCGATCCAGACCAGGTCGGGATGCGGCGAAGGATCGGCCAGGGCGCGGCGACGCGCTGACTCGGGGTCGGTCGCGCCGTGGGCGAGGATCTCGGCCGCAAAGGCGCGGGCCGCCTCCCGCTTGCCGGAGCCGCGGGGGCCGCGAAAGAGGTAGGCGTGCGAGGGGCCTGCGGCAAGTGCCGCCGCCAGTGCGGCACGCGCTCGCGGCTGCGACGAGGTCGCCGCTTCCAGCTCGGACGAAATCGACTCAGCCAGGGGCATGGGCACTCACCGCCTCCATGATCCTTTCGTGGACCGCCTCCTTCGAGCCGCTCGCGTCGACGACCCGGACCCTGTCCTGGTGCCGCGCGGCGATCCTGGAGTACCCCTCGGCCACACGCCGCTGGAACTCGATCCCCTCTGACTCGAACCGGTCGGTCCCGCTGGACCGCTTTGCCGTCTGCTCGGGGTCGATGCTGAGATACAGGGTCAGGTCAGGCCAGATTCCCTTGGTGGCCGCCCCGCAGAGGCGCTCGATCAGTTCGGGCTCGACCCCGCGGCCGGCGCCCTGGTAGGCGACGCTCGAGTCCGAGAAGCGGTCCGCGACCACGTGGCGGCCCTCGCGCAGCGCGGGCTCGATCACTTCCTCCACCAGCTGCGAGCGCGCCGCGCAGAAAAGAAGCAGCTCGGTGAAGCTGCCCAGCTGCACCGCCGGATCGATCAGGAGGTCGCGGATCGCCTCCGACCCGGCCGTCCCGCCGGGCTCCCGCACCAGAACCGTCCCCTCGCCCAGCTCATCGGCAAGCAGCTTCGCCTGGGTCGTCTTGCCGGAGCCGTCGATCCCCTCGAGGGAAATGAACAACGGCCGGCTAGCTCTCGGGCTCCGCGGCGCTCTTGGCCTTGGTGGCGCCCTTCTTCTTCTTCTTGGCGCCGCCCTTCTTCTTGGCCCCGTTGGACGACTTGGCGCCGTTGGCCACCTCCCCGGCGGCCTTGGCGTTGGCCGCGGCCTTCTTGCGGGTCGGCTTCGTCCGGGTTGCCGAGGCCTGGGCCGCGATCTTCTCAGCCTCCTTTGCCGCCTCCTTCGGATCGACCACCGCCTCGCCGTTCGCCTCGGCCTTCTCCTTGGCCTTCTTAGCCTTCTTCTTCGCCTCCTTGGCAGCCTCGCGCTCGGCCCGTTTGCGCTTCATCTCCTCCATCGAGGGACACTCGTCGTTGAAGCACAGTTTCCACGGCCTGCCCGGCTTGAACTTCTGGGCAACCGACACCCTCGGCGTACGGCCGCAGACCGTGCAGGTGTCCTCGAGCTTGTAGACGTCGTAGAAGCGGGGCTGCGGCATCGGGAAGGTCTGGTCGCAGTTGTCGGGATCGTCGGGTTCGGCGTCGGCGCCCTTCCATCCGGTGCAGCCGACGAACGACTTTCCGGACTTGCGGGCCCGGATCACCCGCAGCATGTTCGGCGAGCCGTCTTCCTGGGTCCGGCCCGCCTCTTTGCAGACGATGCAAGGGCCGAGCACGCGGTCCTCGTCCATGCCGCCCCAGACGAGCTTCGCGAACTTGCGCCAGGGCGCGTTCTCGTCGTCGTCGTCGACGTTCGGGCCCATCTCGTCGTACGCAGAGCGCAGCATCTCCCGGGAGTCGGTGAGCACCTTGTCCTTGCTCATCTCGCCGGCAGCGATCTGATCCATCTCGGACTCGAGGTCGGCGGTCATCTCCGGGGTGGCCATTCGCGGTACGAACTCCTTGAAGCCGTTGTACATCGCGATCCCGGTCTCGCTCGGCTCCGGCGGGTTGCCGTGGACGTAGCCGCGGTAGTAAAGCTTCTGGATGATGTCGGCGCGGGTCGCCTTGGTGCCGAGGCCCCGCTCCTCCATCATCTCGATCAGCTTGCCCTGGGAAAGGCGCGACGGAGGCTGGGTCTCCTTGCGCTCCATCTCCGGGCCGGCGGCAAGTTCCAGATCCTGGCCCTCCTCCAGCTTCGGGATCTCCTCGTCGGCCGAGCGCGCGTAGGTGTAGATCCCGGCGTAACCCGGATCGACGACGACGCTGCCACGGACGAAGTAGGCCTCGGATCCCGCCTCGATGTCCGCGCGGGTGGACTCCGTCACCATCGGCGGGGAGAAAGTGGCGAGGAAGCGGCGCGCGACCAGCTCGTAGACCTTGCGGTGGGCGTCGCTGCGGCCCTCGAGAGAGCGCGGGTCGACAGCCTGGGTCGGGTAGATCGGGGGGTGGTCGGTGGTCTCCTTCTTGCCGCGGGTCGGTTTCAGCTCGCCCTTGATCAGCTCACCTGCAGCCTCGAAATCCGGAATCTTGGTGAGCGAATCGACCAGCTCCCGCAACGGCAACGACTTCGGGTACACCGTGTTGTCGGTCCGCGGGTAGGAGATGATCCCGTCCATGTAGAGGTCCTCGGCGATTCGCATCGCCCGCGCAGGCGTGATCCCGAGCCGGCTCGATGCGTCGGTGGTGAAAGCGGTCGTGTTCAGCGGGGTCGGGGGTTTGCGCGTGTTCTTGCGCGACTTGATCTCGACCACTTTCCCGGGGCTCTTGGTGCCATTGACGGCGGCCTCGGCCTCGCCCTTCTTCCAGAACTTGTCGGTCGCGTGTTGGGCGAGGAAGCTGCCATCCGGATGGGCGAAGGTGGCGGAGACCTCCCAGAACGGCTTCGGCTTGTGCGCGCGGCGTTCCATCTCCCGTTCGACGATCAGCCCGAGTGTCGGGCTCTGGACCCGGCCGACCGAGAGGAAGTTGGAGCCGAAGCGGCGGGTGGCACGCGATACGGCGCGGGTCAAGGTCGCCCCCCAGATCAGGTCGATGTCCTGGCGCGCGGCGCCGGCCTGGGCGAGTGGCATCGAAAGCTCATCGAGATTGGAGAAGGCCCGCTCGATCTCGTCCTTGGTCAGTGCCGAGTATCGGGCGCGCTTGATCCCGCTGGAGTCGCCGTTCTCGCCATCGGCGCCGCTATGCGCGACCTGCTTTTCGTCCAGCTTGGGGTTCGCGTCGACGATCTCCTGCAGCGCCTCGAGCCCGATCAACTCCCCCTCGCGGTCGAAGTCGGTGGCGATCACGATGTCGTCCGCGTCCTCCGCGACCTTTTTTATGGCTCTGACCACGTTCTTGTCGGTCGGCTGCTTGATCAGCGGGGCGTCGATCAGGTCGCGTGGGTCGATCTCCTGCCAGCTCTTGTATTCCTCCGGGAAGGCGGGGTTGAGGACGTGACCTTTGAGGCCGATCGTCATCTGGTCCTCTCCGGTCTGGTCGGCCCAGGTGTAGAAGGACACCTTGTAGCTCTTGCCCTCCTTTGCCGAGCCGCCGGAGAGAATGTCAGCGATCTTCTTGGCGCTGTTGTTCTTTTCGGTGACTATGAGTCGCATCGGCGGCGAGGGTAGCAAGGGCTCAGGAGGGCCCCCGGCGGTTCGTTTTCCGCGTCGGTCTCGCCTGATCCGGAGGATCAGGCGTAGTCATGTCGGCGTTTGATCCGTAGGATCGGCGTGTGAAAGCCCTGGTCACAGGCGGCGCCGGGTTCATCGGCTCACACCTGGTTGACGCCCTGCTCGAACGTGGGGACGAGGTCCTCGTCCTTGACGATCTTTCTACGGGTAGGCGCGAGAATCTTGATCAAGCGATCGCGGCCGGCGCGCGCCTCGAAGAGGTGGACGTCACCAACGGGCCGGCGGTCCTGGCCGCGGCCGAGAAGCAGGCTCCCGAGGCGATCTTCCATCTCGCCGGGCAGATCGACGTCAGGGTCGCGGTGGCCGACCCGGGCTTCGACGCAGCCGCCAACGTGGTCGGCACGGTCAACGTGCTGGAGGCGGCGCGCATAGCCGGCGCCCAGCGTCTGATCTTTTCCTCTACCGGCGGCGCCATCTACGGGGAGGGCGAGGGTCGCGACCTGCCGTTCGGCGAGGACGACCAGTGCGCTCCTGACTCTCCATACGGGCAGAGCAAGCTGGCGGCGGAGGGCTACATCGATTACTACCGCCGTGCCCACGGAATCGCGGCCACCGCGCTGCGGCTCGGCAACGTCTACGGCCCCCGCCAGGACCCGCGCGGGGAGGCGGGCGTGATCGCGATCTTCGGCGGGCTCGCCCTCTCCGGCGGCGCGCCCACAGTGTTCGGCGACGGGGCCCAGACCCGCGACTACGTATATGTAGGGGACGTGGTCGATGCCTGCCTGGCGGCGGCCGGCGCCGACGCAGCCGGGCCGCTCAACGTCGGCACGGGTGCGGAGACCTCGGTTCTGGGCCTGGTGGAGCTGGTCGGGAGGCTCGCGGGGCGCGAGGACTTCGAGCCTCAGGAGGCCCCACCGCGCGAAGGCGAGGTGCAGCGGACGGCGCTCGACCCGGCCCGGGCACGCGACGAGCTCGGCTGGGAGGCATCAACGTCGCTCGAACCCGGTCTGGAGCGGACCCTGGCGAGCCTGCAGCCCGGCTGACGGCGCCACGGAATCAGGGCCGCGGCGGTGTCCCGAGCGCGGTCGGGGATCCGTCCGCACGCGCCGAGGAGAGAAGCGCCGTCCCAAGCTTGGCGAAGCCCAGTGCCCCGGGGTCGGCCTCGAGCGACTTCTGCAGAGCCAGCTCGGTCACCTCGAGGTCGCCGAGCTTGGTCTCCAGCACCAGAAGTCGCTGCCAGGGCCTGATGCTCTCCGGCTGCAGCCGGGCCGCCTCGATCAGGAGCTCCTCCGCCCGTTCGAGGTTGCCGAGCCGCTCTTCCAGGGCGGCTGCCGTGAACAGGGGCTCGAGCGCCAAGGGGTTGGTGTCGTGGGCGGACTCGGCTTCCTCGAGCGCCCCGGCAAGCTCCTCCTCGCTGGCGTCGGGCGCGCTCGCGATCTCCTGTGCGGAGAGAACCTTGTCTCGCGCCCGCGACGGCATTGCTGAGGACACAGTGATCACGGTGGCGAGCAGGACCGCCCCGAGCGCCACTGGAACGGCGGCCGGGGAGCGAGCGTCGAGCGGCGGCTTGCGCCGCGGGGGCCCGATCCGGTCGACGCCCTCGGATTCGTCGTCCCCGAGAAAGCGGATCATGTTTGGTCCGAACGGCGCCGCCGCGATCGCTGCCGCGAGGAGCGCCGGCAGGGTGACCGCCGGGATCTCCCAGTCCCAGTCGTAGAGAGAATGGATTGCCCAGGCCGTGGCCGTGGCGAGCAGCGCGAGACGCGCGCTGCGCTCGGCCCCCTCGGAGGCCCGGACCTGACGCACCGCCGCCAGCCCGAGCAGGACGAGGCCGGCGAGGCCCAGCACCGTGCCGATCAGGCCCGTTTCGACCAGGAACTGGAGCGGCACGTCGTGGGTCGAGCGAGTCTGCGTCTGGTGCTCGGCGTACTGGTAATGGAGGATCGGGAACGACCCGGCGCCCCAGCCCGCGATCGGGCGGTCCCAAGAGGCGCCGCCGGCCTCACGCCACCACACCCAGCGGTTCGAGCCCGAGCCGGAGAGGAGCCTCTCGGGGTCGTTGGTGACCTCAACCGGGTCCGTGAACCGGTCCCACTGATGTGAGACCGAGCCCGTGAGGCCGCGGTCCGAGAGCGCCAGCGCCGCGACCACGACGACCACGGCCGCGGCGGCCGCCCTCGGGCCGAGCCGGCGCGCTGCCCCCGTCCACTGTTCGCGCCAAGCCAACCGGTGCTCCGAGTTGATCGCGGCCAGGGTCGCCCCTGCGACGGCCAGCAGCGACACCGCGAGCACGAAAGCGAGCAGGGCGCCATCACCGGCGCGGTCGGCGGCCTCCACCCCGTCGCTGCTCAGCGCATCGACCGAGAAGGCCATGGCGACCGCGGGGACGGCGCCGACCAGCGCGATCAGTGTCGCGCCGAGGCGCCGTAGCCGCTCGGCTGCGTCGTCAGCGCCGACCACGAGAACCACAAGAACCGCGAGGAAGGCAACCACCGCGCCACGCGAGTAGGTGAGCGCGATCGTGACCAGGAGCAGCTGCAGCGCCAGGACGGCGCCGATCCGCTGGCCCTCGGTACGGCTGCGGTCGGCAGCCGCCCAGATGCAGGCAGGCGAGGCGAGCACCAGGAAGAGGCCGAGCGCGTTCCAGTAGCCAAGCGGTTCGCGCAACCGGGAGAAGTCGGAGGCGTGGTCGAGGTCGATCGGCCCGATCGACAACTCGGGGAAAAGCTTGCCGCCAAGCGCATAGAGCGCCACCGCGACCGTGACCAACAGGTAGCCGGTCAGAGCGAGCTGTGGCGCCCGGCGGACCGACGGCGCGGCGATCAGGGCGATCGCGACGACGGCGGTGTAGGCCGCCGCCCGGTTCGCGGCGAGCCAGCCGTTGTCTGGCGCCAGCGACCAGATCACACTGATCGCGCTGACCAGCGCGAACAGTCCCAGCAGCCCCACGCCGGCCCAGGCTGCGGGCGAGCGCGCCACCCCAACCGCGCCGGTGACGAGGCCGACCCCCGCCGCGAGGATGCCGAGCGCGATCGCAATCTGGACCCGGGTCTCCTCGGGAATCGAGGTGGCGCCGTTGGCGAACCCGGCATAGGCGACGCAGGCGAACAGGAGCGCCAACAGCCAGCCCGCGTATCCGGGCCTGGTAATCACGCGGGTGATGGTTTGGCCCTCCACGCCTGCGGGCAACTTACACGCCGTCATCCAGGACCGGCGACAGTTGACTGCGACGCGCAGAGGGGGTCTGTGTTTAACCTGTAGTGCGATGTCAAGGACGGCTCGCAGGGTGATCTCAGTGATGGCGCTCGTCGGCGCACTTGTCGTGCCGGCGCAGGCAGGCGCGGTCGGCGTCGGTGACGCCTACCGTGACTACGCCAAGGACGGCAGCCTCGATGCCTGCAAGTACTCGGCCGAGGAGCTGCAGACCCTGCTGAGCTCGGTTCCAACCGATATCGCCCAGTACGACCCACGCTTCGTCGACGAGCTCAACCGTGCTCTCGACGCACGCGCCTCCGGCGCCTGCAACAAGAAGGGCAAGGGCCTTTCCGCGGTAGGCGGCGGCTCTGGCACGGGCTCCGCCGGTGGCACCGGCGGCAGCTCGGGATCCGGCGGCGGCAGCGCCTTCGCCTCAGACGGCTCGCCGAAGCCGGTCAGCACCGCGCCGACCGGCGGCGGCACGTCCGCGGTCCCAGCCGCGGCGGCCACTCCCGAGATCGGCTCCGATCGCGGATTCCCGGTCGCGCTCGGCGTTCTAGTGGGGCTGCTTTCCGCGATCCTGCTCGGCACCGTGGGCTGGGCTGCCGCCCGCCACTACGGCTGGCATCCGGCGGCCTTCATTCAGGGCCTCCGCGAAGGCCTCGGTCGCTGAGCCACCCTCTCTAACCTAAGCGCCATGCCTGCCCAGGCCTACGAGGGCAAGCCGTGCGTGTGCCAGTTGCGCAAGGGCATCTGTGATCAGTCGTGCGTCCGCGAGATGCTCGCGACCCCCGTCTATGTCGCCTGCCTGATGCTGAACCGGCGCCGCTGCGTCGTCGTCGGCGGCGGGGAGGTCGGGCTGGAGAAGGTCGAGGGCCTGCTCGCCTGCGGCGGCGACGTCGTACTGATCTCCCCGGAGGCAGTGCCGGAGCTTGCCGAGTACGCGCGCGAAGGCTCGATCAAGTGGGAGCAGCGTGCCTACCGCCCCGAGGACCTCGAGGACACTTTCCTCGTGATCGCTGCGACCTCGGACACCGATGTCAACATCGCCGTCCATGACGACGCCGAGGAGCGCTCGATGCTGGTCAACGTGGTCGACGTGCCGCCGCTCTGCAACTTCATCCTGCCGGCGATCGTCCGCACCGGGCCACTCGCTATCGCCATCTCGACCCAGGGCGCCTCGCCTGCCCTGGCGAAGCGGATGAAACGCGAGATCTCCGAGTCCTTCGGCGAGCCCTACGCAAAGCTCGCCATGGCTCTGAACGAGGTCCGTGGCTGGGCAAAGGACACCCTCCCCACCTATCAGGACCGCAAGGAGTTCTTCGAGGGGATCGTCAACGGCGACCCCGACCCGGTCGAATTGATCCGCGAGGGCCGCGAGGCCGAGCTCGCCGAGCTGATCTCCTCAGCGAAGCGGCGCAGCGCCGAGGCGCTCGGCGCCAATGCTTGAGATGGCGACGCCGGCGACACAGACAGGCGCCCGAGGGGCAACCGACCGAGCGGCCGTGACCGGCATTCGGACCACGGTTCTGCTCCCCGCCTACAACGAGGCAACGGCACTGCCCCAGGTGCTCGAGGACCTCGACGAGCAACTCGACTCGAGTTACGAGGTACTCGTGGTCGACGACGGCTCGACCGACGACACAGCCGAGGTCGCCGGCGCTCATCGCTGCCGGGTGGTCCGCCACGCCGAGAACCGGGGCAAGGGAATTGCGATCCGCACCGGAGTGGCCCAGGCGCAGGGAGACAACGTGGTGATCATGGACGCCGACGCCACCTACCCGGTGGCGGCAATCGAGGAAATGGTCGAGCTGCTCGAAGACAACGACCTCGTCCGGGGCCGGCGCGAGACCGGCGACGAGAACATTCCGGTGCTGAACCGGTGGGGCAACCGCTTCTTCGACTGGCTGCTCACCGTCATGCACGGCCTCGAGCGCGGCAGCGACCACCTCAGCGGCCTTTATGGCCTGCGCAAGGAAGCCGTCGAGCGGCTCGGCCTCGAGGCGAGCGGCTTCGACATCGAGGCCGAGATCGGGATCAAGGCGCGCAAGGCCGACCTGCGGATAGCCACCATGCCGATCAGCTACCACGAGCGGGTCGGCGAAAAGAAGCTGAGCCCGTGGCGCGACGGGCTCGAGATCCTCGCCCGGGTCGTCGTGCTGCTCCTGATCTACAACCCGGTCCGCGCCTTCATCATTCCGGGCCTGCTGTTCATGGCGACGGCGATGGGAGGAGCGCTGCTGCTGAGCCAGGGCGACGTCGAGACCTCCTACCTCGGGCTCAGCATCCACAGCTTCATCGTCGCCGCACTCGGAGTGCTGGCCGCCTTCCAGCTGAGTGTGTTCGGGCTTGCGGCGGCGCTCTATGGAGTGCAGGCCGGCCACCCTCCGCCTCCCTGGCTCGAGCGGCTCGCATCGCGCCGGGTGCGGCTCGGGGTGATCGGGGTCGGACTCACTTTGGTCGTGGTCTGCGGTGCGAAGCTGCTCCAGCTGACGATTCAGTGGGCCGGCGACGACGTCTTCAACGACACCCGGATGCTGGTCCTCGCGACCAGCTTCCTCGTCCTCGGGCTCCAGATCCTCTCGGCAGCGCTGTTCATCTCGATCTTCAGCGGCCGGCTGGAGCAGCACGAGGCGGGGCTGGTCGATGAGCTACCGAGGTGAGCGCTAGCCCGCTCGTCTCGGTCGTCGTCGTCAACTACAACGGCGCCGAGGACATCGAGGATTGCCTGGCCGCTCTGACCGCGGATGTTGAGCGTGAGCCGCACCCGAGCGCGGAAGTCCTGGTGGTGGACAACGCCTCCACCGACGGCAGCCTCGGGATCGCGGAAGGGTTCGCGCAGCGATCTGACTCGATCCGGACCCTGAAGAGCCAGGACAACCGCGGCTATGCCGGTGCCGTCAACCTGGCGCTGCCCGAGGCACGCGGCCGTTACGTCGCCGTGCTCAACATGGACCTCGTCGTCGAGCCCGGCTGGCTCGGCCCCCTGGTCGAGTTCTTGGAGGCTCATCCCGATGCCGGGGCCGTCTCCCCGCTGATCCTGCTGCACGAGGACCCGGCTCGAATCAATGCCGCGGGCCAGGACGTCAACGTCACCGGCCTCGGGTTCAACAAGTGGCTCGGCAAGCCGCGCCAGCGGGCGGGCAGCGACCCGTTTGCGGTCTCGGGCCTGCACGGGGGCGCCTTCGTCATTCGAAGGGAGATCCTCGAGCGGATCGGCGGTTGGGACGACACCGGCTTCCTCTACGCCGAAGACGTGCAGCTCTCCTGGCTGGTGCAGGTGAGCGGAGCGGACATCTTCTGCGTCCCTGCCTCGACCGTCCGGCACAAGTACGAGCTGACCATGAGCGCCGAGAAGCTCTTCCTGCTGGAGCGCAATCGCGGTTACCTGATCCGCTCCGGAATGAAGCCGCTGACGCGGGCAGCCCTGGCGCCGCTCTTTGCGTTCACCGGGGTTCTCATGTGGAGCTACTGCCTGCTGCGCCGCAACGGCTTCCCCGCCGCGAAGTGGAGGACCTACCGCTGGCTACGCGACCACCGGGAGCAGGTCGCACAGCGCCGGGCTCTGGTCGAGTCGATCAGGCAGCGCTCGGACTGGGAGCTGCTGCGCCGGCTTCGTTGGGGCTACGCCTGGGACCAGTTCCTGACCCTCGGCCGGGAACGGGACGGCAAACGGGTTGAACCACCGCAGGGCGCCATCCGTCAGCCCTAGTCGAAGTACACGAGCTTGCCCCCGTACGGTCTCGGTTCGCCGGTACCCGTGCCGTAGGGGTTGTAGAGGTAGCAGTTCTCACCCCTGGCCCGGTATCCGCCGTATTGCGGGTAGTTGAGAGAGGGAATCTGGCTCCACTCGGAGTGGACTTGCTTTCCGGCCTGCCACCACTCGAGGAGCACGAGGGCATGGACCGCGACGTCGAAGGTCGTGCTCCACTCAAAGCCCCACTTTCGAGTTGTACCGTCGGCGATCGCCCAGTTGGCGGTCGACTTCTGGCCGGGAACAAAAACGCGTCTCCTCTTCTTCCTTCGCCTCTTCCGCTTCTTCTTCTTCGTGATCCAGCCATCCTCGGCGACCGTTGTTGCCAGGTAGCCGGTCCGGCCTGCCGACTCCCACTGAAACGAATTGGCGTCGGCATAGACGAGCTCGACCGAAAAGCGGAGCTCCTGTACCTCCCGCACACCAGGGATCGAGTCGTAGGCCGGCACCCCGGACGGTGCCCGGATCTGGGCCCATGAACTCGGGTTGCGGAGCACACAATCGGTGTAAGCGTCCCCATAACCGACTTTCGCAGTCGCCCTGCCCGGCACCGCGACGAAAAGGCACGTCCAAGCACAGACAAGCAGCAACGCCATCACCATCCGGCGCGATCCTCCTGTACCCGACGACCAGCCCAAGGTCACGGGCCGATCGTACCGCTCAGGAGCTGCCCGCGGGAAGCGCGTAGATCGCGACGGCGACGAAGTGCGCCGTCGCCGCGGCGATCACGAGCACGTGGAAGATCTCGTGATAGCCGAAGACCTCGGGGTTCGGGTCGGGCCGCTGCCTGGCATAGATGATTGCCCCGGCTGTGTAGAGGACGCCGCCGAGAGCGATCAGGGCGCCGGCGCCGATACCGGCATCCGAGACGATCGAGGGAAAGGCCAGCGCGCCGATCCAGCCGACCGCGATGTAGATGAGCGCCGTCACCCACTTCGGCGCCTCGATCCAGATCAGCTCCACGACGATTCCCGCCAGGGCGCCCACCCAAACCGCGACCAAGAGTGCGTCCGCGAACCGCCCGTCCAGCACAAGCCAAAGGAACGGCGTGACCGTTCCGGCAATCAAGACGAAGATCATCGAGTGGTCCAGGCGGCGCATCCAGCGACGCGCCGTCGGCCGCTTCCAATCAACGCGGTGATAAAGAGCGCTCACCCCGAGCAGCGCTGAGAGCGAGAGGGCGTAGATCGCGATTGCGATCCTGGTCCGCCCCGGGTCGGCGGCGACGACCAGGGCCCCGCCGGCGACCAGGGAGACGAAGAAGGCCCACTCGTGCGAGACGCCGCGGAGGCGCGGCTTCACCTTCTCGAGCGCCTCGGCCGCCCCTTCCTTGGCCGAGGCGACCGCATCGGCGGCGCTTGCTTTCGCCTGCTTTGCGCGTTCAGCCATCCTGGTTTTGAGAGTAAACCGGTCCGTGCCGGAAGTTCCGCGCTAAGGTCGCGCTCGTGGACCTCGACGGCAAGCTCGCCCTGGTAACCGGCGCCTCGAGCGGGATCGGGGCGTGGATCGCGCGGACCCTGGCGGGCCGGGGGGCTCGCCTGATCCTGGTGGCCCGCGGCCAGGAGGCCCTCCAGAGGCTCGCCGACGAGCTCGCCCAGCCCGGCCGCGAGGCAATCGCGATGCCGGCCGACCTCTCCGACGTCAACGACGTCCAGCGCCTGGCCGAGGAGCTGCTGGTGGCCCCCGGCGCACCCGACCTGATCGTCAACAACGCCGGCGCAGGGCGCTGGCGCGCGGTCGACGAGAACGACCCGGGTGAGGCCCGCGACCAGATTGCCCTCCCGTACCTTGCCGCGTTCGAGCTCACCCGCGCCCTGCTGCCGGCGATGATCGCGCGCGGCTCCGGCCACGTCCTCAACATGACCTCGGTCGCCGCTTACGTCAACATCCCCGGCGCTGCCGGATACGGCACCTCCCGCTGGGCGATGCGCGCCTTCAGCGACCACCTGCGGGCCGACCTGCGAGACACCGGGATCGGCGTCTCCCTGCTGGCGCCGGCCGAGGTCGACTCGCCCTACTTCGACAACAACCCCGGATCCCGGGAGCGAATCCCGCGCGCCGGAAAGCTGATGGGCAAGGCGCTGACCGAGGCCCAGGTGGCCGAGCACGCAGTGCGCGCCGTCGAGCGCGAGAAGCGCGAGCTGATCGTTCCCTGGCGCGCCCGGTTGATGATCCGAACGACCCCGGGTCCGCTGATGCGCCGAATCGTCTCGAGGACAGGCTGGAAGCGGCCGCAAGCAGCGGAGTAAATCTACGACGCAGGCGCTATATCTAGCGTTTCGGTGCGGCCCGGACGGCTACCAGTAGTACACTGCAGGCATGGAATGTCCTAGCTGCAGCGGAGCGACCCGGGTGCTCGAGACCCGGCGCGAGGAGCACGGCTCCTCGCTGCGGCGGCGGCGGCTCTGCTCTGCCTGCGGTCACCGGTTCACCACCCACGAGCGGCGGGAGCCGGAGCCCCTTTATGTAGGGAAGCGAAACGGGTCGAGGGAGCGGTTCGACCCGGTCAAGCTCCGCGCCGGCCTGCTTCGCGCCACCGTGAAGCGGCCGGTCAAGGACTCGGACGTCGAGGAGATCGTGGCGGCGATCGCGCGCGAGGTCGAGGCCGCCGGCGGCGAGCTTCCCTCCGAGCGGATCGGCGAGATGTGCCTCGCAGGTCTCCGCGATCTCGACCTCGGGGCCTACCTCCAGTTCGTCGGCGTCTACCGGGATCTGAGCGATCTGCGATCGGTCCGGGCCGAGCTCGCTCGGCTCTCGAAAAAACCCCGCAAACAACGAACTTCCCAGGCCTCCGGTTCTGTCCGAGCCAAGCGGGAGGCTACCCGGCTCACCCCATAGATCACCCGCGATAGGAGAGGACCGATGGCAAACACCGAGACCACGACAGAGACGACCCCGCAGGACATCACCGCAACCAAGGCGGGACTTGCCATCGAGCGCCGCTTCACCACGGCCGGCATCCATCCCTTCGACGAGCTCGAGTGGGAGACCCGCGACGCGATCATCGGCGACCCCGAGAGCCCGGCCTTCGAGCAGCACGGGGTCGAGTTCCCGAAGAGCTGGTCGCAGAACGCGACCAACATCGTCGCCCAGAAGTACTTCCGCGGCAAGCTCGGCAGCCCCGAGCGCGAGAGCTCGGTCAAGCAGATGGTGGGACGGGTGGCCGGCACCATCGCTGATTGGGGACGGGACGGCGGCTACTTCGCAAGCGAGGCCGACGGCGATGCCTTCGAGGCCGAGCTGACCTCGATCCTGGTCAACCAGAAGGCGGCGTTCAACTCGCCGGTCTGGTTCAACGTCGGTTTCGAGGAGCACCCTCAATGCTCCGCCTGCTTCATCTTGAGCGTCGAGGACACCATGGAGTCGATCCTCGACTGGAACACCAAGGAGGGCATGATCTTCCGCGGCGGGTCGGGGTCGGGCATCAACCTCTCCAACATCCGCTCCTCCAAGGAGCACCTCTCCAAGGGTGGGCTCGCCTCCGGGCCGGTCAGCTTCATGCGCGGGGCAGACGCCTGGGCCGGCACGATCAAGAGTGGCGGCAAGACCCGGCGCGCGGCGAAGATGGTCGTGCTCGACGTCGACCACCCCGACATCGAGGACTTCGTCTGGTGCAAGGCCAAAGAGGAGGAGAAGGCAGCCGCCCTTCAGGCAGCCGGCTTCGACATGCGGATCGACTCGGACTCGTTCCATTCGATCCAGTACCAGAACGCCAATAACTCGGTCCGCGTTTCGAACCAGTTCATGGAGACCGTCGAGGCCGACGGACAGTGGGAGCTGCGCGCCCGCACCGACGGGGCGCCCGTCAAGGAGCTGCCGGCCAAGGACCTGATGCACCAGATCTCCGAGGCTGCCTGGCAGTGCGCCGATCCGGGCGTCCAGTACGACACGATCATCAACGACTGGCACACCTGCCCGCACTCGGGACGGATCAATGCCTCGAACCCGTGCAGCGAGTACATGCACGTCGACGACTCGGCCTGCAACCTCGCCTCGATCAACCTGATGCGAGTTCCGGAACGCGGACGGCAGCTTCAACGTCGAGGACTTCGTCCACGCGGTGGACATCCTTCTGCTGGCCCAGGAGATCATCGTCGGGCCCTCGAGCTATCCGACCGAGGAGATCGGCGCCAACGCTCGCGCCTTCCGCCAGCTCGGGCTGGGCTACGCCAACCTCGGCGCCCTGCTGATGTCGAACGGGCTGCCCTATGACTCGGACGAGGGTCGGGCGGTCGCCGCCGCGATCACGGCGCTGATGACCGGTCGCGGCTACCGCCGCTCGGCAGAGATCGCGGGTGCGATCGGCACCTACGACGAGTACCCGAAGAACCGCGAGCCGCACAACAAGGTGATGCGGATGCACCGCGACGCTTCCTACGAGATCCCCGACGGGTTCGTCGAGGACGGCCTGCTTGCCGCGGCGCGCCTCGCCTGGGACGAGGCGGTCGAGCTCGGCGAGCGCCACGGCTACCGCAACGCCCAGGCGACCGTCCTCGCCCCCACCGGGACGATCAGCTTCCTGATGGATTGCGACACGACCGGGATCGAGCCGGACTTCTCCCTGGTCAAGTTCAAGGAACTGGTCGGAGGCGGCCAGATGACGATCGTCAACCGCTCGGTGCCGCTGGCGCTGCGGACCCTTGGTTACAACGACTCCGAGATCGAGCAGATCGAGGCCTACATCGCCGAGCAGAGCACGATCATCGGCGCGCCGGGCCTCAAGGACGAGCACCTGGCGGTGTTCGACGTCGCGGTCGGCGAGCGCGCGATCTCGCACACCGGCCACATCGACATGATGGCCGCGACCCAGCCGTTCATCTCGGGCGCGATCTCGAAGACGGTCAACCTGCCGGAGACGGCAAGCGTCGATGACATCGCCGACGCCTACACCCGCGGCTGGAAGGGCGGCCTCAAGGCGCTCGCGATCTATCGCGACGGTTCCAAGACCGCGCAGGCCCTCCGCACCGACGCCGGGGACGAAGCGGACAAGAAGGCAACGGCCGACGGGCCCACCGAGGCGAAGCCAGAGCGGCGCAAGATGCCGCGCGAGCGCGAGTCCATCACGCACAAGTTCAACATCGCCGGCCACGAGGGCTACATCACCGCCGGCCGCTACGAGGACGGCTCCGCTCGGCGAGATCTTCCTCACCGACATCGGCAAGGAAGGCTCGACCATGCGCGGGCTCATGAACGCGTTTGCGACCGCGATCTCGATCGGGCTCCAGTACGGAGTCCCGCTCGAGGTCTTCGTGCGCAAGTTCAGCTACATGCGCTTCGAGCCCGAGGGAATCACCCGCAACCCGGAGATCCCGTTCGCGAAGTCGCTGCCCGACTACATCATGCGCTGGCTGGCGAGCCGCTTCATCGATGACGAGCTGGTGCTCGAGGACCTCGGCATCCTCACCGAGGAGATCCGCCGCAAGCGCGAGGCCCAGCAGGCGCTACCGGTCGACGAGGGCCCGGCCAACGGGCACGGCGAAGCCTCCGGAAACGGGCAGGGCAACGGCTCGGGCAACGGTGCCGGCAACGGGTCCGCCACAGCAGAGTCCGCCAAGCCGGTCCCCCCGACCGAGGCGCTAACCGAGACCCCGCCGGTCGTCCCCGCGACTATGGAAGGGCGCGACCTCGGCCCGGCCTGCGACCAGTGCGGCGGCATGATGCAGCGCACGGGCAGCTGTTACACCTGCTCGAGCTGCGGCAACAACACCGGCTGCGGCTGAGTCCGTCGCTTAGTGAGGCGGGCGGTGTCAGGCCCGCATGTGCAGGCGGATGGCACTGCCGTCTTCGCCTGAGCGGATCTGGACCAGGTCGCAGAGGTTGTTGACGAGCCACAGGCCCTTGCTGTCGTGCGCGGTGCTCGGCCGCACCCGGCCGACCATCGGGTCTTCGAACCGGCCCGAGTCCAGCACCTCGCAGATCAGCGCCTCGGGCTCACGCCAGATACGCAGCCGCCCGGTGCCACCGGCGTAGAGGATGCTGTTTGCGGCGACCTCGCTCACCGCCAGGGTGAGGTCGGTGGTCCGCTCCATGTCGAAGCCCTCGTCGAGGGCGCTCTGCATCGCGAACCGCCGCACGCCAGCAAGGTTGTCGAGGCTGAAGTCGAGATTTTGAGTCGGCACATGTGGGTCAGCAAGCTCCCCCGCGAACGGACTGCCGGTGTGTTCCGGCCCGGCGTAGCTGTCACTCGGCTGCGGCTCGTCGCCGTCCTCCGAACAGACCGGATGGTTGCGGCGCGCACCCTCGAGGGTGTCCTGGTCGAGGCTCGAAGCGTCGTAAGGGCATAGGAGCTTCCATGCCGGCGCGTCCTTGAACGCCAGGTTGAGCAGCGACTCGTGGTGGTCGCACTCGGTGAGCTCATCGTGGCTGCGCTCGGGCCAGACCGGCTCGCCGATTCCGCGTGCCGAGTGGCCATTGACGTTCTCGTTGACGAAGTCCTGCCACACGGGGATGATCCGGGCCGGGTTCTGGCCCATCGTCGGCATGTCGAGGAATCGGAGGCGGTCGAAGGGGCCCCCGACCTCGGCGCTCAGGAGCTCGATCCTGTCGGAGTTGACCGCGACCAGAACCTGCTCCCCCGCCTCCAGTCCCTCGCGGATGAAGGGCACGGTGCCGGCGAGATATTGCTCTTGGTCCTCGTAAAAGAGGGCCTCGTGGTGGAAGGAATCCATTCCTGGTGAGCCTCTTCCAAATGCTTACCCCCCTCTGACGCGCTGAACCACCACATATGGCGGGCGGCACCTATTTTTCGAAGCCAAATCCCCCGCTGCCGCCTGCCGAACCGCCGCCCGAGGTGGAGCTCGACCCACCCCCGCCCGCGGGCCCGCCGAACTCGGTGCTCCCCCCTGAGCTCTCTTGCTCGAAGCCGAACTCGCGCCGTTCCTGAACCACAGGCCGTTCCTCGGGCGCCTGCGGCTCGGATGTCTTGGCCTCGTCCGTCTCGGGTGCGGCCGGCGCCGGCGCGTCCAACGAGGCCGGCACCTGCGTTTCAACCGCCGGCTTGCCGAACGGATCGGGGATGACCCCAGTCTCCACGCAGACGGCCGCCCCACCCCCGGCGGCACCTATCCCGCATACGACACCGAGCAGCGCCAGGCCCGAGCCTCGCGTTCCGCCGGCCGCAGCAACGGTCTGCGTCGCCTCAACCCCCGTCCCTCTATGCGCGATCGAGGCAACCGCGTCGCGGGCCCGCTCGCCCGCGGCGGAGATACCGTCTCCGAGGCGATCGACCAGCGATGGGCCGGCGAGAACGCCGGCCGGGGCGACCTCGAGGACCCGCTGCGGAACACCGCGGAACGCCCGGAGCTTCGCCTTGCAGTGCGAGCACTGGTCGAGATGGAGCTTGATCGCATCGCGATCCTCTGCAGATGCCTCCCCGTCGGAAAAGCGCGAGAGCGGCCTCGCCAGCTCTTCGCAGCGTTTTCCTTCCTCGATCTCCGCGAACGCCGAGAGGAACCGCCGCCTGCCCTCGACCATGTTGCGGTTGATCTTGGTGTGGGTCCAGCCGGTGATCTCGCCGATCTCCGCGTAGGAGTAGCCCTCGGCCTTGAGGGTGAGCGCACGGATCTCATTCGGCTTCAACGCCCGCAGCGCCTCGCGGCTGCGGGAGAGCCGCTCGTGCCGGGCTGAGCTCTCGAACGGCTCCGGTGAATCGCTGGGGACGAGGTCGACCGCGTTCAGGGCCGTCCCCTCCTCCGACTCCACCGTCGAGATCTCCTGAAATCGGCCACGTTGCCGGCGCACCGCGTACGCCTCATGCCGGGTGACCGTGTGCATCCACCGAACCAGCCGGTCGGGCTCGAGCACCGGCGCCTTGCTCAACAGGATCTCGATCGCCCGCTGGTAGGCGTCGTCAGCGTCCTCGGCGCAGCGGGAAAAGCGCCGCGCAGTGCGGCGAAGGGCGCGCTCGTAACGCTCGATCAAGACCAGCGCCGCCTTTCGCCGCTGCTCGTCGTTGGGAGCGATCGCGGGCCGGGACCCGTTTTCTGCCGCGGAAACCCTCTCTCCCAACCTCACATGCGACCCCTTTTCGTTCGCAGACGGCAACTCGGCACCCACACCATCTGGAGCGGTGAACGTCGCACTTCTCTGCCCCCCGCGCAACCACGAACTCCGCGCAAAATGCGGGATCGCGAGCCGCGAACCTGCGCGGCAAACGGCCCGGGTGTCAGTCCATCGATACTTCCCGCGTGCGAAACGCAGAAATAGCCGCCGCCCTCGAGGAGCTGGGAATCCTCTACGAGCTCGACGGCAAGGACCGGTTCCGGGTGCTCGCCTACAAGGAGGCCGCGAAGGCGGCCCGGCGCGCCCCGCTTTCCCTCGAGCAGATGGCCAAGGAGGGGCGGCTGACGGAGATCCAGGGGATCGGCAAGACGCTGGAGGTGAAGATCAACGATCTGCTCGATACCGGTGAGATTCCGGCCGCGACCAAGCTGAAGAAGAAGTTCCCGGCGACCCTGGTGGCGGTGACTCGGATCCCGGGCCTGGGCGCAAAGACGGCGCGGCTGCTCTACGACGAGCTCGGGATCAAGGACCTCGAGTCGCTCAAGGAAGCGGCCGAGAGCGAAGAGATCCGCAACGTAAAGGGGCTGGGACCGAAGACCGAGCAGAACGTGCTCGCCTCGCTCGCGACCCTCGGCGAGGAAGGCGCGGCCGGTCGCTACCTGCTGTCGGAGTTGATGCCGATCGCCGAAGAGCTCGCCGCCGACCTGGCCGAGCACGAGGCGGCCGAGGAGGTGATCCCGGCGGGCTCGATGCGGCGATGGGGGGAGACCGCCAAGGACATCGACCTGGTCGCTTCGACCACGGACCCGGAAGGGCTCGGCGCGGCGCTGACCAGCCATCCGCTGGCGGCCGAGGCGCGCTCGGTCGGGTCCTGGGGTGCCGGCGCCGTTCTCCACACGGGCGTCTCGGTCGACCTGCGGATGACCGCGCCCGAGACCTTCGGCAACCTGATCCAGCACTTCACCGGCTCGATGGAGCACAACGTCAAGCTGCGCGAGCGCGCCCAGGCGCGAGGCCTGTCGATCTCAGAGCACGGCGTAAAGGAGGTCGCATCAGGAAAGGGGAAAGGCAAGGTCCACAAGCACACAGACGAGACCGGGATCTACGAGCTGCTCGACCTCGAATACATCGAGCCGGAGCTGCGGCAGGGCAGCGGTGAAATCGAGGCAGCCGAGAAGGGCGAGCTCCCCGACCTGATCACGATCGAGGACATCAAGGGCGATCTCCACTCCCACACGACCCTCTCCGACGGGCGCAACTCCCTGGCCGAGATGGCAGAGGCGGCGAAGAAGCGCGGCTATGCGTACCTGGCGGTCACCGACCACTCGGCGAGCCACGGCTTCGGCAACCACGTCACCGACGAGCAGCTGGAGAAGCGGATCGAGGAGGTGCGGAAGTGGAACAAGGGCAAGAAGGGCCAGCGCAAGGGATTCAGGCTGCTCGCCGGCTCGGAGGTCAACATCGGGACCAAGGGGGAGCTCGACTACCCCGACGAGCTGCTCGAGAAGCTCGACTGGGTGATGGCGAGCGTCCACACCTCGTTCCGGATCTCCGAGGAGAAGATGACCGAGCGGGTGATCGAGGCGATCGAGAACCCCCTGGTCGACTGCATCGGCCACCTCACCGGCCGGCTGATCCTGCGGCGGGAGCCCTACGGGGTTGACGTCGAGCGGATCTTCAAGGCGGCCGCCGAGAACGGAACGATGATCGAGATCAACGGCAACCCCAACCGCCGCGACCTCTCGGAGCGCCACGCGCGTCTTGCCGCCGAGGCCGGGGTGATGATCGCCGTCAACACCGACGCCCACGGCACCGACACCCTCGACAACATGAAGTAGGGAATCGCCACCGCCCGCCGCGCCTGGCTCACCCCCGAGCAGGTCGCAAACACGCGCGGCTGGCGCGAGTTCTCGAAGCTGCGTAAGCGCGCCAAGCGCGCCTAGGCGGCCGGGGACGGCGGTGGCGGGTGTCCCGCCGGCGGCCGGTCGCGGCGGAGGCCCGGGGTGCGAGTCAAGGTGAGTGGAGTGAAGGCCGAGCCCGGCTCGACATAGAAGCGGACGCCGTCACGCTCCTCGACCGCGGCGACTGCCTCCTCGCGGCGGCGCCAGGCGAGGGCGACGAAGAGCGCAAAGCCGGTGCCGACCGCCGCGACGCCGGGGAAGACAAAGCCGAAGCCGCCGGCAACCAGAGTGAAGGCGCCGATCGGCCACAGGCGGGCGACAGCAGTGCGCCCCGGGTTGTCGGCGGGGAGGCTGGGCTGAGTGCGGGCTCCGGCGAGGATCGTTCTCACCGCCTCGTTGGCGCGGGCGCTGGTGCCGAGGTAGGTGCCGACCATCGCCGCAAGCGACCACCAGACCGCGGCCACGATCAGCGTGGTGTTGTCGTCGGCCTGGTTGGCAGCGACCACCGTGACCGCGCCGAGCAGGGTCGCGGCGCCGGCGGCGAGCAGCACGGTGATCCGGAGCAGGTCGACAAACGTCACTTGGCCAGGGCCTCGAGCACCTCGACAAATCCCTCGGGACCGGCGACAACCAGATCGGCCTCGTCGCGCACCTCCGGCGGACCTTCCTCGGAGGCGACCGCGACACGGACTATCTGCTCGAGCCGACCGGCTTCGCGCAGGTTGGCGAGCGCCCGGAACGCGTCGACATCGGTGCGATCGTCGCCCGCGTAGAGCGCCGCCGAAGATCTCGGCCCTCGAGCAGAGAGGCCACCGCCCGGCCCTTGTCGATCGCGACGTCGGGCCGGATCTCGAGCACCATCCGGCCCAGGTGCGGGACGAGGCCCTTCCACTCGGCGGCGCTGGCGAGCTCGCTCGCCCAGGTCTCGGCCTCGCTCTCGTTCGGTGACCCTCGCCAGTGCAGGGCCACGATCGCGCCCTTGTCCTCGACCCGGATAGCGAGCTCTTCGAGCCGGTCCCGGTCGAGTCCCCCCACGAATTCGCCGGCCTCCCGCTCGCGGCCGTCGAGCTGCGGATCGGGACGAGCCTCTGCCTCCGCGGGACCCAGCAGCTCAAAGCCGTGGTTGCCCGGAGTAGGTCAGCTGTTCGAGGCCGACGAGCTCTCGGGCGTCAAGCGCCCGTCGCCCCGAGATCGCCGCGACCAGCGCGTAGCGCTGGGCGATCGAAGCGAGCAGGTCGCGCACCCCCTCGGGCACCGCAGACAGCTCGGGCCGGGCGACGATCGGCGCGATCGTCCCGTCAACGTCGGTCAGCACCGCCGCGCGCTCGGGTGCACCGCGGAGCGGGGTGATCAGCTGCTCGAGCCTCTGTTCATCGGCGGAGGTGGCCTCCACGCGCTCTAGTATCGCCGCCGGTGCCCCCGGAGAACCACACCACCGAGTCGGCGCCGGGCAGGCGGCTCTTGATCCTGGCCGCGATTGGGACCGCCGCGGGGGCCTTCAGCGGCATGTTCGGGGTCGGAGGCGGCACCGTGATCGTTCCGCTCCTGATCCTTCTGCTCGGCTACGGCGAGCGCGAGGCGACCGGGACCAGCATGACGGCGATCATCGTGATTGCAGCCCTGGCGGCGCTCGGCCAGGCTTTCTACGGCAACGTCGACCCGGCCAAGGCTGCGCTGGTCGGGATCCCGGCGATCGGCGGGGCCGTGATCGGAACCGCCGCCCAGCAGCGAATACCCGAGCGGGCTGTCTCGCTGATCTTTGCTGCGCTCCTCGTCGTGATGGCCGGGCTCCTGGTGATCCCGTGAGCGAGCTCGCCACGATCATCATGGGTCTCGCCGGGGGGATCGTCGGCGGCCTGCTCGGAGTCGGCGGGGGGGTCCTCTTCGTCCCCGCATTGGCGATCTTCCAGGACATGTCGCAGGTCGAGGCCGAGTCCACCTCTCTTCTGGCGATCGTGCCGGTGGCGATGGTGGCGGCATGGCGCCAGCACGGCTACGGAAACGTCCGGGTGCGCGACGGCCTGGTCGCCGGGGCGCTCTCCCCCGTGGGTGTCCTCGCCGGCGTGATGCTCTCCAACGCGATCAGCCAGCGGGCGCTCGAGCTCTCGTTTGCCGCGGTAATGCTCTTTTTCGCGGTGCAACTGGCGAGGAGGGGACTACGGCCGACCAGCTGAAAGTGAACGAGGAGCTCTCGATCCCGCTGAGCGAGATCGAGCTCCGGGCAAGCCGCTCATCGGGCCCCGGCGGCCAGCACGCGAACGTGACCGCCTCGCGGGTCGAAGCGGTGTTCAACATCGCTGCCTCGCAGGTCCTGAGCACGCCGCAGCGAGAGCTGCTTATGCGCGGGCTCGGCTCGGTTGCGACCGCCGTCGCCCAGGACGCCAGGGGCCAGGCGCGCAACCGCGAACTGGCGCTCGAGCGCCTGGCCAAGAAGCTGGACGACGCCTTGGTCGTACGGCCGGAGCGGCGCCCGACCAGACCCGGGAGGGCCGCCAAGAAACGCAGGCTCGAGGATAAGCGGCGCCAGAGCCAGCGCAAGGCGCAGCGGCGGCGTCCAGGGCCCGACGAGTAGCCGAGCCCTAGCTGCTCTAGTCTCGGCGTATGGAAGCGATCGTCTGGGAACAGGACCCTCCGCGGCTCCGCTCGCCGATCCTCGTCTGCGCGTTTCGTGGCTGGAACGACGCCGCCGGGTCGGCGACCACGGCGCTCAGCGGGATCGCCGACTCCCTGGACGCCGAGGTCTTCGCCCACGTCGATCCCGAGGAGTTCTTCGACTTCCAGGTGGCGCGTCCGACGATCCGGCTGGTCGACGGGGAGACTCGTGAGATCGAGTGGCCGGGCAACAACCTGCTTGCCGCCGAGGCGCCCGGTGCAGAGCGCGACCTCGTCCTGCTCGCCGGGACCGAGCCGAACCTGAGGTGGCGCACCTTCGGCGAGGCAATCGCCGAGGTTGCCGAGCAGCTCGGGGTGGAGATGGTCGTAACCCTCGGCGCCCTGCTCGCGGACGTCACCCACACGATGCCGGTGCCGATCACCGGCCTCGCCTCCGACGAAGACCTGGTCGAGGAGCTCGGCCTGGCGCGCTCAAACTACGAGGGGCCGACCGGGATCGTCGGCGTGCTCCACGATGCCTGCCGTCGGCGCGGCATGAGCTCGGCCAGCCTCTGGGCCGCCGTCCCCCACTATGTCGCCGCGGTGCCGAACCCCAAGGCCGCGCTGGCGCTACTGCGCCGGCTGGAGAGCCTGGTCGGGGTCGCGGTCGAGGCCTCCGGGCTCGAGGAGGAGACCGAGTCGTTCGAAGCTCAGGTCAGCACGGCGGTCGAGCAGAATCCCGAGATCGCAGAACTGGTCGAGCAGCTCGAGGCCCAGCAGTCAGAGGCGATGGGCGAGAACGGCGAAGACCTGCCCTCGGCCGAGTCGCTTGCGCGCGACTTCGAGCGCTACCTGCGCCAGCAGCAGCGTCCCGAGCAGGGCGGCCCGCCGGGCCCTGGCTCCTAGCGCCGCCTCTTCTTCTTTTTCCGGACGCAGCGCTTGCGCTTCTTGCCCTTGCGCTTGACCCGCTTCAGCCGAAAGCCCTTTTTGCATCGGGTCGCTGCGCCCGGGGGCGGGGTCGGCGACGAGCCTCCCGGCGGTACGAAGATGCCTTCGAAAGCACCGATGTCGCATACCCCCTCGGCTCCACCGCGCGCGAACCCGCGCTGATCGGTCGCGTCACAGGCCGGATAAAGGCCTCCGGGCACGCCTGGGTCCCCCGCGTTCCGCGCCGGGCTCCCGGCAAGTAGGGGGATCGTCGGCGTCGGCCCGCCATAGAACCCCAGTGCCCCCAGCAGCGGATTCGGATCGACGAAGTCGCCGGCGGTGGCGAACGACGCATCACAGCTCGCGTCGGTGCTGCTGCGCAGGTTGTGGCCATCCGAGTCGACCACCGCGGGAGCCGAACCCTTGGTGCACTGGTTCGCTACCGGGCTCGCGGTGCCGCTCTTATTCCCGGCGAGGATGGTGTTCGCGACTTGCGTTCCGTCACCAGCGGCAGTCGGAACGGTGAAGAACCCGGCACCAGCCTCGCCCGGGTTCGAGTCGTCGGAATCCGAGGTGTTGCCGACGATGGTGCTCGACTCGATCAGGAGGTCGCCGTTACTGAGGCGGAGTCCGCCACCGGTTCCGGCGACCGTGTTCCCCGCCACCGTCGAGTTCGTGATGAAGGTGCTGTTGGTGCCGGTCTCGCCCGTCCAGATCCCGCCGCCCCCGTCGGCGCCGAGATTGACGCTGTTGCCAGTGAGTGTGCTCGACTGCACGGTGAGCTGGCCTCTGTTGACGATCCCTCCGCCCTGACCATTGGGGTCGGTCGCCTGGTTGCCGCGGATCGTGCTTTCGAATACATCGAGCGTGCCGATGTTGGCAATGCCGCCTCCGCTCGGGGCAAGGTTGTCCCTGACGACGACATTCCTGAGGGTGTTGATCCCACCCGTATCGCTGAAGATCCCACCCCCCTGGACGCCGGGGTTGCCGCCGGCGACCGTGAGGTTCTCGATCGTCACGGAATCACCGATGCCTAAACCGCTCATAGTGAAGATCCGGTAGTTCCCCCCGACCGCCTTGGTGACCCGGAGGCTGTCGGGCCCGGGACCCGTGATCGTCGTCTTGGTCTCGATATCGGGCAGGGCCGACTGCAGCACGATGTCGCCGGTGGCTGTGATCGTGATCGTGTCGAGATCGGGCGAGCCGCCGTTGCCATTGGCGCCGAGGAGCGCCTCGCGCAGGGTGCACTCCGCCATGTCGCACACGCCCACCCCCGGATCGTTGGTGCTGTTCACAGGGAATGGCTGGCCGGAAGCCGGGACGGCCCCGAGCAGCAGCGCCCCGCACGCGACGGCAACCAGTCCCGCTGCTTTGGTCGATCCGCTCCCCGTCATCGGGGACCGATATTACGCCTCAGACGCCGGACAGATGAGGCGGTAGTCGCACCAGGAGCAGATCTCGGGCGAGGGGCGCGGCTCGAAGTCCTGGTCCATGATCCCCTCGCCGACCGAGAGGACCGTGCGCTCGACCCGCTCGAGGTCGTCCGGTGAGCCGGCGACCGCGACCTTCTCGTCGGCGAGCACGTACCAGTAGGCGCCGGCCTCGGCGTCGAGCTGCCAGGCCTCGCGGGCGGCTAGCCGGTAGATGGCGAGTTGCAGGTCCTCGGCAAGCTCGTGCTCCGGTTTGGGGTCGCCGGTCTTGTAGTCGATCAGCTCGTAGCCGCCGTCCTCGAGCTCGTCGACCCGGTCGACCCGGCCGCGGATGTGGTGGGGGCCGACGCGGAAATCGAAGCCGCGCTCGAGCCAGCGGGGGCTCGAGAGGCTCGCCAGGTGACGCTCGTGGTAGCGGCGGAGCGCCTCGACGGCGCGCTCCCGGAACTGGAGCTCGTCGTGGGAATCGCCGAATCCCTGGCGCCGCCAGGCCCCCTCGAACAGCGTCATCAGCCGGTTCAGGCCCGCGGCCTCGCCCTCAGGCGGGCCGCTGCTCTCGAACTTGTGGAAGCGCTCGAGCACCTGGTGGATGACGATCCCGAAGCGCTGGTTGATCGTCGCCTCTTCCTGGATCCGGAAGACGCGCCGGAACTTGTACTTGAGCGGGCAGGTCTGGTAGAGGTCGATGTCGGTGGCCGAGAGGGCCAGGCCCTCGCCCCGTTTCGGCAGGAAGGCCTCCAGCGACGGCTCCTCCCTCGCGGCAACCGCGTCCTGGCCGCGCTGCCGCTCGCGCTCGCCCTCGAGCAGGTACTGGTCGAGACTCGAGGAGCGGAGCTCCTCGACCTGCTCGGGCGAGGCGGCCTGGGCCAGGAGCTCGTTGATCGCCGCGATCGCGTCGGCGGCCGGCTCCTCCTCCTCGCGCTGGAGCAGCGCGGAGAGCTTCAGCATCTCGAGGTAGCGGACAACGGCGCGCTGGACGTCCATCACCGTGTCGAGACGGAGCTCGCTGAGCGAGCCGCCGGCCCGCCACGAGGTCTCGAGCACCTCGTCGCGGATCATCCGATAGGTCGAGTGCAGGCCCTCGGCGGGGCCGAACAGCTCCTCGTCGTGGACCTCGTATTCGGCCCCGAGCACCCGACGGGCGTCTTCGTAGGCGGCAGCGGCACGCCGGGGTCGTCCCGAGACCTCCTCCGGCCAGGACAGCACCAGCCCCTCGCTCGCCCGGGTCATCGCTGTATGCAGAAGCCGTCTTGACTCCGGCCGCTCCGGGAGCGCCCCGGCGTGTAGGCCAAGCAGATAGACGCGGTCGAACTCGAGCCCCTTGATGGCAGCGAACTCGAGCACCCGGACCGAGCCGGCCGCCGGGCGTTCGGGCTCGTCCTCGGGGCGAACCCCGGCCTCGGAGATGGCGGCGAGATAGCGGACGAAGTCGCGGTTGGAGCCGTGCGGTTCGCGGCGCACCCATGCGGTGGCGATATCGCCGAGCCGGGAGAGACTGACCAGGCGCTCCGCCGCCTCCGGCTGGGCGGCAAAGAGGCGCTGCCGGCGGAAGCCGACCCGCTCGATCAGACGCCGGACGAATACGTCGGCGCGCCGCTCGCCCATTGCTTTGGCCGCTGCCCGGTAGAGGCGCAGGAAAGCGAAGATCCGGTCACGCGCTTCCGGCGGTACCTGGGGGCTGTCCATTGACGCCTCCAGCGCCGAGACCATGTCGAGCTTGCGGCGCCGCGCGATCGTCGTCACCCGGGCCATGTCGACCGAGCGCAGCTCAACCGGCGGCCGGGTGAGCGCGCGGACCGCCGCCGCGGCGTCAGAAGGGTCGGCAAGCAACCGCAGCCAGGCAATCACGTCACGCACCTCGGGCTGGAGGAAGAAAGCCGCCGGGCCCCCAAGACGGTGCGGCACGTTGCGCTCCTCGAGTGCGCCGGCGACCGCGCGGGCGTCGCCGGAGCTCGGCACCGCGACGCAGATTCGCTCTGCCTCGATCTCCTCGGAGGCGAGGATGCCCTCGATCTCGCGCGCCGCCGCCTGGGCCTGGGCGCGCTCGTTGCGCGTCCGCCAGAAGCGGACCTCGGCATCGCGGGCGCGCGGCTCACGTGGCAGGTCGATCTGCTCGCTTGCCGGAGCCACAACCGCGTGGGCGGCGTCGGCGAGGGCCCCGGCCGCGCGCAACGGACCTTCCAGCATCAGCTCGTCCGGGCGCTCGAGCCGCTCCCTGAGCCACTGCACAGGCTCCGCGTCGGCGGCCTCCTCCCTGGCCTGCTCCGGGTCGCAGGCGACGACGACGCTCTGGCTCCCCTCGGCCAACAGCTCGACCAGGTCCCGCTGCGCGGCCGCGGCGTCCTCGGCTTCGTCGATCAGGAGATGCGGGAAGCGGTCGGCGACGCCGGCTGCGATCGCGGGGCGCTCGCGGAGGACTCGGCCGAGCTCGCAGATGACGTCGCCGGCATCGAGGGCGCCGTAGGCGCGGACGAGCTCGTCGTGGCGAAGGTAGAGCTCGGCGAACTCCCGCTCGCGCCGCGCCGAGTCGAGCTCGACCTCACCGACCGCGGCGGTCTCGGCGTCGGCGGCGCGCTCCGCGAACCGGGCGGCGCTCACCCCCTGCGCCTTCAGTGAGTCGATGCGCTCGATCAGCCGCGCCAGAAGCCCCGCCGGATTGCCGCGAATCTCGTGACGACGCAGGGGAAGCTCGTCGATTCGCTCGAGCAGCATCGCCAGCCGGTCGGCCGCGGTGATCGACTCGAAGAAGGGGTCGCAGCCCGGCTTCTTCGGCGTGCTCCCGCAGGAGCCGCTCCGCCGCTTCGCGGTAGGTGTGGACCCAGAGCTCCTCGAACGACCCCTCGATCAGCAGTTCGGCCCGGTCGCGGATCCGCTCCGCCGCGGCATGCGAGTAGGTGAGGACAAGGGCACGGTGGCCTGCCTCGGTCAGCCGGGCGAGCCGCCGCGCCACCGCCTCGGTCCGGCCCGAGCCTGCGACGCCGAGCACGAGCAGCTTCCCCGACTCGTGCAGCGCAGCACGGCGCTGCGCCTCGCTCAGGCCCTCGAGCTGGCTGTCACTGCGGTCCGGCGGTTCCTCTCCCATCTCCTCGCAGGCTAGTGGATGGATCCGAGGTCTCCGCGAGCCTGACTAGGATGGCCCCGTGACCGCCGGCAGGCACGATGCGTGGCTCGAGCTCTGCCGCAATGCGGTCGAGGCACAGAAGCGGATCTTCTCCGAGCACACCGGGATCGAGGGTCGCACCGTCTACGAGGGCGTCGGCGAGGGCGGGGACCGGGCCCTGGTGATCGACCGGCTCTGCGAGGACGCCGTATTCGAGCTGCTGGAAAAGCACCACAGAGGCGGGAGCGAGTTCGTAGCCGTCTCCGAGGAGCGCGGCGAGGTCAGCTTCGGCACTCCGGGCGAGGACGGGGCCCGTGTCGTGATCGACCCGATCGACGGCTCGATGAACGCGCGTCGCACGATCCCGTCCCACTGCCTCAGCATCGCGGTCTCGAACGGGCCGACGATGGCCGGCGTCGAGTTCGGCTACGTCTACGACTTCGGCGCCGGCGAGGAGTTCACTGCCTCGGCGGGCGACGGCGCTCGCCTGGGTGAGCAGCGCCTGCAGGCGCCCCAGGGGCAGGGCCTGGAGGTGGTCGGCCTCGAGGCGGCAAAACCGGAGCGAACGATCGCTGCCACGGAGAAGCTGGTCGGGGAGGTCTACCGCCTGCGCGTGATCGGCTCGATTGCGATCAGCCTCTGTTATGTAGGGGCGGGCCGCCTCGATGGAATGCTCTCCCTGCGCGACTCGCGCTCCGTGGACGCCGCCGCCGCGCAGCTGATCGCGCGGGAGGCCGGCGCCGCCGTGGCCTTCGGCGACGCGCCGCTCGAACAGACCCCGCTCCACCTCGACGCGCGTTATCCGGTTGCCGCCGCTCGTGACAAAGATGACTTGCCGGTCCTGGTCGAAGCGCAGGCGGCGGTCCCGGCCTGAGGCCCACCGGCACGCCGAGCCCGATTAGCTGATTGCCGGCCGGGTAGGCCGAAGACTTCGCAGTTTGGTGTAACCGCCCCTCAGGGGCGGGTTACAAACACACGTTCGGTGCTATATTTCCGAATGAGATTAGAACTAATAAGCCAAGCGAACCCAGAAGGGGTTGAGGAAGCAGATGTCAGTTTTTGATCGCTTTTCCAAGAACGGAACCGCCGAGGCCGCCCAGCCTTCAGTTGAGGGCGTTGAGAAGGCGACGCATGTCGCTCTCGGTACGCCGGCCGCTGTCCGCGACGCCGTCAACGAGACGGTCGAGCGGTGGCGCAAGGCCGACCAGCGCGAGAAGGACCTGAAGGTCCTTCGGGGGCGGGTCGAGAAGGGTCTTGCCCGCGCTGAGAAGCGCGGTGTCGAGGTCCGCACGAAGCTCCCCGGACAGGTGGAGCGTGGCCTTCAGTCCGTCGAGAGGCGCGGCGAGAAGGCCCGCAAGCAGCTGGTCGAGCAGGCCAAGGCCACCCGCAAGCGCGTCGAGCCGACGCTGAAGCGCGTGACCAACCAGGCCCGCGAGCGCACCAACAAGACCCAGGAGCGTGCCCGCGAGCTCGTCTAGGGCTTAGCCCGGGCGCCGACCGGAGAGGCGCCGCCCGGAGAGATCTGCTGGCACACATACCTCGCCAGCAGAAGCAGCAACCTCTCCTCCCTCGACAAGCCGGCCAATGGCCGGCTTGTCGTTTTTTAGAAGCTGGCCTTGCCGTGTGCCCGCCGGCTTGTCGCGTTTCATGGCGAGTAACCCCTTCTGCGAGAATCCCCCCGTGGCCAAACCAACCACCGAACAGATCACCGAAAAGCTGACCGCCGTGATCGATCCCGAGCTGCGCCGGTCGATCGTCGAGCTCGGCATGGTGCGCTCGATAGAGATCGGCGACGACGGCCGCGTCGACGTGGTCGTCTCCCTGACGACGCCGGGGTGCCCGATCCGCAACCACTTCCAGCAGGCCGTGATCCAGCAGGTCTCCTCCCTCGACGGCGTCGAGGCGGTGGAGGTCGGCTTCGACGTCCTGAGCGACCAGGAGAAGTCCGGCCTCCAGGAGAAGCTCGGCCGCGGGCGCCTGCCGCAGGGCACCCTCGCCCAGGTCAAGAACGTGATCTGCGTCGCCTCCGGCAAGGGCGGAGTGGGCAAGTCGACGATGACCGCGAACCTGGCGGCTGCGCTGGTTGCCGAGGGAAACACGGCAGGCGCACTCGACTGCGACGTCTACGGCTACTCGATCCCGCGCATGCTCGGGATCAACCGCAAGCCGGAGGTATCACCCGAGCGCAAGATCATCCCGCCGGTGGCGCCCACGGGCCCGAAAACCATGTCGATCGGCTACTTCGTCGAGGAGGACGCGGCGGTCGTCTGGCGCGGGCCGATGCTCCACAAGGCGATCCAGCAGTTCCTCGAGGACGTCGATTGGGGTGAGCTCGATTATCTGCTGCTCGACCTGCCGCCCGGCACCGGCGACGTCTCGATGACGCTCGCCCAGCTGTTGCCCCAGGCGAAGATGCTGATCGTGACCACCCCGCAGCCGGCGGCGCAGAGTGTGGCCAAGCGCGCCGCACAGATGGCGGCGAAGGTGGATCTCGAGATCCTCGGGGTGATCGAGAACATGTCGGCATTCACCGGCCCCGATGGCGAGCGGATGGCCGTGTTCGGCGAGGGCGGCGGGCAGCTGCTTGCCGATGAGCTCGAGACGCCCCTGCTCGGCAAGGTGCCGCTGTCCGGGGAGCTGCGCGAGCACGCCGACAAAGGCACGCCTCTGGTCACCGCCGAGCCGGACGACCCCGCCGCTCAGGCGATCCGCGACGCGGTTCGCGGCATCATCGCCGCGACGCCAGTGGAGCTTCCCGTGATGCAGACGGCGGCACCCGCCGCTGCGCCCAATGGCGCCGGCGTCAGCGGCACTCCGCTGCCGATGGCCTAATAGGGAAACGCCGCCGGCGCAGGTCCGGCTAGCTGGCCTTCGAGTAGTACTTGGCGTTGATCTCGATGTACTTGGACCACTCGTCGGGGAGCTGGTCCTCGGCAAAGCAGGCGTCGACCGGGCAGGCCTCGACGCAGGCGTCGCAGTCGATGCACTCGTCGGGGTCGATGTAGAGCTGCTCCTGGTTGTCGTAGTCGGGCTCGTCCGGAGTCGGATGGATGCAGTCGACCGGACAGACCTCGACGCAGGAGTTGTCTTTTTCCCCGATGCAGGGTTCGGCAATGACGTAGGTCATGGGCGGCACCATTCTAGGGGACCCCAAGTCGCCTTCCTGCGCAGGCACGATCCGGGGTTAGCAAATCGACCGCGTGTGCGGGACAAAAGTGCCCGTCGGGCGGCACTAGAGTGGCGGGGATGATTCTGCTCACGGGCGCCACCGGCCTGATCGGTGGGGAGCTGCTGCCGATGCTGGTTCGAAGCGGGGAGCGCGTCCGCGCGCTGGTCCGTGACCCGCGACGTCTGGGTGTCGAGCGCGTCAACGTGCAGATCGCACTCGGTGATCTCGCCGACCCCTTCTCGATGCGCAATGCCCTCCGCGGTGTCGACACCGTGGTCCACCTGGCAGCGACGATCCGGGACCAGCCGCGCGGCACGATCGAGGAGCTGAACGGGCTGGGGACGCTGCGCCTCCTTCGGGCGGCACGCCGGGCGGGTGTGAAGCGGTTCTTCTTCTTCTCGGCAATCAACGCGAGCCAGTTCCAGCGGACGCGCTTCTTCCGGGCGAAGGCGCTCGCCGAGCGCGCTGTCGAGGCCTCGCCGCTGGATACGATCGTGTTCGCCCCATCGATCGTCTACGCGCCGGGCGACCCCTGGATCAGCCTGATGGAGCGGCTGGCGCTGTTGCCGGCGATTCCGGTTTCCGGCTCAGGTCGAGCGCGGTACCAACCGATCTCCTCCCGCGATGTCGCCAGCTGTGTCGCCGCTGCCTTGAATGGGAGCGGCGGCGCCGGAGAACGATTCGAGCTGGCAGGCCCCGACACGCTCACCTACGAGCAGATGGCGGCGCTGGTGGCTCGGGCGGCCGGGCGCGAACGGCCGTTGGTTCACGTCCCGCTGCCACTCGTGCGTGCGGGCCTGGAGGCCGCGGAGCTGGTGGCCGGCTCCACCGCCTTCGCCACCTGGGAGGAAGCCGAGCTGATGGAGGTCCCGATGACCAGCGCGAAGGGAACGGCCGATGCCGAGCGGCTCGGAGTGAAGCCGCGGTCGATGGCCGACGTCCTCGGCGCCTGAGGCTCGCCGCCGGGAACCAAAAGGCCCGGGCAAGCCCGGGCCTTTTGTAGGGGGGTTACGCCCCTCGCCGAGGCGAGAGACGCTGGGGGTACCTGCAGAGGGGGATCTGCAGGGATAAGTCATCTTACACGGAGGCCCTGATCGGCCCTAGAATCAGTTGTCTTCAACGGAGGGACATGGAGTGAATCAGGGATTTAGAGGGATGTTTGGGGCAGGAGTGGCTGGGCTTGCGGCAATCGCGTCGCTGCTTGCGGCGCCCGCTGCATTCGCCGCAGTCGACGACGTTGTCCTGGTCAGCCGCGCGAACGGAGCCGCGGGCGCGGCCGGGAACGGCGACAGCTCGCTCCCCTCGATCTCTGACGACGGATGCCGGGTGGCGTTTGCCTCGGCGGCCACCAATCTGACCGGCGACGTGGTTACGACCACGCAGGTCTTCGTCCGCGACGTCTGTGCCGGGACCACCACGCTCGTCAGTAGGACCAACGGCCCGGCCGGCGCGATCGCGAACGCCGCCTCCACCAATCCGGCGATCTCGCCCGACGGACATTTCGTCGCCTTTGAAACCGCGGCCACGAACCTCCCGGCCTGCAATGTCGGCGCGAGCGTCGATGTCTATCTCCGCAATATGGACAACAACACGACGGTCTGTGTCAGCGCACCGGCGGGCCCCTGCGCCGTTTGCGAGGGGAGGAACCCGTCCGTGTCGAACGGCGGCGCCTTTGTCACCTTCCACGACGACTCCGACTCCGAAGAGTTTGTCCCTGGGACGAACGACAGCAACGGCAGCGACGACGTGTTCATCCGCAACGTCGCTGCTGCCTCCACCGGCATCGGCAGCCATGTCGCCGGTGATTCCGGCACGACGAGCAACGGCGCCTCCCGGAACGCGTCGATCTCCGCCGCCGGCAACAAGGTCGCCTTCGAGAGCACCGGCAGCGATATGGCGCCGGACGCCAACGGCGTCAACGATGTCTTCGTCAGCACAGGTGGCTCGGTGGGTCTCGCGAGTACAACTTCCACCGGGCAGCAGGCCAACGGGCCCTCCGGCGCCCCGTCGATGGCGAGGGACGGACTTGCGGTGTCATTCAGCTCCGTCGCGACCAACCTCTCCCCCGGGGACCCCGACGGCGCCGCGGATGTCTTCGCCAAGGACGTCGTCTTCGGATCGACCGAGCTGATCAGCCGCCAGTCGGGGCAGAATGGGGACAAGGCTCTGGGAGGAACGGGAGAACTGGCGATGGGGAACTCGCGCTTTGTCATCCTCGGTGCTGCGGATCCGGCGCTCGCCGAGGGCGTCGCCCCCGCTCCGCCGGACCTTTACATCCGCGACCGGCTGAACCAGACGATGTTCGTAGCCAGCCGCGCCTCGGGGGCGCTCGGGGCGGGCGCCAACTCGCCCTCGATCCAGCCCGATTTCGCGGGCCACGGCAGCTTTCTCGTCTTCGCGTCGCGAGCGACGAACCTGAGCACCGAGGACAACGACGCGACGCTCGACATCTTCAGGCGTGAGATCTCCGAACCCGGCCTCCCGACCCAGGGCGCAGACGTCAACGTGCGTCCCCTGCAGGGCAAGACGCTGATCAAGTCGAAGGGCCAGAAGCGCTTCGGCGAGCTGCTCCACTCCGACAAGATCCCGGTCGGGAGCACGATCGCGGTCAAGAGCGGCCGCGTGGAGCTGACCGATATTCACCAGGGCGTCCGCGAATCAATCAAGTACTACGTGGGCAGCTTCAAGGTCCGCCAGAAGGCGGGGGGCGACCCCTATCTGACCGCATTCCTGACCAAGCCGAGATGCGGCAAGAAGAAGGGCAAAGGCAAGAAGAGCGCTCGCGCCGCGCTCACGTCCCTAGGCCCGCTGGCGTCGAGCGCAGCCCGCGGAAACACCCTCTTCGCAAAGGGCCGGGGGCGGTTCCGCACCACCGGCTTCCGCGGCTCGGCCACGGTCCGCGGCACCGGGTGGATCACCACCAACCGCTGCGACGGTTCAACGGAGTTCCGCGTGTTCGAGGGCGGCATCACGATCAACGAAAAGGGCAAGAAGAAGCCACAGGTCATGACCGTCGGCCGCACCAAGCTGCGTTACGTGGCGAAGCCTGACAAGAAGAAGTAGCCGAAGCCCTTCAGCCACGAAAGAGGCCCGCTTTCGCGGGCCTCTCGAAAAGCAACACTCGCCTGTTGAGACGAGCCTAGCGCGCCGAAGCGCTACATCATCCCACCCATGTCCGGCATGCCACCACCGGGCATTCCGGCGCCGGCGCCGTCCTTCTCGGGCGGCTCGGCCACGATCGCCTCGGTGGTGAGGATGTTCTTGGCGATCGAGGCGGCGTTCTGTAGCGCCGAGCGGGTGACCATGGTCGGGTCGATGACCCCGTCGGCGATCAGGTCGCCGTAGTCACCGGAGGCCGCGTTCAGGCCCTCGCCGGCCTTCATCTCGCGCACCTTGTTGACCACGACCGAGCCCTCGAACCCGGAGTTCTCGCCGATCTGGCGGAGCGGCTCGGCGAGCGAGTCCTTGATGATCGCTGCGCCGGTGCGCTCGTCGTCGTCCTTGTAGGACTCGAGGTCGACAGCGTCCTCGGCGTTGAGCAACGCAACGCCGCCGCCGGGGACGATCCCTTCCTCGAGCGCCGCGCGGGTCGCCTGGAGGGCGTCCTCGACGCGGTGCTTCTTCTCCTTCATTTCCGTCTCGGTGGCGGCGCCGACCTTGACCACCGCGACGCCGCCGGCCAGCTTCGCCAGCCGCTCCTGCAGCTTCTCGCGGTCGAAATCGGAGTCGGTGTTCTCGATCTCCGACTTGATCTGGCCGATGCGGCCCTTGATCTCCTTCGAGTCGCCACCACCATCGATGATCGTGGTGGTGTCCTTGGAGACGACGACGCGGCGAGCGGTGCCGAGCTGTTCGACCTTCGTGTTCTCCAGCTTCAGCCCCATCTCCTCGGTGATCACGTCGCCACCGGTGAGGATGCCGATGTCCTCGAGCATCCGCTTGCGGCGGTCGCCGAACCCGGGTGCCTTCACGGCAACCCCGGTGAAGGTGCCGCGGAGCTTGTTCACCACCAGGGTGGCAAGGGCCTCGCCCTCGACGTCCTCGGCGACGATCACGAGCGGCTTGCCACCTTGCATCACCTGCTCCAGCACCGGCAGCAGGTCGCGGACCGAGCCGATCTTCTGGTTCGCGATCAGAACGTAGGGCTCGTCGAGTACGGCCTCCATCCGGTCTTGGTCGGTGACCATGTACGGCGAGATGTAGCCCTTGTCGAACTGCATCCCTTCGGTGAACTCGAGCTCCATCCCGAAGGTCTGGCCTTCCTCGACATTGACCACACCGTCCTTGCCGACCTTGTCGATCGCGTCGGCGATGATGTTGCCGATCTCGTCGTCGGCCGCGGAGATGGCCGCCACGCGGGCGATCTGCTCCTTGCCGCCGACGTCCTTGGACTGCTTCTCGCGCAGCTGAGCGACGACCTGCTCGACCGCCTGCTCGATGCCGCGCCGCAAGCCGAGCGGGTTGGCTCCGGCCGCGACGTTCTTGAGGCCCTTGCTGACGATCGTCTGCGCGAGCAGGGTCGCGGTTGTGGTGCCGTCGCCGGCGACATCATTGGTCGCCGTAGCGACCTCGCGCACCAGCTGGGCACCCTGGTTCTCGAACACGTCCTCGAGCTCGATCTCGCGGGCGATCGTGACGCCATCGTTGGTGATCGTCGGCGCGCCGAACTTCTTGTCGAGGACGACGTAGCGGCCCTTCGGGCCGAGCGTCACCTTCACCGCGTCGGCCACGCCGTCGACCCCGGCCTGCAGGGCCGCGCGTGCCTCCTCGTCGTACTTGAGCTCCTTGTGAGCCATCTGTTGGTTCCTCCTTCGTTCCTTAAGTTGGGTTGCTTGGGCCGGTCCTACTCGACCTTGGCCAGCACATCGGACTCGCGCAGGACGAGCAGCTCGTCGCCCTCCACGGTGATCTCCGTGCCGCCGTATTTCGAGTAGAGAATCTCGTCGCCGGCCTTGACATCCATGGGGCGGCGCTTGCCATCCTCGATCGGGCCGTCCCCGACCGCCACGACCTTGCCGCGCTGCGGCTTCTCCTTGGCGGTATCGGGCAGGACAATCCCGCTCGCGGTGGTCTCATCTTCATCTGTCGCTTCGACGATCAGTCGATCGCCCAGCGGCTTCAACTTCATGCGTCTACCTCCGTGCGTAGATCTGAGTGGCTTTGAAGTTCTTGCTGTGCGTTGGCACTCTCACATCGAGAGTGCCAAGGCCAATATTAAGCAAGCCGGCGTTTCGGCGAAGCCTCAGTCGGCCGCCAAGAGCTCCGCCCCGAGCAATTTCGCCAGGCCGACGCCGCCATTGCGCATGACGTAGTCGTGGTTTGCGGCGAATGCGGGGCGCGCCAGCGGCGCCAGCAGGTTCATCCAGGGCCGCGTGGTCTGCACGTTCCACTCGTAGGTGACCGCGGTGGTGGCTGGCCGCGAGCGCGCCTGCTCGCCGGCATTCTCGAAAAAACGCCAGCGTCCAATCCCGGCAAGCTCACCCTCGGCATCTCCCTCGAGCAGGTGCGGCTCCTCCACCCTGGTCGTGCGGACGAAGAACTCGACCTTGTAGGGCAGCTTCGCCTTCCAGACGTAGCGGCCGTACTGGCCGACTCCGGCCTCGTCCCCCTCCTCGAGCTTCTCTGCCTCCAGCACCCCCTCCCACCACTCCGGCCAGCGCTCGGAGTCGTAGATCGCGTCCCAGACCCGGCCACGCTCGGCGGCGAGCAGCCAGGTGGTCAGGAAGCGGTATTCGGCCACGCCCGAGGCGTGCCTAGTTAGGCGAGGGCGCCTCGCCGTTTCCCATTTGGGATCCGGGGCGCTCGATGATCTGGGAGAAGCGGATCACGGTCACCGTGTCGTCCTCGGTGATCGGCCGGCCGTAGATCTGCTCGAGGAAGTGAGCCGTCTCTTCGAGCCGGCGGAACTCGGGGTTGTCGTGCTCGATGTCGCGCGGGGAGAGCTCCTTGAACAGCTTCACCTCGACCTGCTCGATCACCGCCGAGAAGATCTTCTCGCGCGGGTTGTGCTGAAAGCCGATCGTGACCCAGACGACCTGGCCGCGCTGGTACTTGCGCGACTTGTCGCCGAGGCGGATCGTCGCGGTCTTACGGCCGCGCTTGAGCTGGTCGACGAACAGAGCCGAGTAGAAGTTGAGGACGTAGATGCCGGTCATGGCTGGCGCGCCCGCGAGCCTAAACGTTTGTGGAGGATCTGTGGGGCTCTCGGCGGAACGCAACTCGGCGCGCTCGCGCGTGTCTACCGGAAGACAAGGTGGACGCGCTTGCCGAAAAAACGCTAGGATTTTTCCAGTGGGACTGACTCGTCTTCGCAGGACTAGAGGGCTGCTTGTCGCGCTTGCCGCGGCGGCGCTGGTCGCTGCCCTGATGGTCGCGCCCTCGGCCACGCCGAAGATCGCCAAGGCCTCGAAGAGCTGTGCGGGCAAGAAGGCGACGATCAAGCGCGCCGGCGGCAACCAGCGGATTCTCGGAACGCCCGGCAACGACGTGATCGTCGCCGGTCCGGGCAAGGACAAAGTCAATGGCCGCGGCGGCGACGACACGATCTGCGGCGAGAAGGGCAAGGACATCATCAACGGCGGTCCGGGCAACGACACGATCCTTGGCGGTGGCGGTCCTGAGCAGATCGATGGTGGCGACGGCGACGACAACATCCAGGGGGAAAAGGGCTCCGACAAGGGCACCGGCGGGCCCGGCAACGACACGATGACCGGCTCGACCGGTAGCGAGACTTGGAACGGCGGCGACGGCAACGACACGATGGACGGCGGCGAGAGCGGTGACAACCTCGACGGTGGTCCCGGCGACGACACGCTCTTCGGCGAACGCGGCGGCGACACTCTCCATGGCGGCGACGGTGCCGACAAGGTCGACGGCGACCGCGACAACGACAAGGTCTTTGGCGACGGCGGCGACGGCGACTTCGTGGACGGAGCGCTCGGCGACGATACGTCGAACGGCGGCCCCGGCAACAAGGACACGGCCGCCGGCGGTCTCGGCATCGATGATGTCGATGGCGGCGACGGCAACCAGGACGTCGTCCGCGGCGACATCGGCAACGACAACGTCAACGGTGGCCCAGGAGTCCAGGACATGGTCTCCTTCGTCGCCGCGACCCCCGACGGCGGCCTCTGCGAGGGCGTCGAGGTCAGTCTGGCCGCCGGGAGCTCGACCGGTGACGGCAACGACAGGATCAGCGGCGTCGAAGACGTGATCGGCTCGGGCTTCGGTGACTGCATCACCGGCGACGCGGGTGGCAACCGGCTCGACGGCAATGCCGGCAACGACTCGATCGACGGCGGCGGCGCGCCCGGCTCCGACGCCGCGCTCGGCGGTCCGGGCTCCGATACGTGCGTCAACGCAGGTATCCAGGTCTCGTGCGGCCCTGAGCCGGCCTGCATACAGCCCGCTTGCGTGACGCTCGACAGCCGGCTGGACGGCTCGACCAACCTGAACGTGACCGGCTACGGGGGAACAAACAATCTGGCTGTCTCCTACAACGGCTCCGCCTACGTCATCACCGAGTCGGCGGGCAACATCCAGGACCTCGGCGGCACCTGCGTCGTCAACGGCGGCACAGCCACCTGTCCCGGCCCAGCTGCACTTTCGGCGCTGGTCGTGAGCGCTGGTGCCGGCAACGACACCGTGACGACCAACGTCACCTCCCCGGTGAAGATCAACGGCGAGGGCGGTAGCGACAGCCTCACCGGCGGCTCCGGGGACGACCTGGTCGACGGCGGTTCTGACGGAAGCGATGTCTTGAACGGCGCCGACGGCAACGACGGCGTGATCAGCCGAGCCGGCACTGATCAGGTCAACGGTGGCGCCGGCAACGATTTGGTCGAGACCTCGGTCCCTTGCGACGGCCACACCTTGAACGGGGGTGCCGGCGAGGACAATGCCTCGTTTGCGCCGTCCGGCCGCCAGGGTCAGAAAGGCGTCAATGCCACGCTCGGTGGTAACGCTGTGATCATCGGCGCGGCCGGCTGCAGCCCGACCAAGCTCGACCCGTCGAACGAGAGCCTCGAGGGCACCTACGGCGATGACGAACTTCACGGCGACGGCGCCAACAACCGGCTCTTCGGTCAGCCCGGCGACGACGACCTGTTCGGCGAGGGCGGCAACGACACGATCAACGGGGTCGATGGCGCCGACAGCCTGCTCGGCGGCACCGGCAAGGACGACCTCCGTGCCGCAGACGGTGGCAGGGACCGCAAGATCGACTGCGGCCCGCCGCGGACGCCCGAGATTGCCACCCGCGACAAGAACGATCCGCCGGCAGTCAACTGCGGCGCCAAGAAGAAAAAGAAGAAGAAAAAGAAGAAGTAGTCCGGCCGCGCGTCAGGCCGGAGCCTCGAAGCCCTCGTCCCCGAGCAGGGGAACGAAGCGGCAGGGCCCGATCACTTCCTCCCGCAGTCCCTCTTTGGTGCGCTCGAACACCGTGAGCATGTCCGCGTGTCCGGTGGCGACCGGGATCACCAGACGCCCTCCCGGTGCCCCATCCGGCGCCGCCAACTGTGCGAGCAGGCTTGGCGGCGCGGCAGGCGCGGTGGCGTGGACGGCGATCGCCTCGAACGGGGCACGCTCGGGCAGGCCCCTGGTGCCGTCGCCGATCACGACTTCCACGTTTCCGGCGCCGAGCTCGGCCAACGCCTTCCGTGCGCCCTCGGCGAGCGCGGCAATCCGCTCGATGCTGAGCACCTCGGCCGCGAGCCGCGCCAGGATCGCGGCTGAGTAGCCAGACCCGGTCCCGATTTCCAGCACCTTCTGGGTTCCGTCGAGCCGGAGGGCCTCGCAGATCGAGGCCACCACCCAAGGCTGCGAGATCGTCTGCTCATGCCCGATCGGCAGTGCGCGGTCGGTGTAGGCGCGACGGCGCTCGCCGTCGGGAACGAACAGGTCGCGTGGCACCGTCGCCATCGCCTCGAGGACCCGATCGTCGGAGATCCCGCGACGCCGAAGCTGCCGCTCGACCATCTCCCTGCGCTGCGAGTCGAAGTCGCGGCGGCGGCGAGGCATTGCCGGCGCTAGCGAGCGAGCGTTCGGACGGCCGCGCCCACTAGAAGATGTAGGAGTCGAGCCGCTCGGGCTCGAGAACGGTTACCCGCCCACGCCCGCATCGGACGACGCCGGCGCGCTCGAGGTTCGCGAGGAAGCGGGAAACGCTCTCACGGGAGGTGCCGGCGAGCTGCGCCAGGTCGGCCTGGTTCATGCGAATCGTGACCTCGCTCGATTCGTTGGGAGGCTCCCTGGCGAGCAGGCCCGCAAGGACCCCCGCGACCCGACCGGGCACGGTCCGGAAGGACTGGTTCGAGATTCGGTTGTTCGCCTCGCGCAAGCGGCGGGTGAGCGCTACGACCAGCTTCACGCCGAGCTCGGAGTGGTCGCGGATCAGCGCCTTTACGTCGCTGGCCGGGAGTGCCAGGAGTTCTGCGTCCTGGATCGCCTCGACGCTGGCCGACCGCGCCTGGCCGTCGAACATGGCCAGCTCGCCGAAGATGTCTCCCGTGGTCAGGTTCGCAAGCGTGATCGCGCGGCCGTCCGAATGCTCGCGCGTCACCCGCATCTCACCGCTGCGGACGATGTAGCAGGAATCACCAGGGTCCCCCTCGTGGAAGACCCGGGTGCCCTTAGGGAACGAGCGTTGCACCGCGACCTGGGCGACGCGGTCGAGCTCCGCTTCGTCAAGGTCCGAGAACAACGGCACGCGCGAGAGCAGCTCCTTGTTGCCGCCCCCGGCTTCTTCTTTCTTCTGACCAACCACGTCGCTGATTATCCCTGACAGCCCGGGCACCAGTAGGTCGTGCGGTTGTCGTCCCCCTGGCCTCGCGAGCGCACAGGCGTGCGGCACCGCGGGCACGGGCGCCCGGCCCGGCGATAGACCCGCTTTGGCTGGCGGCCGTGCTCCAGGCCGTCCCGCATCAGAGTCGCGGTCGCCTCAACCACGCTGGTGAGCTCGTCCTCGCCCAGATCCGCCATCCGCCGCCAGGGATCGAGCCTCGCCTCGAAGCACCCCTCGCTCTTGTAGATGTTGCCGATGCCGGCGATCACCCGCTGGTCGAGAAAAACATCGCCGAGCTCGCGCTCCGCTCCGGCCCGGCGCAGGGCAGTCACGCCCTGCGCCGTCTCGAACGCAGGCCCGAGGATGTCCGGGCCGAGCCGGGCCAGCTTCGGATGCCGGTGCACGCGGCTGGCGCGGACCAGCTCCAACTCCGGTCCGCCGAACTGGACCGCCTCGGTCCCGTTCGCCTGGAGCACCAACCAGGCACCGCGACGCGGCTTGCGCCACCTCTCCCCGGCCCGGTAGAGGTGCCACGCGCCGCTCATCCTCAGGTGGCTGCGGATTGCGAGGTCACCCTCGAACCGGATCAGGAGGTGCTTGCCGAACGCCTCGGCGCCCTCGATCCGGGTGCCCTCGAGCCGGCTCGCCGTCCGCGCCAGCGGGCTGCGGGGGTTCGGTGTCTCGACCGTGCTCACGAGTTCGCCGGCCATGCCAGCCTCGATCCGCCGTGCCAGCCGGTGAATCGTGTCGCCCTCGGCCATCAGTCCACCACCCCGACACTCACCCTCACGCCGACGCGACCAGGCGCCGGGGCTGGCGGTTGAAGCCGGCAGCGATCACCGTCGCCTCGCGCGAAGAGCCGATCACCGGTTCGCCGTCGAGGCGTTCGATCCCGAGCTTGCCGATCTGGCCCGCGCGGGCCGCCGCCGAGAGCTGCGCCAGTGCCTCGCGGAGATCATCGCCCTCGATCGGCGCGAGCCGCAGTACCCCACGGCCGCCGCGCTCCAGGTAGAGCCGGGGCTCGCCGTCGCGGAGCAGGACGTAGGCGCCCGGCGCGCGCGCTGGACGGCGCTGGCCCTCGAGTTTCGGCCAGGGAAGCGTCGCCCCATAGGGATTGGCGGGGTCTGTCGCCGCCAGCAGCAGATACTCGCGCTCGGCCTCTGGCAGGGCGCGGAGGCGCTCGACCGCACCGGGGAGTGCGAACTGGGCGCCGCCGAGACCCTCGACGAAATAGCCGCGGCGGGTCGTTCCCAGCAGCTCGAGGTTGGTGAGCTCGCCGTAGAGAGTTGCGAACCCACCGGGCACGCCCTCGGCCAGCACCGTTTCCCTGGTGACGATCCCGTGGCGCTCGAGCATGAGCTCGGCCTGGGCCCGGAGTCGCGGCCCAGCCGGCGGCGCGCCTTCGAACAGGGGCGCGGTCAGCGACCAGCGCCCGAGCACGGTTCCGGCCGCTGCCGCCCGGCGCCGGGCGAAGCGGCGCCCGGACCGCTCTCGCTGCTGAGCCGCTCGGAGCCGCGGTGCCCGGAGGGGGGCGAAGGCGTCGTTGGTCGCCTCGCCTGACCAGGCCAGATCCCAGAGGGCCTCGTGCAGCTCCTCGGGGCTGAGACGGTGTTCCTGGTCGCTGCCCTCGGAATCCTTGAGCTCGAGCAGGTCGAGCCAGAAGCAGGGGCCGAGCGCGAGTCGCTCGCGAATCGCGTCGTGGACCGCGCCCTCGGACGCCTCGAGCTTGGCGTTGCCCGGGGGTGGGCCGGCGAGGCGGACGTCCTCGCGGAAATAGAGCGCCACCTTTCCGTCGTTACGGCCGAGGGGCCCGGCGCCGATCCAGACAACCTCTCCGCTGGTGCAGAGCTCATCCAGCCAGGCCGGGCTGTAGGCGCCGAGCCGGCGCGGCAGGACGTCGTTCTCCCACACTTTCGGGGTCAGGGCCACGCCCTGGAGCGGCACCAACGCCTCGCGCAGCCGGTCGGGTCCGGCGCCGGCAGCGCGGTGCGCGTCGACGTTCTGCCAGCTGGCGACGAACCGCGCCAGCTGGCTCCGATCGGCGGGCTCGACCTCGCGCCGCAGCCTGGCGAGGCTGGCCCGGCGGATCCGCCGCAGCACGTCGGCGTCGCACCACTCGCGCTCGGTTCCGCCCGGGAGCAGCTCGCCGCGGACCACCGCCCCCTCTCGCTCGAGCTCACGCAGGGCAGGGGTGAAATCGGCGCCGTAGCGAGCCTGGACCTGGCCGGTCGGGAACGGGCCGTGGCTTCTGGCGTAGCGGCGGGCGAGCTCGACCATCGCGTCGTCGACCGGCTCCAGAAACGAGTCGGGCAGCCCCGGCGGCGGAGGCGTGCCGAGCGCGTCCCGGTAGAGCCCTGCGTCCTCGGCGGCGATCCACCGCTCCTCGCCACCGATTCGCACCTTCGCGCACCGTCGCTCACGGCCGAGCTTCTCCAGCATCGACGCGGCGGAATAGCCCTCTGCGACACGCTCGTCCGCCTCGGCCTCGGTCAGATCGCCGAGCCGCCGCAGCACCTGCTGGAGCGCATCACGGTCGCCGGCGCGGGCCTCCTCGGTCCGGTGCTGGAGCCTCTCCTCCACCTCGGCCAATGCCTCAGGATCGATCAGGTCGCGCAGCTCCTCCTGTCCCAGCAGTTCGCGCAGCAGGTCGCGGTCGAGGGCCAAGGCGGCTGCGCGCCGCTCCGCGTTGGGCGTGTCGCCCTCGTACATGTAGGTGGCGACGTAGTCGAACAGGAGCGACGAGGCAAAGGGGGAGGCAGTCGGAGTCTCGACCTCGACCATCGACACCTTGCGCGAGTGCAGGCCGCCGAGCAGCTCCTGCAGCGCCGGCAGGTCGAGCACATCCTGGAGGCACTCGCGGTAGGTCTCGAGGATGACCGGGAAGCGCGGGAAGTCGCGGGCGACCTCGAGCAGGCTCTGTGACTTGAGCCGCTGCTGCCACAGCGGTGTGCGCTTGCCGGGCCAGGCGCGCGGAATCAGAAGCGAGCGGGCGGCGTTCTCGCGGAAGCGGGACCCGAACAGCGCCGATCCGGCCAGTTCGGAGACGACTAGGTCCTCGAGCTCGTCGGGCTCGATCATGATCAGATCCGCGGAGGGCGGGTCGTCGGCATCGGGGAGATGGACGACGATGCCGTCATCGGACCAGATCGCGTCTGCCTCGAGCTCGCGCTCGTTGCGGATCTTGGCCGAGAGCGCCAGCCCCCAGGCCGCGTGCACCCGCCCGCCCCAGGGCGAGAGCACGCAGAGGCGCCAGTCGCCGATCTCGTCGCGAAAGCGCTCGACCACGATCGTCTCGTCTGAGGGCACGACGCGAGTCGCCTCCTGCTGCTCGCGCAGGTAGCGAACGAGGTTGGTCGCCGCGAGCGGGTCGAGGTTGTAGTCCTTGGCCAGCTTCTCCGGCTTCTGGCTCACCGCCTCCCGCGAGAACTGGCCGATTGCCTTGCCGAGCTCGGCCGGCCGCCCGACGCCGTCGCCGCGCCAGAAGGGAACCGCGCCGGGGGCGCCGGGAGCAGGGGTGACGATCACCCGGTCGCGGGTGATCTCCTCGATCCGCCACGTAGACGCGCCGAGAAGGAAGGTCTGCCCCGCACGCGCCTCGTAGACCATCTCCTCGTCGAGCTCGCCGACGCGGCGGCCGTCGGGAAGGTGGACTCCGTAGAGGCCGCGGTCGGGGATGGTCCCCGCGTTGGCGATCGAGAGCTGCCGGGCGCCCGGCCGGCCGCGAATCTTCCCTGCCGTCCGGTCCCAGACCAGCCGCGGCCGCAGCTCGGCGAACTTGTCGGAGGGATAACGGCCGTCGAGCATGTCGAGCACGTTCTCCAGCTGCTCGCGCGACAGATCGCGGAACGGCTCGGCGCCGTGGATTACCTGTTCGGCCTCGTCCACGTCCCATTCGTCGAGTGCCGCCATCGAGACCAGGTGCTGGGCCAGCACGTCCAGGGGATTCCGCGGGATGACCGTTTCCTCGATCTCGCCGTCGCGCATCCGGCGCGCGACCACGGCGCACTCGAGCAGGTCAGCGCGGAACTTGGGAAAGATGCGGCCCTTGGAGACTTCTCCGAGGGTGTGACCGGCGCGGCCGACCCGCTGGATTCCGCGGGTGACCGACTTGGGCGATTCGACCTGGATCACCAGGTCGACCGCGCCCATGTCGATCCCGAGCTCGAGCGAAGAGGTCGCAACCAGACAGGGAAGCTGGCCGGACTTGAGCATTTCCTCGACGTTGGCCCGCTCCTCGTGAGAGAGGGAACCGTGGTGGGCCCTGGCGATGTCGCCGACCGCGTTTTCCTGGTCGGAGTGCCCCGCCTGCTCGGTTGCCGGCAGTTCGGCTTCCTCCTGATCGAGCGCCATCTCGTTGAGGCGCTTGGCGATCCGCTCGGCGGCGCGTCGGTTGTTTACGAACAGGATCGTCGACTTGTGCTCCTGGACGAGCTCCAGCAGCTTCGGATAGATCGCCGGCCAGATCGAGCGCACCTGCGGCGCCGCATCGATGCCCTCGGCCTCGTGCTGCTTGGCAATGTCGCCGCCGTCCTTTCGCTTCTCGGTCCCGGCATCCGGCTCGCTCATGTCCTCGATCGGGACGACGATCTCGAGATCGAGCTTCTTGGGCTCGCTCGCATCGACGATTTCGCACTTGCGCTTCGGGCCGACCAGGAACGAGCCGACGCGGTCCAGCGGGCGTTGGGTGGCGGAAAGCCCGATCCGCTGGGGCGTGGTCTCCGCCAGGTGCTCGAGCCGCTCCAGGGTGAGCGCCAGATGGGCTCCGCGCTTTGACTGCGCCACGGCGTGGATCTCGTCGACGATCACCGCCTCGGTCCGCTCGAAGATCTTGCGCACCTGCGAGTTGATCATCAGGTAGAGCGATTCCGGCGTCGTGATCAGGATGTCCGGCGGCTCGCGGAGCATCTTGCGTCGCTCCGCCTGCGGCGTGTCTCCGGTGCGCAGGCCGACCGAGATCGGCGCCTTGATTCCCTGCAGAGGAGCGCGCAGGTTCCTCTCAATGTCGTAGGAGAGCGCCTTCAGCGGCGAGACATAGACCACCTTGGCCCCCTCGCCGAGGCTGTCGGGCTCAGAGGCAAGGCGGTCGATGCTCCAGAGGAAGGCGGCGAGGGTCTTTCCCGACCCGGTGGGGGCACAGATCAGGGCGTGGGAGCCCGAAGCGATCGCCGGCCAGCCCCGTGCCTGCGCAGGTGTGGGCGCCTCGAACGAGTTCTCGAACCAACCGCGTACCGGCTTGCTGAACGGCGCCAGCGCGTCGACTGCTGGAGGGGTGCTTTTCGCACCTGCTTTTCGCTTGGTGGCCAACCCATTGACTTTAACCACCGTTCGCGATGGGCTTTGTCACCTTCGACGCACGTTGCGTGCGCTGATCTGGCCCTACCCTTTACGTATGGCCGAAGCCCATCCGACCCGGGAAACGTGGACGGACGAGAGGCTGGATGACCTCTCGCGAAGAGTTGATCACGGGTTTAGCCGCGTAGATGCGCGTTTTGCATCGCTCGAGTCCCGCATGGATGCCCGGTTCGACGCGATGCAGCGGACGATCATCCAGGTAGGCGGGGGAGCAATCGCCACCATGGTGGTCGGCTTCGCCGGTGTAGTAGTCAGCGTTAGCTGAACTGGATCAGCTCAGGGACTTGCCGTACTGCTTCTCGTAGTACTCGCGGTACTCGCCGGAGCGGATCGGTTCCCACCACTCCTCGTTGTCGCGGTACCACTTCACGGTCTTCGCGATCCCGTGCTCGAAGGTGACCTCGGGCTCCCAGCCAAGCTCGCGCAGCTTGTCGGAGGCGAGCGAGTAGCGGCGGTCGTGTCCGGGGCGGTCGGTGATGTACTCGATCAGCGATTCGTCGCGCTCCGTCAGCTCGAGGATCTTCTTCACCACCTCGATGTTGGGCAACTCGTCGGGGCCGCCCGCGTTGTAGGCCTGGCCCGGCTCGCCGAACTCGAGCACCGTCTCGATTGCCGAACAGCAGTCCTCGACCAAGAGCCAGTTGCGTACCTGCATCCCGTCCCCGTAGACCGGCAGCGAGTCCCCGGCAAGTGCGTTCAGGATGGAGAGTGGGATCAGCTTCTCGGGGTGCTGGTAGGGCCCATAGTTGTTGGAAGCACGGAAGATCACGGCCTCGGCCCCGTAGGTACGGGTGAAGGCCGAAACGAGCAGATCACCCCCGGCCTTCGAGGCCGAGTAGGGCGAGGACGGGTCGAGGGGCGAATCCTCCGTCGCCGACCCTGAGTCGAAGTCGCCGTAGACCTCGTCGGTCGAGATCTGGACGTGGCGGATGCCCGCATCCTTGGCGGCCTCGAGGAGAACGTAGGTGCCGAAGACGTCTGTCTCGATGAACTCGCCCGGCGACTCGATCGAGCGGTCGACGTGTGACTCGGCGGCGAAGTTGACCACGGCGTCGCAGCCCTCGATCGCGTTGCGGACCGCGTCCCGGTCGGCGATGTCGGCCTCGACCAGCTCGCAGCGGTCGATCCCGTCGAGATTCTCCCGGCGCCCGGCGTAGGTGAGCTTGTCGAGCACCACGATCTCGTCGTCGCTGCTCTTCTCCTGGTGGAGCCGGACGAAGTTAGAGCCGATGAAGCCTGCACCTCCAGCAACGAGCAGCTTCATCCGCCGGCCCCCGCTTCCTGGGATTCGGTGGCGGTGCCATCTCCCTCTTCTGGAGCCGCGCGCCGCTTCAAGTACTGGGCGAGCCCCTGCTCCCACGGAGGGAGTTCGATCGGCGTCTGACGAATCGAGCGGAGCACGCCATATGCGGGGCGGGTTGCGGGGCGCGGGACCATTTCGCTGGTCGCGGCGAGGACCTCGCACTGGGCGCCCGCCTGGCGAAAGATCTCCTGCGCGAACTCGTACCAGGAGGCCTGTCCGCCACCCGACATGTGGTGGATGCCGTAGGTCGTGCCCTCGATCAGCCTCACCAGTCCCGCCGCGAGGTGGCCGGTGTAGGTCGGGGTGCCGACCTGATCGTGGACCACGAGCACCTGTCCCTTGTCGGCGGCCAGTTGCAGCATCGTCTCGACGAAGTTCTTGCCCTCCGGCCCGAACAGCCACGAGGTGCGGACGATGAAGCTCCGCCGGTTGGCCGCGGTGGTGGCGCGCTCCCCGGCCAGCTTCGAGCGTCCATACGCGGAGAGCGGACCAGGCTCGTCGCGCTCGTTGTACGGCTCGTTCTTGCCGCCGTCGAAGACATAGTCGGTCGACGGATAGACGACCATCGAGTTCATGCGAGCCGCGGCCAGAGCGAGGTTGGCCGCGCCCTCCGAGTTGACCCGGGTCGCCTCCTCCTCGGCCTCCTCAGCGCCGTCGACGTCGGTCCAGGCAGCGCAATTGATGATCGCCCGCGGCCGGTGGCGCTCGACGATCTCGTCCACCCGGGAACCGTCGGTGATGTCGAGATCGTCGCGGCCGAGCGCGGTCACCTCGTGCGCCGCGCCCTCGGCGAGCGCGACCACGTCGCGGCCGAGCATTCCGCTCGCTCCCGTTATGAGGACTCTCATGGAATCGAGATCTTGGCGTGGTCCCCGACCAGTAGGCGCAGCGTCTTCGGCATGCCGTCGCTGCCGCTCAGCTGCACGTCGCGGCCGAGCAGGCTGGCCTCCATCCTCGACTCGAGGTCCTTGATCGAGGAGCCGCTGAGGATGATCGAGTGTTCGATCTCGGAGCCGCTGATTTCAACGCCGCTCTCGATCGCGGTGTACGGCCCGATGTAGGAGTCGACGATTCGCGACCCCGCACCGATGATCGCCGGCCCGCGGACCCGTGAACGCTCCAGCCGCGCCCCCGGCCCGATCACGACGCGGCCCTCTACCTCGCTCTCAACCATTTCGCCCTCGTTCTTGGGCTCGATGTCCTCGAGCACGAGGCGGTTGGCCTCGAGCATGTCGGCGAGCTGGCCGGTGTCCTTCCACCAGCCCTTGACGATGTGCGGCTCGACCCGCTTGCCGGAATCGATCAGGGACTGGATCGCGTCAGTGATCTCGAGCTCGTCGCGCCAAGAGGGTTCGATCGAGCGCGCCGCGTCGAAGATCGACGGCTCGAACATGTAGACACCGACGAGTGCCAGATCGCTGGGCGGGTCCTTCGGCTTCTCGATCAGCCGGACCACCTTCTCCCCGTCGAGCTCGGCCACGCCATAGGACTCGGGGTCCGCGACGCTGGTCAAGAGGATCAGCGCGTCGGGCTGGTTGGAGCGGAAGGCGCCCACCAGCTCGGTGATCCCGTCTCGGAGCAGGTTGTCGCCCAGGTACATCACGAACGGGCTCTGGCCGATGAACTCCTCCGCGGTCAGCACGGCGTGTGCGAGGCCCCGGGGCGCGTCCTGCTCTATGTAGGTGATCTTCGCGCCGAACTCGGCCCCGTCGCCGGCAGCCGCCTGGATCTCGGCTCCGGTCTCGGGCGCGATGATGATCCCGATCTCGGTGATCCCGGCCTCGACCAGCGCCTCGATCCCGTAGAAGAGCACCGGCTTGTTGGCCACGGGCACGAGCTGCTTGGCCGAGGTGTGCGTGATCGGGCGCAGTCGCGTGCCTGCGCCGCCGGAGAGGATCAGTCCCTTCAGGTCCTCCATAGGTGGGAGAGGCTACCCGTGGCGCGGCCGTGGCATCGGCATTACACTCCCAAGCACCATGGGAGCGGGGATGAGGCGGACTTCTTCTTTGATCGCGGCAACGGTGGGGGCGGCGCTCCTTCTCTATTGCGCCACCGCGAGTGCCGCCACGATCAACGTCAACAGCACGGCAGACGGAGTCGAGAACGGCGGGGTCTGCACGCTGCGCGAGGCGGTCATCTCGGCCAACGCCAACACGACCGCTCTTGGCTGCAGTGGCGACACGGCCGGCGCAGACACCATCCGGCTCACCGGCGGACAGACCTACACGCTGACCGAGCACGGGGTCGACGATCTGACCGACGTCAACATGAAGGGCGATCTCGACATCAACAGCACAGTGATGATCGAGAGCACCGGGCCGGGGCTGGCGACGATCGACGGCGACAGCAACCCGGTTGGAGGGGACCTCGCCAACAGGGACCGCATCCTCCACGTATTGCCCGCCTCCGGCGGCGTCACCCTGATCCGAGTGAAGATCTTCGATGGTCTCGAGCACTCCGGGCTCGGTGGTGGCGGCATCCGTGCCGACGCGCCCTTGAGCGTGATCGACAGCGAGATCGTCGGCAACTCTGTCGCCGCCAGTACTCCGGCCCAGAACACCTGGGGGGGTGGCATCTACTTCGAAGGCCCGGCGGGCACGTCCGTGAACCTGTTGCGGAGCACCGTCGCCGAGAACGTCGTCGACGACTCCGGAAATGAAAGCGCGGACGGGGGCGGCATCATGGTCTACAACTTCAACACCTCGCTCGTCGCCACCAACAGCACGATCTCGGGAAATCAGGCCAACGAAGACACGGGAACCAACACCGACGCGCTGGGGGGCGGGATCTTTCTGCTCTTTGGAACGGCCACACTCACCAACACGACCATCACCAACAACTCCGCCAGCGGTCGCGCCGGCGCCGGCGAGGGCGGCGGGATCTACAATGACTACAGCGGCAAGGCCACGATCAGCGGCACAATCGTCGCCGGCAACACGGCGACGACAACCGGCAGTGACTGTCGTGGATCGGTGCCCTCAGCGGGATCCAATCTGGTGGGCAGTTGCACCCTGACCGGCGGCTCGAACGACCTCGTCGGTATGCCCGCGGGCCTCGGGCCCCTTGCGGACTACGGCGGCCCGACCAGGACCCACATCCTCAACCCGACGAGCCTTGCGATCAACCATGGCGGCGCCTGCCCGGAGACCGACCAGCGCGGCTACTTCCGCTTCAATGTGCCGCCGTGCGATACCGGGGCGCTCGAGCTCGGAGCGTCCATGACGCCGCCACCATCACCGCCGGTGACCACGCCGTCACGCCCCACCGGCCAGCGCGCCGCGGCGCTGAAGAAATGCAAGAAGAAGAAATCGAAGAAGGCGCGGAAGAAGTGCCGCAAGCGCGCGCTGAAGCTGCCGGTCTAGGCGCCCCTCTGCGCTAGGCGCAGTCGTTGAAGGCGGTGAACGGGAGGGGCGGTGAGGGGCTGCCGCCCTGAACCCCGGTCACGCGCCACGCTCCACCGACAAGACGGGACTCGCTGAAGATCGCCCAGCTGGTGGCCCCGAGGGCGGGCCCCGCGAATCCACCCGAGATTCCCCGCAAGTGCCCGGCGCAGGGAAGTGTGGTCGTGGTGCTCGAGGCGTAGACAGTCGAGGGAACCGTTCCGGCAGCTGTGAGCACGGTCAGGGGCCTCGGACCCAGGATCTTCTTCTTCTTCCGCTTCTTCGCAGCGACCGCCTTCTTGCCCTTCTTCTTCTTTGGCGGTGGCGTGTAGCAGTAGGCGTGGGCAGTGACGGGTGTTGGCGCGCCGGTGCCCACCCGGGAAATGCGGACGCTCCATGCGTTTCCAGCCGGAGCCGACTCGGTTGCGGGACCGACCGTCACCGTCGGCGAGAGCGACTGCAAACCTGCGAAGCCGCCGGAGAGCAAACGCGACTTGCCGGTGCACGCGGCGAGCAGGTTGACGGCATCGGTGTTGCCCCCGCCCAGCGTCGTCGTGGTCGGGACATCGGTGATCGTGCCTCGGCGGGGCAGGCAGTAGACCTCTGTCGTCAATTCTTCCTGCGGGGCTCCGTTCGCCCCCCACTCGGCCACGCCCCGGGTTTGCCACTGGTTTTCGCCCACGCGCACCGATTCGGTCACGTAGACGACGCGAAAGGCGTTGAGAGGCGCGCTGACGACGGGAGCGAAGTACCCACCTCCGACCGCGACCGTGTTTCCGGGACAAGTGGCGATCGAGCTGACCTCCGCGCGGTATGGCACGACCGCGGGCTTGTTGACGGTCGAAGTTCCGGTCCCCACCGATACGGTCAGCGGGACCTGCTTCGGCTTCTTCTTTTTTGCGGTTGCGGCCGGGGAGGCGATCGCGAGCATGGCCGCAATGGCGAGAATGACCGTGACGAAGCGCGCTGCGGGTCCCATCAATTCCTCCCGGGTCGGTGTGCCGCGAAGCGTATCGCTCAGTAGCTCCCGCCGAGCTTCGAGTGGTCCCAGCTGGCGACGTGCTTGGGCACGAAGCGGACCGCCACCCGCTTCCTTGCCTGCTCGGCGAGGGCGGTGGCCGCGTCTCCCTCGACCGACTCCAGCCCGGCCGCGTAGCGGACCGTGAGCTCCTTGGCAACCTCGAAGACGAGTTCGTGGTCGCGGTTGATCTCTGCCTCGGCCTCGATCATGACCCCGCGCAGCTCGACGTACTCGTGCCCGGTCTCGACCAGCAGCGTGGCCCGGGGGTCGCGCTCGAGGTTCTTGACCTTCTGCGACTTGGCGTAGGTGTAGATCCAGATCTCGCCGTCGCGGAGCACGTACCAGAGCGGCATCAGGTGGGGCCAGCCCCGCGGGCCGAAGGAGCCGACGGTGACGATTCGCTCGGAGGAGAGCAGCTCACGCTGCTCGTCCTCGGTCATGACGATCTGATCCCGACGAGACAAGCTCAGCGCGGCGTCAGGTGCAGCGTCTGCCACGGCGGGTCGCCCGCCATCGGCTGGGTCTCGCCCTCGAGATAGCGCTCCTGGACGTCGTCGTAGTAAGGACTCCCTGCCTGCCCCGATTGGCCCGTGAACGCCTGCCACCGCGAGCGCTCCGGCCTGACAGGGTCGGCGACCATGCGCCAGCTCGGTGCCCACGCGGCTTCTTCGGGGTTCGACGGGTCGCTGGCGACCTGGCAGACGGTCTCCTGGGCGCCGCCGACCTCGAGCCGGCGATTGAAGATCCGGGCGAAAATCGGGTTGGCCCGGCCGAGCGCGTGCGGGAAGTCGAGCGCGTGGACCCGGCCCCAGCGCCATTCGGACTCGTCGAAGCCGAAAGCGGACTCGAGATCGTCCAGGGCCCCGCGAAGCGCGTCGACGACGAGGTCGTCCCAGGGGCGGCCGATCAGCTCCGGGTCGTCCTCCTCCCACAGCGACAGCAGATGCGAGAACCAGCGCCAGGTCGAGGCGTTGTGATCGAGGAAGCCGTTGTCGGCGCGATCCATCCAGCGCTCGGCGAGGTCGCGGTCGCGAATTGCCGCGCGCGCGAACTCCCGCGCGAAGCGGATGACGAAGGCGTGGTAGACGCTGGCGCCGATCGAGTCGGGGTCCATACCGAAGTCCCAGCTCTTGAGCAGCTCGATCGCGCGGATCTCGCGCTGGCCGGAGGGCGTCAGCCGCGAAAGTCGGCGAACGACCTCGACCCCCGGAATCGAATGCTTGTCCACCTGGTAGCGAGCAAAGTCGTCGAGATCGTGTTCCTCCTGACCGGTGAGGAGCTGCTCGATCCGCTTCGCCCGGTAGCCGTCCATGTAATCGCTGGTGATGTGGTGCGGGAAGTCGCCGGCCTCGATCTTGTTGTTGGCGGTGATCACGTACCCGGCGTCCGGATCGGTCACCTCCGGCATCTCCTCGTACGGAACCGTGCCGTCCCATTCGAACTCCCCGGTCCAGCCCGGCTTCGGCAGGTCCGGGCAGTCCCCGTTGCGAATCGGGAGGACACCCGTCGTCTTGTAACCGATCGATCCGTGCCGGTCCGCCCAGACGAGGTTGTTGACGGGGATCGCCATGTCGCCGAGCAGATCGACCAGCTCGGCCCCGTTGGTGGGCTCGAGGATCCCGAAGGGATAGCGGCCGTTGACGCCGCAATGGTCATGCGAGGTCCAGCGCAGCGCCAGCGGCTCGGCGTCGTCGGCGCCGAGGTGGTCGTTGACGATCGGGCCGTGGTGGGTGAGGCGGACGGTGTGCTGCACGGGCGTATCGCGCCCCTTGACCTCGATCGGCTCCTCGATCACCTCGAGGTCCCGCCATTCGTCGCGGAAGAGGTAGCGGTCCCCGTCGATCCGCTCGATGAACAGATCCTGGACGTCGGCCATCACGTTGGTGAAGCTCCAGCTGACGTCGTTGTTCTGTCCCAGGATCACCCCGGGGAGCCCCGGGACCGAGGCACCGCGGGCGAACCGGTCCCCGAGCTCGAGCCCGACCTGGTACCAGATGCCGGGCATGCTCGGGGTGAGGTGGGGATCGCCGGCCATCAGCGGCCCGCCGGTTGCGGACCGCTCGGCGCTGACCGCCCAGTTGTTGGAGCCGCTGGCCCCAGCCGTAAAGCCGATCTGCTCGCGCACGCGAGCGAGCTGCTCGAGGATGGCGCGGCCGTCACCCTGGAAAGACTCGCCGGGCCGGGTGACGATCGGGTTGCCGACGGGGTAGGTCGGATCGAGACGGGCGGCACGCTCCTCGCCCAGCTCGCGGGCCATGTCTGCGCGCAGCAACTCCGACTCCCAGTTGGTGGAGAGGCCGAAGGCGAGCAGCTTCGCGCAGGCGAGCGAGTCAGAGGGCGTCCACGGCTCCCACTCGAGCCGCAGAATCTGGAACTCGGCCGGCAGGACCTTCTCGGCGCCCGCCGCGGCGTTGACGCCCGCGCAGTAGGCGTCGAAGAGGGCGCGGTTCGCCTCCGAGAGCCGCGCCTCCTCCTCCAGCGCAACCCGCTTCAGCCCCAGGGTCCGCATGAACCGATCGAGGACGAGCCCTTCGCCGCCGGCGAACTCGGACATCCGCCCGCAGACCACTCTGCGGTAGAGCGCCAGCTGCCAGAGCCGGTCTTGTCCGTGGACAAATCCCTGTCCGAACCAGAGATCGTGGTCGCTGGATGCGCCGACGTGAGGCACCCCCCAGCGGTCGCGGCGGACGTCGATCGGGCCTTCGAGCCCGTGGACGCGGAGCTCGCCGCTCGTCTTCGGCAGCGGACGGCGGAAGAGCTGGTACCAGGCGCCGGCCACCGATGCCCCCGCGAGGCCGGCAGCCCCCACCAGAGCCGCGCCTCCTCCCTTCAGCAGCTTCTCCGTCGATTTCCGCATGACTGGAGGAGCCTAGACCGCGGCTTTCTTTGCGGCTTCGAGAGCTTTCTCTCTCGAGTCGAACATGGTGACGCCGGTTATCAGGCCGTCCGTGAATTCGTAAACCGTCGCGAACTGGTTCGCAAGCTCGACCCCGCTGCCCTTGCCGCGCCCCCGCTGGGTCACCACGAGGCAGATGGCACTGCCGAAGTCATGGACCTCGTCTATTTCCTCCTGATAGTCGTCCCACGCCCCGATCCACGAACCCACCACCTTGGCGAGCTCGTCGCGGCCCGTGCTGACCCCGGAATCGACCCGTATCGAGAAGTCGGCCTCGACGTCCTCGTGGAAGAACGCGAGGGCGCGATCCATGTCGCCGCGGACATACGCCTCGTACATCTTGCGGACGATCTCGATGTTCTCCTCGGACATGGGCGCAGTATGGCTCAGACGCTCAATCGATCAGGTCATCTGGCAGGCGCCCCTCGTCCTCGAGCTTCTCGAGATGCGCCTGCATTGGGATCGCGGCAGCGCCGCGGAGCTCCGCGGGGACATCGTCCCAGGCAGCGTCGAGCAGCTTTGCCCGGGAGCGCCCGCCGGAATCGAGGGCGGCGAGGAGCTTCCGCTCGCGCTCGAGCCGGTGTTCGACGTACTCGTTGATCTTGGTGCGGGCGTCCTCGATCACCGGCCCGTGGCCCGGATAGAGAGTTTCGAGATTCAGGGCGGCAAGCCGCCCGAGCGAGGCCATGTAGTCGGCGAGGGAGCCGCCGTGCTCCCGCGAGGGCACGATCGCCGAGCCGTGCCCAAGAATCAGGTCCCCGCAGAAACAGGTCTTGCCGCTGGCGAAGCAGAGGTGGTCGAGCGCATGGCCGGGGGTTGCGATCGCAGTCAGCGGCCCGACCGCTTCGCCGTCGGCCGGAACCGTTGGCTCGACGCCAAGCGGCTCGACACCCTCGGTGTGGTCGCGGTGCCCGTGCGTGAGCAGGACCGTGCCGATCCCGCCGCGCGACTCCGCCTGCCGTCGAATCTCGGCGATATGACCGTCGTCCGCCGGGCCCGGGTCGATCACGATCGCCGGGTCGCGCCCGACCAGGTAGGTGTTGGTCCCCTCGAGAGTCATCGGCCCCGGGTTCGGGGCGACCAGCCGCTCGACCTCGAGCGGTTCTCCGATCAGGCGGCCTCTGCAAGCGAGCCGGCGTCCTCGGCCAGCTCCGAGGCGATCGCGCGGCGCGCCTCCTCCGGCTCGAGCACGACCAGCTCGCCGGCGCCGCCCAGGATCTCCCGGAACAGCCATTCGGTTCCGGCGAAAGGCACCTCGACGATTACGGCGCCGTCGGAGAGCTCCTCGACCACAGTCCGCTCCTCGGCCAGCCAGCGGGCCCGCTCGGGAGAGACCCAGACGCGGGCGATCTGGGCCGCCGGCACCTCGCCGTCGGCGAGCCAGCCCTCCATCGCCGCCAGCTCCTCGATCTCGGGGCGGGGCTCGAAATCCCGCTCGAGGATCTCGACCTCCTTGATCCGGTCGAGCCGGAAGTGGCGGATGTCGCTCCGGCGCAGGTCGTAGGCGGCGACGTACCAGCCCTCGGGGCCGTTCTGGAGCCGGTAGGGCTCGATCTCGCGCTTGGTGAACTCGTCCTCGTTCTCCTTGTAGTAGTGGATTCCGAGAACGCGGCGGTTGGCGATCGCGTCGTTCACCTTTCGCGCCACTTCCGAGTCGTCTCCTCCGGCAGCCGCGATCTCGAGGCCCTCCTCGGAGGGATCGTGACCGAGCGCCTCGGTGATCTTCTTCCTGGCGGTGGCCAGGCCGGCCTGCGGCAGGTGGTCGCCGAAGAGATCGATCGCGGCGACTAGGGCCTTGGCCTCGAGCGGCAGCAGCCGGGCGGGACGCGCGAAGTTGTCGCCATAAGGCTCGGCATCTACCTCGATCTGATCTCCTTGGACCTCGGCGTAGAGGACGTAGGTGCCACCGCCGAAGTTGACGACGTTGAGCAGGTCGATGTCGTCACGGAGCTCGGCCTCCGTCAGGTTGAGGTGCTCGAGCACGGCAGCGAGCTTGAGTTGCTGCTCTTCCTTGGCCGCTTCGATCAGCATCCCGGCGAGGGTGACCAGGCGCGCGAATCGCTCCGGGCGGATCGTCGCCTCGCCCCGGCCGTTGCTGCGGGCCACCCGCGGCGTGGGATCGCGGCGCCCGGTGCGGCGCACCGTGGCGGTCTCGAACTCGCCCTCGTGACGGCTGCGGAGGAGCTCGAAGCGCTCGCGCGCCTCGTCGGCGAGCTCGGCGGGCGCCAGCACCGTCGCGTGACGGCGCCAGCGCAGGACCCAGGCGACCAGCTCGCGGCTGGAGGCGTATTCGGTCTCGAAGATCGTCCCCTTGCCGGGGGCGTTGTCGACCGCCTTTGCCGGCCGCAGGGTGCCGTATTGACCGAAGTCGCGCTCGACCAGCCAGGCGATCCGGTCGCGGAGGAAGATCTCGGCCTTCGGCTCCTCGATGTCACCCAGCTGCCACTCGGACCGGCGCGCATAGTCGTGGCGGTCGAACTCATCAGGCGGCTGGAAGTCGTGCTCGGCCTTCGACGCGTACGAGACCTTGCCCTTGATCCGGGAGAGCCGGAAGACGCGCACCGCCTCACGCTCGTGCGAGTGGCCGATCAAATAGAAGTTGCCGCTCCGGTAGACGAGGTGGTACGGATCGACCTTGCGCTTCTTGGTCTCGTCGCTGGTGATCGTGTAGTAGGTGAACTCGATCGTCTTGCGACGTGAGATCGCGGTCTCGATCTTGGAGAGGCGCTGGGAGAGATCGGCGCCGCCCGCCTCGCCGGCCATCCCCACCGACACGGGGCCGCTCTCGCTCGAGCCGAGCGGACTGGGCCGCCCCCACGACACCTGCTGCAGCGCCAGCCGCAGCGGCTCGGCATAGGCGAACTTGCCCTGCAGCAGATAGAGCGCAGTGTTGAGCGCGGCCAGCTCGTCATCGGTGAACTCGATCTCGGGCAGGTAGTAGTTCTCCGGCGGCAGCGAGTAGAGCTCGGCCTCCTGGCTGGAGAAGCTCTCCCCCGGCTTTTCGATCTGCAAGACGATCCCGAGGCTCTCGAGCTCGGCGCGGTCGGCGTAGAAGCGCCGGGCGAAGGCGTCGTCGTTCATCGAGCTGTAGCCCTCGACCTCGCGCTTGATCTCGAGCGCCTGCACCGGCCTGCCGTTGGCCATCAGGAACGAGATCAAGGACAGTTGCCGGATCAGCTTCTCGGTGTCCTTGGCCACGCAGGCAGGATAGTTGTGCCCGGGCCGTGCCCGCGCGTCCCAGGCAGGCGAAAAGCGGAATTTGCGGCGCGCTATGCCTCGGCGAGGGAGAACAGAAGGAGCGGACCGCCTAGGCGGCCTTGCTCCCAAAGAAGACCGGGTTGCCGAGCGCCCGGTCGAACTCGGACCAGCGCTCACCCTCTGCGAGCCGCCGCTCGAGCCGGTCGAAGCTTCCGAGCCGGCCGCGCAGGTTGTCGACGAAGTGGACCAGGGTCGCCTCCCGGGTGAGCGGGACCACCGGCGAGCCCATCTCGCGGGTGCCGTGATGGGCGAGGATGATGTGGAGGACCGCCTGGGCTAGGTCGGGGTCGAATCCCTCGATCTCCTCGATCTCACGTCGGACCAGGTAGTAGCCGAGCGGGATCTCGGACTGGAGCCGGCCGGCGTCGGTGAAGTCGGGGCTGAGCCTGTTGTCGTCATATGCCTCGGTCTTGCCGATGTCGTGGAGGATCCCTCCGGTCACCGCGACGTCACGGTCGATCCCCGGCGAGAGCGGCGCCAGGGCGCTGACGCCCTGGGCGACGGTGAGCGTGTGCTCGAGCAACCCGCCCGGATAGGCCTCGTGGTACTGCTTGGCGGCGGGCGCCTCGCGAAAACGCTTCCAGCGGGCCGCCTCGGGACCGAGCAGCCGGTCGAGCAATGTCTGCAGCTGCGGCGACTGGATCGTCGCGATCAGCGAGCGCAGATCCTCCTCCAGGGCCTCGACCGGGCGCTCCGGCGCGGAGGCAAGCTGGTCGGCCGTGTATTCCCCCGGCTCGGCCGGCCGCAACGTAGTGATCTTGATGCTGTCGCCGTACTTCTGACTCTGCTCGAACCGGCCCGAAACCCAGACAACCTCGCCGGGGATGGCGAGCTCGTGGCACTTCTCGGCGTCGTCCCAGCAGACGGCGTCGACCGTGCCGCTGCGGTCTCCGAGCTGCAGCTTCAAGAACTGCCCGGGCTTGTTGCGGAAGTCACGCAGGGCGCGGTCGCGGACCGCGAAGGCACCCTCGATCTGCTGGCCGTCGATGAAGTCGGCGATCGTGCTCATGGTGCCTTCTTCGCCGGATCCGTTGAGGCTTGCCTGTTCAGTCATCTTGTTTCCAAAGTAGAGCCGCGGGCGGACGGGTTTCGGCCCCTCGGCCTCCGGGTGAGGCGGTTAGCCTGCCCATCGATGAGGTCGCAAATAGGGAGAGAAAGCTGACAACTGGCACGATCGAGGGCACGGTCCTGGTCACCGGGGGCACCGGGTTCCTGGGCAGCGCCGTGCTCGGCGAGCTTGCCGACGCGGGGGCCACGGTCGTCTCCACCTGGCTGGTCGAGCAGGAGCTCGAGCATCTCGACCCGGACTTGAAGGAGCGGGTCGACCTGGTCCAGGCCGACCTCTCCAGCGAGGAGGGAGCGGCCGCCGCGGTCGAGGCCGCCGCGGCCAAGGGGGACCTGACGGGGCTGGTCAACCTCGTCGGGGGGTTTGGTGCCGGGGAGCGCTTCGGCGAGGAGCCGCTCTCCTCGCTCGAGAAGATGATGGACCTCAACCTGATGACCGCGGCCAGGATGTGCCGCGCGGCGTTGCCGCGGCTGGTCGAAGGAGACGGCGGGGCGATCGTCTGCGTCGGGACCCGCAGCGCGCTCGAACCGTTCTCGGGCGGCGCCGCCTACTCGGTCTCGAAGGCCGCGGTGCTGGCGCTCGTGCGCTCGCTCGACGTCGAGTACCGCGACGACGGCGTCAGGGTGAACGCGGTCGTCCCGAGCGTCATCGACACCCCTGCCAATCGGGAGTCGATGCCCGACGCCGACTTCGAGAAATGGGTTCGTCCGGCCGAGATCGCCAGGGTGATTCGCTTCCTCTGCTCGCCGGACTCGGCGCCGGTTTCGGGAACCTGGCTGCCCGTCTACGGGCGCGCCTAGGAATTGTCCGTGCCTGGTCGAGCCGGAACCGGCGACCGGCGTGCGCATGCTCACACTCGCGGTATGGTGAGCCGACCGATTAGTTCTGGGGGAATGGGCAAGAGACTGAGACGCAACGGGGTTTTGGCCGGCGCGATGCTGGCCGCGGCGCTGATCGCCGGCTGCGGCGGCGAAGACGACGCTGCTCTGGGACCGGGCGAGCAGGCCGGTCCGGAGATCGGTGCCGATACCGATACGACCTGGGGCGTCCCTCCCGACACTGCGCCGAAGACGCTCACTCTTTCGAAGGCTGCGGGCGTCACCTGGGCTCGCGAGGGGGTCGGTTGGAATCTGGCGCAGCCGACGCCGACCCAGCAGCTCAACGAACAGTGGGTCGCCGCCATGGACGATGTCGTCAAGGATGACCTCGAGGCCGGGATCAACCCGATCCTCCTGATCGACCAGCCGCCCTACTGGGCCTCCGGCGACCCGAACAAGCACGTCGACTCGGCGGGCCGGCAGGTCTACAACCACTACTACAAGCCGGCCAACTTCCAGGACTACGCCAATTTCGTCGGCTGGGTCGTGGAGCGCTACAGCTCCATGGGCGTAAAGGCCTACGAGATCTGGAACGAGGCGAACATCGATCAGTTCTGGCCGTCCGGCCCGAATGCGGCCGAGTACATGCAGATGCTCTCCGCGGCGTACGACGCCGCTCACCAGGCCGATCCGAACGCGATCGTGGTCAGCACCGGCCTCGCCCCGGCCGGCAACATGTTCAGCTTCCTCCGCGGCATGTACGCCAATGGCCTCTCGAACAAGTCAGACCAGGTCGGGCTGCACGAGTACCCGCTGCAGGATCCCGAGATCTGCTGGAGCGACGACGGCGTCGACAACTCACCGCGCGCCTTCTGCAGCATCGCCAGCGTCGACAAGATCATGGGCGAGAACGGCGACACCGACAAGAAGGTCTGGATCACCGAGATGGGTTGGGGCACCTGCCAGAACTCCGGCCTGCCCGCCTGGCAGAACTGCGTCAGCGAGGAGCGCCAGGCGAAGAACCTGTCCAAGGCCTACGAGCTGATGGAGAGCGAGTACCCGGTGGTCTCGGTGGCGAACTGGTGGAGCTTCCGCGACGTCACGCCCGACCCGGCCGACTGGGTCTCCAACTTCGGCCTCGTCCGCCGCGACTTCAGCGCCAAACCGGCCTACAACGCCCTCAAGGCCTTTTCCGAGGGCGTGCGCACCCAGGCCGACGAGAAGACCAGGCAGGTCCCTCCGCCGCAGGGCGGTACTCCGGGCTTCCCCCCGAATCCCCCGAACCCTTCGGCGCCGAAGAAGAGGAAAAAGAAGAAGCGCAAGAAGTAGTGGCGAGGACCGGAATCGAACCGGTGACACCACGATTTTCAGTCGTGTGCTCTACCAACTGAGCTACCTCGCCGGATAACCCTCCGGAAGGCTAGCGTCAGATCCGTGTCGTCCGTACGGTCCGTCGCAGTCCTGCTGGTCGCAGCCCTAATCGGTGCCGCGTCGCTCTCCGGCGCGGCTACCCCCCGCGCCGAACCGATACCGATCGAGATTCCCACGCCGTTCGGCGAGGTATCGCGATTCGAACCGGCTCGGACCTTGGCACCCGGCACGCCCGACTGGGCTAGGCGCCTCTACGCGCGGTCACTGCTCGTCGTTCACTCGCTGGCCGATCCGCGGACAGGCGCCGTGATCGCCGGCGCCCGTGAGGGCTGGGACTATGTCTGGCCCAGAGACGCCGCGGCCGTCTCTCTCGCTCTCGCGGCGGCCGGTGAGCGGCGGCAGGCGCGCAAAATCGCCGAGTTCCTGCTCTCGCTCGACCTGGAGGCAGCGGGGCGATTCGAGATCGACGGTGATCCGGTCCCGGGACGTCCAGCCGCCGGCGACGGCGCCGGGTGGGTGGCTGCGGCGGCGATGGCCAGCGGGCTTCTAGCCCCCAACCGACTCGATTGGCGACGCCGCCAGGACTACGGCGAGAGCATCGAGGGGGATCTGCTCGGAAACGCGATCGCAGCCGGTGTGGCGCCGGCCGAGATCCGCGACCGCTTCACTTCGGCCAGGGGGCTGACGCGGGAGGCGGGGGGCGAGGCGCTCGATACAGCCGCGGCCTGGGCGATCGTCCCTTTCGAGATTGGCGGCCTGCGGGAACCGGCCCGCCGCACCCTGCTCAACCTCGCCGGATCGGCGAGCCGCTTCGGAACCGGCCCGACCGAGGATTGGACCGGCGGGGAAGCCTGGACCGCGCCGACCGCGTGGACGGCGTGGGCGCTGGCCCGGCTGGAGGAGCCGGACGCGGCCGATGATCTCCTTGCCGCACTGCGCCGCTCCCTCACATCAGCCGGAACCCTGCCCGAGCGGGTGTCGACCGGCGATGGGCGCCCGCTCTCGGTGACGCCCCTCGCCTGGTCGCACGCTTTCGCGATCCTCGCGCTGCTCGAGCGCTACCCGCCCGGCGCTGACCCTTAGCTGGCGCCCGCAACGGCGCGCTGCAGCTGCTGCTTGTTCATGCCCGAGCGGCCTTCGATGCCCAGCTTCTTCGCGTCGTTGTAGAGCTGGTCGCGGGTCCGCCCGCCCGGACCGTGTCCGGAGCGTTGGCCGCCGCGCCGGCCCGAGGAGATATCGCGGACCGAACTGCGGGACCTCGTCCTCGACTCGCCCGAACGAGCCTTCTCCTTGTTCACGGTGCGCGCAGCGATCTCTTCAGCCCGTTGGTTGGAGCGGCCGGCGCGCTTCTCGCTCTTCTTGACGTGCTCGTACTGCCGGGCACGCTTGGTGCCCTTCTTGACGCCGCGGGGTGGCATGCGAACTCCTTTCGTTGCGTTCTCCCGCGGTACCCGGCGCTCACCCGCCAAAACGCGGTCCTGAGCGGCTAGTCGAGCGTGTCGTCGGCCGCCAGGGTGCGCTCGGCGGAGCGCTCCTCGGTGACCGCGTTGGAGAGCGCGGCCTTCACCGCCTCTTCCGCGGTCTCCGCCTCGGCGATCCCGAGGTCGGTGCCGGCCCGGTTGCGCAGCGGCCAGCTCTGGATCGCGACCACCGGGCGGCCGAGCTTGCGCGCGTAGGCGATCTCCGAGAGCGTCCCCCATTCGCCGCCGACCGCGATCACGGCGTCGCCCGAGGCCACGACCGCGAGGTTGCGGGCATGGCCGATGCCAGTAGCGATCGCATAGGTGACGTGTTCGTTGGCATCGGCGGGGGAAAGGGTCGGCAGGACTGCGACGACGGTCCCGCCCGCCTCGGCTGCGCCGCGCGAGGCGGCCTCCATCACCCCGGTCAGCCCCCCGCAGACCAACACGGCGCCTGCTTCCGCGATCCCGCGCCCGACCGCCTCGGCCTCGCGCAGAATCTCCTCTGCCCCTTCGGATGCGCCGATCACCGAGATCTGGACCGCTCTCCTGCTCACGCGGCCTTCCTCCTCCCTCGCCTCCAGCATCTGTCCCATCAGCTCGATCGCGCCTCCCTTGTGCAGGTGGTCGTTGAGATTGCCGCATTTGGGGCTCTGGACGCACGAGGGGCAGCCCTGCTCACACGGACACTCGCCGACCAGGCGCGCCGCGTCGCCGACCAGCCGGTCGAAGCGGTCGAAGCCCTGCCGGGTTATCCCGACCCCGCCGGGATGGCCGTCGTAGATGAAGATCGTCGCCTTGCCGGTCTGGTGGTGAACGTTGGTGGAGAGCCCGCCGATGTCCCAGCGGTCGCACATCGCGATCAGCGGCAGCACCGCGATCTGGCAGTGCTCTGATGCGTGCAGGGCGCCGAGCAGCGTCTCCGACGGGAAGAAGCCGGCGAGGCTGCGCGGCAGCGTGTACCAGAGCGCCTGGGTGAGGAAGTTCTCCTCGGGCAGCTCGAGTGAGACCGTGTCGATCACCGCATGGTCATCGGTCCGCTTGCGCTGGAACGCGATCACCTGCTCGGTCACCGAGACGCGGCCGAAGTTGAGCTCTACCCCGAGCGCTCCGCGCGTTTCGGCGATCTCCTCGATCCAGATGTCGGTCTCCTTCTTGGCCTGTGTGTAGAAGTCCGCCTCCCGCTCGCGCACGATCGCGCGGCGCGCCTCGATATCGAGCTCGGCGACTTCGTACGACCGGCCGAGGTGGAGATAGATGGCGCCGGGGTGAACAGTGGAGAAGGCGCGGCCCGCCTCGACCCGCCCGAGCATCTCGCCGGAGTCGGCGTCGATCACCGCGATGCTCTCGGCCGATGCCGAGCGCAGCGAGATCGCCGCAGCCGGATAATCGGAGCGCCGCGGGACCAGCTTGCCGCGGGCCACCCGCAGCTCTCCCGGCGCAATCAGCCCCTCGCCGAGCTCGAACGAGCCTTCGCCGAGGATCCCGTCGTCCTCGGGGCCGAGCGGGATCTCGTGCGCAGCCGCGACCAGATGCTGGGCGTGGATCTGCTCGCTGCGGTGGTCGAGGATCGCCGACTCGACCGGGCGTTCGAGGAACTCGTCCGGGTGGCGGCAGAAGAACTGGTCGAGCGCGTCCTCCCCGGCGACGTACAAGGCAAGCCCCTTCGATCGGCGCCCCGCGCGCCCCCACATCTGCCGCAGGCTGGCGACGGTCCCGGGGAAGCCGGCGCAGATCGCGGCATCGAGCTCGCCGACATCGATCCCGAGCTCGAGCGCGTTGGTGGCGGCAACCGCGAGCAGCTCTCCGGAGGAGAGCTTGGCCTCGATCTCGCGGCGCTGCTGCGGTGTGTAGCCGGCCCGATACGGAGCAATCAGGGCGGCGAGATCGCCCTTCCCGGTCTCGCGCAGCCGGTTCGATGCGAAGCGGTTGATCAGCTCGATTCCCTTGCGCGAGCGCATGAAGCAGATCGTCCGCACCCCCGCGCCGACCAGGTCGGCCAGGAGGTCAGCAGCTTCCGAGATCACCGAGCGCCGGGTGCCGAGTGACTTGTCGATCAGCGGCGGGTTCCAGATCGCGATCTCGCGGCCCGCTCTGGGTGAGGTGTCGCTGTCGTGGAGCTCGAAGGGAAGCCCGGTGAGCCGCTCGGCAAGCTCCTTCGGGTTGGCGATCGTCGCCGATGCGAGCAGGAAGCGCGGCTCGGCTCCGTAGAGCGCGGCCACCCGGCGCAGCCGCCGCAGGACGTTGCCGACGTGGGAGCCGAAGACGCCACGGTAGGTGTGCGCCTCGTCCACCACGACCCAGCCCAGGTTGGCGAGGAAGTCACCCCACCCGCGGTGGTTGGGGAGGACGCCGACGTGGAGCATGTCGGGGTTGCTCAGGACCATGTTGGAGCGGCGGCGGATCGCCGGGCGCTCTTCCCTCGGCGTGTCCCCGTCGTAGATGGCGGGCCGCAGGTTGGGCGGCCCGAGCTCGCCCAGGGCGCGGGCCTGGTCCTGGGCCAGCGCCTTGGTCGGGTACAGGTAGAGCGCACGCGCCTTCGGGTCGGCGGCGATCGCGTCGAGGACCGGCAGGTTGAAAGCAAGTGACTTCCCCGACGCGGTCCCGCTGGTAAGGATGAGATTGGCCTTCGCTGCCGCCTCGTAGGCCGCAACCTGGTGCGCGTAGAGCGAGGAGATGCCGGCGCGTTCGAGCGCCGCGGAGAGATCTGGATGGAGCGCCTCCGGGAGTGGAGCGGTGACCGCCTCGCTGCCCGCTTCCTCGCTGCGGGTGACCAGGCGGCCGTCGTCGAGGCCGGAGGAAAGCGTCGCGCCCCAGGGGACGAGTGCGCTCGGGACCGCCGCGGCCTCAGCCAACCCTGACCTCGCCTTCGGCAGTGATCGCGGCGGCCACTTTCATCGCCTGCACCGCGCTCGGGTCGTGGAGGCGGAGCACGTCGGCGCCGTTGGCGACCGCAATCGTGGTGGCGGCCGAGGTCGCCCACTCGCGGTCGACCGCCGGCCGCCGCTCCTCCCAGGAGCCGGCGAGGACCGCGCCGAGGAAGTCTTTGCGCGAGAGCGAGACGTAGAGCGGGCGGCCGAGCTCGCGCAGCTCCCCGAGACGCCGCAGCACTTCCAAACCGTCGGCCACCCCCAGATCGAAGTCGAGCCCCGGATCAAGCGCAAGCTGCTCCTCGTCCACCCCGGCGGCGGTGGCCGCGGTGATCCGCTGCTCGAACCACGACTTGAGGTGGGCGATCGGGTCGTCGTAGGAGCGCGGCTCCCGGTCCACCCGGGGCGGGCCCTCGATGTGCATGAGGACCAGGCCGCAGCGGGTTTGGGCCGCGAGCTCGAACAGGGCGGGGTCGGCGGCGCCGGAGATGTCGTTGATCGCGGCGGCGCCTGTTTCGACGGCGCGACGCGCGACCTCCGCGGAGAAGGTGTCGGCCGAGATCGGGAGCCCGGTCGCCGCCGCCAGCTCCTCGATCGCCGGGACCAGTTGCGCGGCCTCCTCGGCCGCCGGAACCGGCGGCCCGCTGCGCGCGGCCACCGCCCCGACGTCGAGCATCTCGAACCCGGCCTCGGCCAGCTCGAGCCCGTCGCGAACCGCCTGCTCGGGGGTGCCGCTTCTGGCCCCTTCGAACATCGAGTCGTCGGTGACGTTGACGATGCCGGCGGCAACCGGCGGGCCGAAGCGCAGGACACGATCCTTGAGCGACCACTCGAGCGGCATCGCGGCTACCGTAGCGGCCCTCCCCACCCGACCCAGCGTCCACGACGACCACCCCATGGCCCTCAAATGCGTCTACACCGATCTCGACGGGACCCTGCTCGGGAAGCACGGCAGCCTCTTCCGCGACGCCGAGGGAGAGTTCTCTCTGATGCAGGCTCGAGCGCTACAGGCCTGCCACCGGGCCGGGGTCGAAATCGTGATCAAGTCTGGCCGGCGCGAAGCACAGGTGCTGGAGGATGCGCGGCTGATCGGCAGCACCTCCTACATATACGAGGTCGGCTGCGGCGCCGTCGTCGACGGCGAGAAGACGCTCCTGGTCGGTGACCTCGAGCCCGCCGAGGGCAAGAGCCTGGCCCAGACCATCGTCGACCAAGGGGTCCCGGAGATGCTGTTCGAGGCTTTTCCCGAGCGGCTCGACTGGCATCGTCCGTGGCACAGGGACCGTGAGCTCTCGCTCCTCTTCAGGGGCAAGGTCGAGGTCGACGAAGCCAATGCGCTGCTGAGCGAGCGCGGCCACTCGCAGCTGCGGTTGATCGATAACGGCGCGATCTTTCGCCGGGTCGACGGGATTGACGGTCCCGCTCACGCCTACCACCTGATTCCGACCGAGTCGAGCAAGGCAAAGGCGGTGCAGTTCCATCAGGGGGTGCGCGGCTACGAGCGCGAGGAGTGCATCGCGATCGGCGACTCGGTCGAGGACCTCGGGGTGGCGGAGGTCGTCGGCCGGTTCTTCGTCCCGGCGAACGGCCCCGAACGGGACTCCGGGCTCCAGGCGGCGATCGGGCTCTACGACAACGTCACCGTCACCGAGGGCCGCATGGGCGACGGTGTCTACGAGGCGATCGTCTCGACCCTGGCGGAGGGTCTCTAACCGTCTGGGCGGCGCGACACGTCAACCACCTATCGGAGCCCTCGGATTGGCCCCCCAGAAGACCATCGTGCCCATCATCCCGATGATGTGGACGAGGACGATGTTCAAGACCATCGACTTCGCGGTCGCCGTGCCCACCCCGACCGGGCCGCCGGAGGCGGTGTAGCCGTAGTAGCAGCCGACCAGCACGATCGTGGTCGCCATCGCCATCCCCTTGATCACGCTGAATAAGAGGTCGGGAGGGTTCTGGAACATCCAGAAGATCAGGAAGTAGCCGCCCGAGGAGACGTCGCCGATCTGCTCGACCACCGCGAGCCAGGAGGCAAAGAAGCCGACCCCGACCGCCGCCAGGTACATGAACGGGAGCACCATCCAGGCGGCGAGCAGCCGGGTCGCCGCCAGATAGGCGACCGGCTCGATTCCCATCACCTCGAGCGCGTCGATCTCGTCGGAGATCCGCATCGCGCCGAGCTCGGCGACGATCCCGGTCCCGACCTTGGCCGAGAGGATGTAGCCGAAGGCGTAGGGGATCACCTCGCGCAGGTCGCACCAGGCGGCAAAGACACCGGCGTAGGCGGGGGCGCCGATTGAGCGCTGGAAGTAGGCGCCCTCGATCCCGCAGGTGAGCCCCAGGATGAAGACCAGGCCCCAGATCACGATGGTCGAGCCGAGGATGAGCACCCCGGCCTGCCGCAGGCCCTCGCCGAAGAACTTAAATACGCGCCCCGAGTAGACGAGGCCGATCACGCGCGTGCAGAAGCGGAAGATCTCGCCCATCGAGTCGAGCCAGCCCTTGGGGACCGCAAGCCAGCCGCCCATTCAGCTCGTCCCCTTCATCGGATCGTCTGCAGCTCGGGATTGGTGGCGAGAAGGGTCTGGGTGAAGACGTAGTTGAACGCGAACATGCCCATGAACGAGATCACCACGGCCTCGTTCACAGCCCGGCCGACCCCGGCCGCTCCTCCCGAGGCGGTCATCCCCTTGTAACAGCAGACCACCGCGATGATTGCCCCGAACATCGTCGTCTTCAGCACCGAGCCCCAGAGGTCGGTGACAGAGGCGTTCGTGAACAGGGTGGCGAAGAACCCGCCGAGCGGCTCGTTGTAGAGGAGCTCGGCCCCGACGCCGCCGAGGATGCCGAAGATGAGCGCGTAGATGTCGAGCAGTCCGGTGATCAGCATCAGCGCCAGGAAGCGCGGCACGACCAGGTTCTTGACCGGGTCGACGCCCAACACCTGGAGCGCGTCGAGCTCCTCGCGGATCTTGCGGGCGCCGAGGTCGGCGGTGATCGCCGTCCCCGCCACTCCGGCCACCACCACGCCCGTCACGAACGGCGCGAACTCGCGGATCGAGGCGAGCACGAAGAAGCCGCCGAGCCGGTCGAGCGCCCCGAACAGCGAGAGGAAGTTGGCAGCCTGGAGGCCCGGCGCGCCGAATCCGAACGCGAGAGTCGAGATCAGCATCGGGAACCAGCACAGCTGCAGTGCGAACAGAAACTGGCCGACGAACTCGCCGCCGTAGGGATAAGGCGGCCGGATCGCGGAGACCATCGTCTTCGCGGTAAGGATGACCATGTCGCCGACCTGCTCGAACAGCGATTTGGCGGGGAGGAAGGCTTTGTCGGCTACCGATCGGACCACGGCTCAGAAAGCACCTATGGGCAGCCCGAGGAGATCTTGACCCGCCACCAGTTCATCAGCGCACCGACCGGTCCCCAGGCCGGGCGCACCTGATAGTGCTTGCAGCCGGGCTCGCCCAGGTCCTCGTTGGAGATCGCCTCGAACTTGTGCGCCTCGGGCTCGGCAACCATCTCTTCCAGCTCGGCACGCGCTGCACCCTCCCGCCGGCTCTTGTTGGCCGCGGCACGCCGGGCCTGCTTCACCTGCTCGACCAGGTCATCCCGCACGGCTTCGAGATCCGCGATGTCGGCGACCGTCGGCCATCGCGGTCCCGCCGGCTTGCGCTCGGCATCCGGATACGCGGCGAGGTCCGCTTCCAGCCGGGCGATCTGGGCCCGGAGGCTCTGCCGGGCGGCGCGCTGCTCGGATTCGGAGAGCTCGCGGCCGGGGTCGGTCAGCTGCTCGAAGTCGGCCTGGCTCGACTCGGGCTCGCTCGCCGTATAGATAGTGCGGGCGAGCTCGCGTGGATCGAGCCCGAGGGCGCCGGCGGTCTCGGCGGTCTCCGCCGCCAGCTGCTCCAGCACAGGGGAGACGCTGGGATGCTCGACGACAAAGGTGCCCATCCCCTGGCGGGAGGTGACCAGCTCCTCCCGCTCGAGCCGGCGGTAAACCGCCCGCGCCGTGTTCACGTTCACCCCGGCACCCGCGGCGAGCTCGCGAACGCCGGGGAGACGGGCGCCTGCGGCGAGCCGGCCGCTGCGGATCAGCGCGCGCAGCCTCCACGCGAGCTGGACACCCATCGGGACGTCGTCGGTGCGGCCGACTTCGGGCGCCGCCGGGACCTCGGATGCGCCATTTTCGGCTGCGGTCTCAGGCGTGGGGTCCTGCGTGGGGGTGCCATCTCGGACCATTGAGATAGCACACTATAACACCCTGCCTTGTCAGATCTCCAGCCGCGCCTCCTCGAGGTCGAGCTCGCGCTCGATCCGGCGCATGACGTCGGCGGCAATTTGGCCCTCGTTGCGCATCCGCAGAAGCTCCTGCCGCTGCGCGTCGAACAATTGCTTCATCACGCGCTGGTAGCTGAGCGACTGATGCTCGATCTCTCCGGCGTCGATCTTCCCGGCCTGCGCGTAGAAGCGGCGTTTGCGGAACTCGTACATCCCGCGGACCCGTTCGACCGTCTCGGGGCGCACCCAGCCCTCTTCCTCGAGCTCGTAGAGCCGGGCGAGCGCTGCCGAAGCGGCGGCGATCCGGCCGCGAGCCTCCTCGAGCTGCTCCTCCTCATCCTCCTCTGCGAGTCCGAGCCGCCGGATCAGGGCCGGCAGCGTCAATCCCTGCCCCACCACCGTCACCAGAATCACCCCGAAGGCGATGAACAGGATCAGGTCGCGGTCGGGAAACGCTTTGCCGGCGTCGGTCTGGAGCGGAATGGCGAGAGCGGCCGCGAGCGAGACGGCGCCGCGCATCCCCGACCACGCAACCACCGTTCGCTCGCGCGGACTCGCCCGGAGCTCAACCTGTGCGGGTCTCCGATCGAGGGCCCGCAGCACGTAGGGCACCGTGAACAGCCACGCGAACCGGACCGCGATCACGGCAGCCGCCACCATTGCCGCGTATCCGACCAGTTCCATCGCAGGCCGCTGGTCCAGCGCCTCGAGCGCCACCGGGAGCTGGAGTCCGATCAGGACGAAAAGCACCGCGTTCAGGAGGAAGACGAGAACCTCCCAAACCGCAAATCCCTGCAGCCGGGTCGTCGGCGAGATCAGCTCCGGGGCGCGGAAGCCGAGGTAGACGCCGGCGGCCACCGCCGCCAGTACGCCCGAAAAACCAAGCTCCTCCGCAGGCAGGTAGGCCGCGTACCCCGTGAACAGGGAAATGGTGATCTCGGTGGTGGGGTCCTCGAGCCGCCGCCGAATCGCCGCAACCAGGTACCCCACGGCGAGGCCGATCGCGATTCCACACAGAACCGCCCCGATGAATTCGAGGCTGGCGTCGAGCAGCGAGAAGCTGCCCCCGACCGCCGCTGCCACCGCCGTCCGGTACGCGACCAGCGCCGTGGCGTCGTTCAAGAGGCTTTCCCCCTCGACGAGATTCACGATCCGGCGCGGGGCGTTGACGCGGCGCATGATCTCGGCGGCCGCGACGGGGTCGGTCGGGGAGACAATCGCGCCGAGGGCAAAGCTTGCCGCCCAGCTCATCCCGATCACCTCATGGGCGAGGACCGCGACCGCCCCCATCGTGATCAGAACCAGCACGATCGCGGTAAGCGAGAGAGCCCGCGCGTAGCGCCGCATCGAGCGCAGGTCGGCGAAGAATGCCCCGGAGTAGAGGAGTGGCGGCAGGAAGATGACGAGGACCAGATCCGGATCGAGCTCGGTTTCGGGGACTCCCGGGATCAGCGCCAGGACCAGGCCCCCTGCCACGAGCAGGATCGGGTAGGGCACCTGGATCCAGTTGGCGACCGCGTTCAGGAAGGCAACCGCGATGAAGACCGCGACCAGGATCAGCTCGACGCTTTCCATTTGTCGTCGCTAGTAGCGGCGAGGAGCCGCGGAGCCGCCGCGGATCCAGGCGAGCATCCGATCCACCAGGCCGGGGGCGATCCCATTGAGCCCGAGCAGCCGGACGTTCCCTGGGATGTGGACCTCTCGCCGGTCCTGCTCGATCGCCTCGATCGTCGCCTCGGCGACCAGCTCCGGGGGAATCGCATTGTGGGAGTCGCGCCAGTCGGGGAGCTGCTCGGCCTCGGCGTGGATCGCCGTCGCGACCTCTCCGGGGTAAACCGTGGTCACCGAGACACCGGTGCCCGAGAGCTCGTGGCGAAGGGCCTCGGCGAAGCCCTTGTCCGCCGCCTTGGTCGCGCCGTAGACAGCCCCCCAGGGAAAGGCGCGCAGTCCGGCACCGGAACTGACCACGACGATGTGGCCGCCTGCCGCGTCGAGCATCGGGTCGAGCACGGCGCGGACAGTGTTGAGCGTGCCGAGCACGTTGGTGTGGACCATGCGCTCGGCGTCATCGGGATCCTGTTCGCTGAACGGCGCGTAACGGGCGATGCCCGCGTTGGCGATCACGATCTCGACCCCGCCGGCGTCCTTGATGAACGAGTTGACGGCGGACTCGATCGACTCCCGATCGCTGACGTCAGCCGGCAGGGCGATCGCGCGTTCGCCGATCGCGTCACACACGGCGCGAAGCTCCTCCTGTCCCCGGGCGACCATGCCGACCCGCGCCCCGCGCGCGGCCAAGCCCCGCCCCAGCGCTCTCCCGATCCCACGCGAAGCGCCGGTGATGATCGCCCTGGTATCCGAGCCGATAATCATTCGAGGCCGGTCCCCGGCTCCGATCCAGATTCGCCTCCGCCGCGCTTCGCCTTACCGCCCGGCTTCGGAGGCGTCTCGATCGGGGCGACACAGGCGGCGGCGTCGCAGGTGCCGAGGGTGCGCAGGCGCGAGGAGAGAAAATGGACCACCCGCCGGTAGCCGGGCTCGCGATCCAGGGAGCGGAGCTCGGCAGGATCCGCCTTCAGGTCATAGAGCTCCTTCTCCCCGCTGAAGTTGACGACGAGCTTGTAGCGGCCGGCAATGATCGCCTGATAGTTGCCGAGTCCGGCTTTCGTCTTGCCGGCGAGCTGGTCGCGGCCGCGGACGCGCGTGAACTCCTCGAGCAGGATCGGGCGTCCGCTCCGCAGCGCCGGATTGGTCGCAAACGGGATCAGCGAGCGCCCGTCAACCGGCCTGCCCGGGCTGGCGCCCGCGAGCTCGAGGATGGTCGGCCCCATGTCGACGTTCGCGACCAGCTCCCGGCTGACCGACCCGGGCGCGATACCCGGCCCTCGGATCAGCAGCGGCACATGAGTGGCCGGCTCGTAGTGGCGGACCTTCCCCTTCGGGAAGCGGTGCTCGCCGCGGAAAAACCCGTTGTCGGCGATGAAGAAAACATAGGTCCGCTCGAGCAGGCCGCGCGCCTGCAGGGCGCCGAACAGGGTGGCAATGCTGTCGTCCACCGACCGCAGCGACTCCAGCCGGCGCCGGTTGCGGAGGCGAAGCACGTCGAGGTCCTTCGCGGAGAGCCGGTTGTGCGTCTGGACGTAGCGCGGCTTGTCGTCTGTGTCCTGCTCGTTGAAGGAGCCGCCGTGCGGCGGCCTCACCCCCCGCAGGGTCCCGGCGTAGCGGGGCGCCGGCTGCGGGCCGACCGGCTTCTGCACGTCCTCGTGGGGAGCCCGGTGGTCGAACTGGAGGTAAAACGGCTTGGCGGGGTCCCCCGAGTCGATCGAGTCGATCGCGCGCTGGGTGATCACGTCGGTGAAGTAGAGGGCGGGATCGAGGACGCGATAGCTGGGGTCCCCGAACGGGCTCGAGATCCTGCCGTTGTCGTTGAGCCTGTAGCCGAAATAGGCCGCGCCCGGGAAGCTCTCGCGCTCCCCCACGGGCGTGTGCCATTCGTCCCAGCCCGTGGGGACGTGCTCCAGGGTTCCGCTCGGGTAGCCGTTCAAGAAGCGCCCGACGTGGATGGTGCGATAGCCGGCGTCGCGGAGCCGGGCCGGGACGGCCTCGAGGTGGTTGACCACCCCCGGGAACGAGCAGTAGACCTGCGCCCCGCCGAGGGAGAACCGGTTGGCGAGGACGCGATGGTTGTGGGAGTACTGGCCGGTGAGCAGCGTCGTCCGCGAGGGGCAAGACAGGGGATAGGTCGCGTAGTAACGCTTGAAGGTCACGCCGCTTCCAGCGATCAGTGCCTGCGTGTTCGGCATCACCTGGACGGGCCCGCTCTTCGAGTTGACCGTCGTGTAGAGGTCCGCCAGGGTCTGGTCGTCGGTCTGGATTACGACGATGTTCGGACCGCCGGCGGCGCCGCTGGCCGGCTGGCTCCCTGAACCGACGAGGGCGATGAGGCCCAGGCCGACCAGGGCGAGGATCCCCACTCTCCTGCTCATGGACGCGCGCACTCTACCGGGCGGTCTAGCCAGTGCCGCCGAAGTCCCGCCGGTAATCTCGCGGTGGATGTCGGAGCACGCCACAGTCGCCGAAGAGGAATACCTGCAGACGATGTTCTGGCTGGAGGAGGCAGGGCTGCCGATCACGGGCGCCAACATCGCCCGCGCAATGCAGCTCTCCCCGCCGACCGTTCACGAGATGATCGGCCGGCTCGAGGGCGACGGCTATGTCGAGCGTGCCGACGACAAGTCGCTCGGGTTCACCGACCAGGGCCGGAGCCAGGCAACCGAGGTCGTCTACCGCCATCGCCTGATCGAGCGCTTTTTGACGGACGTCCTCGGGATCCCGTGGGACGAGGTACATGAGGAGGCCGAGCGGCTCGAGCACGCAATGTCCCCGGTGCTGGAGGAACGGATGAAGGCGGCGATCGGCGACGCAACCACCTGCCCGCACGGCCACCCGCTGGTCGAGGGAGCTCGCGAACATGGCGTCCTGCTCGCCGACGTCGAGCCGGGCGCCAAGGTCAAGGTGCTGCGGTTCGAGAACGAGGCCGAGGAGATCCTCCACTACCTCAAGGAGGCGGGTCTCGAGCCGGAGCTCGAGGGGACGCTGTCGAGCTCCGACGACGGGGAGGTCGTGCTCGCCTCAGGCGATGGCGAGCACCGGATCTCTACCAGCGTCGCCGAGACGGTCTCCGTCCTCGCCGACCCCTCTCCGCCGCCGCGGCCGCCCCTGCCGGAACAGCTCGAGCTCTCCAGCGACCGCTACGGGCGCTAGGGAAGCTTCCCGGCTTTGATCTGGGCCACCAGGTCGTCGGACTCTTCGCGGACCACGGTGCCGTCTTCGCGTTCGATCGCGGGGAGCTCAGCTACACCACCGGTGAGCTCTACGTACTCCTTGCGCCGGCCTTTTCCAATCGCGGGATGTTTCACCCGCTCGTAGTCGATGCCGGCATCGTCGAGCGCCTTTCGCACCTTGTCGCATGGGTGCCAGTTGCCCTTCAGCCAGGTCATCGAGCAGGTGTGGAGTTTTACCGCCATTCCCGGACTCTATGCCGCGGCGCGGGACCGCGTCCGCTCCAGCGCCCGGGCGAGGCGGTCGATCCCCTCGGGAATCTCCTCGGCGGAGACCGGCGCAAACGACAGCCGCAGGTTCGAGCCGCCACCGTCGAGCATGAAGTCGGGCCCCGCGATGAACGTCACCCCCTCCTCCTTCGCGGCGGCGAGCAGGCCGGCGGTGTCGACATCGTCGCCGAGCTGGAGCCAGAGGAAGTAGCCGCCGCCGGGGACGACGAACTCGGCCTCCGGGATCTTCTCGCGGAGCGCCGCGACCAGGGCGTCGCGCCGCTCGCGCAGAGCGGCGTTCACCTTCTCGATGTTCCGCTCGAGGGCACCGGAGGTGCAGAGCTCCCAGACGACCGACTCGGCCAGCATGTTCGGCGAGATGTAGAGCTCGTTCGCCATCTTCGCCATCGCGGCGATTTCGCCGGCCGGGCCGATCAGGTACCCGACCCGGATGCCCGGCGCCACAGTCTTCGAGAATGAGGAAGCGTGGATGACCCGCTCGGCGTCGTCCTGCTCGAGCATCGTCGGCAGCGGGTCGCCCTCGAAGCTGACCAGCCGGTACGGATCGTCCTCGAACAGGTTGAAGCCGCGCTGGGCCGCGAGGCCGACCAGGCGAAGTCGCTTCTGGGCCGAGAGCGTGCAGCCCGCGGGGTTGTGGAAGTTCGGGATCACGTGGACGAGGCGGGTGTCGGTCCCGGCGGTGACCTCCGCGACGGCCTCCACGTCGACGCCGTCCTCCTCCAGCTGCACCCCGACCCGCTGGGCGCCGAGATGCTCGAGCAGAAGCAGGGTCCGGTCATAGGAGGGCTGCTCGACAACGACGCGGTCGCCGCGGTCGAGCAGGAAGCGGAACAGCATTGCGCCGCCCTCGAGCGACCCGTTGGTGACCATCACACGGGCGGGATCGACGCCGTGATGCTCGGCAATCCACTCACAGAGCCCCTCGTGCCCCTTGCCCGTGCCGTAGGAGAGGGCGGTCTTCCAGTCGGACTCGAGCGCGCGTGCGGCCGCCTCCCGCACCTCGTCGGCGGGCAGAATGTCGGCGCTCGGGGCCCCGCGCGCGAAGCTGATCGTCTCGGATGCGCTCATCGGTGTCAGTATCGTAGATTCAGCGCCGTATCGAACCGGGCGATCCCGGAAACCACCAGAGAGGAACAGATGCCGAAGCGCTCACTGCAAGGAAAGACAGTTGCGATCAGCGGGGCCGCCCGCGGGATCGGCAAGGCGACCGCAACCGCCCTGGTCGCGAAGGGGGCGCGGGTGGCGATCGGCGACCTCGACGCCGAGCTGGCCGAACAGACGGCAGCCGAGCTCGGCGGAAAGGCGATCGCCCTTCCGCTTGACGTCACCGACCGCGAATCGTTCAAGTCCTTCCTCGACGAGGCTGAGCGCCAGCTCGGGCCGCTCGATGTCGTCATCAACAACGCGGGGATCATGCCGATCGGGCTGTTCACCGAAGAAGGCGACGACTCGGCAAAGCGCCAGATCGACATCAACATCCATGGTGTGATCTACGGCTGCAAGCTCGCGATCGAGCGGATGCAATCCCGCGGCTCGGGGCACATCGTCAACATCGCTTCGGGCGCCGGCAAGAACGGCTATCCCGGGATCGCCACCTACTCCGGCACCAAGTACGCGGTGGTGGGAATCACCGAGGCCCTCCGCGCCGAGCTCGACGGCTCGGGAATCGACTTTTCGGTCGTGATGCCGGCGGTGGTGAGGACGGAGCTCACCGACGGCGTCCAGGACGTCCGCGGCGTCAAGAGCATCGAGCCGGAGGAGGTCGCCGACGCGATCGTCGCCGCGCTCGAGGACGTGCGCTTCGACGTGTTCGTGCCGAAGTCAGCGAAGTCGATCGGGTACGTGGTCGGGCTGCTGCCCCGACGGGCGCGCGAGGCAATCGCCAAGGCGATGAAGCTCGACAAGCTGATGATCGACGTCGACGAGTCGGCACGAAAGGGCTACGAGGAGCGGGCCGCCCACAGCGAGCCGGGCGTCGAGCCCGAACAGCAGGAGACCGAAGTCTCGACCCAGACGCCGCAGTGACCTCGGCCACCAGCGCCCTCGTCAAGATCGCGATGACCGAGTACGCCGCCGGCGACATCGCCGGTGCCTTGGCGCTCGCTGACCCTCTGGTGCGCTGGGACGACCGCGCGATCGATCCAGACGCTGAGCTGGTGCTGGGGCAGGAGGACGTGCTCACCTACCTCTCGGATTGGATCGGCGGTTGGGACAACTACAAGGCGACGATCGAGGAGGTGCGGGAAGTCGGCGACCGGATCGTGGTCGTCTACAGCGAGACCGGTACCGAGCGCTCCACCGGCATCCCTCTGGACCAGCGTCGCGCCGCCGTGGTCACGGTCGAGCGCGGGGTGATCACCGGCTGGGCGCGCTACCTGACCGAGCGCGAGGCCGAGGGCGCCGCCGAGGCCGGCGCGGTCAAGCGCTTCTAGTCGCCTCTTTCGTAGCTTCCGCTCGTGCATGCAACCAGGTGCGCGACGTGGCGCTCCTGCTTCGCGCGCAAAAGCAACACGACTAGGGTTCCAAACTACGGTAGCCATGAGCAGCACAGCGCTGTGCGACCATGCGCGCGTGCCCCGGCAGATGTGGAAGATGCCGTTGATCGGGTTGCGAGAACGACGCCACCAGCCAGGGCGAGAACGCGTCCCTGAGCCGATGGTCATGGACGAGCCGGAGTCCGTAGCGCAGTTCCATGCCGGCGGCGCGTCGAGCCCCGGCATGCAAGCGGTGTACGACTTCAGCGCCCGCGCGCTCAACGCTCTCCTCCCGGAGGGCGCAAGGCTGCTCGACCTCGGTGTCGGATCGGGTCGTGCGCTCGCCCACGTCGCCCGTCTTCGTCCCGACCTCGAGGCGACGGCAGTCGACTTGGCGCCGAACATGCTTGCCACGGCACGGAGCTTGTTCGAGGCCGAGGGCCTGGACGGCCGCATCGAACTCGTCGAGGCCGACATCACGGCATTGCCCGACTCAATCGTCGACCGGCCCTGGCACGGGATCTCATGCGTGTGGACGCTTCACCAGCTGCCCGACCTCGAGGTCCTCCGCGGCGCACTGCGGCAGATTGCTGCCCTGCGCGAGCGCACCGGGGCGGCAGTCTGGATCTTCGACTTCGAGCGGCTGCTGAACCCGGAATCATTCCCGGCCATGCTCTCGGTCCTGGACCCTTCAATGGACCCGGTGCTTCGCGGCGATGGGATTGCAAGCGAGGCGGCCGCGTTCACCCACGACGAGCTGTCGGCCGAGTTGGGGGAGGCCGGCCTAGGCGAACTACGTGCAGGCCATGCCCGGCCGATTTCATGGGTGCAGGCCTTCTGGGCGCCCCAGGCGGACGGGAAGCCAGGTGGCAACCCCAGCTTCCAACCCGGCCGCCTGCCGCGCCGTGCCCGCGGTGACGCGGCCATCCTTCGGTCGGGCTTCAGCGCAAAGCCGTTCTGAGCGCACTCGCCGCGGACCGCTGGAGTAGCGGCCACTCCTGCCCTGGCTGTCCCCTAAGCCGCGGCGCCGATGACTTCGACCGCGAGCTGAGCGGCCTCGGTCGGGCTCTTGCCGACCCGGACGCCCTTTGCCTCGAGGGCTTCCTTCTTCGCCTCGGCGGTGCCCGATGAGCCGGAGATGATCGCGCCGGCGTGCCCCATCTGCTTGCCGGGCGGCGCGGTGAAGCCGGCGATGTAGGCGACCACCGGCTTGCTCACGTTCTCGGAGATGAACTCGGCGGCGCGTTCCTCGGCGTCGCCTCCGATCTCACCGACCATGACGATCATCTCGGTCTCGTCGTCCGCCTCGAACAGGGTGAGCATGTCGATGAAGTCTGAGCCGACGACAGGGTCTCCGCCGATGCCGACGATGGTCGAGTTGCCCTCGCCGGCCTGCTTCAGCTCGTTGCCGATCTGGTAGGTGAGGGTTCCCGACTTCGAGACGACACCGATCCGGCCCGGATCGAAGAACTGGGCCGGGATGATCCCGACGTTGGCCTTGCCGGGGCTCAAGACGCCCGGGCAGTTGGGGCCGATCAGGCGCACGTCCTTCTCCTTCGCCTTCCAGTAGTTCGCCAGCATGTCGTGCACCGGGATCCCCTCGGTGATCGCGATCACCGTCTGCACGCCGGAGTCGATCGCCTCCTCGATCGCCGCGCCGGCGAACCGCGCCGGGACGAAGATCATCGAGGTGTTGGCGTCCTCCTTCTCGACCGCCTCGGCGATCGTGTCGAAGACCGGGATCCCCTCGACGTCCTGGCCGCCCTTCTTCGGCGTGACTCCGGCCACGACCTCGGTCCCGTAGTCGCGGTTCCGGAGGCCGTGGAAGGTCCCCTCGCGGCCGGTGAGGCCGGAGATGACCAGGCGGGTGTCGTTGTCGACGATGATCGCCATGAATCAGGCCTTGGCCAGCTCGACGACGCGTTCGGCGGCGCTCAGCATCGTCTTCTCCTGGTGCAGGTTGTCGAGGCTGGCGCCCTCGAGCAGGGCCAGGCCCTCCTCCGAGTTGGTGCCGTCGAGTCGGACGACCAGCGGCAGCTCGAGGCCGATCTGCTTCGAGGCCTCGATGATCCCCTTGGCGACCTCATCGCAGCGTGTGATCCCGCCGAAGATGTTGAAAAGGACCGCGTTCACCTTCTCGTCGGAGGTGATCACCTCGAGCGCGTCGGCGATCGCCTCGGCCTTGGAGCCGCCGCCGGCGTCGAGGAAGTTGGCGGGGTCGCCGCCGGCTTGGGCAACCACGTCGAGCGTCGACATGCAGAGGCCGGCGCCGTTGCCGAGGATGCCGATGTTGCCGTCGAGCTTGACGTAGGTGAGGCCCTTCTCCTTCGCCATCCGCTCCTGCGGATCCTCTGGAGGCGAGTCTTCGGCGAGCTCGGCCAGCTCCTCGTGCCGGAAGAGGGCGCTGTTGTCGATCGTCACCTTCGAATCGAGCGCGACGACCTCCCCTCCCTTGGTCACGATCAGCGGGTTGACCTCGATCAGGGTGGCGTCGTTCGCGTTGTAGGCCTCGAACAGCGCCACCAGCACCTCGGCCGTCTTGCCGTGGAGTTCCTCGGGCACGCCGGCTCCCTGCGCGAGCTCGGCGGCCTGCCTCGGCCCGAATCCGACCTCGGGATCGACGTGCTGCTTGGCCAGGGCATCTGGATGCTTGTCGGCGACCTCCTCGATGTCCATCCCGCCCTTGGTCGAGAGCATCGCCAGCACCTTCTTCTCACCGCGGTCGAGGATGAACGAGAAGTAGTACTCGTCCTCGATCTCACTGGCGCGCTCGAGCCAGAGCTCGTGCACGGTGAAGGGGCCCTCGCCGTGGGGGCCGGTGATGTCCATGCCGAGGATCGCCTTGGCGTGCTCCTCGGCCGCCTCGCGGTCCTCGGCGATCTTGATCCCCCCGGCCTTGCCGCGGCCGCCGATCAGGACCTGCGCCTTGACCACGACCGGGTAGCCGAGCTCCTCGGCGACCTCGACGGCCGTCTCGACCGTGTCGGCAGGCTTGCCCTCGGGCACGGGAACCCCGTGGGCCGCGAACAACTGCTTTCCCTGGTACTCGAGCAGGTCCAAAAGCCGCGTGAGCGTATCTCATGGTCCTTGCCGTGCGTGGGGCTGGTGACATCGGTCACAAGCTCGGCGCGATGAGATAATGCTGCGCTCAGTGCCCCTTCCAGAGACATTGTGCCCGGAGCGGCGCGTGCCAGCCGCCGCCGGGCAAGGACGCAGGGAGGCCGAATGGCATCGCCATTTGGCCGACCGAGGACGCCGCATCGGTGGCGGTCTGGGCGCGCCGATGCGGGTGCAAGGTCTCGGGGAGGGGCACTAATGCCACTCCCCGGCCTCAGATCCATAGAAACGGTCACCGTCGACTGCTACGGCGGCCTGATCGACTGGGAGAAGGGGATCACCGACGCGTTCGAGGCCGAGGCGGAGCGCGACGAGCTCACGATCGACTCGAAGGCCCTGCTCGAGCACTTCTTCGAGGTCCAGGCTCAGATCATGGCCGGGGCCTATGAGCTCTACGCCGAGGTCTTGCGGCGCGCCGCGGTCAAGGTCGCCGAGGAAATCGGCTGGCAGATCGAGCCCTCGCGCGCCCAGTTCCTTCCCGACTCGGTCGCCAAGTGGCCTCCCTTCCGGGAGGCGAACGCGGCCATGGACCGGCTCGGCAACCGCTACGACGTCGGGATCATCACCAACACCGACGACAAGCTCCTCGGGATCTCGCGCCAGCACCTGCGCACCGAGCTCGATCTCGTCGTGACCGCACAGCAGGTCCGCAGCTACAAGCCAGACGAAACCCACTTCAAGGAGTGCGCCCGCCGGATCGGCGGCAAGAAGGGCTGGGTGCACATCGGCTCCAACTACGAGACCGACGTCGGGCCCTGTCTAAAGCGCAATGTGCCGGTGATCTGGGTCAACCGCAACGGCGAGAAGCTCGAGGGACGCAAGACGCCGGACGCGACGGTCAAGAACCTGCGCGAAGCGGCGAGCAAGCTCGGCGCCAAGTAACCCGGGCGATCCCTACTCGATCTTGGCGATCGGGTCGCCGCTGCTGATCGGCGCGCCTTCCTTGGTCATCAGCTCGGTGATCTTGCCCGCCTTGTGAGCAGTGATCTCGTTCTCCATCTTCATTGCCTCGATGATGCAAACGAGATCTCCCTCTTTGATCTCCTGGCCCTTTTTGACAGGGAGCTTCCAGACGTTGCCCTGAAGGGGGGCGACAACCGTGTCGCCGGTGTTGGCGGAGGGTCCGCCGGACTTGCGCTCGCGCTTCGGCGGGCGCTTGAGGCCGCCGCCGCCTCCCGCCGGTGCGGCGGCGCCCGCCTCGCCGATCACCTTGACGTCGAAGAGCTTGCCGCCGACCTCGACCTGGTACTTCCGCTCCGTCTGATCGGCCTCGTCGGAATCGTCCCCGCCCGCCCCCGCGCCCGAAGCGGAGACGTCCTCGGTTGACTTGAGCCATTCCTTGTCCTCGATCAGGTCGCGGCAGGTCTCGGCCTTGGCCCACTGGTCGGTGGCGAGGATGGCCTCGTGGAACGGGATCAGGGTCGTCAGCCCATCGACCTCGTACTCGCGCAGGGCCCGCAGCATCCGCGCCGTCGCTTTCTCGCGATCGACGTCCCAGACGATCAGCTTCGCGATCATCGGGTCGTAGAGCGGGGTCACCTCCGATCCGGGCTCAACCCCGGAATCGACCCGTACCCCGGGCCCGGCCGGCTCGCGGTAGCCGGCGATCTTGCCCGGCGCCGGGGCGAAGTTCTTGTGGGCGGCCTCGGCGTTGATCCGGCACTCGATCGCGTGACCTTCGAGCTCGACCTCTTCCTGAGAGATCGAGAGGCCCTCGCCCGCCGCAATCCGCACCTGTTCGCGGACGATGTCGACGCCGGCGACCATCTCGGTCACGCAGTGCTCGACCTGGACCCGTGTGTTCATCTCGAGGAAGAAGTAGTCCTCGCCGACCTGCAGGCCCTCGACAGTGCCGGCCGAGCGGTAGCCGACCGCCTCGGCGGCGTCGGTAGCGATCTTGCCGATCCGCTCGCGCATCTCCTCGTCCACGTGCGGACCCGGCGCCTCCTCGATCAGCTTCTGGTGGCGGCGCTGGATCGAGCAGTCGCGCTCCCCGAGGTGGATCACGTTGCCATCGCCGTCCGCGAGCACCTGGACCTCGACATGGCGCGGATCCTCGAGGTAGCGCTCGAGATAGACGGCCGGATCGCTGAAGAACTTCTCCCCCTCGCGCGAGGCGCCCTCCCAGGCGGCTTCCAGCTCGGCCTCCTTCATCGCCACCCGGAACCCCTTGCCGCCCCCTCCCCCGGCCGCCTTGCAGGCGATCGGATAGCCGATCTCCTTCGCGTGCTTCTTTGCGGTCGCCAGGGTCTTCACCGCCTGGGTGCCGCCGGGGACGATCGGCACGCCGGCCTTCTTCATGATCTTGCGCGCCTCGGTCTTGGAGCCCATCGCCTCGATCGCGCTTGCCGGCGGTCCGATGAAGACGAGGTCGCCCTTCTCGCACGCCTTGGCGAAGGGAGCATTCTCGGCCAGGAACCCGTACCCGGGGTGAATCGCCTCAGCCCCGGCGCTCTGGGCGACTTCGAGGATCTTGTCGACGACGAGGTAGCTCTCGTTGGCGGGCGGCGGGCCGATCAGGAACGCCTCGTCGGCAAAGCGGACGTGGGGAGCATCGCGGTCGGCCTCGGAGTAGACGGCGACCGAGCCGATCCCCATCTCCCGCAGGGTCCGCATCACGCGAATCGCTATCTCGCCGCGGTTCGCGACCAGGACCTTCTCAAACATGGCGGCGCAGTATTACGGCTGGGGCGGTTCTACGGCTGTCTTGGAGATCGCGGCGTCTAAGGCCCGTAGAACGCCTCGGCCGCGCGCTGCTGGGCCCGCTCGTACGCGCGGCGGGAGACCCGCTTCGGCAGATAGATCTGGGCCGCGAACAGGGCGACGGTCGCCACGGTCGCGGCGCCGATCGCCCAAGGCACGATCTCGATCCTCGATTTGCTCAGGATCGCGGCACCGGCGGCGATCAGGACGATCCCGAGCGCGGTTCGCAGGACGCCCTGAGGCCAGCGCACCGACATGTGACTTCCGATCCAGACGCCCGGGACGGAGCCCAGCAGGATGTTCCCGGCGAGCACGAAGTCGACATTGCCGCCAACCCAGTGCGCGATCCCGGCCGCCCACAGCAGCACCGCGGCGTGGAAGACGTCGGTGCCGACGACCCGCTGGGGCGTGAGCCGGTAGACGGCGATCAGCATGATCGCGATCAGCGTCCCCGAGCCCGCCGAGCTGAGCCCGATGATGAAACCGGTGGTGGCGCCGATCCCGACCGCGGCGATCTTGTGGCGCCGGCGCATGACGAAGTCGGGCCGCTCCTCGATCTTGTCGGCGAGGAAGAAGCCGCGGACCAGGGTGGCGACACCGACCACCAGCAGCGAGGCGGCGAGGATCGCGAACACGGTCTCGTCGAGGTCGTCCCCGTACTTGCTCTGGAGAACCTCGATCACCCAGACCCCCAGGATCGACGCCGGCACGCTGCCGATCGCCATCCAGACGACCAGGCCCAGCTTCACCGTGTGCAGCCGCAGGTGCTGCCAGGCGCCGACCGTCTTCGTGATCGCCGCGTAGAAGATGTCGGTGCCGATCGCGGTCACCGGCTTCACCCCGAAGACGAGCACCAAAAGCGGCGTCATCAATGAGCCGCCACCCATCCCGGTCAGCCCGACCAGGAAGCCGACCCCGAAGCCGAAGAAGACAATCGCCGGGTCCATGGCGAGCGCCAGCGCCCGGTGGCGCTAGCGGGTGACCCAGGCGTCTGAGTCCTTGGTCAGCTCCCCGACCGAATCCGGCAGGTTGCCGTCGCGCAGATCGGCGACAGTGACCGACTCGAGCACGCGGCGAAGCGCTGCGCGAACCGCGATCCAGACGTCGGTCAGTCCCTCCGCGTTCCCCGGATACTCGGTCGACTCGGGGGCCTGGTCCTGGATGTTGGCCAGCGGCCCCTCGACCGCGCGGATGATGTTGGCGAGGGTGATCTCCTCGGGCGGCTTCGCCAGCCAATAGCCCCCTTTGGCCCCGCGGCGCGCCCGGACGATACGAGCGTGCTTGAGCTCGAGCAGGATGTGCTCGAGGAACTGGAGCGGGATCCCCTGCGAGTCGGCGAGCTTCTCGCCCTTGACCGGCTCGTCCCCGGCCGCCGCCAGCTCGGCGGCAGCGCGTACGGCGTAGTCGGCTTTGGCGGAAATTCTCATACGCTCCTCCGGTGCTGGACCTGCAGTCTCATTCCACCGTATCCGACGGTGAGCTCCCTCCGGCGGGCGTGGTCGAAGCGGCGGCGAAGGCGGGAATCACGACCCTGGCATTGACCGACCACGACGCGATCGACGGCGTCGCGGAGGCGGACGCGGCCGCGAGGGACGCCGGCATCGCACTGGTGCCCGCGGTCGAGATGTCCTGCGTCCACGAGGCGATCGACGACCTCCACGTGCTCGGCTACTGGATCGAGACCGGCACGATCGCCCCTGCGTGTGAGCGGGCCCAGCGCGAACGGGTGGAGCGGGCCGAGGAGATCATCGCCAAGCTGCGGGACGCCGGCTTCGACCTGACGATCGAGGACGCGGTCCGCGAGGCCGGCGACGCCGACTCGATCGGCCGCCCGCATATCGCGCGCGCCGCGGGAGCGACCAAGGAAACGATGGGCGCCTTCTTCGAGGAGTGGCTCGTGCCCGGCAAGGGCAAGGCCTTCGTTTCGCGGCGATGGCCCAATGCCCGCGAGGCCATCAACCTGATCCACGAGGCAGGCGGTGCGGCGGTCCTTGCCCACCCTTTCTGGGACATCGATGTGCCGAACGAGGTCGCTGCCTTGATCGGCGACCTCGACCTCGACGGGGTCGAGTGCTTCTACCCCTCGCACACCCGCGCGGAGACCGAGTTCCTGGTCAAGCTCTGTGCGGACCGCGGTCTGGCGGCAACGGGCTCCTCCGACTTCCACGGGCCCTCGCACAAGATCTTCTCCGAGTTCGGCTCCTACCGGACTTATGAGCTGGGAGAGCCCGAGCTGCCACCGACTCCGGCGGCCTGAGCTTCACCTAAAGGGATGAGTTTGCGCTCCTCGAGGTAGGCGATCAGCTTTTCGGCTGACTCCTCCGGCGACTCGCTCTCGGTATCCAGGGTGAGCTCGGCATCGAGCGGCGGCTCGTAGGGATCGGAGACCCCGGTGAACTCCTTGATCTCGCCGGCAAAGGCCTTCTCGTAGAGGCCCTTCGGGTCGCGCTCCGCGCAAGCCTCGACCGAGGCCTTGACGTAGACCTCGAGGAAGCGGTCGCCCATCAGCTGGCGCGCTTCGTCGCGCAGCTCCCGGTAAGGCGAGATCGCGGCAGTGATCACCGGCACGTCGTTGCGGGAGAGCAGATCGGCGACGAAGGCGATCCGGCGAATGTTCGTGTCGCGGTCCTCCTTCGAGAAGCCGAGACCCTTGGAGAGGTTCTCGCGCACCACGTCACCATCGAGGATCTCGAGCTTCGAACCGCGGGCGCGGAGCTCCTCCTCGATCAGCTTCGAAATCGTCGTCTTGCCGGCACCGGAGAGTCCGGTGAACCAGAGGGTGAATCCGCTGCCTGTGTCGCTGTCGGCCATAGCTCCTTCTCGTTCGTCGTCAGTGAGAAACGTCGGTCGGTGAGAAAACTCGTTCGCTACTTGGCTTCGGGGTCGGCCTCGTAGGCCTCGATCAGGATCTGGGCCACCTCGGGCCGGCTGAACTCCTGCGGGGGCTTCTCGCCCGCGCCGAGCATCTCCCGGACCTTGGTGCCGCTCAAGAAGACGTGCTCGTCCTGATCGTGCGGGCAGGTCTTGCCCGACGCCATCCCCTCGCACTTGTTGCACCAGAAGGTGTGCTCGAAGAACAGCGGTGTGATCCCGAGCTCGTCGATATCGATCTCGTCGAAGATCTTCTGCGCGTCGTAGGTGCCGTAGTAGTCGCCGACACCGGCGTGGTCGCGGCCGACGATGAAGTGGGTGGCGCCGTAGTTGCGGCGGGCGACCGCGTGGAGGATCGCCTCGCGCGGCCCGGCGTAGTGCATCTTCGAGGGGAAGACGTTGAGGATCACCCGGTCGTTCGGGTAGTAATCCTGCATCAGGACCTCGTAGCAGCGCATCCGCACCTCGGCCGGGATGTCGCCCTCCTTGGTCTTTCCGATCAGCGGATGGATCATCAGCCCGTCGCAGATCTCGAGCGCGGTCTTGGTCACGTGCTCGTGGGCGCGATGGATCGGGTTGCGCGTCTGGAAGGCGACGATCCGCTTCCAGCCGCGCTCCTCGAAGGCCTTTTTCGACTCCGCCGGGGAGAGCTGGCGGTCGGTGAAAGCTTTTTCGTGGTCGGGCAGCGCGTCGACCTCGATCTCGCCGGCGATGCAGCGGGGGCCCTCTTCATGAAGAGCGGCGACGCCGGGGTGCTCGCCGTCGGTGGTCAAATAGACCTTCTCGGCCTCGTGCTCGATGTCTCGCTCGAACACCTCGCTCACATTGAGCCGGCCGAGCGCCTTGCCCTCGTCGCTGGTCAGCTCGATCACATCGCCGGGGCCGCAATCGAGGTCGCTGGCGAGCGTGATCGGGATCGGCCAGTACTGGTCGGCGCCGTCACCGGTGGCGAGGCGCATCTCGTCGCAGACGCGGCGCCAGTCCTCTTCTCCCTGCGGGCCGGTCAGCGGGGCAAAGCCGCCGTTGCCGATCATCTCGAAGTCGGCGGTCTGGCGCTCGCTCAGCTTTAGTTGCAGGGCTTGGTCGGTGGCGGGCATGAGGCGGGGAACCTTAGGGAAGTTGACCTAACCGTGCAAGAAAGTCAGCTAGGCGGAGGCCGTGCCGTTCGCGGCAGAGGCAGCGGCGCCGTTGGCCTCGTCGTGGAGGCCGCACTCCTGCTTCGACTGACCGGCCCAACGGCCGGAGCGCTCGTCCTCACCCTCTGCGACCGGACGGGTGCAGTGGGTGCAGCCGATCGAGGGATAGCCCTGATCGTGAAGCTTGTTGTACGGGACGTGGTGCTCGCCCAGGTAGTTCCAGACGTCCTGCTCGGACCAGTCGGCGAGCGGATTCAGCTTCCAGAGGCCGAAGCGGGTGTCCCAGTGGAACTTGGGCGCGCCCGAGCGGCCCTGTGACTCGCCGCGCCGGATCCCGGAGATCCAGCAATCGACGCTGGAGAGCGCGTCGCGCATCGGCTCGACCTTGCGGATCCCGCAGCAGGCGTCGGGGTTGGTCTTCCAGAGCTCGTCGCCGTGGAGCTTTGCCTGTTCGGCCATCGAAATGTTGTGGTAGCGGTCGAACTTGATCCCGTAGCGATCCTCGAGCTCATCCTTGACCGCGTAGGTCTCGTCGAAGAGAACATCGGTATCGAGATAGAAGAAGCGCATCTCGGGCTCGATCTTGGTCGCCATGTCGACGATCACCGAGCTCGTCTTCTGGAACGAGGAGGCGACGTAAAGGCTGGGGTGGAAGGTGTCGATTGCCCAGCGCAGGGCCTCCTCGGCGGTCGCCTCCTCGAGCTCGTCCGCAACGCGCTCGGGATCGATCCCGTCGATGACCGAGAGCGGCGGCCGCTCCAGGGTGCCGGCGCCCGAGCCGTTCCCGTTCCCGTTGCCGTTGCCGGGATGCTGCTCGAGCCCGAGGGGATCCATGACAGTGGTATCGCTCATACCGCGCACTCCCCTTCGCCGCGCTCGACCTTGTAGGGCGCGAAGCGGTTCCAGTCGATGAACATGTTCATGTTGTCGAGCGAGAAGTCGACCGGCAACGCCAGCTCCTTCACTTCTTCCTCGAAGCGGTCAGGACCAACGCGCTCGGCGAAGTCGTTGAATTCCTCGCCGTCGTTGCGCTCGGCCTGGTACAGCCGCACCCAGCGCTCGACGGCATCGGGAACCCGCTTCGACGGCAGGCGTGCCTTGAGCCGGTGGCCGAAGACGACCTCGCCGCCCTCGTACTGGCCGCCGATGTGCGCGATGTAGGCCGGGATGGTCTTGTCCCCTACCTTGATCGAGGCGCCGTAAAACCCGATGTTGGCGATGTGATGCTGGCTGCAGCCGTTGGGGCAGCCGCTCATCTTCACGTGGAGCTTCTTGACCAGCTCGTCGTCGATGTCCATTTCGACCAGCCGCTTCTCCACCGCTTCGTTCAGGCCCATCGAGGCGGTGATCCCGAGCTTGCAGCTGTCGGTGCCGGGGCAGCTGACCACGTCGGTGATCTGGTTGGCACCGGGGCGGTCGAGTCCGAGCTCGCCTAGCCGCTTCCAGACGTCGTAGACCGCCTCGTCGCGGACCCAGCGCAGGACGAAGTTCTGGTGGACAGTGGTGCGGGCATAGCCGCCGCTGTACTCGCGCATGATCTGCCCGACGCCGCGGAACTGCTCCGGGGTGAAGTCGCCGCGGAACGGGTTCACCTCGACCGTGGAGAAGCCTTGCTGACGCTGCGGAACCACGTTGGCCTCGCGGAAGCGGTCGAACTCGGAGCCATCTCCATTAGGACTTCCGTAGTCACCCGGCACGGCGGGAGCATTGGCCTCCTCGTCGTGGTCGAAGCGGAGACGCTCAACGTCGAAGTCGCGCTCGGCGACCCAGTCGCCTTCGAGCTCCGCGTCGACCAGCTTGCGGAACTCGTCCATGCCGATCTTGTCGACCAGGACCTTGATCCGGGCCCGCATCCGGTTCTCGCGCAGCCAGTCCTGGCGGTCGAAGATCCGCAGCGCCGCCTCGGTCCACTTCAGGTACTCGCCGTCGTCGGCGGTGACGAACTCGTTCAGGGTCGGCGCGATCCGCGGCATGATCGAGGTGCCGCCGCCGATCCTGATCTCGAAGCCCTTGACCCCGTCCCGGACACGCGGGATGAAGCCGACGTCGTGGATACCGGTGATCGCGCGGTCCTCGTCGTTTGCGGTGAAGGCCGTCTTCACCTTGCGCGGCATCAGCTGGGTGGTGGGGTGGCGGACGAAGTAGCGGATGTAAGCCGCGGCGTAGGGAGTCGGGTCGAAGGGCTCGTCCTCGGAGACGCCGGCCCACGGGTCGCCGGTGACGTTGCGGATCGTGTTGCCGCAGCCCTCGCGGGAGGAGAGGCCAGCGTCGCCGAGCTCGCGGATCGCCTCGGCGGCGTCCGGGAGCGGCACGTGGTGGATCTGGATGTTCTGGCGGGTGGTGATGTGGCCCTTGCCCAGCGGCGCGTACTTCTCGATCACGCTGGCGAAGGCGTCCATCTGGTCGGGGGTAACGCCGCCGAACGGGAGCTTCACCCGGAGCATCTGGACGTCCGGCTGGCGCTGGCCGTAGACGCCCTGCTTGAGACGGAAGCCGATGAACTGCTCCTCGGTCTGCTCGCCGGCGAGGAAGCGGCCCGCCTCGGTCTTGAAGTCCTCGAACTCGTGCTCGAGGATCGGGATCATCTGCCCCGGGACGTTGTCGTAGGTCTCGGGGTTCTCGAGCGAGCCGAGCTTGCCCTTCCCCTTCTGCTTCTTGTCGGGGTCGTGCTTGAGGTCGGCGAGCGGGTCGCCACCCTTGGCGTCGGGGGACGCGTTCTTTTTCGCGCCTGGCGCGGATACCGGTTCCACGCCCGAAATACTACCAAACCCGATTGGGATTCAGGTATTTAGGCTAATTCCCCGTGGGGATTGTCAAGAAGCGCTAATCATCCTGCTCAACCACGGCCGCGTCCTCGGGGAAGGGCGCGTAGCGGCCGCGCTCGCGCAGGATCTCGGCCGCAGCCCCGGACTCGGCCACGTGGCCGTCTTCGGGCTCGAGTTCCTCCCCGGCAGCGGCCCAGGCGTCGATCCCTCCCTCGAGCGACGAGGCATTGAAGCCCCCGGCGCGAAGAGCCTCGGCCGCCATCGCCGACCGGGAGCCGCCGTGGCAGTAGACGACGATCTGCCGTTCGGTGCCGAGGCGGTCGGCCTCGGCCGGCAGATCGGGGAGCACGATATGGCGGGCGCCCCGGATCCGGCCCGCCTGCCACTCATGCTCCTGCCGGACGTCGAGCAGGTCGGCCTCGCCGGAGGCGATCAGCTCCTTGACCCGCTCGATCGGCAGCTGGGCGTTCTCCTCGTTCACGTCGCGCTCCTCAGTCGACCTCGGTGCCTTCGACCAGGAAGGCGACCCTGACATGGGCGCGCCACTCGTCGAGGTTCTCTCCGCGGAGTCCGGTCGAGACAACGTCGACCGCGCGGATGTTGCGAAGCGAGGTCTGGGCCTGCTTCAGGGCCTGCTGGGTCGCGTCGTCGGATGACTTCTTGGAACTGCCCACCAGCTCGATGATTTTGACTACTGCCAAGTTCCTCCTCCTATTCGTGGGGTTGGCGGACGGGGACTGCGCTCTACTCCCTCATGTAGCGCCGCGCGCAGCCAGCGGCTCTCCTCCTCACGTTTGGCGACGGCCGGCGCCGGCGCCGTCTCGGCCAGGAACTGCTCGAGGGCCCCCGCGATCGCGGCGGCCTCTTCATCGGAAGCGCTGGCGCCGGCTATCTCGATCCGCGGGCGGGGCGGACGGCGCTTCCCGTTGGTCCCTGGTGGAGTCACAGACGCCAGCTTACGCCAGGCCGATTCGGTGCTTCGCCGCCGCGGTCCCGGGGGAGGTAGTCTTCCGCGCCGTGCCCCGCCCGATCAAAGCCCTCATCGCGCTGTTCGCGATCGCCCTGCTCGCCGCCGGCTGCGGCGGCGACGACGGCGGTGGCGGCAATGAGTCGTTCGACGCGCAAGAGGAACTCGACCGCGCCTTCTCCGAGGAAGGGATCGGGGCGCTCGACAGCGGGGTGCTCGATCTCAACTTCGATCTCGGGGTGGAGGGAGACCAGAGCGGCACCTTCAATCTTTCTCTCACCGGCCCCTTCAACCAGGACGGGGAGACCGACCTCGCCCTGGACGTCACCGGCGGTGGCGAGGGAGAGTCGGTCGACTTCTCCGGCGAGCTGATCACCACCACAGACAACCTCTACGTCGGCTTCAACGACAACGTCTACGAGCTCGGCAGCGATCGCTACCAGACGCTGAAGGACAGCTCGGGCGGCGGAACCGCGGCCGTGAACCCGGCCGATTTCCAGGAGGCTTGCCGCACCGGGCTCCGGGCGTCCGGTGCCGATCCCTCTGCCTGCGATGAGCTCAGCCTCAGCAGCTGGCTCACCACTCCAACCGACGAAGGCCAGGAGGAGGTCGCCGGTGCCGACACCAACCACGTTGCCGCCACTATCGACACGCGCGAGCTCTTCACCGACGTCTTCGGCTTCGCCCAGGCGGTTGTACCGGCCGGGCAGACACCGCCCGGCGTCGACCTTGCCAGCTTCGCCGACCAGGCGGCCGAGTTCTTCGACTCGGCGACCATTGATGTCTTCGTCGGTGACGAAGACGGGATCCCACGGCGGGCGGATTTCGCCATCGACGGCGACGTCCTCGGCAACCAGGTCAACATCGACTTCGGTTTCGAGGTCTCCGGGGTGAACGAGGAGCAGACGGTGGAAGCGCCGGCAGACGCGCAACCGATCGAGAACCTGCGTGACGAAGCGCCGGCCCAGTTCCAGCCGCTGATCGACTGCTTCCTGGACGCGCAGTCCGCGCAGGAACTGCAGGGCTGTAGCCAGTCGGCCGTGCCGAGCGTTCCCGGCGCGGGCGCCTCCACCGGCCTCTAGACGCCCCGTCCCGTCGGCCGGCAGAGGCTCCCGCTAGAGCGGGATGTTTCCGTGCTTGCGCTTCGGCTGCTCGACCCGCTTCGTCTGCAGGGTGCGCAGTGCACGGATCAGCTTCGGCCGGGTCTCGTGCGGCTCGATCACGTCGTCGATATAACCGCGCTCGGCAGCCGAGTAGGGATTGGCGAAGTGCGCCTTGTAGTCGTAGATCAGCTTCTCGCGCCGCTCCTCCGGGGTCGGTGACTGGGCGATGTCGCGGCGGTAGATGATGTTGACCGCGCCCTCGGGGCCCATCACCGCGACCTCGGCGGTCGGCCACGCGAAGTTGAAGTCGGCGAGCATGTGCTTCGAGTTCATGACGTCGTAGGCCCCGCCGTACGCCTTGCGGGTGACGACGGTCAGCTTCGGCACGGTCGCCTCGGTGAAGGCGTAGAGCAGCTTGGCCCCGTGGCGGATGATCCCGCCCCATTCCTGAGACGTGCCCGGAAGGAAGCCGGGGACGTCGGTGAAGGTGAGCAGCGGCACGTTGAAGGCGTCGCAGGTGCGGACGAAGCGGGCCGCCTTCTCCGAGGACTCGATGTCGAGGACGCCGGCGAGGTGCTTGGGCTGGTTGCCGACCACTCCGACCGGGAATCCGTCGAGGCGGGAGAAGCCGCAGATGATGTTCTGGGCGAAGTGCTCGTGGACCTCGAAGAACTCGCCGTCGTCGACGATCAGCGAGATCACGTCGCGCATGTCGTAGGGCTTCGAGGGATCGTCGGGGACGATCGTGTCCAGAGCCTCCTCCATCCGCTCGGGGTCGTCGTAGGGCTCGACCCGGGGCGGCAGCTCGAGGTTGTTGAGCGGCAGGAAGCCGAGCAGGTGGCGGACGTCCTCGAGGCAGCTCTCCTCGTCGTCGGAGGCGAAGTGGGCGACGCCGGACTTCGAGTTGTGGCTCATCGCGCCGCCGAGCTCCTCGAACTCGACCTCCTCGCCGGTCACCGTCTTGATCACGTCGGGCCCCGTGATGAACATGTGCGAGGTCTCCTTGACCATGAAGATGAAGTCAGTCATCGCCGGGGAGTAGACGGCACCGCCGGCGCAGGGGCCCATGATGATGCTGATCTGCGGGATAACCCCGGAGCACTGGACGTTGCGGACGAAGACGTCGCCGTAGGCGCCGAGAGAGACGACGCCCTCCTGGATCCGCGCGCCGCCGGAGTCGTTGATGCCGATCACCGGCGCGCCGACCTTGGCGGCGAGGTCCATCACCTTGACCATCTTCTCCGCCATCACCTCGCCCAGCGACCCGCCGAAGACGGTGAAGTCCTGGCTGAAGACGAAGACCGTACGGCCCTCGATCGTGCCGTAGCCGGTGACCACGGCGTCCCCGTAAGGCCGGCGCTTGTCCATCTCGAACTCGTGGGTGCGGTGGCGGACGAAGGTGTCGAGCTCCTCGAAGGTGCCGGGGTCGAGGAGCTTCTCGATCCGCTCCCGCGCGGTCATCTTTCCCTTGGCGTGCTGCTTCTCCACCGCCTCCTCGGAGCCGGCATGGACCGCCTCGTGCCTCAACTCGCGCAGGTAGGCGAGCTTTTCCTCGTGGGTCTCGGGGAACTTCTCGCGCATCGGGGCGGGGAGTCTAGGCCGGAGGGATAATTACCGCGTGCCTGACGCCGCCGACGTCGTTCGCGAGCAATTCGAGGCCGTCAACCGCCGGGACTTCGCGCGGGCGATGGAGCTCTACGCCGAGGACGTCGAGCTGGCCGCGCCGGAACGCTTCGCGACCGGACGCAATGTTGTCGGAAAGGACGCAGTCGGCAGGTGGTTCGGGGACTGGCTCCTCGGGACGTTTCGCGATCCGCACTTCGACATCCTCGAGATACACGACGCCGGCGACCGCGTAATGCTGGCGGCGCATCACACCGCCACGGGCAAAAGCAGTGGCATCGAAGTCGAGAGCGACTTCTTCTACGCCTACTGGGTCCGCGACGGCCTCGTCGCCCGAGTGGAGTTCCACGAAAGCCGGAGGGACGCGCTCGATGCCATCGGCCTCAGCGACTGATCCTGACGGAGAACCGCGTCGGCTAGATGTTTTCGAAGGGGCGTTTCGAGGGCTCGGCGAACTCGTCGAGGACGGCCTCGAGCCAGTTCTCGAGCCGCTTCTTCTCGACGCCCTTGCGATTTGCCGTGATCGAGACGGTTGTTCCCCAGCCGTCCTGCTCGAGCGCGACCTCGATGCTCGCCAGCTCCTCGGCCGCGGAGCCCTCCCACGCGAGCTTCACTTCGGGGTCACGCTCGGTGACCTCGACCTCGGCGGCCGCTCCCAGCAGTCCCGAGGCCAGCCCCTGCATGCGCTCGGGCTGGTCGATCAACTCCCACAGCTCGGGCTGTGACATCACCAAGGTGCGATGTGCTTTTGGCATCGGTTCCTAGCGTTCGCCCGCTGGATTCAGTCTCCTTTGCGTGGGTGAAGCCCGGCAAAGCGCCCCGATCGAGACTCCGAACGGCAGGCGTAAACCACGCCTGATCGCCCCGGCCTCCATCCGCATGGGGACTTGCAGCACCCCGTTCAGGGGGCCGGGCGTGAGCTCGGCGTCCTGCCTGCGGTCCGAGATGAAAAAGCGGCCGATCTTGCGCACGAGCGCGATCGGCGGCAGCAGCAGCGTGTTGAAGTAGGAGAGGGCGAGCGGTTCCCAGCCCCCAGTCCGGATCACCTCGGCGAGGCCACGGCGCGTGTAGCGACGGTGGTGGTGGTGGATCTCGTCCTGGTGACTCCACAGCCACTGATACGCAGGGGTGGTGATCACCAGATGGGCGTCGTCGGTCGCGACGCGGCGCAGTTCCCGCAAGGCGGCCACGTCGTCGGAGACGTGCTCGATCACGTCCGCGAGCAGCATCAGGTCAAAGCTCGAGTCCTCAAACGGAAGCCGCGGCAGCGCCGCCCGGCTGACGTCGAGCAGGCCGCGCTTGCGGCAGTAGGAGACAGCGTCTTCGGAATCGTCGACGCCGGTCACTTCGCCGAGCCCGGCCAGCTCGACCATGTTGCGGCCGGTGCCGCAGCCCGCGTCGAGGATGCGCGCCTGGCCGGGCAACTCTGCCCGGTCGAGCAGCGCGTCGATCACCGCACGCCGGCCGCGAAACCACCAGTGCCTGTCCTCGAGGCGGTAGAGGCTGTCGTAGACCTCCTGCTCCATGCGTCAGACGCCCTGCGCCATGCGGTGGGTCGGTGGTCTATACATATCGACCGTGGAGGGTACGGACGCTCGCGCATTCATCTCCGTCGCCGCTCCCGCCCGGGACGAGGTCGAGGCCCTGCCGGAGCTGCATCGGCGCCTGGAGGCGGCGATGTCGGAGCTTGGCGTCAGCTGGGAATTGGTGGTGGCGGACGACGGTTCCACCGACGGGACCAGGGAGTACCTGCGCGAGCTTGCCGCGCGCGACCCCAGGGTGAAGGCCGTCTTCCTCTCGCGAAACTTCGGCCACACCCCCGCCTACATGGCGGCGCTCGAGCAGACCTCAGGCCAGTGGACAGTGGTGATGGACTCCGACCTCCAGGACGAGCCCGAGGTGATTCCGCGCCTGCTGGCAAAGGCGCAGGAGGGATTCGAGGTCGTCTACGCGATCAAGGCAAAGCGCCACGACCCGCTGCCGATGCGGATTGCATTTGCGACCTACTACAGGCTGGCGGGGCGGTTTTCGACCGTGGACCAGCCCCGGGGCGCCGGACCGTTCTGCCTCATGGGCCGGCGCGCCGTCGACGCGATCCGAAAGATGCCCGAGCGCAGCCTCTTCTTCCCGGGTGTCCGTTCCTACGTCGGCTTCCGCCAGGCGGGGGTCCCGATCGACCGGCCGGCGCGGTCCACCGGCAAGTCCAGGATCTCGATGCGCCGCCGCGTCTCCGGTGCGCTCGACGGCTTGTTCGCCTTCTCGACCGCGCCGCTTCGATTCGCGGCGTGGCTCGGAGTGGTCGTCGCCGCGATCACCGGGTTGATGGAGCTCTTCTTCCTCTACTTCCGGTTGTTCACCGATGTCCCGGTCGAAGGTCTGACCACGGTGATCGTGCTGCTGCTCTTCCTCGGCGGCGTGCAGCTGCTCACGGTCGGGATCATCGGCGAGTACCTCGGACGGGTCTACGACGAGGTCAAACGAAGGCCCCGCTACCTGGTCGAAGAGCGGCTCAATCTCGAGCCGAGCGGTGAGATGCCGGCGGCCGAGCCGCAGGCCCCGCCTCTGGAAGAAGCACCTCGCTGATGCCCGTCAAGACCGAGCGCGAGCCGACCTGGCCGAAACAGCTGCCGGAGCTGACGGAGGAGCAGGAGCGAATCCGCGAAGACTTCTACAAGGTCTGGCTCGAGACCCTGCCGCGCAAGTACAAGATGCTGGAGCGCTTCGATCACCGCTACCCGGCGCGAAGGGCGCAGCCGGGCGAACGGACCCTCGAGATCGGGATCGGGATGGGGACCCAGCTCGAGTGGGAGGACCTCGACAGCCAGGAGTACGTCGGGATCGACATTCGCGACGACCTGATGGACCGGCTGCGGGAGCGCTTTCCCGACGTGGAGACCCACGTCGCCGACGTCCAGGAGTCGCTGCCGTTCGAGGACTCGAGCTTTGATCGCATCAACGCGGTTCACTGCCTCGAACACATGCCGAACCTGCCGGCGGCGCTGCGCGAGATTCACCGGGTACTGAAGCCGGACGGCCGGCTCGTGGTGGTGATCCCCTGCGAGCAGGGCCTGATGCACAGGTTCGCGCGGCAGATCAGCTCCCGGCCCCTGTTTGAGCGCACCTACGGCACCAGCTACGACTGGTTCGTCGCCACCGAGCACTGCAACGTGCCCTGGGAGATCGAGCACGAGCTTCGCCGCCTGTTCAGGGTCGGGCGGCGGACCTGGTTCCCCTTCCTCCTTCCCTCGGTCAATCTCAACCTGGCGATCGGCCTCACCTGCACCCCGAACGGCTCCGAGTGAGCGGGAGCGGCCAGGACCCCGGCAGCGTTGCCAAGAATCGCGAGTTCTTCGCGAAGGAGGGTTACGGCGAGCTCGTCACCCGCCTCGACAGCTACGAGCTGATCCGCGAGGCGATCAACAAGGAGGTGACCGGAACCGAGAAGCTGCTCGATGTCGGCAACGGGGGCGTGTTCGAGTACGACACCGGCCTGGTCGGCTCGATCGTGGCTGTCGACCTCTTCCTCGACGATCTGCCCGACTCTCACTTTCCCGACAACGTCACCGCGCGCAGCGGCGACGCGCTCAATCTGACCGAAGAGGAAGGGAGCTACGACGCCGTCCTCGAGGCCTTTCTCTACCACCACCTGGCCGGTGCCCGGCCCGGCGACACCATCCACAACGCGCGGCGCGCGATCTCCGAGGCGGCCCGCGTCCTGCGCCCCGGCGGCCGCCTGATCGCGGCCGAGTCCTGCGTGCCCGCCTGGTTCTACGCGGTCGAGCGTGTCCTCTACCTGCCGCTGCGCGCGCTTGCCAAGACTCCGCTGCTCGGAGGGCATCCCGCGATCCTCCAGCTCACCTTCGACCGCCTCGTCGAGCTGATCGGGGAGGAGCTCGAAGTCGAGCGCGCCTACCGGATCCCGACCGGCCGCTGGCTCACCCAGTTCGGCCGGCGCTGGCCGACGGTGCTCACCCCCGCGCGTCCCTACATGGTGGTTGCGCGAAAGCCCGGATGAACGAGTACCGCCTACTTCCAGACCCGCGCCTCCTGCTCGGCCTGGCACTGGCCGGAGCCGCGGTGCTCACATTCACCTCGACCGAGGGGCACAACCTCTACGCCGACGAGGTCCAGGTCCTGAGCACCTACCGCGATTGGGACCCCGGGACGCTGCTGAAGGCCGCGGGCGGCCATCTGATCATCACCACGCTCTTTCTCTACAAGGCGATCTTCGGGATCTTCGGTGCCGACTCATACCTTCCCAACCGAATCCTCCACGTCGGCTTCGCTCTTCTCTGCGGCCTCCTTTTCTACGCACTGGCTCGCAAGCGCGTTTCGAAGATGCTTGCGCTCGCACCAACAACCGTGCTCTTGTTCCTCGGCAGCGGCGCCGAGATCGTCGCGACCCCGTTCGGAGTGCTCGGCTACGTCGGCATCGCCTGCGGCCTGGCGATGTTCCTGGCGCTCGAGCGCGAGGACCGGACCGGGGACGTACTCGCCGCTTTGTTCCTGACCGCCGGGCTCGCCTCGTACAGCATCAACGTCGCCTTCGGGGTCGGCGCCGCTGTCTGGATCTGGCAGCGAGGAGCCCGACCCGGCGGCGATGTCGGCAGGTGGCAGTCGGCCTGGGTGGTCGTCGCCCCGGCGATCCTCTACGGGATCTGGCGCCTGACCGAACTCGAGCCCGGCGAGACCAACCTCTCGGCCGCCAACGCCTTCGACATTCCAACCGCGATCTTGACCTCCCTCGCGGCGGCCTGCGCTTCGATCACCGGGTTGTTCCGGGTACCGAGCGGAGGCGGGCCGGCCGGAACCGTTGCCTGGGGCTATCCGCTCGCCGCCGCGGCAATCGCTGCCGTGATCTGGCGGTTCCGCAGCGGGCCTCCAGTCAACCGCCGGATCTGGGTCTGGTTCTGGTCGCTGCTCTCGTTCTGGGTGCTAGTCGGCCTCAACCTCGGCCCGCTGCGCGAGCCCGAAGCGAGCCGTTACGTCTACATCGGCGTGCTGCTTCTCCTCCTGATGGCGGTCGAGCTGGTCCGGGGGTTGCCGATGCCGCGCTGGGCCGGTTGGACGATCGCGGCGGTGGTCGGCGCCTCGGTGCTTGCCAACGGCGTCGCTCTGAAGCAGGCAGGGGACACCTACGCCGACGCGGGCACCAACCTGAGCGCGCAGCTTGCCGCCGTCGACATCGCTGGGGAGGCCGCGAACCAGGACGCGACGATCCTCGCCTTGCCCGAGAACGTTCCCGTGGTCCAGGACCTGAAGATCCCGGTGCGTGATTACCGCGAGGCCACGGCCGACTTCGGCTCGCCGGCCTTCTCGGAAGCGGAGCTTCTGGCGAGTGACGAGGTTTCGAAGTCGGCAACCGACCTTCAGCTGATCCGCTTACTCGGCCTCAACGTCGCGCCGGCACCCCGAATGCCGACCGGCTGCTCGCCGGTGATAGCTACTTCGGCCGGAGCCGCCTCGATCATGCAAGTCCCGCCGGGAGAGCTTTACGTCGCCGCCAACCCAAAGTCGCCGGTCTCGGTCGGAGTGCGACGCTTTTCGGACGGAACAACGATCCCGCTGCGCGGGGTCGCTGCAGGCGGCATCGGTGTGCTCACGATCCCGGCCGACCGCTCGCAAAAGCCGTGGACCGCCGTGATCAGCTCCCCGAGGCTGAAGACGTGCGCGGTGTCAGGATGAACCCCCAGAGGTGGGCAGTCCGCAGCGGCACCTCGAAGCTCCAGGTCTCCTCGATCTCGAACCTCGGTTCGAGCAGCGCGTAGAGCTCGTCCTTGGACCGCACCGGCTCACCCTCGTCGAGGCGCGCGATCACGCCCTTCATCGGGCCGATCATCAGGGTGTCCGCGCAGACCACCCGCTTCGGCGCCGCCTCCCGGGCGATCTTCTCGGTCAGGCTGGTGACCGCTTCATCCGGCAGGTGATGGAACACGGCCGTGCAGATCGCCGCGTCGAAGCCGCGATAGGGCTCGAGCGACTCGTGGGTCAGGTCCGCGACCTTGAAGGTCCTGCCCGGTGCCCCGTACTTTCGCTCCGCCGCGGCGAGCCAGACCTCGTTGATGTCGAGGCCGACGTAGGTCGGGGGCGAGAGCTCGCGAAGGATGTGGCTGTCTCCGCTGCCGAGATCGAGGATAGATTCATGCGGTCCGCCCTGAAGGTCCGCGGCGATGTTGCGGAACATCCGGCGCACGTATCCACCGGTGAGCGCGAACTGCGCCGACTTGACCAGTGGCCGCAGCTTCCTGCCCCGATCGATCAGGCTCGCCACGAAAATATGATCGCACCTGTGGGGTGCCATGCCTGAGGAGACGGCGCCGCCCGGCCGGCAGCAGGCGATCGCTCCGGCCGGCACCCGTGTGGCTCCCGGTTGGGTCCTGGCCGTGCTGATGCTCGCCGCTGCCGCCTGGCTGGTGTGGGAGAGCCGGGGCCAGAGCTTCTACGGTGACGAGTGGGACCTGTTCGCCGGCTACGGCGGCTGGGAGCCGGAGGTGCTGCTGCACCCCGACGGTGGTGTGCTCGTGCTTGGACCGGTGATCGCCTACAAGGCGCTGATCGCGGTCTTCGAAGGCGGCACCTATGTCCCGGAGCGGCTCCTCTGGGTCGCGCTCGACCTCGCCGCAGCCGGTCTCTTCTACGCGCTTGCCCGCCGCCGGGTCGGGGATTGGGGAGCCCTGTTCCCGACGGCCCTGCTGCTCGTCTTCGGGGCCGCCGGCGAGTTCGGTGCGGGTCCCCCAGGGATCCCGGTCTTCGCCGCGGTCGGGTTCGGGCTCGCTGCCCTGATCCTGCTCGAGCGCGGCGATCCCGCAGCCGACGCCGGTGCCTGCCTGGCGCTGCTCGCGGCGGTCTGCTGCGACATCTCTGGCGTCGCGTTCGCGGCGGCGGCGGCGATCGGGGCACGGGTCGGCAGCGAAGGCGAGAGCAAAGAGCCGAAACGGATCCTCTGGCCCGCGCTCGTCCCACTCGCCCTCTTCGCCCTCTGGTGGGTGTGGGCACTCAAGTTCGATCAGACCGGAATCGAGCTCGAGGACCTGGTCGCCGCCCCGGTCACGATCGCCGAGTCGCTCGCGGCGGTGACCGCGGCAATCGCCGGGACCTTTCGCTCCCGCGACCTGCTCGAGACCGGCGAGTTCCATTCCGCCGCGGGCTGGGTGATCGCGGTGGCGGCGCTCGGCGCCCTCACGCTCGCGCTCAGCCGCAAGCCCGACCTGCGGGCCGAGCTCCGCCGGGCCGATCGGCGCTTCTGGACGGTGGTCCTCTTGCCGCTCACCTTCTGGGCCCTGCTGGCGATCGGTGTCGGCCCGAGCGAGAACCCGGAGACAGACCGCTATCTCTACCCCGGCGCGGCGATGTTGCTGCTCGCCGGGTCCGAGCTGGTCGCGCGGATCGGGCCACCTCGCGGGGTCCTGGCAGCACTAGCTGCTGTGCTCGTCCTCGGAATGCTCGCGAACGCGTCGGCGCTGCGGGACAGCGCGACCCTGCTCCGCTATGAGGGAGAGAACAACCGGGTTGAGCTCTCCGCTCTGGAGTTGGTCGCCGCCAACGCCGAGCGCTCGCTCCAGATCGAGCCCCTGGGCGTTCCCGGCGCACTCCGCGAGGACATCGAGGTGACGATCGGGGCATATCTGAGCTCCGCCGCCGCGCGAGGGTCTCCGGCGTTCGACGCAGCCTCGTTGCCGGAGCGGCGCGACGATGCCCGGGCGCGCTCGGACATCCTCATGGTGAAGGCCTTGAAGCTCACCCCCCTGCCCGCGCAGTTGCCTGGCCGCGGCGGAGCGCCCCCGCGGCCCGCGCACACGACAGAAATGAAGATTGGCCGAGCCGGCAGCTGCACCCTGCTGCGCCCGCAGCAGCCGGGCGCAAGTGCGGAATTCGAACTGCCGGCACAGGGCCTGATCCTGCGGCAGAAGACGGGGATCCCGTCCCTGCACTTGGCGCTACGGCGCTTCGGAGATCGATTCATTCCCTTGCTGCCCCAGCCCGAATCCGGATCGCCGGTGGGGGTGGCGCCCCCACCGGATGAATCGCCGGCGCCATGGCACCTGCTGCTGGTTGCGAGTTCGCCTGTGGAGGTGTGTGCCGCGTGAATCGCATCCGACCCGTGCACATCCTCGGGGTAGCGATGCTCGCCGCGATCGCATTCCACCTCTGGGAGAGCCGCGACCAGTGGCTGGTCTCCGACGAGACTTTCTTCCTCGGCGACCTCCGAGGCTTCACCGCCGACTCGATCCTCGGCAGCGACGCCGGCAACCTGGTCGCGATCCCGCTGCTGATCTACAACGCGGTCTGGGAGCTGTTCGGGATCGAGGACATACTGGCGCTGCGGGTGATCTGGGCGGTATTGATCGGAATCACCGGGGTGCTCTTCTTCCTTCTGGCGCGCAAGCGCGCCGGAGACTGGCTGGCGCTATGGCCGGCGGTGCTGCTGCTCTTCTTCGGGGCCGCGGGCGAGGTGCACAGCACCGTAATCGGGATGACCCATGTCCTCGCCGCGTCGCTAGGGCTCGGCGCCCTCCTCTGCCTCGACCGCGAGGACCGCCGTGGAGACATCGGCGCCCTCCTGTTGCTCTGCGCGGCCTGCGCCACCTACACCACCGGGATCGCTTTTCTCGCCGGCGCCGCGGTCGACCTCGCGCGCCGCCGGCGCTTCGACCCGATGGCGCTCGCAATCGTCGGCGTGCCCGTTCTCCTCTATGCGGTGTGGCGGGCCTGGATCTCGGGCAGCGACGACACCGCGATCTCGGTCGACGGCCTGCTCGCGGTCGGGCCGACAGCGGGCGAGCTCTTTGCGACGGCGGTGACCGCGATCACCGGCACCTTCCAGTTCGCCCGACAGCCGTTCGAGATCGATCCCGGGAACGAGGTGCCCGCCACCACCTGGGGACTGGTCCTCGGTGCGGCGGCGATCGGCTTTGGGGTGTGGCGGTATCTGCAGCGGGACCGGTTCCCGCTCAGCGGCCGCATCTGGACCTACCTCGCGATTGCATTCGTCTACTGGACCTTGCTTGCGTCGAAGGACCCGCCGATCCTCGACGCCGAGATCAGCCGCTACACCTTCCTCGGGGCGATCATGCTGCTGCTGGTCGGGGTGGAGCTTCTTGCTGGCCTCCGGCTCGGTTCTGGAGCGCGAGCCGCGCTGCTCACCGCCTTCGCTTTCTCGCTGTGCGCGAACACGGTGCTTCTGCACGACTCGGCGAAGTTCGACCGGATCGCCAGCGACCGCAATCTCGCCCAGCTCGGCGTGGTCGAACTGGTTGGAGACCGTGCCCCCGATGTCGAGGTCGAACCGCTGCCTTCGTTCTCAACCACCGACCCGTATTGGGACATCCTCATCGGCACCCATCCCTACCTCGATGCGGTCGACCGGTTCGGTTCGGCCGGACATTCGCCCGATCAGATCCTCGCCCGGCCGGAGCACGTCCGCCGCTACGCCGACGAGGAGCTCGCCTATCTTCTGGAACCGCGCACCGAGCCCGTCCCCCGAGGGCCGGAGGGACGCGGGGACTGCACCCCGGTCGAGCCGGGCGAGCTCGAGCTCACCATTCCCCCGGACGGGCTTTTGCTGCATGCCGCGCCCGGGACCGCACCGGAGCTTTCCTTGCGGCGGTTCGCGGATGGCTTCTACGTCGGCATCCCGGGTCCGGCGGCCGGGACCAGCGGCGAGCTGCGCCTCCCGGCCGACGCCTCGGAGCAGCCCTGGCAGCTTCGCCTGAAAGTCTCCTCGCCCCTTACCGTCTGCCCGCTGTGAGCTCGGTCAGTCCCACCCGGCTGCTGGGGGTCGCGATGGCTGCCTGTGCGGCCTTCCTGCTCTGGGAGACGCGCGGCCACCTCCTGCTCTACGACGAGTGGAGCTTCTTCGCCGACTACCGCGGGCATGGGCCCGAGGTCCTGCTGAATCCCTTCGGCGACAACCTCGAGCTGCTTCCGATCCTCGCCTACAAGGCGGTGTTCGAGCTGTTCGGGCCGGAGCCGCTGGCGCTGCGGTTGCTGCTGGTCGGGCTCGACCTGACCACGGCCGCGCTGATCTTCGTGCTCGTCCGGGACCGGGTCGGGCCGTGGATCGCCCTCGCCGTCGCAGTCCTCGTGATGCTGCTCGGGGCCGCCGCGGACGTGGTCGCGGCCACGCTGGGTTTGGCGATCATGTCGGCGGTCACCTGCGGGCTCGGCGCACTGGTGGCGCTCGAGCGCCGCAGCGTCTGGGGCGACCGGGCTGCCTGCGCCCTGCTCACCGCCGCGCTTGCTTCGAACAGCGTCGGCCTCCCCTTCCTCGCCGGAGCCGCCGTCGATGTCCTCTTCGTCCGGCGCGAGCAGTGGCGCCGCCGGCTCTGGATCGTCGCCGTGCCGGCGGTCCTCTACGCGGCCTGGCGGCTCTGGTCCTTCCAACTCGATCCGCTCGGCCCGCTCGCCGCCCATCCGACCGAGATCACCCTCTCCAACATCGGGACGCTGCCGGGGTCGATCGCCGAGTCCCTGGCGGCCGCGGCCGTGACGATCACGGGGCTCTTCCGCGACCCGGGAGACCCCGGGCCGAACTTCTCGACGGCGCTCGGGCCCGCCGCCGTCCTCGGCCTCGCCGCCCTGGCAGCGATGCGGGTCAGGTTCGGGCCGCCGCTCGACCGCCGGATCCTCGTCCTGGTCGCGATGCCCCTCGTCTACTGGGTCCTGATCGGTCTGGTCGTCTCCGACCGCCTGCCGAGCCTGCCCCGCTACCAGGTGGCGGGAGGCATCTTCCTGCTCCTGCTGCTCGCCGAGCTCGGGCGCGGCGTGCGCTTCTCCCCCCGCGCCACGGCGGTGGTGGTGGCCGCGCTGGCGGTGGCGGCTCTCCCGAACGTGATCAATCTGCACGACAGCTCCAAGTTCCTTCGCTACAACGGCCAGCTCAACCGGGCCGAGCTGTTCGCGATCGAGCTCGCGGCCGAGTCCAGCTCCCCGCCGCCGGAGGGGCTCCTGATCGAGCCGATCGGCGGCGTCTACGACCCGGCCAGCCCCAGCCTGCTCGGTCCGGCCGGCGTCCCCGACGTCACCACCGACGCGGTGATCTCCGCCGGGCGCTATCTGCGGGCGGCCGAGGACTTCGGCTCCGCGGCCTACTCGGAAGAGGAGCTCCTCGAGAGCCCTGCCGGCGCGCGCGAGGCGGCCGACCGCGAGCTGGGGGCCGCCTACACGCCCATGTTCGCCCCCATCGCTCAAGCGGGCGCCGCCAGCTGCCGTCGTCTCCCGGCAGGGGACGAGACCGAGATCGAGCTCCTCCCCGGCGGCGGGATCGCGCTGCGCTCCGGCCAAGGCGACCAGGTGAGCGGTGCCCTGCGCCGCTTCGGCGACGCGTTCGCGATCGAGCTCGGTCCGGCGCCCGCCGGCACCGCCAGCGAGCTCGCGATGCCCGCCGATGCCTCGTCCGTTCCCTGGGCCCTGCGGCTCGAGCACGCACAACCGGTGACTGTCTGCGACCTGGGGAGGCCGCGATGACCCGCCCCGCATGGCTCACACCACGGCTGGTCTTGTCCGCGGTGATGGGGGCTGCTGCCGTCGTGCTGCTGACGGTGACCAGGGACCAGACCTTCTTCGCGGACGAGTGGGCGTTCTTCGCCAACTACCGGGGCGTCGATCCCGACGTGCTGCTGGCGCCGAGCTCCGGCAACCTGCTGCTCGCCCCGACCCTGCTCTACAAGACGATGATCGCGGTGTTCGGGGCCGAGAACTATGTCCCGTTCCGCCTCCTGTGGGTCGGCCTGGTGCTTCTGTCGGCCGGCCTCTTCTATCGGCTGACCAGACCGATGATCGGCGACTGGACGGCCCTGGTCCCGACCACACTGCTGCTCTTCCTCGGCGCTGCATTCGAGGTCTTCGCCGGGCCGCTCGGGATCACGGTGCTGCTCACCGTCTCCTGCGGGCTCGGCGCCATCCTCTGCATCGATCGCGACGACGGACCGGGGGACCTGGCGGCGTGTGCTCTGCTGCTGGTGGCCCTGGCCTCCTACACCCCGGCGCTTGCTTTTGCGATCGGCGCCGCGGTTGAGATCGTGGTTCGCCGCGGTTGGCACCGCCGGCGCGACCTGTGGATCGTGGCGCTGCCGCTACTGCTCTACGCCGCCTGGAGGATCTGGGCGATCAAGTTCCACCAGACCGACGTCGGCATCGACAACCTCTTGTCGCTGCCGAGCTCGATCGCGTCCTCGGTGGCCGCGGTCTGCGCGGCGATCACGGGGACCTTCCGCGATCCCGGCAACCCCGGACTGAGCTTCGACCCGGCGCCGGGGAGGACCATCGCGGTGGTCCTCGCGCTCGCGATCGGGGTGCGCTTCTTGCTGCGGCGAAGCTGGCCGCTCGACCGCCGCGTCTGGGTCTTCATCGCGATGCCGCTGGTCTTCTGGGCCCTGATCGGCGCCAACCTGGGCCCGCTGCGGGCACCGGAGTCGAGCCGCTACCAGTACACCGGGGCCGTGATGGTGCTGCTGCTGGTCGCCCAGCTCGGCGCCGGGCAAAGGATCTCCCGGACCGGCGGGCTCGTCCTGGCCGGAGTGCTTGTCTTCTGCCTCGCCGGCAACCTCGGCAACCTCAAGGACGGTGCCGGCTTCCTGCGCGAGAACTCGGACCAGAACCGCGCCCAGCTGGCGGCGCTGCAGCTGGTCGCACCGGCCGCCAACCCGGACCAGACCGTCGAGCCCCTGGTCGGCGGGCCGAGCCCGAGGGAGGACCTGCTGATCTTCACCCACGCCTATCTGTCGGCCGCCGCCGATCTCGGCTCGCCCGCGTATCCGATCGAGGAGGTCCCGGGGCGGCCCGATCACGTCCGCCAGCGCGCCGACCTGCAGATGGTCAGGGCCCTCGGCCTGCAGCCGGTACCGCCCGTGCTGGTGCCGGCGGACGTCGTCCCCGGCGGATTGCCGCTGCCGCAAGGAAGCGAGTCGGCCACGGTCGCCCCGAGGCGGGGCTGCCTCGAGATCACGCCGCAGCTCGCGGACGCGAAGGCGGCCTTTGCACTCCTTCCCGGCGGCTTCTCGGTCGTTGCTTCGGCCGAGCAGTCCCCGCCGAAGCTCCGCCTGCGCCGCTTCGGCGAGGCCTTCGTCGCCGAGATTCCCTCGCCACCGCCCGGGACCCGCAGCGTCGTCCGGATTCCGCCCGACGCAGCACCGATTCCCTGGCACTTGGAGGTCACCACCTCGGTGCCGACAAGAATCTGCGCCCCGTAACCGGTCAGGCGCGCCGGGCGATGACCAGCATCCGGTCGCGGAAGTCGGGTGCCCAGGTGCGCTCGGCGAGGCGCAGGGCCTCGGCGGCGCGCACCGCCGCGCCGGAGAGGCCGCGGCTGTAGCCACCCAGGCGGCCGAGGTAGTAGCGGACCGAGAAGGCCTTCGGCGCTGTCCCGATCTCCAGCACCCGGTACCCGTGCCGTTCAAGCAGGGTGGAAAGGCTGTGGCGGGTGAAGTATTGAACGTGGGTCGGGATCACCGACCACCAGCGGCGGCCCATGCGGCGCGCGATGCCGCTGCCGGCATCGGGTAGCGCGAGCGCCAGGAAGCCCGCCGGCGCGAGCAGTGCCGCAATCCGGTCGACGGCGGCGCCGGGATCCGGCAAGTGCTCGATCACGTCGCCCATGAACACGGCGTTCGCCTCCCCCTGGGGCAGGTCGGCCTCGAGCAGCTCCGCGGTGATCACCTCGAGGCCAAGCTGGTCGCGGGCATAGCTCGACGCGAACTCGCTCGGCTCGACCCCGAGCGTGCGCCAGCCGCGCTCCCGCGCCTCCGCCAGCAGGAACCCGACCCAGCAGCCGAGGTCCACGAGCAACGGCGGCTCCTCGGCTTCGCCTCCGGGGCCGCCGCTGTGGCTCTCGATCCGGTCGAGGATGGCGCGGGCGGTCTGACGCTGGCCCTGCTCCTCGACCACGTAGTCCTCCGATTGCGCCTCGGCATAGCCCTCCGAGAGCTCGGCCTCGGGCGGCATCCGCTCGAGCTGCATGTGACCGCAGCTGCGGCACCGGATGATGTCGGCGAGCGCCTCACCGAAGCGGTCGGTCGTCGGGGCCAGCCCCTGTTCGCCCGCCTCGCCGGCGACCGAGAGGTGCGGCTCGAGCGGCCCGGAGCCGCAGGCGGCGCATTGCATTCCGTCGGCCATCGCGTCCCTATCATCGCGGTCGATATGGATACGGGGCCGACCGGGACCACGACCGCGATTGCGGATGGCGGGCGACAACTGCGGCTGCTGAGCGTCGTCGCTCCCGTCTACAACGAGGAAGACGGCATCCGCGAGTTCTCCACCCGGGTCGCATCGGCGCTCGGGGACCTCCCCTTCGAGCTGATCCTGGTGGACGACGGCTCGAGCGACGGAACCGGGGGCGTCCTCGCCGACCTCGCCGCCTCGGACCCGCGCATCCGGGTGATCACGCTCTCGCGCAACTTCGGCCACCAGGCCGCGCTCACCGCGGGCCTCGACCACGCGCAGGGAGAGGCGACGGTGATGATGGACTCCGATCTCCAGGACCCGCCCGAGGTGGTGCCGCAGCTGCTCGACCGCTGGCGCGCCGGAGCCGAGATCGTCTACGCGGTGCGGGGCCAGCGCACCGGAGAGACCCGGTTCAAGCTGACCACGGCGCGCTGGTTCTACCGCCTCTTCAACCGGCTCACCAAGATCGACCTGCCGCCCGAAGCCGGGGACTTCAGGCTGCTCGACCGCCGCGCGCTCGATGCGCTCCTCGAGATGCGAGAGCGGAGCCGCTTCCTGCGCGGAATGACCGCGTGGGTCGGCTTCGACCAGGAGCGCGTCATCTACGAGCGCGACGCCCGCTTCGCCGGCGAGACCAAGTACACGCCGGCGCGCATGGTCCGGCTCTCGGTCGACGCCATCTCCTCCTTCTCGAGCCTGCCCCTGCAAGCGGCGACCCTGTTCGGGTTCCTCTTCTCGATCGTCGCCTTCCTCGGGATCCCGGTCGCGATCGGGTTTCGCGTGGCCGGCGAGTTCGTCCCCGGGATCACGACGGTGCTCTTTGTCGTGCTCCTGCTCGGCGGGATCCAGCTGATCACCGTCGGCATCATCGGCGAGTACCTCGGGCGGGTCTACGACGAGGTCAAGCGCCGACCGCTGTACGTCGTCCGCAGCCGGACCAATGCCGAGGCACCGGCGCACCTGCGCGGCTCCACCGAGGACCCAGCCGAGGTCCCGCGGATCGAGCTCGAACGCAGGGAGTAGGTCGCCCGGGTGAAGATCGCGATCATCGGCGCCGGGATCACCGGCCTTGTTGCCGCCCGCCGCCTCGGTATCGCCGGGCACGAAGTGGACGTCTACGAGCGCTGGCCCGGCCTCGGCGGACAGGTGGCGACCCTCGAGCTCGGGGAGGGAGACCGGCTCGAGCACTACTACCACCACCTGTTCACCACGGATCGCGAGATCGCGGCGCTCTACGAGGAGCTCGGGATGGATGACGCGATCGAATGGCTTCCCTCGACCGTTGCCGTGTTCGTCGAAGGGCGCAGCTGGCCTCTCGCCTCCCCGCTAGACCTGCTCCGCTTCCAGCCGCTGCCGCTCCACGCGCGGCTGCGAATGGGTCTCTCGGCGCTGCGGCTGCAACGTCGCCGGGACGACCACGCCGCCTACGAAGGTGTGACCGCCCGTGACTGGATCGAGCAGCACATGGGCCCGCATGCCTGGCGCGTGATCTGGGGCCCACTGCTCGAGGGCAAGTTCGGGAGGCGGGCGGGCGACATCTCGATGGCGTGGCTGTGGAGCAAGATGACCCTGCGCCGCGGCGACGAGAGGCGACAGGAGGTGCTGGGCTATCCCCGCCACGGCTGGCAGCCGCTGCTGGAGCGGCTTCGCGAGGAGATCGAAGGCGCCGGAGGGCGCGTATTGATCGACCGCCCGGCGGCCGGGATCGAGCGGAACGGCAACGGGTTCGAGCTCGCCTGGGGTCCGTCCGAATCCTTTCGCCAAGGGCTCGATCCCCGTGATTTCGAGCGCGCCGGAACGGCAAGCTACGACCGGGTGATCGCGACGGTCGGCTGCCGCCTGTTCGAGCGCTTGCTTGGCGAACGTCTGACCGCCGAGGCCGGCGAGGATTACATCCGCAAGCTGCGCTCGATCGATTACCACGAGGCGCTCTGCGTCGTGCTCGAGCTCGACCGGCAGTTCACCCCCTACTACTGGACCAATATCTCCGAGCCGGGTGTGCCGTTCATCGGCCTGATCGAGCAGACCAATTTCATCCCGCCGGAGCGGTACGGCGGGAGGCACTTCCTCTACGTCGCGAATTACCTCGAGCCCGGCGACGAGCTGCTCGAGCTCGAATCCGAGGCGCTGCTCGACCGTTACGAGCCGGCCCTGCGCCAGGTCAACCCCTCCTATTCCCGCGAATGGGTGAAGCGGTTCTGGGTCTACCGCGAGCCCGATGCGCAGCCGATCGTCGACCTCGGCTACCACGAGCGAATTCCGCCCTTGCGCACCGGCGCGGCGGGGCTGTTGCTTGCGAACACCGCCCAGGTCTATCCCCAGGACCGCGGCACCAACTACGCCGTGAAGCTCGGGGAAGAGGTTGCGGCGGAGCTGCTTGCGGAGGGATAGCGGTGCCGGCTCGGATCGCAATCTGCATGGGGACTCACAACCCCGAGCCCGAGCTCTTCCGGGCGCAGGTCTCTTCGATCCGGGCGCAGACCCACACGGAGTGGGCCTGCGCGATCAGCGACGATGCCTCCGAGCCCGACCGGCTCGCCGCGATCGATGAAGCGATCGCCGGCGACGAGCGCTTCACCGTGCACCGCTCCGAGCAGCGGCTCGGCTTCTACCGCAACTTCGAGCGCGCCCTCGAGGCCGCCGACCCCGACGCTCCCTACATCGCGCTGGCGGACCACGACGACCGCTGGTATCCCGACAAGCTCGAGGTCCTGCTCGACGCAGCAAGCCGGGAGGGAGTCAGCCTCGCCTACTGCGATGCGCGCGCGGTCGACCCGCAGGGAAACGTGATCAGGGAGACGATGTGGCCGCCGCACGAACGGCCCAACCAGTGGACCGACCTGGCAACGCTGCTGATCGCGAACACCGTTACCGGCGCCGCCTCCCTGATGCGGCGGGACATCGTCCGGCGGGCATTGCCATTTCCCGAGCTGCCGGGCAAGCCCTACCACGACCACTGGGTCGCGGCCGTGGCGCTCGCCTGCGGAGAGCTCGCCTATGTCGACCGGCCCATGTACGACTGGGTCCGCCATCCCGAGAGCGTGGTGGTGACCGAGTCCGCTCAGCTCCGGCCGGCCGACTCCGGCCGCCTGCGCCCGATCCGCGGCGGTTGGGGCGACGATGAGCGCGACCAGCTCACCCGCCTCGAGCGGATGGCCGAGGCACTCGAGCAGCGGACCGCCGACTGCGTCAGCCCGGAAAAACTCCGCGAGATCCGCCGGGTCCGCTCGGCCGACTCGCTCAAAGGAGCCGCCTGGCTCGCCGGCCGCTGGCTGCGCTCGCGGCGTTCTCCCTCGTCCAGTCTCGGCCGCGAGCTGCTCCTCCTGCGCGGGATGGGCTGGCGCCATGGCAAAATCATTGATCGATGGCGCCGGCACCGGAGATGAGGACGGGAGAGACCGATCGCAAGCGCGTGGTGGAGGAGTTCGAGCGGCTCTTCTACGACTCGCTGCGGGAGACCTGGGCCGCGGCGACCTGGCTCGGAGTGCGCGCGTTCAAGCTGCCGCTCGACCTCTGGGTCCTGCAGGAGATCGTCACCGAGACCCGGCCCGACCTGATCATCGAGAGCGGGGTCGCCGAGGGAGGCAGTGCCCTCTTCCTCGCCAACGTGCTCGACCTGATCGGCGGCGAGGGGCGCGTTATCGGAGTCGACGTGGATCTCTCCAAGGTCGCGCCCGAGACCCGCAACCACCCGCGGGTCAGCCTGGTCGAGGGGAGCAGCACGGAGCCGAAGGTGCTGGCGCGCCTCGCGGCCGCGGCCGAGGGCCGCCGGGTGATGGTCGACCTCGACTCCGACCACTCCGCTCTGCACGTGACCTCGGAGCTGCGCGCGCTCTCGCCGCTGGTCAGCCCCGGCTGCTACCTGGTGGTCGAGGACGGGGTTGTCAACGGCAATCCGGTCGAACCAAACTTCGGCCCCGGTCCGACCGAGGCGCTGGAGGAATGGCTCTCGACCAAGCCGCCGTTCGAGGTGGACACGAGCCGCGAGAAGTTCCTGGCCACCTTCAACCCGGGCGGATACCTGCGCCGGGTCGAGATCGAGGGAGCCCCCGCGCCCGCTCCGCCCCCTCCGGCGGCGCGACCCGAAACAGCCCCGGCACAACCGTTTGCCGCGGAGACGCCGCCGGCCGGGCTCGAGGTCTCGGAAGTTCATCAGCCGCTGGCCGACCTGGTCCCCGAGGGTTCGCGCGTCCTGGAGCTCGGCTGCGGCGCCGGTGAGCTTTCGGCGGTCCTGCGCGAGCGGCGCTGCACCGTGGTCGGAGTCGAAGAGCAGCCCGAGCTCGCCGCCCAGGCCGAGGAGGTCTGCGACCGCGTTCATCGCCGGGCACTCGGTGATCCGGCGCTCGAGGGGGACTTGGGCGAAGAGCGCTTCGACGCGATCGTCGGCGTCCACGCGGTCGAGCAGGGAGGTGCGGCCCTGCTCGAGATCGCCCACAAGCACCTCGAGCCGGAGGGACGCCTGGTGCTGGCGGTGGCCAACGCGGCCCACGCCAGCGTCCGCCTGGCGCTGCTTGCCGGGGAGCTGCCCCGGGGTGAGGGCGACTCCCCGAACCTGGCGGGCGCCCGCGCCTACACGCTGGAGACGCTCGAGCGCGAGCTGGCGGACGCCGGCTTCGGCCTCGGCAGGATCGTCCGTCAGAAGGCCCTGGTGCCCGAGACGGGCGCCGAGGACCCGCTCCAGCGCAGCGTCGCGGCCCGGCTCGCGGACGACCCGGAGGCCTCGACGCTCCGCTTCATCGCCGTCGCCTACCCGATGGCCCGCGCCGATCTCGAGCTGCAACAGGCGAAGATCTCAGACCTTGCTCGCCGCGCCGACGCCCTCGAGACCGAGCTCGAACGTACGCGCGAAGCGGTCACGGGCGAGCAGGAGGCCCGAGAAGAGCTGGCCGAGGCAAAGCAGGAGCTGGCCGAGCAGCGCCCCGAGCTCGAGGCCCTGCGCGAATCGTTGCGCCGCTCATCGGCCCGGGTCCGGGAGCTCCGCGATGCACTGATCGCGGCGACCGAAAAAGCCGATACCGCCGGCGCTGAGAGCCAGCGCCTCACCCTGATGGCCCGCCAGCTCGAGCACGACCTGCACATCACCCGCGAGCAGCTCGAACGCCGCGACGCCGAGGCAACCGCCGCCGAGGTCCGGATCAAGCGGATCCACTCCACCCCTCCGTTCCGCTTCTACCTGGCGCTGCGCCGGGTCCCGCCGCTCTCCTGGATCGCCTCCCGCCGCGCCGCCGGCTACCAACGCGAGCTCGAGCGCGCCCGCGACGCCGGCTGAGCCGATGATCGGCTTCGGCTGCGTGATCTCGTCCGAGGATGAGTACCGGACCTATGCGCTTCCGGGAATCGAGCGCTCACTCGAGCCGGGCGACGCGATCGTCACACCGCGCGGGCAGAGCTGCATCTTCCGGGCCTACAACGAGATCCTCGCCCGGCTCGGTGGCAATCCCGAGCTCGAGGCGACCGTGCTCGTCCACCAAGACGTCGAGATCGCCGACCCGGGCTTTCGCGACAAGGTCCGTGCCGCATGTGTCGAGCCGGGTGTCGGCGTGGTCGGGGTCATCGGCGGGATCGGCGTCCACAGCATCGCCTGGTGGGAGAGCGACCTGGCGATCGGCCAGGTGCAGTGGGAGTGGCTGCTGGGAGACGCGCAGCGCCGCGCGCTCTACAAGGAGGAGGAGTTCCGCCTGGAGACGGTCGGCCGCTCCGGCGACGTCGACAGCGTCGACGGCCTGATCCTGATTCTGAGCCCGGCGGCCACTCGCACCCTGCGCTTCGACGAGAGCCTCGGCCCCGGCTTCCACGGCTACGACGCGGACATCTGCTTCCAGGCCCGCGCCGCCGGGATGAAGGTCAAGGTCGCCGACATCGACGTCATCCACCACCACGAGATCCGGGCCATGACCGAACCCGAGGATTGGGTCGAGGCCCAGGTCCGCTTCGCCCGCAAGTGGGGCACGGGGCCGCCGCGGGCCCTATCGGTCGATCAGGCCGACTGAGGGCCTGGCGGGAACCGGTCCAAAACCCGCAGGATCGCCTGCGTGTTGGCCTGGATCTGTTCGCGCTGGTCTGCGATCTCGGCTTGCAGCTGCGCAAAACCATCTCGCACCGCCTCGCTGATCTCCCTGAAGCCATTGCTCGTTTCGCCAAATCCATCATGGATCGCACGAATCAACGCCTCGGTGACGATCACGTGCCGCTCGAGCATCGCGTCGAGGTCCATGCCACCCATTATTCCGCCTCGCGCAGCGCCTTCAGCTCCTGCTCGGCGAGGTCGCGCATGCGCTCGGCCTGGCCCGCCTCGCCACGGGCGTGCAGCAGCTCGGCCTCGGCGCGTCGCGCCCGCTCCGACCACATCAGGATCTCCTCGACCCAGGTCTTCAAAGTGAGCATGCCGGTGAGCATCCCGATGTTCTTGACCTCGGGCAGCGGCGCACCGCTCGCGATCGCCAGAGTGATCATCTCCTCGCCGGGAGCCTGCGGCTCGAGCTTGCGCAGGCTGGCGGCGACCTCGACCTCGGGATCCTCGGCGACGAAGCCGGTGTCGTCGGTGATCACCGAGGCCAGATACACGTTCTGGCGCCAGATCCGCACGTGCTTGAACCGGTTGCGCAGGGTCTCCTCCAGTTCCTCGCTCGTGTACTCCTTCAGGTGGAAGGGGTTGCCCTCGGGATAGACGCCGCGGTTGGGAGACGAGGCGATCAGGATTCCCTCGCCCTGGAGCACCCGGTCGAGCTCGTCGAGGGCGCGCTCGGGATCGGCGATGTGCTCGAGCGCCTCGAAGCAGACGACCAAGTCGAAGGAATCGCGGCTCAGGGGGAGGTTCATCAGGTCACCGCCGCCAAAGGTGGCGACGTCCCCGAACAGCTCCTGGGCCCGGTTTATCGCCGCGGCATCGACATCGAGGCCGTTTGCGACGAGCGCTCCGGCGCGCGCCATGATTGCCGTGCCGTAACCGAGTCCGCAGCCGGCGTCGAGGACGGTTCGGCCCGAGGCAAACTGGGATGCCCACACGTAGCGCGCCAGGTGCTCGGCCTCGATCACCTCGCCCCGCTGCTGGTCGGGGACGAAGCGCTCCGCGGTCAGCTCGTAATCGTCGGAGCCGTTGCTCTCCGCGGAACTGATGTGTTCCTCGGCCATCGCTAGACCTCCGGAGGCGAGACCCGGGCGACGAAGACGCCGCGGTCCCCGGACGTGTACTGGACATCCGCGAGCGGCGGCGGGGTGAGCTGCTCGACGCTCGCAAAGCCGGCGGCCCTGGCCATCTCTTCGATCGCCGCCGCGTTCGGGATCAGGCTCATCCTGCCGGGGGGCGAGGCGAGCGGGTTGACCGCCGAGTCCTTTTCGAGCTGGACCGCGAAGCTGCCGCGCTCCGCACCGTCCTGTGCGGTCCACGGGATCGGGTCCACCTGACGGGTGAGCTGGCTTTCGATCACGCAGAGGCTGCCGCAGAGCTCGCGGGCGATCCTGATCGCGCCGGCTGGGTCCTCGAGGTGGTAGATCAGCCCCAGGCAAAGAACCACGTCGAACTTGCCGAGCTGGGTGGGCCGCAGGTCAAAGACGTCCGACTGGAGGAACTCGAGCCGGGTCCTGTCGATTCCGTACTCGTTCGCGATCAGCCGCGCGCGGCGGATGTTGACCTCCCGGATGTCGACACCGAGGACCGACGCCGCCCCCCACTCCAGCAGCCGCTGCGAGAACCAGCCCTCATTGCAGGCGAGGTCGATCGCCCGGGGGCTCTCCGTTCCCGCTGGCTTGAAAGAGGGAGTGCCCGGATCGGCCGCGGGCGCGATCTGCTGCCGCGCGGCCAGCGCCTCCCGCACGTGCGGCTCGATCATCTCCTTGCGGGTCTCGTGGACCGAGGCGAGCATCTCGTGGTGGATCGGCGCCGTGCGGCCGGGGCCGATCTTCCAGGGGTACATCCAGGGGGGATCGGACTCGAGCTCCCGCTGGAGCTGGGAGGCGACCTTGCGGCTCGAGCGCACCCGCCTGGCCAGCGCGATCTTTGAAAGGGCGCTGAGGGGTCGCAGCGGTCGCGGGCGGGGGTTCGCGGCGGCCGTGGGGTCAGGTGCGGGCTCTTGCTGGGGCTCGGCCTGCGCCTCTTCAGTCACTGCCGCGCGCTCCTGTCCGGGCACCCAGGCCAGGAAGAGGCCGCGGTCCCCCTGCAGGTAGTACGGCTGGTGGGTCGGGTCGGGCGGGACCATCTCGACGTGGCCGAAGCCGGCCGAGCGCGCCATCTGCTCGACCGCGGCGCGGTTCGGGATCAAGCTCATGACTCCGCTGGCCGAGGCAACCGGGTTCTCGTCGGCGTCGGGCTCCGGGTAGGCGGCGAAGCTGGCCGGCGCGAGCTCGGTGTGCTCGGCGCCACGGCCCCAGGCAAGCGGGGAGTTCTGCCGGGTGAGCTGGCTCTCGATCACACAGAGCCGCCGGCACAGCGACCGGGAGATCCGCATCGCGCGGACCGGGTCCTCGAGGTGGTAGATCAGCCCAAGGTTCAAGACGACGTCGAACTCGCCGAGTTCGGTCGGGTCGAGCTCATAGACGTCGCCGAGCCGGAACTCAAGCCGGTCCGACCCGATCCCGAGGCGTTCGGCGACCAGCCGAGCACGCCGGACGTTGACCTCGCGGATGTCGATCCCGATCACCCGCTCGGCGCCCCAGTCGAGCATGCGCTGCGAGAACCAGCCCTCGTTGCAGGCAAGGTCGATCACCGCCGGGTGCTCGGCGGCGTCGAGCACCTCGCGCACCGCCGGCTCCAGCATCGCCAACCGGGTCTCGTGGATCTCCGGCAGCGCCTCGCTGTGGATCGGCGCCCTGAGCCCCTCGCCCAGGTCCCACGGGTACATCCAGTGCGGCGGGCTCTCCAGCTCCCGGCGCAGCTCCTCGGTCGCGGTGCTCAGAAGAAGGCTCCCCCGCGGTACTCCCCGAACACGTCCCGCATCGCGCCGCAGACCTCGCCGATCGAGGCGCCCTCGCGGAGAGCCTCCTTGATCGGCGGCAGCAGGTTGCCCTCGCCGCCGGCGACATCGCGCAGCTCGTCGAGGCGCTTGGTGACCGCTGCCTGGTCACGGTCTGCCTTCCACTTCTCGAGGCGCGCCAGCTGCCGGTCCTCGGACTCCTGGTCGACCTTGAGGATGTCGACGTCGTCGACCTGGTCGGTGACGTACTTGTTGACGCCGACCACGATGTCCTGGCCGGTGCGGTAGCGCTCGTGGTAGGAGAGCGCCGACTCCTCGATCTCCTTCTGGATGAACTCGAGGGCCTGAACTGAGCCGCCGAGCTGCGCAACCTTGTCCATCAGCTCCCAGGAGCGCTCCTCGATCTCGTCGGTGAGGCTCTCGACGAAGTAGGAGCCGGCTAGCGGGTCGACCGTGTCAGCGACGCCGGACTCGTGCGCGAGGACCTGCTGCGTCCGCAGCGCGATCCGGGCCGAGCGCTCGCTCGGCAGCGCCAATGCCTCGTCGAATCCGTTCGTATGCAGCGACTGGGTGCCGCCCGCGACCGCGGCAAAGCCCTGGAGCGCGACGCGGATGATGTTCACCTCCGGCTGCTGCGCCTGCAGGGTGACGCCGCCGGTCTGGGTGTGGAAGCGGATCATCTTCGCCTTCTCGTCGGTGGCGCCGAAGCGCTCCCCCATGATCTTGGCCCACATGCGGCGCACCGCCCGGAACTTGGCGATCTCCTGGAAGACGTTGTTGTGGCAGTTGAAGAAGAACGCAAGCCGCTTGCCGAAGTGGTTGATGTCGAGCCCGCGGTCGAGGCCGGCCTCGACGTAGGCGATCGCGTTGGCGAGGGTGAAGGCGACCTCCTGCACCGCCGAACAGCCCTTCTCACGGATGTGGTAGCCGGAGATCGAGATCGTGTTCCACTTCGGCACGTTCTCGGCGCAGTAGGCGAAGATGTCGGTGGTCAGCCGCATGGTCGGCTCCGGCGGATAGATGTAGTTGCCGCGGGCCACGTACTCCTTGAGGACGTCGTTCTGGACGGTGCCGCGGAGCTCCTGGGACGGCACCCCCTGCTCCTCACCGACCAGCTCATAGAGGAGTAGGAGGATCGCGGCGGGAGCGTTGATCGTCATCGAGGTCGAGACCTCGGCCAGCGAGATCTGGTCGAAGCAGATCCGCATGTCCTCGAGCGTGTCGATCGGGACGCCGGTCCGCCCCACCTCGCCGCGGCAGAGCGGGTCGTCGGAGTCGCGGCCGAGCTGCGTGGGCAGGTCGAACGCCATCGAGAGCCCGGTCGAGCCGTGCTCGGTCAGGTAGCGGTAGCGCTCGTTGGTGTCCTCGGGGGAGGCGAAGCCCGCGTATTGGCGCATGGTCCAGAGCCGGTCGCGGTACATGCGCTCATGGATGCCGCGTGTGAAGGGAGGCTCGCCGGGCTCTCCGAGCCGTTCCTCCAGGCCCTGGCCGACGTCCTCCTCCTCGTACAGAGGCTTGATCTCGATCCCCGAGTCGGTGAAGACGCGTTCCTCGTCGGGGCCGGTGACCGGCGCGATGAACCGCTCGTCGCCCGCGTCCTTGGAGACGCCGCCTCTACCGGTTTCGGTCCCGCTCTCGGCGGCAGCCGGCTTCGACTTGGGCCTCGTTGCCATCGGCTCGCAAGGATACGGCGGCGGCCCTATTTCGCGTGGATCGCAGAGATCATGCGCGTAGTCCTGCTTTGCATGGAAAGCGGCTATGCGCGGGAGACCAGCGCAGGCAGCCTGCTGCGTGAGTAGGTTGACCGAATGTTCAAACCCTCTGTCTTCCTCCTCAGCGGGCTGGTCATTGGCTCGCTCGTCGGCTGCGGCGGTGACGAAGGCGGCACTTCGGACGCGACCGAGGCAGAAGTACAGTCGGTCGTTGCCTCGTATTTCCAAGGGGATGGCAGCGCCGCCTGCTACCTAACCGATGCCGGCCAGGAGCAAGCCGCAGCGTTTTCCGGAAAGAGCCCTGAGGACTGCGCCGCGGACAAAACGGGGGCAGCCACAAGCCCACCGCCAGAGCTCGGACCAGTCGGCGCGGATGATCACGTCGCGGTGATCATGGTTGATTTCGATGTCGCAAACCAATACCTCTACGTGCTGGAGCGAAGCGACGGGGACTGGCTAATCGATTTCCTCGGGCCTCTCCCTGGACCCGACGGACCGGCCACCGATACGGAGGCGGCGGAGAGCGCGAAGGACACCGCGAATGAGTACGTCGAGGCTGCTGAGGAAAAGGACGGAGAGAAAGCGTGCTCGCTGCTCGCGCCAAGCGTGCTCAAATCGGCCGCTGAGGTTTTGAAGCGATACCAGCGATCCACGATCCCCCCGATCCTCACCCCACCGCCCCCGCCGCGCCGAGCATCTCTCCGAGAGAAGTGCGAGTTCGCGATCAGCAACAGCCTCTATGACGTTGGCAGTTTCAGCTCTGGCATCCCCTATGACGTCCCGGGTACCCGACACTTCGACTACGGAGTGGGAGCGGGCGACTTCGCCGTGGCCGCGGAGGAGGAGGAGGAGGGAGAGGTCGGAAGTAACCTGGGGCTCGTCCGGCAAGGTGATCAGTGGCTTGTTACCGATGTTTCGGTCGCGGTCCAGTAATGCCGCTTAGGACGAAGAGCAGGCGCACTGAAGGGTCAAGGGAGACCGCAGTCGGTGCACCAAGTCTCCATGCCTACTACCCAAATGGCTGCCAAGGCGACGGCGGCTATCGACGCGACTGCGATCCATTTTGCCGCTCCGCCTCTGAACGCATGGACGCCGGACAAGATGGCTGCCGCAAGGAAGGCAGCCGTTCCGGCGAGAGTGAGCCAGTGCTGTATGTCATGTCGTAACTCCGAGGGCCCTCGGCCAACGGGCTGAGAGTTCACACCAGCCCAGATAAGAAAAACGAAGGCCAACCCTACGAAGACCGGCACACCGAGAAGAGCGAGGGCGCGCCGGGTGCCTCTCGAGGGCTCATCAGATTGCACGCAATCACGAAACCCGCCTGGAGCCATTCGTTTCATGAGAGTCTCGCGATCTGGGGACCCGACCTCGGCTAGCCAGCGCGCTGCCGCTTTGGACGAGAAGCGGCAGCCAGGGGATAATTGAGCCATGCGAGTTCTCGTGGCTGTCCTCGCAGCCCTTGCGCTAGCGGGGGGTGTGTATTTCCTCTGGCCGGACGACTCGGACGGGATGAAGGTGAGCGAGGAAAAGATTGAGGGTCTGATGGCAATGACTGATCAGAAACTGACGGACTGCACCGCAGAGGACAAGGAAGGCTTCCGTTGGCGCTGTGTCGACCCGCAAGGAGGCAACGACGTACTCGTCCTCCGGGTCGATCCCGACGGCAGCATCTCCTCAGTTGACGGCAGCACCGGCTACTTCATCGGCTTCATCACGATCGACAGTGGCGGAGAGGAGAAGTCAGAGTCAAGTCAGGACCCAGCCTGGACTACGACAGTCGCAGACAACCTAGGAGGGGCGAGAAAAGTCGCGCAGGCTTACGCGCTCGCAAAGTCTCACGGACGGAGCGGGTCTCGCATTTACCAGGCCGCCTTCACGGGATGTCGCGCGGGGCAAACCGGGCAAGACCTACCTGTGTACTTCCCCCGAGACGAGCTCCACGCCGTTTATCAGCGGGCCGTCCGTGAGTGCTCCGGCTCGTGAGGGGAGTACTGCTTTCGGCCTGAGCGGCATCCTCCCGATGGTCGCTATGCGCATAGCCTCCGCGCATCGATCCTGACTGGTTGGGCAGCCCGCAGCATTTCGTCGGCGCTCTCGCGGTAGCGGTTGCGGTTGCTTTCCTTGCGGGCAGACACCTCGGGTCAAACCGGTGGATAGCGGCGGGGCTGGGTCTTGGAGCAGCCGCCACCGCCGAGGTGGCATGGGAGCTGGTCGAGTACCAATTTCACTACCGCGATGACTTGAACATCACGGCCTACTTGGACACGGTCGCTGATCTCGCAAGCTCGCTCGCAGGTGCGGTGGTTGGCGGCGCAGTCGGTGCCTGGCTCGGAAACCGCGACTAGCGCTTTTCGTCCAAAGCGACAGTCGAGCTAATCGCAGAGCTACGGGCCCGGGAGGTCGATTATCTGCGGGCCCGGCGGAAGGTTCCGCTGATCGTGCCAGTCCTTGAGCGTGAATCGCCGGCCGCAGCTCACACACTTGCGCCAGACTTTCTGATGCGGTTCGCCGCACTTGGGGCAACTGTGCCGCATCATGAGAGCATTCTCCATCGGTCAGCCGCCGGTCCAGGAGTCGATCACGTCCTGCGGGGCGCCCACTCGTTTCAGGCAGGCGACGAACCCCGGCACCGGCTCGCCCTGAGCCAACGGGTCCTGGCCGGTCGCATCGGCGCAGAGCTTGACGGCGACCGCGCCCTGCTCCCGCTGCTCGGCCGCGTCCCCGGGCGCGACGTCCGTCGCGGTCATGGGCTCGGTCTCCTCCGTCTCGGTCGCCTCGGAGCCGCCCTCGCCTATTCCAAACAGCAGCGTCGCGGGGTCGGCGATCTTCCACTGGCCCTCGATCCTCTCGACCGGCACGGGGAGGAGCGTGTCGTCGTCGGTGATAGTGACCGTCCCGTTGTCCTCGGCGACGGCGACCTCGGCGTCCTCCGCCGCACCGGCGAGGCCGCCGAGTCGGGCGAATGCCTCTGGCGGATGCTTGGAGTAAAGGGCGTCGAGCGCCTGGACGCAGGTGTCCGCTTGGTCCACCCCGAGTTCCTCCGCGACCAAGTTCGTTTCCTTTACGAGCACCCGCTCCCCGCCTTCGGTCAGGAAGTCGCACCCCGCCGCGCTGTCGCCGGCCCCAACCGCCTCGACGAACTCCACGACAGGCGTCCGGACGTCGGAGTCGTCCGCGTCCTCGGAGTCGCCCCCGCCGCCGCACCCGGCCAGTAGGCCGACCGCGAGGACCAGGGCGAGGAGCCAGCGGATTCGCACTAGAACCCGTCCACCGGGACGATGGTCCCGTCTGAGTCGCGGCGGAAGTATTGGCCCGGGCCGTCCGACTCGGCGTTCTCGATCAGATAGCGCCCTGGCTCGGTGAGTCCGGCCTCCTCGACGGCGGCCTCCCAGGTCGGAGCCTCGACCGGCTCACCCACGTCCCGCCACCCCTCGGGGGCGGTGTCCCGCGGCCAGGTCCGGACGCGCCATTTCACGCGGCCACCCTAACGCCCTCAAAGTAACTATTGAGTGGATTTTCGCTGATCTCGAAGCGGTTGAAAAGTCCGTCCGTGATCATCTCGGCAACGAAATCTGCGTCCTTCGGTGTCTCAAAGCGATCCTTTACGCAATGCGAGCAAGCAGCTCCGCTCCCACCTGTTACCGAGGCCGGCTATTCCAGAGTGTGCGGGTTCGCATCGTGTTCGGCAGCCGAGGTGTGGTCGAGGACCTCGGCGATGCGCGGATAGTGAGGATTGTCGTTGACCCGGACCCTGTAGACGTTGCGCTGCAGCAAGACCTCGTCGGTGAAGGCCTTGCCGGTCTTGCCGTTGTCGACGTCGCCGATGACCTCGAACCGGATCCTCCAGCTCCGGGCAAGCTGCATCCGCTCGATCCCGACGATCCGGATCTCTAGTTCCTGGCCGTTGAAGGCGACCTGGCCTGCGGTCGCGGAGTCGCTCGCCCAGTGGCGTCGAATGTTCTGCACCCGCCCCGCTGCCCCTGGGGCGCGCTTGGCCGCTTCCTTGGCCAGCTTGTCGACTCGCTTGGCTCGGGGGCTGGACTTGCCGGGGATCCACTTGGCGATCACCGGCTTCTCGGCGCGTCGCAGAAGGCGATATATCTCGCGCCAGCGCTCGGCGTGCAGCAGGGGCGCGCCCGATGCTCGGTTCCACTGGTTCCTCGACCAGGTATGGATGTTCTTGAAGCCGTCGTGGATGTAGGTCGAGTCGGTCCAGAGGACGATCTTGTCGAGTTCCTCGAACCTCACCGGGGCCAACGGGCCGAGGGCGAACTTCAGGCCCTCGACCACAGCTCGGAGCTCCATCTCTTGGGCGTCGGTGTTCGGGATGGCGTTCGGAGCCGAGCGCTCCAGGGGATCCTCGTTGCCCTTGTCGTCGATTGTGTAGTAGACGACCGCCCAGCCGCCGGGGCGCCCGGGCTTGTGCATCTGGGCGGAGCCGTCGGTGAACAGGTTCAGGGCGTTGTCGTCAAGCTGCTCGATGGATCGAAAGTAGACACCGATCCCCGTCAGGCTTTACCCGCGGCCATGAATTCCCCCGCAAATCCCGAGGATCGATGAGGTTGGCCACCGGGGACTCAGCTCGACTCACGGCGGCAAGGGTCCGGTTCCCGAGCTCTGCGTCGCTGAACCGGCAGTGCCGGTGCAGCGGTGTCCACTCGGGGTTGGGGCGTTCTGCCCGCGGCTCGGATGCACTTCGCTCGCTACTGCTTTCCATGCAAACCAGCAGCAGTGGTAGCTCGCGTTCGGGCCAGCTGCATCGGAGTACCATCAATGAATTATGTGGGTATGGGTGGTTTGTGCTGGGGCGGTCGTCCTTGGGATCTTGGGATTCGTTCCGACGGCCGTGGCTGCTCCGCCGTCGAACGACAATTTTGCGGCGGCCCAGGAAATCTTCTCGCCGGCCGGTGCGCCAGGGACCCTGGTCGATGCAACCGCCGAGGCTGGAGAGCCTGACCACTTTCCGGGCCTGGAGGCGTTGAGCACTGTCTGGTTCAAGTGGAGGTCTCCCGGTACCGGCATCGCGACTTTCGACACCTGCTACAGCGATTTCGACTCGGTACTGGCCGTCTACACAGGCAGCACGCTGAACGCGCTGCAGCTCCAGGGGAACAACGACGATTCCGAAGACCCGGCGTTGTCGTGTACGGACCCGGGCCAGAACGATCTTGGCAGCGTGGTCCGACTGTCAGTGACAGCAGGGACGGAGTACCGGATCGCGATCGACACGGTCGACGTGGAGGGGGCTTTCCATCTCTTCATCCACGGGCCGCCATCAACGCCGACGATCACATCGATTGTCCCGGTGACCAGAAACCCCCTGCCCGACCAGTTCTATCCGGCCGGCAGTGGAGGTGTGTTCGTCCGTGGGATGTCCGATCCAGATACGCGGGTCCTTGTCTACATGAACAGTGCGTGCGTCCCCGGTGGAAACTCGGACGGCATCGTGGGTGCCAACACGTTCAGTGGATCCGCCCAAGACTTCATGGGGCTGGGGGTAGGCTACAACCCCATCCCTGACGGGACAACGGTTTTCTATGCGCAGGCCGAGCGTGGTTTCAGGGGTCCGAGGTCCGCCTGCTCACCGGGGTTTGTCTTCACACACGACTGGTATCCCGGTCTCCTTTCCAGCCAGAGGCCGAAATGCCGAAAAGGGAAAAAGCTCCGGAAGGGTCGGTGCGTGAAGAAGAAGCGCAGGAAGCGGCTCGCGAGGTATCGCTAGAACGAGACCAGTGCGAACACGAGCGACGCCATCGCGGCGAGGTTCGAGTTATGGAGATGGGGGAGTACCACTGCGCACCCATCGGCTGCTCCGGCGGGGTCATGCAGGCAACTGGACGCATTACCCGTGGTTGCTGCGAGAATTCACCTGCGTGGAGGCAAAGGCAGCACATAGCGAGCCCGAGCAGATCAGGGAGAGCTTGCAGGCTTCCTCGGAGAAGCTCGCGGAGCAGAACGAGGAGCTCCGCCGGCTGAAGCGGGCGCTGGCCCAGCGGGAAGCCGAGATCGCGCGGTTGGAGGAGCAGCTTCGCACCCGCGACGTGACCGAGCTCAAGGGGCAGCTGCGAGCGCTGCAGGTCCGGGTCGAGAGACTCCACTCGCTGCTGCCGGTGCGCCTCTACAACCGGCTGCGCGGCGTCCCGCCGGTGAGCTGGATCGTCGCCAAACGGACGCACGGCTACTACAAGGCGCTGGCCGAGCTGCCTCCCGAGGACTGAGGCGTGTTCGTGTTCGGCTGCCCGATCTCCTCCGAGGAGATGTTCAGCCGGCGAGCCGGGCCCTCGATCGCCGCCATGGCCGAGCCCGACTCCAAGGTGATGGAGTTGCGCGGCTACAACAGCATCTTCGTCGCATACAACGACGTGCTCGCGGCGGCGCGGGAGGAGCCCGAGCTCGAAGGCGTGGTCCTGATGCACCAGGACGTCGAGATCGTCGACTCCAAGCCATTGGACAAACTGCGCCGCCAGTTCGAAGACCCGGATGTCTGGATCGTCGGAGTGATCGGCGGGCGCGGCGTCCGCGCCCCGGTCTGGTGGGGTGCCGAGAAATGGGAGGGCGCCGTGGTGGAGAACCCCTATCCCGAGTTCGCCGATGAGGTCCCCACCGAGGCAAGAAAGCTGATCCAGGGAAAGAAGCCGCGGTTCCCGGCCGAGGTCGACATGCTCGACGGGCTCTTTCTAGCGCTCTCGCCACGCGCCGCGCGTGAGCTGCTCTTCGACGAGCGGCTCGGGCCGAGTTTCCACTGTTACGACAGCGACATCTGCCTTCAGGCCAGGGCGCGGGGAGGCAAGGTCACGGTCTGCGACATCGATCTCGTGCACCACTCGAGCGGCGGGCTCTCCGGCCACCAGGCCGAGTACGCCGTGTCACACCAGGCGGTCGCCCGGAAGTGGGGCCTCTAGCCGGCGTCGCCGGGTTCGCTGAAGCGCCGCTTCAGGATCTTCCGCTTTCGCCTCGAAGTCAGATCGCGCATCGCCTCGGTCAGATAGCCGAGCTCGATCTGCGCGGCGGCCAGTTCGGCCTCGGCGCGCCTGGCCCGCTCCTCCCAGGAGGCGCCGGCACGCAGCCACTCGGCGGTTCGGAGCGGGCCGGTATGCATCGTCAGCGGGGCAACGTCCTCGAGCGAGCGCTCCGAAGCAACCAGCAACCGCGTCGCCGCGGTGTCCGCGGCCGGCTGCGCGCTGCCGAGCACCCTGCCCCCGATCTCGTGCGGCTCGCCGCCGTCGTGGCCCTGCTCGTAGATCACCGTCGCGATCTCGGTCCACTGGTTCATCTCGCGAGTGTGCTCGAACCGGTCGCTGATCAGCTGCACGGTTGCCGGTGAATCGGTCGAGGTGAACAGGACGCCCTCCGGCTGGAGAACCCGCGCCAGCACCCCGCAGGCGCGCTCGATGTCGGCCAGATCATCGAGCAGGTCGAAGCAGACAACCAGGCCAAAGGACGCATCCGGGAGCTCTGCCGCCAACAGGTCCTCGTGCTCGAAGCGGATCGGTGACTCGCTTCGGGCCCGGCGGCGCGCCTCCTCGATTGCGTGGCGCGACACGTCGATCCCGAGCACCTCCCGCGCGCCGGCGTCCGCCAGCAGCTGGGACCCGTGCCCGATCCCGCAGCCTACGTCGAGGACCGAGGTCTGGGCGGCGGCACCGGCGGCAAGCGCGTAGCGGGCGAGGCTCTGCGCCATCGCGAGCTCTCCGAACGGCCCCTCCGGGAGAAGCAGCTCATTGGGTGTTCTGGGCTCTTGGTCGGGCGGCATCATTCTCAGTCCTTGGCCAGCTCGTCAATCTTTTCCCATCCGACACCGATGAAGCGTGGCTCGAGTTCCCGCAGAGCCTCCCGCGCGTCGTCCCGGGAGAGGCCGGTCAAGCCGAGCATGGAGCCCTTCTCCTCCCTGTAACGGGCCACGATCTCGGGAACGTGCGCCGCCCTCTTCCCGAGTTTGGCGATCCGGAGCCAGAGCTCGAAGTCTTCCAGTCCATGCAGGCGCGGGTCGGTCGTATAACCCCCAAGCTGGTCGAGCACGTCCCTGCGGATCAGGGCGAGCGCGTCGATGTAGTTGTCGCTGAGGAGCCGGTCGGGCTCCCAGCCCCAGTAGCCGTTGATCGAGAAGGGCCCGTCCTCGGTGAACAGCTCGAGGATGCCGTAGGCGAACGCGGCATCGGGATCCGCCTCGAGCGCCTCCACCAGCCGCTCGATGCAGCTCGGGTAGAGCACGTTGTCGGAGTCGAGGGGAAGGAGCAACTCTCCTCGCGCCTGTTCGATCGCAGCGTTCCTGGTCGCCGGTAGGCCGCGATTGACCGGCTGGTAGAAGAGGACCGTCGGCACCTCGGCGTGGGTATCGATCCATTCGCGCGCAATCCGTCTCGAATCGTCGGTTGAGCCGTCGTCGACAACGAGCAGCTCCAGGTCGGGGTAGCGGCTGGCGGCCACGGAGTCCAGTGCCTCGACCACCGCGCCGCCCTGGTTGTAGAGGGGCACGACCACCGAGACCCTGGGAGTGACGCGGGCGTACGCGGGGCTTTCCAAGTCGGTCTCGATTTCCGTTCCTGAGAGACCTCTCTCCAGCGCCTTGACCCGGCGCTCCATTTTCATTGCCTCGAGCCTGGACCGCTTCAGAGAGGCACGAACAGCCGAGTCGTCTCCGTCGCGGCGGCGGCGTAGCGGGCGGACGAGCTCCCGCAACGGGGTCTCGGGCATCGCAGCGCCGATTCCCGGCGTGCGCCGCGGCAGCCTCGACCGTGGCGAGGTCAACAGGCTCTCTGCTGCGGCGGCGAGCTGCTCGGCCGCCGACCGCATCGGGATCTGCTCGCGGATCAGGCCCAGGGCGGCGTCGGCCATCTCGCGCCGGCGGTTCTCATCGGTGAGGGCATGCGCCGCTACGTGCTGCAGCGAGTAGAGCTCACCGCTCAGAAAGTGCTCCCCCGGAACGAGTGGGTCGTAGTCGGTCGAGTGCTCGCTGACGACCACGGCTCCGCAGTGGATCGCCTCGAGGATCCGCTGCCACTCGAAGTAGGGGCGATCGTCTCGGTGAATATTGAGCAGGATCCGCGAGCGGGACAGCAGGTCGAGCTTTGCGCCTCCAGCGACGAAGCTCGGCCCGGAGTCCGTGCTCGGCCTAGCGTTGTCGCTGAGGATCAGGCGGCAGCGGTGGCGCCACAGCTCCGAGCCGAATACCGCAAGCGCACGGCGGCGCCGGTGGGACGCTCCACCGAGAAAGCAGATCTCGACTTCGCGCTCGCCCCCGGCACCACGGTCCCAAAGCTCGCTGTAGCCGAGCTGCATGTATGTCGCGGAGACGCCAAGTGACTCCAGCTCTCTGACGCCTCGACGGTTGATGTCGAAGACGGCGCCGGATGCCGCCGCGAAGCGGCTGCCCAAAGTGAACCACGGTGTCCCGGGTTGCTCGGTGCAGACCGTGATCGTCCTGGCGAGCGCGCCTGACGTCGGCGCAGCACCCGGCGGCGCAAGCGCCGCGTACTCGTGCGGGGCGAGAAGGACGTTTACGCGTCCCTGCTCGAGTCCCGGAAAAGCATCGTTGCTGACCTCGGTCTCAATCCCGAGCCGTTTCAACTCGTGGCGCAGCGCCTCGGCAAGCTCCCCGAAGAACACGTTCTGGCCGCGCGCCGCCACGAATACCAACTCGCGCAAAGCAGCCATTCGGGTCGTAAGGTTAGAACGTGGACAAAGTCGAGCCGCACGCATCCGAGCCGATCGATCTCGGCGGTCACCGCGGGGGCCACCCCGAGAGGCTCGACCGGGGGGCACACGCCGAGACCCTGGTCGAGGCCGAGCACGTCGCGCGGTACCGCTGGGCCGCCCAGCTGGCGTCAGGCAGGCGTGTTCTCGACGCCGGGTGCGGAACTGCCTACGGCACGGCAATGCTGGCCAAGGCCGGAGCGACGGAGGTCGTGGGAGTCGACCGGGCCGGGGACGTCCTTGACGCGGTGCGCGAACGAATGCCGGAGAACGTCACCCTCCAGTCAGCCGAGCTGCTCGAGCTTCCGTTCGAGGACGGCGACTTCGACATGGTCGTCTGCTTCGAGGTGCTCGAGCATCTCGAAGATCCCGAGGCCGGGATCGGCGAGCTGGCCAGGGTGCTCGGGAACACCGGCGTGCTGGCGATCTCTTCCCCCAACCGCGACGCCTATCCCCCCGGGAACCCGCACCACGTGCACGAGTACATCCCGTCGGAACTCCGGGACTCACTCGCGCGGCGGTTCGCAAATGTCCAGCTGCTGCGCCAGCACGCATGGGTGTCCTCCGCCGTTCTCGAGGACGAGGCGCTCACTTCCCGCGGCGACGATCCCCTGGAAGCCGAGCTGATCAAGGTGGGCGGCGGCGCTCCCGACACCGAGACCTTCACTTTGGCACTTGCTTCAGACCAGGAGCTCCCGGAGATCGGGCGGGTCGCGGTGCTCGGGCCCCACATCGACCAGCTCGCGATGGCCAAGGCTGACTGGGAGACGGTCGAGCAGCACCGCCTGATCGCAGATCAGAAGCACCGGATCGCGGAGCTCGAGGAGGTGCGCGGCAAGCTGGTCGAGGCCGAGCAGGCGCTCGCGGAACTGCCCGCGCTCTACGCCAGCCGCTCCGAGCTCGAGGGGATCCGCGGCTCGACCAGCTGGCGCTTGACCGCGCCGCTGCGGCGGATCAAGGCGCCGCTGCGACGGGCCCTGCCGGTGTTTCGGGTCCGGATCAAACAGTTGATCGAGAAGGTGGTCGGCCGGATTTCCCGGCTGCGCGGCTAGATCTGCTCCGCGAGGCGGGGGCGGACGTAGCGGTAGAGCAGGGCGCCGCAGGCGAGGATTGCGACCACGATCAGGCCGGAGACGATCAGCCGGCCGGTCCCTGCGACGCCGACCGCGCTCGGCGCGCTCGGGTCGATCATCGTGTGCCGGACCTGCATGATGATCACGGCGAGCGGGTTGAAGCCGATCGCGTGGCGAAGCTCCTCGTTGGGGATCGTTTCGATCGCGTAGACGATCGGGGAGCCCCAGAAGAAGAGCTGCAGTCCCACCTCCCAGATCTGGCCGGTGTCGCGGAAGGGGACGTAGATGCTGGCGAGCAGCGAGGACATCGCGACCGTGAACAAGAACAGCCCTGCGAGGATCAGCGGGAACTGGAGCCAGTCGCGGGTGACCTCGACCCCGTCGAGCCAGAAGAAAAACATCACCACGATCATGTTCAGACAGAGCGTGAAGAACGCCTGGAGCACGTTCGCCACCGGGATCGCCAGCGCCGGCACCGGCGTCTTGCGGATCAGGGAGCCGCTTGCGACCAGGCTGCCGACCGAGTTGCCGGTGGCGTCGGCGAAGAACGTGTAGAGGACGATCCCGGCAACGAGCATCGCCGGGTAGTGCTCGATCCCGTCCCCGAAGCTGAGGATCTCGGTGAAGGCGACGTAGAGCACGCCGAAGATCGCCAGCGGCTTGGCCAGCGTCCAGAAGTAGCCGAGCGCGTTGCCGTAGTAGCGCAGCTTGAACTCGGTCACCGCGATGGTCAGGGTGAGCTCGCAGAAGCGGCGGAACTCGGCGAGGCGGGACCGGCTCATCGGCGCCCGTCCTCCACCTCGAGCTCGAACGGGAGGTCGGCCATGGCACCGGTCCAGCGCGGGCCGTCCACCCGGAAGGAGCGCATTCCGAAGCGGATGTCGGCGATCCGGAGGCCGTCGCGGTTGGCGACCCCCGGGGTGAGCGAGTAGGCGCCGACGCCCAAGTGGTTCTCGATTGTTATCCGCAGGGTGGCCCGCTCGCCGGAGCGGTAATCGGGGGTGTCGACCTCGGCCCAGAGCGTGTTCATCGCGAACGCGTCGGCGCCGCTCTCTCCCTTCACCTGAATCCCGAACACGGGAGAGCGGAAGTCCTGCTTCATCTCGAACTCGGCGCAGAATGTGATCCGCTCGCCCTGCTCCAGCACGTCGCGGCGGCGGCCGCGGGAGTCCTCGACCCAGACGTCGAGGGCCTCAGCAGTGCGGTCGCCGAACCGCTCCGCATCGGTGGTGAAGTCGCCGACGCTCGCGCCCTCGTCAGCGGCCAGCTCGCGATAGTGGGTTGCGACCACCTCCGGGTCGCCCTCCGCGACGACCTCTCCCTTCTCGAGCAGGATCGCGCGGTCGCAGAAACGCCGCAGCGCCTCCATCGCGTGGGTGACGAAGACGATCGTCTTGCCCTGCTGCTTCATCCGGCGAAACTCGTTAAAGCACTTCTCCTGGAAGCCGGCGTCGCCGACCGCGAGCACCTCGTCGAGCAGGAGTACGTCGGCATCGACCTGGATCGCGGTCGAGAAGGCGAGCCGGACCAGCATCCCCGACGAGTAGTTCTTCAGCTTCAGGTCCTCGAACTCCTCGAGCTCGGCGAAGGCGAGGATCTTCGGGTAGCGGCGATTGATCTCGGAACGGGAGACGCCGAGCATGGTGGCGTTGATGAGCACGTTGTCGCGTGCGGTCAGCTCGGGGTTGAAGCCGACCCCGAGCTCGATGAACGGGGAGATGCGCCCGCGAACGTCGATCGTGCCGCTGTCGGGGGTGTAGATCCCGGCGATCATCTTCAGCAGGGTGCTCTTGCCGCTGCCGTTGCGACCGGCGACGCCGAAGAACTCGCCCTCGTTCACCGTGAACGAGACATCCTGGGCCGCGTCGAACTCGATCTTCGGGATCACCCGGAACGGGTGCAGCACCCTCTCTTTGAGGGTCGTCGGGCGGTGCCGCGGGATCCTGAAGGTCTTGTTGACGCCCCGGGCCGTGATCACCGGAGGACCGTCGTCGCGGCGGCGGCGCGGTTCCCCCCAGCCGGTGAGCGTCGCTCCGGCCCCTGTCGATCGTGTCGCCACGGGCAGCGAGGGTAGCGTTCGGCGAATGGAGAGAACGCAGATCCCGACCCGTGGCGTCCTCGGCACCGAAATCGCCGTCATCGACTACGACGGGACGCTGGACCGGATCGACGAGATGATCGCGCGCGACGAGCGCGGCTTCATCTGCTGCGTCTCGGCACACGGGCTGGTGACCGCGCAGGAGGACCGGGAGCTCGCCCTGTCCCTGAACGCGGCAGAGCTCTGCGTCCCGGACGGGATGCCGGTGGCCTGGGCGCTGCGGGCACTGGGTGAAGAGATCGATGACCGGGTCTACGGCCCGACCCTGATGGAGCGGTGCTGCGAGCGGCTCGCGGCGCGGGGCGGGCGGATCTGGCTCTACGGCGGCCACGACGAGGAAGCCCAGACCGAGCTGCGGGCGGAACTCGAACGCCGCTACCCGGGGATCAAGATCGCCGGCGGCTGGGTCCCTCCCTTCCGCGATCTGACCGACCCTGAGCTGGCCGAGGTCGCCGAGAGGATCGATGCCGACCAGCCCGAGGTCGTCTGGGTCGGCATCTCGACTCCGCGTCAGGAGAAGTTGATGGCGCGGCTCAGGCCCCGGCTCTACACGCCGGTCTTGGTGGGTGTCGGCGCCGCGTTCGACTTCATCGCCGGGCGGGTGCCGCAGGCGCCGGCGTGGATGCAGAAGCGGGGCCTGGAATGGGCCTACCGAATGGCCCGTGAGCCGCGGCGGCTCGGACCGCGGTATGCGCGGGTCAATCCGCGCTTTGCGGCGGCGTTCGCGCGCCAGTGGGCGCGGGAGCGGCGGCGGCCGGGAGATTGAGCCCGAGCGAGTTGAGGGCGCCGGCGAGCCGCCGGTCGACCTCGCTGGCGGAGAACGGCTCCAGCAACTCGGCCGCGAGACGCGCGTACTCGCGCCGGCGCTCGTCCGAAAATCCGAGCGCGGTGTCGATGCCGGCAGCGATGCCATCCGGATCCTCGACCACGACCAGCTCGGGGTCGAGCCGGTGGGCGAGGGGCTCGGCCTCGTAGGGCCCCTTGGAGGAGGTGGTCACCAAGGGCACTCCCGCCGCCAGCGCCTCGAGCTGCGCCAGCCCGTGGTCCTCCCAGCGCGAGGCCGAGACGAAGACCGCCGCCGCTTCCAGCATCGTCAGAAAGCTCTCCCGCGGCATCCCCCCCGCCCACTCGACCGCGGCCGGCTCACGAACTCCCTTCTGAGACAGAAACACTTGGCCGCGCTCGGGATCAATCCCGGTGATCGTCAGGACAGCGTCGCCGCGCCGGTCGCCCAGCTTCGCCCACGCCGCGCAGATCAGGTCGAGTCCCTTCTGCCGGGGCTCGCCCCCGTAGGCGACCACCCGGGGCGGCGACCCCGGCCGGGCCGGCTCCCCTCGCGGCTCTATCCCGAAGGGGACTTCGGCGACCGCCCTCGCGAACGGGCGCAGCGCCTTGGTCGAGCGCGGGCCCATCGACAGCACCAGATCGGCCTCCCCGAGAGCGCGGTGCTCGAGGCGACGGTGCGGAAGGTGCGAGGGTCCGTCCCAGATCTCGGACGCCGGGCTGTCGGCCCTGATCGCCACCGGGATCTCCCTCTTTCGGAGGTCTGCGAACGGAAGCAGCAGGGCCGAGCTGGCATTTACGGCGATCACCGCATCCGGCTCGGACCGCCCCAGCGCGTTTCCGAGCTCCCGCCGCGAGAGCCAGCCGACCAGCGGGGCGCCGAGAGCCCATGGCCGCAGTAGCCGCCGAGCACCGCGGAGGTCGACCCGGCGCACCTCGTGCTCGACCCCCAGCCTTGCCAGGGCGGCGGCAAGGGAATCCTCATTGGCGCGCCAGCCGCCGGTGCCCCCCGGCGACAGCAGCAGGATCACCCGGGCCACCCGGCCTTGCGCAGGCGGCGGCGCATCAGCGGCGCCGCCGCCACCCCGGCCTCCCGCCACAGTCGCGCCCAGCGCTCGCCCGCGAGCGGGCGATTGAACCGCGCCATCGCCGTGACGATCCCGGCTCCCGCTCGCAGCGCCAGCGGAACGCCGCCGAGCGGCTTGCGTTGTCCCGCATAGACCAGTGAAGCGCCGCGCCAGCGCTCCCGCCGTGCCAGCCCTCCCAGTGTCAGCCTTCCGGCGCCAACCAGGTGAGTGACCCTGACGTCGCCGGCGTAGACGATCCGCTTCCCGGCCTCTTCGAGCCGCCGCTGCGCGTCGGACTCGTCGCCGAACAGTGGGACGCCGGGTATCGCTCCGCGCGCCGGGTCGAAGGCGCCGACCTCGCGCAGCGGGCCGGCCCTGAAGCTGATGTTGGCGCCCCAGACACCCTCGCCGGCGGACGGGGTCAGCTCAACCACTCCCTTGCCGAGGTCGAGTAGCGAAAAGGCAAGCGAGATCCGGGCGCTGACCCATGCCGGCGGGTCGACCTCCCACTTCGGCTCGATCGCCCCGCCGATGCAGGCGACGTCGCGTGGAGCCTCCCGCCAATGCGAGGCGAGCCGCTCGAGCCAGTCGGCCGCGGGGACCGCGTCGTCGTCGATGAAGGCGACGACGTCGCTCGCGTCCGCCTCGGCCAGGGCACGGTTGCGGGCGACGGAGAGTCCTGGGCCGACATGGAGGACCCTGGCGCCGAGCTCACTCCCGACCCGGTCATGCGCGGCCTGAGTCTCCCGGTCGAGGCCGCTGGTCACCAACAGCGCCTCGGCGCCCTCCAGTGCCTTCGCCTGGACCGTGACCTCGGCCAAAGGGCCCCGCACATCGGCGGGCCGGCGGCTGGTGCACATGGTGGCGAGCAGTCGCATCGCGGTTTCACCCTAGGGCCTGAGGCCATAACTTTGCCGACGTGAGCGAGCGCAGCGATCGCGATCCGGTGGCCGATGCGCTGCCGCCGGAGTCGGGCTACAGGCGGCGGCGGGACCGCGCGCTGGGACGCCTGATCGACCTCGGCCTGGACGCACGTCAGCAGGCGACCGGCCTGGGCCGGGAGATCGACCGGGCCGCCGAGGAGATGCCGAGTCGCCGGGTGCTGGCGCTGGCTGTTTACGGAGAGCCGGCCCCGCTGACGGCGGCCCTGGACCGGTTGGGGGAAACCAGGCACGAGCTCACGGTTGCCTTCGGGGCGATGGGCGAGGTGGCGCCGGCGCTGCGGGAGCAAACGCGGCTCTCGGAAATGAGCGAGGGCAAGTTCGCCAACCTGAACCGGCTCGCCGCGACCGCCAATCCGCTTGCCGCCGACTGGGTCCTTCTGCTCGACGACGACGTCGAGCTTCCGGCGCGCTTCCTCGACCGCCTCATCTGCGTCGCCGAAGCGCTGCGGCTCGACCTCGCCCAGCCGGCACTCACTCGCGCCAGCCACGGCGCCTGGGACGTCAACCGCCGCCGGCCGGCGATGGCGCGCGAGACCAACTTCGTCGAGATCGGCCCGGTGGTCCTGCTCTCGCGCCGCGCATGGCGGGAGCTGACCCCCTTTCCCGAGAGCGGCATGGGCTGGGGCCTTTGCCTGGTCTGGGCGGCGCTTGCCAAGAGGCAAGGCTGGCGGCTGGGGATCGTCGACGCGGTCGCGGTGAGAAACGAGAGCCGGCCGCCCGCTGCCGGCTACGACCACGCTGCCGCGAAGGCAGCCGCGCTCGAGCTGCTCCGCGAGCGCGAGCACATCTCCCGCGACGAGGCCGAGCGGGTGCTTGCGACCCACCCGGGGCTTCCGTGAGCACCGAGCACAAGGCCCGGCCGGCTTCGGTGATCGTTGCGACCAGGAACCGGCTCGGGGAACTGGGCCGGTGCCTGGAGGCGATCGCTTCCCTCGCCTATCCGCAGGTCGAGGCCGTGGTCGTCAACGACGGCGGTGAACCGGTTGAGGCGGTTACCGGCCGCTTCTCGGACCGGCTCCAGCTCGAAGTGGTCAAGACCGCCGGGGCCGGCCCGGCGGCGGCCCGCAACGCTGGGGCCGAGGCGGCGGCGGGTCAACTTCTCGCCTTCACCGACGACGACTGCGAGCCCGAACGGGGGTGGCTGCGCGCCCTCGCCGGCGCGATCGGCGACGGAGACGAGGTGCTGGCCGGGGGCCGGACCGTGAACGCGCTCGAACACAACCGCTACTCACGCACGAGCCAGGCGATCCAGGACGCCGCCTATTCCCACTACAACGTCGACCCGAAGGCCGCGCGCTTCTTTGCCTCCAACAACGTCGCGATGGCCGCGTCGAGGTTCGCCGATCTCGGTGGCTTCGACCCGGCCCTGCGCACCTCCGAGGACCGGGACCTCTGCCACCGCTGGATCGAGAGCGGCGGGCGACTCGCCTATGTGCCCGAGGCGGTCGTCCGCCACTCGCACGTGCTCGGCCTGCGCGGGTTCTGGCGCCAGCACTATGGCTATGGCCGGGGTGCCTACAGGCACCGGCGGCTTCGCAGCCGCCGCGGCGGCAGCGTCGAGCCGCCCGCGGCGACCTCTGGCGTCCTTTCGAGTGCCGCGCGCAGCGCGATGGACCAGCGGGACTTCGGCAGACTCGGCCTGCTCGGCGTTTGGCAGCTCGCGACCTTCGCCGGCGCCGCCCGCGAGGCGCTCAGCCGAGCTCCGCGGTGAACAACTCCAGCATCCGGTCGGCCTGCCGCCCCAGTTCGTAGTCGCGCTCGATCGTCCGCCGCCCCTCCTGCCCGAGCCGGGCCCGCAGGTCCGGGTCGGTGAGCAGCCGTTCGAGGGCGACCCCCAGCGCTTCCGAATCGCCGGGATCGACCAGGAGCCCGTTTTCCCCGTCGGCGACGAGCTCCGGGATGCCGTCGATCCGGGTGCTGATCACCGGGACCTGAGACGCCATCGCCTCCATCAGCACGGCCGGCAGCCCCTCCGAGAAGCTCGCCAGGCAGAAGATTCCGGCGCGGCGATAGAGCTCGATCGCCTCGGCCTGGCTCACGACCCCGGTGAAGGTGACCGACCCCGCGATCCCGAGCTCGCCGGCCAGCTGCTCGAGCGCCGGCCGGTCCGGCCCGTCTCCCGCCAGGGTCAGGCGCACTGGGACTCCGCGGCCGTCAAGCGCGGCGACAGCGCGGAGCAGCACCGCCTGTCCCTTGCGCTCGACCAGGCGCCCCAGGCAGAGGATCTCGACCGGATCGCCCCCCGCGTCATCATCTTTCGCAGCCGGAGCGCCAGCCGGCGCGAAGCGCTCGAGATCGATCCCGAGCCGGACCACCTCGATCCTGGCCTCCCCGTCCCCGTCGAGAGCCGCGCGGGCCTTTCGCTTCGCGTCCTCGCTGATCACCACCACGAGCCGGGCCCGGCGCAGCTTCTCGGCCAGGCGGTTCCCCGCCGACTCGGCGAACTCGTCGGGCCCGTGCACGGTGATGCTGAACGACCATTCCGGCTCGAACCGGGATGCAAGCAGCGCCGAGTCGGTGCCCGTGTCGGCGAAATGCGTGTGCAGGTGAGAGAGGCCGAGGGTGCGGACGCGCCGCCAGACGACGATCGCCTCGGCGAAGTAGAAGAGCTGCCAGAGCACGCCGCGCGGGCCCCGGCCGAGGCGCACCGCGTAGGCGAGGGTCGAGAAGTAGCCCCCGGATGGCGCAGCAGCGCCGCACCATGGGCTCCAAGCAGCTTCAGCGGCCCGGCCGGGAGCACCCGGTAGGTCGAGTCGGCGGCGGCGCGGTCTTCGGCGCTGCGTACCTCCTCGTCGTGTGGAGGCCTGATCGTCACCGTCTCGAGGTCGGCGCCCCGGTCGCGGAGCGCGTCGATCTCGCGCGTGATGAACGCATGGGATGCAGCCGGATACCGGCCGATTACGTATGCGAGGCGAGGTTTCACAGAAGGCGAGAATAAGCTGGCCGCCGTGGGCAGCGAAAGTCAAGACAGGGAGAAGCTGCTGCATCGGATCGGCTCGGTGGCGGCCAGCGCCGGGGGAGGCACGCCTGAGCGCCCCCGGGTGCGGACGGCGCTGCGGCTCGGACTCGCCGCCCTGGTGCTCGCCTTCCTCGTGGTCGCGGTCGCCTCCCAGTGGGATGAGCTCAAGGAGCAGGACGTCGAGTTCAATCCGATTTGGCTCCTCCCTGCCCTGGTGATGATCGCGATCCCCTACGCCATGGCGGCGTTCGGCTGGGACCTGGTGTTGCGGGCGCTCGGGCACTGGCTACGGCCGCTGCGCGCACAGGCGATCTGGGCGCAGTCGTTGATGGCGCGCTACGTCCCCGGGACGCTCCTGCTCGTGGTCGGGCGGGTGTTGCTGTCGGAGCGTGAGGGGGTGCCGCGGCGGACGACGATGGCGAGCCTCATCTACGAGCAGGGGGTCTTCCTGGTGTCCGCGCTGATCGTGGGGTCGTGGCTCCTGCTCGGCGCCGAGAAGCTCGGCGGGGAGGCCGAGCGGATCGCGGTCCTCGCCCTGGCGCCGCTGTTGGTGATCGTGCTCCATCCCCGCATCTTCGGCCCGCTCTCGAACCGGGCCCTGACGGCGCTCGGCCGCGAGCCGCTGCAGCGGCTGCTGCCGATGCGGCACGTGCTGATGCTGACGGCGTACTTCCTGTTCGTCTGGGTGGTGCTCGGGGTGGGCGCCTTCTTCGCGGCGCGCACCGTCTTTGATCTGAGCTTCTCGGAGCTGCCCGCGGTGGCCGCGGCGAACGCGCTGGGCTACGGCGCCGCGGTGCTCACCGTCGTCTTCCCCGGCGGGCTCGGCGTTCGCGACGGCGCCTTCGCCCTGGCGCTCGATTCGGCGCTGCCCGGCGGCTTTGCCCTGGCGGCGGCGGTGGCGATCGCGGTGCGGCTGATGACGATCGTCGCCGAGATCCTCTACGCGGTCGCGGCCAACCTGCTCGGCCGCAGGCTGGCGCCGGCGTCAGCCGGTCAGCCCTTGCGCGACGCGACGTAGTACTGCGCCCCGAGCGGCAGCCAGCGCAGCCCGCGCTCGATCGAACGGAACGCGGGCCCCTCCCGCGGGAAGAAGATGATGTACGGCGACTCGACCAGCTCGAGTCCCGCCTCCCGCAGCAACCCCCGGGTGCGTCCGCGCGAGAGCAGCACGGCGTCCTCGTCGAACTCGCAGGCGTTGATCGCCTTGCGAGTCAGCGGGTTGTAGGGGTTGTGCTCGAAGATCGCGACGATTCCGCCGGGTCGAACCACGCGGCCCATCTCCTTTGCGAACCCCTCCCATTCCTCGGGCGGGACGTGGTGCAGGACACAGACGGCGAACGCCAGGTCAAAGCTCCCGGCCTCGAACGGCATCGGCTGCCGCGGTTTGCTGATGTGGTAGCTGGCCCACGGGTGGCGCTCGCGGGCCCGGGCGACCGATTCCTCGGCGATGTCGACGCCGTGAAAGCTGCCGAACCGGTCCTCGAGGAATCGGTGGGTCTCCCCGACGCCGCAGCCGACGTCGAGCACGTCGAGCGCGCCCGGATCGCCGCCGTAGCGCTCGGCGAGCTCGACCACGAACTCCGCCTTGATCCGCAGGTAGAAGTCGTGGTCCGCGCCGGAGAAGGCGATCGCCTCCTCGACGTTGCGCTTGTAGGAGTCGGCGAACTCGTCGAAGTCCATGGTCACGGACCCATCGTCAGGGACTCATCATCGGTAGCGCTCCAGCACGGCCGTGGCCGCTCGCGGGCCGGCGGCACCATCCCACAGCGGGATCTGGGGCGGGGTCTCGGGAGGCTCGCCCGAGAGCAGATCGGCAACCGCGCTTCGGAGGGCCCCGGGGTTCTTGCCGATGAGGCGGTTCGTGCCGAGCTCGACCGTGATCGGCCGCTCGGTGCTGTCGCGGTAGGTGAGGCAGGGGACGCCGAGGACCGAGGTCTCCTCCTGGACCCCGCCGGAGTCGGTGACCACCAGCCGCGCCTCGGCCTCGAGCGCGATGAACTCGGGGTACTCGAGCGGCTCGAGCAGGCGCACCGCTTCTCCCGGCTCGATCCCGGCCTCGCGCAGGCGTTCGGAGGTGCGCGGGTGGGCCGGGAAGACCACCGGCAAGGTGCGCGAGAGGTCGCCCAGGACCTCCATCACCGGCCCGAGCTCCTCGGGGTCGTCCACCAGCGCCGGGCGGTGCAGCGTGATCAGCGCGAACTCGCGGCGCTCCAGATCCTGGGCGGAGAGGACCGCCTCCCGGTCGGTGCCGTCGAGAATGCGCCGGAGGCTGTCGATCATCGTGTTGCCGACCAGCTGCACGCCGTCGCCTGAGATTCCCTCGGCGGCGAGGTTCTCGACCGCGTCGGCACTGGTGCAGAGGAGAAGGTCCGAGACGCGATCGGTGAGAACGCGGTTGACCTCCTCGGGCATGCTCCAGTCGCGCGAGCGCAGACCGGACTCGACGTGGGCGATCGGCACGTGCACCTTGACCGCTGCCAGCGCGGCGGCGAGGGTCGAGTTGACGTCGCCGGCGACGATCGCCACGTCCGGACGCCGCTCGGCCAGCTCCTTCTCGACGCCGATCATCACCGCCGCGCCCTGCTCGGCGTGGGTGCCGGAGCCGACCCCGAGATTCGCGTCCGGATGTCGCATCTCCAGCCGCTCGATCAGCCCGTCCGAGAGCGCCCGGTCATAGTGCTGGCCGGTGTGCAGAACCCGGATCTCGACCCCGTCCTCCCCTTCGAGCGCGGCCAGCAGCGGCGCCATCTTGACGAAGTTCGGCCGCGCGCCCACGACCGCGAGTACGGACAGGCTCATCGGCGGGAGGCTAAGGCCTGCACCCGACCACTACTCCCTTGCGTGGCAGGCGGCAGGATCAACTACAGTCATGATGCAGGCGACAACATGACTCGATTCTTAGGGAGGATGGAGTGAGGCTCTCGAGAAACACACTCATTGCCGCTCTCGGTGCGGCGATCTTTGCCACGGTGATCAGTCCCGCCCTCGGCGGACCTTCGCTGAACAGGCTGATCAAGAGGGAAGTTACGAAGCAGCTGGCGGGTAAGCAGGGACCGCCAGGACAACAGGGGATCCCAGGCGTCCCGGGCGCCACTGGAACGCCCGGCGGGGTTCTTCCGAGCGGTGCCACTCTCACGGGCGTCTGGGCCCCGGTTGAAACGACCGGTGGCAATCTCGCATCTGCGGGCGACGGGGTGTCGTTCGAGGGCTACACGCTCGCATCGCGACCGACACCCCACGTGGTCCCGGTCGGTGGGCCTGCGACTACCGAATGCCCAGGATCGGCCGTGGCACCGAGCGCCATCTCAGGTCACCTGTGCGTCTACGTCGCGGCGAATTCAGGCGCCGACACGACGGGAGACAAATTGATTCTTACCGACCCTACGACGGCCGCCATAAACGGGCTCGAGTACAACCTCCAAACGAGCACCATTGTCAACAGCCCCGGGGACGGCAAAGTCAGTGTGCGTGGGTTCAAGCTTCTCCACATTGAGGGCAACAGCAACGCCTCCCAGGCAAGGGGAAGCTGGGCGGTGACCGGCTAACCCGGTACCAGACGCGCTGTACGGCGATGCCGGAGGAAAACGTGGAGCTGCTGCGCCGGGCCCATGACGCCTTCAACAGGCGCGACTTTGACGCGCTGGTCGAGCTCTACCACCCCGAAGTCGAGCTGCGTCCGGGTGTTGTCGCTGGAGACGTGAAGTCGAGCTAGCGCGGCCGGGAGGGAGTCCGCGAGTTCTTCGAGAAGATCGTCGCCCTCGCCGAGGAGGTCGGCTGGGAGGACTACGCCGTGGAACCGGAGAAGATCATCGAGCTGGATGACGGGCGGGTGCTCGCGGTCGAGCGCTGGCACATCCACAAGGAAGGGACAGAGCTGAACACCCAGATCACCGACCTGTACGAATTCCGGGACAACCTCGTTGTCCGCGTCGACGGGTTTCGCGACAAGGCCGAGGGCCTCAAAGCCGCGGGTCTATCGGAGTAGCCCGACGAGGCTCAGTAAGCGCCGCGCTTGCGGGTTGAACCGGGTGCCGCCTCCGCTACCGTGTGGGGGGACAGACTGTCCACGAAGCCAGGGAGATGCCAAGTGTTCCGACGTCGCCGCCTGCTGTTCTCGATCACCGCTGCACTGAGCGCATTCGCGATGCCCGCCGCCGCCGATGCGGCGATCCTCCACGACCAGCAGAACAACGCAGCGCCGGACGGGACTGAATCCACCGTAAACAGCGGTCGCTTGGCGGCGGACGACTTCACCGTGCCAAGCGGCCAGAGCTGGATCGTCGAGACGGTGCGTGCCGACACCGACGGAGGGGCCGAGCCGGCGACGTTCAACATCCGCTTCTACACCGATGCTGCGCAGCTCCCCGGTGCGATAGTGGCCGACAGGCCGAACGTGGTCGCCCTCAGCCACGCTCCCGAAGTGGTCGACCTCGGGAGCCCGGTCTCACTCAGCCCGGGTACCTACTGGGTCTCGGTGCAGTCACCTCTCGATGGATGGTTGTGGGGGAACCGCAGCGTGGTTTCGGGCAACATGGCTGCCTGGTCGGGTACTCCCCCGCCCGCCGCAGGCTGCATGGCCGGCCTGACCGGATGGTTTCCACGGGCCCGGGACTGCACAACGTCGGGTGGTCCCGACCAGAGGTTCCGGCTCGACGGGACTGTCGTGTTTCCGCCGCCGGCACCTCCCGCAAGCGGCCCCACCGGCCGGCGCGCGGCGGCCCTGAAGAAGTGCGCCAAGGTCAAGAACAGGAAGAAAAAGAAGCGGTGCAAGAAGCGCGCACGCTCGCTGCCGGTCTGATTCGAACGCGCGTCGGCGCCTAGCGGCGTCCGTCTGACGGTCTCTTAGTAAGCGCCGCGCTTGCGCAGGACCGCGGGGATCGTCTTCAGCAGGATCGCCATGTCGAGGAACGGCGACCAGCGTTCGATGTAGAGGAAGTCGAGGCGGACGAGATCGTCGAAGCCGAGGTCGGAGCGTCCGGAGACCTGCCACAGGCCGGTCATCCCGGGGAGCACCAGGTAGCGGCGGCGGTGCCACTGCTCGAGCCGGCTGAAATCGCGGACCGGAAGCGGGCGCGGGCCGACCAGGCTCATCTCGCCGCGCAGCACGTTGACGAGCTGCGGTAGCTCGTCGAGCGAAAAGCGGCGCAGGAAGCGGCCGACCGGGGTGACGCGCGGGTCGTCGCGGAGCTTGAAGATCGCGCCCGAGCTCTCGTTCAACGGCTCGAGGTTCTCCTGCTCCTGCTCGGCGCCCTCGTACATGGTCCGGAACTTGAGGCAGGCGAAGGGCCGCTCGGCCATTCCTGGGCGCATGCCGCGGTGGAGAACCGGGCCGGGGCTGGTCATCCTGACCAGAAGCGCCGTGACAGCCATCAGCGGAGCGGCAAGCATCAGCAGGACACCGGCGACGAGCAGGTCGAAGGCGCGCTTGAGCGCGTAGTCGAGTCCCTCGAACACCGGCGGACGGAGCTCGAACAGAGGTACCGCCTCGCCAGGGACGAACTCTGCGCGCTCGACCAGGACCTCCATCGTGGACGGGGCGATCCGGACCGTGACGCCGTGGTCGTGGCAGTAGTCGATCAGCTCGACCGCTCTCTCTTGCGGGAAGTCGGGGTCGGCGATGATCACCTCGTCGAGCCGCTGGGCCGCGATCTGCCGGGGCAGGTCGTCGAGCGTTCCGAGGCTCTTGAGGCCGTTCTCGGCGCGGGGCTCCGGAGAGATGAAGCCGACCGGCTCGTACTCGGAGCGGGCATCCTTCTTCAGCGCCTGCGCCACACGCTCGATCTGGTCGTCGGTGCCGACCAGGACGGCGCGGCGGCGGTAGCCCATCGAGACCAGCATCCGCCGGGTGGTGGACTCGTAGGCGAGCCTCGCCGTACCCAGGTAGAGGACGGCAAAGGCGAACGAGCCGTAGAAGATGTAGTAGCTGGAGAACTCCTCGCCCGAAACGAGGCCGAAGATGAGGCAGATGACGGCGGCCTGGAACAGGGCGGCGAGCAGCTGGGTGAATCCGGGGCGGGTCTCACGCCGGCCGTAGAGGCCGCGGCCCGCGAACAGGAGCACGGAGACGGTGCAGGCGAGGGGAGCGAAGTCGGCGGTGGTGCGGGCGATTGCGGCGAGCTCGAAGTCGCCCTGGATCAGCTCCTTCAGGGCGAGCGCCGAGAAGATTGCGGCGCAGATCCCGACGATGTCGATCGCAACCAGCGCGAGCAGTCGCGCCGCGCGGCGGTAGGCGTCGCGATTGACCAGCATTGCCAGCAGGTGGGGACGATGCGCGCGGATGTCGCGGTCCATCGGGGGAGTGTCCGCCGCGCGAAGCCCGCCTGCGTTTTCCCTGATGGTCTTAGGCACGTCCGGTGCCGTATTTGTTCCTGGACCGTCTGCCACTTCCGTGCGATACCCCTCTGCGACGTTCAGCTGCTGCAGGCCAACGTAGCGCTTCTGCGCCAGTGCCGCGTCGGTCAGGTGGTCCAGAAACCCCCGTTTCCCCCACATCCTTCATTTCGCATCGGCTCCTGCGCGCCTGAACATTAGTCCAGCGTTTTCAGGCGGTCGCGTGGGCCGATCGCGACCAGCGACTTGGTCAGGCCGCCGAACTTCTCCCTGAAGATGAGGGCATCGGGGAAGAGCCCCCGAAGCTCGTCGGAATCGAGCAGCCGGATGTCTGTGAACGGGTCCTTTGAGACCCCGAGCGGCCACAGTCGCCGGCGGGCTGCGAGTGGGAGGAACTGGAATCCGGGAAGCAGGACATGGGGCTCGACCGGGAACCAGCGGTTCGGGGTCTGCACGTAGTAGCGGCCGGCTACCCGGCGCAGCTCGTGGGCAAAGCGCTCGCGGTCGACGGGATCGAGGTGCTCGACGACCGAGCTGGAGTAGGCGATGTCGAAGCTCCCGTCCTCGAACGGGAGGGCGCGGGCATCGGCCTGAACGAACTCGCGGCGCCCCTCCGCGTATCCGGGCCGCGGCACTTCGTCGACGCCGGTGATCGCGGCGGCGGGCTCGAGTGCCGCCAGGCCGGTCCCCGCCGGCCCGCAGCCGACGTCGAGGATCCGGTCGTCCACGTCGGGCGCCAGAACGTCCGTGTAGAGGCGATGACGGCGCTCGCGCGTCCAGGACGCGACCGGATCCGCGATCCGGGTCAGGAGGCCGCGACGCGCCTCGGCGTAAACGGTTGGGGGCACGCGCTAATCATCTAGGCTGCGCGGCCCAATGGCGGAAGAGGAGACCCACAGTGGCCGGTAGCGAAGGTGTCGTGGTCGTCACAGGAGCCTCAACCGGGATCGGCCGCGCCACGGCGCTCGACCTCGCAGATGCCGGCTACGAGGTCTTCGCCGGGGTGCGGCGTAAGGCCGACGGAGATGCCCTGCGCAAGGACGCGAAGGTGGGCGGCGGGCGGCTCCGCGCGCTCACCCTCGACGTGACCAAGCCGCGCACGATCGAGACGGCGAAGACGGCCGTGCAGCGGCGCGCCGGCCGACGCGGCCTCAAGGCGCTCGTCAACAACGCCGGGATCGCGGTCGCCGGACCGCTCGAGTACATCCCCCTGGAGGAGTTTCGCCGGCAGATGGAGGTCAACCTGACCGGGCAGCTAGCAGTGACCCAGGCATTCCTGCCGATGCTGCGCAAGGGCAAGGGGCGGATAGTCAACGTCGCCTCGATCGGCGGCCGTATGGCCTTCCCATTCAACGGCCCCTACCACGCGTCGAAGTGGGGCCTCGAGGCTCTCTCTGATGCCTTGCGCCTCGAGGTGCAGCCTTGGGGAGTCGAGGTGATCGTGGTCGAGCCCGGCAGCGTCGCCACCGAGATCTGGCGACGAGGAACACGGCAGGCGAACAAGCTGCGCAAGACGCTCCCGCGGGAGGCCGAGAAGCTCTACGGCAAGGCGATGGACGCGATCGAAAACGCGACCCAGGAGTCGGCAGACCGCGCAATGCCTCCGGAGAAAGCGGCGGCGGCGATCCGGCGAGCGATCACATCTAACCGGCCGAAGCTCCGCTACCAGGTCGGCCGCGACGCGAAGGCGATGCTGACCGCGAAGCGGGTCCTGACCCCACGGCGCTGGGACCGGGTCGTCACCAGCCAGACCGGCGTGCCCGAAGCGAGAGACCGCCAAGTAGACCCGGGCGGCCGGTGCCCATGCCCGGCCGCCCCTCCTGGTCAAGCGGGATCAGCCCCGGGAGCGCTCGCCGCCCCCTACGCCCGGAGGCGGCGGTACCGGCACCATGAAGTCGGCGCCGCGTCCGCCACCCGGACCGCCTGGGCCGCGGCCCGGGCCCGGGCCGATGCAGCCGGGGCCACCGGGCCCACCTTCAGGGGCGAACTCCCGGCAGGCTTCGAATGCCTGCTCGAGCTGCTCGCGGTCCTGCTCGGAGGGCCTGCCGCCGGGCTGCGGCGGCTCGATGCCCTGTTCCTCCATGCAGTTGCGGAACTGGCGCATCTGCTCCTGCTTCTGCTCGAACTCCTCGCGGAGGTTCTCCGGGAGCTCGTCCTTGCACTGATCGAACGCCGCCTCGAACTGTTCCGGGTCCGGTGGCTCGCCCTCGCCGGGCTCGCCCACCTGGCCGCGGATGCACTCGTGGAAGCGCTCGAGTGCCTCTCGGTCGGCATCGGAGAGGTCATCCCCTCCGAAAGGCACGGCGACACCGGCCGCCGGCCCGCCCGGCCGCTCCGCCCGACTGACCTCGCCGGCACCGTCGTTGGTTGCCGCGTAGCCGATGCCGAGGCCGGCCGAGATCACGAGCACGCCGACGCCCGGGGCGCTGACGAACAGCCATCTCGCCGTCGTTCGCACCGAATTTCGAATCACATGTCTCATCTCTGCTCCTTCGAGTTGATTCCGGGTCTCACCCGGCTCGCGCTACATGAAGCCAGGCGCGCCTGAGAGCGACCTGAAGAGCAGCTAGGAATCGGCTAAAGGCGTGCTCGGCAAGGCGATCTCGGCCACGGCACCGCCGTCGGGAGCGTTGTCGACCCGGGCGGTGCCGCCGTGCTCCTCGGCAATGCGGCGCACGATCGCGAGGCCGAGTCCCGATCCAGGCATGCCGCGAGCTTCGTCCGCGCGGTAGAAACGCTCGAACGCGCGCGGAAGATCCTCCGCGGAGAAACCGGGGCCGTGGTCGCGGACCCGCACCGTGCCGTCGACGGCACTGACCTCGACCCGGCCGCCATCCGGGCTCCACTTGATCGCGTTGTCGAGCAGGTTGCCGATGGCGCGGTCGAGCCGACCGGGGTCGCCCCGGACCAGGCGCGGCTCGAGCTCCTGCTCGAAGCGCAGGCCCCGGGCCCGCCGCTGGGCACGCTCCACCGCGGCGGCGACGAGCTCGTCCAGCCGCACATCCTGTTCGACTGCGGTGTTCTCGGAAGACTCTCGAGCAAGCTCGACCACGTCAGAGACCACCCGGCCCAGCTCCCCGGTCTCGGCCTCGAGGTCGGCAACGATCCGCCGGCGCTCGTCGGGATCGAGGTCCTCGCTTGCCGGCCAGGGTCTCGATGTTGGTGCGCAGGGTCGCGAGCGGGGTGCGGAGCTCGTGCGAGGCGTCGGCGACCAGACGACGCTGGGCGCCCACCGACTGCTCGAGCGCGGACATCATCTGGTTGAAGCTGGCGGCCATCACACCAAGCTCGTCGCTGCCGCGAACCTCGATCCGGCGAGTCAGATCCTTGGTCTGCGCCACCTCGCGCGCAGCTTCCGAGACCGCGGCCGCGGGCGCCAGCGAGGTCCGCGCCACGACCAGACCGAATCCGGCCGCCAAGGCGACGCCGCCGGCGCTGACCGCGAGCAGGATCAGAACGAGCTGCTCGAGCGTGTCATTGACCTCGTCCAGCGGTCGCGCGACCTGGAGCGCGGTTCCCTCGGCCGCCGGGACGGTGAGGACGCGGAGCTCGCTTCCCTCGGCCTCGACGTTGGCGAAGAAGCGACCGCGCTCTCCAGCGGCAACCTGCTTTGCCTCGTCGCTCACCGGGAGAGTGCCGCGGATTGCTCGGTCGACAGAGCCGTTGGCGTCGATCAGCTGGCCGCGGGGGATGAACTCGCCCAGCGGCGGTGCAGGAAGCTGGATCGTGTTCGGCTGCTGGGCTGGATCGAGCCCCGGCGGGCCCCCGGGAGGGGCGCCGGGCGGAGGGGGACCGCCACCCGGGCCACCAGGACCACCCGGCGTCGCGCCCGGCGGCAGGGGCGCAGTCACCGGTTCCGGTCCCAGACCGGGGCGGATCTCGCGGCCGCCGACGACAACGGTGGCCGCCATCGCCCTCTCCTCGAGGGTTTCGTCGATCTGGTCGGTGAGCCGGTCGCGAACCAGCAGATAGACGACCGCGGAGACGATCACGACCGCAAGCGCCACCGCGAGCGCGGTAAACAGGGTGAGGCGGCGACGGAGACTCATTTCTCGCGCAGCGAGTAGCCGACCCCGCGCACCGTCTGGATCAGCCGCGGCTCGCCGCCCTCCTCGATCTTGCGTCGCAGGTAGCCGACGTAGACCTCGAGCGAGTTCGAGCTCGGACCGAAGTCGTAGCCCCACACCGATTCGAAGATCTGGCTGCGGGAAAGGACCTGCCGCGGGTGCTGCATGAACAGCTCGAGCAAGGCGAACTCTGTCTTGGTCAGCTCGACGTCGCGGCCGCCGCGGTGCACCTCGCGTGTTGCGGGGTCGAGCTGGAGGTCGGCGTAGGCCAGCTTCGCCTGCTCGGCGGTCTCGCCCCGGCGCAGCAGTGCCCGCAGCCGCGCCAGCAGCTCCTCCAGGGCGAACGGCTTCACCAGGTAGTCGTCCGCTCCCGCGTCGAGGCCGTCGACCCGGTCGGAGACCGCATCGCGGGCGGTCAGCATCAAGACCGGAGTCGAGTCTCCCCCGGCGCGCAGACGGCGGCAGGTCTCGAGCCCGTCGAGCTTCGGCATCAGCACGTCGAGCACGACCGCGTCCGGGGTCGCCTCGGAGATCTGCTGGAGCGCCTCCTGGCCATTGGCGGCCTCAGTGACCTCATAGCCCTCCAGGGCCAGGGCGCGCTCCAGCGCACGGCGGAACTGGGGCTCGTCATCCACGACCAGGACGTGCACGGCTTAATAATCCCTGCAGTGGCTGAAGAGAAGCTGAGAGACCGCGCATCCCGGGAGGCGCTGCTCACGAAAATGAACATGCAGCTCTTCTGGATCGGGCTGCTCGCGAACGGGGTGGGCGCCGTGATCGTCCTGGCCTTCATCGGGATCGGCGCCCCGGGCGCGCTCAGTGACGAGGAGTGGGATCGCGCGCTGATCCGGAGCCTGATCGGCTTTGTCTTCTTCATGGCCGTCGCCCTGCCCTTCGGGCGATGGTGGGCGGCTTCAAAGCCGTTCGAGCCGATTCGCGAATGGCTGGACGCGGAACGGCCGGCGACCGACGCCGAGCGGCGCCTGGTTCTGCGCTACCCGTGGATCTGGACCATCCGCTCCGCGGTGATCTGGGTCGTAGGTGCTGTCCTGTTCGCCGTACTGAACGCTGATATCGGGGCCCTCAATGCGATCGGCTTGATCGTCACGGTGACGATGGGCGGGTTGACCGCCTGCGCCCTGCAGTACCTGATGGTGGATTGGAGGATTCGCCCGATCACCGCCCTGGCTCTTGCCCACGGGCAACCGGAGCGTCTCGAAACTCCGGGAGTCGCAACCAGACTCGCGGCGGCCTGGGCTCTGGGGACGGGGGTGGCACTGTTGGGGATAGTCAGCTTTGCCGTCGGCGATTTCGTCGGCCCGGTCGAAATCGATCACGGGCGGCTGGTCGGTGCGATCCTCTTCCTGGCGGCCTCCGGAATCCTCGCCGGAGCGGCGGCAATGCTGCTCGCGGGAAGATCCCTGGTCGACTCGCTGGCCGGCCTGCGCGGGGCGCTCGAGCGAATCGAGAAGAGGGACTTCGACGCCAGGGTGGACGTGAACGACGGCAGCGAGATCGGGCTGCTGCAGGCGGGCTTCAACAAGATGGCCGCCGGTCTCGCCGAGCGGGAGCGGATCCGCGACGCCTTCGGCGCCTACGTCGACCCCGAAGTGGCAGAGCACATCCTCGAGGAGGGGACCGATCTCGCCGGGGAAACGGTGGAGGCAACGATCCTGTTCGCGGACGTCCGCGACTTCACCCAATGGTCCGAGCGGGTCACTGCTCCCGAGGTCGTGGCGACGCTCAACCGCCTGTTCTCGAAGCTCGTCCCGGTAATCCACGAGCACGGCGGGCACGTCGACAAGTTCGTCGGCGACGGCCTGATGGCCGTGTTCGGGGCGCCGCGGCGTCAGGACGATCACGCCGACTGCGCGCTGAAGACGGCAATGGCGATCGAGGAGCTTGTCGAGGGCGAGTTCGCCCCGGACCTGCGAGTGGGCATCGGCCTCAATTCCGGCGCGGTTGTGGCCGGCAATGTCGGCGGTGCCGGACGCCTCGACTTCAGCGTGATCGGCGATCCGGTCAACGTCGCCGCACGGGTCGAGGCGGCGACCCGCGAGACCGGCGACACGATTCTGATGACGGCCGAGACCTGCCGGCGCCTCAACGACTCAGGAGTGAAGCTGGAACCACGCCCCGCGATCCCGTTCAAGGGAAAGCGCGAGCCCGTCGAGTTGTTCGCGCCGGAGCCCGCCCGAACAGCGAGCTAGCTCGAGGCGCCGACCAGCCGCTCGATCCCGGCCTCGGTCGATTGTCCGTCGCAGCCCCTCGCGCAAAGTCACCGCCGGCTCCCAGCCGAGCAGCTGCTTGGCGCGGGTGATGTCGGGCTGGCGCACCTGCGGGTCGTCCACGGGCAGCGCCTCGAAGACGATCTCCGACCGCGATTCGGTCACTTCGACCACGGCCTTGGCGAGGTCGAGCAGGCGTCATCTCGTCGGGGTTGCCGATGTTGACCGGCTGGTGGACGTCGGACTCCATCAGCGTCGACCAAGCCGCGGATCTCGTCGTCGACGAAACAGAAGCTCCGCGTCTGGCTGCCGTCGCCGAACACGGTCAGGGGCTTGTCCTGGAGCGCCTGGCGCAGGAAGGTCGGGATCGCACGGCCGTCGTGCGGTCGCATCCGCGGGCCGTAGGTGTTGAAGATCCGGGCGATCGCCGTGTCGACTCCCTGCTGGCGGTGGTAGGCCATGGTCAGCGCCTCGGCGTAGCGCTTGGCTTCGTCGTAGACGCCGCGCGGACCGATCGGGTTGACGTGGCCCCAGTAGTCCTCCGACTGCGGGTGGATCTGCGGATCGCCGTAGACCTCCGAGGTCGACGCGAGCAGGAAGCGCGCCCGCTTGAACTTGGCGACGCCGAGCATGTGGTGGGTGCCGTAGGAGCCCACCTTGAGCGTGTGCAGGGGTAGGCGCGCGTAGTCGATCGGGCTCGCCGGCGAGGCGAGGTGGTAGACGAAGTCGACCTCCCCCTCGATCTGCACCTCCTCGGTGATGTCGACGTTGCGGAAGTCGAAGTTGGGGTCGCGGATGTGAGCGATGTTCTGGAGCGACCCCGTATCGAGGTTGTCGAGGCAGATCACCTTGTGCCCCTGCCCCAGCAGGTGCTCGCAAAGGTGGGATCCGAGGAACCCGGCCCCTCCGGTGACTACGCAGACTCTCATCGACCTGGAAGGCTAGAGCAGCGCGGCGCTACTTCCGGCGCTTCTTCTTGCGGACGCACTTCCTCTTTTTCTTGCCGCTCTTGGTCTTCACCTTCCTCAGGCGGAAGCCTTTCTTGCATTTTCTCGATCCGGGGACGGACGCCGATCCGGCCGGAGACGGGCAGGGTCCCTGGGCAGAGGGGTTGGTGGGGCAACCGTCCTGTGACTCGTCACCGAAGCCGTCAGCGTCAGCGTCGGGCTCGACCGTGGCCGCCACCAGGAGCTCCTTGCTCTCGGAACTGGCGTAAGTGATCGCGGTTCCGGGCGGGTGGCCGCTCTGAACAGCCGGGATGCGGGTCGACGATTGGGCATCCGAAACGGCGATCGAGAAGTTGTCCTGCTTCGGTGTGCCGATTCCGAGCTGGTCGCCAACGCTCACCGGATGATGGAGGCCCCCGACCTCGGTGACCGTTCCGACCGCATGGGCAAGCACCGGAATCGGTATTTCCGGGGCGAGATTGAAGTAGGACATCGCAGCAAGCGGATCGAGCAGCCTGATCACGAGATTTGGATTCGGGTCGTTCGAGAGGGTCTTCACCCGGGCCGAGACAACTACGCCTGCGATTGGAGACCCAAGCTCACTCGCGCCGTCCGAATCAATCTCCTGAACGCCGGAGATTGGCTCACCGATTGTCGGGTGGCCCAGATCCGTATTTGGCGTCTGGTTCAGGTCGGCACCGAACGTCAGCGCCGCTGAGGCGTTCTGAGCGACCACCAAGCCAAGAGCAGCCATGAAACACGCAACTCCCGAACTGATCCCTGTACGTCGCAACCTCATCTTCCTCAAGGATAGGACGGTCACCAGAGCATCAACCGTCCGGATAGGGCTGGATCGGAATCCCGTGGTCCTTGTCGCGCGTCCCGAACTCGTACGCGGCACCGCCGGTCACGGCAAGCTTCCGGGTCGCGCCATCCTGATCGACCTCGAGCTCGAGGTCCGAGATCGAGCAGTTGAGCGTGTTGTGCTCGGGCCCGACCGGATCGGCGTAGACCCAACCGACGAAGTTCTTCGGCTCCGAGGAGACCCGCCCGCGGACCTTGATCCCCTTTCCCTTGAGCGCGAAGCGGCAGCTGGTCGGCTCCTCCTCGACGTCGGTGCTGGGGATCCGCTCGAACCCGCCGAGGCGGTGCTCGGCCCCGTCGAGGACGAGGTTGCCGTTCCCGACCCACGGCGTCTGCAGCCCGGCGATCTTGATCCGCCCGACCGCCATGTCGAAGTAGTCGTCCGCATTGCCGCCGTCGAAACCGGCGCCGTGGATCCAGACCCAGCGCTCGGCGTGTTCGGCGCCCCAGTTGTGGCCGATCATGCCGCGCCAGCGTTCGAGCTCGATCTCCCGGTCGCCGACGTGGACGCGGCCGTTGAACTCGGCGTCCGGATAGGGACTCAGGAACTTCGTCCGCGGCAGCTTCGCGTCGTAGAGGAACGGACGCGGCAGGTGAAAGAACGGCTCGTGCGAGTCCGCGAACGAGAGGTCCCACCTAGTCTCGAGCTCGCCGGTCTTGACCGAGCCCTGGGCAAGCCCGTCGCCTAGCTCTGCGGAGTTGACCTGGATGTAGCGCTCGGGCGGGGTCGAGAGGCGGTCGGTCCCGAACTGCGCCTTGGTCGCACGCGGTCCCTCGGCCTCGGCATCGAAGAACGTGAACCACAAGGCGCAGCTGCCGTCCTCTCCCGGGCGCTTGTGGACGGTGTGGCGAATCCAGACCGCCTGTCCGCCGCCGGGCTTGCAGGCCTTGATGTAGAAGCTCTCGTAATGGCCGTCGTCGTGGCCGAGCTTCTCGGGGAATCGTGCTTTGGTCCGCAACACGCCCAGAACCTAACCGAACAAGCTCAGCCCTTACCGAGGGGCCTGTCCACGCGCGCGTCGAGCCACGCCACCACGGCCGCGATCACCTTGTCCTGCTCCGGCTCGTTCAGGGTCTCGTGGTAGAGACCGTCGTAGTAGATCGCCGTCTTGTCCTCGGAGCCGATCCGGTCCTCGACCATCTCGCTCGCCCTGACCGGGACGATCGGGTCGGCGCCGCCGTGGAAGATCAGGACCGGAAGGCGGACCGCCGGCAGCTGACCGGGGTAGCGCCGGGCACCCCTGACAAGCTCGCTGACAGTCCGGGCGGGCATCTTTCCGTTGTGGACGAGCGGGTCCGCGACGTAGGCGCGGACAACCTCGGGGTCGCGGCTGATCCCGTCGGCCTCGACGTCAAAGACGCCGAGGCGGGGAGCGAGCTCCGAGGCAACTCTGCTGAGAACGCGTTCGACGGGGGTGGCGGCTGCCGCATCGACGGCTGGCGACGAGAGGATCAGGCCCGCGAGCTCCTCCTCATGCTCGATCACGAACGCGGTCGCGATGTTGCCTCCCATGCTGTGACCGAGGAGGAACGGCTTTTCGCCCTGACGGTCGGCTGCGATCTGCACCAGGGTGAGCAGATCGGCGACGACGTAGTCGAGTCGCTCGATGTTGGATCCACCCCCACCCGAGCGCCCGTGGCCGCGGTGGTCGTGGGCGTAGGCGGCGTAGCCCGCGTCGTTGAGGGCACGAGCGACGTGGGCGTAGCGGTCCGAGTGCTCGGAGACGCCGTGGCTGATCACTACCGCGGCCCGCGGCTCGGAGTCTGGGAGCCAGGCCTGCCAATAGATCTCGGCATCGCGGACGCCGCTGAAGCGCTCCTCGAGATGAGGCATGCCGGCGACTCTATTGGCGGGGTCAGTGTCTGATGTTGACCATGTCGCCGTCGCTGACGACGTAGTCGCGGCCCTCGGTCCGGATCAGGCCGCGCTCGGTAGCGGCGATGTAGCCGCCGGCCTCGACCAGGTCCTGCCACGGGATCACCTCGGCCCGGACGAATCCCTGCTGGATGTCGGTGTGGACCTTGCCGGCCGCGTCGTACGCCGTCCCCCCGCGCCGCAGGCTGCGCGCGGTTGCCTCCTTGCCGGTGTCGGCAGTGAAGAAGGTGACCAGGTCGAGCAGCTCGTAAGCGGCCCGGACGAGCCGCTCCAGTCCGGTGAGCTCGAGCCCGAGCTCCGTCCGCATCTCGGCGGCCTCCTCGGGCTCGAGCTCCGCCAGCTCGGCCTCGATCCGGGCGCTGAGCGCGATCGCCGCCGAGTCCGAGGACTCGGCATGTGCCTCGAGCGCGGGCGGCACCTCGACCTCCCCCTCGGTCACGTTGGCCACGTAGAGAACCGGCTTCGAGGTGAGGGCGGAGAGCTTCCTCGGCGCCTCTGCTGCGGCGTCGGAAACGGGCACCGAGCGAACCGGGCGGCCGGCCGACAGTGCCTCGCGGACCTGGGCGAGCCAGTCGCGCTCGGCGATCGCCGCCGCCTCGCCGGAGCGGGCTTCCTTGGTCACCTTTTCGAGCCGCCGCTCGACCTGCTCGAGGTCGGCGAGCAGCAGCTCGGCCTCGACCGTCTCGCCGTCGGCGACCGGATCGACCCGCCCGTCCGGGTGCGGAACTCCCTCGTCACCGTGCGCGCGAACCACGTGGCAGATCGCCTCGGTCTCCCGGATCGCGGCAAGGAAGCGGTTGCCGAGCCCCTCTCCCTCGGCCGCTCCCCTGACCAGACCGGCGATGTCGTTGAACTCGATCGTCTCCGGGACCAGCTCGGAGGCGTCGAGCACCGCTCCGATCTTGCCGAGGCGCTCGTCCGGGACCGCCGCGATGGCCACGTTCGGCTCGACCGTCGTGAAGGGATAGTCACCGGTCTCGGCCCCGCCGGTCGTGAGCGCGTTGAACAAGGTCGACTTGCCCGCGTTGGGCAGGCCGACGATGCCGATTTTCATGAAAGCCCGGTCAAAGGATTTCCAGTGGAATCACCAGGCCCAGGGCAGTGCCGAGCACGGCCCCGCCGATCACGTCGGAGGGGTAGTGCATGCCGAGGTAGGGACGGCTGGCGGAGATCGCCGCCGCCAGCAGGAACAGGACCGCTGCCTCCGGAGCGATCCGGGTCATCGCCGTGGCGCAGGCAAAGGAGGAGGTGGTGTGGGCCGAGGGGAAGCTGAGCGAGGTCGGCGCCGCCCCCAGCGGCGGCAGGTCCTCGAGCACCGGCCGCCGCCGCCGGACCAGCAGCTTCACCGCGAAGTTGAGGCCGATCGCGACCGGGCCCAGTGCGGCGGCGAGCAGCCACTCCTCCCGCCGGCCGGAATCGAAGACGGCAAGGACGACGCCGATCACGAGCCAGACCGCTCCGTACTCGCCGATCGTGCCGAAGAAGCGCATCGCGCGCTCGGCCCCGGGGCCGTGTCCGCGCGTGCGCATCGCGCGCAGCAGCCGCATGTCGAGCGCTTCGAGCACCGGCGCAGAATACGGTTCGCGCTCGCGATGGCCGGGACCGGTGATGCCAAGCTTCGGACTTACGAGCAGAGCTTCCGCGATGCCGGGCTGCCCCTGTTCAGCGAGGACTTCAAGGCCTCGCGCGATGTCTTCAACCGGGCTGCGCCGCTGCTGGGCCTCGTCTTCCTCGGCGAGATGCTGGGAGCGGGCCAACTCGACTGGAGCTGGTGGCAGAACCTGCTCGCGGTCGCGGCCGGGCTCGGCATCCTGCTGCTCGCCTTCGGGCTGATCAACAAGGCGAAGGGCCGGCCCTTCTCGACGATTCCGGAGTCGCTCGGCTGGGCGGAGCTCGCCGGCTTCGTGATCATCCCCGCACTACTGCCGCTCGATCTTCGGCGGGCAGGCCGGCAGCGCCCTGACCACCGCCGCCGCCAACCTGCTTCTGCTCGGCTTGATCTACGCAGTGGTCGGCTACGGCGTTTTCCCGATCTTGCGCTGGGTCGCCGGCCGCTTCGCTGGCCAGGTGCGCTCGGCTCTTGGGCTGATCGCCAACGCCGTGCCTTTGCTCGCGATCTTCGCGCTGCTCTCGTTCACGAACCAGGAGGCTGTGGCAGATCTTCTCCGACATGAACGCCGGCATCTACGCAACGATCGTCGGGCTCTTCGTCCTGCTCGGGGCGGGTTTCCTGCTTGTCCGAATTCCGCGGGAGGCCAGGCGGCTCGAACGCGAGGCCGGCGTCCAGGCAGCCTCCGCTGCAAGCGGCGGCAGTTGGTCAACGTCGGCCTGGTCATGTTCGTGAGCCAGGCACTTCAGGTGCTGCTGGTCAGTCTCGCGGTCGGGATCTTCTTCGCTGTTTTCGGCCTGCTTGCGCTCGACGACGAGGTCCGCATCGTCGTGGATCGGCTCGCCCGGCAACGAGCTGGTCGGCTTCAGTCTCTTCGGCGAGCACCTCGAGGTGACCGAGGAGCTGCTCCGGGTTGCCGGCGGTCTGGCAGCCTTCTCCGGGCTTCTACTTCGCGATCGCGATGCTCACCGACTCCACCTACCGGCAGGAGTTCCTTGACGAGCTCGACGAGGAAATGCGGCGGAGCTTCCGCGAGCGGGCCGAGTACCTGAAGCTGCGAGGGGCCGTCACGTGAGCCCGGTCACATGACTGCCGGTGATGGTGGACGGCTACCGCCACGTCCCCGGCAACCACTGCGGCTCGACCGCGCTCCGGAACCTGCTCGCCTTCCACGGCCTCGACGTCTCAGAGGAGATGGCCTTCGGGCTCGGCGCCGGCGCCTGCTTCTTCTACCTCGTGTTCGACGACCAGTCGCCGTCGCGGTTCACCAACGGGCGCTGCGCCCGGCTTGAGGAGACTTCGTCGAGCTCACCTCCTCGCCGCTGCGGATGGACACCGCCGAGAGCGAGGATGCATCCTGGGAGATGGCCCGCAAAGCGGTCGACGAGGGGCGGCCCGCGCTGCTGCTCACCGACCTCTATTACCTCGACCACTACGGCAAGTCGGCCCACTTTCCGGGCCACGCCGTGGTCCTGGCCGGGTACGACGAAGAGAAGGCCTACCTCTCCGACACCGCGTTCGAGGAGCTGCAGACCACCAGGCTCGACAACCTGGCGAAGGCGCGGCACTCCCAGCATCCGGCCTATCCGCTCTCGGGTCAGATGCTCCACCTACCGAACGGAGAGAAGCTCGGCGACTTGAGCGACGCGATTCCGGCCGCGGTCGCCCGGGCCGCCAAGGAAATGCTCGAGCCGACCCTGGGCGAATACCAGGGAGTGCCGGCCCTGCGGCGCTTCGCGGCCGAGGTCGCCCACTGGCCTGACGAGGCCGAGGACTGGCAGTGGTGCGCGCGCTTCCTCTACCAGGTGATCGAACGCCGGGGAACGGGCGGCGGCAACTTCCGGCGGATGTACTCGCGATTCCTCGAGGAGGCCGGCTACGAGGAGGCGGCGCTGGCCGCCGAGGCAGCCGATCGCTGGACCGAGGTCGCCGAGGCGGCGCATGCGGCGAGCGAGGAGGACACACCCAAGCCCGAGCTCTGGGACCGGCTCGGCGCCGAGGTCGACCAGGTCACCGAAGCCGAGGAGCGCCTGTGGACGAAGCTTGCCGGCTGAGCGGGCGGATCAGGCTTCGACTGCTGCGGCCTCGGCCTCGCTCGGCGGCTTCAATAGCCGCGCGAAGTAGGCGAGCTTCGGCCCGGACCGAGTGTCGAAGCGCATCCCGGCACCCTCGGCCCTACTGAGCAGCGCACCGAAGGTGACCATGTGTGGGTCGCCGAAGAGCTCCCCGACGATCAGGCGGCCGCCCGGCTTCAACACCCGGCGCAGCTCGCGCAGCGCCGCGTCCTGATCGGGAATCTCGCCGAGGACCGTGACCAGATACGCAGAGTCGAAGCTGTCGTCCTCGAACGGCATCTCGGTCGCGTCCGCCAGGTTGGGATGGATGTTGGTGATGGCCCGCTCCTTGGCCCGCTCCATGGTGTGGTCGAGCATCTCCTGCTGCACGTCGAGGATCTCGAGGGTGCCGTCGGGAGCCACCCAGTCGGCGACATCGAGCGAGTAGTAGCCGGTCCCCGGGCCGACCTCCAGGATCTTCTCGCCGGGATGGGGCTCGAGGATCTGCTTCAGCCGCTCGCGGGTGATCACGGGGTGCGGTGCCTGCACCCAGAAGCGCTGGTTGTAGGGGCAGGCGGAGGGGTTCTTTCGCCACCACAGGGCGGCCCCGATCACTCCGAGGGCGCCCGCGATCGCGCCCTTTCTCGCAACCGACCCGGGTGCCATCAGTTGGTGAAGCCGATCCGGTGCTCGCTCGCGGCCAGCCGGACGAAGACGACCTGCTTGACGTCGACGGTGAGCTCGCCGTCGTCGCTCTCGAGGCTGAGCCAGCCGTCGTTGGAGCCGAGCGCCTTTCGCAGCGCGTCGAGCTGCTTCGGCTCGAGCCGGGTGGCGACGACCTGGCCTCCGTTGAAGCCGATCTCGACCCGTTCGGGACGCTCAGTCTTCTGTTCGGCCATCGGCTCCTCCTAGTGCCCGGGGGCGGGTTGGACGATCTCGGTCAGCACCCCGCCCGTCGAGCGCGGGTGCAGGAAGGCGACCTGGCTCTCGCGGATGCCGGTTCGCGGCTCCTCGTCGATCAGCTCGATCCCCGACGCCTTCAGGTTGGTGAGCACGGAGACGATGTCGCCGACCGCATAGGCGACGTGGTGGAGGCCGGCGCCACGCTTGGAGATGAACTTGCCGACCGCGGTCTCGTCGGAGAGCGGTTCGAGCAGTTCGATGTGTCCGTCGCCGACGTCGAGGAGAGCAGCTTCGACCCCCTGCTCCTCGACCGTTTCGCGGTGCGCGAGCGGCATCGCGAACGCCTTCTCGTAGAGGGCGATCGCCTCCTCGATGTCCTCGACGGCAACGCCGACATGGTCGATTCGTCCGAGCATCCGCGGCAGTCTAATCCGACCCGCTCGCCTCGCCCTCGATCCTGAGGATCTCGGCGAGAGCCGCTTCGCCGACCTCGAGCTGCTCGTCGGTCGGCTCCTTGGTCGCGAGGTGAGCCTGGATCTCGTGGCCGGGCCGGCGGTAGGCGCTTGGCCAGCGCCGTCTCGGAGTTCCGCTCGCTCCAGGCGAAGAGCTCGGCGGCAAGGCCGATGCTTCCCACCGCGACCGCGGCCCGGGCGATCGGACCGGGCTTCTCGAGCAACCGGTCGACCAGCAGCTGGCCCGCGGCGGAGAAGATGAGCAGCGGCGCGACCAGGTTGGAGCCGCAGCGTTCGTGCTCCTTGGTCGCGTCACGGGGGTTGCGCGATCCCTTTTCGTAAGCGCCGATCGCCATGTGCTCGACCCCGTGGTACGAGGCAAGGTTGCGATCGCTGAGCGCGGTGACCGCCGGCACGATCCCGATCAGCGCTCCCAAGACCTCGCGCTTCGCGCGTTGGCTCGGCCTTCTCACGCAATATCCGGCCGAGGACTCCGGAGATCAGGGTGGCGGCTATCACCCGGGGCGCCTCGAACGGCAGCCGCGCCTCGGGCAACCGGGTGCGGACGAGCGGGATCACGGCAAAGGCCTCGATCAAGCGCAGCGGCCCCCGCAGGATCGGGACCTTGGCGGCAAGCTCCGGAGCGATCACCGGCTTCGGCCCCGAGGCGACATGGACCTCGCCGTCGGCGCCGCGGGCCGCAACCGACCACGAAGTGGGGCCGTGGATCAGGAGGCCATTGCGGAGCGCCATGCCGCCGAGGCGGAGGACATCGTCCGGCGGTTCCTCGCTTCCCTGAGGCTGCCCGTTCACCTGAGTCTCCTCGCTCATCCGAGGATCCTTTGCGGCAGCTCCCAGAAGAAGCAGGTCATCAGCTCGACGTCGCCGACGGCGATTCGCTCGTCGGGCGCGTGGATCAAGGGCTCTGCTTCGGCGAAGGTCATGGCGTTCTGTGGACAGAAACCGTAGACGGTCGCGCCAAAGGCCTTCCGGAACCAATGGCTGTCGCTGAACCCCGGCATCACTCCGGGGAGGACCTCGGCGCCCGGATCCTCGGCGGCGACCCACGCCTCGATCGCATCGGCCAGCGGGCCGCCGTAGGCCGAGCGGTTGCCGACCACCTCCTCGACGAACTCGATCTCGTACTCCCCGACCCCGCTGCCGAGCACCTGCTCGATCCGCTGACGCACCTCCCGGGTCTCCATCTCCGGGGGAACGCGGCAGTCGACGAAGATCTCGGCGCTCGAGGGGATCACGTTCGCCCGCCCGGAGGTGTCGACCATGGTTGGGGCCAGGGTCACGCCGAGCATCGGTTCGGCGAGTAGGTCGGCAAGCTCGCGGTTGCCTGCCCGGATCAGTTCGATCGCGGCGTCGAGGTCGCCGGGCTCCTCGCCGAGCAGCCGGCTGAGGAAGAGGCGGGTGTCGTCGGTCGCCTCACGTTGCGGCTGGCGGCGCAGGGCCTCGAGCAGCGGCGCGAGCTTGAGCAGTGCGTTGTCACCGACGCGGGGCAGGGAGCCATGGCCGGCCACCCCCCGGGTGCGGAGGCGGAAACGGAAGACCCCCTTCTCGCCGACCGCGAGTGTGTAGAGGCGGCGGCCCCCGAACTCGACCGCGAGCCCGGCGCCCTCGTTGACGACCATGTCGCAGCGGACCTTCTCGGCCTGTTCGGAGCACAGCCACTGGGCGCCGAAGTGGGCGCCGGTCTCCTCGTCGGCGCTGACCACGAGCAGCAGCTCGCCGGAGGCCGGGCGCCAGCCCGAGCGCCCCAGGGTGATGCAGGCGGCAACCTCGGCCGCGACCTGGTCCTTCATGTCGAGCGCGCCGCGGCCCCAGACGTAGCCGTCGCGAACTTCGCCCGACCACGGGTCGCCGTCCGCCCACTCAGCCGGGTCGGCGGGAACCGTGTCGACGTGGGAGATCAGGCCGAGCCGCGGGCCATCAGCTTGCCCCGGAAGGCGCGCGACCAGGTTCGGCCGCGCCGGATCGGCGGCGAGCAGCTCGCACTCCCAGCCGGCTTCAGTCAGCAGGTTCTGGAGGTGCGACTGGGCCTCGCCTTCGTTCCCCGGCGGGTTGACGGTGTTGAAGCGGATCAGCTGCTGCAGCAGGCCAACCGCGTCGGTTCCGAGGCTCGTCGGTGCAGCGGCCGTCGCTGTCCCGTCGCTCATGTCATCCAGAGTACCCAGGCGCCTCACCCGGTCCCCACCTACAGCGCGATATCAATGGATATCAGTCGATATCCCTACTCGGAGCGAGCGCGGAGGGATTCGCGGGTAATACTGATCCCGATGGCCGATTCGACCGATTCGCTGTTCGAGCCCGCCGCCGCTGGCGGCGGTGGCCGCTCGGAGCCGGCGTTGGAGGGAGCACCGCTGGCTGCCCGGATGCGCCCGCGAACGCTCGAAGAGCTCGCCGGACAGGAGCACCTGCTCGGGGAGGGATCGGCGCTGCGGGTCGCGATCGAGTCGGGCGAGCCGCACTCGGCGGTCTTCTACGGTCCGCCCGGGACCGGGAAGACGACGCTCGCTCGGATCATCGCCGAGCAGACGAGCTCCGCGTTCGAGGAGCTCTCGGCAGTCAACGCGGGCCGCGCGGAGGTGCGCGAGGTGATCGCCCGCGCTGAGGAGCGCCAGGCCGGCAGTCATGGCGGTGGTCGGGCCACGGTTTTCTTCCTCGACGAGATCCATCGCTTCAACAAGGCCCAGCAGGACGCCCTCCTGCCGGCGGTCGAGTCGGGGCTCCTGACCCTGATCGGGGCGACCACCGAGAACCCCTACTTCGAGGTCAACTCGGCGCTTCTGTCCCGCACCCAGATCTACGAGTTCCGGCCGCTGGAGCAGCAGCAGATCGAGGAGCTCGTCCGCCGGGCGCTCACCGATCCCGAGCGCGGGATCGCCGATCCGCCGCCGGTCAGCGACGAGGCGATCGAGCTGTTCGCGACTCGCAGCGGGGGCGACGCGCGGGTCGCCCTCTCGGCCCTGGAGCGAGCGGTCGAGCGGACCCGCGCCGCAGGCGCTAGGGAGGTCGACCTCGATGCAGCCGAGGACGCCCTGCAGCGCAAGGCGATCCTCTACGACCGCGACGGTGACCGCCACTACGACTACATCTCGGCCTGGATCAAGGCGACCCGCGGCTCGGACGCCGACGCCTCCCTCTACTACCTGGCCGCGATGCTCGAGGGAGGAGAGGACGCGCGCTTCATCGCCCGGCGCATGGTCATCTTCGCCTCCGAGGACATCGGCAACGCCGACCCGCAGGCGCTCGGGGTCGCGACCGCCGCCGCGGCGGCCGTCGACCGGGTGGGCTTGCCCGAGTGCACCCTCAGCCTGGCGCAGGCGGCGACCTATCTTGCGCTGGCGCCGAAGTCGAACGCGGCCAAGGTCGGGATCGGACGCGCCGCCGCCCACGTGCGCGAGCACGGAGCCCAGCCGCCCCCTCCCTACCTCCAGGACTCGCATTACCCCGGGGCCAAGAAGCTGGGTCGCGGGATCGGCTACGAGTACCCGCACGACCAGGGCGGCGGGCCGACCGGGCAGGACCTGATGCCCGAGGGACTCGAGGAAGAGCGCTTCTACGAGCCCACCGAGAACGGGTTCGAGGCAGAGCTCGCGAAGCGAAAGAAATCGGCACAGGAGCGCCGCAACTCCTAACTGCTGGGTGGGTTCTAGGGGTCGGTTGACGCTCCGGACTCATGTGAGATCCGTCTTTGGAGCTCATGCGTAAAAGCCGGGGAGTGGACTGGAAGGGCCGGAAGCAGAGGGAGCTTCCGGCCCTTTTCCGCGCTATGGCCGGGGGCGTATGATCAGCGCAGTGGAAAGCGCGAGCTCCGAGGCCAGCAAGACAGCCGGCAAGGCCGGGACCGGGAACGGCGCGAGCGGCAACGGCGCCGCCGCACCCGACGGCCAGCCGCCCAAGACGAAGCAGCTCGAGTCATTCAGCCCCTCGACCGGGGAGCTGGTCGGAGCCGTCGACACCCTGACCGAGGACCAGGTGCAGGCGGTGGTCGACGACGTCGCCGAGGTGCAGCCGTTCTGGGCGCAGCTTTCCCTGGACGACCGCGCCCGCTACTTCCGCCGCGCCGCCGATGTGCTGCTCGAGGAGCTCGACGAGCTGGCCGAGTTGCTCTCGACCGAGCAGGGCAAGCCCAGGGTCGAGAGCTACACGATGGAGCTGCTGCCCACCGTCGACGCGCTCCGCTGGATCGCCGACAACGGCCCCGACATCCTCGCCCGGGAGAAGGTCGGCTTTTCGCAGGCGTTCCTGCTGACCAAGAAAGCCCACTTCTCCTACGAGCCGATCGGCGTCGTCGGCGTGATCGCTCCCTGGAACTACCCCTGGTCGATCCCGTTCGGCGAGGTCGCGATCGCGCTCATGTGCGGCAACGGCGTGATCCTGAAGCCGGCCAGCCTGACCCCGCTGATCGGCGAGCGGATCCGGATGATCTTCGAGAAGGCCGGCTTCCCGGAGGGGCTGGTACGCACGGTTCACGGTGGAGGCGTGATCGGCGATGCCCTGACCCGCTCGACCGCCGGAAAGATCTTCTTCACCGGCTCGGTGCCGGTGGGCTACAAGGTCGGCGCCGCCTGCGCGGAGCAGATGAAGGGCTGCGTGCTCGAGCTCGGCGGCAAGGACCCGCAGATCGTCTGCGCCGACGCCGACCTCGCCAATGCGGTCTCCGGCGCCGTCTGGGGCGGCTTCGCCAACGCCGGCCAGACCTGCTCGGGGATCGAGCGCACCTACGTCGCCGACGAGGTCGCCGACGAGTTCGTCGAAGGTGTCGTCCGCGAGACCGAGCGGCTCCGGGTCGGCGACCCGCTCGACTGGGACGTCGAGATCGGACCGATGGTCTCCCGCGACCAAGCGGCGATCGTGACCGAGCTCGTCGATGACGCGCTGGCCAACGGTGCCGAGCGGCTCACCGGGGGGCCGGTCGAAGCCTCATCGCTCGGGGACGGGTTCGACGGCGCCTTCATCGCCCCTACCGTGCTCACGGGGGTCACCCACGAGATGCGGATCATGAACGAGGAGATCTTCGGTCCGGTCCTGCCGATCATGACCGTCGGCTCCGAACAGGAGGCGATCGAGCTCGCCAACGACTCCGAGTTCGGACTCGGAGCCTCGGTCTGGACCAAAGACCGCGACAAGGGCGAGCGGATCGCGACCCAGATCGAGTCCGGAATGGTCTGGATCAACGACCACTCCTTCTCCCACGGCGCGATGCAGTGCGCCTGGGGCGGGGTAAAGGACTCGGGGCTCGGCCGCTCCCACTCCAAGTACGGGTTCTTCGAGTGCGTCAACATCAAGCAGGTCGCCTGGGAGCCGGGCTACACCCGTGACTTCTGGTGGCAGCCGTACGACCGGACCCTCGGTCAGGCGATCCAATCCTCGGCGAAGCTGCTCTACGGCCGCAACGGCGGCAAGCTGCAGGCGCTGCGCGAGGGAATCGGGCCGCTGCTCAAGGTCGGGCGGCGGACCATGCAAAAGGGCAAGTAGCCCTCACACCGGCTGCGGGCACGAGCTCAGGGGACGTTCTGGGTCGCGAGCGCGCGCGGAATCCGCACGTGCATGTGGTCGTCGTGGAAGTAGAGCCTCTGCACGATCCCGCGCGGGCCGTAGAGACCGGTCTTCGGCCCGACGAAGACGTACTCGGCGCCGGCGGCGACGAAGCGGTCCACCAGCTCCTGGGCGTAATAGCGGTCGATCTGGCGGGCCCGGGTCGGGGCAGCCTCGAGCCGGTCGAGCCGCGGATAGATGAGGTCGATGTCGAGACCGTTCTGGTGGGAAGAGTGGCCGTGGCCCCCGTACTTGCGGCCGAACCAGCCGCCCCTGGGCCGGCTCAGGTCGGCGATCCCGATCCGGGGCGCATCCGGGTTGGCGGTGCGGAACTCGCACAGCACCTGAAGCAGGATCCGGATGGTGCCGTCCGTCGCCCAGCGCCGCCAGTACCGGTTCGGCGCGACGCCGTACGGAAAGTCCCAGGTGAAGAAGTCATCCCCCTCGGAGGGCAGCTGAACCCCGCGCCGGAGTCGCCCGCGACGGAAAGGCCGGCCGACCGGCTTCGAGTCGGCCCAGGCGATCGCCGGGGTCTCGCAGGGGACCGTCGGGTTGTTGACGAACGGCTCGGCGGGGGTCACCGCCGCTCCGCTCCCCGTGAACAGGGACGTGAGCGCGAACGCTGCGAACAGCAGCGCGATCGCGGCGGCTGCGCCGCTCAGCGTGTGGCTCGCTTTGCGCGTTGGCACCGTTCCACCCATGGCGTTCCCTGCGCCAGCCAAGGTAGCGAAGGGCACCGGTAGATTCGAGCTAAACCCGTGCAAATGAGCGAGATCGCGCCCCCTGATGGGCAGCAACCTGCAATTCGCCTCGACCGGCTCGGCCGCGAGTTCGGCGAGCGCGTCGCGCTGCGCGACGTCAGCCTCGAGCTGCCCGCGGGGGAGACGTTGGCGGTGCTGGGCCCGAACGGGTCGGGCAAGACGACCCTGCTGCGGATCCTGGCCGGGCTGTTGCGGCCGTCCGCCGGGGTGGCGAACGTCCTCGGCGCTGATCTTCCGAAGGAGAGTTGGCGCCTGCGCGGCCGGGTCGGCTGGCTCGGCCACGACCCCCTGCTCTACCGCGACCTGAGCGCTCGCGAGAACCTGCGCTTCGTGGCGCAGCTCCACGGGCTCGACTCGGCCGGGGACCGGATCGAGACGCTGCTCGAAGCGGTCGGGCTCGGCCACCGGGCCGATGACCGGATCCGGGACTACTCGGCCGGCATGGTGCAGCGGGCCGCGGTCTGCCGCGCCGTCCTGCACGACCCCGAGCTGCTGCTGCTCGACGAACCGCTCTCCCACCTCGACAGCGAGGCGCGCAGCCTGGTCGAGCCCCTTATAGGCGCCGGGAGCTCCCGCACCCGCGTCCTGGTCAGCCACGACCACGGCGCCGCCGAAACCGAAGCCGACCGGGTCCTGCGGCTGACAGCAATCGGCGCCCCGCTGGAAGCGGTGGCGGCATGAACCAGCTGACGTCCTCGACCGCCGCCTTCTCCGCGATCCTCACCAAGGACCTGCGGATCGAGCTGCGCACCCTGCGCTCGGTCCCGGCGATGGCGCTGTTCGCGATCACCACCTACGTCATCTTCCGCTTCGCGCTCGATCGGACCTCTTTGGAGGGCGACCTGGCGGCCGGGGTGCTCGTCGCGACTCTGCTGTTCGCCGCGATCCTCGCGATAAACCGCCTCTTCGTCGCCGAGCGCGAGGAGGGCGGCTTCGACCTGATCCGGCTGGCGCCGGTCGACCGCACGGTCCTGTTCGGGGCGAAGGCGTCGGCGCTGCTCGTCTATCTCATCGTCCTCGAACTGATCGCGGTGCCCGCTTTCGCGCTGTTTTTTCTCGATTCGGCCGCTGCGCTGCCGCTGCTGGCGCTCGTCCTCATGCTCGCCAACCTCGGGATCGCGGTGACCGGGACCGTGATCTCCTCGATCGCGACCAACTCGACCGCGCGCGACCTGCTCTCCCCCTTGATCCTGCTCCCGCTCCTGGTTCCGGTGGTGATCGCCGCCGCAGGCGCCGCCGAGCCCCTGCTTGCGGAGGGCGGGCCCGAGCACGACAGGCTTGGTACATGGCTGGCCGTGCTCGGCCTCTACGATCTGGTGTTCGCCCTGATCGGTTACGCGGTCTTCGACTTTCTCCTCGACGACTAGCTCGATGACTAGGCACCTGAGCACGAAAAACCTCGCGATCGCGACCGTGGCCACCCTCGCCGCGGGCTATGCGCTGGTCTTTTTCTACGCGCCGAACGACGCCGACCAGGGCTTCATCCAGAAGATCTTCTACCTGCACGTCCCGCTTGCGATCTGTGCGCTGGGCGGCTTCGTCGTCGCCGGCATCTTCGGCATCCGGCACCTGCAGACCGGCGAGGCGCAATACGACGCGCGCTCCTATGTGGCCATCCACATGTCAGTGATCTTCGGGGTCGCCGTCTTGGCGACCGGCTCGATCTGGGCCCGTGCCTCGTGGGGCAAGTGGTGGGTCTGGGACGAGCCGACCCTGGTCAGCTTCCTGATCGTCTTCCTGCTCTACGCCACCTACTACCCCCTGCGCTACTCGATCGAGGACCGCGATCGCCAGGCCCGCTACTCGTCGGTGTTCGCGATCATGGCCGGCGCCTTCGTGCCGCTCAACTTCATCGCGGTGCGGCTGGCGGAGAGCCTGCTGCACCCGCGGACCTTTGCCACCGCCGAGGGCGGCCTGCCGGCGAAGATGTGGCTTGCCTTCGCCGTCTGCATGGCCGGGATGGCGTTGCTCTGGGTGACCCTGGTCCGGTTCGAGCTCGCCGCGAAGGGCGCCCGCGCGCAGCTCTCGAGACTGCGGCGCACGATCGAGGGTGAGACCGCGGCGCCGAGCCCCAGCCGGGTGGCGCCAACCGTGCCGGCGACCGCGCCGGGAGGTGCTGACTGATGCCTGCGCTTCCGCTTGATGAGGCCGGCAAGTACGTCGCGGGTGCCTACCTGGTCTTCCTGGGGCTGATCCTGGTCTACGTCGCGATCATGGCCTCCCGGATCCAGCGGATCGAGCAGCAGCTGGGCGAGCTTGCCGACCGAGCCGAGGAGAAGCAATGAGCGGTTTGCTCGCGCTCGGCATCTCCCACAAGACCGCCCCGCTGGAGCTGCGCGAGCAGCTGGCCCTGACCGAGGGTCGCTCGGCGGGTGTGATCCGCGGGCTGGTCGACTTCGATTCGATCTCCGAGGCGGCGACGCTCTCCACCTGCAACAGGACCGAGCTCTACCTCGTCGCCGAGGATCCGGTCGAGGCGGAAACGCAGGCGCTCGGCCTGCTCGCGCGCGAGGCCGAGATCCGGCTCACCGAGCTGCTCGGCCCGCTCTACTCACTGCACGGATCCGACGCCGCCCGCCACCTCTATGAGGTCACCGCCGGGCTCGACTCGATGATCCTCGGCGAAGCCGAGATCCAGGGCCAGGTGAAGCGCGCCTACGAGCTCGCTCTGGTCGAGGCCGGCACCGGACCGGTCCTGAACCGTGTCTTCCGCGGCGCACTGGCCGCCGGCAAGCGGGCTCGGAACGAGACCGCGATCAGCGAGAAGGGCGTCTCGATCTCCTCGGTCGCGGTCGAGCTGGCGCAGCGCAGCCTCGGCGATCTGAGCGAGCGACGCGTCCTGCTGGTCGGAGCGGGCGAGACGGCAGAGCTGACCGCGCGGGCGCTGACAGCGCGCGGGGTACAGACGGTTTTCATCGCGAACCGCCGCTACAACCGCGCGATCGGCCTCGCCGAGCGCTTTGGCGGGCACGCCGTGCGGATCGAGGAGCTTCCCAGCCAGCTGGAGGAGGCGGACATCGTCGTCGCCTCGACCAATTCACCACACCACCTGATCGAGAGGGCAGAGCTCGAGGTCGTGATGGAGGCGCGCCAGGGGAGGCCGCTGCTGATGATCGATCTCGCGGTACCGCGCGACATCGATCCCGGCTGCCGGGAGGTCGGCGGCGTCAGCCTCCACGACGTCGACGACGTGCAGGGGATGGTCGAGCGCAATGCATCGGGCCGCGAGGCCGAGGCGCGCAGCGCTCGCCGCATCATCGCCGCCGAGCTGGCCCGGTTCGAGCGCTGGCTCGCGGCACAGGAGGTGGTGCCGACCGTTGCCGCGCTGCGCGAGCGCGCCGACTCGATCGTCGAACAGGTTCTCGCCGAGAACGATCCGCGCTGGGAAAACCTGAGCGATGCTGACCGCGACCGCCTCGCTGCAATGGCGCGCGCGATCGCCAGCCGCCTCTTGCACGAGCCGACCTTGCGGGTCAAAGAAGCCGCCGACCGAGACGACGCCTATCTCTATGTCAGCGCGCTGCGCGAGCTCTTCGGGCTCGATGCCGGCACCGAGCCGCTCGACGGCGAGTCGGCCGAAGTCACCTCGCTTGCGGACGCGCGCGACGCCCGTCGCCGCGACCGGGACAAGCGGTGAGGCCGGGATGTCGCTCCGCCTCGGCACCCGCGGCAGCAAGCTGGCGCTGACCCAGGCCGAATCCGTGGCGCAACGGCTCCGCGAGAGCGGCTCCGAGGTCGAGGTCGTGCCGGTGAAGACCGACGACGGCGCGGTCGGGGACAAGTCGCGCTTCGTCCGCGGCGTCGACGAGGCCCTGCTTGCCGGCGAGATCGACGTCGGCGTCCACTCGGCCAAGGACATCCCTGCCGAGCTGACGGAGGGGGTCGAGCTGGCAGCAGTGCCCGCGCGCGAGGATCCACTCGACGCCTACTGCGGGAAGGCGGGCTCGCTCGATGAGGTGCCGCAGGGAGCCCGGATCGGCACCGCCAGCCTCCGCCGCCGCGCCCAGCTGCTGGCCCTGCGGCCCGACCTCGAACTGACCGAGCTCCGCGGCAACGTCGACACCCGGCTGCAGAAGCTCGAGGAGGGAGGGCTCGACGGGATCGTGCTCGCTGCGGCCGGCTTGATCCGGCTGGGGCGCGAGGACGCGATCGGCTTCCGCTTCGAGGAGGCTGAGATGACCCCGGCACCTGGCCAGGGCTCGCTCGCGCTGGCAGTCCGGGCCGGAGACGAGCCCGGGATCTCGGACCAGCTGGATGGCCTTCTCGACCCGGCAGCCGAGGCCGAGCTCGCGGCGGAGCGAACCGCCGTCTCCGTCCTCGATGCGAGCTGCGAGACCCCGGTCGGGGTCAGGGCAGCGCTCGAGCACGGCGAGATCAGCATCTCCGGCTTTGCCGGGCTGCCGGACGGCAGCGAATGGGTCCGCGACACCCAAACGGGTGCGGCCGACGATTTCGAAAAGCTGGGCCGCGAGCTCGGCGAGCGGATGGCGGCGGCCGGCGCTACCGAGCTCCTGGAGCGAGCGAGGGCGGCGGCATGAGCGCCCGGCCCGGAGTCGTTTACCTCGTCGGCGCCGGCCCCGGTGACCCCGGCCTTCTCACCGTCAGGGCGCTTGAGCTGATCGCGAGCGCCGACGCGATCCTCCACGACCGCCTGATCCCGAGAACCGCGCTGGATGGCGCCCGTGATGACGCAAAGCTCCTTTATGTGGGGAAGGAGCCAGGCGACGCCTCAGTTCCCCAGGACGAGATCGAGTCGAAGCTGATCGAGCTTGCCCGGGCCGGCTACAGCGTCGTCCGCCTGAAGGGCGGCGACCCGTTCCTGTTCGGCCGCGGCGGCGAAGAAGCCGAGGCGCTGCGCGAGGCCGGAGTCGCGTTCGAGGTGGTGCCCGGCATCACCGCCGGGATCGCGGCACCTGCCTACGCGGGTATTCCGGTCACGCACCGGGGCGATGCGTCAGCGGTGGCATTCGTGACCGGTCACGAGGACCCCGGCAAGGAGACGAGCGCGCTCGACTGGGAGGCCCTCGCCCGCTTCCCCGGCACCCTTGTCCTCTATATGGGCGTCAAGCGGCTGGGCGAGATCGCCGAAGCGCTGGTCGCCGAGGGCCGCGACCCGGCCGAGCCGACCGCGGTGATCGAGCGCGGAACCCTTCCCGAGCAGCGCACGGTGACCGCCCCGCTGGCCGCGATCGCCGAGAGCGCCGCAGAGGCCGGCGTGAAGCCGCCGGCGGTGACCGTGATCGGGCCCGCGGCCGGCCGGCGCGATTCGCTCGATTGGATCGAGCGCCGGCCCCTGTTCGGGAAGCGGGTCGTCGTCACCAGGGCCCGGGCGCAGACGAGCGGCCTCGCCCGCCGGTTGACCGAGCTCGGCGCCGGCGTGATCGAGCTGCCGGCGATCCGGATCGAGGCCCGTCTCGACACCGACGAGGTTCGCCGCGCGGTCGAGCAGGTGCACACATATGCCTTGATCTGCCTGACCAGCGCCAACGGGGTGGAGCTCCTTTGGCAAGCAATGAGAGAGGCCGGGCGGGATGCCCGCGCTCTCGCCAACGCGACCGTGGCGGCGATCGGGCCGGGCACCGCTGCTGCGCTCGAGCGGATCGGGATCCGCCCCGACATCATCCCCGAGCGCTTCGTCGCCGAGTCGCTGCTGGAAGCGCTCGAGGGGGTCGAGGTCGAGGGCCGGCCGGTCCTGGTCGCCCGCGCGGCGGAGGCGCGCGACACCCTCCCCGAAGGACTCCGCGCCCGCGGGGCCGAAGTCGATGTCGTCGCTCTCTATGAGACCGTGGCCGAAGACCCGGACGCCGCGGCCCTCGACGCCGCCCGCGATGCCGACTACGTCACCTTCACCTCGTCGTCCACCGTCACCAACCTCGTCGCTGCCGTCGGCAACGGCTTTCCACATGACGCCCGCGTGGTGTCGATCGGCCCGGTGACCAGCGAGGCGGCGGTCAAAGCCGGCCTGCGAGTCGACATCGAGGCCGACCGCCACGACATCGACGGCCTGGTCGAGGCGCTGCTCGCCGATCCGCGCTAGGCGCGCGCGAGCGCCGGCGTGATTTGATCCGGCCGAGCCATGGCGCCACGGCCGATCACCTTTCTCAGCGACTACGGCTACGAGGACGAGTTCGCGGGCGTCTGCCGCGGCGTGATCGCGCGGGTCGCGCCCGACGCGCCGGTGATCGACATCACCCACGGGATCGAGCGCCAGAACATCCGCACCGGGGCAATGGCGCTGGTGCGCGCCCTGCCTTTCTGCCCGCCGGGCGTGCACCTTGCCGTCGTCGACCCGGGAGTGGGTGGAGAGCGCCGCCCGGTCGCCGTCCGCACCGCCCACGAGAACCGGATCCTGGTCGGCCCGGACAACGGCCTCCTCTCCCTGGCGGTCAATGCGTTCGACGGCGCGGTCGAGGCGGTCGACATCGGCCTCTCCCCGGCGCGGCTGGAGCCGGCTTCGGCAACCTTCCACGGGCGCGACCTGTTCGCCCCGGTCGCGGCGCGGCTGGCGCTCGATGACCCGGTCACGGCACTCGGAGAGACGATCGACCCCGGCAGCCTCACGGATCTCGAGCTGCCCGAGCCGGAGATCGAGTCGGACCGGATCGTCGCCCACGCCCTCGGCAGCGACCGCTTCGGCAACGTCGCCCTCGATGTCTCCCACGACCAGGTCGCCGGAGGCCCGCTGCGGCTCGGGAAGCCGTTACGGGTGGAGACCGAGTCGGGCCCGGTCGACGCGATCTTCGCCCGCAGCTTCGAGGAGGTGAACGAGGGCCAGGTGCTCCTCTACGAGGACTCCGCGCGGATTCTGGCGCTCGCGGTCAATCGGGGCAGCGCCGAGCGGGTCCTGGGGCTGAAGCCCGACGACGAAGTTGTGCTCCGGCCGGAATGAGGTTCGGCTCTCCGCATCGTCACTACCGCGAAACCGACTCGACCAACGCACGAGCACGCGAGCTGGCGGAGGCCGGCGCACCGGCGGGGACGGTGGTCACCGCCGACGAGCAGAGCGCCGGCCGGGGGCGACAGGGCCGGACCTGGTTCGCCCCGCCCGGGGGGGCGCTGCTCTACTCGGCCGTGCTGCGCCCCCTGGGCAATCGGCCGCTGCTGCCGCTTGCGGTTCCCCTCGGGGTCGCCGAGGCGGCCGAGTCGCTCGCACCGATCCGCTGTGAGCTGAAGTGGCCAAACGACGTCTGGGTGGAGGGCCGAAAGCTCGCCGGCGTCCTGATCGAGGGCCGGCCGGAAGGCCCCGATGGGGGCTGGGCGGTGATCGGGGTCGGGCTCAACGTCTCGGTCCCGGACGACGCTTTCCCGGATGAGCTCCGGGGTGGGGCAACTTCAATCGGCAGCAATGTCGCGGTCGATCGGGCTCTCGCCGCGCTGAACGAGCGGCTCTCGGTGTGGGTAGATGCAGACGAGGAGCGGGTGCAGGCCGGCTTTCGCGAGCGCGACGCGCTCGAAGGCCGCGAGGTCAGCTGGGACGGGGGCTCAGGAGTCGCCGCCGGAATCGACGCCGCCGGCCACCTTCTCGTCGCCGTCGGCGCCGGTGCTCCCGTTGCCCTCGGCGCCGGCGACGTCCACCTTGCCGTCACGTGAAGTCTTTGCGCTGGTCTTCGCCCTGCCGTTCGCCTTCTCCCCGGTGCCAGAAGCGCGCTTGCCCTTCTTGCGGCGCCGGCGCTTCTTGCCTCCCTTGGGGAAGTTCCGCAGCAGTTCGCGGGCGACCGCCGAGGGCTTGCGCGCCGCGCGCATCCGGGCGCCACGCAGGACCTCCTCTCCCTCAGGGGTGTGCGAGACGGATGCCGCCAGCAGCGCCACCGACAGGCGGCGGTCCTGGTTGCGGGCGGCGTGCACGATCCGGCGGGCATTGCGCCCGTGCGCGCGGCCGGACGAGTTGACCAGCAGTCCCAGCAAGCGCTTCGTCTCCGGCCAGCGCTGCACCGCGTACTGCTCGTGCAGATCGCGGGTGTACTCGGCGAGCCGCCAGACCCAGGCCTGAGCCTGGTCGCGGCGGCCGATCCGCTGCTCGGCCAGCGCCTCCAACAACACCTTCGTACCGGCGCGCTTGTCTTCTCGCGACCAGGTCCCGACGACCTCGATCGCGTCGTCGAACGCATCTCCGTCCTTGATCCCGGCGATCTCCTGCAGTGCCTTGATCCGGATCTGCTGGGTGCGGTTGCGCTGCAAGCAGGTGAGCAGAAACCGCTTTCGCAGTTCCTTGGTCGAGTCGTGCTGGAGCATCGCCTTCGCGCGCCGCCACCCGGCCTGGTTCACCCGGGCGCCGGCAAGCGCCGCCCATACGTGCTGCTCCTCGGGGTTCAGGTTCTCGACCGCGATCCGCCACAGCTCGCGCTCCAGGATCTCGAGGCGCTTGTCGGAGTCGTCAGAGACCGGGACGATCCGTTTCTCCACCCTGACCCGGCGCCCCCGGCCGCGGCGGACCGGGCCGACCACGATCGCGCCGCCGCGGTAGACGTCGCGGTTGAGGAGGCTGTGGAGGGAGACCACGGCCTCGTCGTGAGTGGTCGCCGGGTGCACGAAGTCGATGATCAGACCGGCCTCCTTGCCGTCGTTGCGGCGCGTGACTCGACCGACTCGCTGCTGGTAGACCCGGCGGGATGCGGTCGGTGCAAGGTGCATGCAGATCGTCGCCCGAGGCGAGTTCCAGCCTTCGGCGAGGAGCATCGCGTTGCAGAGGACGTCGACCTCGCCGCGCTCGAAGCCGGCGAGGATCTCGGCCAGTTCGCGCTTGGGCGTCTCGCCGGAGACGGCTCGGGCATTGATGCCGACGTCCTGGAAGGCCTTGGCGACGTTAGTCGCGTGCTGGACTCCCGCGGTGTAGAGAACGCCGGGGACCTTGCGGAAGCGTGACTTGTAGAGATCCGCGATCGCCGTGTTGAACGGACCCTGATCGAGCAGGGCGGCCAGCTCTTCCTGGTCGAAGTCCTGATCGACCTCGCCCTTTCGCAGGGGGACATTGGCGATCGTCCGCACACCCGGGCCCGGCGGGATCCGGATGCAGCGCAATGGCACGATCACACCCCGGCGGGCTGCCTGGGCCAGGTCGAAGCGCGAGGTCTGGGTCGGGAAGAGGTCGGCGACATGGCGCGCGATCAACGCCCCGGTCGCAGTCATCCCGATGTAGACGGGTCCCTGCCAGCCGCGGATGCAGGCGCTTGTCTTCTCTCCGAGCGCGGTATGGGCCTCGTCGCAGATGACGATGGAGTAGGCGTCGGAGACCCGCTCCGAGTTCCGCACGAACCACTGGTAGGTCTCAACGGTCACCGGTCCATGGGGGTGGTCGGCGCCATCGAGGAGCGGCGGTGAGAGGCGGTCCTTGTAGCCGCGGTCGGAGATCTCGCCTATGAACTGGTCGACGAGGTTGCGGCGGTGGGTGAGAATCAGGATGCCCCCGGTACGCGAGGCTTCGACGAAGCCGACGGCGGCGACCGTCTTGCCGGCCCCGGTGGCGTGCTCGAACCAGAAGCGGCGGCTTGCCCCGGGGTCCTCGGGAGCCTCGTCGACGACGTCCGCGTCCTCCTCGGCCTCGTCCCAATCCTTGGGCTCCTCGTCGGGAGCCAGCTCGTCGCTCAGCTCATCCTCACCGTTATCGATGGAATCGGCAACGAGCGCTGAGGCAGTCGTACCGGCCTCACCGTTGGTGTCCTCTTTTCCGTTCTGTGGCACGCGGGCCGAAGCGCCGTTGCCGGCTCCGCCATTTGCCGCGCCCTCCTCCAGCTCCGAGATCAGCGCGGCCAGCGTGCCCGAGAGGGCGTCGACCTGGTGCTCGGAGAGCTCGGCGTCGTCGAGAAGGCGCGGCTTGTCCTCGGAGAGCAGCCGCTCGAGGCCGAGGACCAGAGAGAAGTCACCGCGCCACTCCTGCGAGGGTGCCTCGGCGCCGGCGTCGAGCTCTTCGAGGGCGCGGTCGAGCGCCTGCCGGCGAGCGGTCCCTGGCGCCAGGGCCTCGGGTCCCTCGCCATCGAGCAGGATCGGTTCACGCACGAACTCGCTGGCGCGATCTATGTCCGCGCTACTAGGGGCTTTCGCCGCTTTTGCGGCTGCTTCGGTGGTTTTAGCCAACTGAGAGGCTTTCTGATCCGGGCGCTCGCTTCGCTGCGCGGGTCGCGGCAAATGAACGCGATCGTGTGTGGGTGTCTCGGGGCGGTTTCCCGCCCGGCTCCCCTTGTGGTCCAGGACCAGATGGACCGGTATGAATCTTAGAGCACTTCCAGGCTGATGCCCACCAACGGACGAACAATTGCCATTTGCCTCGCCGCTGCCGCGGTTGCGCTCGGCGCCACGGCCTGCGGCTCGGGCTCCGACGCCGGCAACCCGGACTCCGCCGTTTCGGCCTCAGAGGCGAAGACGCCGCTCAAGGGGGCGCCGCCGCCGCTCGCCGCGATTCGCGATCAGGCGAGCCAGATCCTCGAAGGTGGGAGCGCGGCGTTCGAGCAGCGGCTCGCCGAGCTCGAGGGAACTCCGGTCGTGGTCAACAAGTGGGCTTCGTGGTGCGGTCCGTGCCGACTCGAGTTCCCCTTCTTCCAGGAGCAGGCGGTGAAGCGCGGGGGCGAGATCGCCTTCCTCGGGATCCTCTCCGATGACTCCGAGGATCACGGAGCCACCTTCCTCGGCGAGCTGCCGCTCCCCTACCCCTCCTACTACGACCCCGACCAGTCGATTGCAGCCCTGATCGAGGCGCCGCGGGGCTTCCCGGCAACCGCCTTCTATGACCGCAAAGGCAAGCTCACCTACACGCGACAGGGCCCCTACGAAGACGCAGGGGCCCTTGCCGCGGACATCAAGCGCTACGCGAGGTAGCGCCCGAGTTCAACCGGTTGGACTGAACGAGCAGCGGTACTCACGGGCGTTCCCTTTGCCGTTGTCCTCGGGAACACCAGCGCTTGAGAACTGGACCGCATCGGTATTGCTGTGCGAGTTCTCGGTCCATTCCGCGGAATTCGCATTGCTGATCACACCCCCGCGCGCCAGGAACGCCATCAACTCTTCTGGTGTGGCGACGCTGGCTCCTGCGGCGGCACACGCAGCAATTGCGTTGGCCCAGGTATCCGCCGCCCGTGGCGCGTTCTCCAGGCACCCACCGCGTGTATAGGTCGTCCCGGCGCGGCAAAGCAGATGGGTTGATGCGCCGACCTTGCCAATCGTCACCGCCCCGTCCTTGATCTTCGGCTCGCTGACTGCACCGTTCATGATCTTCGGCTCGCTCACCGCGCCGTCGGCGAGCTTCGGCTCGGTCACCGCCTTGGCTTTGATGTTCTTCGTCTTCACCTGGCCAGGCTTCAGCTTGACCTTCACGGCCACGGCGGTACCGCCGAGAGCCACGAACAGTGCCATCAGCGAGACCACGTTGGCGAAGCTCGCGTGCCTGCGGATTGCGGAAATCATGAATCCCCTCCTCGTCAGTAAATACTGCTCTTCAGTAGATCCTCGGCGAAGACTACGACTGAAGGCCTCGAAGCGTCGCCTCGCGGATAATGGCCGTACATGGAGGTCGTGATCTTCATCTCGGCTGCCGCGGTGGCGCTGCTGCTCGCGGAGCTGCTCTTGCCGACGGGCGGCGTGCTCGCCGTGCTCGGTGCCGGCGGTCTGGTTGCGGCCGGGATCGTCGCGCTCGGGGGGGACGAGAACAACTCGGAGGTGATCGGGGCGGCGCTGATCACCGCCGGGGTCCTCTCGCTGGTAACCGCGGTGGTGATCGGCCGCAAGGTGCTCTCGGCCCACCGCGACTCACCGGTGCGCACCGGCCACGAAGAGATGGTCGGCAAGGAGGCCGAGGTCCGAATTCCCCTGAATCCGACCGGCCAGGTGTTCGCCGACGGGGCGCTGTGGCGGGCCCGCGGCGAAGACGAGGCCGAGATTCCCGCAGGCACTAGAGTCCGGGTCGAATCGGTCGACGGCCTCACCCTGGTGGTCCGGCCGACCGACAGCTGACCCGGCACCCCAACCCCGCACGAGCAAGGAGGAAGCATGGGAATCGCGATCGCAATCCTCGCAGTAGTCCTCTTCTTCCTCCTCTTCTTCCTCGGCTCCTCGATCCGGATCCTGCGCGAGTACGAGCGCGGCGTCATCTTCCGGCTCGGCCGCCTGATCGCCCAGAAGGGCCCCGGCCTGATCTTGCTGATCCCGATCATCGACCGGATGGTCCGGGTCGACCTGCGGACCGTGACCCTGAACATCCCGCCGCAGGAGGTGATCACCCGCGACAACGTCCCGAGCCGCGTCAATGCGGTCGCATACTTCCGCGTGATCGACCCGAACAAGGCGATCGTCGAGGTCGAGAACTTCCTCCTCGCCACCTCCCAGATCTCCCAGACCGCGCTTCGGTCGGTGCTCGGCAAAGCCGAGCTCGACCAGCTGCTCTCCGAGCGCGAGCGCCTGAACGAGGACCTGCAGACGATCATCGACGAGCAGACAGAGCCGTGGGGGGTCAAGGTGACCACGGTCGAGATCAAGGACGTCGAGATTCCCGAGCAGATGCAGAGCGCAATGGCTCGCCAGGCGGAAGCCGAACGGGAGCGGCGGGCCAAGATCATCAACGCCGAGGGCGAGTTCCAGGCCTCGCAGAAGCTGGCCGAGGCCGCCGACGTGATCAGCAAGAACCCGACCACCCTGCAGCTGCGCTACCTGCAGACCCTGCTCGAGATCGGCGGCAATCAGAACTCGACCGTCGTCTTCCCGCTTCCGATCGACCTGATCAAGGCGTTCCAGGACCGCGGGCCATCCGGGCAGGACGGTTCCTGACCGGCCTGATCATCCGCACGACGGAAGCCGGGCCCGAGGTCCAGGCGGCCCAGGACCTGAGGGTCAGGGTGTTCTGCGACGAGCAGGGTGTCAGCCGCGCCGCGGAGCTCGACGGCCTCGACGACGAGGCCCTGCACGTGATCGCATTCGAGGGCGATCAGGCGGTCGGCACCTGCCGGCTCCGGTTCGAGCGGGGGGACTGCAAGCTCGAGCGGATGGCTGTCTCTCGTGAGTCCCGGGGACGAGGGGTCGGTGGCGAGCTGCTCACCGCCGCCGAACGCGAAGCGAGAGCACGGGACGCCGGACAAATCCTGCTGCACGGTCAGCTTCGGGCCCGGCGCTTCTACGAGCGCGCGGGCTACGAGACTCTGAGCGAGGAGATCCTGATCGAGGACGGGATCGAGCACGTACGGATGAGCAAGAACCTGTGAGCACAGAGCCTGAGATCCGGATCGACCAGCTCACCGGGATGAGGACGATCCTGGCCGCGGCGCGCTCGGAGCGGCCGATCGAGTTCGATTCGGCGAGACCCGAGGCGGAGGCCGAGGCCGATTGCCCCTTCTGCGGGGGGCACGAGGACCGGACTCCGTCCGAGGTCTGGGCCGAGCGGCCCGGTGGCGGCGCCGACAGCGAGGGCTGGACGGTGCGCTCGGTGCCGAACCTCTATCCGGCGGTCGGCGGAGAGGACAGTCCCGAGGGGACCGGGACGAGCGCCGACGCCTTCACCAGCAGCGCCGATCCGCTCCGCGCCTCGGCGAGGAGCGGGGAGCCCGAGCTCTTCTCCTCGGTTCCCGCATCCGGGGCCCACGAGGTGATCGTGCACACCCCCGAGCACCTGACCTCGCTTGCGGACCTCGGCACCGACCACCTCTACGGGGCGCTCGCCGGATGGCGTGCGCGCATGCAAGCGCATCCCGACGCCGCCTACTGCCAGCTGATCGTCAACGAGGGGCCGGCGGCCGGTGCCTCGCGCGAGCACACCCACGCGCAGCTCTACGCCCTCGGCTTCGTCCCGCCGGCAATCGCGCGCGAGCGAGAGCGGGTCAACGCCTATTTCGAGCGCACCAACGGCGGGGCCCTCCTTTCCGACATCGCGGCCGAGGAGGTCCGCCGCAAGGACCGGCTGGTCGCGATCGACGACGAAGCGATGCTCCTCTGCCCCTGGGCCTCGCGCTCTCCCTACGAGCTGCGGCTGGTTCCGCGGCGCCCGGCCCCGAGCTTCGAGCGGGACGAAGGCGGAGCGGAGATGCTGGCGTCGGCGCTGAAAGCACTCGAGGGACGCTTCGGCACGGTTCCTCAGTTCAACCTCTGGGTGGTGACCGCGCCGCGCGGGGCGGACCGCTTCCATTGGCACCTCGACCTGGTGCCGCGGTTCGCGGTCAAGGCCGGCTTCGAGTTCGCCACCGGCGTCGACATCAACATCTACCCGCCGGAGCGCGCCGCGGCCGAGCTTCGCGAAGCCCTTTCCTGACACGCTGCCCCGATGCCGCCTCCGGTCCGAGACCCGATCCCGCGATTCCTCGCCAACGCCTCGGTAGAGGGACTGCCCTACGGCCGGCACGCTGAGCTGCTGCGCGAGGAGCTCGGCAAGGCGTGCGAGCCACACCTGGCCGAGGCGGGAGCCGAGCTGCCCGGTGCCGACGGAATCGCCTGGTTTCCCGAGCGCGGCTGGGGCGGGCGTACCTATGTCCCCGCCACCGCGGCGGCTTCGCGGGAGGACGGCACGCAGATCGAGTGGTTCGGCTACGTCTCCTTCGAGCGGCCGGAGGAAGGCGAGCCCTCAGGGTTCGAGGCGGCCGCCGACTTCACCGACGTCGTCGCCGCCGACAACCCCGAGTGGCAGATCGACCTGAACGAGGAGGTGATCGGGGGCTGGCAGGGCGAGGGCAACCGCCGTGGCGACGTCACCCTGGTCTGGGGCCGACCGCTGCTTCGGGGGTCCGTCGCAGCCACCGCCGAGCTCGGGGGCGGCGTGGTCGACCAGACTCCGGTCACCGACGACCGCTTCACCCTGGTCGCCGTCGATGCGGTCAAAGGATTCGGCGACGACCTCTATCTCGAGGTCAGGCTCTGGGCCAAGCGGGCTGTCGAGCTGGCGGCGGAGAGCCTCTACGATCCGCCCGATACCAACGGCGGCTCCTCCGCTTCGCGTCCGGGGCCGCCGGAGGCTGGCCCCGATAGCTCAGCTGGATAGAGCGTCTCCCTCCTAAGGAGAAGGCCCCTGGTTCGAATCCAGGTCGGGGCGCTAGGTCGCCGCTACTTCTTCTTCTTCTTGACGCACTTGCCGCGCTTCAGCTTGCGGCCCTTCTTGCATTTCTTGCGAGTGGTGGCCGCTGGCGTGGTCGCTGCCAGCGGTGGCGCCGCCGGCGGGAGTCCGGAGAAGCTGACCGGCGCAGTCGCGGTCGGGTTGTCGAAGGGGAACTCCTTGGCATAAACGACGCACGGGGTCACGAAGCAATCGACCGCGGGCCCGGGCGGCGCGTCAGGCGTGAACACCCTGGTGAGGGTCAGGGAGGTCGTGAAATTGCCTCCTGCATCAGGCAACCCTGCAGTCGGCAGGTTGCGGCAGGCCGAGAGATCGCTCTTGCATTGGCTGAAGCTGACGAAGCCGAGCGCGCCCCAACCCGTGCCCGATGCGGACACCGGTGCAGTATTCGGCAGGTTCGTATTCGGGGTGACGTCAAGCGTCGCCGCCGATGCAGATGCGGCGCCGATCAGTCCAGTGGACAAGGCCAACCCCACTGCCTTCCCCAGTCGCTTCCCACTGATCCGCTCCCTCATCACAAGCAACTCTACTCAATCGCCTCGAACCAAACTTCAGGTCCAGGCCCGGGTGACCTGAAGCACCGCGGCCGAGAGCGCGGCGCTGCGGATCTTCGATACCTCGAGGTAGTCGGGGTTGGAGACCATCTCGAGGAACTTTTCCTTCGAGGGATAGCGAACGAGCAGGAGCGCATCCCACTGATGGCCGGCGGGGCCGACCAGAGTCGGACCGCAATCGCCGGCATAAAGCAGCTCTCCGCCCACAGCCTCGAGGAACGGCTGCGTCTTAGCCGCGTACTCGGCGTAGGCCTCGCCGGTCCCGTCGGCATAACGCAGCAGGTTCAGCATCACGATCGGACCGTCGCCGGTGTCCTGCACGAACCGCTGGATCTCCTCCGGGGTCGGGTCGACAGCGTCGACCACGTCAGTGCTCCTCGGCCTCGTCGGGGACAATGCGCTCGATGCGGAAAAGGACCAAGGCAGCCACCTTATTACTGGCGCTCGCGGCGCTGCTCCCGGGCTGTGACCTGAGCAGCGAAGACAAAGCCGCGCCGCGGCCGCGTCCTGCTGAGAAGGTCGACAAGCCGGCTGAGCTCCCCGCCGGTTGGCGCACCGAGATCAACCGCAGCGCCGGGTTCACGGTCGGAGTCCCGCCCGGGTGGCGCCTCCGGCCGAGCGGAACCTCGACCGTACTCACCTCCCCCGACCGCCAGGTCGCGATTTCGGTCTCAGCGGACCGCACCGACGAGGCGCTGACGGTCCCCCTCGACCGGTTCGCCGCAGGGACTGCGAAGAGCCTCTCCGGCTTCTCGAAGCTGAAGGTCGGAAAACCCGGCGACTACAAGGCCCACTACCCGGCCTCCCGAGTCAGCGCCACCGGCAAGCTGAAGAAGAGCGGAGTGCGGCAGCGGCTCGGCCTGGTCATCCTGCGGCGGCCGAACCTCGCGGCCTTCCCGGTACTGGCGGCGACCAATGTCGGCGGCTCGCCGTTCACCAGGCAGATCGACCAGATCGTCCGCTCCCTGCGCGGCCGGCCGGTTACCGGCTAGGCGCCGCTTCGCGGATCTCGCCGATCCGTGCCAAGGCGCGGTAAGGGCCGCCGCCCGCCGCCTCGATCGCGTCGGCACCCCCGGCGTCGCGGTCGACGACGCTGACGGTGCCGGCCACCACCAGGCCTTCGGAAATGATCCGCTCGATCGCGGCAACGGTCGAGCCGCCGGTGGTGACCACGTCCTCGACCACGAGGCAGCGAGTGCCCTCGTCCAGCAGCGGTCCCTCGACCCAGCGCTGCAGTCCGTGCTCCTTGCGCTCCTTGCGAACGAAGAACGCGACCAGATCGGCGCCCCCTGGGGACGCGATCGCGGCGCAGGCAAGCGGGTCGGCTCCCATGGTCATCCCACCGACGGCCGCCGCATCGAGCTCAGCTGCAATCCCGGCGATCAGCTCGCCGACGGCACGGAAGGCAGTCGGCCGCAACAGCGCCCGCTTCGCGTCGACGTAGTAGTCGGCCTTCTGGCCGCTCGCCAGAGTCACCTCTCCCTCGACCACGGCGTGCTCACTCAGCTCGGCAAGCAGGGTCTGCCGGGCATCGCTCATCCAAGCGCCTCCCCGAATCCCTGTCGCCAGCTCGGATAGCGTGGCGCCCAACCGAGCTCGGCCTTCGCCTTGCGGTTGGAGGCGCCCCGGAGTCCGACCGCAAACATGGTCGCGATCGGGCCGGCCACGATGCGCGCCAGCCACACCGGCACCCGGCGTGGCGGCTTCGCCCCGAGTTGCTCGGCGTAGAAGGGCAGCCACTCCTTGAGCGGCGCGGGCTCGTCGTCGACCACGTTGTAGATCCCGGCGCTGCCGCGCCCGAGCGCTGCTACCACCGCCGCCGCGGCATCCTCGACGTGAGTGAATGACGAATATCCCGTTCCGCGGCCGACGATCGGGAAGCGCCGCTTGCGAACGTCTTCGGCGATCGAGCCATCGGCTGCGTAGTAGGTGCCGGGCCCGTAGAACTGTCCGTAGCGGAGCACCAGACCCTCCACGCCGTCGGCGCTCAGGATCTCGCGTTCGTGTCCGAGCGTGGCCTCTAATGCGGGTGTGAACCGCTTCGGCGGGTGCTGCATCGTGGGGTCGCCCTCCTCCTTGATCCAGTCGCCCTGGGTGTCATAAATGAAGCCGAGGCTCTGCGTGACATAGCGGCGCGTGCCCGCCGCCTTGGCCGCCTCGAGCAGATTGCGCCCGCCGTCAAGGCGGGCACGATTGTGCTCCTCGTAGTCGATCGTTCGCGGATTGAACCGTTTCGGCAGGCTGGTGAGCTGGTTGACGACGACGTCGGGCTTTGCCGTCACCACAGCCGCTCTTAATGCTTCGGAGTCGAGTGCATCGCAAACGGCGGGTGTGGCTCCCGCCGCCTCGATCTCCTGCGCCTTCTCCTCGCGGCGGGTCGTGCCGAAGGTCTCGTGTCCGGCCTCGACCAGCTGCCGGATCAGGGGCTTGCCGACGGCCCCGCTGGCGCCGGCCACGAACACCCTCATCCAGGCACCCGCATCAGTCCCCGGGCGGGTAGTCGGTGCGCCGCGGCGGCGGCTCTCGTCTGCTGCCGCCGGTTGTCATGGCGCCGCCGCCTCTTCCGGCCTCGCGAGCCATCCCGGCGAGCAGGATGGCGCCGACCGCAAGCAGCACCGTGTCGACCACTCCACGCGCATCGCTCTCGTTGTTCTCGCCTATGTCGAACAGATGGTTGATCGCATGGAGCCCGTACCAGACCGCGGCCATCACCAGAAGCGGCTCCCGCCACGCGGGACGGTTTGCGGCGATCAAGAGACAGCCTCCGGCCGCCAGGTAGAAGGCGGCCACGTCCCCGAGGTAGTGGTCGTTGCGAGCTCCGTAGGGGCCGATCTCGTCGAAGAAAGTGCCCGGGGCGATCGCCATCACCGCTCCCAGCAGCAGGTTGATCGCGCCGAACGCGATCAGGCCGGCTCGCATCGTGCTCTCGCTCATCTGTGGCTGAGCCTAACGCAGGGAATGGGCCATCCGACCGAGCCCTTCCCCGGCGGCAGCGGAAGCGAAGCTGAGCAGCCGCCGGGTAGAGCGGAGCGGCTGCCGGTTAACGGCTAGCGGTAGATCCAGATCTTGTCTCCAAAGTCAATCCAGTCATAGATGAACTTGGAGAACGGGATCGGATTCCGCAGGCATCCGTGGCTCGCGGGGTAATTGGGGACGCCGCTGTAGCCGTGGGTCGCGTACTCGCCCAGGAAGTAGACCGAGTAGTACATGTGCGATCCGTTGTAGCCGGGCTGGCGCAGGTAGAACTCGAACTTCCCCGTCGGCGTGCCGTTGCCGGCGCCCGAGGAGATGTGGAACGTGTGCGTGGGCCTGCCGTCCTCGGCAAGTGTCATCACCTGGCGTGAGATGTCCGCCTCGACGTGCTTGCCGTCGGGACCCTCATCGGGATAGCGCAGCTCGAAGGCGCCCTTGCCCTCGAGCAGCATCCGGAAGATCTTCGGGCTGTAGCCCATGTTCCGCTTCAGCCCGTTGGTCTTGCGGAAGGCGAGGATGGCGAGGCCGGTCAGGTGGGTGAACTTCTTCCCCTTGCGGACGTGGAAGCCCTGCTCGATCAACTTGTTGTGGAAGAGCTTTACCAGCGGCCCCTTGCTGCTCCGCTTCAGCTTCGGGACGACGACGTTGAAGCTGGCACCGCCGGTGGCCCCGTTGTGCTCGGCGGTGATCTTGTAGGTGCAACAGGCCATGACGGTGATTGGCAGCGAGAACTTGCCGGCCCCGTTGGCCGAGACCTGCTCGGTGCGCTCGTCGAGCTGGCCGACGTTGATGGCGACGTTGACGGGCCCGGGGGTGGCAGGGGTCACCTGGCCCTCGACCGTGACCTTGTCGAGCACCTTGGCCTTGCCACCCTTGAGCCCGGTGACATCGAGGCTGACGGCCGCATGCGCAGCGGGCGCCGCGGCGAACAACGCAATCGCGGTTACCCCAGCGGCGAGGCCGCTTCTTACTCCCAGCCGGCTCATTCGGCCGCGCATTGTTCCACAGATGTCAGCCGCGGTCTATGACGGGGACTCGATGAGTTTCCGAACCCCCGTGGGTCTTAGCCTGTGCGAGGTGAGCTCCTCCGCTGAACAGACTCCGGTTGTGCGCCTCCGCGGCGTGGTCAAGCGCTTCGGCGAGATCACCGCTGTCGACGGGCTCGACCTCGACGTTCCGCCCGGGATCTGTCTGGGACTGCTCGGACCGAACGGCGCCGGCAAGTCGACCACGATGCGGATGCTGACCGGCCAGGTCATTGCCGATGCCGGCGAACTCGAGGCGCTGGGGCACGAGCTGCCCCGCGAGTCGAAGGCGGCCAGGGCGCAAATGGGCGTGGTGCCCCAGCTCGACAACCTCGACATCGACGTCACGGTCGAGGACAACCTTGCGGTCTACGCACGTCTCTATCGGGTCAAGGACGTCCGCGCCGCGGTCGACCGATGCCTCGACCTGGCGCGACTCCAGAACCGCCGCCGCGACGAGGTCGACAAGCTTTCCGGCGGCATGCGCCGCCGGTTGTTGCTCGCCCGCGGACTGGTGCACGAGCCCCCCCTGCTCTTGCTCGACGAGCCGACCGTCGGGCTCGACCCCCAGATTCGAACCGAGCTCTGGTCGCTGATCGACAACCTGCGCTCGCAGGGCAAGACGATCCTGATGTCGACCCACTACATCGAGGAGGCCGAGCGGCTCGCCGACGAGGTCGCCGTGATGGCGAAGGGCAAGATCGTCGCTCGCGGCATTCCCTCCGAACTGATCACCGAGCACGCCGGCAAGGAGACCGCCGAGGTCTACGCGCCTCCGGACCGGCTGGCCGAGGTCCGCGCCGAGGCCGAGGCCGAAGGGCTCAAGGTCCGGCCCGCCGGGCCCGCGATCGCGATCGTCGGCGCCGAACGCGCCGACGGGGTCGTTCCCGAGGGCGCGGTTCGGCGTGCGGCCTCGCTCGAAGATGTCTTCGTCCTGCTCACAGGGGAGGAGGCGGAGTGAGCGGCACCGACACATCCGAGGTCAAGGTCCGCCGGCTCGATCCCGCCGCGATCGGCGGCGTCATGAGCCGCGAGGTCGCCAACTTCCGCACCTACTGGAAGGGAACAACCTTCTCGAGCGTGCTCGAGCCGATCATCTACCTGCTCGCCTTCGGGGTCGGGCTCGGGGCCACCCTTGTGGACAAGGTCGAGGTCGGCGGCCAGGAGCGCGACTACATCGAGTTCGTCGGCACCGGCATGGTCGCGACCGCCGTCATCTTCTCCAGTGCCCTACCGGCGATGTTCGGGACCTTCGTCAAGCACCGTTTCCAGAACACCTACGACGCGATCCTCGCCGCTCCGGTCGACGTCGAGGAGCTCGTGACCGCCGAAATGCTCTGGATCGGAATCCGGGCCAGCTTCTACGGCTGCTTCCCCTTGATCGTGGCGATGTTCTTCGGTCTCGACCCCTCGCCGGGGATGCTGCTGGTGCCGCTGTTCTGCTTCGTCACCGCGCTCGGCTTCGCGGGGTTCGGGATCACGATGGCGGCGGTCGTCGCCAAGATCGATCAGTTCAGCTACGTGACCACGCTCGCGGTGACGCCGCTCTTCCTGGTCGCGGGCAGCTTCTTCCCGATCGATCAGCTGCCCGAGTGGGCGCAGGTCGCTGCCAACTTCAACCCGCTCTACCAGCTGGTCGAGCTCGTGCGCCACGCTGCCTTCGGGTTCGAGTCGACCGACCCGCTTCGGTTCGCGGTCCTGGTGGGCTTCGCCCTGCTCACCTGGCGCACGGCTGTCAACCGGATGGAGAAGCGGCTGATCGACTGATGCTGCTCGAAGATCTTCTCGCCCCCGGCCTGCGCGTGGTCTTCTGCGGCACCGCGCTCGGCGCCAAGGCGGCGCGGGTCGGCGCTTACTACGCCGGTCCCGGCAACGCCTTCTACAAGACACTGCACGAGGTCGGCCTGACGCCGCGCCGGCTGGATCCGACCGAGTATCCGGAGCTGCTCACCTACCGAATCGGCCTCACCGACATCTGCAAGACGCGGTCGGGCTCGGACGCGGAGGTGCGCACGGACGGCTTCGATGTGCCGCGGCTACGGGCCGAGATCGAGAACAACGCGCCGGCATGGATCGCCTTCAACGGCAAGAACTCGGCCCGCGGCGCGCTCGGACGGGCGGTCGACTACGGCCCGGCCGGGGAACGGTTCGGCGGAGCGCAGGTCTTCGTCCTGCCGTCGACCTCCGGGGCAGCACGGAGGTTCTGGGACATCGAGCCGTGGCGGAGACTTGCCGAGACGGTGCGCGGCTCAGCTCGCGACTGAGAGCGCCAGGGCATTGTTGAGGGCGTGGGCGATGACGCAGGGCCAGAGCGAGCCGGTGCGTTCATAGAGCCAGGCGAACGCGATCCCGAGTGCCGCCAGCGGGATCACCGTCGTGATTCCCGAAGGCGCATGGATCAGCCCGAAGACGCAACCGGAGATCAGCGCGGCCGGCCACAGAGATAGGCGGTTCCGCAGCCCGGCGAAGACGAGGCCGCGGAAGAACGCCTCCTCCGAGAGCGGGGCGACGACGACGATCAGGAAGACGGCGAAGACCAGCCCCACCGTGCCCTCGTCGAGGCCGAGCTCGGAGCCGATGTCCTCCTGCTGGGGCTCGAGCACGAGCGCGGCGAAGACCGCGACCCCGACGTAGTAGACGAGCAGGGTCAGGAACATGATCCCGATCGCCTTGAACCCGAATGGACGGAAGCCGAGCCGGCGCAGCGTCGCCCCGAGGTCGAAGCGGCCCGGATCCCTGGCGACCCAGAGACAGACGCCGATCAGCGAGGCAGCGAGCAGCGCCTGGCCGACAAGGATCGAGGCCAGCGAGCTGAAATCCGGGTCAAAGGGCAAGACCAGCAGCGGCGCCGCGAACAGCGACAGGGCGAGACCGGCCATCAGCGCCCGCACCGTCCTGCCGGCCCCCCAAGTGATCTCCTTGGCGACGCCCTGGCGAGGTCCGGTGAGCTCCTCCGGGGGACCGCCAAGCGCGGCGGCGGGCGCGGGGTGGGTGCGGACGACGACCGTTCCCGCCACCTTGTCCCCCAGCCGTTGCTTGCGCTCGGTGCCGGCGATCATCAGCGCGCCGATTCCGAAGAAGTCCACGAGTCGCAGCAGGTTCCGGAGCGAGGCGGGGCCGAAGCCGGCGTCGCTCCCGTCGGCCCGGACGACCCGTATCCCCATCACCCTCTTGCCGACCGTCTGGCCCCACCGCCACTCGCAGATCGCGAAGTAGTTGAACCAGGCCGAGGCCAGGACGACGAGGAGGATCCCGGCCCAGTTCGGCTGCTCCTCCAAGGTGCTCTCCGGAACCAGGGCCACCAGGAAGATCACCGCGAACAGCCAGGCGGAGTTGTCGATCAGCGCCGCTACCGAGCGGTTGAAGAGCGACTCGTAGTGCACTGAAAGCCGCTCCACGATCTCGGCGAGGCTCGAGATGTCGCCGCTGCCGTTGCCGTCCCGGTCGATCAGCAACGGCGCAATCCCGGCGGCCCGGGCACCCGCGGCGTCCTCCTCAGGCGTGTCGCCGACATGGACAACCTGGGCGGGGCCGACCCCGGCCATCTCCAGCGCCCGCTCGAAAATCGCCGGCTCGGGCTTGCGGGAGCCGGCCGTGGCCGAGGAGACGACCCCGTCGAAATAGCCGTCGAGGCCGCAGTGCTCGAGCACCTGCGGCAGCGAGCAGTCCCAGTTGGAGACGACATAGGTCGCCAGGCCGCGGGCGCGGAGCGCCTCGAGCGCCGGTGCGGCATCGGGGTAGGCCCGCATCCGGACCGCGTCAACCAGCTCGGCAACCGTGACCTCGACCCCAAGCTCGCCCGAGAGCAGATCGGCGCAGCGCCGGCGCAGGTCGGCCAGCGACTCCTCGTCCCTGCCCTCGTGCGCGTGTTCCTTGTAGTAAGCCATCTCGGCCCGGACCGCGCGAACCAGCTGCTCGTCGCCGATCCGATCGGGTACGACCTGCCGCAGGTGCTCCCATGGCGGCTCCAGCTCCACCAGCGTGCCGAGCGCGTCGAGGAAGACGGCGCGCACCGCTCCCCCCGCAGATTCGCTGGTCAACTGGCCGCCGCCCGCAGGCTGGGCACGAAATCGCGTCCGCCGGTCACGAACATGGCAGCCTAGGCGGTCATGGACGAAACCTTCTGGCAAGCGCACGGCAACGAGGTCTCGGCCGCGATCACGGTCCTGGTCGCCATCGTCGTCGCCGTCGTCGTCGACCGCTTCCTGCTCGGCCGCGCCGAGGCGGCGGCCTCCAAGGTCGATACCGAGGTCTTCTCGCGGGAGGCCCGCACCCGCCTCCGCGTCTTCCGCCGGCTCCTGTTCGTGGCGATCATCTTGATCGGGGTCGCGCTCGCCCTGAGCCAGTTCGCGGAGATCAAACGCCTCGCCACGGGGATCCTCGCTTCGACCGCGGTCCTCGGCCTGGTGATCGGCTTTGCCGGCCGCAACGTGATCGCCAACGCGGTCGCCGGCGTCTTGATGGCGATTACGCAGCCTCTGCGGATCGGAGACTTCGTCACGCTCGACGACGAGCACCGAGGCCGCGTCCTCGACATCGCGCTCACCTACACCTCGATCGACAGCGGCGACGGGAAGCTGATCATCGTCCCGAACGAGACGATCACGACCACCATCCTCGTCAACCGATCTTCGGGTGGAGCGCGGGCGCCCGCAACCGCATCGATCTGGGCCCCCGCCGAGATCGACTTCGGGGCCGCCCGGCAGGCGCTCGAGACTGCCGGCGCCGACACGGTCACGCTCGCTGACCTCACCCACGAGGGCACGAGGATCGAGCTACGCAAGGAGAAGGAACCCGGCCGCGACCGCGACGAAGAGGAAGCCGAGCTGCGCGAACGGGCCCAGAACGCTCTGCGTGAGGCCGGCCTGCTTACGCCTGTGCAGGCAGGCTGACCCCGCTACCCTTTGCTCTCCTCATGAGTGCGCGTGCTCGCAGACGGCACCGCCGCACAGGACGAAAGCGCAATCCGTTTGTCCTGACGGCGGTGATCCTTGGCTCGGCTGTAGCCATGTTTGCCCTGAGCTTCGGGGTGTACGTGCTCGGCGTAGCCGCCGACACCCCTTCGGTTGACGAGCTGCAGCCGGTCGACGAGGGCGCCAACTCGATCATCTATGCCGACGACGGCAGCCGGCTCGGGTTCATCCAGTCGGACGAGGCCCGCACGCCGATCCCCCTAGACAAGATGCCCGAGGCGCTGCAGAAGGCGACGGTCGCAATCGAGGACGAACGCTTCTACGACCACAACGGCATCGACGTTGAGGGCGTGATCCGGGCGGCGGTCAACAACATCGAGGCCGGCGAGACCAAGGAGGGTGGCTCGACCATCACCATGCAGCTCGCCCGCAACCTCTACATCGACGACCCCAAGCGCGACATCGGCCGCAAGATCAAGGAGGCAAAGCTGGCCGAGGAGCTCGAGAGCGAGCACAGCAAGGAGTGGATCCTCGAGCAATACCTGAACACCGCCTCCTATGGAACGGTCGACGGGCGCACCGCGGTCGGAGTCGAGGCTGCGGCCCAGACCTACTTCTCGAAGCCGGCCAAGGACCTGGACCTGGCCGAGTCGGCCCTGCTGGCCGGATTGCCGCAGTCGCCCTCCCAGTACAACCCGCTGCTGAACGAAGAGGGCGCGACCGAGCGCCGCAACGAGGTGCTCGACCGAATGGCCGAGCAGGGCTACATCACCGAGGACGAGGCCGGAGACGTCGCCGCCGAGCCGATCGAGCTCAAGAAGGGAACGAAGTACACCGAGATCCGCGAGCCCTACTTCTTCGACTTCGTCGAGACGCAGCTGATCGAGCAGTACGGCGTCAACACCGTCCGCAAGGGCGGGCTCAAGGTCTACACGACGATCGATCCGAAGCTCCAGGAGGCTGGAAAGAACGCGATCGACAGCAACCTCGGCTACCCCGACGACCCCTCCTCCGCGGTCGTCGCGATCGACCCCACCAACGGCTACATCCGCGCGATGGCCTCCAGCGGGACCTATGAGCACCAGCAGTACAACCTCGCTGCCCAGGGACACCGGCAGCCCGGCTCCGCCTTCAAGACCTTTGCCCTGACGACCGCGGTCCGCCGCGGCGTCGATCCGGACGCCACCACCTATACCTCGAAGCCGCTCGACCTCGAGCTGCCCGAGTACGGCCACTGGGAAGTGGCGACCTACAGCGAGAGCTACAGCGGCACGATGACCCTGCACGAGGCGACCCTGCAGTCCGACAACACCGTCTACGCGCAGCTCTCCCTCGACCTCGGCCCCGAGTCGGTGGCGGAAACGGCCCACGACATGGGGATCGAGAGCGAGCTCGACGGGATTCCCTCCGAAACGCTCGGCGGACTCCGGGTCGGTGTCTCGCCGCTGGAAATGGCGAACGCATACGCCACCCTCGCCTCGGGCGGGGTCCGCAACAAGCCGATCGCGATCAAGTCGGTGAAGTTCCCCGACGGCTCCGAGGACGAGCTCGGCGAGCCCGACCGCACGCGGGTCTTCTCCGACGCGGTTGCCTTCGAGGTGCGGAGCATCCTCGAGGACAACATCGAGGGCGGCACCGGCACCTCGGCCAACCTGCCGGAATGCAGCGGCGACGGCGGCAAGACGGGGACGACCGACGACTTCAACGACGCCTGGTTCGCGGGCTGGGCCGGTCCGCAGCTCGCGGCGGCGACCTGGGTCGGCTATCCCGACGCGCTGCGCTCGATGTCCTCCGTCCACGGGGTTGCCGTCGCCGGTGGAACCTTCCCCGCCCAGATCTGGGGCGACTTCATGGGCGTTGCGATCGACGAGTGCGAGGAGTTCCCGGAGCCGACCTCCGAGATCGAATGGATCCCCTTCTACGGCGAGTTTGCGAGCCAGGGTGGCGGCAGCTGCTCTTCGACCGCCGGTTCCTTCAACGAGCTCTCCGGCTCGGGCAGCACCTGCGGCGAGACCGTCGCCCCGACCACCGAGGAGGAGCCGAAGGAGGAGGGCAAGGACAACGCTGGCGGCGGCAACAACGGCGGTGGTGGCAACAACGGCGGTGGCGGCGGTGGTGGCAACGCGCCGGCCCCGGCCCCGGCCCCGGCACCCGCCCCGGCCCCGCCACCTCCAGGTCCCCCGAGCGGCGGAGTAACACCCTGATCGAAACTCCATCCCCTCGCCCGAGCCGGCGAGCGGGGTGGGTCGCGCTTGCGATCCTGGCGGCGGTCTCGGTCCCGCTGGCGGCGCCGGGAGATTCCGTGGTCCCGGCGGCCGACGGATCCGACTGGATCGACGGAATCTATGGAGGGGGCCTGGGACTGAGCGGGCCGCCATATTACGCCTGTCTCTGGGTCGCGCTGCTGGCCGCGACAACAGTGGCCCGGCACGCCGGGGCGCTCGGCCCGCGGGTGGTCTGGACTGCAATTGGCGTCGGCGTGGTCGCGTTCGCGCTGGCCCCGCCGCTCCTCTCCCAGGACGCCTTCAGCTACATCTCCTATGCGCGCATGTCGGAGATCTACGGGGCGAGCCCGTACGAGTTCGCTCCGGCCGAGCTGCCCTACGACCAGGCGTTTCCCTATGTCGGCTGGCCGTTTGCCGCCAGCGCCTACGGGCCGGCGTTCACGCTCGCGGCGCTGCCGCTGGGCCATCTGAGCGTCCCGGTCTCGTTCTGGATCCTGAAAGGGGTCGCGGCCGTGTGCGCGCTCGGGATCGCCGCCCTGACCGCAGCGATCGCCCGCCGCCGGGAGATCGAGCCGCTGGGCGCCGCTGCCTTTGTCGCTCTCAACCCGATCACGCTGGTACACGTTGTCGGGGGCGCCCACAACGACGCGCTCATGGTCATGGTCTCCTGTGCTGCGGTCCTGGCGCTGCTCGCCGGCCGCGAGCTGCTGGCCGGCGCTGGCTTTGCTGCGGCGGCGGCAGTGAAGCTGACCGGCGGAATCGTCGCTCCATTCGCGCTGGTGGCGGCGCGGCGCAAATCGTCGTTAGTCGTTGGCGGGTTGCTTGTTGCTGCGACGGTGACTGCCGCAACGGTGCCGCTGTTCGGCTCGAGTGCCCTGCAGAGCATCGGCGTCCTCGGTGACAACCAGGACCTGACCACCCGCCTCAGCCTGCCGCGGATCGTCTCCAACCTGCCCTTGCCGTTCGGTATGTCGGTCTCAGTCGACGCTGCCAGGGTGGCCGCGGCGGTCGCGTACGTTGGCTTCCTGGTCTGGCTCCTGCTCTGGACCTGGCGGGGCGCGGACTGGGTCCGGGCGGCCGGCTGGGCCACGCTGGGCCTGCTCCTCGCGACCAGCTGGATCCTGCCCTGGTACCTGCTCTGGGTGCTGCCGTTGGCGGCCGTCGCCAACGATCGCCCCCTGCGCCTGGCGACGCTGGCGCTCTGCGGCTTGCAACTCGCCTTCGGCATCCCCTGGCCATGAGGGCGCGGCGACTGATCGGGATTGCGGCGCTCGGTGTCCTTGTCGCCGCGGCGTTACCGCTGTTCGCGCCGGGGCGCGACGTCGTCCAGGCGGCCGGCCGCGGGGGGGACCCCGGCTGGCTCCTCGGAATCTTCGGCTCCGGCTTCGAGGTCGACCCGGATCTCTATTTCGACCACGAGCGGTCGGCGTTCCTCCTCTACCTCGTGGTCATCGTCTGCGCAACCGCGATCCCGCGGCGGGCGCTATGGGCAGTCAGCGGCGGACTGATCGCTGCGTTCACGCTGGCGCCGCCGCTCCTTTCGCTCGATGTCTTCAGCTACATCTCCTATGCGCGGCTGGAAATGCTGCACGGGCTCAACCCCTACGACTACGCGCCCGGTGCCGTCCCCGGGGATGAGGCGCTGGCGTTCATCGAACGGTGGCGTGACACGACCAGCGCCTACGGCCCGGTGTTCACCCTGGTCTCCCTTCCGCTCGGTGAGATCGGTGTCGGTTCCGCTCTGTGGGCGACAAAGGCAGCCACCGGCCTGGCCCTGCTTGCCCTCATCGCCCTCGTCGCGCGGGCGGCCGAGGTACGCGGGCTCGACTCGCGCCCCGCCGTGGCGCTGGTCGCGCTGAATCCGCTGGTGCTGGTACACGTGGTCGGCGGTCCGCACAACGACGCGTTGATGATGCTTGCGGTGCTGGCGGGGATCACCTGGGTGCTGGCCGCCAGGGAAGCGTCGGGCGGCGCCGCGCTGGTCGGCGCGGCCGCGGTCAAGGTCTCCGGCGCCTTCGTCGCCCCATTCGCGTTACTCGGCAGCGAGCGCCGCAGCAGGCTGCTCGCCGGTGCTGCCGCCGCCCTCGCCGCCGTCGCCCTGGTCAGCTTGGCCGTGTTCGGAACCGCCCCGCTCGACGCGCTCGAGATCGCCGGCGAGAACCAGGAGCTCACCTCGCGTCACAGCGTCCCGGTCACGGTTGCCCGCGAGCTCGGGGTCGACGTCGATTCAGTCCGGGTAGTCGCGCTGATCGCCTATGGCGCCGCGGTGGCCGGCCTCCTGCTCTGGACCTGGCGGGGGGGCGACTGGGTCCGGGCCGCGGGCTGGGCCGCCCTCGGCCTCCTGCTCGCGACCAGCTGGCTCACTCCCTGGTATGTGATCTGGGTTCTGCCGCTGGCGGCGATCGCGCGGGACCGCCTCCTCGTCGCCGGCGCTGCGGCGTTCACCGGCTACGTCCTCCTTCACCAGGTGCCGCTGTGAGCCGGCGGGGCCGCCTCCTTGCGCTCGCCGTGGTCGCCGCGCTCCACCTGGCCGTGTTCGCTCCGACGATCGGCGACAGCTTCGCCGGGATCGACGAAGGCCTCTGGCACACCTCGGAGCGTGTGCTCGACGGCGACCGGCCCTACGACGATCTCAACTTCGAGTATCCGCCGCTGGCGCTGCCGGTGATCGTCGGCCCCGCCGCGGCCAGCGAAGGGCTCGAGGGCTACCGCGATGCGTTCGAGCTCGAGATGCTTCTCTTCGACCTGGGAGTGGTGGCGCTGCTGGCTCTGGCGCTGCCGGGGCCGCCGCGCCGCGTCTGGGAGGCGCTCGGCGTCTATACGTTTGGCGTGATCGCGGTCTCCGGTGTCGTCCTGCCCGACTCGAAGATCGGCGACGCCCCCCTTGCCCTCTCCCGCTACGACCTCGCCGTCGCCCTGCTCGTCCTCGCAGCGGTCCTCGCGCGCGAGGCGCGCCGCAGCGCACTTTGGGGAGGGCTGCTCGGAGCCGCGACGGCGGTGAAGGCGTTCCCGGCGCTTCTCTTCGGCGCCCTGCTTCGCGGCGAGCGTCGGCCGTGGCGGGCAATCGCCTGGGCCGCGGTGCCGCTGGCCGCTGGCGCGGTCCTGGTGATCGCGCTCGGCGACGGCTTCTGGTCGGCGGTCACCTACCACGCCGACCGGGAGCTCCAGGTCGAGACGCTGGGCGCGACCCCGCTGATGGTCTCCCACCTGCTGTTCGGCACCGAGCTCGGAGTCGTTCCCGGCGCCGGCGGCTTCAACGTGGCCGGCCCCGGCGCCGAGGCGGCCCAGGTGCTCTCGTTCGCGCTCTTGATCGGCGGCGTGCTGCTCCTCGCCTACGAGTGCTGGCGGCGGCGGACTCCGGTCATGATCGCCTCTGTCGCGATCCTGGCGGTCGCGGTTGTGGTGGCGCCAGTTCTCTCGCCCCAGTTCCTGCTTTGGCTGCTGCCCCTCTCGGCTGCGGTCTACGGGCTCGGTCGCGAGAACGTCGTCCTGCTCGCCGCCTTCGTGATGACCGAGGTCATGCTCTCCAACTATGACGGCGTCGAGGTGCTCTCCGGCGACTTCGTCTGGACGCTTGCCGCCCGCAACCTGCTGCTGCTCGCCTACCTGGTGCTGGTCGTAATCCCGGTCTTTCGTCCCTCCCCCTACCCTGCCGAGGATGCCTTCGAGCGGCGAGTTCGAGCTGATCGAGAAGCTGATCTCGCGCCTGCCGGCGAGCGCTGACTCGTCGAAGCGGGTCCGGGTCGGACCTGGCGACGACGCCGCGGTGGTCGAGCCGCCCGGCGGCGGCCCGGCCACGGTGACGACAGTCGATGCCCTGATCGAGGACATCCACTTCAGGCTGCCCGAGTTCCCGCCCGAGGCGGTCGGCCGCAAGGCGCTGGCCGCCGGTCTCTCAGACCTGGCCGCGATGGGGGCCGAGGCCTCGGAGGCCTACGTCGTCCTCGGGACTCCGGATGGGACCGAGGAGAGCTTCCTGCTCGAGCTGCACGGCGGCATGACCGCGCTAGCCGAAGAGTGTGGCGTCGATCTGCTCGGCGGCGACGTCAACCGCGCCCCGGTCTTGCTGCTCTCGGTCACCGCGGTCGGGAGGGAGCCGGATGGCGGGCGGCTGGTGTCCCGCGCCGGTGCTTCACCCGGCGACGTCCTGGTGGTCACCGGCGAGTTGGGCGGCGCCGCCGCTGCGCTGAAGCTGATCGAGGAGGGCAGCACCGGCGACACCGAGGCGCTGATCGCGCGCCAGTTCGCGCCGGTCCCGCGCCTCGCCGCCGGCCGGGCGCTCGCCGACGCGGGCGCGACCGCGATGATCGACCTGAGCGACGGACTCGGCGCCGACGCGGCTCACATCGCCGCGGCGAGCGGCGTCGCGGTCGAGGTCGAGCTGGAACGGATCCCGGTCCAGGCCGGCGTCTCCGCGGTCGCCGGCTCCGACGAGGCGGGTCGCGAGCTGGCCGCCTCCGGCGGTGAGGACTACGAGCTCCTTGCCGCGATTCCCGCAGATGCGCTCGACGCGGCCCGCGCCGCGGTCAAACCGGTCCCCCTGACCGAGATCGGCGCCGTCACCGACGGCACCGGGGTCGCCATCCGCGACGAGGCCGGGCGCGAGCTCGACGCCGAAGGGTTCAAGCACTTCTGACCCAGGAGACGTAACGGATGCCAGTCTCCAGACCCGCGCTCAACTGTGAAGCCTTCGAGCTCCTGCGTTGCATGGAAAGCCGGAGTTCCACCGGTGCTCCCGTTTTCCCGCCCGAAGGAGCAGTCTGGGCGCCACCCTCCCCCGCGCGGCACAGTCTGGGGCGCCACCCTCCCCGCGCGGCACGATGGCGCGCTGAACGGCTGACCGACCAGGATCGCCGCAGCTGTTACGGAAAGGAGTACCCTCGACAGACCAGCCCGCATTCCAGCGGGGGTGCCTAGGAAAGGTCTCGGGTGGGAAGCCTGCCGAAGTGGCTGCAAGGCACTGCTGTGCTTTCCTTGATTGGGGCGGTGGCCGTGGTCTCGCCGGCGTTCGGTGGCCCCTCACTGAAAAGCTTGGTCAAGAAGGAGGTCGCGAAGCAGGTCTCGCGTGCGGCAGGACCACCAGGGCCCCCCGGCGCCGCGGGTGTGAACGGAGCGAACGGACCCCAGGGGCCCGGTGCGTTGCGGCTCACTTTCAGCCAACCTGAGTCGGATAACCAGGTGCGTGCGCTCGGCACTGTTAACGAGCTGACCGTGAGCGCTTTGTGCAAAACCGTCGCCGGGGTTTCCACCGTCTTCGTTTATCTGAGGTCGAGCGTCGACGGAGCAACCGTCCATGGAACCTATGAGCTGACCAACAACGATTCACTACCTGTGGCGACGTCCATCCTCGCGGATGGCGTCTTCACCTCCGCGCCCGGGTATGCCCTCGCGGTGACACCCGACAACAGCGGTGAGTTCAAGAGACAGTTTCTGAGGGCTACCTTCACCACCGCCGACCGTGAGATATCGCTGTCCTGGTACGCGGTCGCCAACGACGCAGCCAACAGCTGCGATGTGCACGGGACTGCGACACCCGCGAGCTAAGCTTCGAAATCGGACATGACGGCGCGGATTCGGCGTGCTAGAGCTTGCCTTCTCGCAGGAATCGTGGCACTACCGCTTTCCATGCAAAGCAGTAGTTCGCCGATGTTCTGAGCCATCAAGGAGAAGTCGCCTTCACCCTGATCTCGGGCGCCTCGACCCGGATCCGGGCGCGGGCGAGAGCGAGGGCGGCGAGCGCCGAGCCGGCGACGAGGCAACCGAGCAGGGCGAGGAAGATGCTGATCTGGCCGTCGGCGATCAGCAACAGCAGCTGCCAGAGGACGTCCCAGCCTACGCCGACGTCGAAGCGTGCAGCCAGCGCAACCACGGCGGCTGCCGCCGGGACCAGGGCAACCGCCGTGATCGCCGCCGCCAGCAGGGATCCGACCGCCGTTTCCTCCGGCGCCAGCAGCACCCACGCGTGCAGGACCGGCGCCAACAGCAGCGCCAGATAGGGATTCGCGATCCAGACTCCGAGGCCGACCGCGGCGATCAAGGTGACACTCACCGGCCCAGCCGCGGAAGTGAGCATCGCCGGCGCGGGGCGCCAGGGCCGCAGCCAGATCAGCATGCCGATCAGCACCGCGGCGATCAGCGAGATCGCAATCTTGCCGCCGGTGCCCGGCAGGTACTGCTCGGGATAGAAGGGAAACTCCGGCCGGTCGATCAGGCCGAAGACAGCGAGCACGTAGGTGAGGACCAGCGCCGCAAAGAACGGAAGCGAGCGGCTCAGGACCCAGCCGAGGGCCCGGATCACCTGCTCGGAGCCGCGGCGGGCGGTCCGCACGATCGCGGGAAAGGCGACGAAGACGAGCGGCAGGATCAGCGACAGCGAGATCAGCGCCAGCGCCCAGCCAGGAATCAGGTTTCCGAAGAGGCCGATGTAGGCGTCGGGGCCGTGCTCCGGCGGCTCGGGCGCGGCGTCGAGCGCCAGCATCGTCGCCAGTGCCGCCCGCCCGAACTGGCCGAGGGAGTCGGGTGAGATGTCCTTGGGCCCATCGTCGATCGCATCGGGGGGCAGCTCCCCCGAGGAGCTGATCCGGATCGCGTCGAGACCGTCCTCGACCAGGGGAGCCTGCTCGCCGAGGCCGGAGGGGATCGCAAGGCGGGAGAGCTCCTCGAACGCGCTCACGTCGCGCGGCGCGCGGTCGGTCTCGTTCTCGATTGCGAGGCCGACCGTCTTGGTCAGCTGGATCGATGCCGACTGCGGCCCCGTGGACCACGGGATCAGCAGCGGCTGGTGCGGGCGAAGCGCGGCCGGCTGGCTCAGGACGACGATTCCCTCGACCCGGTCGATGTCCTCGTACCCGCTGCCGAAGCGCCGCGCGCCCTCGGCTCCCAGCCAGGTGCCGTCGGTCGAGACGAACACAAGTGTCTTGGAGTGGGTCGATCCGCCGAAGCTCTCGGCGATCTCGAGCAGAGCGGAGGTGGAGGCAAGGCCGGTTGCCGCCCCCGCCCCACCGGTGCTGTTGCGGCCGGCGATCAGCGCCACCTGTTGTTCGGACTCCCCGGGTAGGACAGCGATCACGTTGCGCAGCTCGACCTCCTCTCCCGCGTACTCGGCGGTGAAGGTCTGCTCGCTTACACGCGCCCCCTCGATCTGACCGAAGCGTTGCCCGATCTGGCGCGCGAGGCGGGCGTCCGAGTCGCTGCCAGGCGCCGGGCTGGGCACGCGCCTGGCCAGATCTCGTGCCTGGACAGCCGCGCGGGAGCCGTCGAATGCGTCAGGCGCAATCGTCGAGGACTGCCCCTCGGGAATCGACTCCAGCGAGAACATCGCGACGCCGATGGCAATCGGGACCAGCAAGAGGCTGGCGCGATAGATGCGGAGATTGATCATCTGGCCTTCTACCCTCTAAGAATGAGTAGTCGCGCAGGTCCGAGAATCCTGCTTGTCGACGACGAGCAGGCGGTGCAGACGCTGCTCACCTACCCACTGCGCAAAGAAGGCTATGAAGTGGTCACGGCGCTGGATGGGCAAGAGGCTCTCGACCGGTTCGCGGAACATCGCTTCGACCTGGTCGTGCTCGACATCATGCTGCCGAAGCTCGACGGGATCGAGGTCTGCCGGCGACTCCGAACCCGTAGCCAGGTGCCGATCATCATGTTGACCGCCAAGGGGGACGAGATCGACAAGGTCGTGGGTCTCGAGATGGGGGCCGACGACTACATCACCAAGCCGTTCTCCGTCCGCGAGTTCCGAAGCAGGGTGAAGGCGGCCCTCCGCCGCGGCAAGCTGAGCGCGACCGAGCTGCCCGAGGAGCCGATCAGCTCGGGTGATCTCGAGATCGACCTCGAGCGCCGCTCGACCCGGATCCGCGGAGAGCCGGTCGAGCTCACCTACGTCGAGTTCGAGATCCTGGCGGCGCTCGCCGGGACGCCCGGCCGTGTGCAGAGCCGCGAGACGCTGCTCGAGAACGTCTGGGGCGACGCCGACTACCGGGATCCACGCACCGTCGACGTCCACATCCGCCACTTGAGGGAGAAGCTGGAGCGCGATCCGCGCAACCCCGAGTATCTGTTCACCGTGCGCGGCGTGGGCTACCGCTTCCGTGACGAGGCCTAGGTGAGTCCACTGAACACCGTCCGCAACCGGCTCGTCCTGCTGATCTTCGCGATCACCGCCGGGGCGGTCGGATTCGTCTATCTCTATGTCGTTCCCCAGCTCGAGTCGAGCCTGACCGCGGAGAAGCTGCGCCGCCTCGAGCAGCAGAGCACCCAGCTTGTTCCGGCACTGGAGCGCGCGCTGCTTCGCAGTGCCCCCCAGGCAGAGGTGAACGACCTCGTCCGCCAGGTCTCCCAGCAGGTCGACGCCAGGGTCACCCTGCTCGCAGTCTATGACCAGGGGTCCCAGCTGCAGCCGAGCTTCGTGATCGCCGATTCGGTCGCCGAGCCGACCGCGGTCCTCGGCGCATACGCGCCGGCGACGAGCGCGCTGGAGACGGGCCGGGTCTCCTCGGGCGTTGAGTCTCTCTCTGGAGACCGGGTCGGAGAATCGGCGGTGCCGATCGCGCTCGACGGTGAGCCGCGGTGGATCGCGGTCCTCTCGAGCCCGCTCGAGGAGGTGGACGACAACGTCGCCCTGATCCAGCGCCAGATCCTGATCGCCGGGCTGATCGCACTGGCCGCCGCTCTGCTTGCCGGCATCTATGCCGCTCGCCTGCACGCGCGCCGGCTCGGACGCCTTCAGGACGCGGCCGAGCAGGTCGCGGAGGGCGACTTCACCCACCCGATCCCGGTCGATTCCGCCGACGAGCTCGGCCAGCTGGCAATCACCTTCAACGAGATGCAGCGGCGCCTCGCCCGCCTCGACAGCGCGCGCAAGGAGTTCATCGCCAATGCCTCGCACGAGCTGCGCACGCCGATTTTCTCGCTCGGCGGCTTCGTCGAGTTGCTTCAGGAGGAGGAGCCCGACCCGGCGGCGCGAGCCGAGTTCATGACCACGATGCGGACCCAGGTCGAGCGACTGCAGAAGCTGACCACCGATCTGCTCGACCTCTCCAAGCTCGATGCCGACGCGATGGAGATCGAGGCCGAGGACGTTGACCTCGCAGAGCTGGCGCGGGGCGTGGTCGCCGAGTTCCGCCCCGCCGGCGAGCAGCGGGGCTCGGAACTGGAGCTCCGGATCGGTGACTCGAGAGCGATGGCGCGCTGCGATCCAGTCCGGACGGTCCAGATCATCCGTATCCTGCTCGACAATGCGCTCACCCACACCCCGGCGGGGACGAAGGTGACAGTGACGGCATCCCGCGGCAACGGCGTCGCGGAGCTGGTCGTCGGCGATTCCGGTGAAGGCATCGAGCGCCGCTCGCTCGAGCGGGTCTTCGAGCGCTTCTACACCGGCGACAGCGCCGGCGGCTCGGGGCTCGGGCTGGCGATCGCGCGTGAGCTCGCCGAGCGCATGGGCGGTCGCCTTGTGGCGGTCTCCGAGCGCGGCTTCACCGCCTTCACACTGCGCCTGCCACTGGCGCGTTCCCACCGGCCCGACCGGGCGGAGGCAGGGGCGACGGCGTGACCCGGGCCCGCTGGATTGTGGCGGCGCTGCTCAGCGCCGCGGCGCTCGTAAGCGCGCTCGCCGCCTGCGGGGACGATGACGAGCCTTCGACCGAGACGACCGCGACCGAGACGACCGGGTCCACCAACGGCTCTGCCGAGGACGTCGTGGTCGAGACAAACGGCGACTTCAAGCCGGTGGAGATCTACCGCGAGGTTTCGCCCGGCGTGGTCACCGTGATCTCCGTCCTCGGCGAAGAGGTGGACCCACTCGGCGGCGGTGCGGGCCAGGGATCGGGCTTCGTGGTCAGCGAGGATGGCGAGATCGTCACCAACGCCCACGTCGTCTCGACCGGCGGCGCGGCCTCCGGCGGCGGCCCCATCCGCGAGGCCAGCGACGTCTTCGTCCAGTTCGCCGACCGCAACCAGGTAGCCGCCGAGGTCGTCGGCATCGATCCCGACGCGGACGTCGCCCTGCTCAAGGTCGACCCCGAAGGCCTCGATCTGGTGCCGCTGCAGCTCTCCGACGGTTCAGGGATCCACGTCGGTGAGCCTGTCGCCGCGATCGGCAGCCCCTTTGGCGAGCAGCAGTCCCTGTCGATCGGCGTGATCTCGGCCACCGACCGCACCATCCCCTCGCTCACCGACTTCTCGATCGCGGGCGCGATCCAGACCGACGCCTCGATCAACCCCGGCAACTCGGGCGGGCCGCTGCTCGAGGAGGACGCCGAGGTGATCGGAATCAACCAGCAGATCGAGACCCAGTCCGGAAGCAGCGCCGGGGTCGGCTTCGCCGTCCCGATCGACGCGGTGCGCTACTCGCTCGATCAGCTTCGCGCCAACGGCAAGGTCGAATACGCCTACATCGGCGTCACCACGCAGTCGCTCTATCCGCAGCTCGCCGACGAGCTCGGCCTCGAGGTGGACGCGGGCGCCCTGGTTGCCGAGGTCCAGAACGGCAGCCCCGCCGAAGAGGCCGGGATCAAGGGCGGCGACGAGGAGATCATGTTCCAGGCGCGGCAGTTGACCAAGGGCGGCGACGTGATCGTCTCGATCGACGGCAAGCCGGTGGAGAGCAGCGACGACGTCGCCGACCTGATCGCGGACAAGAAGCCGGGAGACACGGTCAGCTTCGAGATCGTCCGCGGCGGCCAGCGCCGCAAGCTCGACGTGACGCTCGAGGCGCGGCCCGCCGGCACCTCCGGCTAGCCGCAGCGGTGGACCGGGCCGCCGTTCGCGAGCTGGCGCTGGATCTGGCACTGGCCCTGCGCGAACAGGTGCTGCCGCATCTCGGCGCCCACGCGGGGCGCGAGCACGCCGGCCGCGGCGCAAGCGAGGGCGAGGCCGGCGGCGACGTCACCTTCGCCATTGACGAGGGCGCCGAGGCCTATATGGAGGGCTTCCTCGCCGAGCGCGCCCCCGGCGTCGCCTTCTACTCCGAGGACCGCGGCATGGTCACTCCTTCAGGAGACCCCGAATGGGTGCTGGTGGTGGACCCGATCGACGGCACCCGCCCCGCCCTCGCCGGGCTCGAATCTTCGTGCGTCTCGGTGGCGGCGGCGCGGCTGGAGGGGGAGCCGACGATGGCCGACGTCGAGGTCGGCTGCATGGTCGAGATCAAGAGCGGGCAGCGGTTCGTGAGCGAGCGTGACGGCGCGGTCGAGCCGGCGCCCCGGCTCTCGAGGACCACGGAGGTGGAGCGGATGTTCTGGACCTACGGCCTGCGGGGGCGGCCGACCCGCCTGCTGATGGGAGTGCTCGAGGAGCTGGTCGATGTCTCCTCGGTCGGCGGGGCCAGCTTCGACCTCGGCTCGGCCACCTTCGACATGACCCGGATCGCGACCGGTCAGCTCGACGCCTACGTCGAGCCCGGCCCCCGGATCGTGGCCGAAGTCCCCGGCGCCCGGGCCGAGTTCGAACGGGTCGGCGGCGGGGCGATTCTCAACAACACGCCCTACGACATCGCTGCCGCCGCGCTGCACCTGATCGAGTCCGGCGCGATCGTCACCGACGCCTGGGGAAAGCCGCTGGACGACCGGCCGTTGCTCGGCTCGGGTCCGGAATTTCAGATGTCCTGTGTGGCCGCATCCAACCCGGAGCTGCACGCGGCGATCTGCGACTCGCTCGAGAAAGGGATCGAAGCGCTGGCGGGCGCGTAGGTTGAACGTGTAGGTTGCCCGCCCGTGCTGCAGGAAGTCCCACTCGGTAGCAAGAACCTCGGCGACTACACCCACATCAGCGGGCCGGGGTTGGTCGACGAGATCCGCTCGCTTGCCGAGCCGCTAGAGGGCAAGCGGGTCCTCCATGTGAGCGCCACCGCGTTCGGCGGCGGTGTCTCCGAGATTCTCTACACGCTGGTCCCGCTGATGAACGACATCGGGCTCGAGGCCCACTGGCAGATCATCATGGGCCGGGAGGAGTTCTTCAACGCGACGAAGCTCCTCCACAACTCCCTCCAGGGAGACCCGCAGACCCTCTCCCCAGGCCAGTGGGAGCTCTTCGACCACTACAACCAGATGAACGCGACCAGCCTCGAGGGGGACTGGGACGTGATCATCGTCCACGACCCGCAGCCGGCAGAGATGCGACACCACGCGGTGGAGCGGGCGAAGCGCTGGATCTGGCGCTGCCACATCGACCTCTCGGCTCCCAACCCCGAGCCGATCGAGAAGCTCCTCCCCTACATCTCCGAGTACGACGCGACGGTCTGGCACATGGATCAGTACGTGCCCGAAGGGCTCGAGGGACCCCTGCGGAAGATCCTGCCTCCGGCGATCGACCCCCTCTCGCCCAAGAACATGGCGCTCTCCCCTGACGACGCCTCCTTCGTCTGCAGCCAGTTCGGAATCGATGTCGACCGCCCGTTGATGACCCAGGTCTCCCGCTTCGACCCCTGGAAGGACCCGATCGGGGTGATCGACGCCTACCGCCAGGTGACAGAGGAAATGGAAGACGTGCAGCTGGCCCTGGTCGGCTCGATGGCGACCGACGACCCCGAAGGCTGGGAGTTCTTCCAGCGCACCTCCGAGCACGCCGCCGGCGACCCGGACATCAAGATCCTCAACAACCTGAACAACGTCGGCGCGATCGAGGTGAACGCGTTCCAGTCGCAATCCGACGTGGTAGTGCAGAAGTCGATCCGCGAAGGCTTCGGGCTGACCGTGACCGAGGCATTGTGGAAAGGCCGCCCGACGATCGGCGGGGCCGTCGGCGGGATCCCGCTGCAGATCGAGGACGGTGTCGGCGGCTTTCTCGTCTCCGACCCGGAGGAGACTGCGCAGCGCTCGCTCGAGATCCTCCGCGACCCCGAGCTCGGCCGGCGCCTCGGCAAGGCCGGCAAGGAACACGCCCGCGAGCACTTCCTGACCCCGCGCCTGCTGCGTGACTGGCTCCGGCTCTTCGGCGAGATCGACGTCTAGGAGCTGAGCGCGATCTAACGGGGCAGTCGCGGCGTGGCGGCTACGCTAGGCCCGATGTCCGATGGCAAGCCGCTGACGATCGTCTCCAACCGGGGGCCGGCCGAGTTCGGTCGCGATCCCGAGACGGGGGAGCGGACCGTCCACCGCGGCGGCGGCGGCCTGGTCACCGCGCTCAGCGGCCTCGTCTCCCACCGGCCGGCGCTCTGGGTCGCCTCCGCGATGACCGAGGAGGACCTCGTGGTCGCGGTCGAGGAGGGCGGTCGCACCGCGATCGAGCTCGACGGAGTGGACTACGACGTCTGCCTGGTCGGCAGCGACAACGAGGCCTACGACCGCTTCTACAACGTGATCGCGAACCCGATCCTGTGGTTCATCCAGCACTACCTCTGGGACCTGTCGAACGCGCCCGACATCCGCCAGATCGAGATCGACGCCTGGGACCACGGCTACAAGACCGTCAACGACGACATCGCCGAGGCGGTGATCGGCGCGATCGAGGACCAGGAAGAGCCGCTGGTGATGTTCCACGACTACCACCTCTACACCGCGCCGGCCCGGGTGCGGGAGGCGCGGCCGGACTCGTTCCTCCACCACTTCGTCCACATCCCCTGGACCCAGCCGGACAGCTGGCGCATCCTGCCGGCGCGTTGGCGCGAGGAGATCTACCGCGGCCTGCTCGCCAACGACATCATCGGCTTCCACACCAAGGCCTACTGCCGCAACTTCCTGCGCGGCTGTAACGAGCTGCTGGAGCTCGAGATCGACCACGAGCGCGGCGCCGTCCACCACGACGGCCGCGAGACCTGGGTCCGGCCCTATCCGCTCTCGATCGACATGGGGCGCCTCTACCGCGCCGCCGGCTCCGACCAGGTGGCGGAGTACGAGGAAGAGCTGCTCCGCCGCCGCCGCGACCACCTGATCATCCGGGTCGACCGTGCCGACCTCTCAAAGAACGTGCTGCGCGGGTTCACCGCCTTCGACACCTTCCTCGAGCAGCACCCCGAGTTCCGGGAGAAGGTGACCTTCATCGCCCACCTGCAGCCTTCGAGGCAGGACGTGCCCGAGTACGCGGAGTACCTGGAGCGGATCGAGGCGCTGGTCGCGGTCGTCAACCACCGCCACGGGACCACCGACTGGATGCCGATCGACCTGCGCATCTACGAGAACTTCCCCGAGGCGGTCGCGCGGTACAAGCACTTCGACCTGCTGATCGTCAACTCGCTTTTCGACGGGATGAACCTGGTCGCAAAGGAGGCGCCCGCGATCAACACCCGCAACGGGGTGGTGATGCTGTCGGAGAACACCGGCGCCCACGAGGAGCTCGGCGACTGCACCCTCACCGTCAACCCGTTCGACATCCAGGAGCAGGCCGACACGATCCACCGGGCGCTGACGATGGAGCCCGAGGAGCGACGCCTGCGTGCCGAGCGGCTGAAGGAGATCATCGCCGACCGCGATCCCGGTGACTGGATCGACGAGCAGCTCGCCGACATCCGGGCGAAGACCGAGGGGCGCTCTCCGGTCGGCTAGCCGGGCTCGAAGCCGAACTCCTCGCGGGAGGGCGGCGCCGGCACGGGGGCGGGGGAAGGCGCCGGGGAAGGCGCCGGCAAATATGTAGGAGCCTGCGCTTCGGCTTCACCGGAGTCGTCCTCCTGTCGCCCGCGCCGCTCGCGCCGACGCCGCTCGACCGGTACCCGCTTCTTCTCAGCATGCCTTGCCCGCCGCCGCCTCGTCCGGGCCGCCTTGCGCTGTTTCGCGACCGCGCGGACTTGGGCGCCCGGATCCGGCACCGGCACGGGCGGCGCGACTGGGACGGGCGGGGCCGGCTGCGGCAGGCCCACGTCCGCCGGCAGCGGCTCGGGCCGCTCGTTCTCGAGCAGCGAGGGGACGCTGACCGCGATCGCGACCGCGAGCAGGGTCCCCGCCGCCACCTTGCCGACGCTCTCCCAGCGGATCTCCATGCACCCATGAGTGGTTGGGCCGCCATTGTTCGCCCCCCGCTACACTCGCCGCCGCTCATGGCAAGGCATTACGAACTGGTCCTGATGCTCGACCCCGAGGTCGACGAGGGCGCTCGCGACAAGATCGTCGCGGACGTGCGCTCGCAGATCGAGTCCGCCGGCACTCTCGATCACGCCGACTCGTGGGGGACGCGCAAGATGGCCTACGAGATCCGGCGGCGCAACGAGGCCGACTACCGCTTCTTCCGCTTCCAGGGGGAGAACGCCCTGCTCGAGAGCCTCGATCACAACCTGAAGATCGTCGACGGAGCGCTGCGCTTCCGCATCTTCAAGGTCGATCCCGAGGCTCCGACCGCGCCTCCGCCGAGCGCCGGTGAGCGGCCCCCTCGCGAGGACGAGCGTCCGCCGCGACGCGGCTCGACCTCTGCGCCGGCCGAGCGGCCCCCTGCTCCGGCAACCCCGACTGCGCCTGCACCGACACCCCCTGCACCTGAGGCCCCCGGCGCTACCGAGGCACCCGCCCCGACCGAGGCTCCTACCGCCACCGAGCCGCCGTCTGCGCCGCCCGCGACGCCGCCGGCTGCCTAGGCCGCGCCGCTCCAGCTCAGGCGCGGTTTTCCAACTCAGCCCGCAACTTGCGGGCTTTCTTGTGGCCGGGGGGGAGAGAAAACGCCGTCCGCCGACTTAAGATGGAATCTGATCGAAAGGAGCTGACTAAGTGGCCGGTACCAACATCAACGTAGTCGCAATCACGGGGAACCTGACGAAGGACCCGGAGCTGCGGCAGACCTCCGGCGGGACTTCCGTCTGCAAGATGCGGGTGGCGGTCAACAGCCGCCGCAAGGACCAAAGCGGCGAATGGGTCGACAAGCCCAACTACTTCGACGTGACAGCGTTCGGAGCGCAGGGCGAGAACTGCGCCAACTACCTCTCCAAGGGCCGCCCGGTGGGAGTCGAGGGCCGGCTCGAGTGGAGCGAGTGGGAGGCCCAGGACGGCTCGGGCAAGCGTCAGAAGGTGGAGATCATCGCCAACAGCGTCCAGTTCCTGGGCTCGCGCTCGGACAACGCCGGCGGCGGCAATGGCTTCTCCCCCCAGAGCGACGTCCCCGCCGATACCTCGGATTTCAAGCCCGCTGAGGCCGCCGCGTCGGCCTCGGGTGGCGACGACATCCCCTTCTAGGTCGACGTCGGCCTAGGCCCCGTTTCAACCCCTTCGCTGGGGCTTCCCCCTATCATTTGCGTTCCGCGCCGCACTAGATGTGCGGCGCGATTCGCGCTTAGGAAGGATCAGCGAACCACACCAGATGGCACGAGGAGGACAACGTTCCAACGACAGCGGCCCGCGCCGGAAGCGAGGGCTGTCCGACCGCTACCGGCCGCGCAAGTACGCGCGCCTCAACGTCGAGAACATCGACTACAAGGATCTGAACACGATGCGCCGCTTCCTCTCGGACCGGGGGAAGACCCGCTCCCGGCGGGTCACCGGGCTCTCCCGCCGCCATCAGGCGCAGCTCGCACTCGCGGTGAAGCGGGCCCGGGAACTGGCCCTCCTCCCGTACGTCGGCGAGAGATAGGGACCGCCGTGGCCCAGGCAGTACTGCTCGCCGATGTCGAGAACCTCGGAGCGGCCGGGGAAGCCGTCGACGTCTCCCCCGGGTACCTGCGCAACTTCCTGGTTCCGCGCAAGCTGGCCCAGCCCGCCACCCGCGCTTCCCTCGAGGAGGCCGAACGGCGCCGCAAGCGCGCCGAGGAGGCCGAGCAGCAGGCCGCAGAGCGCGCCGGCGAGACTTCCGAGCTCCTGTCCAAGACCGTGTTGACGATCAGCCACCGCGCCGGCGAGGACGGAAAGCTGTTCGGCTCGGTCACCTCGAACGAGATCGCCGAAGCGATCCAGGCCGCACGGGGAATCAAGGTCGACCGCAAGAAGATCCAGCTCCCGGAGCCGATCCGCGAAACCGGGACATTCATGGTCGAAATCGAGGTCGGCGGCGGTGTCTCCGCCAAGGTGAAGACGATCGTCGCGCCGCAGGACAGCTCCGCCTCCCAGGACTAGCTCCTCCGGCTCGGTCCCAGCTCCTCCGGCTCGGTCCCAGCTCCTCCGGCTCGGTCCCACCGGCTCAATGTCGACGAGCGCTGTTTGCGGCTTCCGCGTCGGCGCCCGCAAGGGCTTTGCCGCAAAGACCCCGCTTCTGGGCTGACGCCTGAGTCGTGCCTGTGGTTTTCTGGGGGCGGGGCACGAATGGGGCGAAAAAAGCGCCGCCGGAGCCTCAACAACCATGTAGGGGATGACCGAGATCCAGCTCCCCGACGACCTGACCCGGATGGCAGCCACCCAGACAGCCCCCAACGTCCCGCCGCAGAACCTCGATGCAGAGGAATCTGTTCTCGGGGCGATGATGGTCTCCGAGTCGGCGATTAGCCCCGTCGTCCTCGACGTCCGCCTGGCGCCGGACGACTTCTACCGGGAGCAGCACCGCAAGATCTTCAAGGCAATTCAGCGGCTCGAGACCGAGGGGGAGCCGATCGACGGGCTCACTGTGTCCGAGGCCCTTGCCCAGGTGGGTGAACTGGAAGCCGTCGGCGGCCGCGACCAGGTGCTCAACCTCACCGCCACGGTCAAGGCTCCGGGGAACGCCAGGCACTACGCCGAGATCGTCAAGCAGAACTCGCTGCTGCGGCGGCTCATCGACGCCGCCCACACCATCCTGCAGTCGGTCGGCGAGCGCAAGGGCGGCGCGATGGAGCTCGCCGAGCAGGCCGAATCGCTCCTGTTCAAGGTCGCCCACGAGCAGAGCGTCTCCGACTTCCGGGTGATCCAGGACATCCTGGTCGATGAGGTAAGCAAGCTCGAGGAGCTGAGCAAGCGCGATGGCGGGCTGATCGGCACCCCGTCGGGCTACCGTGACCTCGACGCGATCACCGGGGGCTTCCAGGCGGGCAACCTGATCATCGTCGCGGCGCGGCCCTCGCTCGGCAAGAGCACCCTCGCCTGCAACATCGCCGAGAACGCCGCGGTCGACCACGGCAAACCGGTGGCGCTGTTCTCGTTGGAGATGTCCGAGGCCGAGCTGGCCCAGCGCTTCATCGCCTCGAAGGCCCGGATCAGCAGCGACATGCTGCGCAAGGGAACGGTCGCGAGCAACGAGTGGGGCAAGGTGATCAATGCCTGCAACGCCCTCGACAAGGCTCCGCTCTGGATCGACGACTCAGCCGAGCTCGGCCTGCTCCAGCTCCGCGCCAAGGCGCGGCGCCTCCACGTCAAGGAGAAGGACAGGGGCGGCCTGGGCCTGATCATCGTCGACTACATCCAGCTGATGCAGCCCGAGGACCCGCGCGCCAACCGGGTCGAGCAGGTCGGTCAGATCAGCCGAGGGCTCAAGATCCTCTCCCAGGAGCTGAAGGTGCCGGTGATCGGGGTCTCGCAGCTCTCGCGCGCACCCGAGCAGCGCCCCGGCGGCAAGCCGATGCTCTCCGACCTGAGGGAATCCGGACAGATCGAACAGGACGCCGACGTGGTTATGTTCATCTACCGGGAGGACCGCTACAAGGAGGACTCCGAGCGCGAGGGCGAGGCCGACATCATCATCGCCAAGCACCGCAACGGCCCGGTCGGCCAGAAGACGCTGGTCTTCAACGAGCGCTATCCACGCTTCTTCGACATGGCGCGGGGCGAGCGGCCGGTCGAGCAAGCTGCCGGGGTCGAGACCACCTCGCTGATGGAAGACGACGACCTCGGGGATTCCGGCGAAGATCAGGGGCTCGGCGCCTCTGACGGGGTCTTCTAGGTGGCCGGCTCCGGGACCGAGCGGGAAAGCTGTCCCCTCGCCGCCTGCGACGGGTCCGGGTGGATCCTCGGTCCCGAGGACATCGCGCGGCCCTGCGAGTGCCGCGAGCGCCGCATTGCCCGCGCGCGAAACGCCGGGGTCGCCTCGGTGATCCCGGCCAAGTACCGCGGGGTTTCCTTCGAACGCCCGCCGGTGACGTCGATGGACCAGATGGTGGTCCGCGTGGTCCGAACATTCTGCGAGGAGATCGAGCAGAACCTCGCCAACGGCCGCGGCCTGTGGCTGATGGGCGACGTCGGCACCGGCAAGACGACCCTGGCGATGCTCGTCTCCAAGTCTGCGCTCAAGGCCGGCCGCTCGGTCGCGATCTACTCGCTGCCGAAGCTCCTGGCGCGGATGCGCCGCACCTACGAGGCCGAGCCGGGCGAGGACTCCTTCCTGCAGCTGTTCGAGCGTCTCACCTCGGTCGACCTCCTGCACGTCGACGACCTCGGTGCCGAAAAGAGCTCCGAGTGGGTGCTGGAGCAGCTCTACTCCTTGGTGAACGAGCGATACGAGGCCCAGCGGTCCATCCTCGTCACCACCAATCTCGACCAGGCCAAGCTCGAGGAGCAGATCGGCGCACGCACGGTCTCACGCCTGGTGGAGATCTGCGGCGATCCCCTGCCGCTGTTTGGCGAGGACCGCCGCGTGCGGCTCGCCTCCTGAGTTCATAATCCCCTGGTCATGCCCGGAACCGTGATCGTCGGCTCTCAGTGGGGCGACGAAGGAAAGGGGAAGGTCACCGACCTGCTCGCCGAGCAGGCCGACATGGTGATCCGTTTTCAGGGCGGCAACAACGCCGGCCACACGATCGTGCGCGAGGGCACCGAGTTCAAGTTCCACCTGATCCCCTCGGGCATTCTCTATCCAGGCAAGACCTGCGCGATCGGCAACGGGGTGGTGATCGATCCGAAGGTCCTGATCGGGGAGCTCGAGGATCTGCGCAAGCGCGGCGTCGATGTCAACGGCCTGCGGATCTCGGCCAACGCACACCTGATCATGCCCTACCACGTGATGCTCGACACGGCGGGCGAATCGAAGCTCGGATCCCTGTCGATCGGGACGACCCGGCGCGGCATCGGCCCCTGCTATGCCGACAAGGCCTCGCGTCTCGGGATCCGGGTCCAGGACCTGCTCGACGAGAAGATCCTGCGCAAGAAGATCATGGCGGCGATGGAGCCGAAGGTCCATGCCCTGCGCGAGTTCGCCAAGGACCCTCAGCTCGATCTGCACGCGATGACCGATCAGTACCTGACCTACGGCAGCCAGCTCGAATCCCACATCAGCGACACAGCCCGGCTCTGCTGGGACGCCCTCGACTCCGACGGGACGGTCCTGTTCGAGGGCGCCCAGGGCACGCTGCTCGACCTCGACCACGGCACCTATCCGTTCGTCACCTCCTCCAACCCGGTCTCCGGGGCGGCCTGCGTCGGCGCGGGGGTTGGCCCCGCCGACATCGACGAGGTCTGGGGGGTCACCAAGGCCTATACGACCCGGGTCGGAGCCGGGCCGTTCCCTACCGAGCTCGAGGACGAGATCGGCCGGCGCCTGCTCGAGCGCGGCCACGAGTTCGGGACCACGACCGGCAGGGAGCGGCGCTGCGGCTGGCTCGACCTGGTCGCGCTGCGCTACGCGGTCCGGCTCAACCGGATGACCGCCCTGGCGGTGACCAAGCTCGACGTGCTCGCCGGGATCGATCCGCTGAAGGTGGCCATCCGATACCGCCACCCCGACGGCGCCGTCTTCGACGAGTTCCCCTTCCACCAGTCGATCATCTTCAACGCCGAAGCCGAGTACGAGGAGCTCCCCGGCTTCGACGGCGAGATCGGTGACGCCCGCAGCGAGTCCGACCTGCCGCGCGAGGCCCGCGACTACCTGGCGGCGCTTGCCGACCACGCCGGCGCCCCCGTGCGGCTGGTCGGGGTCGGGCCGGCCCGCGACCAGGTGATCTGGATGGGCGGCGAGCCGAGCCTGAAGGCCGCCTAGAGCGGCCGTCCAGACGCCTGCCGCCTAGAGCGCCGGGCTCGCCTCGATCACCCGCACCAGTCGGGCGCTGGCCCCATCCACACCGGCGGCGGCCGGGTGCTGGTCGGTGTGGTGCAGCACCGCCTTCCCGAAGCCGGCGTCGCGCAGCTCGACGAGTGCGTCTTCGTCGTCCTCGAAATGCACGTGCATGAGACGGCGGACGAGCAGGGAGACCCCGGCGAACACGGCCCTCGGGAGGAGGCCGCGGTGGTCGCGGCGCAGGTGCAGCTCCGAGTAATAGACGCCATGCGGAAACGCCCCCAGGACGCCCGCGACGCGCGCCCAAAGCTCTGTCACTGCCGGGCGATTGAAGTAGTGCACGAGGCCCTCGCTGATCACCGCCAGCCCGCGGCTTCCGTCGAGGCCGGCCGCGAGAGATGGAAGGCTCCCCTCTCCCTCCTGCAGGAATGCGTCGATCTCGACCACTCGGTGGCCGGCGGCGAGGTCGCCCGCCCGTGAGAGCAGCTCCCGCTTACGAGCCGCCATTCCCGGCAGGTCGGCCTCGATGTAGGTGAGCCCCTCGTAGCTGCGGACAAAGCGCAGGCCACGCCCCGAGAGTCCGGCCGCGATCTCGATCACCTGACCTATCCGGCCGGTCTCGATCTCCCGCGCGAGCAGCTCGTCGATGACCAGGTGCCTGGCGAGCAGGATCCCCTCGAGCGTGGGACGGCCGGCGACGCGGGCGGCCAGGGTCGCCGGCCGGGTCGAGGCGAACAGAGCGCGCCCGCCCGCCGTATCAAGTGCGGGATCGGAGAGGCCGTTGCGGACCCAGACCTGTCCCGTGTAATGGGCGGTCGGGCCGATCGCCTCGCCGCGCCCAGGCAGCTGCACCCGAACTAGGCGGCGTCGGGGACGAGGTGGATCATGCTGTGCTCCTCGCCATAGTGCGGGATCAAGCGAGCCTCGGCGGCGCGCTGCTCACCACGTCTCAGCATTCTCAGGCCGAGGATCGACGCCGAGAGAAGGGCTGCCACGCCGAGGCTGACCTGGATGCTCAGAAGCCCCTCCCGGCTCCAGTAGACGTCGCGGAGATCGAGGAGCAGCGCGGCCTCGTCGAAGGTGAGACCGGCGCCGACGCCGAACCCGAGTGCCAGCACCTCCTCGAGCCGCTCGTCCTCGGTCACCAGGGCCGCGCCGCCACATCCGAAGGCGGTGATGATCCCCGGAACGAAGTGGTGGATGTGCGTGTCGCCGATGACGATGTCCCGGGTCGGAAGCCAGTCGCCCCGGATCCCCCAGGTGAGCAGCCGCACCGTCGCGAATGCCCCGAGGAAGCCGGCGAGCATGTTGAACAGGACCGTCTCGTGCCGGGGGGCGGCATCGTGCGCCTTCTGTACGACCGCGAGCGTGTCGCGGGTCGCGTGCCCTGCCGTCTCCCCAAAGCTCCCCGGGACCGGCACGTGCTTGCTCTCCCGCCGGCGCCTGACCAGGCGTGCGATCTCGCCCGCGATGACGGTTCCCGCCGTGCCCACGGCGAGCACGGCAAGGCCGACCGTGACCCGCTCGGCGGTCTTGCTGGTGTTCTTCTGTCTGCGGCGCAGCGTCATGTCGCGAATGTAACCAGGCTATGGCGTGCCGAGTTCTCCACTCGGCCTCGCATTCTCGTATTGGCAGTCGGAGCTTCTTCAGAAACCGACCGGGGAGATCGCACCCTTACCGAAACGGGTGCGTTTGGAGACTGAGGTCGGTCTTGCGAGCTTTCGACTCTCGCTAGATATTGTGGACGCGTGGCCCTGGCCACGACAACTCTCCGCGGTGGCTCAGCTGCCGACGCTCAGACTGTGCGGGCTCTGGCCGATGCAGAACTCGGTCGAGCGCCATCCGTAGGGCGCCTTCAGGAGATCCTCGATATCTACCCGAATGTACTCGCCTTTGATGGCGAGGTACTTTGTGGATTCGTCTTTGGAGTCGCCCTCTCGCCAGACGTCATCGAGATGGCAAGTCTCCTTGTTGCCGCGGGGTATCGGAACCAGGGGCTTGGAAGTGAGCTAATCCGGCGGTTTGAGGCCGAATCACGACGCAACTACCGCTCCGTCATTGCAGCAAATTCCATGCTTTGGCCTGTCACTGGCGGTGAGAAGAGATCCGCGGTGCCTCTATACAAGAGACTCGGCTACAGCGAGATCTACTCGACCGCAGACACAACGATCCTTGTCAAAGAGCTCACTGGGACCAACTAAGGGCCTGCTCCGAATTCGGGGTGGTACCGAAGGCCAAGACGACTTCGCCGAGTTCGTCGTTCAAAAGGGTGAGGCGATTTCCGCGGCACATTTGCGGCACGGACCCGCCCTTCGGACATATAGCGGGCACCGCATTCCCGGCATCCTCCGAAGCCTAGGTGCACGACAGCCAGGGAACAGGGTTCCGGTAGCGGTTCCACTGACGGGCAATCTGAACGAGCAACTCCAAACACGCCTCGATACTGATCCGGCGGTTCTCGCTGGCGATCCAACCTGGCTGTGTCTGGCGGATGCCGTTATCGAGGCTGGCCAGGAATCGGCGAATGTCTATTTGCTCACGGAACAGCAGGTGGATTGTCTTCGCGGTTTGGGTGGGGGGCTGGGCTCAGTCAAGCTCCCTAACGACCAAAACGTAAATGCTCTCATTCTGATGCCGGGTCAGAGAGAGCGGCCGCTCCCGCTAATCCTCGCCAAGCAGCCGTTTTGCCCCGCTGGCATTAGCTATGGAGAGGAGCGTGGTGGATGGTGGCCCTTTCAGTCCCAGCCGGCGTCCGACTTCCGCTCGATCATCCCGTCAGCTCACGCATTCCACGTTGTCCTCCATGAGAGCTTTCAGGAGTTCTTCCCAAAGAGGCAGCACGTCGTTATCCGGAATTTCGGGCTGGAAGAGCGCTATCCCTCGCTCGACACCCGATTCCCGCTCCGCCACTGCTTCTCGTCAAGTATCGAGCCAAATTGCGCCGCTGTCGAGGAAACAGCCCTGATTGCTTGCGGCATCCGGGAGGGTGAGCCATGCTGGCTGTCGCCGCTAGCAACTCGCTGGTGGACGCCGTTCGCTTATCGGCACGTGGTTGCTCGTGTCGGTCCGGTCGCGACGGTGGATCAGGACAAACCGTTGTGCCGTGTGCCGCAATCGGTGTTGGACGTCCTCGGTGCTACCTCCGGCGAACTCGTTCAGCTTGAGACTCTCTCTCTTGAGGATGAAAAGCAGCGAATCCTTCGGAACTCGTACCGGCTGCTGCCGGAGCGGGAAGATCAGGGCACGCCACCGCTTCGAGGCGGCGCACCTGACTTCTTTGAAGAGGTTGGAAGTGTCGACCTCCCCATGGTCCGACTCGATGGCCGACGGCAGAAAGAACTGTCCGTCAGCCGTGGAAGTGCGGTCTATATCCGCCCCCGGGTATTCGATTACCTGACCCGCCAGGCGTCTGCCGTCGGGCTCGTGTTCGCAGGCGGAATTGTCGCGATTGTTGCCAATGACGATCTCTTGGTCGCGATCTTGTTGATCTCTGGGCTCGTAGCCTTGGCGATGATTCTTGCGCTGAGAGGGATCAGGCGTTAGAACGGGCTGTACCCGGTCGCGGCGGAAGGGGTATACCTCCGCTTGGAGGTGCGTTTGCTTCGTCTTGCCATCGTCGCTGGGGTGCTCGGCCTGTGTCTCACCGGCCTGGCCGCCCCCGCGGCCGCGCGCGAGCCGCTCGACATAACCGTCTTCACGCGGATCGGCCAGCCCGGGCAGCCCGAACCGGTCGCGATCGGCCCTGACGGACTTGTCTACGTGGGCACGAACCAGCTCGGCCACGGCGACGCCGATGCGCCGTCAAAGATCTTTGCCTTCTCCCAGGCCGGGCAGCTGGTTCGCGAGTACACGCTCGAGGGCCAGCCCCTCGACCAGAGCCACGGGATCCAGGGGCTTGTCTTCGACGGGGAGGGGCTGCTCTATGCGCTCGACCGCTCCGCGGACCCGCGCGTGGTCGTGCTCGATCCGGCCACCGGAGCGCAACGCGTATACGCGAGGTTCCGCGACGTCCCGGTCTGCGCCGGACCGCCCGACGGCAACTGCGCCTACGACGCAATCGACAGCCCGGCCGGGCCCGACTACGCGGTGTTCGCGCCGAACGGCGATCTCTATGTCAGCGACATCGACCAGGCGCTGATCTGGAGGGTTCCAAAGGGGGGCGGCCGACCCGACGTCTGGCTCACAGACCAGCGGCTGGAAAGCCTCTACGGCCCCAACGGAATCCAGTTCATGGCCGATGGGCGCACCCTGCTCTTTGCCAACACGACCTCGAACCCGTTCGCCGGCAACCCGTTCACGGGCAAGCTCTACACGGTCGAGGTGAAAGGTGACGGCAGCCCGGGACCGCTGACCCAGGCCTGGGAGAGCCTTCCCCTCGACGCGCCTGACGGGATTGCGATCGCCCGCTCCGGCAACGTCTACGTTGCCCTCGCGCAGGCCAACCAGGTCGTCAAGCTCTCGCCGTCGTTCGCTGAGCTCGGCCGCGCCCCGCCCAACCTGATCGCCAATCTGCTCGAGGAGATCCCCCTCGACGGCCCCGGCAGCCTCGCCTTCCTCGGCGACCGGGTCCTGTTCTCAAACCACTCGCCGATCTTCGGCAATCCAGCGCGCTGGGCGATCCTCGACCTCTACACCGGCGAGCCCGGCCTCCCCTTGCATTACCCACGGATCTCGGGAACGGGACCCGCTCTCAGTTCGCCGAACCCGCGCGCAAGGCGCCGCAAGAAATGCCGCAAGCGCCGCCGCGCGAGGCGGTGTAAGCGCGTCAGGAAGAAGCGAAAACGAAAGACCTCCCGAGGGCGCCCGGGCCGAAGCTGAGTCCTCGTCGCTCAGTCGCCGGAGCGGCTCGGCTCCCCGGGCTGCGATGGGCGGTGGATGACCTTGTGCATGCCCGTCATGCCACAGGCGGGGCAGGTCGCGGAGGCGCTACCTCAAGCAGCGAAGCGGCTGCGGATCTAGTCGGTTCAACACCGGCTTCGTCTAGGACAGTCCTGCGTGTGATTGCAGCCGACGGTCTAGCTGGGAGAGTCCAGTTTGGACCATCAGCCAACCATCAGTCCGATCTGGCGTTACCTGAATCACGGACAAGGGTGCCCCGCATCGTCGTGACGCTGCTGTCTGGATCATCGAGGCGACCCCAATGGTGGGACACTGCGTCTGCGTATAGCAGCCCCACGGGCTCTTGCTCACTGATGCACACGACTTCCCCCGGATTCAGAAATGGATTATCGGGGCGAACCAGCACGTCGGCCGGAATAAGGTCCAACCCGTGGCCAAGATCGATGCGATCAGCAGTTATTTTCGCGATTCCGCCGTCAATGAGAACGGTCTGCATCAGTCCGGCAACGAACGTGATCAGTTCATCGACTTCCTCGAATGCTCTGAGATAGTCGAGCGTTCTCCCTGATGCAGAGGCAACGTGTTCCTCCAGAACCGCAATCCGGTACCTGTATCTCGCCAGGATCAGGTCGCCCGCTTCGCGATCAACGATGTCATCCGCTACGGCCGCGCGAAAGTCCTTCGAAAGTTGCGAGAGATGCTTGCGATCCTCTTTCGAGAGCACAGACTGTGCATCAGAGAATGCGGACCAGGTTGGGCGGCGCTCAAGGGTTCGAGCAAGCTCGTGGAGCGTTTCGGCGGACTCCGCTTCGCTTCCCACTTTGGTCAAGTCGGGTGGCCCCTGGGTTTCAAGTCGGAGCTTAGAAAGCTCCCGGTCCCACGGGAAGTGGTGAAACATCAAGAAGTCCGTGTCGATGAGATACGGCGATCCGGGTCGCCGATGAGGGACGCTCAAAAATGGATAGCCAGGGAGTCGAGACCGAAGAAATTCCACCACGACCTGAAAGGCAGTCCCAATCTCCACCGCGGCTTCGAGCCAAGCCTTATCCGTGTCATCCCTGATTACCTCCCTGGCGGCGGCCATATGGTTCATGCGCACGCCCAATAGCACCCTCGAGATTCGCAGGCCAGAGTACGTGGCTGTGAACTCGCCGACGCGTTTCGCCAAGTCACCTTTGCGATCGAACGCCCGGAGGAATTCCCTGGCTTTGGGCGTCTTTCGGATCGCGTCGGCTAGCGCCACTCCGTTTTCCCAGAGATCATCGGCCATCAAATCGCGGGATCAGGTTGGCGAGGACCTTGCGCAGTTCGTCGCGCGCAGAAGAGCGTGGACTATCCCGAAGATAGCTCTCGGCGACCATGGTCGTGAGCAGTTCTTGGTCTGCCGGAATCTCTTCCTCGCTGTTGACGGCGGTAACCTCGTGATCCTCATCGAGGATCACATATCGGAGCAAATGCTCTCGAATCTCCTGATCGCTTCCCGGAATCCCAGGCACGGTGCGCGCCGGCAGCAACCAACCGCGAAGACCGCCTGACCCGCGGGCGGCCATGATTCGGGCCTCCAGGCTGGGGACGACCCTTTTGATCTCTGACTTGATTGCAAGTTGGCGAAGGGCGCTCTGCTCGGAGATTTGGACAGCTAGGGCAGCGGCGTCTGTCTTTGCCAGAGTTGAACGCTCCCGAATCTCCTCGTTAAGAGCAAGCCGAACGGCAGCAAGCCAGAGGTCCACCGCCGCCGAAAGGGAAGTTGCCCCTTCTCCGACGAGACAGCTGAGCCGCGGCGAGTCGCCGGGAGCCAGAAGCGAAAGCGTCCGGCCGTCCCTGGATACACTCGGCGTTAGCTTGTCGTAACCGACACGGACGGGTTCGGCCAGTGTCGCCTTGAGTGACTGCCAATGGCGAGTGATCGCGTCAATCTTTAGTGCCGAAGCAGGCAAGACGTCCGCTACAGCGGCTGCTGCGATTGGGCTGCGCGCAACCGAATCCAGCTGCTCCGGTGCCAACTCTCCCTGTTCGCCGAGGAACACGAGTGCCTCTTCGAGCTCCTCAGGCACATCATCCGCGAGCGCACCAAGGCCCTTCCGAATCGCTTCACCTGCGAACCAATCGCAAAATAGGTCGTGAAGAAGCCCGTACTCAGGCCCGTAGCCGAGCCGCCTGAGTAATCCAACGCTGATGAGTTCGTCCATCGAGGCCTCGGCTGACGTGGTGCCTTCTCCGAACACTCCCTGCTCTATGAGATGGCCACGCGCGGCGGTGATCTGCTCTAACCACCACCACCTTTCAGCGCTGTAGCGTCCGTCCAGGCGGAGCTGGAAGGCTGAATACTCGATCCCAGCCAGCGAAGCGGGGGACAGAGAATCCCCTTCTTCGCGCTCCTGAAGACCCTCGACAAAGTGGCGGAAAAGGCTTGCCCGGCCCCCAGTCTCGATGCCTCGGCTGCGAAGGCCGACAGCCATCGTGAACAGCAGCGGGTTGTCAGCTGCCGATCCGAGGTCCGATTCGAGTTTTTGAACCAGCTCCTCGTCGCTAAGGAGCAAGCTTGATGCAATCTTGCGACGACGCTCGTCGTCGAGCCCCTGAAGCTCATACTCAACTAGGCCAAGCCGCTTGAGCGGGCGTCCGCTTCGCGCCACCAGCATCAGGCGGGCATCTTTCCGCGCACCCACTAGCAGCTCAAGGTCCGAAATCAGAGAACGGCGCTGCTCCGGAACAAGCTCGCCAACGCCATCGATGAGCAATAAGGTGGAAGGCCGATCCATAAGCAGGTCTACCGCCCCGGGGGCAAGTGAACGGCCGGACCCGCGCTCGAGCTCGGCGTGGACGAGGTGTGTGATCGAACCAGCGGTGTAGCTGGCAAGATCAAGCAGGACTGGGACACGATCGCTCTCGGCAGCGGCCTGAGCAAGCTGTGTGAGCGTCGTCGTCTTGCCGGCGCCCGCCGGGCCTTCGATGAGAACGGATTCGGTCTCCGTTAAGAGGGTTGTTGCCGCTTTGGGAGGTGTCATGGACTCGGTCGGCCGCACAAATGTCAGTGCCGGGGGCCGTTCCTTCGTCAGCAGGTCGAGCAGCGTCCATGCCGGGTCGGGCGCTTTGTGCAAGACAGCTTCTCGGTACGCATCGCTGGCGGAGGGCCCCCACGCCTCCGCTGCATCGACAACGTCTAGCGGGACGCCAACGACCTTGCCGATCATTTCTCGGTCGAGTCGGCGCCTTTGCCGCTCCTCTTCTCCCGCCCCTAAGACGACCTCTCCGAAAAGGCGCCACACGACGTCGCGCGCTTCCTCAACGGAAATCGGATTCTCCCGCTCTCGAAGTTCAAGTAGGCGAAGCGTCGAGTCCTCAAGCAGTGCACGCCCGTCGGGAAGTCGGCTGTGTAGCCCGACCCGCTTCAGTCCATGGGCGGTCGGGTCGAGTCCCTTACCCGTGAGGTACTTCCGGTCCTCATCTGATGCGGTCCCATCGGCAATCCGAGCGAGAGTCGGCCTGAGCTTGTTCATGACCTCGGGCCCGAGGGAGCCGTCAGTAACAAAGTCGAAATGCTCAGCCTCCGCCACCGGTCCGGCGAGCCACTCCGTTATGACATCAGCGATCTCCGCCGGTCCCCATACATAGGGTTCGGCCCGAGTCTTCGCCTGGACTGACCGAACTGGTTCGCCCTTGACCTCGAGGGCCGCATCAACCACATCCGTGTCGCCTTCGACTTGAAGCACCTCTGCCACGCCGTCGAGAACGTCGAGCGCTAGGCGCACCGAATACGCAGCTTGAAAACTCGCCCCGCGAAATGTGTCCGTGCCGGCGATTAGCGAGTAGACGCGCCGACGCGCCTTGGTTGCATTAGCCGGGACTTCGTATGTCTAATCATGAGCGTCGCGACCGGTTGGACGAACCCACATCTCCAGTGGGACTCGACGCTAACTGGACTCACCGCCTTCCTCGACCTCTCTTGGAACCATTCGCCACTTGCCTTTCGTCGCCGGCACGCGACGCCGGATGACGGTGTAATCAGGAGCACCGTCACCTAGCTGCGCGGCCCGGTCCGGTATTGGCTGAGCGCCCTTCATCCGATCTTCGATGCCGGAGATCGTCTGGCGGCTGCTTTCCCGATCAGGGATTGCGCCCACCCGACCCTCACTCACCTTGGCCGCGTCACGCCAGTCCGACCGCATGTACTGATCCCAGAGCCGGGTGACAGCGTTGTCCATCTCCGAGGGTGGCCAAGACGCGAAATGCAATACCCCGAGCGCCTTTATCCCCTCGGGCAGCGCGCTGTAGTGCTCGTCGAACTCCGCCAGCGCCTTTTTCAGCTCGTCGGCCGGGAGGTATGACTGATCTGATCTAAGGAAGAGCGGCGCCGTGCGATGGTGGAGGTTGTCGTTGGAGATAAACACCTTCGCGAACGGCAGGTAGTAGAGGTAGGCCATATCCACCTTGTTCGAGCTCGGCTGATCGGAAATAAAGCCGCGATCGACGCCTAGGTGAAACACCAAGTCGACCTTGAAGATGTGTGCCGTGAAGGGGGCGAACTCATCAACGCGCGGTTCGCCAAGCATCTTCCAGCGGCGCAACGCTTCCCGGCGGTAGTCCTCCGGCACGTCGAGAATCTCTAGCGCCAGCTGCAAGACCTCGGAATCCGCGCTGGCGCCGAATTCGTCAGCGAAGGCCTTAAGGTCTGTGAGGTCTGAACATTTTCGGTTGGTCGGCACCACGTGCTGGAGCTGGGAAATGGTCCGCTGCAGATCCTGAGTCGCCAACTCGGCCCGCCATTCCTTTGCAGCCTCGCGCTCGACTTGCAAGAAGTCACGGGATTGCCAGCGCTGAAGGGCGATCGTTTCCGGGAACTCATCGATGTGCAACCCGATGGCTCCATCAGGGGCCTGCATGCTCTGTCCCTCCCCGATCATTACCTGGCCGCGCATGGTGATCTCCTGACCAGCCAGTTCGCCGAGAACAAGCTGGCGGTGGAAGACATTCGGGTAGGCGGCTGAGGGCGTCTTCGTGGCGAGCATTCCGACAAGGTCCTCAGGGTCCTTGCCGCGTTTCATCTCTTTCTCGAGGTCTGCGAGCGTTTCGACGTAGAACAGCGGCACGACATTGGCTATGAAGAATGCGTCGAACCAAACCGCCTCGTCCATGCTGAGCGCCTGCAGGGCGGATTTGTCAAAGACCGCAGTGGGACCCATCATCTGATCTTGGCACCCGGCCGTCTCTGGGAGGAGCTGTCGAAGCGCCGAGCGGGGTCGACGCAAGCGCTCAGACCCTGTTCGCCTTGCGTGTCGGTGGTTCGGCGCTACTGGCCGGGACGGTTCGTTGGCCGTAACATGGCCCTGGCGAGCGGTCATCGGGTCCGGCAATTGGGGTCAGGGCAAACGCGAATACTGCTTCCTCAATCGCAAACTGAGCGCGCGTGAAGAACGCAGCGTTTGCGATTGGCCGTCCGGGCTGCCCGGATGGCCTTAGCCTCGGCTGACTCGCGAGCGGCGTGTACCGCGGTCGATGAGTTCAACCATGAATGCCTGTTCCTCGACCGGGACTGTCGCTCCCGATACCCGAACGTAGACAACGCCACCGTGGGAAATGCAGGGCGGAACCGGAACCGGCTGAACTCGGACTACAGCCGAGTACCGATCGCCTTCCCGAGGCCAAACCTTTACGTCGACCGCTGGGGCCAGCTGAAATCCGTCCTCGATCAGCGTCGCCAGCCAGGTTCCCGGCTCGTCGGCTTGGGTCGTTCGCAACCACCCTTTGCTTCGCAGGTCAGCCCCTCATCGCGGGGCTCGGAGAAGAAGGCTTCCACATCGGCGAGTTCAAGCTCTTGCCAGGCTGAGCGGAATATCGAATCCATCCGACAAACTACTGAGGAAGAGACGACGGCTGGTCATCTACTGCCGGTTACTTGAGGATGACGAAGCCCATTTGCGCCGGGCTGAGATCGAGTTGACCCTCGATGGTGCGGGCACGAACGCGAACAACATGCCTGCCGGGGTGTAGGCGATAGATCTTCGGCGACGAGCAGGATTGATACGAAGCGCGGTCAAGTTTGCACTCAAAGGTCGCGCCTAAATCGTCGGAACGGAAAACGAACCGTGCCCTTCGCTGCCTGCTTCGTCGCGGTGGCCTGGCGAGCAGCTCAGTAGTCGGTGCCACCCGCGCCATTGCTAACGACCCGCCTCCAGACAATTGCGGCGGCGAAGGTTGGGGCGGTTCCTCATCGACTGGCCCTGGGTAAAGCTTGAGATCGATTGCACCCTCAGTCGGCGGTCGGAAGTACTGCTCGGTGTCGCCATCGACCATGAAGCGATAGGTATGGCCGGCGACAGCATCGAAAACCTGGAGTGCTCCATAAGGGCCACATCCCGTAGCGCTGTTGGCAATCCGGTTGAGACCGCTGAGCGCTGTCCCCGCGAAGATAGCCAGGCTGAGGTCGAAATCACTTCCGCATAGGTCGAGCTTGAACCGTCCTGAGCTCGGCGCCGTCCAGCGGTACCAAACAGAAGAGCCGCCAGGCTCATTTTCTCGCGGATCGCGCTCATGGACCCAGGCATCGGGCTCGCCAGCTTCCCTGGTGGCATCGATGTTCGTCCCGCTCGTTGCCGCTGTCGGGCCACCGCCAAGGTCTTCGGCGCCAGCGAAATCATCGTTGGCTGGCGGATGCAGAACTTTGAGATTGAGATCGACGTAGTCCTCGTCGGCAGCCTGCGCTCCACCCTGACTCCAGCCATCGACGGCGATGAAATAGGTCTGGTCGGCCACGGCAGGGAAGACAGTGCGGCTGCGACCGAAAGCACAGGCATCGTCGTTGCTTGACATCTCGCTCAGCGCATTGACTTGCGAACCGCGGTAAACGGCAAGCAGGGTGTCGAAACTCCATAGGGTGTTGCAAGTATCAGCCCGGACCGGTCCCGAGCTCGGCGCCGTCCAGCGATACCAGACCGAAGCCCCACCGGGATCGGCAGCGTGATTTGGTTCGCCAGCTTCCTTGCTGGCGTCGATATTGGTCAAGAGGAACTTGGCGCTGCTTGCGCTGCCGAGGTTCTGAGCGGCAGCGAAACGATCATTGGCCGGCGGATTTGCCGACCGCATCAGCAGGTTGATGGTCCCCTGTTCAGCCGACCGTTGGCCGTTGTCGCTCCAGCCATCGATAGCGATGCGATAGGTCACGCCTGGGAGAAAGTCAAAGGCAACCTTGCTGCCGTTCCCACAGGCCTGGTCATTGGAAGCGACCGGGCTGAGGGAGTTAACACTTAAACCGGTGTAGACAGCGAGCAGGGTGTCGAAGGTGCTGTCGCAGGTATCGAGCCGGACTCGGCCGAGTGATAGCGAGGTCCAGGTGTACCAGACCGACGCGCCACCAGGATCGTCAGCGTGAGTGGGCTCGCCGGTTTCCTTGGTCGCTTCTCGATTTGAACCAGCGATCGAAACGCTAGTGGCACTTCCAAGATTGATTGCGGTCGCGAAGCTGTCATTGGCCGGCGGATTTGCAAGCGCCGCGCCGCTCAGCACGAGAGGCAAAAGACACGGTGCGACGAAGAGGCAGGAAATGCGCGCAATCATCTGTGAAGGCCACCGCCAGGCTGGTCGGATATTTAGGTAAACACACATTGCCCAGCCGCGGCCGTCAATTCCTAGGGCCTTGTTGACATGGCAGCCTGCCCCGCATTGAGCCTCGAGCAGGAGGTCGAAGTCGGTGCACGCCACTTTCCTCCCCCACGGGTCGTAATGCGCGAGCCAGCCCAAACGCCTCCGGGCGGTCCCCATTGATCGCGACTGCTGTGCGGCCCGTGTAAATGGTCAGGATCCGCTGAAATCGGTCGAATGTGGCTTGCGCGCCTCGAAAGGGAAAGAGCGCACCTCGCTTGTCGGGTCTCTTGATCCAATGCTTGCAGACATCAAAATTCGCGATGTCGATCGCATAGCTACATCCCTCGGGGTGCGGAGAACATTCCCCGTAGGCGAAACTCCAAATGGTGTCGCCAGGCGCTGGGCTGCGCTCCGCACGGGTCAGAGGCAGTTCATCAAATGCTCTTCCAGCCCACTGCGGTGTAAATTTTTTGTAGCTCCGAGCATCGGATAGCTGGCGCTGAATCGTTGCGGCGTCTTGCCCCTGCGATCCAGCCTCATCGGCCCCGCGGCAGGCAGCTAAAAACGCAACCGCGATAGAGAGCGCAAGCATGCCACCAAAGGTCTTCCCCCCTGCGACCCAATAGACCGAGAGGTCAGGGACGAGCAAACGGTCCCGTCGAATGCTGGGCATGGATCTTTCCCCACCTAATCCAGCTCACGTGTCCGCTCTGGTGCACAGTCTGATTGGCACAACCAGTTTGGGCAAAGCTCGTCTTACTGTCGCCCGGGCTGCTTCCCCTGACCTCGTGAACTGGGTCCGTGGCGCGCTTGTAGGCCTGGGTGAACTTCCATCGTCCTTCATCGAAACCGCTCCGTTGCGTGTGGGCTCCCGGCGTATTGCGCGCGGGAATGCAGTGCCCATGGCCGCTCGGTTTTGGAAGCTCATAGTGCGGAGTACCAAGCACCCAATAGGTCGGCTGATCGTGATTGAAGACGCTGAAGAGACGCATGTGGTAGCGAGCGACGGCGTGGGGATCCGTAGGGTCGACGACGTCCGGCTGGTCCGCCATGGCCCCTTCGCTTTCGTGACAATCAACGGTGTCCCGAGCGTACTGACCCCCAGCTCCCTGATCCCAGTCGCCAGCATACTCGCTATATAGATGCTCTTGCGTGTGCTCGTCGACAGCTTTGACGGCCTCGAAGCGGTCCGTCGGCCGGGGATTAGTTGCATCCTTGAAAGTGCCTAAGAAGATAATCCCGATGGGATCGATTGGATCGTTCCCCGGGCAAGATCCCTCGCTGTAGCTTCTCCAATCCCAGCGTACATGCGCCTGAGCAGCGGGATCGCTCCTAACCGAAAGAGCTCCAGTTGTCACGACCAGTGCCACGATTGTGACCCACGCCTTGAGGGAAGAGCTGCGCCCGACCTCTTGCTTCGTCTCAAGCATGCTCCGAAGCTTCATTTCAGTTGCCTCCTGGCTGGAGCCGATAGGCTCGATTCGTCCCGAGCCCAGAGGGTGGCGCCGCGGATCCGCCAGCGCTGTTCAGCCCGGAGGCAGTGCTTTGCACGCATTGGAGCGCCCCATGAATGGATCCGCGTGCCGGGTCTGGCAACTCCTCGGGGACACCATCGGCGAGGCTCGGCGTCCCAAGCTCAAGGGACTCTGCGGCTCGCAATCCAACCTGGCGGTCGTTAGCAAAAACTACGATCGTGGCGTCCCCGGCATAAACCTCTAGACGCAGGGACTCATCGCCCTGGCTCTGATCATTCTCCTCGGGTACAGGTGGAATCCCCTGGTCGAAGACCAGTTTGTCCGGGAAGATGGCCGCGCGAGTCCCGTTTACCTCCGTCCATGCACGCGGCAATTGCTCAAGCCCGGTTTCTGGGGGAAGCACATAAGAGCTTGCATTTCGCTCGCAAGCGGGCCAGGTCTGCACTTCAAGTGGCGGCGAGCAGATCGCAGGGTCCGCATCCTGGGGCACAGAACAGTCTCCGTAGATATAGCTGACAAAATTTGATCGCAAATAGCTCCCGGGGATCATGGTCGCCACTTCATCCTGGTTCGGCGGATCGCAAACCCTGTCCGTCGCCGTAAGGGGCAGGTTTTCGAAGGCCTCTCCGAGCGAGTAGACCGTAAAGTTCGGCGACTCACCTGCTTCTGTGCAGGGAAGTAGGGTGTCAGCTGGAGCGCCCGTCGAGAGCGTGAGTTCGCGAGGCAACGAAACGAGGTTGGCTGCGGGTAGGTTTGAGCCCCCATTGGTGCCAGCCGATGCGCCCGAGCCGAGCGGGATGTGCTCGATATATACCGGCCAGCTGACGCTGGTGCTCCAGCCCACCTGATCACGGACGATGATCTCAACTGTGTGGTCTCCCGCGCTGTACGGCGCAGCATTGAAGTTGAACCCGTACGGAAGGCTGCAACCCCCGTCAGGGCAGTCCCGCTGTGCGCTGTATGCACTCTGCCGGACACCATCGACAAGGACATCGACATTAATGACCCCCGATGCCGCATCTCGGGCATCGACATAGAGCGGATAAGGCACCCCTGCGATTAGCGCGCCGAAGTCGGCCATCTGCTCTAGATGTCCCGACACACTCAGAGTCGGATTCGTGTTATCGACCATGACCCGTTGGGGTTCATCTGGTTCGGGGGACCGATTCCCATCGTCAGCAGTTGTGCCTCGCGTCCCATAGATGCGATTTTCGGCCTCGCGCAGCTTCTGCGAGTCTGTCGGCGGATCGCTGAACTCAACACGCGGAGGGTTATCACTGGACCCATCGCGGCTTCGGAGCTGAACCTCGTACCAGCCATCCTCGAAGCGCCCCTGTGTTTCCCAAGGACAGTCGATCGTCACTTGGGCCGCGGGATCTGGTGCTCCGTTGAAGCAACGGGCGGTCGTTTGCGGATCGTCGGCGTCGGCGGGGTTGCGCCAGCTGACAGCCCCCTCGCGGCGGATCTCTGCCTTCCATTCACGCAGGCCGGCACGGGGATCCGCCGTCGTACCGAGCAGTGGGACCGTTTGCCGAACGAATCGCGGCAGCTCGTCGAAACTCCAGTCTGGGTTCACGTTATCGATCCGAAGGTTGGGATTTTCGACCGTGAGTGTCCGCCCGTCGTTCAGCTTTGCCTTCAGAGTCAAGGCGTGTTCGCCGTCAGCGAACTCCTCGATCCCCGGGGTCGTCGTATCGATGCAAAGGTCATGTCCCGCGGCTTGATCTGAATAGTCGAACTCTCGACCGTCGACGTAGAGCCTGATCTCGTCGAACTGCTTCGAGAGCTCGTACCAGCGCTCGCCGCGATCACCGACGACGAAGATGTCGGCTTCGGAAACGACATAGCCGACGCACTTCTGGCCACGAACCCAGTCTGAGCCCTTGAGCAGGCCGTACCAGTCAATGCGTACGTCGCGGCTGTTGTAACTGAGATCCGAGACGCTGACGGTGTCACCCTCGGTCTGTTGCCGGGTAACCCAGGTGCGTTTCGGCGTCAAGAAGTCGCCGAGCATTGGGATCGTCAATGGACCGCCGAGGAGCTGATTGATTAGCGTCGCGTCGATCGCCGTGTTCCGTTTGTCAATCGAGTACTCCTGCACTGGGCGGTTGCTGCCCATGTCTGCGTACGAGGCCAACTCCATGAACCAGCGCATCCCGGGAACGGCATCAGTGCCGCGTTGGTTGCCCGATCGACAGATGTAAACGGCGCCGGCGGTACAGAGGAAGCCTTGCCAGGTGGCAACGCCAGGTAGAAAGGCGTCTCGGCCGAAGACACGATGATCGACGACGCCCCCAGGCAGCTCCGGAGCGATCGAGATATCCCACCAGTTTCTTTCGGGCGGCGAAAAAGCCCAATCCGAGAGGGCTTGGTTAGAGACACCCTTGACGGCCCCAGTGGCAGCATCAACGACTAGGACGGTCTGACCGTACTCATCCTTGCTGGCGTCGCTCGCGGGATTCGCCGCCAGCCACAATTCGCCGAAGGCGGCGTCCATACCACCAAAGAAAGCGAGGAGATCACTTAGCGGCGTTAACGTTCGGAGATACGCGCCATGGTCGTCGAAGACAGTTATCCGTTGCCGCCCAGAGATCTTTCCGAGGACGAAGACCTCTGCTATCTCCACGAGCTCTCCGTTTGGTCCCGGCGCCTTGCGGCGCATAGAGGTGATGGCCTGGATGCTCTCCCACGTATCCGAAGTCGGACTCCCATCCTCGTGCACGCCGGATGGGCCAAAGGAGTTGATTTCCTGAAGGGTGACCGGATTGAACGTGCGAACCCGGTTAGCGCCGCCGGCGGCAACGAAGACGCGAGCGGCACCGTTGTTCTCATGTTTTCCGCCAGTGGTTAGTGCCACTCGGCGGATGGTCGCTGACCCTGGCGAGGGTCGAGCGAAACCTTGACCGTCTTGACTAAACCAGTGGCGAATTGGATTCAGTTCGTCCCAGTAGGGCATGTTTGTCACGTCGGGTTGCTCTTTCGTTTCGATCTCCTCCACAAGACCAGGGCCCAACGGATCGAGGGCGAAGTCGGTGCCCTCAAGTAAGGGCCAGGGCGGGCGCGAACCATCCTGAGCGAAAGCGGTCTCAGCGGTGAATGCGACAGCAAGGATGCTGAGGACGCAAATGCCACGGACGATCGAACGACGGTTGTTAGAAGTCATCGTGAAGTCCGGTGAGCGTCTGAAAGTTGAAGCGCCACTGCGCAGTGCCGCTGCAGGGCGCCTCGCCGAGCAATTGGGTCGATGAGAACGACCCGATCGCATCCCCGCCATTTCGGCCCCAGAGTTGGAATGGTTGGCCAGCGCCATTCGATGTTCCCAATCCGTAAGAGTTGTAGTTGACCGAAATTGCCACATCATCCGAGGCATGGCTCGTGCTTCGTGAGAATTCGAGGACACCTGCGCCGCTGACGGTCTGGATTGAGGACCAAGCGCAGGGATAGGTATCCAGCCTCAGCATCGCCGGCTCCCCGCTAGTCGCTGAGCCATTGAGAAACCCGCTGCAGGCCCCCTGCCCGACGCTTTCCAGGGTCCCGCCTAACGTGCACTCGCCTTCGAAGGTGTCGGCCCGATTCCCGCCAGTGGACAACGGCCACTCGCTGCAGCGGCCGTAGGAGCGGTAGTCGATCTGACTGAGGTTGTAGCCGCGATCGAGGAATACCCGTGGGCAGTCGGCCGAGTAGTCGGTGCGGAACTGGAAGGACTCGGCCGTGACATGGTCGAGAGGGTCAGTGGTCCGAACGACCGCCTTATGAATGCCGGGCGCTTGCGCCGCGGTGTAAAGGTGATAGTCACCGAGAACCTCGGCCGGGCAGCCGCTAGTTGAGTCGCATGGGTTTTCAAGCAGATACTCCCGCTTGCCGTCGATGAGGACCTCGATCTTCTTGACCCCGGCATGGGAGTCGCGGGCGACCGACTCAAGGCGGTAAGCACCGTGCTGCAGGGCCTCCGCCGGCGGGCAATCGGCAACGGGCGCGTCTTGGCTATCAGCGCAGCGATGCTCGTAGAGCCCGCCGCCGAGCTGCAGGTCGGGGGGATCATGGTCGACCTTCACCTGCCAGCTCTGTTGGGGGGAGACGTGGTCAACAACATCGGCCACCGTGGCGCTGAGCGTTTGGATCCCTTCCGGGATAGGCGATGTGCTGATGGTGAGTGACTCGCCAGCCGTTCCCAGGCCTTCGGCCGAGAACGGCAAGCCGTCATTCGGGCAGGGGCTTTGCCGCCCTCCCGTGCAGTTGTGGGTTCGGACAACTTCACCGTCGCCCCCGATCCCGGGTCCTCTTACCTTGAACTCCTTGACGCCTAAGCCCTCGTCGCTGCCTTGTGCCGCGACATGGATACCGACGGCGTCGACCCAACGGTTCGGCAGCCCAGGGAGCCCGTTGGTACTCAGCTCGACACTGAGCTCCGGCACGTCAGAGTCGTCCAGGTAAAGCACCGCTCCACCGACGGCGAAGTCGCGCCAGCCGGACATAAACGCCCCGGCAAGACCGCCACCGAGACCGGCAGTAACCCAGCGCGCGTCCGTCGCAGGACCGGGGTCAAGGGTGACAAAGGTATTTGAGAGATTGACCGTGCCGCCCCAATCTCTCCAGGCCGCATGCTGCCGCGCTACGGGCGACCATAGGCCGAGAAAGGCCATCAAACGGTGTTCGCTGCTGTTGGCCCCCCCTAGGAAGAGAGGGCCGAAGCTAGCCTCGCTGACAAAGCTCTTCTCACCGGGAACGATGTAGGTCCATTGACCATATGAACCTGCGGGATAGGGGAAATTGGGGCGGCCATAGATGTACAGAAGATCCTCATCCCCGTGGCAACTGAGACCGGTAGCGTCAGCACAGTCATGGCGCGGGGCATAGTCATTACTGCCAACGCCCTCATAGGTCCAGGACCAGGCATTCAGGCCTTCGGCATTGAACCCGTAGTACCAGGACTCGGTCGGGTTTCCATTCGTGTCCAGCTGCCAGTTTTCGATCAGCGGGTCAACCAGGATCGGAAAGATTGGCGTGGACTGTTGAACGTCGACGGCCAAACGAAGCCTTGGTCCAACCACGCTCATCGTCACCGGAACTGGGTCGCCGTTCGCGTCCTCAGCATGCGGAGGCAAGACGCGGCCGATCGCTCCCGCCGCTGTCGTTACCTCCGCGCCACCGTCGGGCGTCGAGCGAAGGCTTGCTCCATCGGGAAGTTGAAACTCCAGCTCTTGCAAAGTCGGAGCTTGCGGGGAACGAAGCTGAGTGAAGATCTCGATGCCGCCAGAGGTGGCGGTGGCGATTAGATCGCTGTCCGTCCAGGCCTCGGCATAGAAGAGCTGGTCATCCCCCACCCGGCTGGCCTCGACGGGAGTGGCGTTGACCGGATCAACTCCGAGGTTGCCAACTGCCAAGCCCTCCTCCAGCGAGGCTGGGAACCGTACGGGGATCACAGGATTTTCCGGCTGGTAGCTCCCGGCACCTTCAGCTATCAGGGAAAGGTCTACCGGTTCGCCGGCAACCCGCAGAGGTGTCGATGAGACCGCCAGTTGCTCGTCTCGGCCCGGACCGCGAGCGATGCGGGCGGTGAAATCGCTGTAGAAGCGCTCGACCTCTTCATCCTCGATCTGCCGAGCCGGGTCCTGTTCGAGATTGGTGCGGACCTCGGGGAACTTGCGCTCGAATAGATCCTTGGCCTCAGCTGGTGAGGCATCGGAGTAATCGCCCCCGGGGTCAGCAGGAACCTCAGGATTCGCGTTGCCGCCCTCGCTACCGGGAGCACTCCCTTGCCCTTCGCCAGGTGAGGACATCGCTGCCCCCATCTCGGTCGTTGTTGGAGCCTGCCCGGACTTGTATTCGGACGGCAACGCCGCCCCGTACTGTGGCTCCGGGTAGTCGGTTGAACGCGCGGCCAAGGCCGTTGCGCTAACGGCGACGGAAAATACGACAGCTAGAACGACGACACGCTGTCGGTGACGAGGATCAGTGGTAGATGTCGGCATCCGTTCGGTCTTGACTCCAGGAAAATCCGAACAAGCGGCCGACATCCGCTCAGCCAATCCGGGCGAGTAGGGCAACCCCTTGCCCCAAGTACGGCGGGGGACTCTACCTAATTTCGAGGAGAAGGTAGTTAAAAGTTGGTAGAAGCCAATCGGCAGAAGGCTGTGGCCATACCGCCGGAATCGAACGCTATCGCTGCGCTTGGGCCACCGACTTAGCCTGCTCTGGGTAGGCGTCGTCGTGTTCGAGGGGGAAGCGCAGCCAGGACAGCATTTCGCGCACCTGGTGGTAGGCCGCTAGGCGCTCGGAGTCATCGTCGATTGATTCGGCCTCGGCAATGGGGGACCACAGGCGATGGACCATTGTCGGGCCGATCTCAAGCAAGCCCCCGCTGCCTTCGCTGGCCCAGCGGGAGAGGACGTAGTGGGCTAGTGCACCGACTGGAATCCCGGTGGAACGCGACAGCCCTCTCAGTGTTTGCAGTGGGTCGAGCAGAGAGTGGGCGGCGACATCTGCTTTGAGGTTCGCGTCAGAGTCCTCGGGGCTCCAAGGGCCAGTCCAAGCCTCGAGCTCGACAACTGGCGCGTCGCTTTCGCTCATTTCAGGGCGAGCTGCTTGATCGTAAGACGGGTCAGAACGCCATGGCAGGAGGAGAAGGTGGCAACTCCAACCTCACCGGCACCTTCCTTTGCCTGCCGACAGACCCGGTCTGTCTCAGTGCAAATCGTTGCGAAGGGAATGCCGCCGACATCGTGCTGGTCAGGGTCGCAATGGTGGCGACAGAAGAACATGGCGACGCGGTCAGGGTCAAGCGCCAAGCCCTCTTGGCTGATCAGCTCGGTCAGGGTGTCTCGCATCTCCCACCAGCGGGTGTCTTTGGTGATCGCACAGGTGGCCGGTTCGATGCAATCAAGCGGGCAGCGACCAGGGGCATGGCTTAGAAGAACCCGGCCATCTGGACTCTGCTCGGCGAACGGAAGTTCGGGCAGGTTGACCGGCGTCCGCTCGACATCTACCTCGAGACCGGTGACCTCCTCGACTCGGTCGATTACCCACTCGGCCAGAATGTGGGGAGCTATCGGCGCGGGAATCCAGATGTCTTCCGCCCACGTGCCCGGATCGGACCACACCCGCTCCGCGAAACGGCGCCAGTCGCTGACTTCGAGACGGACGATCGAATGGGCTTCAGTGAACTCGGCGACCTGGCAGTCAGCGGCTCGATCGACGACGACGATCTCATCAAGCTCGATGCGCCCGGAGTCAATCCCCTGGAGCAGTTTCTTGACGTAGTGGGCCCCGTACTCTCCCCCTCCGGCGATCACGTATCGCATGGCGGCGATCCTAACGTCATGACAATCATCCCGCCGCTTTGGCCGGCGAGTCTCGATCCTCGGGTGGTGCGCGAACGATGCATGAAGCAAGGCAGCCGCTTCAGGACCACCACCCTGGTCAGCAGTAGTGTGCAGCTTGCGGTGAAGGATGAAGGAGAGGAACGGTCGCCGCCCGAGCGGCCCACGTCCTGCGAGGACATTGGGTTCTTGCGGCAGACAAAGATGGTCCAGTGGCTGCATCCTCGGTTCCTACTCAAAGCCGGCGCTGAAGTCGTCCTATCTGATCTGTTCGGTAGCTATGCCGATAAGCGGGAGGTTGAGGCTGGCCTGCCATGGGCGCTGCGTCCGATCGAGCCAGAGTCGCTCGAACGCGATGCGGATGGTCGGCCGGAGGACAGCCCCAGCGATTACGTCGGTAAGCGCTACCGGGACGTTAAAGGTGCCCTCTGGTTTGACTACGCAGCCGACGTAGGTGAGGGCTTCGATCCCACCTACACCGTGGCCTGGCTCCTGGCCCAACCGATCCTGGACGTGGGCAAAGAGCAGATACCGACCGAGCGGGGCCGTTTCTTAGTTCTAGGTGGTGACCAGGTTTATCCCGCAGCCAGTTGGCATGCCTACCGTGATCGATTTGTCGGTCCCTACCGATGCGCCCTCCCTCACGTCCCTGGCAAGAAAGCCCCCGACCTCTACGCGATCCCCGGGAACCACGACTGGTACGACGGGTTAACGAGCTTCATGCGCCTCCTCTGCCAAGGAGGCTGGATTGGTGGCTGGCGTACTCGTCAGCGGCGCAGCTACTTCGCCTTGAAGCTGCCCCAGGGCTGGTGGCTTTTCGCCACCGATATCCAGCTCGACAAGTACATGGACGGCCCCCAGCTCGACTATTTCCGCGCGATCGATCTCCGCGAAGGCGACCGCGTTGTCTTGGTCACCGCGAAACCAAGTTGGCTTGATGCCAATGGAGAAACGAAGACCATCATGCGCGAAGGATCCTGGGAAACCCTGAGGTTCTTCGAGCAGGAAATTGGCGCCCGTGGTGCCAAGGTCGCCGTGACGATCACCGGCGACAAGCACCATTTCGCGCATTACGAGAAAGAAGGCGCCGGTGACCCACAGCACCGGATTACCGCCGGAGGCGGAGGGGCGCATACCACGGGCACAAATAGCCTTCCCGAGAGGCTTGATGCGAGACCGGAAAAGGCCAAGGACCCATTCATCTACGAACTTTGCGCCACATTCCCGACTCCACCCGAATCTGAGGCGCTTCGCGAAGGGGTCCCCGACGCCGTCACCAGGGTGCGAGCACTAGGCTGGCTCATTGGTGGGATCTGGGGTCTATTGGCGTTGGCCATCGCCGCCGGCCAGCTGCTTTTGAGCGTGGCTCTGGCCGCGGGGCTTGGGTACGGGTTGCGGCGCTTCTTCGAGGCGCGCGGAGGCGACAAGGCAAGCCTCCCCGCTCGCCGGATAGCTTGGGCTCATAGCCTCGCCCAAATATTGATCCCAGCTTCTTTGACGGCGGGTGGACTGCTGCTGGCTCCTGCCGTGGGGATCAGCCGAGACCATGCGTTAACGCCTTGGGGCGTAGCCGGGCTGGTTGGAGTGGTCGGTTCTGTTCTGGGTCTCCGCCTTTTCGGCAGGTATCTCTACGAAGTCAATAAGAAGGACCCCAATGTCCATTCAACTGAGGTCTACGGCGCGCTGACGAGCGAAATGTACAAGTGCTTCTTGCGGTTTCGATTGGGGCCAGGCGGTGACCTGACGATCTACCCGGTCGGGATCTGCCAGTGTCCAAAGTGGGATCTGGATCTAGAAACCAATGATCCTTGTGCTCCCTGGTTCCGACCGATGGATCCGAGCCAGATGCCGGTGACGAAGGTCATTGGTAGACCAATCCAAATCTCAGGGCGGCGAGGACCTAGCGCGGGGGTGTCAATGCTCGATGATCACGGGGATTCCGGCGAGTCGGTGACCTGAGAGTTTGGCGTCGGCTAGCTGTTCCTTGATGCAATCACTGCCATGGCAGGCCATAGCTCTTCTCCAACGCGGTGAGCCCATCGAACTCGGGCAGAACATTCCCCTTGGAGATCGCCGAGCATCTGATCGAACGGTCGCTTCTCCCTGTCAAGACGACGATGTTTCGATGCTCTGCAGCCTTCGTCGAGACTCAGCGCTGTCGATCACGTCCGTCGGAGCCATGGCCGGCTTGCGACTGGCCGAGATCTCTGTCGCGCACGCCGGAGTGGTAACGACCCAAAGCGACCCAAAGCGGAAATCTCATGGGTTCAGTGCTTCGCGTTGTCTGTCTCTCCTGGATCGTCTTTCTGCCGGGCCAGTTCATCGGCCGCTCCAGAATCAGGTGCTGCTACAGCGCGCTTGAACGAGAGAGACTCGAGAACGTCACGCAAAACCTGCTCAAACCCAGCAAAGTCTTGGCTTGAAGCAGTCGCGGTAGCTGTGAACCCACGGGACCCCTGGACGAAGTACATCTGGAGCTGGGTCACAGGCAGCCCGTCGTTCGGCTGCCAGCGAAACCGCCGCAACCAGCCCCGTTGACCGCCAAGCAATTGGATCGGCTCGAGCGACAGTTCCTCGAATCCTGGGTACTCTGCCTTGAGAATCTCCCCCTGAGCCTGGACGTATGCGGCGGAGTCCGGTTCCCCAGAGAGCTCTTCGCTGGAGGCGATCACATTGGCCCGACCACTGGGCTCAAGAAGGGTGACTTGCTCTTTCACCGACCAGCCCGGTGGGTGCTGCGCGAAGATTCGCTGCTGATCTTCCATCACTCGATCCTCTCGAGTTTCTAAGTAGGCTAGTAGAGAGATGGTCCCAGCGCTGCTTCCCACTTTCTAGATGACCGAGGAGGCGTCGGTTGGTTCGCTGTTGGTGGCCGGGAAGCGGCTGCTGGACGAGGCAGATGCCACCGCCGCGGTACCCGGGAGTGACCAGCGCCGTCCGCACGACTTGCGCGAGGAGGCACTGGCTCAGTTCATCCTGGCCCGACATCTAGAGCCGGATTATTCGCAGGCAAACCAATTGCTCGGGCAAGCACTGCTTGAACTGGAGCGACCCGATCAGGCGCAAGCCAAGTTTCTGCGTGCCTTACAGGGTGATCCGGAGAACCTTGACGCTTCCCTTGGGGCTGGACGGGCCTTTCACGCCCTCGACCGACCTGCAGAGGCACTCGAGCACCTGGAAGCGGTGACTAGCCGTGCGCCATGGGTCTCGGCCGCCTGGAACTCCCGCGCGCAATGTCTTAGAGAGCTGGGTCGGAACCAGGAGGCCGTGAAGGTCTACAAGGAAGCGGCCAATTCGCAGCTGGCATACACCTGGCCCCAGCTGGCCGGCGATCTTCTCAAGGAGATGGGGGACCATGCGAGCGCTGCAGCTCAATACAGGGAGGCATGCAGCAGAATCGGTGCAACGCAAGATCCTGAGGGGGTCTTTGCCCGAACGGGCATTCGGCTCAATCTGGTCACCGTCCTGCTCCAGCTAGAGCGGTACGCCGAAGCGGAGCGTGAGGCCTCGGACACGATCGCCGATCTCGAGGCCTTGGACTTAACGAGCAGCGAAGTCATCTCGCAGCTGCGCGAGGCGGGCATGGACCCAAGCGCCCCAACTGATGCACGGTTGGTAGGCATCGGTGTCGCACGGCTGTCCCGCGCGTTGTCACGGTTTGGTCAAAAGCGATACAGCGAAGCACTGGTCGACCTCGATGAGGCTCGCCGGCAGCCAAGTTTGGCCCTGGTATCCCTCCAGATACAGGCGGGACTGCATCTCCATCGAGGGATGTACCGCGAGTTCTGGCACGACCTTTCTCAAGCAGATGAAGCGTGGAGCTTGCTCGAGGTGAATGGCACCCACGGCTCGGATGAAGCACAAGTTGACGAGCAGATCGAACGGCTGCGCACCTATGCCCAGCTTTGCCGTTGGCGGGGGGATTCACCCGACCAGATCGAGAGCCTCTACGAGCAAGCGAGAGCCCTGCGGGAAGAGCACGGAACGCGAGGCAGCCGGCAACCGGTTGACGCAATTCTCTGGACCGACCAAGCCAGCTTCTATCTCGAACGGAAGCAAGAGGTCCCTGCGGAAGCCGAGAGCCTCGCGTGGAAAGCTCGGCAGCTGCTCGGTCCCGTCGAAGAAACAGTCAGGAGTGACCTAGGCGGTCGCGAAACGCCGTGGACGCTGGTGAGACTCGGTGCCGTGCTTGTGCTGATGGAGGAGGACGAGGTAGCTGAGGTCTTTCTGAAGAAGGCGATCGATCAAGACCACTCTCTTGACTTGGCCCATGCAAACTTGGGTCTCGCTTTGTCGCGACGGGGGGATCTGGAAGGAGCCGCCAACAGCTATCGAAACGCCCTCAAGCACGACCCCGACCATCTGGTAATCGCCAATAGCTTGGCCAGCGTTCACCTTCGCTTGGGCGCCTTGGAGCTCGCCGAAAAGCAATATCGCAGGGTGACCGCCGTTGCTGAAGCAAATCTTGAGGCTTGGCTTGGCTTGGCCAACGTCTACATGGCCAAGGCCGATGCGATGCCGAAGCTCGACGGCGGCGCGGAATCTGATGCGGCGCTTGACCTCTACGCCGAGGCCAGGGACTGCCTGCTGAAGGTGTTGGATCTCAATGCCGAACTGAGCGATTCGCTCGATGCTCGGCGCGCCTGGCCCAGGCTGTCTCCCCCGGTCCTAGCGGGAGCCCACTACGACCTTGGCTACCTCTACACGAAGCTCAAGCGAGCCAAACCCCGTAATCCGCTGGCTAGGCGGACTCGTGGGCCCCTCCTGGCCCATGCCCGACGATCGTTTGAACAGGCGCTGAAACTTGATCCGACTCACGCAGCGGCCACTCGCGCAGTGCGAAGCATCGAGGCCGCCGAGCAACGGTCTGGTTCGCAGCTAGTAAACGAAGACACGGCGCGCCTTGCTCTGATCGCCATCTGTTTCCTTCTTCTGTCCGTCGTTCAGGCCGTGTTCTTCTTTGGGTTTCTCTCACCAAAGATCAACCCGACTGAGTACGCGGCGCTTACCTTCGGGATCTTGGCCTTCGCCATCGCCACCATCTCCCTGCCAGACCTGCTGAAGCTGAAAGTACCCGGCGTCGAAGTCGAGAAGAAGACGGCGGTCGAGCGCATCGAAGTCACCCAACTCGAGATACCCCGATCCTTGAAAGAAGAGCCTGTACCTGCCTGGTTCCAGGCAGATCTTTCGCAGCTGATGCCCCGCGGGCCTACCGATGCTCCCAAGCAGCCGACCCCAGACACCCCGTCCGCTCTGGCCTCGGCTTCGAACGGGGGCCCAGCCTGATTCAGCAGGACGCCCCCCACCCGTAATCCTGGGGACTGGCGATTGCTGGGGCTCGCGAGGGACTCTAATCCAGAGTTCGGCGGCGTTCGATCAGGTCTCGAAATTCGTGTGCCTTTTTCGGTGGAAGGCCAGCGACCTCGCGGGTCGACGCAAGGTCCTCGGCAACTTCCTCGATGAGTCGGGCCGACAAGCGCTCCAAACGCTCGGTGTCAACTGTCTCTTCCTTGCTCTTGGCGACCTCGGCGCGAAGTTCGGCCAATACAGCGTCAAGATTGTCGGTGCTGCGTGCTAAGTCAACGCGAGGATCCTCTCCGGCGTGGGGAAGCTTGTCCGGCTTGTCCATCTCGTCAGCCATTTCCTTGCTTCCGTTCTAGCACCTGTACGCGCTCCTTGAGCTCAGCAATCGCCTCAGCGATGACCAGGGTACGGTCGAGAGAGTTTCGTACACGATCATCGATCAACCGGATGCTTTCAGCCTGTTTATTCTGAGCGTCAGCGGCTTCCGCGACCCTGGCGGTCAGTTTGATCAGGGTCTGCTCGTTGCGCTCTTGAACCTGGGCCAGCTCAAGTGGACCAAGTTTCAAGGAGAAGTCCCCGAGCAGCAGACGCTGGGTGAATGCGGCTGCGACAAACGTAGCCAGCATGACTGCTGCAAGCTTGATCAGGCCGGCCCCACCATCGTCAAGGGCTCGCTCGAGTGTCGATCGGGCACCGGTCTCGGTCGTGGTCGTCGTTTTACCGGTCGGCTCTCCGGTGGCTTCCTGAGTTGCGGCTGCCGAGCCGGTTTCGCTTGCGGCTTGGCTCGTCGTCGTTGCCTTGCCGACCCCAGATCCGCTTGCGCTTTCGACAACGGTTGTCGTCTTCGTCGGGGCGGCAAGATCAAGGCCGTGACGGAAAGCGAGGAAGCCCCCGACCAGGAGAATGACCACGCCAACGAAGGCCGCTACTTTGTCGGCGCGTCCGCGGCTAACCATGCCAAGACACTAATGGGCGCACCTGATCCGCGTCCCCGGCGCCGAAGAGCGCCGGCTCATGTAACGAGCGAGGCCCAGCGCGTACCGGCTGCGAGTTGTTCTCTGACAGTCCGAGGGCCCCAGCTCCGACAGCCCTCGCGGCAGGTCCAGGTCAGCGTCTGTGTCTGCGGCTGGTTGCCGCCAAGGTCGACACTGATCAGGTTGGTGTTGTCGTCAGCGAGATCCCCGCTGGCAAGGCGCGCGAGGGCGACGGCAAGGAGCAGCCCAGCGAGACCTGAGAGGAACGGCAGCGCAGCATCGGTTTGACCGTCCGGAAGCTCCACCTCGGAACACGCCAAGACCGGAGCTCCCCCCGGCAGACGGCAACGAATGCAGTCGTCTCGACCGCTGACGTGGCGGTGAAGTTGGGCTTGGTAGTTCGGGCTGGTTGTCGCGTGCAGCAGCAGAGGGGGCTGTCGGTCTTGGAGTGCCTCTCGGACTCCACGTTCGTTAGCCAATGCCAAGATGACGTCGAAACGTTCGGCAACTAGGTCTGGGTCTTTACCCCACCACTTGTCATTTGCGCGAACTGATGGGCCGAGCCGACTTGCGGCGACCGGGGCCTTTTTTGCAACTGGAGCTTCCCAGCCAGCATCCGTTGCAAGAAAGGCAAGCTGGCGGTTGAGATTCGACGGCTCGACATCGTCGCCGTCTACGATTGTCCACGCGCCGCTAAGAGGCGCCGTCGCGAGCCAATAGTCGAGAGCCGCACCGACGCCACCCGCGCCAACTTGTAGGACGCGACCGACGTCTAGCGCGTCGTCAGTAAGCGGCCCTTGGACGCAGGTCGGCCGACAGGCGTCCCATAAGGAATATGTACCACCTAGCCGCACTGGCGCGTCGAGCAGACGCTGAAAGGCAAACCAAGCCCCAAAACACGCGGCGAGGGCTGCCCCCCAGCGGCTCGCTGGCCGGTCAACAATTCGTGCTTCAGAACCGAAGCTCGCCAGCCAGCCATCAGTGCCAAGGGAAAGCTCGCCCCGGCCCGGTCCTATCGAAAGGCTCGTAAGGACGTCCCCCGCCGGAATCTTCTGGACGACGTCGACCGAGATCGAGGGATTGATCTCCTGTGCTTGACCGGCGGTCGCCTCGATCAGTGTCTCGTAGCCGAAGGGACTCCGGGGCAGGTAATCGCCCTCAAGCTCGCCGACGAAAACAAGTCGCGGATGGGCGCGGGCGAGAAGATTGGTGAGGCAGGATGCGAGATGTTGACCGCTTGGAGTTTCCGATCCCGGAGCAAGCTCGATAACAACGGGACGCTGATCCAAGCGGAAGCCTGGTTGGTAGCCGACCGTTCGCGAGTGGAAGGCCTGCTCGAAGTCGGTGTGGTTCATCTCAGGTCCAGTTGCGTCGGCACGACGTGGAAGCGCTCCCGAATGCTGTGTGCGCTCACGAGCGTCCACCCCCCGCCTTGATACTGATGGACACCGAGACCGTCGAGCGGAAGCAGACCATGGTGGCCGTACCAAGGTACGACGATGGAGAGCATGCCTTCGAACGGCATCAGGACCAGATCATCGTCGCCCTCCGAATGCTCGGTGCTGGCCCGGGGATGCGTATGGACCTGGCCAAGCAGAGCCAACGCGGCCTCGCGTGCGGCCCGCTGGGCACCGGCGATCGCTCCCGGCTGGCACAAGACGTGGCCACAGCCGTGGTCGGCGTCAGGTGCAAGAACGGAGGTGAAGATTGTGAGCTCGTCAAGCTCGCGGCCGAGGAGAAAGACGATTCCTTCATGATCGCCATCAGGGCCGCGAAAGGTGGGCAGAAGCCGCTCAGCGGCAATAACCGCCTGTTCCGTTATCAGAAAGCTGCCCCGCAGCTCGCCCTCGGGTAGATCGCGGCGGAGGGTCCTTCGGGTCTCCCCTCGCCGGCTCACAGCGGGGCCTTTCGGCCTGCGCTATCGCTGACCTCAACGGCGATACGACTGGCCATGTCGGCAATATTGTCGGCGAAGGTGTAGGGCTTGGGGGGCTGATTGCGCCAGTTAGCGAGCGGGCCCCAGTCGCCGTGAGGACCCCCTTCATCGACAAAGGCCAGGCGATTGAAGTGGGCGCAAATTACGACCCCCTCGGTGCCACTGTCAATAATCAGGGGTGAACCGCGCCGATGGGGCTGGGCCGGAGCGGGGTAGGCGGCCCGGCCGATCTGTTCGCCGGTGACTGGGTGCAGGAATCGCCAGGCGGGCGGCAGTGTGGGGTATTCCTCAAACGTTCCTTCAAGCAGATAGGGCTCGCCGCCCGGTCCTTTGAGCCAGATACGCAAGGCGGGGACCTCGGCACGGTATTCGAACCGCATTCGGCGACGGGCGGTCCAGGCCTCAACTGCTGGCATCTCTGCAGCGACTGAGGCCTGAACCGCTTCCGTCGGCAAAAGGGCCATTCAGACCCCGCCCCCGATGTCGACGAGCTCGAGCTCTTCCCCATCTCGCACCTTCTCAGCGACGAGCTGCTTTTCGCGCTCCAGCGGGGATCCGTCACGGGCCAGCGTCGGACTGCCTGGCGCGTAACCAAAGGCAGCTGCAGCCTGGTCAGCCGCCTCGCCGACCGTCAGATGCTTGTCCCACTCGAACTGACGGGGTTCGGTCTCACGCGGGGCGAAGACGGTCACCGTAAGCGTCTGTTTGTCCGCTTTGGGCTTATCCGACTTGTCGGGGGTTTGCTTGGTCTTTTCTTCGCTCATGAAGTCTCCTTTGGGAAGCGCGCGCCGGCAAGCAGCGTACACTTTGGTGTATGAACAAGCAGGAAAGTAGCAGGTCCTTGCTCCTGTGTCAACTATCGTGTACGCTGCGTCTATGAAAGTAGTATCTGCCAGCTCGTTGGAGGTGGCCTGATGGGCGCCCAGGCACTGGGAAAGCGTCTGGCTGCTCTGCGTCAGCGGCATGGTTGGTCACTCGCCAAGACCGCGGCTGCGGCGGGAATTTCGCCCGCCTACGTCCAGAAGCTGGAACGCGGCGAGATCAGCTCGCCCTCCCCGCACAAACTGCGGGCCCTTGCCGGTGCTCTCGAGGCTCCGTATTGGGAGTTGATGCGACTAGCCGGCTACGCGACGGCCGACGCCGAAGCCGCCGAACTGGGCGACCCGGTGGGAGAGCTGGCCCAAGCGCTCCTTGCCGAGGATCTAAGTGCCGAGGAACTCAACGAGTTGAGCGACTTTCTGCATTTTCGCCGCCAGCAGCGCCAGCACAGCACAAGCTAGGCGGACCGCCTCAGCGCTGCAGGCCTGCGCCCGGCGTGGCTATGTTGTCAGCAGAGAGTCGCCTATCCAGCTTCCGCTCACACATCGCCCTCGGAAAGGGAACCCCGTCCGCCAAGCGAAGGACAATGTAATGCGTTCGACTGTGATATCCACCCCGCTTATGCGCTCTGAGCTTGATGCGGTCGTGACCGCCGCCCAAAAGCTCGAAACGCTCGAAGAAGTAATAAACGTCGAGCTCGGCGACCCGGCGCAGAACTCAAGCCAGCCGGTCAGCGCCGCGCAGCGAGAGTGGCTGCAGCTCGCGCTTGATGATGTCGAGCGGGCCCACGCAGCAGCTGCAGCTCGGCTCCACACCCTTTACGCGGACTAGCTCGTGGTCCCAAACGACTGGGCGCGCATTGATGCGCCAAGGGAGTTCCGGCTCCCCGAAGACATCGACGCTCTGACGGACCGATATGGGCCGGCGGACAAGCCATTTGCTCCGTCCTCGAAGTCGGTCCAACTGCAGAGCATTCTCGACTATCTCGAAGAGTTTGGGGCCAACCGGGTCTTCGTCGAGGCGCCCTATGTGGACTTTGATTTCCGCTCCGAGTATTCGAACCTCTATGCCCGCAACTTCAATCCGCCGTCGGACAAATGCGAGCGTCTCTTGTTTTTCAACGCCGATGAGTTTCTCGGCTTCATCGTCGCCCGCCCGTCACCTAAGCCGATCGGCCGAACCGCAATCGCCCCGCCCCCGGCGATCGCGCCGTTTGTCTGCTGTCTGGCCGACCACCTAGCCCACCCCCATGGCGTTGAGTACGGCGTTTCGGCGTGGCCATTCATGAGCCAGGACGGCGTCTACGGCCGCTGCGCCCATGCCGCGATTTGGGCGATCGCCCGCTACCACCACCTCCAGCACAATTGCCCCCGTCACTCGATTGCTGCAGTCGCCGAAGCGTCCGGAACCCGCCGCAGGGTCGACAAGACCTCGCTTTCGAGCGGCCTGTTCCTCCATGAGGTGGCCAGGGCCTTCGACGGCTTGGGGCTGCCGACGCTGCCCTACACCCCCCACGAGTTGCCGAGCGGCCAGGACCTCGAGGCGGTCGTCTGCCGTTACCTCAATTCCGGCTTCCCCGTTGCATTGAGCACGGCGAACCACCTCAGCGTCCTCATCGGCTACGGACACAGGAACGGTGATCTCTTCTTCATCCGTAGCGACGACAACACCGAGCCGTACGAGCGTGTCGACGTCTGGCACGGCGATGGCGATCAGCGCCGGGGTCCGGTCTGGGAGGAGGGTAAAGACCGTCTGAAGGGCAAGTGGGAAATGCTCCTGGTCCCGCTGCCCGCTCGAATCCATGTCAAGGCTGAGCAGGCGGAAATCAACGGGCTGCTCCATTTCATGCAAGGCGCCGGGGTCAACCCGCAGCTTGACGCGGTGGTAGAGGCCTATCAAGGCGGCGACCTTCGCTTCCGCACCTACGCCGTCGATTCAGCCCGATACAAGATGCGCCTCCGCAACCGCGGGCTGCCCGATGAGGTGGTCAGCCACCACCAGCGTGTGCCGACCTCAGTCTGGATCTGGGTCACCGAGATCCACCGCCGGAGCGAGGATGGCAAGACAAACCGCGCCATTGGCGAGATAGCGATCGACGCGACCAGCCATCCTCGCGACCCAAGGCCCTTATTCGCCAACATGCCAGGCCGTGCTCTCGCCTGGCTGGAAGGCGAAGCGATCCCGCGAGTTAAGGATGTGCCGCGGGTCGAGCTCTACGAAAGCTCCCTCGAGCTGCGGATCGACTCCTAGGGACCGGCTGGGCGAACGGCCCGGCCTGGAGCAGATTGTCGGCCTGGCGCTCGAATAGCCGTCCGCTTGACCCGGCGCTTGGTTCGAGCATGGCCGAAGCGGTGGATTTAGGTCTCGTCCTCAGAGTGAAGGTGGCCTAAACCACCCATTCCGGGCTCCTCGCGGCTTTGAGCAATCCGCGCTATCGCGTTTGGATATAGGGCCTGGCGAACCTCATCGATGCTTCGGAACTTTCTCCCATTCATTGCCGACGATTTCTTCTTTGAGGCACCTTTCGTCGATGATGCTTTCTTCTTCCGAGAAGTTGTTGTCGCCATCTTTTTTGTCTTGGGTGTCACTGGTCGCTACCACCTCCGAATCTAGTCGCAAAGTACTGTGGATTTAGCTCTGGTTCAAAGTAATGCTTGCGCTTGATCCAGATCAAGCCATCTCCCTTTGAAATTACCGCCACATCGATTGGGCCACCAACAGTCTCAGCTTCCCGAGAAACCTTGTGGCGAAAGGAAGTCAAGTTGACAAGAGACTCGGCCATTGCTCCGAGCTCATCCTTCGGGAGCATGAGAACGGCGTCGAGGATCGGCGACACGTAGTCCCGTTGGATCATCCGCTCAATCTCAGTGCCGTCGGTCCCAGCCGCATCTTGGCAGTGTTTCTTGGTTGCAGCCTCAACTTGCGTCCGCTTGGTGCCCGTAAGGCCGGCCTCGTCGGCAATCTTCGTTCCAAGCGTGTCGATGACATGTTGCCAGCGGCCTCGGAGGTACTTGATATACCCAGGGTCTATTCCTTGAAGGAATGCATCGACGATTTCCCTCTGAGCGAATGGAAGGATGGCCGCGCCAAGAGTCGCCGGACCAACTGTCGTGCACTGCTCCTTGACGGCTTTGAGGGATGGGCCTAGAAGCGTTTCAACGACAACTTCAAACACGCTGGGGTAGATCTCGTCCGAGCCGAAGCCTGCAATGACCACGCCCGCTCGTGAGGGTGACCGGACAAGCATTTCCCTGTCTTTGGAGAATGAATCCACGGCAATTCCAGCGAGTCTGTTTGAATCGGCTGCCGTGAGGTTGAACCCTCCAAAAAGGGCTTTCCGCGCCCGGGCGATCGCGGGGGTCAAACGCTTTCTGGTGGTATCTCGATTGGGAGCTCCTCGAACCTTTTTGACCCCGGCAAAGTAATCGCTGCACGCCTTGATGGTCTGAGAAGCAATCTCGGCAATCTCCTTCTTACTCACCGGACCCTGCTTGAGTCTTTCTTCGGTTGCTCTGTCGATCTCGCGCAGAATTCCGAAGTAGAGCGAATACACCGTCTGCCGAGTGTGCTGCTCGCGAGCGTCATCGGGAAACAGCAGTTTCGACTGCTTCATAAATCGTAAGAAATCTTGAGCGTGATCGGTGAGCTTCCCGAACGTTTCTTCTCCGCGCGCCGCGCGATAACTTTTTGCGATGGTCTCCCACGGCACATGCAGGAAATTGGCGCTGTCGTAGACCATCAGAGCAATGGGGGCGGAGCGAGATAGTCGGAAGATCTTGTTGGCCGACTGGTAGATCTTGGGTCCGGCACGTGTCCGCATGGTCACCGCGCTGTCGGCGGCCAACGCAACCGCTTCGGTGTTCATGACCGCAATTTCGGCGGTCATCTCAAGTCCATTCGCGCAGTGACACGGTCAGGGTAACTCGCCGACTGGCTGCAATGGTGCTCCGCGTTTCGGTGCCTGAAAGAAGGGTGAGAAAGCACGCCTCGGTGCAGGGGAAAACCGGGACTACGGGCAAATGCCTTCCGCTAGGCACAAAGTCGGCTACTAAAGTCTGGGCTTCAGTTCGGACTGACCGATAGAGATGGGCCGTGAAGGATTCGAACCTTCGACCTTGAGCTTAAGAGGCTCCTGCTCTACCAACTGAGCTAACGGCCCGGTGCCATCGTCAGGATGGGGCGTGAAAGTTTAGGGGCCGCCGAGGGAAACCCCGCCACCGAGGCCGCCGCCAGAGAGACCGCCGCCGGTGTCTTCGAGCGGGTTCGCGCCCGGGGCGCCGGCGCCGGCCGCCTTGTTGGCCTCCTCGACCTGCTTCTGGAACTCGGCGCCCGCCTTCTTGAAGGCGGACATCTGCTCCTTGACGGTCGAGCGCTGCGAGGGCTCGGCCATTTCCTCGGCCTCCTTTGCGGCGGCATCGGCCGCCGCGGTGTCGCCGGCGAAGTAGAGATAGGTGGCGAGCTCCGAAAGCGAGCCGGCGCTCGGCTGTGCGTCCGCGACGAGTTGCTGGGAGTCCGCCGCGCCCTTGATGTTGGCGAGGGCGTCGCTGGCGCTGGTTGACGATTCGGCCAGGTACACGTACGCCTGCGACATCAGCGTCGCCACCTGAACGTCGGGCTGTGGCGGCTTGGTCTTCAGGTAGCGGTCCCAGGCGGACACGGCCTGCTGGTACTCCTGCTGAGATTCCTCGGTGGGGGTGGGGATCTGGGTCTCCGGGTTCGGCTCCAGCTTCAGATTGCCGCTGTTGACGCGCGCCCTCGCGAGCGCCAGAAGCGCCGCCTGATCCTTGGGATTGACCGCGAGCTTCTTCTCGGCCGCTTCGACATCCTCGTCGAAGCTCACATCCCCGCCGCCGTCATCTCCTAGCCCTAGCCCATCAACTAACCCGCCTGAGACTTCGCCGCCGATCCCAAAAAAGATCAGGCCGCCGCCCATGAGCACGGCAAGGCTGCCGTAGATGACCTTGATGAAGCGCCTGCGGCGCGGGCTCTGCAGGTCGAAAAGCACCGGAGAAGACTAGCTGGGTGCCTGTCCCGGGGCGGGACCTGGGGGTTCGGGGCCCTCAGCCTCCTCTGTCTCGGCGCTCTGCGTATCAGCACCCGTCCTTTCAACACCCTCCTTCTGCCAGGCGGGCTGCAGCAGGCGCGAAAGGAGCAGGCTCCCCTCGAACAGGAGCAGCAGCGGCACCATCGCGATCAGCATCGTGACCGGGTCGGTGCCCGGCAGGAGCATCGCCAGGACCGCTATCACCAGCACGGCGTAGCGGCGGTTCGCCGCGATTTGCTGCGGGGTGACGATCCCAAGGCGGGTGACGGCAAGCACCCCGAGCGGCAGCTCGTAGAGCAGGCCGACCGCGATCAGGGCCATCCCGAGGAAGCCGTAGTACTCGCGCGCGCGAACCTCGATCTGGAACTCGTTCTGGTTGAACTCGAGGAGGAAGTCGGTCGCCGCCGGAATCACCATGAAGTAGGCGAAGAGGACCCCGCCGATGAACAGGAGCGGCGCGACCAGCATGAACGGGAGCAGGGTGCGCTTCTCCGCGGGGGTGAGCGCCGGCAGCACGAACGCGTAGAGCTCGTAGATGATCACCGGGAAGGAGATCAGCAGGGCCCCGTAGACCGCGACCGTCAGCGTGGTCGTGAACGGCTCCGCCACGCCGAAGGTGATCGGCACCCGGTCTCCGGGGAGCGGCTGGTTGGCGATCTCGAGCAGCTCGTTGTTCTGCCAGAAGCAGAAGGCGAGGGCCGCGGCGAAGACGAGGGCGATGACGATCAGCCGCGAGCGCAGCTCGTCGAGATGCTCGACCAGGGTGAGGCGAGCTTCGTGATCTACCGGCCGCAGCCGGGCCATCACTAGACCTTGCGTTCGGTGATCACTTCGCCCTCGGCAGGCTTCTCGGGCTGAGCCTGGGGAGCAGCCGGGGCGGGATTGGACTCGAGCTGGGCGCGCTTGTCGTCATCATCGTCGTCGTCCTTGCCCATCGCGTTCCGGAAGTCGCGGATGCCCTTGCCCATCGAGCGCCCGAGCTCGGGCAGGCGCTTGGGCCCGAAGATGATCAGGACGATGATCAGGACGATCGCGATCTCGAGTGGTCCGATATTCGGCATTGAAGGAATGGTAACGGCGGCCCGTCCGCCCGGTGACTACTTCTTTTCGGAGCGGTCCGAGGTCTGCGCCTGCTCAGGCGTGCCGTTGGCGTCCGCAACATCCCCTGCCGCGGCGCCGTTGGCACCTTCCTTGCGGAAGTTGAGATAGAAGCGGCTCGCGGTCGGCTCGGCCTGACCCTGGTACTTGCTGCCGGCCTGCTTGCCGCCGTAGGCATTCTCGACCGCGCCGTCCATGCGCATGAACGAGATCTGCCCGATCGGCATCCCCTGGTAGATCGTGATCGGGAGGTTGGCGAGGTTCGAGAGCTCCAGGGTGAGGTTTCCCTCGAATCCCGGGTCGACGAAGCCCGCAGTCGAATGGATGACCAGGCCGAGGCGGCCGAGCGAGCTCTTTCCCTCGAGCCTGGCGACGAGATCGGCCGGGATCTTGACCCGCTCGAGCGTCTGGCCGAGCACGAACTCGCCTGGGTGCAGGACAAACGGATCGCCCTCCTCGACGCGGACGAGCTCGGTCAGGTCCTCCATCGGCTCGCGCACGTCGATATAGGGGCGGCGCGAGTTGTGAAAGACGCGGAAGGCCCCGTCGACGCGGACGTCGACGCTAGATGGCTGCACCAGCGTCTCGTCGTACGGGTCGAAAACGAGCCGGCCAGCCGCAACCTCCGCCTTGATCGTGCGGTCGCTGAGAACCATCCAGGCACAAGTTTATGTCCCGGAGTGTCTGAGATCACACATTTGGCTAAAGCCCTTCCCGCACCGTCCGATAAGTGCAACATGGCTTCTCCGCGACGGACCACCAAACGCCCAGACACGAAGGGCATCCACATCTGCGCCGAGTGCGCCTCCGAGCTGGTGCAGCCGGTCGAGTGGTTCGAGCGCGATCGCAACAGCTGGGCCGTCGAGCTCCGCTGCCCCGAATGTGAGTGGCGCGGCGGCGGCGTCTTCGACCAGGCCGAGGTCGATGACTACGACCGCCGCCTGGACGAGGGTTGCCGCGCGATCCACAACGACCTCGAGAAGCTCACCCGCGAGAACATGGAAGCGGACGTCGAGGCCTTCTCCGAGGCCCTCTGGGCCGAGCGGATCCTCCCCGAAGACTTCTAGGTCTTCTAAGTCTTCTCCGAGCCGGTCGGGAACGCCTCCGGCACCGGCTCGACTCCGAGCGCCTGGCGCCAGACCACTAGATGCTGGCCCTGGCTGCCGATGATGCTGCCCGCCGTCTCCTGCAGGTCGGAGTTCTCGAACGCCCGCATTGCGTCGAGCAGGGCGGCGACCGACTGATTCTCGACTCCGATCGCGAAGCGCAGCGCGCCATCGCGGTCAGAGACCTCGCTCAGTCCTGGAATCTCCTCAACCGAAGGTGGCTTGGGCGACTCGCCACCCTCGATCGTTGCCAACTGGGCGATCAGGGCGTCGACGTGCTCGAGCTCTTGGTCGGCGAAGAGACGTGCAACCGGTGTCAAGTCCCCAAGTGTCCCGCGCTCGGCGAGCGCGTTGTAGGTCGTCACCGCACCCTGCTCGAGCACGATCAGGCCGAGCAGCACCTCGAGGTCACTTGCCGCCGAGGCATCGACCTGGGCAGACGCGCGGCCGGCGAGAGAGCCGGCGGTGGCCGCGGCGCCGATCGCGGCGGCCCCCGTAACGGCTGCGCGCCGCAGGGCATCCCGGCGGGTTGCGGCGGCATTCACTGCGGTGCTCCGGTGACGAAGTTGCTCTCGGACTGGCGCTGCGGGTCGTTGCCGCTCTGCAAGCCGATCAGGACCGCGCGCTGCTCGGAGCTGCAGGTGATCAGGGCGCCGGCGGTGCGGCGAAGATCGTCGTTGAAGAGCTTTGGTATCGCCTCGAAATAGGTCGCGAGCGAGCTGTTCTTGGTCCGGACCGCGAGATCGAGCGCATCGGCCTCGCTGCGGGCGCGCGAAGCAAGCTGGCGCTGGGCACTCTGCTGCGCCGGGGTCAGCTCGCGCACCTTCCCTCCGAGGTCCTCGACCGGCGTGACCAGAAGCGAGGCCTGCTGCTTGCTCTGGGCGCCGAAGCGCTCGGCTGCCTCAAGGGCCGGGCCCCCGAGCAGGGCGGCGATCGCGGCGAAGAACTCGGCCTCGCCGAGCTGTACGGCGCGGAACTCGTTCAGGCGGCGGACGTCGGCAGCGTCCTCGCGGGAGGTGTCCTCCTCGTCATCGCCACAGCCGGCGATCACCGCGCCCGGCGCGGCGGCGGCGATGCCGCCCAGGAAGAGGAAACGGCGACGGTCGATCATCGGACGCCGAATTCGATCATGGAAGCGATCACGAATAGCGCTCGACCACCCCGTCGGCGACCAAGGCGAGCAGCTTGCGTTCGGCAGGGGCGAACTCGTCGGTCGCGATCTCGGCCTTGGCGCGCTCGACCCCGTCCCGGGCGCGCTCGCGGACGACATCGAGGGCCGAGGTCGCCGCGATCCGGTCGCAAAGCGCCTCCGCCCCGGCTGCATCGAGGCCGCGCAGGTCGGTCTCGGCGATGCCCGGATCTTCGCGAGCGGCAAGGATCAGCGGCAGGGTGACGGTCCCGTCGAGGAGGTCGGTGCCGCGCGCCTTGCCGGTGCGCTCGACCGGCCCGGTGACGTCGAGGACGTCGTCGAGCAGTTGGAAGGCAAGCCCGATCCGGTCGCCAAAGCGCCCCAGCGCCTCCTCCCCGGGAAGGCCCGATGCGGCGCGGCCCATGCGGCAAGCGCACTCGAACAGCTGCGCGGTCTTAAGCCGGCAGCGCTCGAGGTAGCGCTCCTCGGTGACCGAGGTGTCAAAGGCGTCGCGGCGCTGGGCGAGCTCGCCGCGGGCGAGCGCCACCGCCGATCCGCTCAGCAGCTCGATCAGGCGCCCGCCGCCATGTGCCTCGCTGCCGTTGGTCTCCGTGAGCTCGGCAAAGGCACGCGAAAAGAGCAGGTCGCCGACGGCGAGTGCCCGGTTGCGCCCGGAGCTGGCCACCACCGTTGGGACGCCCCGGCGCACGGGGGCGTCGTCGAGGACGTCGTCGTGCACGAGGGTCGCCATGTGGACGAGCTCGACCGCGGTTGCGGCCCGGACCGCCGCCTCGGGCGGCTCGGCGCCTGCGCAGATCAGGACCAGCATCGGGCGCATCCGCTTGCCGCCGGCGGTCAGGGTCGCGGTCGCATCCTCCCCAAGCCGCTCGCCGTGGCCGCGCGCGAGCTCGCGCAACCGCCGCTCGACCTCACCCATTCGTGCCGGCAGCCACGCCCCGGCCGCCTCGACCACCGCCGTCACCGGCGGCGGCACCGCGGAGCGGTTCATGAGCCCGGCTCGGCGGGGGCCTCAGCCGGCGCCGACGGGACCGCCGACCGCGTGGCGCTGTGGACCGCGATGATCCCGCCCGCGAGCAGGAGCCAGCGGATCGACTGAAACCCGGCGGCGTCGATCCTGGCGGCAAGCTCTCGCGGCTCCGGGAAGGTGCGCACAGACTCCGGCAGGTAGCTGTAGGCCGCCTCGTCGCCGGCGAACTGGCCGAGCCACGGGACGATGTGGTCGAACCAGACCGAGTAGAAGCTCGCCAGCGGCTCGCGGTTCGGCCGGGTGATCTCGAGGATGACCAGGCGTCCCCCGGGCGCACGACCCGGGCCATCTCGGCAAGACCCCGGTCGAGGTCGGCGAGGTTGCGTGCACCGAACCCGATCGTGACCGCATCGAAGCTGGCATCGCCATAGGGAAGATCGAGCGCGTCGGCCCAGCCGAATTCGACCGGCAGGCCGCGCTCGGCGCTCTTGCGGCGTGCGAGGTCGAGCATGTGCTCGGAGAAATCCGAGCCTACGACCCGCCCGTCGGGCCCGATCCGCTCGCGCAGGGCGAGGGCAAGGTCTCCGGTCCCGCAACAGAGGTCAAGGGCGTCGGAGCCTGGGCCCACCTCGGCGACGTCGACCGCGCGGCGGCGCCACTCGTGGTGGAGGCCCGCGGTCATCGCCGAGTTCATCGCGTCGTAGACACCCGCGATGCGGTCGAACATGCCCCGGACCTCGGCTGCGAACTGCTCGGAATCGCGCTGCGGGGGCTGCGGGCGCGCGGCGGAAGTTTCCACGGAAGGCGTCAGAAACCCGTAGTTAAGCGGTCAGTTGAGCGAGGCGAGGAAGCTCGCCAGGTCATCGAGCTTCTTGGGTTCCAGACACGGCTGGTCCACGTTCGCGGAACAGCCTCGATAGGACGGCATGATTCCCGGTCCCACTTCGAGGGAGCGGATGATGGCCTCCCGCGGCAGCTTCGCTCCAATCTCGGTCAGGTCGGGACCCGGCCCGTCGTTGCCGTTGTGTCCGACCTGGTGGCAGGCGAGGCACCCCGACTGAGCGACGACTTCCTTGCCAGGCTCGAGCTCGGGGGAGACCTCCAGCTCGATCTCGGTCGGGGATCCAGCGGAGGCGCCGAGGAAGGTGAGGTAGGCCATGGCGATGATGGTCATGATTCCCGCCGTGGTCGCGATCGGCCTCCGCTCCGGCCGGCGCTCCGGGCCGCGGTCGTAGAACGGCAGCAGCAGGAGCAGCACCATCGCGATCGTCGGGATCCCGATCGTCGCCACCGGCACCAGCTCCGGCGGCTTGATCACCCGCAGCAGCTCGAACAGGAAGAAGAAGTACCACTCGGGTCTGGGCACATAAGTCGTGGTGGTTGGGTCGGCCTTCGGCCCCTGCTCGGCGCCGAGCACGATCGACATGACGACGATCACCCCGACCACGATCGCCGCCATCGCCGAGTCCTTGAGAATCGCGTACGGGAAGAACGGCTTGCCCTTCTTCTTCAGGACCTCGTACTCGCGGAGGTACTGCTCCTTCTCGGCCCTGTTCACTCGTCCTCTCCCTTTTCGGGGGCGCCGTTGCCCGAGCCGTTCGCGGCGGCGGCCACCTCGGTGGTGCGAACCGACTTCGGCATCTCCGCCTTGACCCATGGCGGCGCCGTCGTCCCCAGCTTCACGACCAGATAGAGGTGGGCGCCGATCAGGGCGATGATCGCGCCGGGGACGAGCAGCATGTGGACCGCGTAGAAGCGGGAGATCGTGGTCGGTTCGAACTCGGCGCCCGCGCGGAGGAAGTCAGCGAGGTACGGGCCCACGACCGGGCCGGTGGCGGTGATGTTGTTGGCGACGACGGTCGCCCAGAAAGAGCGCTGGTCGAACGGGAGCAGGTACCCGGTCAGCCCCATGACCATGGTCAGGATGATCAGGACGACGCCGATCACCCAGTTGAGCTCCCGCGGGTACTTGTAGGCGCCGAAGAAGAAGGTCCTCCCCATGTGGAGGAAGATCAGGATCATCATCACCGAGGCGCCCCACTTGTGCATGCCGCGCACGAACTCCCCGAGGAAAACGTCGTTGGTCAGGTAGGTGATGCTGGCGTAGGCCTCCTCGGGGCTTGGCGTGTAGTACATCGCCAGGAAGACGCCGGTGATCGCCTGGACCACGAAGGCGAACAGGGTCGCCGAGCCGAGCGTGTAGAACCAGTTGGTCCCCTTCGGGACCTTGCGGAAGAGCATTCCGGTCAGGAAGCTGCCGCCGCCGGTGCGCTCGTCGAGCCAGCCGGCTACGTCGGCGGGAGCTTCCTTGGCGCGGTCGACCAGGGCCGCGCCCGGGTCGCCGTTTCCCTCGGGAGTGCCGACCTCGCGCTCGCCGGGTTTGCTCGGCTTGCGCAGCGGGGGCGGAATCAGGGCGTTGGGGAACTTCATGGGGCAGGCGGCGTATCCGGCCGCGGCGGATAGAGGTATTCCCAGATGCCGCCGGTGAACTCACCGGGGTCGCGCACCCGCACCGGCTCGAGCTGTGAGGTGACGCTGTAGCGGGGGCCGATCTCGACCTGACCGTTCTGCACTCGCGTCTGGAACCGGTCGAGCGGGCGAACAGGCGGGCCGCCGGTGACCTTGCCCTCGAAGTCGTAGACCCCGCCGTGGCAGGGACAGATGAAGTTGCCGGCGGCCTCAACGAAGCGGACCGGGCAGCCGAGATGGGCGCAGCGGGTCGAGATCGCGATGAACTCGTCTGGGTCCTCGTCGAACTGCGGGTCGCCCTGTCGGACGTAGACAGTGGTCTTGCCGGCCTCGCCGATCCCCTCACGGATCGTGGTGATCACCGGCTTGTAGGTGTCGGGCGGGAACTCGCTGGGAGGCCCGACCGCCTGCCAGGTCTCCTCGGGCTCGTCGAAAATCGGAGCGACCGCGAAGCCGAGAGCGGGGAGGACGATCGCCGCCCCGGCGACGCCCCCGAGCGCCTGCCCGGCGACGGCAAACGCCGTCCGGCGCGTCATCGACTCGCCCTGGAAGTAGCCGGGCGGGTCGGCCTTGGGAAGGACCGGGGGCTTCTCGGATTCCCCGTTCTGCTTGTCGGCTCCCTCGCTCAAATTGGGGCGAAGCCTATCGCTTCGCTTGCTGACTCCAACGGGGTCTCGATGCCGCATTCGCGCGCGGTTTCTTGGGCGTTTGACCAGAATGCGGCGGCGCAGTCAGCATCGCCGGAGCGGACCATTCGCTTTGCCTCCTCATGGCCGCGGCTCTGCCCGCAGCCGACGGCAACCGCCGAGGAAAGCCAGAGCGCGGCGGCCAGGTAATCAACCCCCTCGTCGTCGTGCCCGTCGCCGCGGTAATCGTGGACCTGGGCGGAGAGGCTGATCAGGTCCGAGAGCTCGCGCACCGCCTCGCTGTCGCCGAGCGCGGCGAGCCGCTCGAGTCCTGTCGCGTAGAGGTAATCGCCGGCGAGCAGGGCGAGATCGGGGTCGGCCCCGGCGATGATCCGCGCCTCGCCGTAATGGAGCAGGTAGCCCTCGCGGGTCGCTTCGATCAGCAGCGCGTAGGAGCCGGGATCGGCGGCGGCGCGGGGACCGGCCGCGACCAGCCGTCCAATCGCCGGGTCGACTGCCGGGTCGCGGACGAGCGGCGAGATCACCGAGTCTTCCCCGCGGAGCATCTCCGCAAGTTCTTGCAGGGCCGCCTCCGCCGCCGCGGCCGTGCTCACGCGAAGGCCTCCGCGAACGCCTCGCCGGCGGCGTCGACCGTACGCTCGATCGCCCCCTCGTCGTGGGCCAGCGAGGGGAACCAGGCCTCGAACTGCGATGGCGGCGGGTAGACCCCGCGCTCCAGCAGGGCTCGGCAGAAGCGCCCGTGCGCGGCTAGGTCGCAGCCCGCGGCCGCGTTGAAGTCGTGGACCGGCTCGGCGCTGAAGAAGACGGTCAGGAGTCCCGTCTCAGAGACGATCTGGACCGGGCGATCGCCGGCGGCTTCGCGCAGCCCGGCGGCGAGCTTCTCGGTCGTTTCGCCCAGCTGCTTGTAGGCGTCGGCGTCCAGCAGCTCCAGGGTCGCGAGCCCGGCCGCGGTGGCAAGCGGGTTCCCCGAGAGCGTCCCCGCCTGGTAGACGTCGCCGCTCGGGGCCAAGCGCTCCATCAACTTCCGCGGCCCCCCCACCGCGGCCGCCGGCAGCCCGCCGCCAAGCACCTTGCCGAGGACGACCAGGTCGCCCTCGACGCCATAGCGCTCCTGCGCCCCGCCGCGTCCGACCCGGAAGCCCGAGATGACCTCGTCACAAACGAGCAGCGCTCCGCTCTGGTCGGCAAGCGAGCGCAGGTGCTCGAGGAATCCCTGCTCCGGTGGGACGACGCCCATGTTCGCCGGCAGCGGCTCGGCCAGGATCGCCGCCGGCGTGTGCTGCTCGACGGCGGCGCTGACCGCGCCGGGGTCGTTCCAGGGGACGATCACCGTTGCCGCCGCCTGCGCGGCGATCACCCCGGGGCTCGAAGGCACACCCGCGGTTGCCAGCCCGGAGCCGGCATCCGCCAATAGCCCGTCGGAGTGGCCGTGGTAGTGGCCCGCGAACTTGATCACCGGCTCGCGCCCGGTGGCAGCGCGCGCCAAGCGGACCGCGGTCATTGCGGCCTCGGTCCCGGAGCTGGTCAGGCGCAGCATCTCGACCGGGCCGATCCTCGCGGCCACCTCGCGCGCAAGCTCGATCTCGGACTCGGTCGGGGCGCCGAAGCTCGTCCCGCGGCCGGCGGCCTCGCGCACCGCCTCCAGCACCCGGGGATGAGCGTGACCAGCAATCAGCGGCCCCCAGGAGCAGACCCAGTCGACGTAGCGGTTGCCGTCGACGTCGATCAGCTCGCAACCCTCGCCGCGCTCGACGAAGACCGGGTCCCGCCCGATCGCGTTCATCGCGCGCACCGGCGAGTTCACCCCGCCCGGCAAGAACTTCAACGCCTCCGAGTACAGCTCCCCGGATCGCTCGGTACTCAGGTGTGCTCCGCCTCCCAGCGAGCGTAGTCGTCGGTGAAGTAGTGGAGCCGGATCTTCTTGAATTCGGTCGAGGAGTAGAGCGTGGCGCGATCATCGCCGTGGAGGTCGTGCTCGGCCGCGATGCTGTCGAGAATCGCGTCGCACTCCTCCTTGGAGCGGCCGTGAGCCATCGTGAACACGCTGTAGGGCCAGTCCTCGTAGGTCGGTCGCTGGTAGCAGTGCGAGACACCGCGGACGGCCGCCATCAGCCGGCCGGTCTCGAGGATCTCCTCCTCCGGCACCCGCCAGACGCCCATGCCATTGGCGGAGAAGCCGGCGCGGCGGTGGTAGAGGATCGCGGCCACTCTCCTGAGAATGTGACGCTCCTGCATCCCGCGCAGGTGCTGGAGGAACCCGTCCACAGAGACCCCGGCCTCGGCGGCCGGAGCGTCGTAGGGACGCTCGGTGACCTGCATCGGCCCCTGCAGGGCGCGGATCACCTCGATGTCGAAGTCGTCGTAGGGCTGCGGTTCCAACTCACGCGGCGGAGCTGCATCAGCCGCGGCGGCCAGTGCCTCGGTGCCCTTCTCCATCTCGAGGTTCATGTTGATCTTGAACAGGGTCAGGGTCGGGAGCTGCCGGATCGAGGTGGCGCCGGTGAGCCGCTGCAGCAACTCGAGCGTCCCCTCCAAACCGAGCTCGGAATCCGGCGGGGTTGCGATCGTGAACCAGAGGTTGAATTCGTGCGTGCGCAGGTAGTTGTGCGAGACCCCGGGATGCGAGTTGATGATCTTGGCGGCGCGGTGGGGGTTCTCGGTGTCGACCTTGGCCGCGACCAGCATCGACTCGTAGCCGAGCGCCCGGGTGTCGAAAATCGGTGTGATCTCGCGAATGATTCGCTCGTCGAGCAGGCGCTGGGCCCGGGTCATGACATCGTCGGTGTCGAGCTCGGCCTCCGCCGCAACCGCCGCGAACGGCTCGCGCTCGATCGGAAAGCGCGACTGGAGCAGGTTCATCAGCCGCTTGTCGGTCTCGTCCAGCGGCACGGCCGAGCCGCCCTTGCGGGAGCGGACCTTGGGCTGGGCGACAGACGCCATTAGCGCTGCGCCGGGTCCCCTTCGTCCTCGAGCCAACCGGCGACTTCCTTGGCGTAGTAGGTGAAGACCATGTCGGCGCCGGCGCGGCGGATCGAGGTCAGGGTCTCGAGCACCGCGGCGCGCTCGTCGATCCAGCCGTTCGCGGCCGCCGCTTTCAGCATCGAGTACTCGCCCGAGACGTGGAAGGCCGCGACCGGGGCGTCGGTCATCTCCTTCACCCGGCGAACAACGTCCAGGTATGGGGTGGCGGGCTTGACCATGAGCACGTCGGCGCCCTCCTCGAGGTCGAGCATCGCCTCGCGCAGGGCCTCTTCGGCGTTGGCGGGATCCATCTGGTAGCCGCGGCGGTCGCCGAACTCGGGCGTCGAGTCGGCCGCGTCGCGGAACGGCCCGTACAGGGCCGACGCATACTTGGCGCTGTAGGCGATGATCGGCACCTCGGAGTGGCCCTCCTCATCGAGCTGGTGGCGGATCGAGCCGATTCGGCCGTCCATCATGTCCGAAGGGGCGACCGCGTCGGCGCCGGCTTCGGCGTGCGAGATCGCGGTTTTCGCGAGCAGCTCGACGGTGAGATCGTTGTCGACCTCACCGTCGCGCACCACCCCGCAGTGGCCGTGGTCGGTGTATTCGCAGAGGCAGACATCGGTGATCACGACCAGGTCGGGGTGGGCTTCCTTCAGCGCCCGCACCGCCATCTGGATCACGCCTTCGTCGTCGTAGGCGCCGGTTCCGAACTCGTCCTTGGCGGCCGGAATCCCGAACAGGATCACGGCGCCGACGCCCGCCGCCTCGATCTCGCCGGCCTCGGCAACCAGTTCGGTGATCGAGAGACGTTCAACGCCGGGCATCGAGGGAATCGCCTCGCGCACCTTTTCCCCTGCTGTCACGAACAAAGGCTGAACCAGGTGGGCAGGCGATAGCTCGGTCTCGCGAACCAGGTCGCGGAGGGCCTTGCGGCGCCGCAGGCGGCGCAGGCGTGTGGCCGGAAAGCTCACCCCGCTGATTCTACGAGTGAGCCGCGCTCAGGGCCCGAGGCGTTCGTTCATGCGCATCAACGCCTGCGTCTGCTCACGCATGTGCTCGCCGAGGTCTTCGAAGCGCGCGATGACCTCCCGGTGCTGTTGTCCTGTGCGCGCGAGAAGCTCATTTTGGATCTCGCGATTGAGTTCGAACTCCTGGTGAGAGCGCACCATGACCTCGTCCATGCGCTCCATACGCGTGTCCATGCGCTCGATGAATGCGTCCATGCGTTCGATATGGCGATCGAACTTCTCGTCGGAGGTCACACCGGGAATTATGGCGGCGAGAAGCGGCGGGTCAACCGCAAGCTGTGCCAACTTCGACAACTTCCGGGAACAAGTCTCCGACCTACGCAAGCCGCTTCAACGCGACCCGGGCCAGGGTTCCGTAGGCGGCGACGAGCGCGGCGATGTGCAGGATCGGGCCGGCGAGGCCCGGGCCGCCGAGGTCGAGGCCGCCCTGGAGCGCGTCGAGCGCCGGCTCGAACGGGAAGGCCGCGGTGACGATCTGGATCAGGTCGTAGACCGTTGGACCGACCGTCCCGGAGGGAACCAGCGAGAGAAAGGCGATCGGGAGGGACACCATGAAAGCGAGCAGCGAGCTGGCACGGACATCGGGAGCCGTCACCCCGAGCGCGGCGCCGAAGGCGGCGAAACCGGCCGCTCCCGCGACGATCGCGAGGGCGATCTGCGGCAGGCGGGCCCACTCGACCTCGACGAACAGCTCGAGCCCGGCCAGCATCAGCAGGGTCACCCCGAGCCCGCAGACGATCCCGAGCAGGACCTTCTCCGCAAGCAGGCCCGTCCCGGAGACGAGGCCGCGGATCAGGCGGCGGAAGGTGTTCTCCTCGCGCTCGAGCGCCAGCGAGCCCGCAACCAGGAGCATGGTCACGAACATCAGGGTGATCGTCGCCGCCACGGCGATCGCAAAGCTGTCGAGCTCGGGCACATCGCCGGAGACGACCTGCTTCTCCACCTTGATCGGCTCCGAGACCGAGGCAAGCAGCTCGTCGGCGAGATCCAGGTTCTGCTGCGCCAGACGCGAGAACTCGACGATCTGGAGCAGGTCAGCGCGGTTCGGGTCGCCCCGGGGAAGCTCGCGCGCGACGTCCTCGAGTATGCGCTGGGTATTGGCGAGCCCGAGCACCTCGAGCTCCTGGCCGAGGAAGCTGAAGTCTCCGCCCTCCAGGAGGAGGTCGAGGTAATCGAGCAAGACCTCCGTGAACTGGTTCGAGAAGCGCAGGTTGGCCTCGTTCACGAGCGAGCTGATGCGGTCGTCGACCAGCCGGGCCTTGACCGGATCCTCCTCGTTCACCATCACGACCACGGTCGGCTGCTCGAACCCTGCGGTCGATAGCTGGGAGCGGAGCTTCTCCACCAGGTCGGCGGGCAGGATCAGGGCGCCGAGCACGTCGCCGTCCTTGACCTTGGCCTCGGCCTCCTTGCGGCTCGAGACCCGCACGCACTCGATCCGCTCGCAGAGCTGTTCGCGCGCCTGGACCTCGTCGAACTCGCCGCCGCCAACGGTGACCGATTCGCCCTTTGGGACCTCGTTCAGGAAAGCGACCCGTGGCTTGTCGGGGCCGCGCGAGAGCGCGAACCCGACCAGGACCGCGATCACCGCCGGATAGATGACGAGCAGCGCCGTCACCAGCGGGGATCGCCGCAGCAGCTGCAGGTCCTTGATCAGCAGCCAGCGCATGCTCAGTGCCCCCTCGCCGCCAGGAAGGCGACGAAGGCGCCCTCGAAGTCGGTCCGCCGGCCCGACTCGGACTCGACCTTGTCGTGGAACTCCCCGGCGGTCCCGGCAAAGAGCCGCTCGCCGTCGGCGAGCACGAGGAGGCGATCACCGTAGCGCTCGGCCTCCTGGATGTGGTGCGTGGTGAAGATGACCGTGGTCCCTTCTCCCGCCAGCCCGGAGACGAACTCCCACAGCCGCACCCGCTGGCGCGGGTCGAGGCCGGTGCTGGGTTCGTCGAGGAGGACGACCTCGGGCCGGGCAAGCAGCCCGATCGCGATGTTGACTCGCTGCTGGTTGCCGCCGGAGAGCTGGCCGATCGGGTCAGACCGACGCTCGCCGAGCCTGGTCTGCTCGAGCATCCGCTCGACCGTGGCTTCGACGTCGCTCACACCCTCGAGCCGCGCGAACAGGCGCAGGTTCTCCTCCACGGTCAGCTGCTTGTAGACGGCAGCCCCCTGCGGAACCCACCCGAGCGCATCGCCGCTCCGGCTGACCGAGCCCGCGTCGGGCCGGACGATCCCGGCAAGGATCGAGAGCAGGGTGGTCTTGCCCGCCCCGTTCGGCCCGATCACCGCCAGCAGCTCACCGCGTCCCGCCTCGAAGCTGACCGACTGGAGCGCCGTTCGCGACCCGTAGCGCTTGGTCAGGTCGGTGGCGGCAAGCGACGCCACCCCCCGGCCACCTCCTCGGGCTTCGCCCTGCGGGGGTGCCGGACCAGTGCTCATGCCGGGTGGACCTTATGAGAACGAGGCTTCAATACTCTGGCGCGCGTGACGAGGGTTTTGTTCATTGCGGACGTGGTCGGCAGGCCCGGGCGGCGCGGGCTGGCTGCGGCGATGCCGAGCCTGAAGGACCGGTTCAAGCCCGACTTGGTGATCGCCAACTGCGAGAACTCGGCCGGCGGGATCGGCGTGACCGAGAAGTCAGCAAAGGAGCTTTTTGACGCCGGGGTCGATGTGCTCACTTCGGGAAACCACGTCTACCGGCACAGGGATGCGTGGGAGTTCATCGACACCGACGAGCGAGTGGTTCGGCCGGCCAACTATCCGGCCGCCAACCCGGGACGGGGCCATACGGTGGTCGAGGCGGCCGGCAAGCGGATCGCGGTGCTCAACCTGAGCGGCCAACTCCACATGACCGGGGTCTCGCGCAGTCCGTTCCTGGCAGCCGATGCCGAGCTCGAACGGCTCGACGGTCAGGTCGACGCGGTCGTGGTCGACTTCCACGCGGACGTGACCAGCGAGAAGGTGGCGATCGGGTGGCACCTCGACGGGCGGGTGGCGGCGGTACTTGGGACCCACACCCACGTGCCGACCGCCGACGCGCGGGTGCTGCCGGGAGGAACGGCAGTCTTGAGCGACGTCGGCATGACCGGGTCGCGCGCCGGAGTGCTCGGCTTCGATCGCGACCAGTCGGTCGAGGGCTTCCGCACCCAGCTCCCGATTCGATTCGATGGTGCCGAGGGCGATGTCTGGATCAACGCCGCCGTGGTCGTGATCGGCGAGGACGGACGAGCCGAATCGATCGAGCAGATCCTCGAGCCGGCGCCCGAGTAGGCAGCGCTACTTCTTCTTTTTCTTCTTCTTGCCCTTGCCGGCAGCGGGCACGGTGTAGCTGCCGCGCCGCAGGACCTTGTTGGCCGTGCCCTTCTTGCTGAAGTCGTCGATCTCGAGGATGCCGGAGACAAGGCGGAAGGTGGTCGAGCGCTGCTTGCCCTTGCAGCGGTCGGTGGTCAGCCACTCCGTCCCGCGCACGGTCGCCGATCCCTTGTAACCCTTGGTCCGGAATCGTCCCGTCCCTTTCGCCCACAAGCCGCGTGAGCTACCGGCGGATACGTACGCGGATGCGGACCCGGAGGCCCTCGCATTGCTCTCGCTCTTCTTGCCCTTCTTCTTTTTCTTCTTGCCCCTGCAGGTGAGACTCTCGGAGAGGCTCGCTTCGAACGGATCGAGCGGCCCGGCTCCCTGCTGCGCGAGGAAGAGCCCTTGCCAGAAGGTGGCGTTGTCCTTGGTTCCGTCGCCTTGCTCGGCCGTGAGATCGACGAAGCCGGATCTGGTGTCGATCTCGGTTCCGACCGGCACTCGCCGCGCGTCCTGCAGCTGAATCGGCGCCGCCGTTGGGGCATCCACCGTGACCGCCCCTCCCGCGGGTCGGACAACCACCTTCTGTCCGTGGATCGCCGGCGGCACGCGGCGGAATGTCCAGCGAAGCTGGAAAGTGTCCTCGTCCGGTCCGCCCGGATTGCCGTCGTACCCTGCGAACTGGGTCCCGGCGCTGTTGTGCTCGGCCCACTCCACCGCGGCACCGTTGTCGTGCTCGGGTGCCTCGAGCACCGTGTTGTCGAGACCCCCGGTCGGGTCGCTTATGTCTCCCTCAATTCCGCTAGTCATCGGCCCGGCCTCGTAGGCACTCCAAGCGTGGGTCTCCTCAAAGCCGTTGCCCACCTGGTACGGGTCGGTGAGGGCACCGACGAACCGCGGCGGTCCAGGATCGAAGTTGCCGACGCCCTCGTCCTCCCCGTCGACGTTGAAGTCGGCGGCAATCGTGGCGCGGAACGGCTCGGGCGTACTGAACTGGGCCATTTCGACCTTGTAGTCGGTGGTGAAGCTCGACTGCCCGTTGACGTAGGTGTGCGTCTCGGTGACCAGGAGCCGGGGCTGGAAGAAGAGAGCGGTCACATACTGGGTGGTGAGCTTGAAGGTGCTGCCAGTGACCTCGAGTGTTGGTGGTGTCACCGGGGCAAACTGGCCGCCGCCGCCCCAAACGCCGGTGGCGCCGCTGGAGGGTGAGGTCAAGCTAAGGCCGGCCCGGGGGCCGTTTCCGTCCGCATCGAACTCGATCGATGACTCGCCATCGATGCTGACCGTCAGGTGTCCGCGCTCATCGACGGCGATGTTGAGGGGCGAGCCGTCGATCGACGCCGAGGCGAGGAGCTTGGTCACGAAAGCGTCCTGGCCGCCGCCGAGACTGAAGTCAAGGGCGCCTGGGCTGAACGGGAATCCTGCCGACTGGGTCGAGCCGGTTACATAGGCGCGGCCGCTTACGTCGACCGCGGCACCCTGCGCAGTGTCGAAGCCGCCGCCTCCCAAGTAGGTGGAGGCAATCAGATCGTCGTTGGAGTCCCCATACGCGTTGGCACGGAGGCGAGTCGCAAACGCGTCCACGGAGCCGTTCAGGCTCGTGTCGACCGCCGTAGGCGAGACTGGGAAGTCAGCCGAGTCCGTCTGCCCGACGATCATCCCATCGCCGAGGAAATCGACGCTGTCGCCGTTCGCCTGGCTCACCGGGTCGACCGCAATTCCGGCGGCGACATCGGTGCCGCTGCCGCCGATCAGGCTCGAGTAGCGGATTCCAGAGCCCGGATTGAACGGATCCTCCAGTTGGGATGCCCTGAACACCGCCATGTATCCGTCACTGGCGCCCCCCGCATACGTGTCCTCAAATGCTGTCGGGGTCGTGGGGAAGCCGGTACCGGGCGAGGTCGTGGTGCCGGTGACGAAGGAGTCCGAGTTGGTAGCCACCGAGATGTCCGTCGCGTTCTCGTTCCCCGGCCCGCCGAGGAAGCTGGACCAGATCGGGTTGGAAGGGGCAGAGAGAAACTCGACTGTTGTGAGGAAAGCGTCAGTCCCACCGCTGCCATCGTTGCCGTGACTCGTGTCAGCGCCCGTTCCGAGCGTGGGGAAATCGGTGGCGGCGTCAGAGGTCGTCCCCGTGATGTGAATCGGAAGGCCCGGGGGGCCCAGGGAGTAGTTGGAATCCAACTTTGCCTCGACGCCGGCAGCTTCGTCGTCGCCGCTGCCGCCAAGGTAGGTCGACTGAGCGAGTGCCCCGCCGGCAAACGTGCTCACGAACGCGTCCCGGGATCCGCCCAGTGTGTTGTCGAAGGTGCCAAGGGAGCCCTGAACGGGAAGGTTCGCGGACTGGGTCGCGCCCGCAATCACCGCGCCGTATGCCGTCCCATCCCCGTTGGAGACGCCGGCGGCGGCATCGTCGCCGCTGCCACCGAAGTAGGTCGAGTAGGTCAGGGCGCCGTTCGGGTTGAGCTGCGAAAGGAAAGCGTCACCGCCTCCATTGGCGCTCGCGTCGTGGGCGGCTGTCGTTCCACCGGTCCCGTCCGTGGTCGGAAATCCGGTTCCGACGCCCGAGGAAAATGTCTGACCGGCGACCAGGACCTCGCCGGGGTTATCAGCGGTGTCGATCCCCGCGCCATATTCATCGGCCGTCCCGCCGAGAAACGTGGAGTAGGCGAGTGCGCCCCCGTTCAGGGAGAGCTTGCTGACGAAGGCGTCCATGTTGCCGTTGTGGCTTTGGTCGCCGGTGGTGGTGGGGAAGTCGGGCGAGAACGTGAAGCCGGTTACGTACGCGGCTCCGAGGTTGTCGACGGTGATGTCGTTGCCGGCGTCGTCTGCACTTCCGCCGAGGAAGGTCGAATAGACAAGGGTCGTGGGATCGATTACAAGCGGCCGGGAGTAGTCGTAGCTGCCAAGCCGAAATGACACGTCCTTGGCGTCGACTCCGTAAGCGGAAGCGACCGGGACCCGTCTCCCGTTGATGGATTGGTAGGCCACCGGGGCGCGCTGACGAAGGATTTCACCGGATGCCTCGATCAGCAGGTCGCCATTGGACGCCAACCGCATGGACTCCGCCCCGTTCACACGCATCGTGATCTGATCCGGGTCGGCGCCGGGGGCAATCCTGAAATCGTGCTCCAGGGCACCGCGTCGCCCGTACCAATCGACGTCGATGCCGGGATAGATGCTCGGGTAGCGGATCCGCTGGAAGGTGGGAACGCCCGTGCGCCAACGGCCGGGGTCCGCGCCCGAGTAGCTGTTGATCTCGCCGGAGAGACGGCCGATGCCGGTTGGCGCTGCAGCTCTGTCCGTCCCCAGTAGATCGAAGGAAAGAACGTGCGTGCGGTCGCGGGAGGTGTTCAGCTCCATCACCGCGCTCTCCCCGGTGAGGAAGAGGCCGTACCCGCTGCCACGGCTGATGTAGTCGACGCGGCTACTGGTACGTCCGGCGTTCGGCTCGAAGGCGAGTGGGAGCTTGCCGTATGCCGTCTCCGCTCTCAGCGCAGCGCCATCCGATTGCGCGACACTCGGGACTGAGGGCGAAGACCCGAGGAGGGACGCGAACAGGACAGCGGCGCACCAGCTGGCGCCAAGCCCGGCAACCAGTAGTCCCGCGCGCGCGCGGTTTCCCGCCCAGTACTGCCTCACTCCAAAAACCCCTTTTCTCACGCCGCTGTCTGGAAGTAGCCTACGGCCTACCCTCGCCAGCCGCAACCGAGTGGGCCGGGTCCTCAGCCCTCGCCCAGGCTCTTGTCGCGGTAGACCCGCAGCCCTTCGGCGCGGCCGCGGACCGGCATCTCCTCGACGAACTCGAGGTCGTCGGCGGAGCGGGAGAGGCGCTCGCGGGTCGACTCGGCGATGAACAGGGCATAGGGCGTCCCCTTGGTCATCCCCTCCAGCCGCGAGCAGGTGTTGACGACGTCGCCGATCACGGTGTAGTCGAGCCGGCGCTCAGAGCCGACCATGCCGACCATCACCGGGCCGCTGTTGAGGCCGATCCCGATCTTGAACGGCTCGGTCCAGCCCTCCTCCTTCGCCATCTTCTCGTTGAACTCAGTCAGCCTCGACCCGAGCATTTCCCGCGCGCAGGCCAAGGCGCGTTCCGCGTGGTCGTCCTGCGGGATCGGCGCGCCGAACGTGGCCATGATCCCGTCACCGAGGTAGGCGGAGAGGGTGCCTCCGTTGTCCAGCACCGCCTCGGTCATGCCGCCGAGATAGTCGTTGAGGATCCTGACCACATCCTCGGGGGTGCGCGACTCGGAGAAGGTGGTGAAGCCGCGGATATCGGTGAACATGATCGTTACGTCCTCCTCGGTACCGCCGAGCGGGTTCCCGTCGGTCCGTTCGAGCAGCTCGCCGACCACCGGCTCGGGGACGAAGCGGGCGAAGGTGTCGCGGGCGCGCTGTCGGTCGAAGGCGACGTAGATGTACTGGGCCCCGAGCGAGCCGACTGATGAGATCGCCAGACCCAGGAAGGGATAGACGATGGGAAGGATTCGCCCGCCGTTGAAGGCGAGCTGCGCGATCACCGCGTAGGCCGCGGCGATGCCGAGGACGATCGCGGCGGCGCGCAGCGGCGGCAGCGCCATGTTGAGGAGGGCCGCCGCGAAGGCAAGGCCGACGATCAGGATCACGTCTATCGCCGCGGGAGCGGACTCGAGCGGCGCCCCCTCGGCAACGGTGTGGATCGCGTTCGCCTGGATCTCCGGACCGGAGATGAGCTCGTCGCCGAAGGGCTGCGGATGGACGTCCTGGGCGTTGGAGGCGGTCGCGCCGATCACCACCGTCTTGCCCTGAACCGCCGCGGGATCGAATTTGCGCTGGACCACATCGGCAAACGAGATCAGCGGGTAGGTCCCCGGCCCCCCGCGGAAATCGATCCAGGTGCGGCTGTTGGGAATGTCCTCCTCGGTCACCTCCTCGCCCGTGCGGGCCTCTACTGCTGCGACCGCGAAGCTGTCGAGCTGGTCGGGGGCGAGCTCGATCCGCCGGAAGATCCCGCCTTCGTTTGCGAACGCCGAGTATCCGGCGCGGGCACCGACCTGGGCGAGGTTCTCGTCCCCGCCGAGGACCGCGGTGCGGCCCTGTTTGTCGACCTCGGTCGTCGCCAGGACGACGTGGTCTGCCCGCCCGACGGCGTTGAAGAGGATGAAGTCCTCCTTCTCCTCACCGGGAGGCGAGGGCTCGGTGAACTGGATGTCGTAGGCGATCTGGGCCACGCCGGCCTGATGCAGGGCATCGATCGCCCGGGCGTGCAAGGAGCGCCGGAACGGGAAGCTGACCTGAAGGCGGGTGAAGGTCTGCTCGTCGATGCCGATGACGACGATGTCGTCAGGTGGGTCCTGCTCGCCGCGGACCTGGAAGCGAGCATCCATCGAGTCGTACTCGGACGACTTCAGGGTCCCGGTCGCGTAACACGCCAGCGCGATCGCGGCGCTCAAGGCGCCGATCCCCAGGAAGATCAGCCCTCGCCGTCCCTGTCGGCCTAGCCAGCCCATCAGGCGGCGATCTTATTGCGTCAGCGCTTCTTCTTTTTCTTGCGCTTGACGCACTTGCCGTTTTTGAGCTTGAAGCCCTTGCGGCACGTCTTCGGCGCCACCGGCGGCGCCGCGAGGTAGGTGCTTCCCGGCGCAGTCAGCACGGCATCGATCCCTGCGGCGAGACCAAAGTCGTCGATCTCGAGCGGCCCGCCGCTGTCGAGCCGAAACAGGGTGCCGGCGCAGGTTTCCTGCGTGAACCAGTCGGTACCCCGGACGGTCGCGGCGCCGCGGCCGCCGCGGGTGCGGAACCGTCCCTTGCCGCTGCCGAACAAGGAGCCGCCGCCGGCGCGGACCGACGCGATTCGGCCCTTCTTCTTCTTTTTCTTCTTTTTCTTCTTGCCCGTGCTGGGCGCCACTACCGGCGGGCACCCGGTCGCAGCCGGCACGTCCAGGGTCGTCTGTCCTTCGCCGAGAGCCTGGCGGACCGAGAATTGCCCTCCGAAAAACCGCATCGAGTCCTTGAGCACATTGTCCGCGGTGAGCTCGACCCGGCCTGCGGTTGCATCGATCACGGTGTCGATCGGAACCTGGTCTGAATGCTCCACCGGAGCAAACCCGCCCCCGGGCTCCGCCGCGAGGATCGTCCCGGCCGTCGGCCGGATGTTGACCGCCAGGCCCGAGTTCACCTCCGGCGGCTCGGCGATCTCCCGGCGGAATACGTCGTCCGTACCGTTGATGTCAACCGGGACCAGATTTGTGGCGGTGGACCAGAAGGTCACGTAGCGGCCATTGGCCGACATCTGTCCTTGGCTGCTTCCGCCGTTGGCCGGCTCGCCCGTGACACCCGTTCCGCGATCGGCGACGAAGGTCGTCTGATTGAGACGGTCGCGCACATAGACACCTCCGGGAGGGCCGTCCACAAGATCCGCGCTGGCTCCGAACGCCACCAGGCGACCGTCGGTGGAGAGGCCCCCCGTATTGGCACCGCCGCTCTGCTGGACCTGGCCGTCCTCGCCCGAGACTCGGTTGATCTGTTCGGTCTTCGCCGGTGAGATGTCATGGACGAAGACGTCCGCTGATCCATCGCCGATCCCCCCGCGGGCCCCCAGATTGACCGCATTGGAGAGAAAGAGGACGGTGTTGCCGTTGGGCGAAATGCGTGACCGGTAGGAAGGACCGTTCCCATGCGTACCTCCCGTGGTCTCGCTGACCAAGGTCGTCGAGCCGGCAGTGATGTCCCTGACGAAGACATCGGAATCGTCGGGACCGTTGTTCTTGGGTGGGTCGAAGTTGGAGGAGTTTCCATCGAACGAGACGCGCGAACCTGTCGCGGAGATCGACGGGTTGAAGGACCCCCCGTTGCCGGTGGTAACCGACATGTTGTCGTTGGTCCGGCTGATCAGAATGTTGGCGTTCACCTGGTCTACGTCGGAGGTGTCGTAGCGGAATACATCGGTCTGGTAGCCGGCCTGGTTGGTGTCAGTCGCCCCCAAGACGATCGTCGAGGCAGCCGCCGCGCTCTGCCACGCCACGTATTCACCGTGTTCGGAGAGATCGAAGCCGAGAACCGGCTCGGCATAACCAACGCTGTCGTCCCCGAGGTGGTTGACGCTGATCAGCGTCGTCGTGTCAGCGGAGAGATCGCGCATGTAGACGTCGTAGAGCTCGTAGATGCTCGAGACCGGTGTTCCCTGAGTGTCTCGGTTGAGTGGATCGAGGTTGTTGGACGCCGTGACCCACACCACCTTGGTCCCGTCGCCCGAGATCGCCGGGGTCGTGGTTCCCGCCGGCGTTGGGTTGTTCTGGGGAGCGCCGGCGCCGGTGGCTCGACTGACCAGCTCGGTGGTACCCGCCAGCGGGCCGCAGACATGCCGGACGAAGATCTGGGCCGGGTTGGCGCCCGTGTAGTTGTCCCCGGTCAGATTTGTCGCGAACGACTCGAACGCGATCTCGCAGCCGTCATCGGAGATCGACGGCGCCTGGCTTACTCCGTTCCCCTGGGCACCGGGAACCGGGGCCCCCGGGTCGGCAAGGCTGACCATGATCGTGTCGTCGACGGCCGCCTGGGCCGCTGCGGGCGTGAACGCCGCCGCAGCGATCGTCAGGATCGCCAACACGCCCCGCCGGATAACGACAGAACCCCCTGCGGCTCTCTCCCGAATCCCCATTACTACTTAATCGTAGGGCAAAACGTGCCATGCCAAGGCGGGTTGAACGAGTGAGGTTGGTCACTTAGGGTCAGGGACATGAACGAGGCGAACGTTGCCTGCATCGAGAACATCTACGGCTTCAACTGGGCCGGGGTCGGCAGCCGTGAGGTCGGGTTCGAGGAGCTCGAAGCGTTCGTGCACCAGGACTTCACCTCGAAGTTCTCCGAGGAGATCGGGGGGCGGGAGGTCGCCGGGGTCGCCGGCCTTCGGGTCTTCGGCGAGGCGCTCGAACAGGACTTCGCCAAATTCAGCTACGACGCGCTGAAGTACACGTCGGCCGGCGAGGACACCGTGGTCGTCACCGGCTGCATCAACGGCGTTGCCCGGGCGAGCAAGATGCCGCTGACCGGCAAGTTCGGCCACGTCTGGCACCTGCGCGACGGCAAGGCCGCGCGGGTCGAGGCGTATCTCGATCACGACGAGGCGCTCGAGGCGGCTGGAGTGGAGAAGAGCTAGCCGGCTCGAGCCGGTGCCGCAGACCGCCCCGCCAGGGCAACGAACAAGAACGGCAGAAACCACGGGATGTAGAGGTAGAACCAGTGGTCGACGCCGAGCTGCAGGGCGATCAGCACGGCGGCGCCGAGAGCGGCGACCGTGACCGTGTCGCGCCGCCGGGGGAAAAAGGCGACCACTACGGCGAGGACACCCGCCCCGGCGGTGACAACTGTCTGAAGCCAGCCCGTGTCCGTCTGGCCCCAGATCGAGAAGGGAGAATCGCGTCCGGCCTGGAAGTCGATCGTGCGCTCGTAGAAGGTCGCGAGCCCGACGTCGAACAGGGTCTGTGCCATCACCACCGCCGTGGTCGCCGCAAACGCAAGCCCGAAGAGCAGGACCGGCCGCCACGCCGGCTCTCCCCGGGCGGGGTGGGTCGCAAACAGCGGGGCAAGGATCAGTGGCGCGAACTTGGAAGCGGACGCCAACGCGAGCAGGACCCCGCGGCCGGGCGGCGAGCTCAGGGCCAGGAGAGCCCCGGTCAGGAGCATCGCGACCAGAGCGTCGTTGGTGTTCGACTCGAGCGCGAACGCCGTGTACGGGCAAGCGGCCCAGGCAAAGGCAAGCACCACGCCGAGCCGCCGGCCGGCCTCCCCCGGCCGCAGCCGCCCTCCCAACACGAACAGGAGGGCGATCGTCGCCAGGTCGAAGAAGATCGCCGCGGCATGGGCAGCGGGCACATCGCCCCAGTGCCCGTTCCACGGAAGGGCCTGCTCGAACGGGACGTAGGAGTAGTAGGCGGCCGGGCCGTAGGTGTCGCCGCGCGGGGTGGGTTCGGGAAAGGCGCCGTAGAGCGGATCGCCGTCGGCGATCTGATCGGCGCCGATCACCCCAGCGAGGCCGACGTCGATCACGTTCGAGTCGGCGATGTTGAGCCCCACCCGGAAGCCGACCAGGAAAAGAAGGGCCACGGCGAGCCACGCCAGCGGCAGGCTCGGGCGCAGTCCCTCCCCGCCGCGGAACCCGAGCCAGAGCGTGCGCGTGAGCAGATACAGGAGCGGCGGATAGGCGAGCGGCACCGAGATCCCGATCTCGGCCCGGTTGAAGAAGAAATGGGAGATGCCGAAACCGCCGACGATCACCAGCAGATCGAGGTGCGCCCAGCGAAGCGGCCGCCGCCAGTCGACCAGGCCCAGGACGAATATTGCGCACAGCGGCAGCCAGATCCACGGGGCATTCAGGGTGCGGCCGAAGGCGCCGGGATAGCCGCGAGCCATGCGCCACGCCACCTGCTCGCCCGTCCACGACTCACGGATCTCACCGGTGACGTCGCCGACGATCACCTGAACGATCTCGTCTCCGTCTGCGACGAACCCGACCTGCCAGTCGCCGCCGTCGCGGCGCTCCGAGACGGTGTCGAGGTCGGGATGCTCCCGTCGCGCCTCGATCACATTTGCATCGCGGGAGGCGATCGCCTCTGCGCGCTGCTTGGTCACCGGTCTGTTCAGAGCGTCGAGTGCGTCACGGGCCTCGCGTGCACTCTGGGCGGGTGCGGCGGCCGGTGCGGTGAAAAACCCGATCAGCAGCAGGCCGGCTGCTGCGGCAAACCCAAGAGCCCTACGCAAAGGTCCATAACTTGTTGCCGACGAAGTTGAACGGCATCGCGATCGCGACGGCAAGTGCCTGCGCCGGCACCTCGGCCATATCCGCGTCGACCAGCAACCGCAGCACCACCAGGTTGACTCCGAGCGCCGCCACCGAGACGGCAAAGAAGCGCGCTGCCTGGAAGCCGGCGTGGCCTTCGGTCGCGGCGAAGGTCCAGACCCGGTTCCAGAGGAAGTTGTTGGTGACCGCGACACAGAAAGCGGCGACCGCGGCCGGGATGTAGTGGACGTCGGCAAGCTCGCGTGAGCACGGCGAAGACGCAGAGGTTGACGACGTAGCCAGAACCGCCGACCAGGCCGAACTTGACCAGCTGGGTCCAGTTGTCCGGGTTCCTGGTGCCGCGGCCGATGCGGCGGGCGGTCTCGATCGGGCTCACGTCGTCCTCGGCATCCTCACAGGGCCGGCTCCGGCGCCCGGATTCCAAAGTGCTCGAGGATGACCCCCGCCTGGTCGCGGAGCGCCCACTGCTCCCGGCGCTGGGGACGTTTCGGTCCGTCCCACAGAAGATCAGCGGCGCCAGGGAGTCGCCGCGGTTGAGGCCGCCGTGGCTGCCGCCTCCGACGTGAGTCACGCCGCCCCAGTCGACGCACTCGTAGCCGACCTCGGCAGAGATCATCACGTCGCCGGCGTTGGGTGACGAAAGAGCCGACCAGAGCCGCGCGAATGCATCCGGATAAGCCTCGCTGTCGATGCGGCGCTGACGCCGCGCTCTGCCTCGAGCACCGAGAGCTCACCGCGGACCGCCCAGCTGTTGCCGCGCCGGTCGCGCGGCCCCGGCTCCCGGCCGGAATCGCAGCTCCTCGCCGTTTCGCTCGACCACCACTTCGGCCGAGTCCAGATCCGGGCCGGCGCCGACGCGCTCCAGCGGCGTCCCGTCGCGCCCGGCCAGCCAGATGATCAGGTCAACCCCCTCGACCCCGCGCAGGCGCTCGCGAACCCGCTCGTGAGCCCCACCGAACCGCTTCCCGTCCTGAAGGAGATAGACGCCGGCGGCGCGCGCGGTCGGGCTGACCGCGATCTCGGCCTGCTCGGCCTGTTCTGCGTTGGGCTGCAGGACCCGCCAGTCCTCGGCCAGCTCCTCCGCCAGCGGCAGGGCGTGGGTCACTTCGGTCTGGGCGTGGTCGGCGCAGAGCAGGACACGCGTGGTCGGAGAGGAAATCGTCGAGGCCGCCGGCGGCGTCGATCAGGCGCGCCAGCGACCGGTCCGCCTTCTCGATCGAGCGCATGGAGGCCTTCGGCCCGAACCGGTGGGAGTAGAAGTCGTTGTCGGGGAGGCTGAACAGCATGAAGTCGTAGAGCCCCTGCTTGACCAGCTCCTCCCCAACGCAGGTCGAGTAGTCGTCGCGCGTGCCCGGGCGGGTGAAGTTGGGGGTGCAGGGCACCTTACGGCTGGCATAGAGGTCGCCGTAGAAGAGCTCGTCCGGGCCCCAGACGGCGTGCCGGAAGCGGATCGCCTCCGCCATCCGCTTCGCCATCCCCTCGAGGCTGACCTGGTGCCGGCGCCGGCCCCGGTAGATCAGGAACGGCGTACACGCCGTCCGCACACCGGCATCCCCGAGCCGCTCGAAGATCGTCTCGACCTCGTGGCTGAGGTGGCCGAGGTTCATGTTGTAGACGAGGTCGTAGAGAGCCCGGAACATGCCGAATGCGCGCGTCGCCTCGAACGAAGACCCGTACTCGACGTAACGCCGCTCGACTCGGCTGAACCAGTTCATCCCCATGATCCAGTGCTGGTCGGGGCCGACGCCGGTGGCGATCTCCGAGCAGGCGACTGGGGTCACCGACGGGAAGCTCGAGACGCAGTTCTCGATCAGCACCCCCCGCTCGATCAGTGCCTGGCAGGTCGGGGCGCGGCCGGACTCGACCGCGTGCATGAGCATGCCCGGATGGAGGGCGTCGATGACGACGAGGATCAGCTTCTTGCGCATGCTGGATCGGGCGAGCGCCTCAGCGCAGGATGCGGAGGCCCTCGTGCTTGCGGCCCTCGCGCTGGCGCCGTGAGATCCCGAGCCAGAGCAAGCCACCTCCGATCACCGGCGCAAGGATCGCCAGCGGCCCGAGGATTGAGATCAGCGCCAAGACCAGTGCCGCACCGGCGACCATGAGGCTGACCGCGGTGGGGTCGGCCTCGGCGCGTTGCCGCGCTGCCAGGACCACCGAGCCGGTCAGGTCCATCGCCAGGATCGCGAGCGGCGCGCCGACGATGATCCCGATCCAGGCAGCATCGGTCTCGCTCGCGAGCGATGCAGCAAAGAGCGCACCTCCGGCGGCCCCGGCGAGCACGAGCAGGCCCCAGCGGTAGGGACCCTCGTAGGCGAGTGAACCGGCCAGCAAGCCGGCTGCAATCGCGAGGCCAAGGCCTTGGCAGATGGCAAAGAACACGCGGCCGAAGAGGCTAGTCGATGCCACACTGTCGCCATGTCCGAGGAGCCGAGACGCGAGCGCGATCCGGGCCCACAGCCGCCTGCCAGGCGCAGGGCCCACACCACCTCGGACGACCTCGAGCGCTACGCCGGGCTGTTTGCGAAGCGCACCGGCGTCATGCGCTCCTCGGCGATGCGCGACCTGATGGCGATCACGGCTCGGCCCGAGGTCATCTCCCTGGCCGGCGGCCTGCCGGACACATCTACCTTCCCGCCGGAGAGCTTCGCGGCGCAGATGACCCGGATCGCGCAGGAGTCCTCCGCGGAGGCGCTTCAGTACGGGCCCACCGAGGGGTTCGAGGAGACCAAGGAATGCATCGCGCAGGTGATGGCCGCCGAGGGGATGCAAGTGGATACCGACGACCTGATCGTCACCACCGGCGGGCAGCAGGCAATCGACCTGATCGCGAAGACGCTGGTCGACCCGGGCGACCCGGTGATCTGCGAGGCGCCGACCTATCCCGGAGCCGTCCCGGTCTTCTGCAGCTACGAGGCGGAGGTGATCCAGATCGAGACCGACGAGGCGGGCATGCGGATCGAGCTGCTCGAACAGACGCTCGAGCGTCTCGCCGCTGAAGGGCGGCGGCCCAAGTTCATCTACTCGGTGCCGACCTTCCAGAACCCCGCGGGCGTCACTCTCTCCGGCGATCGCCGGCGCCGGCTGGTCGAGCTCGCGCGCGAGCACGAGGTCCTCGTGGTCGAGGACAACCCCTACGGGCTGCTGCGGTTCGAGGGGGAGCCCGAATCGCCGCTCTACGCCCTCGACGGTGGCGACTACGTCCTCTACATCGGGACCTTCTCGAAGATCCTCTCTCCGGGAATCAGGATCGGCTGGGTCGTGGCGCCGCCCCCGGTGCTCGAGAAGATCGGCCTCGGAAAGCAGGCCGCGGACCTCTGCACGTCGACCCTGACCCAATACTTCGTGCGCGAGTACTTCGGCGAGGGCAACTGGCGGGCGTACATCGACGACCTGATCGGGATCTACCGGGCCCGCCGTGACGTGATGCTCGATGCGCTCGACCAGACACTTTCCGGCCGAAGCCGAGTGGACCCATCCGCAGGGCGGGCTCTTCATCTGGGCAACGCTGCCGGAGTACATCGACACCACCGACTTGCTCGCCAAGGCCCTGCAAGAGGACGTCGCCTTCGTCCCCGGACGCGGCGCTTACGTCGACGACCTCGGAGCGAACTCGATGCGGCTCAACTTCTCCGGCTCTACCGAGGAGGAGATCCAGGAAGGCATCCGCCGGATCGGGGGCGTCATCTCAGAGCAGCTCGACCTCTACAAAGCGATCACAGGAGAGCCCCAAGCCCAGGTTGAGGAACCACCCGAGGACGACGGCGGCGACGTCGTGCCGATGAGGCCGCGGCGATGAAGGTCGCCGTGCTCAAAGGCGGCCGCTCGCTCGAGCGCGGCGTCTCGCTGCGCTCCGGCGCACGGGTGGAAGATGCCCTCTCTGCGCTCGGCCACGACGTCGTGCCGCTCGATGCCGGCGCCGACCTGGTCGCGCGGCTTCGAGAAGAGCGCCCGGAGGTCGCCTTCATCGCCCTGCACGGCCCCGGCGGCGAGGACGGGACCGTCCAGGAGTTGCTCGAGATCCTGGGCATCCCCTACACCGGCCCCGGCGTGGCTGCCTGTGGCCGCTGTGCCGACAAGGTCGTCGCCAAGCACGACCTCCGGGCCGCCGGCCTACCGACGCCGGACTGGGTCGCCTTCAACGCAACCGCCTTCGGCGAGCTCGGCGCGGCAGACACCTTGGCCGAGATCGAGGAAAGACTCGGGTTCCCTCTGGTGGTGAAGCCGGCCGGCCAGGGCTCCTCGCTCGGCGTCCGCTTCGCCGGCTCCCGCGAGGAGGTGCCCGGCGCGCTGGTCGCCGCCTTCTCATACGGCGACCGGGTGCTGCTCGAGCGCTATGTCGAAGGCCGCGAGCTCGCGGTCAGCGTGATCGCCGGCGAGGCGCTCCCTTCCGTGGAAGTGATCCCGCGCGAGGAGGACGAATACGACTACGAGGCGCGCTACGAGATCGGTCGCACCCAGTTCGTGGCGCCCGCCGAGCTCGGCTCGGATGCCGACGCCGTTGCCGAAACGGCGACCCGGACCTACGGAGTCCTCGACTGCGCGGGCGCCGTGCGCGTCGACATCATGCTCGGCGCAGACGGGCCGGCGGTATTGGAGGTCAACGCCGTCCCCGGGCTCACCGACACCAGCCTGCTGCCGATGGCGGCCGAGGCCGCCGGCCTTGGCTTCGAGCAACTGGTCGAGCGCCTGCTCGACCTCGCGCTCGAGGGCCGCACCGAGGAAGCGACGCTTCCCGGCTAGCCCTTCTTTCTCCCCTTCTTCTTCTTCTTCTTCTTCGACTTCGCCTTGGCGAAGTAGCGGCTGTTGGGAATGGTCAGCAGCGCATCGGCGAGCTTGCGCTTGCCGAAGTCGTCGATCTCGAGCGGGCCCCCGTCCAGGAGAGTGAACCTCGTGCCGCGGCAGGTGTTCTCGGTGAGCCAGGTGGTGCCGCGAATCGTCGCCGCCCCGCGGCCGCCGCGGGTGCGGAACCGGCCGCGACCCGTTCCCCAGAGGGCGGTACTGCGCGCGCTTGCCGCTGCCAGTCGCCCCTTGCCTTTCTTCCTTTTCTTGCCCTTCTTTTTCTTCTTCTTGCAGGTCAGCTTCCGCGCAGTCAGATCGAGCGTAGTGACATCGTCGCCGGCTCCCGGCGCGGGCTGGCCGACGCGGAAGATTCCGCCGTAGAACTGAGCCGAGTTGGTCCGGAACTCATCGTTGGCGCTGGTCAGCTCGACTCGCGAGTTGCCCGAGGCGTTGACGATGGTCCCGATCGGAAACTCGTCCATGTGCTCGACCGGAAGCACCTGCCCGCTTGGCAGGGTCGCCGTAATCGGCTGATCGATGATCACCGGACGGACGTCGAAGGTCGCGCCACGCGAGGCGGGATTGTCCGGCTCGCCAGTGCTCGCATCCTTGATCACCCGCCGGTAGATGTCGACGCTCGGATTCGCATCGAGCGGGTCGAGGGAAGCGGCGGAAGTGAAGATCGCGGCATTGCCGTTACTGGAGATCTGCGCGTCGTATCCCGCGGCGGGAACTGATGCCGGATTCCCGACCACCCCGGAGGCCCGGCTGTAAAGGAAGGTGGTCTGGTTGAGCGTGTCCCGGACGAACATGTTCGGGCTGGCATACGGATTGCCGCCGGGCTTGTACGGCGGATAGACGAGATTGCTCGCGAACGACACGAACGCGACGAAGCGCCCATCTCGCGAGAGCGACGGGGTCACCGCCTGATCGTCGGCGGGATCGGCGAGGCCGCTGAATCCTGTCTGGCCGACGAAGCAGGGACCGGACTCGCAATCCACCAGCGTCCAGCCACCCGTGGCGGGACGGTAGCTGTAGACGTGCTTGTCGGGATTCGGCGGCGCATAGCCGGCCGCGATCGCGACGACATTGCCATCAGCCGAGATTGCACCGGCGCCGCCGAAGAAGTAGCTGGGCTCGAGGTGAGGCGGACGCGGTACGAGCGTCGTCGATCCCGTCCCGACATCGCGCAAGAACGCGTCGCATGAGCCCGTACCGAACGTGAGGACGCCGTCGTAGTCAAAGGGGCAGCCGATGCCCGCGAGGTTGCTGTGCGGATCGCTGTCGCCGGTGAGATCCGTCGCGCCGGAGGAGAAAACGACCCGGTTGCCGTCGGCCGAGATCGAGGTCTTCGAGCCGATGTCGGAGTGGTCGTTCCCGCCCGAGGTGCCCGCGGCGTTGACGCTCAGCATGCGCGTTTCGAGCGACCCGAGGTCGCGCACATAGGCCTGCTCGACTCCCGCGGGGCCGGATATGTCCGTGCCGGTCTCGGTCACGGGATTACGAGTGCTGAACGCGACCGTACTGCCGTCGCCAGAGATCGAGCTGACGTCGCCGGCATTGCCGACGGCGCTGGGGGGGACGGCGACGACCGGGCCGGCGTGCGCGCTGGCAAGTGACATGTCCACGGGATCGGGGTTCGGGTCGCAGAGATCGGCGACGTAAATGTCTCCCGTCGAGTTCGTATCGGGAACCGGCAGGACCTGTGCCTCGGTCCAGTAGGAGATCCGACACCCGTCGCCGGAGATCGAGGGACGCAGGGCGTCCTTGTTGGCGCTGCCGCGACTCACCCAGACGGCATCACCGGTGACCATGTCGCGGCGGAAGATGTCGGCCACGGCGCCGTCGGCATCTCCACACACCTCGATTCCGCACAGCGTCGTAGCCCGGGTCTCGAAGGCGATGTAGCGGCCGTCCCCCGAGATCGCGCCGTGCTCGGTCGCATCGTTGGGTGCGACCCCTGGCGCGGGGCCGAGCATGCCCGCCAGCCTGGTCTCGTCAGTCGTCTGCGCCGCTGCGCCGGCGGGAAGCGCGCAGACAACGGCCAGCACCACGGCGACCGCGAACGACCCCGCCCTCGAATCCACCCTTCCCATCCGTTTCCCTCCTCTCCGACGCATCCGTGCGTGCGCCTCAGGCTACGAAACGCACCGGCCCACTGCAACCCTGCGAGCTACTCGCTGCCCTGTGCGAAGTCCTCGGGCGTGACGTTGTCGAGGAACTCCTTGAACTTGTCGACGACCTCCTCGGTGTCCTCGACCTCGTGCTCGAACTCGATCGCCGACTCCTCGATCACGTCCTCGGCGGCGAAGATCGGGGCCTCGACCCGAACCGCCAGCGCGAGCGCGTCGGAGGGGCGCGAATCGATCTCCATCTCCGAGCCGTTGACCGAGATCGTGATCTGGGCGAAGAAGGTGTTGTCGCGGAGCTCGGTGACCGAGACCCGTTCGCACTTTGCGTCCATTTGGTCGAGGACCTCGGAGAGCAGGTCGTGCGTCATCGGCCTCGGCGTCGTCGCGCCTTGAAGCTTCATCAGGATCGCGGCGGCTTCGGGATGGCCGATCCAGATCGGGAGGAACTTGTTGCCGTCCACGGTCTTCAGCAGGACAATCGGCTGCTTGCCGACCATGTCGAAGCTGACCCCATAGATCGTCATCCGCTGCACGGAGAGCTCCCGGTGGCTGGCATGCGGATGATTATAGGAGCGGCCCCCTGGGCGGCCGGAGGCTGCTAGCGCTGCGTCTGCCGTTCGTCCCGATAGAGCCGCAACGCGTATTCCCCCGCGGGGTGGTCGCGAAGGCTGAGCATTGCGCTTGCCACAGGCTCAGAGAGCTCGCGCGGGTCGGGATAGTCGGTCGGATGACCCTCGGGGGGCATCAGCGACGGCGCCGCCATCGCGGCGAATGACAGGTCGGCCGCGGTGATCTGGTCGCCGACGAGGTGCCGCGATTGCTCGAGGCGGGAGGCAACCTCATCGAATATCTCGCGGATCCGGCCGGACGCCGTCTCGACCGTGTCCGCCTTGACCCCGATGGCTCGCTTGATCACCGGCTTCGTCAGGCGTAGGACCCACGGCTGCAGCCTTGCGCCGCGCTCGGAGAGGCCCTGTGACCAGAGACGGTTGGCAAGCGGCAGGTCCTGGATCAGCGCCGTCCAGAAAAGCGGGCGCGTCTGGGTGCCGAGGTCCTCGCCGAAGTGCTCGACCAGCGAGCGCACCTCTTCCCTCTTCTCACCCTCGGGATAGAGCGACCCCGGGGTCGCCGAGTGGGCATCGGCCCATTCGGCGATCTCCGCCGACTCCCCCACGACTTCGTCGTCGCTGATCAGAACCGGGGTGGTGCCCTTGCCGCCGACCCGGCGTGAGGCGATCGTGTGAAGAATCAGCGGCTTTCGCTCCTCGCGGTAGCCGATTCCCGACCGGTCCAGCGCCCAGCGCGCAAAGTCGTTGTACGGGCTGAGCGCGAGTGTGATCAGCCGGGGTTCGGAAGTGGCGGTCGGCAAATGGGCGATCCTGGATTCGAACCAGGGACCTCGTCCTTATCAGAGACGCGCTCTAACCGACTGAGCTAATCGCCCGCGGTACTGACGGTGGTTTTGACGCTGGGTGATGACGTGACGCCGACGGCGATCTTAGCGCCACCGGCGCGGCCCCCTCAACCCTTGCGGCGGGAGACTCGCCGGGCGAGTGACTTGAGCTCGTTCAGGTCCTTGAACTCGAGCTCGGCCTTGATCCGCTTCTTGGCAGAGCGGACCTTGACGTCGGCGCCGAGCGCCTGTCCCAAAACGTCCTCGGCCTCCTCCAGCGCGGCGCGCTCGTCGGTGCTCGGTCTACGGGTGGGGGTCGCCGGCTTTGCGCCGGAAGCCTTGGCTCGCCGCTCGGTCTCGCGCACCGACCAGCCCTCCCGGACGGCCATCTTGGCCAGCTTTCGCCGCTCGGCCTGGTCGCGGACCTGGAGGATGGCGCGGCCGTGGCCCTCGCTCAGCTCTCCGGAGGCGAGCATCGAGAGGGCTTCGTCCGGGAGGTCCAGGAGCCGGATCAGATTCGAGATCGCGGCGCGGCTGCGCCCCACGCGCCGGCCCAGCTCCTCTTTCGAGATGCCGAGGTCGTCGACAAGGGAGGCGCAGGCCCGGGCCTCGTCGACCGGGCTCAGGTCCTCGCGAACCATGTTCTCGATCAGGGCCGACTGCAGCCGGTCGTCCTCGGGCGAAGCCCGGACCACCGCGGGGACGCGCGGCAGCCCGGCCTGCTGCGCGGCGCGCAGGCGGCGTTCGCCGGCGATCAACTCGTAGCGGCCGTTGGCCCCCGGTCGCACGATCAGCGGCTGCAAGAGACCGGTGGAGGCAATCGAGTCGGCAAGTGCGTTCAGTCCCGGCTTGTCGATCTTTGAGCGCGGCTGCTGCGGATTCGGCTCGATCTCGCCTACCGGGAGCTCGAGCAGTTCCGGTCCCCCCTCCCCGGCCTCCGGCAGGATCGCCGCCAGGCCCTTGCCCATGCCCGGCTTAGTCGCCATCGCTCACCGCCGGGATGACCTCCTGCGCCAGCGCCTGGTACGCGAGCGATCCCGCAGAGCTCGGGTCGTGATTGGTGACCGGCTTGCCGTAGCTCGGGGCCTCCGCCACGCGGACACTGCGCGGGATCACGGTCTTGAACACGCGGCCGGGGAAATGCTCGCGCAGCTCACGCTCGACGTCCTGGGCCAGGCGAACCCGGTCGTCGTACATGGTGACCACGGCTCCCGCCATCTCGAGCCCGGGATTGAGCTCGCGGCGGACCAGCTTCAGCGTGTCAAGGAACTGGACAAGCCCTTCGAGCGCCAGGTACTCGGCCTGGACCGGGACGATCACCTTGTCTGCGGCGACCAGCGCATTCACGGTCACCGGTCCCAGAGAAGGCGGGCAATCGAGCAGGGTCGCGGCGAAGCGCTCGCGCACCGGACCCAGCCCTTCCGAAAGCCGCGTCTCGAATCCCTCCAGCCGCGGCAGCTCGACCGAGGCTCCGGCGAGATCAGCGTTGGCCGGCACGATCCAGAGGTTGTCGGGTCCGGCGGGGATCGCCGCTTCGGCGACCGAGGTCTCTCCGGCCAGGCATTCGTAGGCCGAGGGCCGCAAGTCCTTGGCGAGACCAAGGGCGACGGTCGCGTTGCACTGCGCGTCGAGGTCGACGACGAGGGTCTGCCGGCCCAGGCGCGGCATCGCAGGCGCGCGATGTTGACCGCGGTGGTGGTCTTGCCAACCCCACCCTTCTGGTTTGCGATTGCGAAGACGGTCATCGTTTCGACCCCGAACCACCCTTTCGTTCGGCTCCGAACGGCCTCTTCTTTGCCATTCCGGGGCGCCGCGGCAGGTCCTCGGGGGTCGGGCCATTCTTGCGGAGCAGGTGGATGTGCCGGTGGCGGGAGCCCGCATAAGGCCCCACACTGCGGATTGAAACTGGCTCGATCGCGAGCCGATCGGCCGCGCGCTCGAGTTCTGCTTCCTCCCCCGGGTCGCGCCTGCCCTTCCAGCAGACCAGCGAGCCTCCGTCCCGGAGCAGCGGCGAGGCCGAGTTCGGCCAGGGTCGAAAGTCGCCCGACCGCACGAGCCGTGACCGCGTCGTAGGCCTCCCTCCCCTCGCCGGCCGCCACTTCCTCGGCTCGGGCGTTCAGGACCCGGGCGTTGCCGATCGCGCAAACGGCGATCGCTTCCATCATGAACTCGCACTTGCGGCCCACCGACTCGACCAGATCCACGCTCGATTCCGGTAGGGCCGCCGCCAGGACCAGACCAGGAAAGCCGGCGCCGGCCCCGATGTCGGCGATGCGGCGGGCGCTCGACAGCATTCCGGGCGCGATCCCGCTGAGCGAATCGGCGATGTGCACGCGCCAGGACTCCTCTGGATCGCGGATCGAAGTCGGTGCGGCATCGCTGGCGAGCAGATCGACCAGCTTCTCCATCGCCCGCTTCGCCCGCCGGTCGAGGTTCTCGAGCAGCGCGCCGGTGCCGGGCGCGTGCTCGATCAATCCGAGAGCAGGGGTGCGACGACGACGAAGCGGTCCGGCTCGTCGCCCTCGCTGTAGGTCTCGATCCCGGCGCGCTCGCGCAGGTACTCGTGGATCACGCGGCGCTCGGCGGCGCTCATCGGCTCGAGCTCGACCGGCTGTTCGCCGCTCAGGGCCTCCTCGACGATCCGGTCGGCGCGGCGCTCGAGCGCTTCGCGTCGCTCGTCGCGGTAGCCGGCGGCGTCGACCACGACCCGCTTGCGGTCCTTCGATCCCGCGGAACGCGGCCTGGAAGCAGAGCAGCTGGAGCGCATCGATCGTCTGGCCGTGGCGGCCGATCAGCAGACCCAGGTCGTCGCCGTCGATCTTTGCGTCGATCAGCTCGTCGTCCTCGTTCACCTCGACCTCGCCCTCGAGCCCGAGTCCCTCGAGCGACCTGTTCGAGCACGACTCTGACCCGCTCCGCGGGTGCTTCGGGCATCGCCTTCACCTCTGCCTCGGCCATGCCCGGGAGTCTAGGGAGCGACGCCGGCCGACCGTCGTTCGGCGCTGGTCGCTAGTTTCGGCGCTTCTTCTTGCGCGGAGGCGGTGGCGGTGGCTTGGCGGCCTGGACCTCTTCGGGCGTCGCCGGCTCATCCGGTGGGAAGAAGATCTTGACCACCGCCTGCTGGCCCATGGTCCAGATGTTGGTCGAGATCCAGTAGACGAGGAGGCCGGCGGGGAAGCCGATCATGATCGGCGTGAACACGAGCGGCAGGCCGAGCGAGATCATTCGCTGCTGGCCGGTGGCGTTGCGGCCGGTCATGATCAGCCCGGCGATCAGCGAGGTGCCCAGGTAGAGGATGAGCAGGGTGATCAGGGGCCCGCCCGTGGCCTTTTCGGTCAAGTCGTCGATGAACAGCCACGACTTCTCGCCGGCGGCTGCAACCTCGTCCTTGAACTCGTCGCTGCCCAGCAAGTAGAAGAGGGCCAGGAAGACGGGAATCTGGAGCAGCAGCGGCAGGCAGGAGGCGAACGGGTTCACCCCGTGCTCCTGGAACAGCTTCATGCTCTCGCGCTGCAGGCGCTCGCGGTCGTCCTTGTAGCGCTCCTGGAGCTCCTTGAGCTGCGGCTGGATCGCCGACATCTCGCGCATCGAGCGGATCTGCTTCACCGACAGCGGCAGGATCAGGGCCCGGGTGATGAAGGTGAGCCCGACGATCGCGGCGCCGTAGTCGAGCCCGACGGAGTCGTGCAGAAACGACGAGGATCTCGTTGGCGACATCGATCAGCGGCTGGAAGATGTTGGCCACGACGAGTGCGTCCATCAATTCGTCCCTCGACCGACGGGCTGATAAGGGCCACCCCGATGGCGCCCTACCCCCGGCGCCGCCGGACGCGAAGCGGAGGAGGCGCCGGTGGACGCCCGGAAAAGGGTTCGGTCAGAGACGTCGTCGATCCCGCCCTTGCTGCACGGGTTGCAGCGCAGCAGGCGCCAGCCGGCCACGATCGAGCCGCGGATCGGGCCGAGCTCACGCACGGCCTGGGCGGCGTAGTCGGAGCAGGTCGGGTGGTACTTGCACCGCCGCGGGAAGGCCGGCGAGATCCAGCGCTGGTAGGCACGGATCAGGGCCAGGAACAGGTTTCGGACCCCCCGTTTCACGTCGAACGCTCCTCCTGCGACTCACCTGGCTCGGCGCCCCGGTCCCCCTCGCCGTCGGTCAGCAGCTCGCGCAGGCTCGCGGCCAGGCCCTCCACCCCTTCGCGGTCGATCAGGTCCTCGATTCCGGGCCGAGCGACGACGACGAAATCGTGGCCCGCTGGCAGCATCCCCGCCTCGAGATCCCAGAAAACGGTTCGGAGCCGGCGTTTCACTTTGTTCGCTGACCACCGCGCCGCCGATCTTGCGGCCGACCGAGATCCCGAGGCGGGGCTCGCCGCTCGCCTCTGGGTCGCGGGGAAAGCTGTAGAGGACGAGGAAACGGTTGGCGCGGGAATCGCCGTCGCGGTAGACGCGTTCGAAGTCGGCGCTTCGCGAGATCCGGGTTCGCTTGCGCCCGCTGTCGCTCATCGAGACCTCGGCCAACGCGATCCGCTCAGGGCGTCAGCCGCTTGCGGCCTCGCTGGCGCCGGCGCTTCAGGATCGCGCGGCCTGACCTCGTCCGGCTGCGCACCCTGAATCCATGGGTCTTCGCGCGCTTGCGCTTCTTTGGCTGGTAGGTCCGCTTCATCTCGTCTTCACCCGGCAGCGGATCGACCAGCTCAGTGCCGCTGATGCTGCTGGGAGGCGGCGCAGTATACGGGCAGGCGAGCAAGGCAGAAACTTTTTCCCGCGAGATGCACCCCCTGCGGCGGGTACGGCTGGAAGGGCCCGGGTGCCGAGACTATTCTCGCTTGGAGTCTCGGTCGGAGGCGATCGGCCGGAATCGGATCCACCAAATCGAGAGAGGAGCTCAGGGTTCAGGAGCGGGACCCAGAAGTCGCGGAAACCAACGATCTCGCGCGAGCCTGGCGCGAGATCCGCGACGACCTCCGCACCGGAGTGCCCGACTCCACCTTTCGCCTCTGGCTTGAACCGCTCCGGGTCGCGGCTGCCCGCGGCTCGATCCTCTATCTGAGCGCGCCGCGCCAGGTGCGTGCCTGGGTCGAGCGGCGCTACGCCGAGCTCCTGACCGAAGCGGTCACAGATCAGGGGACCTTCAACGAGGTCCGCTTCGTCGACGAAGGCGAAGCGGTGGCCCCGAAGCCGTCGAGCTGGAAGGTCGCCTCCGGGCCGCCGCTCAACCCCGACCACACCTTCGAGCGGTTCGTGATCGGGACCGAGAACCGTCTCGCCCACGCCGCCGCCCTCACTGTCGCCGAGGCGCCCGGCCAGGCCTACAACCCGCTTTTTCTCCACGGTCCGCCGGGACTGGGCAAGACCCACCTGCTCGGTGCGATCGCCAACTACCTGCGTATCCACAGCCCCGACCTGGTTGTCCACTACACCACGGCCGAGTGCTTCACCAACGCATTCGTGGCGGCGTTGCAGACCGCCGACATCGATGCCTTCAAGGAGCACTACCGCGGTGCCGACGTGCTGCTGGTCGACGATGTCCAGTTCCTCGAGGGAAAGAGCCGCACCGCCGACGAGCTCTTCCACACCTTCAACGCGCTCTACGAGGGCGGCTGCCAGGTCGTCCTCTCGGCTGACCGCATCCCGAGCGAGCTCTCCGAACTCACGGAGCGGCTTCGGGACCGGTTCGAATGGGGCCTGGTCGCCGAGCTGAAACCGCCCGACGAGCTCACCAGGCTTGCTTTCCTGAACCGGCTCTCGCACGAGGAAGAGCTCGAGCCGGCCGATCCCGAGGCGCTCAGCACCCTGGCTCGGCTCGTCGACCCAGAACCTGCGCCTCCTGCGCGGAGCGTTGACCCGCGTGGTCGCGATGTCGTCGCTGACCGATCTTCCGATCACCCGCGACCTCGTGCGCCAGGTGCTGCCGGAAGCCGCTGCCGCGGCTCCACCCGCCGAGACCACGCCCGGTTCAATCCAGGACGCCGTCGCCGCTGATTACGGCCTCGACCGCGGCCATCTGCTGTCGGCGTCGCGCAGCGCCAAGCTCGTCGCTGCTCGTCAAGTTGCCATGTATCTGTGCCGCGAGCTGACAGACCTCTCACTGCCCCAGATCGCCCGGGTCTTCAAGCGCCGTGACCACACCACCGTCATCCACGCAATCAAGAAGGTGCAGCAGCGGCTGAAGACCGAGCCGGCCCTCTCTCTCACGCTCGAGCGGATCAGGACGACGCTTCTCTCGCCGGCAGCCCTCGAAATGACCGAAGCGACCGCTGTCGCTGACAGAATCGCACCTCCGGCTCAGTTGACCGACTGATCCACGTGACCGACCAGCGGGCCGAATAACTTCTTCGACCCCGAACCTCTCAAGACCAACCGCAACCCGAACGGACCGACCTGATCAAATGATGGAAGCCGCAGAAGTACCTCAGCCCGATTCATCCGCAGATCCCACATCCACAGATCCACAGGAATCCACAGCCCTTACTACTCCTAGAGAAGTTCAACCACCCAGCTCCGTGAAACTCACAGCCCAACGCGACGCACTTCTCGATGCCCTTCAGGTCGTCTCGCGAGCCGTCTCTTCCCGCGCTGCCCTGCAGGCCCTGACCGGCGTTCTGATCACCGTCGAGGACGGTCAGCTGCGGCTGCGTGCCACCGACACCGAGCTCGGCCTGGAGATCGTCCCCGAGGTGAAGGCCGAGGGCGCAGGGCAGCGTTGTCCTCCCGGGCCGGCTCCTGGTCGACATCGTCCGCTCGCTTCCCGAAGGAGAGGTCAACCTGGCGCTGCGCGAAGCCGAGCGCGACGTCGAGATCACCGCCGGCTCCTCGAGCTTCCACCTGCGCACCCTGCCGGCAGAGGACTTTCCCCGCTTCGGCGAGCCGGAGGGGGAGGCGCTCGAGCTCCCGATCGAGCCGCTGCGCGAGACGATCGACCGTGTCGCGAGCGCCGCCTCGCGTGACGACGCGCGGCCGGTACTGACCGGCATCCTGCTCAAGGTCGAGGGCGACGAGCTGACCATGGTCGCCACCGACTCCTACCGGCTCGCGGTGAAGCGGACGAAGCTCGGGACCTCGGCGCCGGAGATCGAGGCGAACGTGCCGGCCCGGGCGCTGCGCGAGCTGGCCCGCCTGACCGAGGGCGACCGATCAGGAGACGGTCGCCGATCAACCTGAGCCGCAACCAGGCGCTGTTCCGGATCGGCGAGATCTCGCTCACCTCCCGCCTCATCGATGGTCAGTTCCCGAACTATCGCCAGCTGCTGCCGGAATCGTTCGAGCACGAAGTAAAGCTGAAGCGCGCCGAGCTGCTCGAGGTGACGCGCCGCGTCGCCCAGGTCGCCCAGCGAAACGCCGCGCTGCGGCTCGCGTTCTCGAGCGGCGAGCTCGAGGTCTCGGCCGAGACCCCCGATCTGGGCGATGCTCGCGAGGCCCTGCCGGTCGCCTTCGACGGAGAGCCGATCGAGATCGGCTTCAACCCGGAGTTCGTCCGCGACGGCCTCGAGAGCATGACCTCCGAGGAGCTGGTCCTGAAGCTGATCTCACCGCTGCGGCCTGGGCTGATCGAGCCGGCCGACGCCGACGACTTCAGCTACCTGGTGATGCCGATCCGGCTGAATGTCTAGGTGGCCGGCACCCGGTGTGGATCACCAAGCTTGAACCGCGCGGCTTCCGCAACCTCCGCAACGCCCCGCTAGACGCTGGGGGAGGGCATCAGTGTCATCCACGGCCCCAACGGGGCCGGGAAAGACGAACCTGCTCGAGGCCGTCCACTTCGCCCTCACGGGCCATGGCTGCCGCGGCGGCCGCGGATCGCGATCTGATCGCTCACGACGCCGAGGCGGCCCGGGTCGAGCTGGAGCTCGCCGGGCCCGAGGGCCGCCGGACGATCCTTTCCTCGCTCGGTCGCGACGGCAGCAGACGGCGTCTAGCTCGACGGCGCTCCTCCGGCATCGGCTTCTGAGGAGGCCGCGGGCCCGCCGGTGGGCGTCTTCCTGCCCGACCGCCTGCAGTTGGTCAAGGGCCCGCCGGCCCATCGCCGCGCCCACCTCGACCGGTTCGTGGCGGCGCTGTGGCCCTCGCGCGCTGACCTGCGAGCTCGCTTCGGCCGGGCCCTCGCCCAGCGCAATGCGCTGGTGGGGCGGGTCAAGGGCGGCGTTGCGCCGCGGTCGTCACTCGCCTGCCTGGGACGAGAAGCTCGCCGCTGAGGCGGTGCCGCTGATCGAGTCACGCTCCGAGGCGCTCGCCGCGCTCGGCGGCCACTTCGCCGCGGCCGCGACCGACCTCGGCCTCGGCGAAGCCACGGTTCGCTATCGGCCCCGCGTGGAAGCCGACCGCCGAGCAGTTGCTCGCGGAGCTCGGCCGGCGCCGCGAACAGGACCTCGGCCGGGCTTACCTCAGCTTCGGTCCCCAACTGGACGAGATCGTGTTCGAACTGCGCCGGCCGCGCGCTTCGGCGCTTCGGCTCCCAGGGCCAGCAGCGGATGGCTCTACTGGCACTGCTGTTCGCCGAGCGCGAGGGCCTGATCGAAGCCGGCCGTCCGGCTCCGCTGATGCTGCTCGACGACGTCGTCAGCGAGCTCGACCCCGAGCACCGGGAGCTGTTGCTGGCCCGGGTCGCCGGAGCCGGCCAGTCCCTGATCAGCGCGACCGAGCCCGGGGCGGTCCCGTCAACGGTTCCGTGGCATTCGATCGCAGTTCGGGACGGCGGGACAGCAACGCTGGCACCCGATCCGGAGGCACGGGCGGCCTGATGCCGGCCCGCCGGAATCCACGGCCGATCTCGGCGTCTCTCCCGGCGGTCCTGGGCCGTGCGGCGCCGAAGACGATGCTTGCCGCCGTGCAGACGGCCTGGCCTGCCGCGGCCGGGGACGCGATCGCCCGCGAGGCGGACCCGGTCTCCGAGCGGGACGGCGTGGTGACTGTCGCCTGCAGCTCGGCGAGCTGGGCGGAGCAGCTCGACCTGCTCCAGAACGAGCTGCTCCAGCGCTTGGGAGAGGCACTCGGGGACGATCAGCAGCCGCGTTCGCTGCGGTTCAGGGTCGGCGACCGGCCCGGTTCCAAGCCCCTGACAGGGCACTAGTTGCAGGCCCGTCCCGTGTCTGTCAATTGTTCGTAATTTGCAGGAGTTTTGTGACGTTTTGACACGGGTTCCGGAAGCTTCGACTGATAGACTTATGTGAACTTGATGGAAAGCCCCGACTCCGCTCACGGGCAGTGTCCGCGCCGCGGTCGGAGGTCGGGGTTTCCCATGACCTGAGCGAAAGGAACCCGAGTGCCGAAGAGCTCACGGGCCGGCTCACGCGGTAAGACCGCGAGCAAGGCCCCCGCGAAGCCAAAAGCGAAGAAGCAGACCCGCGCCAAATCCGGGTCGAAGAAGGGCGCGAAGCCTGCCGTCAAGGCGGGGGGCGCCAGCTACGACGCCAAGGACATCACGGTGCTCGAGGGGATCGAGGCGGTCCGCAAGCGGCCCGGGATGTACATCGGCTCCACCGGCGCCCGCGGGCTCCATCACCTCGTCTACGAGGTCGTTGACAACTCGGTGGACGAGGCGATCGCCGGCCACTGCGACAAGGTCATGGTCACGCTGCATCCGGACAACAGCTGCACGGTCGCCGACAACGGCCGCGGCATCCCGACCGACATGCACAAGAAGGAGAAGAAGCCGGCCGCCGAGGTCGTGCTCACCACCTTGCACGCAGGCGGCAAGTTCGGCGACGGCGGTGGCTACAAGGTCTCGGGCGGCCTCCACGGCGTCGGCGTCTCGGTCGTCAACGCGCTCTCCGAAAAGCTGCTGCTCGAGATCCGGCGCGACGGCCACGTCTGGACCCAGAACTACTCGCGCGGCAAGCCGAAGACCCAGTTCAAGAAGGGCAAGGCAGCGAAGAGCACCGGCACCACGGTCACCTTCCTCCCGGACCTCGAGATCTTCGACGAGCTCGACTTCGATCTCCGACACGCTCGCGCGAGCGACTGCGCGAGACGGCATTCCTGACCCGCGGCCTGCGGATCGTGCTTGATCGACGAGCGCGGCAAGCGCTCCGAGGAGGTGAGTTCCAGTACAAGGGCGGCATCGCCGACTTCGTCTACATCTGAACGAAGGCAAGGACCCGCTGCACCGAAAGCCGATCTTCCTCGAGGGCGAAAGCAAGGACGGCCAGGTCGAGGTCGCCCTCCAGTGGAACACCACCTACCAGGAGGCGACTTACAGCTTCGCCAACAACATCAACACCACCGAGGGCGGGACCCACCTCTCCGGCTTCAAGTCGGCAATGACCCGGACCCTGAACGCAGTCGCACGCCAGAAGAGCCTGCTGAAGGAGAAGGACGTGAACCTCATCGGGCGAGGACGTGCGCGAGGGCCTGACCGCGGTGATCTCGGTGAAGCTCGCACGACCCGCAGTTCGAGGGCCAGACCAAGAGCAAGCTCGGCAATCCACCGATCGAGGGGCTGGTGAGGAAGTCGTCAACCGCAAGCTCGGCGAGTTCCTCGAGGAGCACCCGACAGAGGCCCGCCGGATCCTCACCAAGACCGTCGACGCGGCCCGCGCCCGTGAGGCCGCGCGCAAGGCGCGCGACCTGACACGCCGCAAGTCGGCGCTCGAGAACTCGACCCTGCCCGGCAAGCTCGCCGACTGCTCGGTCAAGGATCCGCGCGACGCCGAGCTGTTCATCGTCGAGGGCGATTCGGCCGGCGGCTCGGCGAAGCAGGGCCGCGACCGCGCCACCCAGGCAGTGCTGCCGCTGCGCGGCAAGATCATCAATGTCGAGAAGAGCCGGATCGACAAGGTCCTCTCCAACAACGAGATCCAGGCCCTGATCACAGCGATCGGCACCGGCATCCACGAGGAGTTCGACATCGAGGACGCCCGCTACCACAAAGTGATCCTGATGAGCGACGCCGACGTCGACGGCGCCCACATCAGAACGCTCGTCCTGACCTTCCTCTTCCGGCAGATGCGCGAGCTGATCGACCGTGGCTACGTCTACATCGCCAAGCCCCCTCTCTACAAGCTCCAGAACGGCCGCAGCTCGGTGTACCTGGAACGCGACTCCGAGCTCGAGGCCGCGCTGCTCAAGGACAAGACCGACAAGCTCGAGATCGCCGACGGCACCGGCAAGAAGGCAAAGATGACCAAGGCGCGTTGGCAGCGCTTCGTCCGGATGCTGAAGCAGTACGAGGGCTGGGCCGCAGCCCTCAACGCTTCTCACGGACACGAGGTCGTCAACTTCCTGCAGGAGTCGGGGCTGTTGGACAAGGGCACGGCGAGCGTCACCGCCACCCGCAACGCGGTCAAGGCCAGGGCACGCAAGGGCGCACGCTTTGACACCACGCTCGAGGCCGACGACAAGACCGGCATCCGCGTGAAGTCGATCCACCGCGCGACCGGCCTTGCCCGGACCGTCCTCCTCTCCAAGGAACTGTTCGCCTCGAAGGAGCTGAAGGAGCTCGCCCGGGTGCACAAGGACCTGATCAAGGAGGTCGGGATCCCGCCGTTCTCCGTCACCTTCGACGGAAGGGACGACGACGCCGGCTCGTTCGAGGAGCTGAAGCGGGCCGTTCTTGACCTGGCCCGGACCGGCCTGCAGCTGCAGCGGTTCAAGGGCCTCGGCGAGATGAACCCCGAGCAGCTCCGCGAGACCTCGATGGACCCGGGGACGCGCACCCTGCAGCAGGTGACGATGGAGGACGCTGCCGCCGCCGAGCGGACCTTCTCCGACCTCATGGGCGACAACGTCGAGGCCCGCAAGATCTTCATCGAAGGGCACGCGAAGGAGGTGAAGTTCCTCGATGTCTGACGAGGGTGGGGGAGGCCTCGAAGCGCTGACCGGCCGGATCGAGGAGCGCGACCTCGAGCAGGAGATGCGCTCGTCGTACCTCGATTACGCGATGAGCGTGATCGTGGGTCGGGCGCTGCCGGACGTGCGCGACGGCTTGAAGCCGGTCCACCGAAGGGTTCTCTACGCGATGCACGACCTCGGCCTGCAGCCGAACCGGCCGTACCGCAAGTGCGCCTTCATCGTCGGCGAGGTGATGGGCAAGTACCACCCGCACGGCGACTCGGCCATCTACGAGACGCTGGTGCGGATGGCGCAGGACTTCTCCTTGCGCTATCCACTGATCGACGGTCAGGGCAACTTCGGCTCGATCGACGACGACCCGGCGGCGGCGATGCGGTACACCGAGGCCCGTCTCGGTCCGCTGGCGACCCAGATGCTCCGCGACATCGATGCGGACACGGTCGACTTCGGGCCAAACTACGACGAGAAGACGCAGGAGCCGCTGCTGCTTCCGGCGCGCTTCCCGAACCTGCTCGTCAACGGCGCCGCGGGGATCGCGGTCGGGATGGCGACCAACATCCCGCCGCACAACCTGCGCGAGGTGATCGCCGCCTGTACCGCCTACATCGACGACCCCGAGGTCGACGTTGACGGCCTCCGCCGTCACGTCAAGGGGCCGGACTTCCCCGGCGGCGGTGTGGTCATGGGCAGCGACGGCATCCGTGACGCCTACCAGTCGGGCCGCGGGTCGATCCGCGTCCGGGCCCGGGCCCACGTCGAGCCACTTAAGGGGGGCAAGCAGGCGATCATCGTCTCCGAGCTCCCGTTCATGGTCAAGAAGGGCGGCGAGGGCGGCCTGATCACCAAGATCGCCGACCTGGTTCGCGAGAAGAAGATCACCGAGATCTCGGACCTCCGCGACGAGTCCGATCGCTCCGGAATGCGCCTGGTGATCGAGCTGAAGAAGGGCCAGAACCACCAGATCGCGCTCAACAAGCTGTTCAAGCACACCGGGATGCAGACGGCCTTCGGGGTCAACATGGTCGCCCTGGTCGACGGGGTCCCGCGCACCCTGAGCCTGCTGGAGATGATCCGGCACTACGTCGACCACCAGCGCGAGGTGGTGATGCGGCGGACCCAGCACGAGCTCCGGAACGCCGAGCGCGAGGCGCACATCCTCGAGGGCCTCCTGATCGCGCTCGACAACCTCGACGCCGTGATCAAGCTGATTCGCGCCTCCAAGGATCCGGACACCGCCCGCGCGGGCCTGATCAAGAAGTTCAAGCTCGACAAGGTCCAGGCTCAGGCGATTCTCGACATGCGGCTGCAGCGCCTGACGGCGCTCGAGGCCGACAAGGTCCGCGACCGGCACAAGGAGCTGACCGAGCTGATCAAGCGCCTGCGCGAGATCCTCGGCGACGAAGCCAAGGTGCTGTCAGTGGTCAAGGCAGGAGCTGGAGGAGGTCGCGGAGCGCTATGGCGACGAGCGGCGCACCGAGATCACCGCCTCCGAGGGCGACGTCGACCTCGAGGACATGATCGCCGACCAGCAGATGGTGATCTCGATCACCGCCTCCGGCTACGCCAAGCGCCTGCCCCTGACCACGTACCGCCAGCAGCGCCGCGGCGGTCGCGGGGTGATGGGGATGGACCTGAAGGAGGGCGACTACATCGAGCACCTCCACATCTGCTCGACCCACGACTACCTGCTCTTCTTCACCAATAAGGGGAAGGTCTACCGCCTCAAGGTCTATGAGCTGCCCGAGGGATCGCGAACCGCCAAGGGCCGGGCGTTGGTCAATGTCCTGCCGCTGAAGGAGAACGAGAATGTGATGGCGGTGATCCCGACCCGCGACTTCAAGGAGGGCAAGTACCTCGTCTTCGCGACCGCGAACGGGATGGTGAAGAAGACCGAGTTCAGCGCCTACGACACCCCGATTCGCGCCGACGGGATCATCGCGATCAACATCAAGCCTCGTGACGAGTTGGTCCAGGTCCGCCTTGCGGATCCGGGCGACGACATCCTGATGGTCTCCAAATCCGGCTACGCCTCGCGCTTCCCCGAGAAGGCCGCGCGAGCGACCGGGCGGGCCACCGCGGGGGTCCGCGGACAGAACGTCTCCGACGGCGGGAACCGGGTGCTCGCGATGGACATTGCCCGCGACGACACCGAGCTCTTCGTCGTCACCGAGAACGGCTATGGCAAGCGGACGACGATGGCCGAGTACCCGATCAAGGGTCGCGGTACCAAGGGCGTGGTCACGGTCAAGCTGACGACCAAGAAGGGAGCGCTCGCCGGCGCGCTGATCGTGCGCGAGCACCAGGAGCTGATGCTGGTGTCCCAGACAGGGATGATGCAGCGGACTCCGGCCAAGGGCATCTCGCAGATGGGCCGCCCGACCCAGGGGGTCAAGGTCATGAACCTCAAGGACGGGGACCGGGTGGGCGCGGTCGCCCTGGTGGTCGAGTCGACCGCCGCCGAGACCGACGGCGGCGCCGAGGTGGCGGAGCAGTCACTGGCTGACGCCAACCTCGACAAGGATGCTGTCGCCGCCCTGAGCGGCAACGGCGCCGGCGCGGCCGAGGCGGCCAAGAAGGCAACGCCGAAGAAGCCGGCTAAGAAGAAGGCTGCGAAGAAGCCGGCCGCCAAGCGCAAGCCGCCCTCGCGCAAGAAGAAGTAGCTCTCCCTAGGCCGCCACTGAAGTACGCATCCCAGGTCGGCGGCGGCGTTGGCGCCGCGACCCGGATGAACACGGTCGGCCCGGGGACCTTGGGCAGCTTCCGTGGGTGCATGCGGATCTCCCGGGGCAGGCGGTTGCCCTTGCGCCGGTTGCAGGAGGCGCAGGAGGCGACGATGTTCTCCCAGATCGATTCACCACCCCGACTCCGCGGGATGACGTGATCCACCGTCAGCCCGGGCTTGCTGCTGCCGCAGTACTGGCAGGTCCACGAATCGCGCGCCAGGACGGCCTTGCGGGTGATCCGCCGGCGGTGGATGTCCCGGGGGACCCGGACGAAGGTGACCAGCCGGATCACCTCGGGGCTGTCGAGCTGCATCGTCTCGGAGCGGAGCACCGAATCACCGTGCTCGAGGACCTCGGCCTTCTCCTTCAGGATCAGCACCAGCGCCCGCCGCACCGTGCACACGTTGAGCGGCTCGTAGCTCGCGTTCAGGACGAGGACGCGGCCCCGGCGCAGTCTGCCGCCGCATTGCGAGCCGTTTACGGATCCATTCGTCGAACGATTCGCGGAAGCCCCGTCCGTGTAGTACATGGTCTCGGAGATATTAGCCAGCCCCGGGCGCGATTCGGCCATCAGCGCTTCTGCAGAAGCACCTGCAGTGGACCTATGGAATGCCGCTCTCAGTGACCGGGTAGCTGCCGAGGACCCGCACGGATTCGGCCTTGCCGCGTAGTGCCTCGATCGACTCGGCCACCACCTCGTCGCCGGCCGCACCCTCGAGGTCGCAGAAGAACATGTAGCGCCCCAATCCGCGGCGCAACGGTCGCGACTCGATCCTGGTCAGGTTGACACTGCGGTTCGAGAACTCCGCCAGGGCCTCGACCAGCGCCCCGGGCCGGTCGTCGCCCAGCTCCGAGAAGACCAGTGAGGTCTTCCAGGCGCCGCCGCCCGCCGGCTCGGTTCCCTCCGGGGCGAGCCAGATGAACCGGGTGACGTTGTCGGGCTCGTCCTCGACCCCGCGGCGGAGGACGGTGCACCCGTAGAGCTCGGCCGCCGCTTCGGCTCCGAGCGCCGCCCAGGGGACGATCGCTCTCGCTCACCTGGCGAACGGCATCAGCAGTGCTCGGCGCGGCGCTTCACGTCGGCGCCGGGAAGCTGCTCGCGGACGAAGCTCGCGCACTGGGCGCTCGCCTGCGGGTGGGAGAGGACGGCCTCGATCGCTCCGAGCTCGAGTTTCGTGCGGGCGATCAGGCAGGTGCGGATCGGAAAGTCGTATTCGCCGACGATCGCGACGCCGGTCGTGTCGAACGCAAGCGTGTCGAGAGTGGCGCGGACCGACGCCCTCGATCGAGTTCTCGACCGGTACGAGGGCCCGGTCGGACTCGCCGCTCTCCACAGCCATGATCGCCTCGTGGATCGAGGCGGCTGGCGCCTCTTCGAACTTCTCACTTTGCGGCCGCGGCGCGCAGAGCATCCTCGGTGAACGTCCCGGGCGGCCCGAGATAGGCGATCCGCATCTCCTACTCGAACAGGACCGGGTAGCTCGACGTGTTGTTGTCGGTGCTCTCCTCGCCCGGAACCGGGTCGACCGAGACCTCGACGTCAGCTGTTCGCCGGACGAGGGGACCGGAGTGATCGGGATCTCCAGTTCGATCGACTCCTGGGCGCCGATCGTCGGGATCGTCTGCGGCAGGTCGGTGTCGCCGACGGTGACGCTGACGTTGATGTCGCTCTCCTCGGACTCGCCGCCGTTCAAGATCTCGATCGTCAAGGTCGGATCTGCGGCGCTCACGGTCACGTCGGTGTCGGGAAGCAGCTGGGTGCCGCCGATCGAGGTCTGGACGATCTCGAGGCCGTGGATGCCGGAGGTCGACGGCTCATCGCCGGTCACTTGGCCGAGCGCGTCGGTGACCGTGGTCAGGTCCAGCCATTCCTCGGCAGGCTCGGGGACGAACTCGCACTGTTCGGCGGTGAACGGCGCTTCGCCGCTGGCGCTGACGCCCTCCTCCTCCGTCACCCGGGCGATCTCGAGAACGGCGACCCCGGTGCAGACCTGGTCGCTGGCAAAGAGGAGCTTCATCTGGTCGCTGATCGCCTTCTGGGCGTCGGTGGCGTTCTCCTTGCCGAGGGCGGGGCCGATGTTGTTGCCGATCGCGGTGAGCGCGTTTCGGCGCAGTTCGAGGGTCAGGACCAGGTTGGCCTTTGCCTTCGCGAGATCGTCAGGAGCGTCGAGCTCCTGGGCCCGGTCGTAGAGCGTTTCGGAGGCACCCCGGAACGACTTCACCTCCGCCTCGTACTCGAGCGCGGTGCGGCCGCCGGAATCCTGCAGCAGCCCGAAGAAGTCTGTCCCCACCTGCTCGGACTCGGCCATAAGGGCTCCGACGTCGCTGGTGAAGTTCCGAATGGCGCGTTCCTTGCGCGCATCGAGGCAGCCGCGGAACGCGAGCACCAGCAGGATCAAGAGCAGTCCACCGGCGCCGACTGCCACCAGCCTCCGCATCATGATCTGCTGCCTGGGCGTGCGGGGAGGACGCGGACCGCGCGGACCGCGTTGCTCTACCTCGGGGAACTCTTCTTGAGCCTCGAGCTCTTCTTCCTCGTCGAGGAAAGCCACCGGCGAAAAGTATGAACACCGGGGCTGCCACTGCGCGGTTCCGATCGTCCACGCGGTATCTGCCCTGCACTGACGCAGGAACGCGCCCATGCCTGACGAACCACGCTGAAAGTGGTCGGCGAACGCGTTCTCTCCCGGTTCACGCTTTCCGAGCGCCTCGGCAGCGGCGGCTACGGGACCGTCTACCGCGCCTGGGACGAGCGCCTGCACCGCGATGTCGCGGTCAAGGTGATCGATTCGGGCTCGGGCGACGGGGAAGCGAGCCAGCGGATAGCGCGCGAGGCCCAGGCCGCGGCCCGGCTCGCTCATCGAGGGGATCGTCACCCTCTACGAGCTCGCCCACGACGGCCGCCGCGCCTATCTGGTCACCGAGCTGATCGAAGGCTCGACCCTGCGCGACCTGAGCCGCGGGGGGATGCTCTCCGATCGCGACGTCGCGGCGATTGGCGCCGATGCCTGCGCCGCGCTCGAGCACGCGCACGCCAACGACGTCGTCCACCGCGACATCAAGCCCCAGAACATCCTGGTCACCGAGAAAGACGGACGGGCGAAGCTGGTCGACTTCGGGATCGCCCGGCTCGCCGACGAACCGACCCTGACCGCGAGCGGCGAAGTCGTAGGAACCCTCGCCTACATGGCTCCCGAGCAGGCCGATGGCGAGCGCCCGGGGATGGCGGCCGATGTCTACTCACTCGCCCTGACCCTTTACGAGGCGTGGGCCGGCGAGCAGCCGGTGCTGCGGCAGTCGGCAGCCGCCACCGCACGTGCAATCGGCAAGCCGGTGACGCCGCTTGCCGCGTCCCGGCCCGACCTTCCAGAGCCGCTCCTCTCGGCCATCGACGCGTGCCTCGAGGTCGATCCGGACTTCCGCCCTGGCGCCGACGAGCTCGCCGACGTGCTCGAGCGGGCTGCCGTCGTCCTCGACGACGATCCGCTGCCCGCGCGCGAGGGCGCCGCCGAGGAAGACTCCGAGCCGCGCCAGCTGCGATTGCCGCGCCTGCCGCTGATGCCGGTGGCTCTTGTTGCGCTGTGCGTGTTCGCGGTCGCGATCACCGACGCTCCCGTGCAGCCGTGGGTCCTGGCGATTCCGGCGATCTCGGCACCCCTGGCGCTCGCCCGCCCCCGCTTGGCGCTCGGCCTCGCTGCCGCGGCCCTGGCGGTGTGGCTCGGGACCGAGGCAAGGGAATTCGCGCCGACCGCGGCCCTGGCGGCGCTCGCCGCGGTCGCGATCGCCCGGTCGGGTTCGGACGTCTACGGTGGCCAAGAGGAACCGACTCTCCCCTGAGTCGCGCCTGCCCAGGGTGCGGCCGGGCGGCAAACATCTAGGATTTACGCCTCACTCGGGCCCCGGTGAGGCCCGCCGCCGCTCACCCCTGTCACTAAGGAGAACTGCCGAATCAGCGTCCTGCGCAACATCGAAGCCCGGCTCGAGGGCCTCGTCGAAGGGGTCTTCAGCCGCGCATTCAGCTCCGGCGTGCAGCCGATCGAGATCGCGCGGAAGCTCGCCAAGGAGATGGACGGCACAAGACGGCGTCGGTCTCGCGGGTCTACGTGCCGAACGAGTACACCGTCTACCTCTGCACCGAGGACTACGAGCGCCTGCAGGGCTATGAGACCTCGCTCGAGCAGGAGCTCTCCTCCCATCTGCTCGAGCATGCCCGCCACCACGATTACGACCTGCTGACCCGGCCGGTTGTCGAGCTCGAGGCGGACGATCGGCTGCGGCTGGGCGAGTTCGGGATCCAGACCCGGATGGTGAAGCCGCCACCGCGCGAGGGCGACGAACCGAGCCAGGGGGACCAGGGCCACACCATGGTCTACTCGGCTCAGCAGCAGCAGGCGAAGAGCAAGAAGCGCCCGGCAGGCGCGCTTGGTCGAGACCCGGGCGATCGTCTCGCTCGACGACCGCCGCTACGTCCTCGACGGCCCGACTGCCACTTTGGGCCGCTCGAAGGAGTGCGAGTGCGTCATTCCCGATCCGAACATCTCTCGCAAGCACGCTCAGCTTCGCCGCAACAACTCCGGCGACTGGCAGGTCGTCGACCTCGGCTCGACCAACGGGATCAAGGTCAACGACCGCCGGGTCGACGCCTCGCGCCTGTCGCCCGGCGACGAGGTCACCCTCGGGACCACGACTTTCACCTTCGATATCGAGCAGTGAACGACCTTGAGCCGATCGCCGTCGCTCTCAAGTTCGGCTTCATCGCCGTGCTCTACCTGTTCCTGTTCTGGGTCGCGCAGATCCGCGATCCGCGATCTGCGCGGCGCGTCGTTCGGCGGTTACCCGGACACCGGCTATCACGAGGTAGTCGAGTCCGAATCGGGCACCGAGGACGCCTGGCTGGTGGTCGAGGAGGGCGGGGGCCTCAAGAACGGCGAGCGCTACGACCTCTTCGGCGGGCTCTCGATCGGCCGCTCCGCCGACGCCGACATCAGAGTCGACGACCGCTACGCATCGGGAGTTCACGCGCGGATCTTCGGCCGCGGCGGCAGCTACTGGGTCGAGGACCTGAACTCGACCAACGGCACCCTGCTGAACTCGGCCGAGCTCCACGGCGAGGCGCAGATCGAAGAGGGCGACCTGATCCGGATCGGCGACACCGAGTTCCGGTTCGAGCAGGGAGGCTGACCGATGCCGCTACGGGTGGCCGATTCAGGCCACAAGACCGACACGGGCCGCCAGCGGAACGAGAACGAGGATTCCTACTACGCCAGGCGCCGGTGTTCGCCGTCGCCGACGGAATGGGGGGCGCCCAGGCCGGCGAGGTCGCCTCGAGCATCGCGGCCCGGACCTTCGAGGATGAGATCGCGCAGGAGGGGTCGGCCGAGAAGCAGCTGAAGGAGCTGTTCCGCAAGGCGAACGCCGAGATCCATGAGCTGTCGGCCAAGGACTCCGCGCAGGGCGGGCATGGGGACGACCCTGACCACGGCGCTGATCCGCGGCAACGAGGTCAGCCTCGCGCACGTCGGCGACAGCCGCGCCTACGTCCTCCGCGGCGAAGAGCTGAAGCGGCTGACCAAGGACCACTCCCTGGTCGAGGAGCTCCGCCGCCAGGGCCGGCTCACCGAGGAGCAGGCCGAGGAGCACCCGCAGCGCTCGATCATCACCCGGGCCCTCGGGCCCGAGGACAAGGTCAAGGTCGACACGATGACCTATGCCGCCCGGGCCGGCGACGTCTTCCTGCTCTGCAGCGACGGCCTCACGACGATGGTCGACGAGGACGCGGATCAAGCAGATCCTGATCGAGTCGAAGAACCTGAAGTCGGCGGTCTCGAAGCTGATCGACACCGCCAACAAGGAGGGCGGCCGCGACAACATCACCGCGGTCGCGTTCCGGCTCGAGGAAGGAGAGCAGGACACAGAGGAGGGGGCGACCCTGATCGCAGCCACCGCCGAGCAGGCGGGGCTGACGGCGGAGCGCGTGCGCGAGGCCGCAAGGCGGATGCGCCCGGACGCAGCGGCCGCCGCGATGACGCCGAGACAGCGCTGGATCCGCCGGGGGCTGGCCGCCGCAGCCGTGCTCGGCGTGCTCGTGCTGGCCGTGATCGGAGTCAGGTCGCTCTACTTCGTGGGAACGACTCCGACGGCCGAGTCGCCCTCTACCGCGGCCTCCCCTATGACCTGCCGCTCGGGGTCGACCTCTATGCGAAGCAGTACCCGATCGGGGTCCAGGCCTCGACGTCTCTCGGCCGAGCGCCAGGAGGTGGTCACCGAGCACAAGATTCGCACCCACGACGACGCGGTCGACATCGTCACCGACATCGAGCAGCGCGAGGGAGCGATCCCGCCGGTGACGCCGCCGACACCGGCTCCGGCGCCACCGCAGACACAGAAGAAGAAGCCCACGCAGGGAGCCGGCGCCGACCAGGGCGCCGCAGGTGGGGGCAGGTGAGCGCCCGCACCCGCGAGCTGTTCGGGCTGATCCCGGTCGCGATCTTGGTGACGGCGGGCTTTGCCGCGGTGTTCACGGTCGATTCCGCGGAGCTCAGCAACCTCAGCCTCTTCTACGGCGCCTACTTCCTGGCCCTCTGCCTCGCCGCCCACCTGGTGATCAGGGCACGACTCCCCGACGCCGACCCCTACCTGTTCCCGCTGTCGGCGCTGCTTGGCCGCCTTCGGAATGGTGATGATCTACCGGATCGACGAGGCGATCGTGGGGAGATCGCCCGCAACCAGGCGAACTGGTTCGTGATCGGGCTGATCCTGTTCGCGACGACGATCGTCTTCGTCCGCGACTACGAAGCGCTCGAGCGCTACCGCTATGTGATCGCCTCGGTCGGCATCGCGCTCCTGCTGCTGCCCCGGTTCCCCGGAATCGGCGAGCAGGTGAACGGCGCCTATCTCGCGGTCAAGATCGGCGCGGTCTCGTTCCAGCCGGCCGAGTTCGCGAAGATCTGCCTGGTCGTCTTCCTCGCGAGCTACCTGCGCGAGCACAGGGAAGTACTGGTGATCGGGGCGAGAAAGGTCGCGGGGCTCACCCTGCCCCCGCTCAAGCACCTGGGTCCGCTGCTGGTGATCTGGGGCGCATCGATGCTGATGCTCGTCTTCATCCGCGACCTGGGCAGCTCGCTGATGTTCTTTGCGGCTTTCCTGGCGCTGCTCTACGTCGCCACGGCGGAGCTCTCGTTCGTGGTCATCGGGATGGCGATGTTCGTCGATCGGCGCCTGGTTCTTCTCGGAGACGGTCGGCCATGTCGGCGAACGAATCGACATCTGGCTGGACCCGTTCGCCACGGCCGACTCGAGCGGCTACCAAGTGGCCCAATCCCTCTTCGCCCAGGCCGACGGGGGTCTCTTCGGCCAGGGATTCGGACAGGCGTTGCTGAAGCTGCCGGGGGGCGGGACGATCCTGCCGGCCCCGCACACCGACCTCGATCTATGCGGTAATCGTGAACGAGGTGGGGCTGTTCGGCGCCGCCGCAGTGATCGTGATCTACGGCCTGATCGCTGTCCGCGGCTTCAAGACGGCGTTGATCGCACCCGACGGGTTCTCGAAGCTGCTCGCGACCGGGCTCACCGCCGTGTTCGCGATCCAGGCGTTCGTGATCATCGGCGGTGTGACCAGGGTGATCCCGCTGACCGGCGTGACCCTGCCCTTCATCAGCTACGGAGGCAGCTCGATTCTCGCCAACTTCATCCTGCTCGCGTTTCTCCTGCTGATCTCCGACAAGGCCCGCCGCCATGACCGCCTCCAGGTGGAGGGCGCCACGTGAACACCCAGATCGTGAAGCTGTTCGGGCTGGTCCTGGTCCTCTACACGACCCTGCTCGGCTTCACCTCGTACTGGTCGGTGTTCGAGGCAAAGGGTCTCAAGGAGAACGCTGCGAACCGCCGCCCCCTGCTCGAAGAGCAGCGGATCGAGCGCGGCGAGATCCTCGCCGCCGACGGCTCCGTGATCGCCCGCTCGAACCCGATCGGCGAGGGCGCCGATGCGATTTACGTGCGCGAATACCCAGAGGGCGAGCTCTACGGCAACCCGATCGGATACAGCTTCGTCCAGCGGGGCAGGGTCGGGTTCGAGCTCTCCCACAACGACCAGCTGGTCGGAAACAAGACCGAGTTCCTCTCGATCTTCGATGAGCTTCGGGGTCACGCCCAGGAGGGCAACGACGTGCAGTCGGCGCTCGACCCCCACGCGCAGCAGATCGCTACCCAGCTGCTCGGCTCCAACCGCGGTTCCGTGGTCGCGATCGAGCCCGACACCGGCAAGGTCAGGGCCATGGTCTCAGTGCCGACCTACGACCCGAATCTGGTCCCGGAGCGCTACGCGCAGCTCAACACAGCCGAGGACTCGCCCCTGTTCAACCGGGCGACGCAGGCCGGCTACCCACCCGGCTCGACCATGAAGGTCGTCGCCGCCACTGCCGCGCTCGACAGCGGCGAATTCAGCCCCGACGACACGGTCAGCGGCCGGAGCGGGATCGAGATCTCGGGCGTTCCGCTGGAGAACGCGGGCGGTGAGAGCTTCGGCGAGATCAACTTGACCACGGCCCTGACCAATTCGGTCAACGTGGTCTGGGCCCAGGTCGCCGAGGAGATCGGCGCCGACACGATGTACAAGTACATGGACCGCTTCGGCTTCAATCGCCGACCGCCGCTCGACTATCCCTCGCTGCAGCTTGCCACCAGCGGTGTCTTCGACGGCAGCGAGCTGCTCAACGACTCCGACTCGATCGACATCGGCCGGGTCGCAATCGGGCAGGAGCGGCTCAAGGTCACACCACTGCAAATGGCGATGGTCGTATCAGCAGTCGCCAACGACGGGGTGCTCCGCAAGCCACGCCTCTGGGAGAAGGTGATCGACACCGACGGCCGCGAGGACGAGATGCAGCCCGACGACTACTCGAAGGTGATGAGCGACGACACAGCGAACACCCTGACCGAGATGATGACCGACGTCGTCAACGAGGGAACAGGCGGCGCAGCGGCCCTCGGCGCGATCCAGGTTGCGGGCAAGACGGGAACTGCCGAGATCGATGTCGACGCCGGCATCAACCAGGCCTGGTTCATCGGCTTCGCGCCGGCCGACGATCCCCGGATCGCGGTCGCAGTGACGGTCGAACGCACCAGCGGCCAGGGCGGCACCGTCGCCGCTCCGATTGCCAAGTCCGTCATGGAATCCCTGCTCGGCGAGGACGATGGCTAGCCCCGAATCGGGAACTACGGTCGACGGCCGCTACCGCCTCAAGCGCAAGATCGGCTCAGGCGGAATGGCGGACGTCTGGCTTGCCAGCGATACCGATCTCGGCCGCGACGTCGCGGTCAAGATTCTTCACGCGCGCTTCGCGCAGGACAAGGAGTTCGTCGAGCGCTTCCGGCGGGAGGCGAGCTCCGCCGCAGGGCTCCAGCACCCGAACGTGGTCGGGGTCTACGACCGCGGCGAATTCGACGGCTCGTACTACATCGCGATGGAATACGTGGAGGGAGACTCGCTCAAGGACCTGATCGTCCAGGGGATGACCGTGCCGGCGGCGCTCAACGTCACCCGCCAGGTGCTCGAGGCCGCGCGCTTCGCCCACCGAAAGGGAATTGTCCACCGCGATCTGAAGCCGCACAACGTGGTGATCGACGGGGACGGTCGAGCCCGGGTGACCGACTTCGGCATCGCCCGCGCCGGCACCTCGGAGATCACCCAGACCGGGTCGGTGATGGGCACCGCCCAGTACCTCTCGCCGGAGCAGGCCCAGGGCAAGGAGATCACCCCGGCCTCCGACCTCTACTCGATCGGAGTCGTCCTCTACGAGGCCCTCACCGGGCGGGTGCCGTTCGAGGCAGACACGCCTGTCGCGGTTGCCCTGAAGCAGGTGCGCGAGGTACCGCGCCGGCCGAGCTCGATCAACCCCGAGGTCTCTCCGGCGCTCGACGCGGTCGTGATGCGGGCGCTGGCGAAGGAGCCGGAGCGACGCTTCAAGGATGCCGACGCCTTCATCAAGGCATTGAACGAGTCCGAAGCGAGCCCCGATTTGCCGCGGGCCGAGGACACCGCTGCCTATCCGACGGTGGGCGCGGACGCCGCGGCGGCGCCGACCTATCCGGCCGAATACGACTACGAAGAGCGCGACAACCGCAGGCGCAACCGCTGGATCCTGCTTGCCCTGCTGGTGGCCGGGGTCGCGGCGCTTGTCGCCTTTGCCCTGACCCGGCCAGAGCGCGTCGAGGTGCCGAACGTGATCGGGAACGACGTGGGGCCGGCGACCGAGATCCTCGAGGGGCGCGGCTTCGACGTTGACACGACCCTGGTTTCGAACGCGAATCCGCGCGACACCGTGCTCGAGCAGGATCCGACCGCCGGCGACAAGGCCGACGAGGGCTCGACCATCGATCTCACAGTCAGTTCGGGACCCGGAACCGTCGCGATCCCGGACGTGACCGGCCTCACCCGGCAACAGGCGAAGGTAGTGCTCGAGGACGCCGGCCTCATCGTCCAGGTGGAGGAGCGCTTCGACCCGGGAGTTCCCAAGGACGAGGTGATCGGGACCGAGCCGGCAGCCGAGCTCGAGGTGACCAGCGGCTCCGCGGTGAAGCTCCTGATCTCCAAGGGCCAGAATCGGTCCGAGGTCCCAGATCTGGTTGGGCTGCCGACCGAACAGGCCGTGGCGCAGATCGAGGCCGCCGGATTCAGCGCCAGCGTTACGGAGCGAGAGGACACCGCGCCGCCTGGCGAGGTCGTCGCGCAGACGCCGACCGCCGGGCAGATGTCCAAACCCGGCACCCAGGTGACGATCTTCGTCTCGAGTGGGACCCTCCAGGTTCCCGACGTAGTCGGGCTGCCGAAGCAGGCCGCGACCCGGGCCCTGAAGAAGGCCGGGTTCAAGCCGGCGGTACGCACCGATACTTCGGCGCCGCCGGAGCAGGCCGGCCTGGTCACCAACCAGTTCCCGCTCGGGGGCAGCACGGCGCGCCGTGGAACGACGGTGCAGATCTCCGTCGGCGCCCCCGCAGAGCCCACCCCGTAGAAATGAAGGTGGCCGTCCTCAGCGGTGGGATCTCGAGCGAGCATGACGTTTCGGTTCGCTCGGGTGCCTCCGTTGCCGAGGGGCTGCGCGCGGCCGGGCACGAGGTCATCGAGATCAGGATCGAGCGCGACGGGCGCTGGCTCAGTCACGGCGACGAGGTCACCTTGCAGCCGGCCGGCGGTCTGCTCGACTGCGACGTCGCATTCCCGATCCTCCACGGCCCCGGGGGGGAGGACGGGAGCGTTCAGGGCGTGCTCGAATCGCTCGGGGTCGCCTACGTCGGCGCCGACGTGGCTGCCTCGGCGATCTGCCTCGACAAGCTCAGCTTCAAGCGCCTGCTCCGGGCGAAGGAGATTCCACAGGTGGGTTTCTGCGATGCCGGCGAGGAGGGGTGGCGCGACGCCGCGGCGGAGCTCGGCCTGCCGCTGTGGGTGAAGCCGTCACGGCTCGGCTCGAGCGTCGGCATCTCGAGGGTCGAGTCGAATGAGGAGCTGAAGCCGGCGGTCGAGGCCGCCCGCCGCCATGACCCGCGGGTGATCATCGAGGCGGACGCCGGCGATGCCGCCGAGGTCGAGTGCTCCCTGATCGGCAACGATGTGGTCGAGGCTTCGGTTCCGGGAGAGATCGTCGCGAATGCAGACTGGTACGACTTCAAGGCCAAGTACGGAGAAGGGGGGATGGAGCTGGTCGTCCCGGCGCGGGTCTCGCAGGAGTCGCTTGAGCGGGTCCGGGAGCTTGCCGTGCAGGTCTTCAAGCTGGCCGGCTGTTCCGGTCTCGCCCGCTGCGATTTCTTCGTCGCCAGGTCGGACGGCAGCGAGGAGGTGCTCGTGAACGAGCTCAACACGCTCCCTGGCTTCACCGAGACGAGCGTGTACGGCAAGCTGCTGCAGGCCTCAGGGACCGAGTATCCGGACCTCTGCAACCGGCTGGTCGAGCTGGCAGCCGAGCGCCACGCCGAACGGGCCCAGTACGAGTTCTAGCGGCGGCTAATCGAGCAGCCGGATGTCGGAGATGTCGACCCGGTAGCCCTCTCGGGTCTCGGCCGCCTTGGTGATCCAGACCAGGTAGTAGCGGGAGGGAGCGGCCGACGCGGCGAGCTCGATCCGCTCGCTGCTGCCGATGTCGGCCGCTTCGCCGGCGACCGTCCAGCCCGAGAGATCATCCGGTGGGTCCGAGGCGCCGGACGCGGTGCGGATCTCGGCATCCCAACCTGACTCGGCTGAGCGCAGGTCGACCGCTTCGACCTCGACGTCCTTTCCGGCGTCGACGTAGATGCCAACCCCGGGCTTGCCGCCGTCGGGGAACTGCTCGTCATAGGTCTCGGTCGGCCAGGCGGTCCCGGTCGGATTGCCGTCGATCGCGAGCTTGACCTCGTTGGAGTGCTCATCTCCGTCTCCCCCGGTTTCCTCGGGGTCGAAGGCGCTCGCTGCGCCACGCGAGAGCTCGACCTCCGACCCACCGCTGCCGAGTTGGCCGCTTTCGCCGAGTAGCAGCGCGGCCGCAATCAGCGCGACTCCGATCAGGCCGATGGCGATGCCCGCGGCCGATGCTCTCCCTCTGGGCGCCAGCCGCCGCCGGGAGCGAGGGACCGAGCCCAGAACGGTGGTCGCCTCGCCGCTGGTCCCGCCGCTCCGCGCCGCCTCGACCTCCAGGGTGGCCTCGAGGTCCTCCAGCATCTCCTCGGCCGTCTGATAGCGATGGGCCCGGTTCTTGGCCGTCGCCCGCTCGATCACCGCCGCGACCGCGGCCGATACCTCCGGGCGGATCTCCTGCACGTCGGGCATCGGCTCGTGCACGTGCTTGACTGCGACCCCCACCTGGCTGTCGGCTTGGTAGGGGACGACCCCGGTCAGCATCTCGTAGAGGACGATCCCGAGCGAGTAGATGTCGGAGCGCTCGTCGACCGGCTCGCCGGCTGCCTGCTCGGGGGAGACGTAGTCGCTGGTCCCGAGCACCCGACCGTCGTCGGTGACCCCGTCGGACTCGAGCGAGCGGGCAATGCCGAAGTCGGTGATCTTGGCCCGGCCGTCGTTGCCGATCAGCACGTTTTGGGGCTTGATGTCCCGATGGACGAGCTTGCGGCTGTGGGCGGCGGCGAGGCCGCGTCCGATCTCGATCGCGTACGCGACTGACTCGTCGATCCCGAGCGGGCCGAGGCGCTGGATGCGCTGCTTCAGGGTCTCGCCCTGGACGTACTCGAAGACGATGTAGGGGGTGCCGCCGTCCTGGCCGGCGTCGATGACGCTGACCAGGTTGGGATGGGAGAGCATCGCGGCGCCCCGGGCCTCGCGTGCGAAGCGGGCGAGCTGCTCGGGCTCGTCGGACATCTCCGTGTGCAGGACCTTGAGCGCGACCAACCGCTGCAGCTTCTCGTCCTTGGCGAGATAGACGGTCGACATCCCGCCGCGCCCGAGCTTCGACTGCAGCAGGTAGCGCTTCGAAAGGACCGTGCCGATGCGGGCGTCCGCCGATTTCGTTGCCACGCCGTAATTGTGGGCGCTCTTGGCGCCCTGGGTCGCGTCGACCGTAGCCATGAACGTACCCGTTCGCCGCGGGGCGGTCCCCGCCTTCCGGCTAGGCCGCGGCTACTTCTTTTTCTTCTTGACGCACTTGCCGCGCTTCAGCTTCTGCGTCTTCTTGCACTTCTTCACCGCTGGTGGCGCCGGCGGGGTGATGGTCGGCGTCGGGGGGGTCACCGTCGGGGGCGACGTCGGGGTGGTCTCGGTGTAGGTCAGGGGCACCGGCGAGCAGGGCGAGTTGCCGATGTCGTTGGCCGCGATCGCGTAGAAGGTCGTTGCGCTGTTGTCTGGGACGCTGACGGTGAAGCCGGGAGACCCGAACTGGGCGGCGCTCCCGGAGGCGACCGGATTACCGGTGCAGTTGAGGCCGGTGTAGAGAGTGACCACGTCGGCGTCGGGCGCGTTGCCGCGGATCTGCGGATTGTTGACGTTGGAGCCCGTGGCCGGCGTGGTTCCCGTGAAGGTCGGGGCCGGCGGTGCGGTGGCGGTCACCTCGGCGTAGGTGAGCCCGGAGGACGAGCAGACCGAGGTCCCGGCCGCGTTCGTGGTCGTGGCATAGAAGGTGGTGGTGCTGTTGTTGGCGACGTGCACCGGGATCCCCGTGCTCGCGAACTGATCCGCGGTTCCGGTCCCCGCCACGGGGCCGCCGCAGGGGTTGCCGGGACTGCCGAACTTGTGGATGGTCACGGTCGATCCCGCCGCGGTTCCGATCAGCTTCGGGTCGTTCTCATTCGAGCCGGAGGGCGGGTTGGTCGCGGTCAGCTGCGGCGCAGGCGGCGGTCCGGCACCGGAAGCGATCTTCAGCGTGAAGCTGCCCTCCGCGCCGCTGAAGCCGTCGACGGCGATTCGGTAGGTGGTGCCGGCGGTGGCAGCGAGGGTGACCTGACTCCCGTTGGGATTGGTGCCGCCACCGGAGCAGGATCCATCGTTGTTCTTGCCCCGCAGGGTCAACGCGTTGAGTGCCGACCCGGTGTAGACCGCGAGCACCGTGTTGAAGTCACTGGTGCAGGTATCGATCGTCGCGGTGACGGGGGCGGTGGGGGTCCAGGTGAACCAGACCGACTTGCGCGGCGGGCCGGCGGGCGGGTGCTGCGGCTCGCCGGTCTCGACTGTGGAGTCGATGTTGTCCCCGGCCTGGCTCAAGGGCAGGTCCGGAACGACCGCCTGCGCGCTGGCGAAGTTGTCGTTGGGCGGTGGGTCCGGTGTGACTATCTGAAGCGTGAAGGCTCCTTCGCCATAGGTCGAGTCGACCGCGATCTTGTAGGTCGTGTTGGGGGCGGCGGTGAAGCGGACAGAGCAATCCGGCGGCGGGGAGCCGAGCACGTTGCTCCCCTTGTTGTCCGCGACCAGGCTGAGGGGGTATGTGCTGCCGGTGTAGACCGCGATCCGGGGAAGGAAGGAAGAGACCCCGGAGAAGGCCGCGTCGCAGACCTTGATCCGCACCGGGCCGCCGCCGCCCGAGTTCCAGCTGTACCAGACCGATCTGCGCGCGGGCTGGTTGGAGGCGTGGTTGGGCTCGCTGCCTTCGGCGGTGGCATCGGCATTTGTCTGGTTGAGAACTGTTGCGGGACCTGGGCCAATCGGGGTCGCCCCCCCAAGATCGTTGTTGCCCGGCGGCGTCGGCGTGCGCAGCTTCAAGGTGAACGGGCCTGCGGCGAAGTTGAACCCGTCGACCGCGATCGAGTAGGGGGTCCCCGCGGTCGCACTGAAGCTGACCGTGCAGTCCTGGGTACTCGCGTTGTTGGCGACGAGGGTCAACAAGCCGACCCCGTTGCCGGTGTAGACGGCGATTCTCGGAGCGAATCCCGCGGCGCAGACGTCGACCTTGGCGGTCGGAATGTTCGAGGACGGGGTCCAGCTGTACCAGACGGACTGGTTCGGTACCTGGCCCGAGTGGCTCGGTTCGCCTCCTTGGTTGTCGGCGCCGATTAGGGTGCCGTTCTCGGTGTCGGGCAGGCCGGGACCGAGCACGGTCGCGTTGGCGAAGTCGTTGTTGGCTGGGACCGCGATGAAGTCGAGCGTGAAGGTCCCTTCGCTGTCAGCGGATGGGAAGGCCCCGATCGCGATCTTGTAGGTCTGGCCCATGAGGGCCTGGAAGCTCAGCTGGCAGCCGTTGCTCTCCGCCACCGTGCTCAGCGACCCGAGCGAGCCGGTGAACACGCCGATCCGGGGGAAGAACCCGGCGTCGCAGACGTTGATCCTTGCCTCCACGTTGGCGGTCGGGCTCCAGCTGTACCAGACCGACTTCTTCAAGGGATCGCCCTGGACGCTGGGCTCCCCGGCTTGCTCGGTCGCATCGAGGTTCGTCCCCGGCAGGCTTATAGGTATTGACGGACCGATGGTGGTTGCGTTCGCGAAGTTGTCGTTCGCCGGCGGCGATGGCGTTCGCAGCTTCAAGGTAAAGTTCGCCTCGCCGCTGTTGCGCGGCAGGCAGGGGCCGCCGCAAACCGGGCTCTGGTCGGCATCGACCGCGATCTTGTAGGTCTGGCCGGCGGTTGCGGCGAAAGTGACCCGGCAATCGCCCGCAGCATTGCTGGCGAGGGGATTGAGAGAGTCCACGGCGGCACCGGTGTAGACGGCAAGATGCAGATCGAAGCTCGAGATCCCGGAATCGCAGACCTCGAGCTTGGCCTGACCGCTCGAGCTCGGGGTCCAGCTGTACCAGACTGATCTGCGCGCGCCTGCAGCACCCGCGTGGCCCGTCTCGCCCGACTCGCGGGTCGCGTCGATCGTGCTGCCGCTGACGGTGACCGGCAGACCCGGCCCGATCACCTGCGCGTTGGCGAAGCTGTCGTTGGCGGGCGGGTTCGCCGCGTGGATGTTGAAGGTAAAGGCGCCGTCGTTGCCGGTGAACGTGTCTACCGCAATTTTGTAGGTCGTGGTCGCGTTGGCCGTGAACTCCACCACGCAGTCCTGGCCAATGGCGTTGTTAGTCACCGGGGTCAGCGAGCCGATCGCGTTGCCGGTGTAGACCGCGAGCCTGACCTCGAAGTTGGCGCTGCAGACGTCTATCCGAACGAGGCGGGTGACGTTCGGCGTCCACTGGTACCAGACCGATTCGGTCGCGAGCTGGTGTGCATGCGACTCTCCCGGCTCGGCGCTGGCGTTCGTGTTGGTGCCGGGTACGTTGACCGGCAGCCCGGGACCGACGATCTGTGCGCCGGCGAAGTCGTCGTTGCCGGGCGCGTTGACGGCCCGCAGCTTGAACGTGAACGCCGCTTCCTGGTTGGCGTCGACGACGATCTTGTACGGCGTCGCGGCGACCGCGCTGAAGTTGAGCTCGCAGCTGTAACCGCCGCTTTGGTTGCTGGCGACCTCGCTCAGCGAGCCGACGGCACCCCCCGTGTAGACCGCGATCCGGAGGCCGCTGGCGAAGCTGTTGAAGTTGCCATCGCAGACATCGACCTTGACCAGGCGGCTGACGCTGGGCGTCCACTGGTACCAGACCGATCGCAGCGCGGCGACGCCCGCGTGCGGTCCCTCGCCGCCGCCGATTTGCTCCGTCGCGTCGACATTGGTCGAAGGCTGGTTGACGGGCAGGCCCGGTTGCAGTGAGGTGCCGGGGAAGTTGTCGTTCGAGGGCGGCGAGGCGACGTTGCCGATCCGCAGCGTGAAGCTGCCCTGGGCGCCGGCATACCCGTCCACCGCGATCCGGTACTGAGTGCCCTGGTTCACGGAGACGCTGACCTTGCTGCCGCAGGCACAGCCGTTGGCGGCGCAGCCGTCGTCGTTGCTTCCGTTCAAGACCGGGACGAGTGACCCGACCGAGTTCCCCGTGTAGACCCCGAGCACGGTGTCGAAGTTGGCGGTACAGGTCTTGATCGTGACCGTGCCTGTGGTCGGGGCCGTCCAGCTGTACCAGACCGAATCGATGTCGCTGACATCGCCACCATGGAGGCTCTCGCCCGCCTGGCCGGTCGCTTCGATGTTGTTGCCCGCCTGAGCCACAGGCAGGGTGGGTCCCACCGTCGTACCCGGGAAGTCGTCGTTGCCCGGCGGGTCCGCGAAGGCGGCCGGAGCTGCGAGCAGCAGCAAGCCGAGCACCGCGATCAGCGGTGCGGCAAATCTCCCTGCGGACGTTTTTGTTCCGAGCGCAGCTCGGATCACTCGATAAATCCCCTCGACGACGGCCTACCTACGCAGGCGCAGTGTACCCACATATGTGGGTACAGACGCCGATTTACCCCCGATTCTTCCGCCGTGATTTGGACTTGCGCTTTCTCTTGCCCTTTCCCTTCTTGCGCTTTGCCAGGTAGGTCCCCGGCGCGGAGATCACCGGATCGGCCGCGGCGCGCTTGCCGAAGTCGTCGATCGCGAGGACGCCCTCGGTCACCGTGAACCGGGTGCCGGCGCAGCTGTCGGCCGTCGACCAGGCGGTACCGCGCACGGTCGCGGCGCCGCGGTAGCCGCGGGTGCGGAAGCGGCCCTTGCCGCTGCCGAACAGTGACCGGCTCACCCTCGGGCTTAGCGGAGCGGCGAGGGAAGGCCGTGCCCGTTTCTTGCCTTTGCCCTTCCTCTTCTTCTTTCTCTTCTTGCACTTCGGCTTCGGGGGAAGCTGCAGGGTCGTGAGCTGTTCGCCGAGGCCCTGGCTGACGTCGAACTCGCCGCCGAAGAAGCGCATCGACTCCTTCAGGCCGTTGTCGGAGGTGAGTTCGATCCGGCCGCCGGTCACGTCCACGTGCGTACCGACCGGGACGTTGGTCGAATGCTCGAACGGGGCGCCGTTGATCGTGGCGCCGCCGGCAAGCAGCCGAAGGTTGAAGTTGGCGCCGTTCTGCACCTCTGCCGGCTCCCCGAACTCGCGGCGGAGGACGTCGATCAGACCGTTGAAATCGCCGGGGACGAGGTTGTCCCCAAACGAGGCGAATGCCCCGAACTGCCCGTCGGCGGAGATCCGCGCGTCGGTGCCGCCGCCGGCGTTGTCGGCTGGGCCAATGCCGCCGGTTGCGCGGCTGAGGATGAACGTCGTCTGGTTGGCGCGATCGCGCAAATAGACATTCCAGCCCTGGATCGTTCCCTCCGCGAGGGGAGCCGCCCCGGTGTCGATCGCGGTGAAGGTGACGAAGCGGCCGGTGCCGCTGGGGTCGCCGTGGTCGGTCGTACCGAACCGCTGGGGATCCCCCTCCGCGCCGGAGATCCGGTTGATCAGCTCGGTAGTGAACGGTGTTCGCACCGAGTCACTGACGTCGAGATCGCGGACGAAAATGTCCTGGGTGGTGCCACCTCGGGCGCCGAGGTTGGAAGCCGCGGACTCGAAGCTGACTGTTTTCCCGTCCGCCGACATCCGCGGTCGCGCGGACGCGCCGTTCGCCTGCGCGCCGGCGACTCCGCTGGCCCGGCTTGCAAGTTGCATCGTCCCGGCCGACAGGGAGCGGACGAAGATGTCGCGAACTCCGTTGCTGTCGCCGGAGACGAGGTCGGTCGCGTTCGATTCGAAGGCGACTCGGGAACCGTCGTTGGAGATCGAGGGGCTGCGCGATGCCCCGTTCCCGGTGGTCGGCACCGCATCGATTCGGCTGACTAGGACATTGGTGTTGGTGCCTCGGTCCCAACGGAAGACGTCGTCGTCGGCGGCGGGGGCGGCTTCGGCGGCGGTCCCATCGACCGTGTTCGCCTCGGCCGTGGTCGTCCAGGTGACGAAGCCGCCGTCCTCGGAGATGTCGAGTGCGCTCGGATCGACTCCCGCGACTCTGGTACCGGATGGGCCGTGGCTGACCAGGGTGGTCGTGCCGGCAATCAGGTCCCTTACATAGACGTCGGGGTCGTCCGGGCCTGGATCGTTGACCGGGTCGAGCTCGTCGACACTCACCCAGGCGACTTTCGTCCCGTCACCCGAAATCTCCGGCCTACCGGTGAAGAAGTCGGGCTTGCTCTGTGGCTGTCCGGCGACGCCGGTCTCCCGGCTGACGAGGACGGTGGTGCCGAGGCAGACATCGCGCACATACACGTGGAACTCGGCGTCGTAGATGAGTGGGTTGGGGTTGATGACATCGGCGGTCAGGCTCGTGTCGCCCGACTGGAACGCGACCCGACAGCCGTCGTCGGAGATCGAGGGCGAGTCGGCGCCCACTGTGGAAACCGCGCCCGCGGGGCCGTCGGCTCGGCTGGCGAGCAGAGTTTCATCGACTGCCGCCACAGCCTGAGATGCGGTCGCCAACGCGAGCAAAACGCTCAATCCAACGACCCTCCTGCCAATGCTGAATCTCACTGTCCCCACTGCCCGACAGGTTAGCGGCGAATCTCGGGCGGACCCTCCGATGCGCTGCCGATCCGCGCCGCCCGTGGATAGTGGCTTTGGAGTAGCTCCAGTGCCGCCTCGGCCTGAGGAGAGGCGACGACGACGCAGAAGCCGCAGCCCATGTTGAAGACGTCGTGCATTTCCTCGTCGGCGACTTCGCCGCGCTCGGCGATCAGCTCGAACAGCGGCGGAACAGGGAGGGGGGTGTCGATCTCGTAGGCGACGTCGGCCTCGAGCCGCAGCAGGTTGCCGAGCCCTCCCGAGGTGATGTGGGCGAGACCGCGTACCTCGACGTCTGAGCGAAGCAGTTCGATCACCGGCTTCACGTAGATCTCGGTCGGCTCCAGCAGTGCCTCGCCGAGCGGCCGGCCGAGGCCGCCGGGATCCTCTCCCCAGTCGAGCCCCTCGAGTGCCCGTCGCGCCAGGGTGTAGCCGTTCGAGTGCAGCCCGGAGGAGGGGAGGCCGATCACGGCGTCACCGGGGTCGATCGCGGCGCCGGTGATCAACTTGTCGAGCTCGACCACGCCGAAGCAGGCGCCGGCGAGGTCGAAGCCGCGCACCAGCTCGCCGAGTTGGGCCAGCTCGCCGCCGGGGATCTCGATCCCGGCGAGCTCGGCACCGCGGCCCAGGCCGGTACCGATTGCGCCCTCCCGCTCGGGGTCGGCACTCTCGACCGCCAGGTAGTCCAGCATCGCCAGCGGCTCGGCGCCGACGCAGATGACGTCGTTGACGTTCATGGCGACACAGTCGATCCCGACGGTGTCGTACTTGCCGAGCTCCTCGGCGACCAGCAGCTTGGTCCCGACGCCATCCGTCGACAACGCGATCCCGGTCTTGTCGTCGAGCCGGATCACGTTGGCGTAGTGCCCGCTGGCCAGGACCTGGCGCGACTTACCGCTCGGCTTGCCGAGCGCTGCGACCAGCGCCGCGACCGCTTCGTCGGCCTTGCTCTGACTGACTCCGGCCTTTCCGTACGCGTCGGTCATGCCACCGAGTTGATAGCGGGCGCGTCCCCCGCATGGCCCGCGCGGGGGCCTCGCTTCGCTCGCTTTAGAACGAACCCCAAGCCCCGCTCGGACCATTGCGGGGACCGCGCCCGCTTCGCGCCTGCCACTTTCGCCAGCACGACGGCAGCCAGGCCGGCCCGGTAGGCGGCGTAAGGCCAGAGCGCGCGGTCGCGTTCGACCAAGCGGATCAGCTCCTGGGACGCGAGGGTCGACGCGAACGAAGCAGCAACCCCTGCAGCGAGCGGGCGCCGGACCTCTCGCGGTATGCCCCGACGCCGTAGGCGAGCGGTCTTCAGTACCGCGGCCCCGACGATCACCGGAAGCGCAACCGTGCGGGAGAGGAAGTTCGAATGCTCGCGCGAGAATCCGCGCCACCGCGCCGCGGCCAGAGTGGCGCCGTTTCGGGACACCCCGGGGACGAGGGCCACCGCTTGAGCCAGACCGAGCGCGAGCCCGTCGGCGGGCTGCGCAGTCCGCTTACCCCGCCCCTGCGGGCGGCGGTCGGCAATGACCATCGCGGCGGCGCCCGCCAGCAGCGCAACCGCCGTTGTCCGCGGACCGCCGAGCTGCCCCTCGATCTTGCGCTCGAGCGTGTAGCCGGCCACTGCGGGGGGGAGGAAGCTGAGCGCGATCACTGCCGCCCGCCGCCGGTCGAGCTGCGCCAGCTCCTCGGCGATCGCGTGGCGCTGGCCGATCACCAACGCGGCCGCGCCGCCTGCATGGAGCGCAACCTCGAAGCTCTTGCGCAGCTCCGGATCGAGCTCGTCCCAATCCCAACCGGCAAGCCAGGGGATGAGGGTCAGGTGCGCGGAACTCGAGACCGGCAGCAGCTCGGTCGGGCCCTGGACGACCCCGAGCGCCGCCGCTTTACCGGCGTTCAGCGGCAACTGTCGACTCGTCCGGGGCCACGGGAGGCCCTTCGTCTTCACCCCTGCGCCGCCGCTTGATCAGCCACCATGCCGCAACCCCGATCAGGGCCGCGATCACTACGTAGTCGAAGTAGTGGAGCTTGTCGCGCCACTCCTCCCAGCGCTCGCCGACCTGGACCCCGATGAAGCCGAGCATCAGCACCCATGGGATGCAGCCCAGGGTGGTGAGGACGGTGAACCGCCAGAACGGCATATGGGCGGCGCCCGCCGGAGTGGAGATGAAGGTGCGGACGATCGGCAGCATCCGGGTGAAAAAGATGGTCACATCGCCGTAACGCTCGAACCAGTTCTCGACCCGCTCCATCTGCTTCGGGTTGACGTGAAAGACCTTGTGGCGCTCCAACAGCTCCATGCGGCCGTAATAGCCCATGGCATATCCGGCCCAGGAGCCGACCACGTTGCCGAGCACGCCGGCGGCGACGATCCCGAACAGGGTGAGTTCGCCCTCCTCGACCTTGAATCCCGCGAACAGCATCGTCGCCTCGCTCGGCATCGGAACGTTGGCGCTCTCGACCAGCATCAGGAAGAAGATCCCGGCATAGCCGATCGCGCCGATCACGTCGGTGCAGAAATTGACCAGGGGGTCGACGATGAAGTCGGTCATGGGGCGTGGCGGGGCTGCTGCTGGGAGGCGCGCTGCGGGCGGCCCCGGGCGCGGAAGCGGTCAATCGTAGACGGGTAGACTCGCACGCGCGTGGACCGCTTGAACCACCCCGTATACCGGCATCGGATACTCCAGGCGGGCGCTGACGCAATCCTCGTCGCTGCGGCGTTTTACCTGGCTTTCCGCCTCAGGTTCCTCGACAGCCCCGAGGGCATCCCGCAGCGCTACCTCGACCTGCTGGTCGCCTCGATCGGCTTTGTCGTTGCCGGCAAGATCGTGATCTTCGCCGTCTCCGGGCTCTACGAGAAGTGGTGGCGCTACGTCACGCTCTCCGACTACATCGCGGTTCTGCGCGCGACCGCGGTCTCGACCGCGATCCTGGTCGTCGCTTTCACGGTGATCCAGCCGTTCGAGGACGACATCCCGCGCTCGGTCGTGGTCATGGACTTCCTGCTGACCCTGACCTTTGTCGGGGGCGCCCGCCTGGTGGTGCGGACGCTGGTTGAGCGCTCGGCTCGCCGTGCCAGCCCCGAGAGCGGCAGCGACGTGATCGTGGTCGGTGCCGGCACCGGCGGCCAGATGGTGGTGCGCGAACTGCAGCTCAACCCGAACCTCGGGTCGCGCGCGATCGGCTTCGTCGATGATGACCCGCGCAAGCGAGGCATGGGCATGCTCGGCCTCAAGGTCCTCGGCTCGACCGAGGAGATCGGCCGCATCCTCGACGAGACCAAGCCGGATGAGGTTGTCATCGCGATCCCCTCAGCGCCAGGTGAGCTCCGCGGCAAGGTGGTGACCGCGTGCCGGGAGCGCGACATCCCCGTCCGGACCCTGCCGACCGTATTCGAGCTCCTGCGTGGTGGCGTCCAGCTAACCCGCCAGCTGCGCGAGGTCCAGGTCGAGGACGTGCTCGGCCGCGAGCCGGTGGTCATGGAGATCGACCGGGTCGGCGCCTATATGGAGGACAAGCGGGTCCTCGTCACCGGAGCAGGAGGCTCGATCGGGGCAGAGCTATCGCGCCAGATCGCCCGCGTCCGCCCCAAGCTGCTCGTTCTTCTCGACCATGCCGAGGACAACCTCTTCGCCATCGACCGCGAAATGACCGAGGAGCGCCACTTCACCCGGGTAGAGGCGGTGCTTGCCGACTGCAAGGAGCCCGACCGGATGCTGGAGGTGATGCAGCGCTTCCGCCCAGATGTCGTCTTCCACGCCGCCGCCTACAAGCACGTGCCGATGATGGAGTCGAACCCGCTCGAGGCGATCCGCAACAACGCGATCGCGACCCGAGTCACGGCCGAGACCGCGGCTGCTTCGGGCGCCGAACGCTTCGTGCTGGTTTCGACCGACAAGGCGGTCAACCCGCGCACCGTGATGGGCGCCTCGAAGGCGATCGCCGAATGGATCGTCGAGGCGATGGGCCGCAAGCATCCCCAGACGAGGTTCCTGAGTGTCCGCTTCGGCAACGTGCTCGCGTCCTCCGGGAGCGTCGTGCCGATCTTCCGCAACCAGATTGAGCGTGGCGGGCCGGTCACGGTCACCGACCTCGAGATGACCCGCTACTTCATGACGATTCCGGAAGCCGTTCAGCTCGTGATCCGAGCAGGCGATCTAGGTGCGGGGACCGGGGAGGTATTCGTGCTCGAGATGGGCGAGCCGGTGAAGATCGTGGATCTCGCCCACAACATGATCCGCCTGGCCGGATACGAACCGGAGACCGACATCTCGATCGAAGTCACCGGCCGGCGGCCCGGTGAGAAGCTGCACGAGGAGCTGTTCGGCTCGGAAGAGCGGTCCCAGCCAACCGCCGCCGACAAAATCGTTCGCGCAGTGCGCCCAGCGCCGCTCGATCCGGAATGGGTCGAGGCCGCGGTGCGAGAGCTCGAGCAACTGATCAGGGAAGGCGACGAGTCGACCCTGGCCGAGAAGACGGTCGAGTTGGTAAGGGAACGCCGCCGCGTAAGCACGACCGTAAGTCTCGACGGCTAGCATCCCGCGCCGCACCCGTCATGCCTGACGTAGTCCAGGAAATCGGCGCACTCGTTGGCCTTGCCGCGTTTTTCGGCCTGGCCCTCCTCACCTTTCTCTATTTCGCCCAGGCGCGCCATGTGCGCGATCTCGAGGAAAAGGCCACCTACGTCCCCGAGGACCTGGAGCTTCCGACCGAGGCAGCCACCCCCCCGCCGCCCGGCGACGAGGACGAGGAGGCGGCCGCTGCGCAACAGGCACCCGCCGCAACCCAGCAGCTGCAGGCCGCGCGCCAGGTTGAGATGGCCAGGGCCTCGGCGGAGCGACGGGCACGGTTCGAACAGCGCCGCCGGCCCGGTTTCGGTCGTCGCGACGGCGAAGACCGAAGGATGCCGGAGCCGCGCGCGATGGCCGTGATTGCGGCCGGAGTGGCGGTACTCGCCGCGGGAGTCGTCTTCGGCGCCGACAGGTTCCTTGGCGGGGATGACGACGGCGGCAGCGGTGGCGCAACGAGCACGGTGCCGGGAGCACAGGCGCCCGATGACATCGAGGTAGCGGTCCTCAACAGCACCCCTGTGCCGGGCCTGGCCGCCGGATTCAGCCAGGAGGTGCGTCAGACGTTCAAGCTCGGTCGGGTCGGGAATACCGAGACCCCGTTCGAGGCTTCGGTCGTCATGTTCGACCAGGGGCACGACGCGGATGCGCAGGCTGTCGCGGGAACCCTCGGCGTCACCAAGACGCAGCCGATGAGCAGCGAAGTGAAGCGGGCATCGGAGGGGGCCCCGGTCGCGTTCATCGTCGGCGAGGATCGTGCAAGCCAGAACACCGGCACGTAGCGGTCAGCGAGGATGAACGGCAGCCGCTGGGCGGGCGGGCTGCTCGTCGCGGCGCTGATCGTCGCCAGTCTCGGGGCGCTCATCATCAACCAGCGGACGCGGGCCTCGGGCCTGCTGATCGACGCAATTCACGTCAACGGTGACATCGCCCCCGACGGTGACGGTGTCGACGACTCTGCCCTGATCAGGTTTCGGGTCGACGAGGCCGACCGGGTCGACGTCACCCTCCTCGATCCGGCGGGGGAGGCGGTCCGCAAGCTGACGGAAGCAACAGAGGTCGGTGACGGCCAGGTGGTGAGGCTGACCTGGGATGGGATCAACGACCAGGGCGCACTGGTCGGGCGTGGCACCTACACGCTGCGGATCAGACTGCACGCCCGCGGGCGCACGATCACCCCGGGGGAGACGATCGCGGTCGAGGAGGACGAGGACTGATGAGCGAGGCGCTACAGGTGGCCGGAGCGATCGGCGCCACGGTTGCGGTCGGAGTGGCGATCCTGAGTCCCTCTCGGGACCACCGTACCCCGGCGATGGCGATTGCGCTCCTGCTGGCCGCGGCACTCGTTACCGGCGAGGCGTGGCACGGGCAGATCAGCGACCTTCGCGACGATCCCGCAAAGCTCGCCGTGCTGCTCGTCGCCGGCCTGATCGCGTTGGGCGGATTGACCTGGCTCTTCCGCCGCTACCCGATAGTTCTTCCCCTGGCCCTGATCGCGGCGCTGCCCTTTCGGATCCCGATCGACGCCGGCGGCGAGAGTTCCAACCTGCTGATCCCGCTCTACGTCGTGATCGCAGCCGGGGTCCTTCAACGCCTGGTGCCTTATGGGCCATCCGCCCCGAGCCCCACCCCCGGCCGTCGGTCTTCGGCCGACCACCGCTCGCCTTTCGGCTCGCTGAGCGGAAGCGAAGCTGAGCAGCCGCCGGTTAAGGAGGCGGCGGGTAACGGCGAAGCCGGAGTGGACATCCCGCGTCCCGTGCAATGGCTCGGCATCGCCCTGGTCGTCGCGATCGTGCTGTACGCCGTCCAGTCGGCCTACTCGAGCGATGTTTCCCGGGCGGTGCAGAACGTCAGTTTCTTTCTGGTCCCGTTTGCGGTCATGTTCGTTCTCCTGCGTGATGCGGAGTGGTCGCCGCGACTCCTGCGGGGGGCGGTTCTGGTGATCGCCGGCGAGGCGGTCCTGTTCGCTCTGATCGGCGTCGTTCAGCACGAGGTCGGCGAGATCTTCTGGAACGCGAAGGTGATGGAGTCGAACGAGTTCAACGCCTACTTCCGGGTCAACTCCCTCTTCTGGGATCCGAACATCTACGGGCGCTACCTGGCGCTGGCCGCGGTCACAGTTGTCGCGGCCTTGCTCTGGACCGAGAGCCGGCGCCACTTCGTGATCGGGAGCGCCGCAGTGGCAGTGATGTTCGCCGGCATCATGTTCAGCTTCTCGCAGACGAGCTTCTTCGCCCTCCTGGCCGGGCTTGTCGTGCTTTGTGCGTTGCGCTGGAGCCTCACCCGGACCGTCGCCGTTTGCATCGCCGCGGTGGTGGCCGGCGCAGCACTGACCGCGTTCACGGGGGCGCTCGAATCTGATTCAGGGCCGGACCGCTCGTTGGAGCAGACCACGAGCGGCCGCTCCACCCTGATCGAGGGCGGCCTCGACCTCGCTCGCGAGCGGCCGCTCCAGGGTTACGGCTCCGGGTCTTTCGCGGTCGAGTTCGAGGAAGACAACCTGGTGCCGCCCGGCGAGGCAGCCGTTTCCCATACCGAGCCGGTCACCGTCGCAGCGGAGCAGGGCATCCTCGGTCTCGCTGTCTATGCCGCCCTCCTGATCGCGGCCATTGCCGCGATCTTCAGCGGCCTGGGCAGGGTCGCCCCCGGGCTGGGCGGGACTGTTCCCTGGGGACTCGACGCGGGCAGCGCCGCCAGGGCCCGGGCCGTCGCCCGCTTCGGCGTGGCGGCGGCGTTCGCGGCTCTGCTCGTGCACACGGTCGGTTATGCCGGCTTCCTCACCGACCCGCTCGCCTGGGCGGTGTTTGCGCTTGCCTCGGCTCTGCTCGTTCCGGCCGCTGCTGCGGGCGGCACCGAAGCCTCCACGGAGGCGGCCACGGCGCCGTCGCCGGGTCTGCCCGCAACTCCCGGGTAAGAGATGAACGGGTACCTGCGCCGCCTCGCCACCACCGGCGCCGCGTACACGGCGTCGAGTGTCCTTTCGAAGCTGTTCGCGGTGGCGTTGCTGCCGCTCTACACACGGCACCTCTCCCCCGAGGACTTCGGAGCTGCCGAGGTCTTCACGGTTGCCGCGGTAGCGACCGCGATCGCGATCCGGCTCGGGCTGATCGAGGCGGTGATGCGCTTCTACTACAAGGAGGGAGAGGATCCCGAGCAGGTGATCAAGACGGCGTTCGCGGCGATGCTGGCGCTCGCGGTCGCCGCGGTCGCGGTCGCGATGCCGTTCGCCGGGCCGATCTCCGAAGCGCTGATCGACCGCAGCGAGCCCGAGCTGGCACGGATCGCAATTGCGGGGATCGGCGTCTTCGTCCTTTACGACCTGATGCTGACCCTGTTCCGCCTGGACGAGCGTGCCCGCGCCTATTTCGCCTTCACGATCGCCAACGTGCTCGTCTCGATCCCGGTCACGGTCTGGCTGGTCGTGATCGAGGACGAGGGTGCGCGTGGCCTGCTCATCGGCCAGTTCGGCGTGGGCGCGGCTTTCCTCATCGGCCTGGTCTTCGTGCAGCGCCGCAGGCTCGCACTGGTTCCCGACAGGGCGGTCCTGCGGCGGATGGTCCGTTTCGGTTTCCCGACGATGCCGGCCGAGCTCTCCCTCTATTCGCTCAGCTTCATCGACCGGATCCTGATCGTGCACCTGGTCGGCCTCGCCAAGGCAGGGCTCTACGCGCTCGCGGTCAAGTTCGCCCAGGGGGTGCAGGTCCTGGTCCGCGGTTTCCAGCTCGCCTATCCGCCGCTCGCCTACTCAATCGCCGACGACGACGAGGCCCGCAACGCCTACGCGGTGATCGTCACCTGGTTCCTGGCCGCATGCAGCTTCGTCGTCATCGGGATGTGGCTGTTCTCGCGCTGGATCGTGCGCCTGCTGGCGGCGCCCGAGTACTTCGAGTCCTACGAGGCGGTCGGGCTCGTCTCGACCGGAGTGATGCTCTATGCCCTCTATTTCGTCCTGGTCGTCGTCATCGGCCGTACCGGCCGCACCGAGCTCACCTTCCCGGCGACCGGTGCCGGGATGACCGCGAACGTCGTCCTCAACCTGATCCTGGTTCCGCCGATGGGCATCGTCGGCGCCGGGCTCTCCCTGGTCGCCTCCTACGTGATCGTGATCGCGGTCATGTACGCGGTCGGACAACGGCTCTTCCCCGTTCCCTACGAATGGCGGCGGATTCTCCAGGTGGCGATCCTGGCGGTGGGGGTGACCCTGGCCGGCGAGTTGCTGATGCCGGATGAGGGGGCGGCCGGCTTCTTCGGCCGGGCCGGCGCGCTGCTCTCGTTCCCGGCGCTGCTCTGGATCACCCGCTTCCCGCGGCCTGACGAGCGTGAAGCGATCGCCGCCTCGCTGCGCCCGGCGGCGGTCAGGGCGCAGCTGCAGGCCCTGCGCGCTGCGCCTCAGCGGGCGGGCGGCGGAGCTGTGCCGGAGGCAGTTGAGGCAGAGATGCGCGACGAAGACCGGTTGTAGGCCTCGGCGGCCTCGCGGATTCCCTCCCCGCGGCCCGGGAGCAGCGCCTGACGCGCGTGGAGGAGGTAGCGGCGCGGCGAATGCCCCGGCAAGACAAGCGCGGCCGCGGCGCGAAGCAGGTAGGGGAACGCGTGCAGCGGGCGCAACGCTGCCGCGGCGGCCGCCCCCTTGTGCTTGCGCAGGTAGCGGTCCCGGTTGCGGTGGTACTCGACAATGCGCCGCTCGGCCCCGGCCTCGTCGCTCGCCATCTGGTCGTGGTGAATCGCCCGGGCCGCGGGGACGTAGAGGACGCGCCAGCCCGCGTTGCGGAGCCGCTTCTCGAAGTCGGTCTCGTCCGAGTACACGAAGAAATCCGGGTCCAGATAGCCGACCTCGACTGCGGCGCGGCGGCGGACCAGCATCGCGCTCGACTGAGTCCAGCCGACCTCCCGCGTGGCCTCGCCGCGGCTCTGCACCGTGATCGGTCGATGCAAAAGGACAGCCCCGGCGAGCGCGGTTCCCACCCCCGGGAATCGCCAGGCAGAGGCCGCGCTGGTGCCGTCAGGGTTGAGCAGGCGAGCGCCGGCCACCGCGGCCTGCGGATCGGCGTCGAGCGCCGCCAACAGCGCCTCCGTCGCGCCGGGCTGGAGCTCGGAGTCTTCGTTGAGCAGGAGGCAGTACTCGCCTCGCGCCTCCATCAGCAGGCGGGTGTCGTTCTCGGCCTTGCCGTGGCGCTCGGTCAGCGCGATCAGTCGGACGTCCCCGCCTCGCTCACGCACCGCTGTGGCCGAGCCGTCGTCGGAGGCGTTGTCGAGCACGAGGATCTCGTGCTCGAGGCCGGCAGGCGTGGTCTGCTCGATCGCGTCAAGGCAACGCAAGAGCAGTTCCCGCCCGCCCGTGTTGACCACGCAGTAGGAGAGGCGCACCCTCATAATCCTCCCATCATGCGGGTCCAGGTCGTCGATCCGCCGGCGTTCACCCCGCCGTACGACCACTCGCTCTGCGCCGCCCTCTCCAAGGCCGGGGCCGAGGTCGAACTGGTGACCAGTCGCTTTCTCTACGGCCCCGTGCCGAGTGCAACTGATGATGGCGCTGGCTACCGGGTGAACGAGGCGTTTTACGCACGCACCGCCGAGCGCGGTCTCGAAGCCCCTGGCCGCAGGCTGTTCAAGCTGGCCGAGCACGTCCGCGACATGCGCCGCTACCGCCGCCACGCGGAGGCGGCGGACGTCGTGCATTGGATGTGGCTACCCGTGCCGAGCCTCGATCGCCGTCTGCTCGCGCCCAAGCGACCGCGGGTCTTCACCCTGCACCACTTTCTCCCGGAGACGCCGAGCGCGCGCCAGGCGCGCGCGGTCCGCTCCCGGCTCGAGGCAATGGATGCGGTGGTGATGCATTCGGAGCACGGCAAGCGCCGCATGGAGGAGGAGTTCGGGGTGCGACCGGGCCTGATCGAGGTGATCCCGCACGGCGCACTCGACTACCTGACCCGGCAGCCCGATGAGGTCTCGTTGCCGGCCGAGCTCGCCGCGGTCGAGGGGCCCGTGATCCTCGCCTTCGGCTTGATCCGCCCCTACAAGGGAACGGACATCCTGTTGCGTGCCTTCCGCGAGGTCGAGGGGGCGGAGCTCTGGATCGTCGGACTCTCGAAGATCTCGATGGAGCCGCTGCGCCGCCTCGCCGCCGAAGCGCCGGGCAAGGTCCGGTTCGTCGACCGCTTCATCAGCGACCCCGAGGTGCCTGCGTTGATGCGCCGCGCCGACCTTCTCGTTCTGCCGTATCGAACTGTCGAGCAGTCCGGAGTTCTTTACACCGGCCTTGCCTTCGGCAAGCCGATGGTCCTGAGCGCGGTCGGCGGGTTTCCCGAGGTTGCTGAGCACGGCGGTGCCCGGCTGGTTCCGGCCGGGGACGAGCACGCACTTGCCGCGACTCTCTCCGACCTGGTCCGCTCGCCCCAAGAGCGGCAGCGGATGGCCGAGGCCTCCGCGCGGGCCGCTGCTAGCCACTACTCCTGGGACGAGATTGCCGCGCGAACGCTCGACCTCTACCGTCGCCTGCTCGGATGACCGTCGCAACCAGATGATCATCAGATGACCGCCATCCTCGAGATCGCCTTCTGGGCCAGCCTCGGCCTGCTCGTCTACTCGCAGGTTGGCTACCCACTGGTGATGCTGATCCTGAGGAGGTTTCTCGGCACCGGCGCCACCCCGCGCGAGTTCGTCCCGGAAGGGCCCGACGAGCCGCCCGTTTCACTGATCATCGCCGCGCGCGATGAGGAGGAGGTGATCGGCGACCGGGTCGCAAATGCACTCGCGCTCGAGTATCCGCGCGAGAAGCTCGAGCTGATCGTTGCCTCCGACGGCTCGACCGACCGCACCGTTGAGCGGGCCAGGGAGGCGGGCGCCGACCAGGTACTCGACCTGCCGCCCGGAGGCAAGGTCGCGGCCCAGAATGCGGCGGTTGATCGTGCTCAGGGCGAGATCCTTGCCTTCTCGGATGCGAACAGCGTGTGGCAGCCGAGCGCACTGCGGGAGCTGATGATGTCGTTCGCGGATCGCGAGATCGGTTACGTCTGCGGGCGGCTGGTCCTCCTCGACCCCGCCGGCGACAACCAGGAGGGCCTCTACTGGCGCTACGAGACTGCCCTGCGCGCTCTCGAGTCCGCCCTCGGTGGAATCACAGCCGGCAACGGCGCCATCTACGCGATCCGCCGCGACGCTTACATCGAGCTCGAACCCTCGCGCAGCCATGACGGATCGTTCCCGTTCATGCTCGCCAAGCGCGGGCTCCGCTCCGAGTACGTGCCCTGGGCGATCGCCCGGGAGCGAATGCTCCCGACGATCGAAGGTGAGTTCGCGCGGAAGCGCCGGATCATGCGGCCACTCTGGGACGTGGTCGTGCTCGACGGGATGTTCTGGCCCCGTGGGTACACGCCCATGTACGCGTTCCAGATCGCCTCGCACCGGCTGCTCCGCTACGCCGCTCCGTTCCTTCACCTGGTCGCACTCGGGACGAACCTGGCCGTGTTGGGGCAGGGAACCATCTACACCGTGACGCTTGCCGGGCAGCTCGCCGTCCTCGGCGCCGCCCTGATCGCGCCGTTGGTGCCGCTGGCCCCGTTCCGCGTTGCCCGCTACTACGTCAGCGTCACCGCGTCGATTCTCGCCGGCCTCTGGGACCGGATCCGGCTCGGGCCGCGGGGCACCGGCTGGGACACCGCGGAGAGTGCCCGATGACCAGGCGCGCCCTCGACATCCTCGCCGCCGTCCTGGGATTGCTCCTAGCATCACCCGTGCTGCTGTTTGCCCTGATCGCGATCCCCCTCGAGTCGCGCGGGTCACCGATCTACCGCTCCCTTCGGTCCGGGATGGGCGGCGAGCCGTTCCAGATGCTGAAGCTGCGCACCATGCGCCAGGGCGCCGACCCGGTCGGGATCGGCACCGCGGTCACCTGGGACGACCCGCGCGTCACCCGGATCGGCGGCTTCCTCCGGCGCTTCGGCCTCGACGAGCTGCCGAACCTGATCAACGTCATCCGGGGCGAGATGTCGTTCATCGGGCCCCGCCCGACCATTCCCGCGCAGGTCGAGCTCTACACCCCACGCCAGCGGCGCCGGCTCGAGGTGAAGCCGGGGATCACCGGCTGGGCGCAGGTGCAGGGCAGGGTCGGGATCCCGTGGGAGGAGCGGATCGAGCACGACATCTTCTACATCGAGAATCGTTCGCTGGGGCTCGACCTGAAGATCCTCGCTCGCACCCCCGGCCTGCTGCTGCGCGGGGTCGGAAGCACCGCCAGCGGTGGCGCGGAGAGCGAGCCGCCCGAGTCGTGGAAGGTCCCCCACGAAGACGAGCAGACACGAAGGTAGGCTGGCGACGATGGCTGCTTTGGACCGAGGAGTGTCGCTGCGAGCGTTCAAGCCGGGCGACGCCGACGCCGTGCGCGAGTGGTTTCAGAACCGCGACGCGACCGCCGACCTGATGGACGAGCCGCGCGAGGACTTCAGCGAAGAGGACGCCCGCGCCTGGGTCGAGCGCGCCATGAACGACTCGGGCAACGACCGCAAGTGGGCGATCGAGCTCGACGGGGAGGAAGAGCCGGTCGGGTTCACCGCGCTCTATGGGATCAACTGCTCGACCCCGCCGGAGCTCGGCTGCGTCCTGGGCGCGAACGCCGCCCGTGGCCGCGGGCTCGGCCGCGAAGCAGAGCGCCTCACGATCGCGAAGGCGTTCGACGAGTTCGGCGCGCACAAGGTCTACGGCCGGATTCCGGCCACCAACGAGGGCGCGAAGAAGGCCGTTACCAGCCTCGGCTGGAAGCACGAGGGGACGATGCGCTCCCACATCCGCCGCGGCGAGGAGCTGATCGACTGCGAGCTCTGGGGCGTCCTCCCGGAAGAGTTCCGCGCCGCCACCGAACCCGCGTGAGCGAAGACGCCCTGTTGCAGGCGACCCTGATCCAGGATGAAGGGGAGGCCGCCGCCTCCGACGAGTTCTTCCGCTGCCCCGAGTTCCTGCGAGCCGAGGGGGTCACCCACACCCTGACGATCGGCTCGGCGCTGGCGATCCCGCTGCTCGTACGCGAGATCCCTGAAGAGGGCGGACTCGACGCAGTCTCGCCGTACGGATATCCGGGGGCCGCCGGCGAACCCGCACAGCCGCCGCGCGCCGCGGACATCGACTTCTCGGAAGCGGAACTGGTCAGCATCTTCCTGCGCGAGCGGGCAGCCGGCGCTCCGGCTTTCGCCGGCCCGAGGGAACGCAGCGCCCTGCAGATCGCCGACCCGGAGCTGGCCAGCGGGGTGCGGCCGCGCCTTGCCGAGCAGATCCGTGCCACCGAGCGCGCCGGCTACCGAATCGACCGCCTCAGCGGCCCGGACGCCGGCGAGGAGCAGCGCGCCTCCTTCGAGCGTGTCTACACGGAGACGATGCGGCGCGCCGGCGCCGCCGACCGCTACTTCTTCGGACCCTCCTACTTTGAGGCCACGCTGGCGAGCAGCCGCAGCTGGGTCCTGCTGTGCACCGCGCCGGATGGCGACGCGGCGGCCGGAGCGATGGCGGTGCTGAGCGACGAAGTCCTCCACTACTACCTCGGGGGGACCGCCGACCGCCATCTCGACGACTCGCCGATGAAGAACCTGTTCGCGGCAATGATCGAGATGGCCGAGGAGCTGCGAGTGCCGCTCAATCTCGGCGGTGGGGTCGAGCCCGGCGACGGTCTCGAGCGGTTCAAGCGCGGCTTCGCCAACACCGAGCTCCCCTTTCGCACCCACGAGATCGTCGCCGACGAGGCCGCCTACGAGCGGCTCAGCTCGGGAGCGGGGGGCGAAGAGGGCTTTTTCCCGCGTTACCGCGCGGGCTAGAACGAAATCGGGATGTCTTCCGGGCCGTTGCCGCGATAGGTGTCGCGGAAGTCGCGGACGACGTCGATCACGGTCGGGCTGTACTCGGGGCACCCGACCAGCGCGGTCCAGCCTGTGACCGCGACCTTGTAGGGCATGCTCGGGTTCGGGAGGAGCAGCATGCCGTCCGGGTCCTCGTCGAACACACCCTTGAGTGCCAACTGATCCTCCTCCGGCAGGTCTGGGCTGTAGTGGATCTCGACCCGTCCGTGCTCGAGCGCATGGACGAAGTTGCGGACGTTGGTGTGCTCGGCAGTCTGGTCGGCCAGCGGCGTTGCGTAGGCGCCGTCGGCGGCGGGGTTCGGATTGTGGTCGCCTGAGGTCGGCGGATTGGTCTTGTACGTGACCGGTTTGGTGTTGGCGACGTGGCTGTTGCCCTCGTCCTTGAGGTTCTCCTGCAGGTCACAATTCGCGTCGCGCGCCGCGATCTTCAGATCGCCGACGGCAATCGGGGGCGGCGGGGTCCCTTCGCGACAGTCGAACTCGACCCCGTTCGTGGTCCCGGTATCGGCCTGCACGTGAGCCTCTGCGCAGGCGCTGGTGCTGGTGTCGTCGCCACCGCCGCCGTCGCCACCGCTCATCGCGACCGCGACGATCCCGGCAATCACGGCCGCGGTCAGCAGGCCCGCCAGTACGTAGCCGCCGACCAGCCGGCGCCGGGCCGATCCGGCCGCCGCCTGCTGGGCGGCGAGCCGCTCAGCTCGAAGCCGCTCCTTCTCTTCGCGTTTGCTGCTCATCGCGGGCCGCGAGCCTAGCGAACGCGCCTCTGTTATCGCTAAAGACCGCCTCGAGGAAGTCCGCGAGCTCGTTCGTGAGGCGCTCCGGGCTCACCCGCCACTCCATGATCGAGTGGGCTCGCACCAGGTGGGAATTGCGCAGCTCCTCGTGCAGCATCCCCGAGTCCGAGAACGGGTGCAGCGGGTCTGCCCGGTGGCCGATGATCAAGGTCGGCTGGTCCATCTGGACCCGCAGGTTGTGGTGCGGCGCGGCGCCTCCCGCGAACAGGCCCTCGAGCACGGCGGTGGATGCCTCGGGTTCCCGGCGCATCCAGTCGACGGCGATGTCGAGCAGGAAATTGGACCGCGGGACGCGATTGGCAAAGCGGGAGAGCGCCTTCAGCGGCCTGGCGCCGAAGCGCAGTCCGAACATGATCGGGGTGAAGATCATCGCGACAGCAAGCAGTGCGTTGTCGAGGACCGGCATCTCGATCATCATCCCCTTGACCCGCTTCGGCGCCATCCGGGCGGTCTCGAGGCTGACGTTCGCGCCGAGCGAGGTCCCGCCAATGACCGCCTGCTTCAGGCCGAGGTGGTCGAGCAACCCCACGACCTGCTCGGCAAAGAAGTACGTCGAGTAGCGGAACATCTCTGTCGGGCGGTCCGACTGCCCGTGGCCGAGCAGGTCGAGCGTGATCACCCGGTTGCCGGCGTCGGCAAGCATTGGCGCAACCCGGTCGTACATGTGACCGTTCATCAGCAGACCGTGGATGAGGACGATCGGCCGGTCGCCCGAGCCGTACTCCTCGTAATGAATCTCAAAGCCCTCGTAATCGAATGCGGGCACGGTCAGGTGGCGCTCAGCGGCGCCGGCTCGGTTCCCTGTTGCTCCCAAGGCTTCATCGCGCGTAGGGTCGACAGGATCGCACGGGTCGCGGGGTAGCGGTTGAGCGCGTAGAAATGGATCCCCGGCGCCCCGGCGCGGAGCAGCTCTGCGCACTGGGCGGCCGCCCAGGCAACACCGAGCTCGAATTCGCCCTGCTCGTCGCCATTCAGCTCAGCCATCGCCGTTTCGAGCGGTCCCGGGATCGAGGCGGCGCAGAGGTCGCAGATGCGGGCGATCTGGGAGAAGCTCGACATCGGCATCACGCCGGCGATGATCGGGACTTCGATGCCGGCGGCGCGCGCGGCCGCGACGAAGTCGAAGTAGAGCTGGTTGTCGAAGTAGAGCTGGGTGATCAGGAAGTCGGCGCCGGCCTCCACCTTTGTCTTGAGGAAGGCGAGGTCGGCCTCGAGGTTCTCCGCCTCCGGATGGACCTCAGGGAAGCAAGCCCCCCCGATCGCGACATCGGGGTAGTGCTCGGAGATCAGTGCGGCGAGCTCGGGCGAGCTCTTGAGGCCACCCTCGGGCGGAACGAAGTCCTTCTCCCCGCGCGGGGGGTCGCCGCGGAGCGCCAGGATGTTCTCGATCCCGTCGCCGGTGACCTCGTCGAGGATGGCCCGGAGCCGCTCGACCGTCTCGCCGACACAGCTCAGGTGGGTCATCACCTCGACCCCATACCTCTGCTTGATCTCGCGGCTGATCTCGACCGTACCCTCGCGCGTGGCTCCGCCGGCCCCGTAGGTGACCGAGAAGAACGCGGGCTCGTGTTCTCGCAGCACCTCGACCGTTTCGAACAGGGTCGCGCGGCCCTCGTCGGTCTTGGGAGGGAAGAACTCGACCGAGAGGCAGGGTTCGTTGCGCTTGAGGATCTCGTCGATCCGCATGGGCGGCGAATGGTAGGGGGCCTGTCTATCCGGTCTTGGTGGGCCCGGTTCACGGCGTAGAATTCGGCTCGTGACGCGGGTTGCTTCCAGCCCGATCAGTGCAATCACCGAAGAGGGCTATTTCCCTCGGGGGAGGTCGGTACTCAGGCACGTGCACGAGCAGCGGGCGGTGGGGCTCCTGTTCGGGCAGAGAGCCCTTGCCGTCGGCGCGATCAATCCGCTCACCTTCGTCGGAACGATCAACCACACCTGGGCCCGGGCAACTCCGTTTCAGCGCCTGGTGCACACGGCAAAGATGTTCGAGGCGATCTTCTTCGGTTCCCGGGCGGAGGCCGATGCGGTCCTCGGAGTCGTCGACCGGATGCACCAGCGCGTTCACGGCGAGCTGGCCGAGGATGCCGGCGAGGTCAAAGCCGGGGCGGCGTACGACGCATTCGACCCGGAGCTGATGCTGTGGACGATCGCGGTCAGCGCCGACTCGGCGCGCACCTTCTACGAGCTCCTGGTCCGCCGCCTCACTGACGGCGAGCGCGACGATTTTTGGGCCGACTACGTGCGTTTCGGCGAGCTCTTCGGGATGCCCGCCGAGGTTGCGCCGCAATCGCACGCCGAGTTCAGCGAGTACTTCGACGAGCAGCTGCGGCGCCCCGAGACCCACCTGACCGAGGAGGCAAAGCACGTCGGCAACGCGATCATGTTCGAGATCCCGGTGCCGGCGGTGAACTGGCCGGCGATGCGATTCCACAACCTGCTGGTGCGGGGCTCCCTGCCGCCCTCGGTGCGGGCGATGTACGGGATCCGGTGGACCGCTTCCCAGGAGGCAATGTTCCGGAGCGTGGCCCGGGGCCTCCGGGCCGCGCGCCCGCTGACGCCAAAGCGGGTTCGCTCGGGCGAGAACAGCTACTTCTTCGACGTCGTCGCCCGGACCGAGAAGCAGATGGCCGCCCGGGGCCGGCCGATTCCAGGAGCGCTCACCTAGCTACCGACTAGTGGGATGGGGGCGACGACGAGCGTTGCCACCGCCGGGCTAATCTGCGCTTGATGGCTCCCGACCAGCCGGCCGCGATCGCCGACGACGCCGCGTTGCTCGAAGCGGCCCGCGGCGGTGACGAGTCCGCCTTCGGCCGCTTGGTCGATCCGCACCGCGGCGCGCTCCACGCCCACTGCTACCGGATGCTCGGCTCGGTTCACGACGCCGAGGACGCGCTGCAGGAAGCGATGCTCCGGGCCTGGAAGGGGCTCGAGAAATTCGAGGGCCGCAGCGCGGTCAAATCCTGGCTCTACAAGATCGCCACCAACACCTGCCTCGATGCGATCTCCCGGCGGCCGAAGCGGGTGCTGCCGATGGACCACAACGCGGCCTCTGATCCCGAAGAGGGGCCGGGTGCTCCGATCATGGAGAACATCTGGCTCGAGCCCTACGCCGACGAGGCCCTCGATGTCGCCGAGGAAACCGCCGGCCCGGAGGCGAGCTACGAGCAGCGCGAGGCGGTCGAGCTGGCCTTCATCGCGGCGCTCCAGCACCTGCCGGCCAACCAGCGGGCCGTGCTGATCACGCGTGAGGTGCTCGGCTATTCGGCAAAGGAGGTGGCCGAGCTGCTCGACACATCGGTAGCGTCGGTCAACAGCGCCCTCCAGCGTGCCCGCAAGGCGGTCGAGGAGCGGTCCCCCGAGCAGTCGCAGCAAGAGACGATCCGCTCGCTCGGTGACGAAAAGGTGCGGGCGCTGGTCGAGGGCTACGTCGAGGACTGGCAGCGCGGCGACGTCGACGCGGTGGTCGCGCGGCTGAGCGAGGACGCCAGCTTTGCGATGCCACCGATGTCGCGCTGGTTCAGCGGTCGCGACGCGATCCGGGAGTGGATGGCCTCATCGCCGCTCTCGGGCGAGTTCCGCTGGAAGCCGCTCTCGACGATGGCCAACGGGCAGCCGGCCCTCGCCTTCTACAGCTGGGACGAGGACTCCAATTCCTTCCTGCCCTTCGCGCTCAACGTGCTCAGCTTCCGCGGCGATGAGATCAGCAACGTCACCGCGTTCATCGTTCGCGATCTCTCCGACCCCGATGACGCTGTGCAAGCTCGCGCACCCGACGAGCCGTTCGACGCGAACGCGCTCGATGCTGCCTTCGCGCGCTTCGGCATGCCGGAACGTCTCGACGGCTGAGCGGGGGACGGCCCGCCGCCCCGGCTACATCCCTTCGTTCAGGGCGTGGGTGTTCCCGTCCGGATCCCTGAAGAAGGCGACCTTGTTCTCACCGAAGTCGATGATCCCTTGTTCGTCGGTGACAAGCGGCGGATCGTCGTACTGCTCGAAGGTGACACCGTTGGAGTTGAGTTCCTCGACCACCTTCTCGAGGTCGTCGACGTTCCAGCCGGCCATCGTTGCCGTGGCCTTGCCGGCGTGCTCCGGTGAGAGGTAGACGTTGATCCCGGTGCCGCCGCCGCATTCGTAGCTGACGAAGCCGTCATCGGGGACCTCGTTTCGGACCTTGAGGCCGAGCTTCTTCTCGTAGAAGTCGCGTGCCTTGGTGAGATCGGCGGTCGCCATTACGGCGCCAACCTCGTAGTTGCTGAGGCTCATATTCGTCTCCTTTGTTCGGGTCGCTTTCTAAGACCGGATCGGCCCCCGGTTCTCATCGGTCCTGTGCGATTCGGTTTCGCCAGACCGATGAGCATGGCGGCGCCCGGGAGTCATATCCCTTGATGGCATACGAAGAAGACCCCTGCCCGATTCTCGGCCGCCGCATCCCGGCCGGCTTCGGTTTGCGGAAGGTCCGGATCGAGCCCGGGCAGGCGCGTCTCTACGAGAGCTCTGAGTGGGCGGACTGCCTGGTCATCATCGAAACCGGGGAGATCGAGCTCGAGTGTGCAGCTGGTCACAAAAGGCGGTTCGGCGCGGGTGCAATCATGTGGCTCGTAGGCCTGCCGCTGCGCTTGCTCCGCAACCCCGGGGCGGTGCCCGCCGTGATCGTCGCTGTTGCGCGCCGCCATTCGCGACGGGCCGATGAGTTTCCCGCCCCCGCCCGGTCTCAACTGACATGACAAACCCAATGCGAACCCCGACACCCGACCAAGAAACTGACCGCCGCTGGCGTGCGCTCTATGTGCTCTGCGGCGGGATGCTGATGATCGTCCTCGACGCGACCATCGTCAACGTCGCCCTGCCCACGATCCAGGAGGACCTCGGCTTCTCTCAGTCGAGTCTCGCCTGGGTCGTCAACGCTTATCTGATCGCCTTCGGCGGCCTGCTCTTGCTCTCCGGACGGATCGGGGACCTCCTCGGCCAGCGGCGCGTCTTTCTGGCCGGGCTCGGCGTCTTCACCCTGGCTTCACTCGCCTGCGCCGTCTCCCAGACCCAAGGCATGTTGATCGGCGCCCGCTTCATCCAGGGTGCCGGCGGCGCGGTTGCCTCCGCGGTCATCCTCGGGATGATCGTCACCATGTTCCCGGAGCCGAGGGAGCAGGCGAAGGCGATCGGCGTCTACGGGTTCGTGGCCTCGGCCGGGGCCTCGCTCGGCCTGATCACCGGAGGCATCCTCACCGACCTGATCAGCTGGCACTGGATCTTCCTGATCAACGTCCCAATCGGGATTGCGACCGCGCTGCTCGCCGTGCGCCTGGTCGACGATCACCGGGGCATCGGGCTGGATCAGGGCGCCGACATCCCCGGCGCGGTCCTGCTCACGGGCGGCCTCATGCTTGGCGTCTACACCCTGCTCGGGGTCGAACAGCACGGCTGGGGAGCGACCCAGACTCTCGGTCTCGGCGCCATCTCGATCGTCCTGCTCGCGGCCTTCCTCGGCCGCCAGGCGAGGATCGAGAACCCGCTGATGCCCCTGCGCCTGTTTCGCTCACGAAACGTCAGCGGCGCCAACGCGATCATGGCCTTCATGGTGGTCGGCTTCTTCGGAATGTTCTTCCTCGGCGCTCTTTACCTCCAGGGCATCCTCGGCTACAGCCCGCTCGAGGTCGGCCTCGCCTTCCTCCCGGCCTGCCTGGTGATGGGCACGCTCTCGTTCCGGTACAGCGAACGGCTGATCATGGGCATCGGCCCGCGGATCACACTGCTCGCCGGCCTCGCCTGCTCCACGGCAGCGATCCTCTGGTTCTCGCGAACGCCGGTCGAGGGCGACTACTGGGCTGACGTCTTCGGGACGATGATCCTGTTTGGCTTCGGTGCAGGTCTCAGTTTCCCCTCGCTGATCTCGCTGTCGATGTCAGGGGTGGAGATGCGCGAGTCCGGTCTTGCCTCCGGATTGATCAACACGACCACCCAGGTCGGCGGCGCAATCGGCCTCGCGGTGCTGGCGACGCTGGCAGCGGAGCGCTCAGACGCGCTCGAGGCCGACGGCGAGTCGCTCAACGCGGCTCTCAACTCCGGCTACCACCTCGCCTATCTGATCGGTGCCGCCTGCATGGTGCTTGCGATCCTGACCGCTGTCGTGGTCCTGAAGCCGGCGCCTCCGATGGAGGGCCACGGAGCGATTCCAGAGGACGACTCCGGCGAGGCCGCGCCGGCTTACGCCGAAGCGGCGTAGGTCCCTTTCACCGGGACGTCGGCTCCGACCTAATCGTTGCTCCCAGATCCCTCTGGGAGCCAGAGCTTGCCTTCGAGCAGCCCCTCGAAGCCGTTCCACACCATGTTCATCAGCCGCAGCACGTGCAGCTCCTTCGGCTGCTCCGGGTGGAGCAGCCACCAGTCCACTGCACCGACGGCGGCCCCCACCAGAATGCGACCCATCGGCTCGGCCTGCTCGGCGGCCTGTTCGCCGATCGCGGCCTCGCGCGCCGCATCGATGAAGAACCTGCCGAGCAGATCCCCGGCCTCGTTCTCGGCCGCGATCGTTCCCTCCCCGAGCGCGCCAGGGGCTGTTCCCGCACCTGGCGGGCGGAACACGGTCCATGAGCCGCGGTTCTCATCGACGTACTCGAAGAAGGCGAGCAAGCCCTGCCAGAGACGGCGGTCAGGACGCACATCTTTCTCTTCAGCGGCGTCGAGGATGCGCTTCCGCAGGCGGCGGCCGTGCAATCTGCGGCAGGCGATGAAGAGGTGCTCCTTCGATTCAAAGTAGGCGTAGAGCATCGGCTTCGTGATCCCGGCTGCCACCGCGATCTGATCCATCGAGGCGGCGCGATAGCCGTGCGCGGTGAAGACCTCATCGGCGGCCGTGAGCATCTGTGCCTCGCGCTCGGCCCGGGGGATTCGCTGCCGCCCCGGCCCACCTCGGCTTGTCCCCACGGCGGACATTACTTTCAGTAATGTACAGGCTAGTGAGGAGGGGATTGCTGATCAGGAGAACGCTGCTGGCGACCGTGTCGGTCCTGGTCGCCGGCTTCGGCGGCGCGGCCGGCGCAGACCCGGTTCCGGAAGGCGCGGTCTGGAGCGAGGCGACGATCGAGTCGCCTGACGGCACCAGTCTTCATGCCGACGTCTTCCGTCCGGCCGACGGTGGACAGACGCCCGTGATCCTGATTCCGGGGCGCTACTTCGGGCTCGGCGACAACTTCTTGGACCTCGACCGGGGCCGCCCCGAGCTCCTCTCTTATTACGAGGACATCATGGACCGCGCCTTCGAGCGCGGCTACACCGTCATCCAGCTCACCGTTCGCGGTTATGGCGCCAGCGAGGGCTGCACCGATCATGTCGGCGCCGGCGAGCGGGCCGACGTGATCGCGGGGATTCGCTGGGCCGCGCGTCAGCCCTGGTCGACCGGCAAGGTCGGCACCTACGGGTTGAGCTACGACGGCTTCCTGCAATTCGCGGCGCTCTCCGAGCGTCTCCCCGAGCACGCGGCCGCGGTCCCGATGGGCGCTCATGCCTCCGAGTACCGCGCCTTCTACTACAACCGCGTCCGCTACATGCCGTTCTCGCTGCTCGAGCCGGTGCAGGCGCTGTACCACACGTGGCCGTTCGTGGATCCGCTTGCGCTCGAGGCGGCGACGGCGGCCTATCTCTCCCGGTTCAGCAATCCAGGTTGCTTGATCGAGAAGGTGAACTGGACCAACCCCGACCCGGACATCCCGTTCTGGCAGGAGCGCGACTACGAGGACCGGGTCGCCGGAACCACCGTCCCGGTGATGTGGTCGATGGGACTGCTCGACTGGGGCATTCATCCGGACGGCCTCGATGCGGTCTGGGGCCGGCTGGCGGGTCCGAAGCGCCTCTGGCTCGGCCAGCACGAGCATCTGGCTCCGAGCGAATGGGAACGGGGCCACCCCGGAACTGTCGGCCGCGAGGGCTGGACCGAGGAAGTCTTCCGGTTCCTCGACCGCCACCTCAAGGGCGCCGATCCCCCCGCCGATCCGCCGGTCGTCGTTCAGGAAGGCTCGCAGGGAGGCTGGCGGGGGGAGCCCGAATGGCCGCCGGCTGACGCGGTCACTTCCGGGCTGCCACTGCTGCCGGGCGCCTACAGCGACAGTCCAGGCAACAAGGGTGAGCTCTTCTGCCTGCGGCTCGAACCGTCCTGCATCCCAGGGCCGAGCGGCAACGGAAGCTGGACATTCTCGGCGCCCCTCCCCCACGATGCGCACCTGAGCGGCACACCGAATCTCGAGGTGACCGTCGACCCGGCCGGAGTCAACGTGGTTGGCCTGCTCTACGACATCGATGAGCAGAGTCGCGCCACGTTGATCAGCCGTGGGGCCGCGATTGCCGGGTCCGCAAAGACGGAATTCAACCTCTACCTCCAGGATTGGCTGCTGCGCGGCGGGCACCGGCTCGGCCTGCTGATCAGCGGGACCGACGACTGGTGGTTCGAGCCAGGCAAGAGCTTGGCGAGGGCAGAGGTCTCGAGCGGCGTGCTGCGCCTCCCATTCCTCACCTACAGGCGCGAGAACGACCTGTCCGGGGGTCCGTCCCAGGCGATTCGCGATCGCACCAGCTTCAGCCTTCCGCTCGATCCGGCGTCCCGCACCGTCCAGCTGAGCCCGTTGCCCACGGCCCTGGCGGGGCGCCCGGGTACGTCGAGCCAGGAAGCCCCGGTGGCCGCCGCGCTCTCGAACGCTGCCCGCCCAACCAAGCGCTGCCGCCGAAAGAAGAAGCGCCGAGCCTCGAAGCGATGTCGTCGCCGCTTTCCCCGGCCTAGTCGCCGGTCCTGACCCCGCTCAGCGGCGTTTGCGCAGCGCGACGATGGTGATGTCCACCGGCGTTCCTGGCGGCCCGGTCGTCCCCGCGGGTGTTGCCTGCAGCAGGACCCGTCCCTTTCGCTTGCGGTTCTTCCGGTTTGGCCTCAGCTTCCGCTTCCGGACGAGGATGCCGCAGTCGGCATTCAGGATCAGCTGCCTCGCGGCCTCGACCGGCCGGCGAAATACGTCAGGGACCCGGCAGAAGGTCACCTCGACGTTGAACGCAAGCCGGCGGTTGGGCATCTCCGCGCCCGCCATGCCCAGGGCCCCATCCGGGAAGTCGCCGAGTGCCTGGATCGCGTCGCTCGGCCCGGCAGCCGGCGGCTGGTAGACGGGGAAGCCGCCGTCCGGCCCGGTGACCTTCTTCAGCGCGACCCGCTGGCCTGCCTGGATCGGGATAGAGGTAGCGCTCTCGTTGACGACTGTGCTCGGCATCCCCGGGATCGCGGCTGATGTCGCCAGCCCCCGGTAACTGGAGCCGCTCACGGGCGCAAGCGTGCGGATCGCGTAAGTGTGACCGCCAGCGGCCTCGCCTCCCCGCAAAGACCAGGCGGTTATCTGCCCCGAGACCGGCGCGGTGAGGATTCCGGTTCCCGCCGCCAACTCCGACTGGATGACCGTGCACGGCGGTGCGCACAGTCCCACCTGAGCAATGCCGGGATCGTCGAGGCTGGGGCCGAGGGTGATCTTCGTCGCCGAGGCTGCGGACGCAAGCGCCAACGTCAAAACAGCCGCGACCAGGGTCGCGAGCGCTGCGGTCCCGCTGCATGTCATTCGCTGTCCAGTCAACAGCCTCTGCCTATGGAGCTAGCCGGACTCGAACCGGCGACCTCCTGGGTGCGATCCAGGCGCTCTCCCAACTGAGCTATAGCCCCGTGGGTTGGGGGGGGGCGCGTGGACAGATCTTCCCGCCCACGTGCCGGAGGCAAGGATACGCTGTCTCGGGCGTGAGCTTCGGACGACGACTGATCCTGTTCTTCCTCCTGATCGTGGTGGTGCCGATGCTGGCGGTGGCCGGGCTGCTGCTGCAGGTGACGGCCGAATCTCGCAACGGTAAGGCCGACGCGCGCCTCGCTGCCGGTGTTCAGACCGCGGTCAGTCTCGAGGAGGAGGCGCGGCGCGAAGCCGAGCCCCTGGCGCGACAGCTCGCCCGTGACGGCCAGCTGGCGGCAGCGCTTCGCAGTGGCCGACCCGCCGCGATCGAGTCGGCAGCCAACCGACTCGCTCGCGAGCCGGGGGTGGCCGCCGTCTCGGTCCAGGCTGTCGACAGCAACCAGGTTGCCTCGGTCGGCGTCGATGGGGTCGGATTTGCGAGCGTGCAGCTCAAGGATCCCGACCGCCTGCTCGGCATCCTCACCGTCTCGGTCACTCCGGCCAAGGAGTACGTCAACCGGGTCGCTGCTCTCACCGACCGTGCGGCTTTGCTCCTCTCGGGGGAGCGAGAGGTTGCGGGGACAGTCGAGCTGCCCGAGGACTCGGTCCCGGCAAGCGGCGAGACCAAGGAGGTGCGGGTCGGCGATGACGACCTGCGTGCCCGGTCGGTGTCACTCAGTGAACAGCTCCGGCTGGTGGTTCTCGGCCCGACCGAGGACACCAGCGCCCTGCCCGCGATCGATGCCGGTGTGGGGCTGCTCCTGGCGTTCCTGCTCGCGGCCGCCCTGCTGTTCACCTTCTTCCTTGCGCGAACCATGCAGAGCCTCCATGAGCTCGTTTCGCAGCAGGCGGTCACCGACGAGCTCACCGGCCTCTCGAACCAGCGCCGTTTCCGGGAACTGCTCTCAAAGGAGACCGAACGCGCGAAGCGGTTCGGTCACGACCTCTCGCTCCTGATGCTCGATCTCGACGACTTCAAGCGGGTCAACGACACCTACGGTCACCTGCAGGGAGACGATGTCCTGCGCGCCGTAGCGGCGGCGGTCCAGGAGGAATCCCGCGAGGTGGACGAGCCGGCGCGCTACGGCGGCGAGGAAATCGCCGTGGCTTTGCCCGAAACCGCGCCAAAAGGGGCGATGGAGCTGGCGGAACGGATCCGTGCGCGGGTCGAGGGAGTCTCCGTCCCACTGCGCTCGGGTGGCGGCTCGACCGGGGTCACGGTCAGCGTCGGGGTGGCCGGGCTCGAGGATGCGGATGGCACGGCCGAGTCGCTCCTGGCGGCCGCGGATTCGGCTCTATACGAGGCAAAACGTGCCGGGAAAAACCGTTCTTCCAGGGCTGACGGCGCTCAAACGGGCGCTACGAGCGCTTAAGGTATGCCTGAAGCGGGCAAGGCCTGCCTAAATGAGCGAACTCGACGACGCAATTCGAGAACACCTTGAGCTGAAACGGCGCCACGGCGCCGGCGAAGCCGAGGTCAAGCAGTTGGAGGACGAGGCGTTCGGCGCGCCCAGCCGCCCGGACGATCCCTTCCGTGCGGCCGACGCCATGCTGAGCGGGGGCGAGCAGGCTGCCGCCCCTGGCGACGCTGCCACGGCCGAGCCGGGCGCTCCCGCTGGCACTGTTGCTCCCCCAGAGGGCGCGCCAGATCCCACGGGATCCCAGCCCGAAGCCGCGCCGCCGCCGCCGGCAGCTGCGCCTCCGCAAGCACCGGCGCCCGACTCGCCGCCACTACAGGCGCAGCCTCCCGGCGCGCCACCGCCGCCGGCCGAGCCGCCCGTCCCCGGGCCCCCTCAGGACCAGCCGTCCGTCCCCGAGCCGCTTCCCGAGGAGCCGCCATTCTCCGGACCGTCGGCTCCACTGGATCAGCCGCCCGTTGCCGAGCCACCGCCTCCGGAGCCGCCCGCCGCCGAGCCTCCGCTTCCCGACCAGCCCCCGCTTGCCGACGAGGCTCCCCTGCAAGAGCCGCCCGTCGACGACCTCCCGCCGATCGAGGAGGAGTCGATGCCGAGACCGCCGACCGGCGCCGACCCGATGCCACCTCCGCCTCCGCCCGACGCCGGCCCGGCGCGGCCGGAGACGGACTCACCGATCCCGCCGCCGCCGCCTCCCGAGGTCGAAGGTGCGCCCCCGGTGGCGGAGAGCGACCTGCTCCACGCCGAGACCGAGGAGCACCCGCCCCCCGAGCCGCCTTCGGACGAGCTTGCCGCCGAAGAGCCGTTGCCGCCTGCGGAGCCGGCCGCCGAGGCGCCGGAGCAAGGTGGGCCGCCGGCGCTCTACGACTTCGAGTCGGACCCCGGGGCGCCACCCGCCCCCGCCGCCGACCAGCCCCTGCCCCCGGTCGAGCCCCCGCCGGCCGAGCCCGGGCCGCCCCCGGAGCCCGAGGACGCCTTTGCCGACCTCGGTCCGGCCGAGGAGGCCGAGCAGGCCCCGCCCGAGGACCAGTTCATCGACGAGGGTGAGGACCAGGGTTACGACGAGCCCGGGGCGGTCACCGCGGACACCGAAGAGGCGCCGATCGTCGACGAGGAGCAGGCGAGCTTCCCGGACCAGATAGCCGATCCGCCGCCCCCACCACCAGCCCCGGGCGAGGCGCCGCCGGAACCGCTCCCCGAGGAAGGCGCTGCGCCGCCTGCTGAAGGCGAGGACCTGCTCGAGGAGACCCCCGAGTTCCTCGAGGACTCACCCGAAGACGAGGACCTGTGGTTCGAGCAGAAGCCGCCCCAGGACTTCGACTTCGACGGCGACGAGGAATAGCGTGACCATGCGACGCGGAAGACCCGCGTCGCAAAAGCGTTAGACGTAGCCTCGCGTGCGGGCGGCCTCGACCACCCGTTCGATCCCGACCAGGTAGGCGGCATGGCGCAGGGAGAGCTTCTCTTCCTTGGCTCGGCCTGAAACGTCGCGGAAGGCGCGGCGCATGATCGTGCCGAGCTTCTCGTTCACCTCGCGCTCGGTCCAGCGGAAGTGCTGGAGGTTCTGGACCCACTCGAAGTAGGAGCAGACGACGCCGCCCGCGTTCGCCATCACATCCGGGATCACGTAGCAGCCCTTGTCATGGAGGATCTCGTCGGCGGCCGGGGTGGTTGGGCTGTTGGCGCCCTCGATCAGCATCTTGCAGTTGATCTGGTCGGCGTTGCCCTCGTGGATCATGCCGCCGAGTGCGGCCGGGATCAGCACGTCGCACTCGATCCCCAGTAGGTCGTCGGCGGGGATCTCCTCGGCGCCTTCGAAATCTGTGATCAGTCCTCCGTCGGCGAGGAACTTGGCCAGCTCCTCGGCGTCGATTCCTTCATCGCTGCGGATTGCACCGTTGACGTCGGAGACCCCGACCATCTTGCAGCCGAGCTGCTGCATGATCTTGGCGGCCCAGGAGCCGACGTTGCCGAAGCCCTGAATCACGAAGGTGGTTTCGGCCGGGCTGAGGCCGATCTGCGGGGCCGCCTCGCGGTACATGAAGACGCAGCCACGGCCGGTTGCCGCCTCTCGGCCTTCGGACCCCTCGAGCTCGAGCGGCTTTCCGGTGCAGATTGCCGGCGTGTGGCCGTGGAGCTTGCCGTACTCATCCATCATCCAGGCCATCGTCTGGGCGTTGGTATTGACGTCGGGGGCCGGGATGTCGCGGGTGGGGCCGAGCACCTTCTCGATCTTGGAGAGGAAAGAGCGGGTGATTGCCTGGAGCTCGGAGCTCTCGAGGTCATTTGCGGGGCAGTTGACGCCGCCCTTGGCTCCGCCGTAAGGGACGCCGGCGACCGCGGTCTTCCAGGTCATCAGGGAGGCGAGGGCGCGGACCTCGTCGATGTCGACCTCGGGGTGGAAGCGGACACCGCCCTTGTAGGGACCGCGCGCGCCGTTGTGCTGGATCCGGTAGCCGGAGAAGACATGGACCTTGCCGTCGGAGAGCTTCACCGGGACCTGGACGGTGACCTCGCGGTAGGAGCTCCAGAAGACGGCGTGGAGGTCGTCGGGCAGCTCCAGGTGCTCGACGGCGGCGTCGAAGTAGTGGCGGACGATTTCGAGGTTCGAGACCTCGGCGCGCTGACCCGGCTTCGGCTTCTCCTCGGCCTCTGTCTGCTCCTTCTCGACAGTCTCCGGAGACCGGTCGGTGTCGGCAAGCTCGCCCGTGGACTGCCTGGTCTTCGTCGCCATCTCGCCTCCTACCTCAAAAGCCGCATTTTGCGCATCCTCTCACACGGTGGCTGGGCGCGCAGGCGACACCTAGAATGGGGTGTCCCATTGGGGCCATAGCTCAGTTGGAAGAGCGCCGGCTTTGCAAGTCGGAGGGCGTGGGTTCGAGTCCCACTGGCTCCACTAGCTCGTTCTGCAGCTTCAGGACGGGAGGAGGAAACCCCCGGTAATCCTCTGCGTACCGGATGCCTCGGCGCTGATTGTTCTTCGCCGCGGTCAGGCGCAGACTAAGCAGGTCCCGCCCCTGGGCCAGCTCCCTTGCGGGGACGTAGTAACAGCACTTCGTCGTGGCGTCGTAGACCGCGATCCAGTCGACCATTTCGGCCGTGTACCGCTTGATCCTCATGACCTTCCCTTTCGTCAAGGAGTTCGATCGACAGCGCACAAACACGACGTCTCCGGCGGACTCGGTGAACTTGACCTGGACCCGCTCGAGGTCTCCATCGCGGTCCACAACGAGGTCGTAGTCCCAGTCCTCTCCGAACGGGAACGCGACCTTGAACCCGCGCTCGATCAGGTCGGCGGCTCCCTTGAGTTCCGCCAGGTTGCCCTTCCCTTTGGTCCAGTGCTGCGCCACGGATAGGCGAAACGCTAAGGGGGGACTCGTGACTCAACAAGACCGGAGAGTCAAATCTTCGTCAAGTAGAGCGCAAAGAATCGAACAGGCCCCGCCAGCGCTGTTCGTCGTGCTCGGGGGGCAGGGAGAGCTGGATCCGGGTCCCGATGTCGCCGTAGCGCTTCTCGATCTCGGCGAAGGCCTCCTCGGGCGTACCGATGATCGCGAACTCCTTGACCACCTCGTCATCGATCGCTTCACCGAGCTTGTCCCACTCGCCGCGTTTGGTCATCGCCTTGAGCTCGTCCTGGAGCTCGCCCCAGCCGTGCGCCTCGAGCACCGGTCTGTACGCGGGAGTCGAGCCGTAGAAGCCGATTTGCTGGCGGATGAACTCGGTCCCTTCCGCGATCTCCTCGTCGGAGTCGCGGGCCACGACGAAGGCCGGCGCGGTGATCTCGAAGCCATCGAGGCTGCGCCCCGACTGGCCAGCGCCGCGCTCGAGCGCCGGCAGGGTCGCCTCACGCAGGTACTTCTCCGTGCAGAACCCGTGCACGAGCAGCCCGTCGGCAACCTCGCCCGCGGCCTCGGTCATTAGCGGCCCGACCGCGGCCATCATCAGCTTGGGCTTGCCGTGCGGGTTCGGCCCGGGATTGAAGAACGGGGTCATCAAGGTGTGCGAATAGAAGTCCCCCTCGAACTCGAGCTTGCCGTCGCCGGCCCAACAGTCCCAGATCGCCCGGATCGCGAGCACGAACTCGCGCATCCGCGCCGCCGGCTTCGACCATTCCATCGAGTAGCGCCGCTCGATGTGCGGTTTGATCTGGGACCCGAGCCCGAGGATGAAGCGCCCACCCGAGAGCGACTGCAGGTCGTTCGCCTGCAGCGCTACGGTCATCGGGTTGCGCGCGAAAGCGACCGCGATCCCGGTGCCGATCTCGATCCGGTCGGTGCGCTCGGCGGCGACTGCACAGCCCAGGAACGGATCAATCTGCGTCTCGACCGCCCACCAGCCGTCGTATCCATCGGCCTCGGCCTGGCGGGCGCCGTCGCCCGCGGCATCGACGGTCGGCGCGTAGCCGCCAGCATCCACCTTCATCCGGCCAAGGACCATATCTGCGGGCAGGCCGCTGCTACGGTTCCCGGCCGTGCGGCGCCTCAACTACTCCAACGTGATGGCGACGATCGCCGTGTTCTTGAGCCTCGGCGCCGGCGCCTACGCGGCGGTGAAGCTGAAGCGCAACGCGGTCAAGTCGAAGCACATCGCTCCGAACGCGGCCAAGGGTGCCGACATCGCCGAGGAATCGCTCGCGAAGGTGCCGTCGGCGGCTTTAGCCGATTCCGCGGCGACGGCGCAATCCGCCACGTCGGCCCAGTCGATCGGCGGGATCACCGAGACGTTCGTACGGAGATCGCTACCCGATCCCACGAACTCCTACGTGGATGAGACCATCGCCGGTCTCAGGATCGGCCTCAGGTGCACCGGCGGAAACTTCGACCTGCGGTTTCTCAGCGCGTCTTCTGGGCACAGGGGCTCGGTCGCCACGGTCGCCGGAGCCACGGCGAGTCAGACCGAGTTCGACCACAACGTCAGCATCCCTGTCATGGGCGCTGCCTCAGCCGTCGGTTCGGCGGTCCAGAGGGGGAGCGACGCTGGGGTAGTGCGCTTCGACTTCGAAGTGCGTCATGTGGCGAACGGCTTCGGCACTACCGACGACTGCTTCCTGCACGGGTTCGTGCGCTCCGCGACCTAGCGGCGTTCGGGGACCCACTCCGGCGGAATCCTCACCGGCATCTCGCCCTTGAACCCCGGGATGACCCGGTCGGCGTGCTCCGCTGCCGGCCGGCCCTCGATCAGTGGGCGTAGCTGCTCGAAGTTGAGCAGGACCCGGGTCGTGGTAGCGATCTGGAAATCGGCCGCATTCAACTCACCGCCGCCGATCGTGCCCGCTCCGACCAGCCGGTCGACGTGGTCGAGATGTCCCGGGAGCTCGGCCAGGTCGCGGCGGACAGCTTTCTCGCCGCCGCCCTCGAACCGCACGTAGACCTGCGTAACCGGCCACAACAGGGTTGCGGTCACCCCGGGTGCGGGCAGCTTTCCTGTCACCGCCATCGCCTTGCGGATCTGGCCGTCGTTGGCGGCGGCCCAGCGAAAGATCCGGCGCGGGATCGGCTGATAGACCTGCTCGCCCCAGCGCTCGGCCTCCTCCACCTCCGCTCGCTTGGTCGGATCGTCGGGGAAGAGCGGTGGATCGGGCCGCAGCTGATCGAGCGCCTTCGCGATCTCTCTCGTCCCCTGGATGCGCCGACCGCCGATCTTCAATGCGGGCACCGTGCCGTGCCGAAATCCGCGCAGGCGAACCACCACCTGCTGGGAGCCAGGGGGGAGATCGACCCGATCGAACTCGATCGCCTTGTGGCGAAGCATCATCCCGGCGGCGCGCGCGGGATGCGAGACCCTGATCGAGTAGAGCGTCGCCTCGGCCATCGCGCCGAGCTTAGTCGCCCGCGGGCGGTGCCGCGAAGCCGGCCCGAAGCAGCTTCGGTACCTGCCTGAACGGGTCGGGTGAGTCGAGTAGGACGACCCCGAGGTGACGGCTGTGCAGCCGGGCGGTGGTGATGTAGCAGCGGCCGGCCTTGCCGGTGTAGCCGGTCTTGAGACCGGTGACCGCGGCGCCTGGGACTCTCCGCAGTCCGACCTGCAGGAAGTAGTGGTTGTTGGCCAGGTGCATACGGCCTCCTTTGACCGGGAAGCGCGGCATCGCCCGCCGGGTCCGCGCCGCACGCGTGATTCGCGGCTCGGCCAGGGCCTCGCGAGCGAGGGCAGCGAGGTCCAGAGCGCAGGCGCGGTTGTCGCGGTCGACCAGGCCGCTCGGAGTGGAGAAGTGGGAGCAGCTGAGCCCGCGCTCCGCCGCCGCGGCGTTCATGCGCCGGACGAAGGCATCGATGCTGTCGGCGTCGTGCAGGGCGAGGGCCAGGGCCGCGTCGTTGGCCGAGGCCATGATCAGCGCCGCGAGCAGCGGCTCCAGCGGCACCTTCTTGCCCTGCGGCAGCACACCGACCTTGGAGCCGCGGGCGCGCGTGGAGCGTGCGGTGATCTGGACTTTCTCGCTCGGTCGATGCCTTTCGGTGATCAACAGGGCCGTCATCAGCTTGCTGAGGCTGGCCGGCGCCAGGGGGACGGTCTCGCGCTTTGCCCAGAGCACCTCGCCCGTGTCGACGTCGAAAAGGACCCCGGCGGCGGGCTGCCGGCGAGGCTTGCCGAACTCGACCGAGACCGGCAGCGGTCGGACTGGTGAGCGCAGGGCGAACTGGGGAAGGCCCTCCGGGCCCCGCGGCCCGCTGCCGGAACTGGACGAGCTGTCGGTCCCGGATGAGGAAGCCGCCTCGCGCCCGGCCTCGGCGTCGTCCCCGTTCCAGCCATTCCAGATCAACACACCGGCAACCCCGGCCCAGGCGAGCAACATCGCGCCGATCGCAGCCCCGGTTCTCCTGCTCACCCGCATTACGAACGTGTACTACTCGCCCGGCTCGGGGGGCGGCGGCGGTGGAGGAGGGGGTGGATTGCGGATCGCCCCGATCAGTCCGGCGGCGATCATGCCGATGATCGCGAACGAGACGACGGTGAAGATGTCGAATCCGGTGTCGACCGCAGCCGAGATCGTTAGTGCGGCAAAGAGACCGCAGAAGACGAGGCCGCCGGCGAGGAGGGCTGTGCGCAGATCGGGGTCCATCAGCTAGCCGGGCCTCGGGCCGAGCGCGCCCCAGCGCGTCGTGAACAGCTTGATTGCGGCGAGGCCGAAGAGGAAGCCGCCGACGTGGGCGAAGTAGGCGATCCCCTCGCCACCCCCGACCTCCGGGGTGGCCACTTGCCCGATCGCCGGCAGGAACTGAAGCAGGAACCAGAGCCCCAATAGCGCCAGGGCCGGTATCTCCACGAGGGTGACGAAGAAGATGATGAAGATCAGGGTCAGCACCCTGGCGCGCGGATGCAGGATCGCGTACGCGCCGAGCACACCGGCCACGGCGCCGCTGGCGCCGATCGTGGGGACGGTCGATCCGGTGTCGATCGCCGCCTGTGCGTACACGGCCGCAATCCCGGCCAGCAGATAGAAGAGCACGAACTTGATCCGCCCCATCGAGTCCTCGACGTTGTTCCCGAACACCCAGAGAAAGAGCATGTTGAAAAGAATGTGGAGGAGGCCGCCGTGCATGAACATCGAGCTGAACAGGGTGAGCAGCCAGGGCGCATCGTCGACCGGGGCGAAAGGCGCACCGCTTTCGCTGGCCTCGCGGTAGTCAGCCGTTCCCTGGCAGACGACGGCCGGTTCGCTCACACGGGCCGCATCGCAGTCCTTTCCGGGATGGGTGATCCGGTAGGGAATCGCTCCGTACTCGATCGAGTTCTGATCGCGTTCGGAGAAGCCAACGTCAGCGAGTGCCGGGGAGGAGGCCTCGTCACTCGAGAAGCTCAGCTGCCAGCCGAAGACGATCACGTTCAGCACGATCAGGGCGACCGTGATCACCGGGAACCGCTTCGTCGGCACGTTGTCCTTGAGCGGGATCAAGCCGCGCGAAGCCTATGGGCGGGACGAGCTACAGAGAGGCGGCGGTCCGGTCCGGGACCTGCTCGTCGGCGTGGTAGGACGAGCGGACCAGGGGGCCCGAAGCGACCGACTCGAACCCGATCTCGTAAGCCGCTGTCTCGAGCGCCTTGAACTCATCGGGGTGCCAGTAGCGGACGACCGGCAGGTGGTTCTCGGTGGGGCGCAGGTACTGGCCGACGGTGAGAATCTGGACGCCGTGCTCGCGCAGGATGCCGAAGGTCTCGACCATCTCGTCGAACTCCTCGCCGAGGCCGACCATCAGCCCTGACTTGGTCAGGACTTCGGAACCGCCCATCTCCTTGGCCATGCGCAGGACCCGAGCCGAGCGAAGAAATTCCGAACCCCGCCGGGCGATCGGATAGAGACGGGGCACGGTCTCGACGTTGTGGTTGAAGACGTCGGGCCGCTCGCCGATCACCTTGGCCAGGGGCATTTCCTCGCCGCGGAAGTCGGGAGTGAGGACTTCGACCTTGCAGCCCGGGGCCAGTTTGCGGATCGAGCGAATCACGCCGACGAAGGCACCGGCGCCATAGTCGGGCAGGTCGTCCCGGTCGACCGAGGTGATCACGGCGTGGCGGAGGCCCATCCGCTTGACCGAATTGGCGACTCGAAGAGGCTCGAGCGGGTCGTTCCAGGTCGGCTTGCCGGTCTGGACGTTGCAGAAGCCGCACCGGCGTGTGCAGACGTCGCCGAGGATCATGAAAGTCGCAGTTCCCCGTTCCCAGCACTCGCCCACGTTCGGGCAGTTCGCCTCCCGGCAGACGGTGTTCAGGTTCTCCTCCTCGATCATGCTGGTGAGCTTGCGATAGGTCGGCCCTCCAGGCGCCGGCACCTTGAGCCAGGGCGGCTTGCGCTGTCCACGGAAGGGAACGACGCCGTCGGCATCCTGCACCCCGGGGGCGGCCGAGCCGCCGGGCTTGGCGCGGGAGCGGGTGACGTGAAGGCGTTCGGTCATGGTGTTTTCCTCATGCGGGACTTACCGTAGCGCCGGACTGGTCTTGTCTCGAGCGGCCAATGCTTCAAGGCCAGGCACCTTGGCCGCGAGCTCGGTCGCCGTCACCTCGACTGGAGCGCGCTCAAAGACTTCGCCGTAGCGCTCGGCCACCGTGGTCATCACCGCGGCGAGATCGCGTTCGGCGCCGAGCTCGCGACAGATGGAGGTCATCTGCACTCCCTCTATCCCGCACGGCACGATCCACTCGAAAGGCTGCAGATCGTTGTTGACATTGATTGCAAGCCCGTGGGTGGTGATCCCCCGGTTGACATGAATCCCGATCGAGCCGATCTTTCGCGCGGCACCCGCTGGCGGCGCTTCGCCCGCCGTCCACACTCCGGTGAGCCCCTCGATGCATTGCGCCTCGATTTCATCCACGGCGAGGGTCTCGATCATGGTCCGCTCGATCCCCCGGACGAACCTGTGGACGTCGTCGCGGTAAGGCTTGAGCGAGGCGATCGGGTAGGCGACCAGCTGCCCGGGGCCGTGGTAGGTGACGCGGCCGCCGCGATCGGTCTCCGACACCTCGATCCCCTGCATCCGGTACCAGTCGTCGCCCATCGGCAGCTCGGCCGGGTCCGTGCGACGCCCCTTGGTGTACACGGGTGGATGCTCGAGCAACACGAGCAGGTCGGGAATGTCACCGCCGTGGCGGGCGGCCTCGAGCCGCTTCTGGGCCGCGGTCGCATCTTGGTAGGGAACCTGCCCGCACCGAACGATCCAGATCTCGTCCATGCTCAAAGTGTCTCAGTCCGCCGCCGGCCCCGCCGAAACTATGCCGCCACTCCCGGGCGGCCAGAAGGGCCATTCCTCGAAGTGGATGCACCTGCCCTCGCGGTCGAGCCGGATGATCCACAGGTCGCGGTAGTCCTGGTTGAGCGGCTCGCCGTAGCGGACCTCGACTCGGACAATGCCCGTATCGCGCTCGACCGCGATCACCTCGCTGGTGATTTCAAAGACTTCGTCGGGGCCCCTTCGCTCTGCCTCCCACATCTCGGCGATCGCCTCGATCCCGACGTGCGATTTTTCGTATGGAGCCGTCGAGTAGGAGGCATCCTCCGCGAACAGCTCTTCCAGCCGATCGGTGCCGGGGGTGCGCCACAACTCGACATAGCGGGTGACCCAGGCCTCGATCTGGGCGCGATCGATTGCCGCCGGTGCTCCTCCCGCGCGCTTGCGTACCGTCTCCAGGATCCGGCGGACGCTGCGGACGTGGCCGCGGCTGCCCATGAGCAGGGTGCGATAGATCCTCCCCGTGGCACCGGGAAACTCCGCTCTGGTCTCGGCGCGCAGTCGGGACCGCCCTTGACCGAGTTCGTCGATGCGAAAGACAAGCGCGTAGCGGGAGTAGCGGTGCTGGCCCTCGAGCGCCAGCGTCGAGGGGCGGACCGAGCGGGCGACGACGAACCCGGGGAGGGTGGAGCCGATCACGCTCGGCTCCCCTTCTCCCTCGCGGTATTCGCAGCCGAGCAGCGCGGCCCCCCTGCGTGTCCTTCCGGTGTCGAACAGGCTCGGCAGGGTGGCGACCAGCGCCTCCCAGGTCCGCTCGATTCCCGCGCCTATCTCGATCGAATGCTCGTCAACCGGGGGCAGCGCATCGATCGGAACCTCGATCGCAGGTTGCGCCGTGGACGCCGGCACCCGTCAGAGGGCGAGCCCGAGCGGAGACTCGAGCAGGGAGCGAATGCGGCTCAGGAACTCCGCGCCGTCAGCGCCGTAGAGGATGCGGTGGTCGCACGCGAGGGTGACGCCCATGAGCTGACGCGCCTCGATCGATCCGTCGTCGGTGACGACGGGTTTCGCTTTCAACTCACCGACGGCGAGGATTCCCGCCTGCGGCGAGTTGATTACGGCGTGGAAGTTCGAGATTCCGAACATCCCGAGGTTGGAGACCGTGAATGTCCCGCCTGACATCTCCGGCGGCGTGATCGACGCGTCCCGGACCCGGGAAGCGAGAGCCTTTGTTTCGCCCGCGATCTGACGCAGCCCCTTGACGTCGGCGTCGAACACGGTCGGGACGACGAGTGCGTCCTGAGCGGCAACCGCGACCCCGACGTTGACTCGCGAGTAGAGCTCGATCTTGCCGTCGCGGTAGGCGCCGTTGGCGCGCGGGTGCTCGCGCAGGGAGAGGGCGCAGGCCTTGATCACCATGTCGTTGAAGGTCGGGATGATCTCGCCCTCGGCTGCCGCCTCCTTCAGCGTCTTGCGGCCTTCGACGGCGGCGGTCATGTCGATCTCGGCCTGGAGGTAGAAGTGGGGCGCGGTGGCCTTCGACTCCGCCATCCGCCGCGCGACTGTCTGCTGCAGCTTGGTCAGCTCCTCGACCGTGGTCTGACCCTTGGCGGTCTCCGGCTTCTCCTTCGCGCCCGGAGTGGGGCCGGCGGGTGTGATCTGGTCCATCCGTGTCGGACCCTCGGCCGGCGGCCCCGGACGCGCAGCGGAGGAGCCGCCGGCGGATGCGGCTTTCTCCACGTCTGCTTTGACGATTCGGCCACCCGGACCGGATCCGTCCAGGCCAGTCAGATCGAGGCCCTTGTCCTTGGCTATCCGCTTGGCGATCGGGCTTGCTTTCACTCTCCCTGCTCCGTCGCCGGCGGCGGGGCCTCCGTCGGACTGCGGCGCGGCGGCGGGACTTGGCTGGGTGGGAGGATCGGCTTCGGCCGTGGCCGAGGAGGCTGAGGTCTCTTGGGCAGCGGGCACGGCGGGAGCATCCGAGTCACTCACGCGCTCATCACCGTCTGAGCCCTCGCCGCCCTCCGTGCGCGCCTGGGACTCGGGGTCCCCGCCGTTGTCCGCCGCCCCATCTGAGACTTCGGACGAGTCACCCACCCGCGCAATCACCTCCCCGATCGGCAGCGTCTCGCCCTCGTCCGCGACGATCTCGACCAGCGTGCCCGCTGTATCGGCCTCGTAGACCATGTTCGCCTTGTCGGTCTCGATCTCGACCAGCTCCTCACCGACCTGGACCTCGTCGCCGACCGACTTCAGCCACTTCAGGATCGTGCCTTCCTCCATCGAGTCGGAGAGGCGCGGCATGACGAGCTCGGATGCCACTAGAGGCTCCCCTCGAGGGTGGCGAGCGCGGCGCTGACGATGTGCTCGGGGTGGGGGATCGCGGCCTGCTCCAATCGCTTCGAGTAGGGCATCGGCACATCTCCCCCGGTGACTCTCTGCACCGGCGCGTCGAGGTAGTCGAAGGCCTGTTCCTGAATCAGGGCAGCGAGGTTGGCGCCGACCCCGCCGTGAGGCCAGCCTTCCTCGACGATCACAGCGCGGTTGGTCTTCTTCACCGACTCGAGGATCGTGTTCAAGTCGAGCGGGCGCAGCGTTCGCGGATCGATCACCTCTGCCTCAGCCCCGTGCTCGTTGGCGAGTGTCTTGGCCGCCTTCTCGGCCTCCGCCACCATCTTGAGAACGCCGACGATGGTCACGTCGGACCCTTCGCGCCGGATCGCTGCTTGGCCGAAGCTGAGCAACCCGTCGTCGTCGCCATCGCCGTTCGCGGCGACCTCGCCGCGCGCGCCGTAGAGCGTTTCGTGCTCGATGAAGACGACCGGGTTGTCATCGCGGATCGCCGTCTTCAGCAGGGCCTTGCCGTCGGCGGGGGTCGAAGGGCAGGCGACCAGCAAGCCCGGAATCTGCAGGTACATCGCCTCGAAGCTGTGCGAGTGGGTGGGGCCCAGTTGGTGACCGCCGCCGCCCGGCATCCGGATCACGATCGGGACCTTGACCTGTCCCCCGAACATGTAGGGAATCGCTGCGGCGTGATTGACGATCTGGTCCATCGCCAGCAGGCTGAAGTTGACGGTCATGATCTCGACGATCGGCCGCAGCCCCGTCATCGCCGCGCCGACCCCCATGCCGACGATCGTGTTCTCGGAGATCGGCGTATCGCGGACCCGTTTCTCGCCGAACTCGTCGAGCAATCCCTCGGTCACCTTGAAAGCGCCCTGGAAGACGCCGACGTCCTCTCCCATGATGAAGACGTTTTCGTCCCGCTCCATCTCCTCCCGCAAAGCGGCGTTGAGGGCCTCCCGCATCCGCACGGTTGCCATTACTCGGCACCTTCTTCCTGCTTGCGCTTGACCGCGCTCTGGCCGCCGTACGCCGCGCCCTTCTCGGCCAGCTCACGGGCGCGGTCGCTGGCGTCGCGCTCATCCTCGCCCGCGTGGGTATCCGGGGTTCGCTCGTCGACCGCGTACCAGCCCGGCAGGGTCTCGCTGTCCACGTAGAGATGGTCGTAGAGGGACTCGAGCGGCGGCTCGGGAGATGCGTCGGCGAACTCGGCCGCCTCGGTCACGACCTCGTCAGCTTCCTTGCGGATCGACTCGACGTCTGAGTCGGAGAGCTTGTCCTCCTCGACGCAACGCGCCGCGAAGGTCTCGATCGGATCCTTCTCCTGCCATTCCTCGACCTCCTCCTTCTCGCGGTAGACCTCGGGGTCGGCCGCGGAGTGCCCACGGAAGCGGTAGGTGAAAGCCTCGAGCAAGGTTGGCCGCCGGTCCTCCCGCGCGGTCTTGATGTGCCCGGCCACCGCTTCCTGCACAGCGAGCACGTCCATGCCGTCGATGCGCTCGCCGGGGACGCCGTAGCCCTCGGCCTTCTTGGAGAGATCGGTCTCCGCCGAGTGCCGCTCGATCGAGGTCCCCATGCCGTAGAGGTTGTTCTCGACCAGGAAGACGACCGGCAGGCTCCAGAGCGCAGCCAGGTTCATGGTCTCGCCGAAGTTGCCCGTGTTCGAGGCGCCGTCGCCGAACATGCAGACGGTGACGTCGTCGGTGCCACGGTAGTCGGAGGAGAGACCGAGCCCGGCCGCAATCGGCAGGTTGCCGCCGACGATCCCGTAGCCGCCCATGAATCGGCGCTCGAGGTCGAAGATGTGCATGGAGCCGCCGCGGCCGCCCGAGGTTCCGTCGACCCGGCCGAAGAGCTCGGCCATCACCGTCTTTGGGTCGGTTCCGCGGGCGATTGCGTGGCCGTGGGTGCGATAGGTGCCGATCAGATAGTCGCGCTCCTCCATCGCGCTGGTGGTGCCGACGATCGTCGCTTCTTCGCCGATCGCCAGGTGAAGGAAGCCCCCGGCCTTGGCCTTCTGGTACTGCCGTCCGGCCTCCTCCTCGAACCGGCGGATCAGCGCCATCAGCCGCAGCAACTCATGGCATTCCTTCTTGCTCGGGAGCTTTGGCGTCGAGGAAGCGGCCGCTGCCTTGCCGTCGGAGCGGGCGCCACCGCTGCGCTTGCCGGCGCTCTTTGCCGTCTTGGGCTTCGCCTCGGCAGTCTGCTTGGAAGCCACGACGTCAGCCTAGCGCGGCCTGCGCCGCCTCTTCGAGCTGGTCGTCGCCCCAGAACAGCTGCTTGCCCACCGCCACTGTTGGGATGCCCTCCACTCCCAGCTCGATCGCCTCCTCGGTCGCAGCCCGGAGCCGGTCCTTGACAGCAGTGGTCTCGATCCCCTTGATCAGAGCCTTGGGGTGGAGCTCGCAGGCGGCCGCCGCGATCAGGACATTGTCAATCTCGTTCAGCGGGCGGCCGGCGACGAACGACTGTCGGTAGGCGGCGAGGCTGAACGAGACCGCCCTTCCGGATTGCTTCGCGAAATGGGCGGCCCGCAGCGGTGTCAGGCTGTAGGAATCCGAGGGCCAGCCGTCGGGATAGCGGACCTCGGGGAGCCCGCGCTGCTCGGCGCGCCGGCGGATCTCCTCCAGGTCGGTTGGGTCGGGACCGTCGGCCCCCATCGACCAGGGGGTACGACCGGTGTGCTTGAGCACGTGCCCGAACGAGATCGGCTGCCACTCGGGCTGGTCGGCGCCCGCTTCGGAGAAGACCCCACTGATCCGCTCCGCCGCCAGGTATGCGTACGGCGAGCTGAAGTCGTAGTAGAAGGTTGCGCTAGGCGTGAGTCGCCCAGCCCTCGACCGCGCGCGCCGCGTCGAGGACCGCCTCGGAGATCGTCGGGTGGGGGTGGATGATCCGCGCGAGCTCCTGGTAGCCGCCCTCGAGCGCCATCGTGTCGACGAACTCGCTGATCATGTCGCAGGCGCGGTTGCCGACGATGTGCGCTCCGAGGATCTCGCCGTACTTGGCGTCGCCGACGATCTTGACCAGTCCGGCGCGATCGTCATAGACGACCGAGGCGCCAACCCCTCCGAGCTTGAACTTGCCGACCTTGACCTCGCGGTCCGTTTCCTTGGCCTGGGCCTCGGTCATGCCGACGCTGGCGACTTGCGGATGGCAGAAGGTCGCTCCCGGCACCAGGTCGACGTTCACCGGATGCGTCTCGGCCCCGGATGCGGCCTCGACCGCCACCACGCCCTCCTCTGAGGCTTTGTGGGCGAGCGCAGGGCCCCGGACCAGGTCGCCGATCGCGTAGATGGCGTCCGCGGAGGTCCGCTGGTACTCGTCGATGGTGATCTGCCCGTTCTTCTCGGTCTTGACGTTCGCTGCGTCCAGGCCGAGCGCCTCGGTATCGGGACGGCGTCCCCCGGCGATGACCAGGTAGTCGGCCTTCACTTCCTTGTCGCCACATTTGACCTTGACCCCGGTCTTTTGCTCGGAGACGCCCTCGACCTTGGTCCCGAGCATGACGTCGATCCCGTCCTGCTTGAACTGGCGCTCGACCACCCGGGCCATGTCCTTGTCTTCCAGCGGCAGCACCTGGTCGAGCATCTCGACCAGGGTCACCTTGACGCCCATCCGGGCGTAGGCGGAGGCGATCTCCGAGCCCGATGCGCCGGCGCCGGCGACGACCAGCGCCTTCGGCATCTTCTCCAGCGACCAGGCACCCCAGGTATCGATGACGCGGTCGGAGAAGTCGATTCCCGGGATCGGCATCTCGACCGAGCCGGTCGCGAGCACGACGGTCTTAGCCTCGTGGGTGTCTGACCCGACCTTGACCTTCCCACTGCCCTCCAAGGAGGCTTCGCCGGCGATCAGCTCGACCTTGTTCTTCTTCCACAGCATCTGGACGCCCTCGTTGAGCGTCTTCGAGACCGCCTCGCGGCGCGACTGCACCGCTTTCCAGTCGATCGAGACGCCGCTCGTCTTCACGCCGAGCTCGGCGCCCCCGTTGGAGACCTCGGAGAAGACCTCGGCGGTGTGGAGCACGGTTTTCGCCGGGATGCAGGCGTAGTTGAGGCAGCGGCCCCCCGGCTTGTCCTTCTCGACAACCGCGGCCTTCTGCCCGAGCTGTGCTGCGCGGATCGCGGCCACGTACCCGCCTGGGCCGCCGCCGATCACGATCACGTCGTAGGAGGCCATCGGTTCGACTCTATCTACCTGGCGGCGCCGGCATCTGTATCCGAGCCATCGCCCTGATCAGCTTGTAGAAGAGGTAGGCGGAGCCGCACAGAGCCAGCAGGGTTCCAACTGCCTGCGGGAGACCGGTCACCAGGACCAAGCCGAGTGCGGCGCTGATCATGAACAGGACCAGGAGCATCGCGAAGCCGAGCACGGCCCAGTAGCGCGACCTCCACATTCCCCACGTCATCGCCCACAGAGCGGCGGCGAAGACGGCGAGTTGGATCGGATTGGGCGTTTCGCCGTTGACCTCGACCGAGCCGACCGCGGCGATGATCGCCGAGACGGTGAAGCTGAGCGCAAGCAACGCGGAGATCACGGCTCCCACCGTCACCGCCACGGGCCGCTCCCCGGCCTCGAGCGGCTCGAGCGACTCGCGCGCCGCCTCGTTCTTTGCCTCCGTGCGCGCGGACATCTCCGCTTGCCGCTCGGCAGCGCGCTCCCGGCGCGCCCGCCGCTGCTCACGCTTGCGCTCGCGGCTACCGCTCACCTCGAGTCCCCGGGTCCAATGGCTGCGCGCAGCTCGGCGGTAACCGCCGCCGGGTCGTCGGCGTCGCGGATTGCGCGGACCACGCAGACGCGAGCCGCCCCCGCGGCGACAACCTCCTCCACGTTGGACCGGTCGATTCCGCCGATCGCAAAGAAGGGCAGGTGGCACTTCTCGGCGGCGTACCGGATCAAGTTGAGCCCGACGGCGGGCCGCCCTTCCTTCGTCGGGGTCTCCCACACCGGTCCGACGCTGATGTAGTCGACATCGCCCGTCTCCCCGCTGACCGCCGCGTCGATCTGCTCCTCCGAATGGGTCGAGAGTCCGACGATGGCTTCCTCGCCGAGAACCTCGCGTGCCTGTGCGGGGGAGAGGTCCTCCTGGCCGACGTGGACGCCGTCGGCGCCCAGCTCCAGTGCCAGGTGGGGATCGTCGTTGATGATGAACGGCGCCCCGTAGGTGTCGGCGAGGCGCTTGAAGGTCTGGCCGGAGCGAGCGAGCGCCTGCCCCGCCTCGTCCTTCTCACGCAATTGGACGATGCCCGCTCCGCCGCTCAAGACCGCACGGAGCAGGGGCTCGGGATCGGCACCGCCCGGGCGTGCTTCGCAGACGAAGTAGAGGCGGGCCCAGGCCAGCCGCTGACGGCGCAGGGCGCCGAGGGACTCGGGGGGCGCAAGTCGCGTCTTTTCGCTGCTCACGAGGCAAGCGTAATCGGTTGCCGGTGCGTGCCCGCCTTGCCACCGGAGTACGATCCCTTGCACGAAACGGGAGCCCGAAGAAGGGCTGAGAGGGCGGCTGGGCGCGCCGCCGACCGTATGAACCTGATCCGGGTAATGCCGGCGCAGGGATGGTTGGCACGCACCGCCGCCGGTAACGAAAGACCGAACGGTGACCCCAGCCAACCCCCCCAAGACCTACGACGCGCTGATCGTCGGCGGCGGCGTGATCGGACTCAGCTGCGCGCTCGCCGCCGCCCGGCGCGGGCTCAGAGTTTGCTTGATCGAGCGCGACCAGATCGCAGCCGGCGCGACCGGAGTTGCGGCCGGAATGCTGGCGCCGGTGGGGGAGGCCACCTGGGGAGAGGAGAACCTGCTCGAGCTGGCGTTGCACGCGGCCAGGAGCTGGCCTCGGTTCGCGGCCGATCTCGCCCCGCCGGACGGACGCGGCATCGGCTATCGGACCGAGGGGGCTCTCCACGTCGCTCTCGACCGCGACGAGGTCGAGGAGCTGCAGCGCCGCCACACCCTCCACCAGGACGCAGGGCTCGCCTCGAAGTGGCTCCGGCCCCGGCGCTGTCGGGAGCTCGAGCCGGGTCTGTCCCCGGTCTGTGCCGGGGGCCTGTTCGCGCCCGGCGAGGCCTCGGTCGATCCCGGCCTGCTCGTTGCGGCACTCGCGGGCGCCCTGCGCGACGCCGGCGGCGAGCTGATCGAGGATTGCGGGGCGGAGGAGCTGCTGAGACGCGGCGGAGCGGTCAGCGGCGTCCGTGCAGGCGGTCGGGAGTTCGAAGCTCCGGCAGTCGTGGTTGCGACAGGTACCTGGGCCGGAGCGGATTGGCTCCCCGAGGAGGCCCGCCCCCCCGTGCGCCCGGTCAAGGGCGAGATCCTCACCGTGCAGGGATCGGCCGGCGACCCGGTCTGCACCCGGATCGTTGCCGCCGAGCGCTTCTATGCCGTCCCGCGGGACGACGGTCGGCTGGTGATCGGCGCGACGGTGGAGGAGAAGGGATTCGACGCGGCGGTCACGGCCGGCGGCGTGCTCGAGTTGCTGCGCGAGTCTTACCGTGCCCTACCCGAGATCGCCGAGCTCGAGTTGGTCAGTGCGCGCGCCGGGCTGCGCCCAGGCACCCCGGACAATGCACCCCTGATCGGAACGGGCGCGATCGAAGGGCTGGTACTGGCGACCGGCCACTTCCGCAACGGGGTGCTGCTGGCGCCTGTCACCGCCGAGACCGTCGCCGCCCTGCTCTCGGGCACGGCTCCTCCCGCCGATCTCAGCGCCTTTGCGCCGGACCGGTTCTCCGGCGCCAGTGCGACCGCGGTTCCCGGTCCAGAGGCGATCGAGAAGGTGGCGCCGCGATGAGGATCGAGCTGAACGGCGAGCCGGTGGAGATCACCGACACGGCAACCGTCGCTGCAGCGGTGGAGGCTTCGGGGGCCGACCGCGGTGCGGCCGGCCTGGCCGTGGCTCTCGACGGCGAGGTCGTCCCTCGCGGCGAGTGGGACCGGACCCGCCTCGCCGACGGGCAGACGGTCGAGGTGGTCGCCGCGATCCAGGGCGGCGCCCCCGAGCATCCGGACAGCTTCGAGCTTGGTGGGCGCAGCTGGAGTTCGCGGCTGGTCATGGGCACGGGCGGGTTCCGCTCGCTCGAGTCGATGGAGCACGCTCTGCAGGCATCCGGTGCCGAGATCGTCACCGTGGCGCTGCGCCGGGTGGATCCAGAGGCCGAAGGATCGGTGCTCGACGTCGTCGGTCGCCTCGGCCTGTTTCTGCTGCCGAATACCGCCGGCTGCTACACGGCTCGGGACGCGGTGCGAACCGCGCGCCTTGCCCGCGAGGCCTTCGACACCGACTGGGTCAAGCTCGAGGTGATCGGGGACGACCGGACGCTCTATCCGGATGCGCTCGAGCTCCTCGATGCCGCCGAGCAGCTATGCGAAGAAGGATTCACGGTTCTGCCCTACACCAACGACGACCCGATCCTCGCCCGGCGACTGGAGGAGGCCGGCTGCGCCGCGGTGATGCCGCTCGGATCGCCGATCGGCTCCGGGATGGGCATCGCGAATCCCTACAACGTCGGCATCATCGTCGAGCGGGCCGGGGTCCCGGTGATCCTCGACGCCGGCATCGGGACCGCCTCGGACGCCGCCATGGCGATGGAGCTCGGGTGCGACGGTGTCCTGCTCGCGAGCTCGGTCTCCCGGGCCGAGGACCCGGTCTCGATGGCGGTGGCGATGAGGCGCGCGGTGGAGGCCGGCCGCACCGCCCGGCTTGCGGGCCGCATCCCGCGAAAGCTGCATGCAGAGGCCTCGACCCCGGAGGAGGGGCGGCCGCAGCTCTCCTGATCGCGGCATGGGTCGGCAACGCCCGATCCGAGGCCTGTGCGAACATGTGTTCGTAACCGATGCGGTGGGACAAGCAGAGAACCGAGACTGAGGAGGAGCGCCGTATCCCCGGCATCGCCGGGTCGACCGGCGTCATCCGGACCTTCGATGCCCCGGAGGCGATGGGGGTCCGCTTCCACGAGGTGCTCGCCAAGAGCGCCCTCAACAGCGTTCACAAGAGCTCGCGGGTCTTCTTCAACTGGACCGTCAACCCATATCGAGGTTGCGCCCATGCTTGTAGCTATTGCTTCGCCCGCCCCACCCACGAGTACCTCGACCTCAATGCGGCCGAGGACTTCGAGCGGGAGATCGTGGTCAAGGTGAACGTGCCGGAGCTGCTGCGCGCGGAACTGGCGCGGCCGTCCTGGAAGGGCGAGCTGGTCGCCTTCGGTACCAACACCGATCCGTATCAGTGGGTCGAAAGCAAGTACGAGCTGATGCCGCCGATGCTCGAGGCTCTGCGGGACGCGCGCAATCCGGTCACTGTGCTGACCAAGTCGCCGCTTCCCCTCCGGGACCTAGAGCTGTTCAAGCAGATCAACGAGGTCGCCGAGGTCAGCGTCAACTTCTCGGTTCCGACGCTCGAGGAGAAAGCCTGGAGGGAGACCGAGCCGCACACCCCGCACCCCCGCAAGCGGCTCGAGGCGGTGGCGGAGCTGTCCGAAGCCGGGATCGACTCCGGCGTCCTGATCGCGCCCCTGATGCCAGGCATCAACGACGATCCCGGCCAAGTCGCGGAGATCGCCCGAATCGCAGACGAGGCCGGCGCCAGCTTCATCTCCGGCATCTCCCTGCACCTGCGCAGAGGTGTGAAGGAGGTGTTCATGGACTGGCTGCGTCTCAAGCGCCCGGACCTGGTTCCGCGCTACGAGCAGCTCTACGCCGGCCGGCGCGCTTATCTGCCCGCGGAGGAGCGGAAGAAGATCGAGGCGGGACTCGAAGGCCGCCGCCGGGGCCGGTCGCGAAGCCGGTCAAAAGTGCGGCCCGAGCCGCGCCGGCGCGTGGATCCGCAGACGGCGCTGTTCTAGATCAGCCTTCGATGCCGGTGGCGTCGTGGGGCGCGCCGACCGGCTTTGACTCGGGAGAGCCGCGCTGGCGCAGGTAGATCGCGAACACGGCGAACGAGCCGACCGCGAGGAACTCCGACTGCCAGTTCTGCAGGGTCTGCTCCCAGAACTCGGCGCTGCCGATGTACTGCAGCCAAGAGACCTTCTCCTCGCCGTGGTCGACCTGGTCGGCGTTGTAGACGTTCCAGCCGGTCAGCGAATGCGCCGCCCAGGAGCCGAGGAAGATCAAGCCCATCACGATCATCAGCGAATTGGAATAGATCGCCGTCCGCCACCCTCCGACGCGCGCCCATAGCGGTGATTTCGGGCTGGAGTGCCGGCCCAGCTTCTGGTCACGCTCGGATTCCTGCCCGGCCTTGTGCAGCTCCTTCGATTCGGGTGAACCGCGCTGGAGCAGCCAGATCGTTCCCAGCGCAAACAGCAGGAACTGCAGGTACTCGGACTGCCAGTTCTCCATCACCGCCTGGCCGAAGTCGGACGAGGTGATGTAAGTGAAGAACGAGATCGATTTGTCGCCGTGCTCGGCCTGCTCGTGGTTGAACACGTAGTGCCCGACCATCGCCTGGCCGCCGAGCGCCAGCAGGAAGATCGTGCCGAAGAAGAGCCCGAGCGAGTTCTCCTTGACGAACTTGCGCATCCCGACGCTTGACCGCTAGCCGTGGGTAAGGCCCACGACGAAGTAGAAGACGATCGCCGCCGTGATCCCGACCAGGTAGATCCCGAACAGGGCGCGCATGGTGGATCTCTTAATGCCCGTCAGTCCGCGGGCGAAACAGAACCGCACCGGCCGGCGCAGCGCAGGCCCAGGGGAGAGCTTGCTTCGAACGCGAGCAGGCAATTCCTACCTTTCCTGACTGACATTGACGGGTTTGTGCTACCGTTCCCGCCGTCAATTCACCACAAAGTCAGTCAAGAAACCTTAGAAAGGGCTTACAACAGTGAAAATCACCAACAGCAAGCCGAGAAGGATCCGCCTCCTGGCGGCCAAGCTCGGCCTCGGAGTTGTCGCGCTCGGCGCCACCCTGGGGGTAGCCGCATGCGGCAGCGATGACGGCGGCGGTGGGTCGATCGACCTGGTCGCGTACTCGACTCCACAACAGGCTTACGAGGAAGGCGTCTTCCCGGGATTCAACGAGACACCGGACGGCGAGGACGTCGAGTTCTCGGCCTCGTTCGGTTCCTCCGGCGACCAGAGTCGCGCGGTTGAATCAGGCCAGGCGGCCGACTACGTCTCGTTCTCGATCGAGCCCGACCTGACCCGCCTCGTCGAGGGCGGGCAGGTTGCCGAAGACTGGAACACCGGCAAGTACAAGGGCATCGTCACCAACTCGGTGGTCGTGTTCATGGTGCGCCCCGGAAACCCCAAGAACATTCAGACGTGGGAGGACCTGGTCAGCGGCGACGTCGAGGTGATCACCCCGAACCCGGCCACCTCCGGCGGTGCCCGCTGGAACATCATGGCCGCCTACGGCTCGCAGATCGCGGCCGGCCGCTCCGAGCAGGAGGCGCTTGACTTCGTCAAGCAGCTGCTCGAGGCGACCACGGTTCAGGACGACAGCGCGCGTGACTCGCTCGCCACCTTTGACGGTGGCAAGGGGGACGTGCTGATCGGCTACGAGAACGAGGCCCTTCAGGCTCAGGAAGAGGGCGTCGAGCTCGAGATGGTCACGCCGCCCGACACGATCCTGATCGAGAACCCCGCGGCGGTCACCGTCGATGCCGACGAGTCCGCTCAGAAGTTCCTCGATTTCGTCCACTCCAGCGAGGGGCAGACGATCTTCGCGGAGAACCAGCTATCGGCCCGTGGACCCGGCCGTCCTCAAGGAGTTCCAGGACGACTTTCCCGAGCCGGAGGGCCTGTTCACGATCGACAAGTTCGGAGGATGGGACACCGTCTCGACGGACTTCTTCGACGACGAGAACGGCTCGGTGTTCGAGATCCAGCGTGAGCTGGGGAACCCGACGGAGTAACGGACAGAAGCGCCCATTCGGTGACTCCACCGGCTGACACAGCCGTCGCCACACCGCCGAGGTCGGGGCCGTTCGCCCCACCTCGGCGGTGAGGCGCTTACCCGCGGGGTAGCGACCCTGTGGATCAGCGTCATCGTGCTGATCCCGCTCGCCGCCGTCGTGGTCAGGTCCCTCGACGAGGGGCCGGCCGCGTTCTGGGACGCGATCATGGAGCCCGAGGCTGTGGCCGCGATCAAGCTGACCGTGTTCTGCTCGCTGATCGTGGTCGCGATCAACGCGGTCATGGGCACGTTGATCGCCTGGGTCCTGGTCCGCGACGACTTCCCCGGCAAGCGCGCGATGAACTCGGTGATCGACCTGCCGTTCGCACTGCCGACGATCGTCGCCGGCCTCACCCTGCTCGCCCTCTACGGCGAGGACTCGCCGATCGGCCTGCACGCCGCCTACACCCAGGCGGCCGTGGTCCTGGCGCTCCTGTTCGTGACGCTGCCGTTCGTGATCAGGGCGGTGCAGCCGGTCCTGCTCGAGCTCGACCAGGAGATGGAGGAGGCCGCGGCGTCGCTCGGCGCCGGCAACAAGCGGATCTTCCGCAGCATCATCCTGCCCAACCTGAGCCCGGCGATCATCGCCGGCTGCGCGCTCGCCTTCGCCCGGGCGATCGGCGAGTTCGGGTCGCTGGTCCTCCTCACGGGGAACATCCCGTTCGACACCCAGGTCGCGTCCGTCTACATCTTCGGACGGATCGAGAGCGACAATGAGACCGCTGCCGCGGCCGTATCCGTCCTGCTCCTTGGAATCTCGGTACTGGTCCTGTTCCTGCTCACCCTGTTCGGGCGCTGGAGGAGTCGCCATGAGCGAGGCTAGCCCCCGCTCCAGGTACGGCTTGCGCGCGGTCGCGATCTTCTATCTCGCTGCCCTGCTCTTGATTCCGGTCGCGATGATCTTCGTGAAGACGTTCGAGGACGGGCTCGGCCCGCCGCTTGAAGCGATCACCAGCCCCGACGGCCTCCACGCCTTCTATCTGACGCTTCTCTGTGTCGGGATCGCGGTCCCGCTGAACACGGCCTTCGGCGTGGTCACGGCGATCGTGCTGGTCCGGCACAAGTTCTTCGGCCGCGGTCTGCTCAACTCGGTGATCGACCTGCCGTTCGCCATCTCCCCGGTCGTGATCGGGCTGGCGCTGATCCTCGTCTACGGCCAGGACGGCTGGTTCGGCGGCACCCTGGAGGAGCGTCGGGATCCAGGTGATCTTCTCCACCCCCGGGATGGTCCTGGCGACGATCTTCGTCTCGCTGCCCTTCGTGGTCCGGGAGGTGATGCCGGTGCTGCAGGAGATCGGCACCGAGCAGGAGCAGGCCGCAGAGACGCTCGGCGCAAACTCGATGGCAGACGTTCTGGCGGGTGACACTGCCGGCGATCCGCTGGGGTGTCGTCTACGGCGTCGTGCTCGCGACCGCCCGCGCCCTCGGCGAGTTCGGCGCGGTCAGCGTCGTCTCCGGAAAGATCTCGGGACAGACCGAGACGCTGCCGCTGTTCGTCGAGAACGAGTTCACCAACTTCAACCTCGCCGGCGCCTACGCCGCGGCGATCGTGCTCGCGATCCTCGCGCTCGTCGTCCTCTTCTCAATGAACGCACTTCGCAAGAACCCCGATGTCGATGCCGGTGAGCCGGCGCTCGCCGCCAAGGAGGTCTGAACAGATGGCTATCGCAGCCGAGAACGTGACCAAGCGCTTCGGAGACTTCGTCGCACTCGACGACGTCTCGATCGAGGTGCCGGATGGCGGCCTCACCGCGCTGCTCGGACCGAGCGGGAGCGGCAAGTCGACCTTGCTCCGAGTGATCGCCGGGCTCGAGCAGCCCGACTCCGGGCGGGTGCTGATCGGCGGGGAGGACACGACCAAGGTCCGGGTCCAGGACCGCCACGTCGGCTTCGTCTTCCAGCACTACGCCGCGTTCAAGCACATGACCGTGTTCGACAACATCGCCTTTGGCCTCAAGATCCGCGGCAAGGACAGCGGCGAGATCTGGCGACCGGGTCCAGCAGCTGCTCGAGCTGGTCCACCTGCAGGGCTTTGCGAACCGCTACCCGAACCAGCTCTCCGGCGGCCAGCGCCAACGGATGGCCCTGGCGCGGGCGCTCGCGGTGGAGCCGAAGGTGATGCTGCTCGACGAGCCGTTCGGTGCCCTCGACGCCAAGGTGCGGCAGGAGCTGCGTGCCTGGCTGCGTAACCTCCACGACGAGGTCCACGTGACGACGATCTTCGTCACCCACGACCAGGAGGAGGCGATGGAGGTCGCCGAGCAGATCGTCGTCATGAACGACGGCAGGATCGAGCAGTCCGGCGAGCCGAAGCGAGCTCTACGAGAACCCTGCCTCGGAGTTCGTGATGAGCTTCGTCGGCCCGGCCCACAAGCATCGGCGGCGCCTGGGTGCGCCCGCACGACGTCGAGATCCGGCACGAGCCCAACGGCCAGACGATCGAGGCGAAGATCGACCGCATCGTCCACCTCGGCTTCGAGGTCAGGGTCGAGCTCACCCTCGACGACGGCGAGCACTTCTCGGTCCAGCTCACCCGCGAGCAGGTTGAGGAGCTGGGCCTGGTCGAGGGCCAGACCGTGTTCGTGCGCCCGCAGACCGCACGGGTCTTCTCGCAGGGCTCCTAGGAGAGAAGGACGCGCGTCGGCGGGGCTACGATTCGCCGTGCCCTCGTAACTCAGTGGTCAGAGTGCCGTCCTTTTAAGTCGGTGGTCGTCGGTTCGAATCCGACCGGGGGCACTCGCGGCTACTTCTTTTTGCTCTTCTTCTTTGCCTTTGGCTTCCCGGCCACAAACGGCTTGCCGGGACCGAGCACTTTGTTGACGGTGCCCTTCTTGCCGAAGACGTCGATCTCGAGCAGACCGTCGACGGAGAGGAAGTTGGTGAGGCGCTTGCCCGCCGCGCACCGATCCTCAGTCCGCCACTCGGTCCCGCGCACCGTCGCCGACCCCCTGTAACCGGTGGTCCGGAACCTGCCCTTGGCGCGGGCCCACAGGTGACGGCTGGGCGACGCGCTGGCTGAGGCCGGTGGCCCGGCGGATTTCTTGCCCTTCTTCTTTTTCTTGCCCTTCTTGCCGCCCTTGCACGACAGGTTCTCCGAAAGTCTCGCGTCGAGTGGATCGGCGACACCGCCGCCCTGCTGGACCTCGAACAGTCCCTCCCAGAATCTCCCGAGCTCGTCGACTCCGGAGCCGTTCTCGGAGGTCAGGTTGACGAACCCGTTGCGAGCATCGATCAGGGTGCCGAGGGGAATCCGACGGGGATCGATCAGCGGCGTGAAGTTCGGCTGTCCCGGCGCGCGCATCAACACTGCGCCGCCGCCGTTACTGGCTACGACCTTGGCTCCGTGGATGGCGGGCGGGACGCGGTCGAACTCCCACCGGACGCTGAACGTCTCCCGGTCGCCGCTGTTGGCGTTGTCGTTGCCGTCGTCCGCGGAGAGCGCGGAAGCGACCCGGTCGTCGCGCTGCACGGCGACCGAAGTGTCATTGGTGCCGGTATCGACGCTGTTGTTGAGGCCGGGCCCGTCGTCGGCACCCGCAGCTCCGGCAACTGCCGAGTAGTCGCCTGCCTGGAACGCGTCCCATGAATCGGCCTCTTGGATCCCGTCTCCGACCTGGTAGGGGTCGCTGAGCCCCTGGAGGAATCGCGGTGAGGCGCTGTCGAGATCGCTGACGCCGATGTCCTCGCCGCCTGGAACCAGGTCGGCGGCGACATAGGAGCGGTAGGCGACCGGACCCGCCATCCGGTTCTGAATCGCGTAGGTGGTGGTGAACCCTGTCTGCCCGTTCACATAGGTGTCGGTCTGGGTGATCTCGAGTTCCTTGGTGAGGCTTGTGCGGTAGACCGTGGTCAGGGTCAGGGTGCCGCCGCTGACGTTCAGGCGCGAGGGGTTGATCGGGTGGAAATCAGCCGCTCCGAATCCGCCCGCCGCGAATACTCCCTCGATTCCGGGACCGACAAAGTCGATCGTCAGTCCGGCACGCGGCAGCCCGGAAGGCGCATCGAAGCGAGCGAAACCTTCGCCGTCGAAAGCGGCCTGGATCCGACCCGCCTCGGTGACGCTGACGTTCAGCGGGGACCCGTCGATGCTCTCGGCGGTGCCGAGCTTGGCGATGAACACCTCGTTTGGGGTGTCGGCGTTGTTGTCGAAGCCGCCAAAGCCCCAGTACCCCGCCGAGTCTGTGAATCCGGTCACGTACGCATCATGGTTGGCGTCAACAGCCACGGACGTAGGAATGTCGCTTCCGGTGCCTCCGAGATATGTGGAGGCGACGAGATCCCCAAAACCGCCTCCCGCCGGGTGAATCTTGGCCAGAAAGGTGTCCTCGATCGGCGCGGGATCGATTGAGCCCGGTTGCTCAGATTGTCCCGGAGTGACCGGGAAGTCGGTCGAAGCGGTCCGCCCGGCGACGTAAGCGTCCCCGTCGTCGTCCACGGCGACGCCGAGGGCGGTGTCGATATCGGTCGCGCCGCCGAGGTAGGTCGAGTAGGCACGGGCGGATCCGGCAGGGTTGAGCACGGTAAGGGTTGCGTCATTGCCACCGCCCGGCTGCGTCGTTTGCACGGCCCCCGCCGTGGTTGGGAAGTTGCTCGAGACCGTTCCCCCCGCGAGATAGGCAGAGCCGTCGCTGGCAACCGAGATCTCCTGAGCGCCGTCGAACAGGCTTCCGCCGATGAAAGTCGAGTAGACGAGCCCGCCGTTCCCGGTCGGTCCGCCAGCCGAGCCGGCGACGGTCGTATCGACCTTGGAGGTCGCCGTGTCCTGGATTCCTGCGTGTACCGGCTGGGCGCTACCAGCTGTGGTCGGGTAATCGGTGACGCCGCTGTCCGAGGTGACACCGGTGACGTATGCGTTACCGCTCGAGTCGGCGTCGACTCCGAAGAGCTCGTCGTTATTGTTCCCGCCGAGGTAGGTCGAGTAGCGGAGCTGATCGGCGGCAATCGCCTGGTCCGGATCGAGGCGGATCAGGAAGCCGTCATCCGGACCGCCCAGGAAGGTCGACTGGTAGCCCGCCAGCGCCCCGTTGATGGGGAAGCCCTGGGTGACGGCATCGGACTCGGTGAAGCCGGTGGCGAGGAAGTCACCGCCGGTGCCGTACGCGATTCCCCGTACGTGGTCTCGCTGGGTGCCGCCGACGTAGCTCGAGTAGAGAAGATCGTCCCCGCCGCTGTCGAGCTGGGCCACAAAGCCGTCCTCGCCCCCTGCGTGGCTCGAATCGAACGCATCCACCAGGGGAAGGTCGGTTGCCGAGGTGGTGAGGCCGCCAATCAGGGCGTTGCCGCTCGAGTCGATGTCGATCCCAAAGCCAATTTCGCCGCCCGTAGCTCCTCCGAAGAAGGTCGAATACTCGAGCTCGGTCCCGGAGGGGGCCACCTTGGTCACGTACGCGTCCCCCCCTCCGGGCGAGTTGTCCTCTGGGTTCACGAGCGGGAAATCCACAGAGTTGGTCTCTCCTGTGATGTATGCGGCACCCTCCGAGTCGACCGTGATCCCATGGGCGGTGTCGTTGCCGGAGCCGCCGAGGTAGCTCGAGTAGATCAGGACCGCGGGATCGATCACCAGCGGCCGGGAGTGATCGTAGGCACCGAGATCGAACGAGACAGTCTTGCCGTCAATCGCGTAGGCCGACCGAACAGGCTGCCGCTCACCATCAAGTGACTGGTAGGCGACCGGGGCTCGCTGTCGGAGGGTTTCGCCGGATGCCGTGATCAGGAGGTCACCATTTGAGGCAAGCCGGAGCTGATCCGCTCCGCGGATCCGCATCGAGATCGACTCAGGATCCGCGCCGGCGGCGAGCCGGAAGTCGTATTCGAGCTTGCCCTGGCGTCCGTACCAGTCGACGTCGATCCCGGGGTAGACACCTTCGAACCGGACCCGACCGTAGGTCGGGATGTGGGTCCGCCACTTCGACGGGTCGTTCCCGATGAACCGGTTGACCTCGCCCTCCAGGGGCTCGAGCCCCGCCGCGCGCGCCGGTCCGGCACCGATCAAGCCGAGTCCCAGCCTCTGGCTGCGGTTGCCCGAGCCGAGCCTGAGCTCCGCGCCGCCGGAGCTCACGCCGAGATCCCAGCCTCGCCCGGCGCTGGTGAAGTCGAACTTTCCCCCGGTCCTCTCGGCACCGGGCTCGAAGCTGAGCGACAGCTGTCCGTAGGCCTCCGCCGCTTTGGACTCTTCGTGGTCGCCGCCGATGGGTGCGGCGGGAGGGCTTGCATGCAGGAAGAGCCACATCACGCTCGCACAGAGCATTGCGGCTGCGCCGATCCCCGTGACTCGAAGCTGTCCTGCCGTAGCCCCCATCGCCCTCGAAGAGTAGCCGGGAGGGCTACTTCTTCTTACCCTTCCTCTTGTCCTTCTTGTCCTTCTTGTTCGTTGCGGTGAACGGCTTGCCGGGGCCGAGGATCTTGTTGACGGCGCCCTTCTTGGCGAAGACGTCGATCGAGAGCAGTCCCTCGACGACGCGGAAGGTCGTGGTGCGGTCCTTGCCGTTGCAGCGGTCGGTCGTCAGCCACTCGGTGCCGCGGACGGTGGCCGAGCCGCGGTAGCCCTTGGTCCGGAACGAGCCCTTCGCTCGGCCCCAGAGCTGGCGGGTGCCGCCGGCGCTCGCTCTGGCACCGGATGAGACGGCGCTCTTCTTGCCCTTCTTTTTCTTCTTTTTGCCCTTACCGCCCTTGCAGTTGACCGGGTCGGCGAGGGTTGCGGTCAGGGGTTCGACTGCACCGCCCTGGCGCGTCTGTGCCTGCTCCACCTGGAACATGCCGTCCCAGAAGGTCCCGGTCTCGTTTGCGCCCGAAGTGGCCTCGGCAGTGAGGTCGACGAAGCCGTTGTTGACGTCGATCAGCGAGCCGATCGGGATCCGGCGCGGGTCGGTCAGGTTGAAGAAGTTGGCCTGCCCCGGCGCCTTGACCAGGACGATCCCGCCGGCGTTCCCGACCACGACCTTCTGCCCGTTGATCGGCGGAGGAACCCGCTTGAACTCCCAGCGGGTGCTGATCGTCTCGGTCGCTCCGCCCAGAAGCGGTGTGCCGGTGCGGTTGTCCCACTGGGCCGCAACCGCAGTGTCGTGATTCGACCCGTCGACCGTGTTGTCGAGAATGCCGCCGCCCGCGATCTTCGAGCTGATCGCCCCGAGGCCTCCTTCCTGAGCCGCGGTCCATGGGCTCGCCTCCACCAGCCCGTCCCCGGTCTGGTACGGGTCGGTGAGGGCGCTGATGAACCGCGGCGCAATCGTGTCGTAGCGCCCCACCCCGAGATCGTCCCCGGCCGGCTGCATGTCGGCCCCGACATACGCCCTGAACGAAACATCCGAGCCCGACTCGTTCTTGATCGAGTATGTGGTGGTGAAGCCGTTGTCTCCGCCGGCGTAGTCGATCACCTCGGTGATCTTCAGGCTCTCCACTGCATAGACGCTCGTGATCTGGCCCGGGCCCGTCAGCTTGGGCAACTTCTTCAACTTGAAGGGCAGAGTGCCGAAGCTGCCGTAGGTCGACCCCTCCATAAGCAAGGTGAGGCCCGATACGGGCAGCCCGAACTGGGTCCCGATCCGCTCGAAGCCCTCGCCGTCGAAGTAGGCGCCGATCCGCCCGGTGCCGTTGGCGTAGATGTTCAGCGGCGAGCCGTCGATCGTCGGCGAGAACAGCACCTTGGTCACGTAGGCATCGCGACCGGCCTTGTAGGGCTGCTGGTAGCCGTTCGAGGTCCGGGGGAAATCCGATGAAAGCGTCATTCCGACAACGATCGGATTGCCGAGCGGATCGACGGCCACCCCGTTCGCATTTTCGGCGCCGCTGCCGCCGATGTTGCCGTCCATTACGAGCACGCCATCCGCGTCGAAGAGGGCGAGGAAGTTGTCCCAGTCGCCGTTGATCGGCCCACCGATTCGTTCGCCCGCCGACGAGACGAAATCGGGATGAACGATCGTCCCGGTGATGTAGGGGTCTCCCCCGCCGTCAAGCGCCAGATCCGAGACGTGGTCATCGGGGTTGTGCCGGAGGAAGCTCGAATAGATCAGGTTCTCGGGAGCCGCTCCGGTGTCGAGCTTGGTGAAGAAGCCGTCGATGTTCGCGGTGACGTCGCCGTCGTCGTCCGGGGTGCCCACGTTGTCCTGGGTGCCGTTCGCGGTCGGGTCATAGGACCCTCCGGTGGTGGGGAAGTCCTTGACCGCGCCGTTTTTGGCGCTCCCCGCGAGCCAGACCTTGTCACCGTTGGAATCAGTCGGATCGACGGCGATCGCACTTGCACCGTCGGTGAAGGAGCCACCGAGGTAGGTCGAGTAGTCGAGCCCTAACGCCCCATCGTCGAGGTCGAGCCGGGCGACGTAGGCATCAATCTGCCCCTGGTCTCCCTCGACCTGCCCGACCAGGGTCATGTTGGTGCTGCCTGTGCTTCCGGTGAGGTAGATGTTGTTGCCGGGGGCAACGTCGAGGCCGCCGGCGCTGTCGCTCCCGTTGAACCCGAAGTAGGAGCCGTAGGTGATCTGGCGGTTGGCGGCATGCGGGCCCGCGTCCGGGCCGAGATCAAGCCGTCCGATGTAAACGTCGCTCGAGAGGCCGTGGGTCGTGTCGAAGCCGTCCTGCTCTCCGGTCGTAACGCCGTCGCCGGTGGGAGTGGTCGGCATCCCGGTCGTGTCGCCGTCGGAGGTGAAGATGATCTGCTGCTCGGCGGCGTCGTAGGCGACGTCCTGGCCGAACTCGGTTCCGGCGGTACCGATGTAGGTGCCGTAGCGGAGGGTCCCGTCCGGCTTCAGCTGGAGGATGAATGCGTCGCCGGCGCCGTTGTAACTCGAGTCGAAGGGGGCGACGGTGCCCAGGAATCCGTTGCCCATCGGGAATCCGGCAGTTGAATTGGTCTGACCAACGATTGCGGGGAGTCCACCCGAGCTCACGTCGATCCCGGTCGGGATCGTCCCGCCGCCGGTTCCACCGAGGACGGTCGAGTAGACCATGTTGCCGCTCGGGAACGAGAGCTTGGTGACGAAGGTCCGCTCGGCGGTGTCGCCCGGGTGCCCTTGCAGCGTGAACGGGAAGTCCGTGGTCCTCGTCGATCCGGTCACGTAGGCCGCGCCCTGTGCGTCGAAGGCGACATCGGTCGCAACATCGTCGGCCGACCCGTTGCCGCTCGCTCCGCCGAGAAGTCCCGAGTAGAGGAAGACGAGCGGGTCGATCACCAGCGGGCGGGAGGGGTCATAGGCTCCGAGTCGGAAGGAGGCAGTCTTGCCGTGGATCTCGTAGCTCGCCTCGACGCTCCGGCGGCGGCCCTCGATCTCCTGATAGGCGATCGGAGCCCGCTGCCGGATCGTCCGGCCCGGAACCTCGATCAACAGGTCGCCGTTCGCCGCCAGGCGCAGGTCGCTGGCGCCCTTGGTCTCGAGAGCGATCAGGTCCGGATCGGCGCCGGGCGCGACCCGGAAGTCGTACTCGAGTCGGCTCTGTCGGCCATACCAATCGACGTCGATGCCCGGGTATACCGACTGGTAGCGGACCCGCTCGTAGGTCGGGATGCCCGTCCTCCAGCTGGAGCGGTCACCGACCATGTGGTTGACCTTGCCGGGAAGCTGCTCGAGGGGAACCGGCCTTGCGCCTGAATCGGCGCTGGCGAGGCCGAGCCGCAGCCCGTGGGAGCCGTCATCCGTGGCCAGGTTGAGGACCGCGCCCGCTCCGGTCAGGAACAGGGTGTGGTCGGCCCCGTAGCTGATGAAGTCCGCGCGCCGGTCGGTACGGCCGGCGTTGGGCTGGAAGCTGAGTGGTTGCTTCGCGTAGTTCTCGGCGACCTTCGCCTCGATCGAGGCAGGCGCAAATGTGGGGGACGACGCCCAGGGAGCGGATACGACCAGGTACGCGCAGGCAGCAGAGAGCAGTGCGCCCAGCGCAAACCAGGCCCGACGCTGCCTAGAAATCCCTTCCCACGTCATCCCAAACATCCCAAAAATCCTCCTCCTGCGACCCCGCGTCGCAGCGAGTACAGCCTACGCCCATCGCGGTCGGAGCGCAACGCCGCTCAGGCGATCCCCAGGGGTGAGGCGGGCGGCGACCAATGACGAGCAAGCGCGTCCAGCGCGCGCTGCCGCAATCCCTGCGCATGCCGCCGCCCGCGCCCACTCCGTGGGTTCCCCCATCAGCTCGCCGCGCCCGTGCGTTCCCTGCCGGGCCGACGAGCAAGCCTCAAGTGTTTGGCTCTCCCACACAGAGAGCTGTTCGGTCACGAGCCGGAATAGCTGTGTGCCTGACCTCACTTAGTGAGGTGACTCACGTGCCGAGGCCTACTTCTTCTTTTTCTTCTTCCTGGCTTTTGGCTTGCCGGCGACGTAGGGCTTGCCGGGTGCGAGCACCTTGTTCACGGTGCCCTTCTTGGTGAAGTCGTCGATCGTCAGCTCGCCCTCGACCGAGCGGAACGAGGTGACCTGTCGCTTGCCCGCGCAACGGTCCTCGGTCAGCCACTCGGTGCCGCGGATCGTGGCCGAGCCCTTGTAGCCGGTGGTCCGGAATCGTCCCTTGGCCCTCGCCCACAATTGGCGCGAGTTACCGGCGGATGCGTACGCAGATGCTGACGCGGAGGCCCTCCCCTTGTTCCCGCCCTTCCTCTTGCCCTTCTTCTTTTTTTTCTTTGCCTTGCACGCCAGATCCTCGGCCAGCCTCGCGTTGAACGGATCGCCGGACTGCAGCGCCTCGAAAAGGCCGTCCCAGAAGAGCGCCGTCTCGTCCACTCCCGAGGTGTTCTCGGCAGTCACCTCGACGAAGCCGCGGCGCGCATCGATCAGCGATCCGATCGGGATCCGGCGCTCGTCGGTCAGCTCGCGGAAGTTGGCCTGTCCCGGCGCCTTGACCAGGACGGTCCCGCCCGCCGGCCGCACCACGATCTTGCGCGAGTTGAGTGCCGGTGGCACCCGCTGGAACTGCCAGCGGACGCTGAAGCTCTCGGTATCGCCGGCCGCGAGGCCGGAAGCCTGCTGGTCGTCGCGCTGGACCGCGGCGGCGATGTCGGTAACCGAGGATGCGACGCTGTTGTCCAGGAAGGGGGGACCCGATGTGCCGATCGCCCCCGCGATGCCGGAGGCATCGCCGGCCTGGAACGCATCCCAGGTCTCCACCTCGAGCAGGCCGTCGCCTTTCTCATAGGGGGACGTGAGCCCCCCGATGAAGCGCGGCGTGGCGCTGTCGAGCTCCCCGACGCCGAGGTCGTCTCCGTCGGGCTGTAGGTCACCGCCGACGAACGAGCGGTAAACGGCCGGGTCCGTGTCCTGGTTCTCGATCGTGTAGGTGGCGGTGAAGCCGGTGTCCCCATTGAAGTAGGTGAGGACCTCGGTGATCTCGAGTGCGAATTGCGGCGCCATATCGATCCCGTAGGTAGTCGTTACCTGGTATGGGGTTCCGGTTCCGGTAACGGTCGGCGGGGTGATAGGGACGAACTGGTCGGTTGAGAAGGCTCCGAACACGCGGCTGACCGCGGTGAGGTCGATCGTCAGGCCGCTGCTTGCCGTGTCGATCAAGAAAGTGTCAAAGCGGTCGGAGCCGTCGAGACGAACCTGGACATGGCCGGTTTCGTCCACGGTCAGGTCGAGCGGGCTTCCGTCGACGGTCCGCGTCGGAGCGACCTTGGCGATGAAGGCGTCGTTGCTGGGGCCGCCCGCGTAGGTGCGGTCGAGGGCGCCCGAAGTGGTCTGCAGGTCGTTCGAGTTCGTGTAGCCGGCGATGTAGAGGTTGCCGCTCGCATCGAAGTCGGAGCGCAGTCCGATGTCGGTTCCACTGCCCCCGAAGTAGGTCGAGGCGACGAGATCCGCCTGTCCGTTACCCGCGGGGCGCAGCTTGGCCGCGAATGCGTCGAACGCGCCGTTGGGTGTGGGATCGAATGGATCGCCCGCGGTCGGGAAGTCTGTCGAGGTGGTATTTCCCCCGAGGTAGGCGTCACCGTTTGCGTCGACGCTAACCCCGGCGGCCTGATCGACCGCGTCGCCCCCGAGCAGCGTCGAGTAGATGACCGAGCCGCCGTTCGGGTGGATGAGGGTCAGAAATGCATCGGTGTCGGGCGGGTTTGCGACCCCGGAGACGTTGGTCGTGCTGGGAATGAACGCCCCGCCGGCTCGGCCGGAGACGTAGGGCACCTCGCCGAGGGGATTGAGGCTGCTGAACAGGGCGATTCCATTTGACTCCTCGGCTCCGCTTCCGCCGAGGAAGGTGGAGTAGACGAGTCCGCCGTTTCCGGTTGGCCCGCCCGTGTTGCCGGCGACGTCCGTGTCCACCTTGGCGACGAACGCGTCGTCCAGCGCACCTCCACCGTGGGTCTGGTCGCCGGTCGTGGTCGGAAACGGGGTCCCCGGGCTGTCCCCCGCATCGCCGGTGATGTATGCGTCCCCCAGGCTGTCGAGGTCGAGGTCGGCCCCAGAGTCCTGCGCTCCACCGCCCAGATAGGTCGAGTACCTGAGCCCTCCTGCCCCTGACGTGCCGGGGTCGAGCCTTACCAGGGTCACCTCGCCCCCGCCGCCGGCGATCTCGTCGTACGCCTTGACGTTGCCCGTGCCGTTCGTGACCGGAAAACTGCCGCTGCTGCTGCCGATCGCAATCAGATGTCCGTCGGTGGCCCTGCGAGCGGCCGCGGCGAAGTTGTCGAGGCCTGCGCCGCCGACATAGGTGGAGTAATGAAGGGTCGACCCCGAGCTGCTCAGCTCGGCTACCACGGCGTCAAAGCTGCCGCCCCAGGTCCCCTGATAGGCGCTGGCGGTGGTGGGGAAGTCGTCACCGGCCATGCCGGACAGGACCAGGCGACCGGCGGCCTCGTCCAGCGACAGACCGAAGAGATAGTCGTCATCGGGGCCACCGATAAAGGTGGAGAAGACGAGTCCGGTCCCGGTCGGGTTGAGCTTCGCTACGAAGCCGTCGCGGCTGGTTGGCGAGGGGTCGGCGCCGATCGTTGCCGGGAAGTCGGCCGACAGCGTGTGCCCCGCCAAATACGCAAAGCCTTGGCTGTCGACATCGATCTGATACGGCTGGTCCTCGTCGGAGCCGCCAAGGTAGGTCGAGTAGATCAGGGTCGGGTCGATCACCAGCGGGCGGCTCGAGTCGTACTCCTCGAGCCGGAACGAGACCCGGCGACCGTCGATCTCGTAGCCCGCCTCGACCGGCCGGCGTCCGCCGTTGATCTGCTGGAAGGCCACGGGTGCGCCCTGGCGGACGGTCTTGCCGGAGGCCTCGATCAGGAGGTCGCCGTCCGGCGCGAGGCGGAGTGAGTCGGCTCCGTCGAGGCGCAGGGCGATCTGCTTCGGGTCGGCGCCGGGCGCGACCCGGAAGTCGTACTCGAGCCGGCCCTCCCGCCCGTACCAGTCGACGTCGATCCCCGGATAGCTGTCCTGATAGCGGACTCGCTCATAAGTCGGGATGTCGGAGCGCCACTTCGAGGAGTCGTCGCCGATGAAGCTGTTGACCTCGCCCGGGAGCTTCCGGAGCCCGGTTGCCTCGGCCGCCGGGTCTGCCCCCGCGAGCCCGAAGCGCAGTACGTGCGAGCCTTCCTTGCCGACAGCGAGCTGCATGGTCGCCGCGTTCCCGCCGAGGTAGAGGCTGTAGCCGCTGCCACGGCTGATGAAGTCGACCTGCTCGTTAGTGCGGCCGGCGTTGGGCTCGAAGCTCAGAGGGAGCTTGCCGTGATCGGCGATGGGAGCCGGTTCACCGCTCGCCGGAGGCGAGATCGGCATAGGGCCGCTCGCGGCCGCAAGCCAAAGCAGCGCCGACATCGCCGTCGCCAGAACCCCGACCGAAATCGTCTTCCCCGTCCAACTCAACTGCATCAAGCGGTCTCCCTCGTCCCCGTCAGGGTACGCCTATTTCCCCTTTTTCTTGCGCTTCTTCGGCTTGCCGGCGGTGAATTGCTTCCCGGCCCCGAGGAGCTTGTTGACCGCGCCCTTCTTCGAGAAGTCGTCGATCTCGATTTGACCTTCGACCACCCGGAACTGCGTCGTCCGCTTCTTGCCCGCGCAGCGGTCGATCGTCAGCCACTCGGTCCCGCGGATCGTCGCCGAGCCTTTGTAGCCGGTGGTCCGGAATCGTCCCTTGGCGCGGGCCCAGAGCTGCCGGCTAGCCGCCGAGGCCCGCGCAGTGGCGCTGGTCGACGCGGTCCGGCCCTTGTTCTTCTTCTTTTTCTTCTTCTTCGACCTGCCACAGTTCAGGTCCTCGGCCAGCCGCGCGTTGAACGGGCCGCCACTTTGCTGCTGCGCCTCGAACAGGCCGCTCCAGAAGGTGGCGGTCTCGACCGCGCCCGATGCATTCTGGGCGTCGAGCTCAACGAAGCCGTTGCGGACGTCGACCAGCGAGCCGACCGGGATGCGGCGCTCGTCGGTGAGCCGGTAGAAGCTGCTCTGGCCGGGCGCACGAAGGAAGACCGCGCCTCCCGCCGGTCGGACGACGAAGCGCTGCGCGTGGACCGGGGGCGGGACCCGGCGGAACGCCCAGCGGACCGAGTAGGTCGCGGTTGCTCCGCCCGGGGTCAGCGCCGTTGCCGGAGTCGAGTGGTCGTCCCACTGCGCCGCCACGGCCGTGTCGTGCAGGGACTCATCGACGACGTTGTCGAGACCCGGGGTATTCATCTGGTTGATGTCGGAATCGATGTTGGCGATCGACCCCTCTTCGTAGGCGCTCCACGGGGTTCCAGGCATCTCCTCGAGCCCGTTGCCGGTCTGGTAGGGATCGAACAGCGACCCGATGAAGCGTGGAGGACTGGCGAAGCGTCCGACGCCGAGGTCATCGCCGTCGATGTTGAGATCGGCCCCGACGGTCGGGCGGAACTCGATGTTGCCGGGCGAGCTGGGGGAGTTCTGGATTGTCCAGGTCGTGGTGAAGGTGGTCTCGCCGTTGATGTACCTGTGGGTCTCGGTGATGTTCAGGGTCTCGTCGCCGTCCGGGGAGGCGCCATAGGTTTGAGTCAGTTCGAACATGTTCCCGTTCACGCTCAAGGTCGGCGGGGAGATTGGACTGAAGTTGCCGGCGGCGGTGAAACCGACGAGGTCTAAGGCCTCGGTAAATGCGATTGCCAGACCCGCCTGGGCAAAGCCTCCGCTGAAGTCGACCTCGGCCTCGGGCTCGCCGTCGATCGAAGCTTCGATGTGGCCGAAGCTGTCGACGGCGATGTTGAGCGGATTGCCGTCGATCACGGGGTAGGGCCAGAGCTTGGTCAGCCCGACCTCGTTAAAAGCGCCGGGCCGCGCGGTTTGGAAGGCACCCGGGGTAGTCACGTAGTTGGATGAGAGTGTGGTCGTGCCGAGGTAGGCAAAGCCGGATTTGTCGACCGCCACACCGCCGTCCGTCTCGGTGCCCGCTCCACCGAACAAGGTCGAATAGAGGAGGTCGTTGTCATCTCCCGATGCGGGTGGATCGTCGTTGTCGGAGTCGAGGGAGATCCGAGACAGGAACGCATCGCGGGTGCCGTCGACAGTGGTGTCCACCGCCCCACCGGTGACCGGGAAGTCCGGCCCGTCGTCCACCCGTCCCGACACCACCGGCTGATCGGTCAGGTCGAGGGCCATGTCCGTCGGGATGTCGTCGCCGCTGCCGCCGAGGAAGGTGGAGTAGTCGAGCGCGAACGGCGGGGTGGTGAGCAGATCGAGCTTGGAGACGAAGACGTCAAACTCGTTTGCGCCAGGATCCACATCGGTTTCGCGGTAGCCCCCCGGGAACGAGTAGGCCGGCACGCTCGAGTCCGTGTGGCCGGTAATCGCCACCTGCCCTGGCTCGGGTACGGCGATGGCCGCGATGCTGTCGAAACCGCTGCCCCCGAAGTAGGTGGAGTCGAGCAGACCCGAGGTGCCGGTGGTGTCGTTGAGGCGAGCGACGAATCCGTCCGTCCCTGCCGCGGTCGAGTCGAACGGGGTTCCCGTCGTGGTCAGCCCGCCGCCCGAAGTCCGTCCGGCGACGTAGGTGATGCCGGAGTTGTCGCGATCGACGTCATGTCCGAACTCGGCGCCGGTGCCGCCTAAGTAGGTGGAGTAGTCGAGGCTGGCGGCCCCGGATGCGGTGGTGTCGAACCGGGCGACGAAGGCGTCGCTGCTGCCGCCGAGCGCGTCGTCAAGGGCGTCGTTGTCCCCGACCCCGTCGGTGACAGGGAACGAGGCCCCCTCGGTCGTGCCTGCGACCGTGACGACCTGGGGAACGTTCGCCGTGTCAAGTCCCGCGTGGCCGAAGCTCAACGAGCTTCCCTCGCCGATCCTGTCGTTCGCGCCTCCCGCGTCGCTGATGTAGGTCGAGTAGAGGAGGTCGTTGTCGTCGCCACCGACCGGCGGGTCGTCGTTGTCCGGATCGGGATTGAACACGGAGAGAAACGCATCGTCGTCATCCACGGTGTTCCCGTCCGCGGTTCCGTCCTGGAATTCATTGACGGTCGGGTAGTCGCTGTTGGTGGTGGTCCCGACCACGTAGATAGTTCCGCTCGAGTCGACCTCGATCCCCTCGCCGAAGTCGTCGCCGGTGGTGCCATCGGTGCCGCCGATGTAGGTGGCGTATTCCATTGCCGAGCCGGCCGGGTTCAGCTTGGCGACGACGACGTCGAAGCCGAAGGCGTTCGCTTCGCGGTAGGCGCCCACCGTGGTGGGAAAGCCCCCGGATGCGTAGCCGACCAGGTGTGCCGAGCCACTCGAGTCGACAGCGACGTCCCTGACGAAGTCGTCGAAGCCACCGCCGACGTAGGTCGAGTAGATCAGGTACTGCGGGTCGATTACCAGCGGGGCCGAGCGGTCGTAGCGGCCGAGACGGAAGGAGACGACCTTGCCGTCGAGCTCGTATGCGGCGGAGACGCTGCGGCGCGCGCCGTCAATCTCCTGGTAGGCGACCGGAGCCCGCTGCCGCACGGCTTTGCCGGATGCGCCGATGATCAGGTCCCCGTTACGAGCGAGTCGCACCGAGTCGGCCCCGGCGACCCGCATCGCGAGCCGATCGGGATCGGCACCGGGAGCCAGCCGGAAGTCGTGCTCGAGCCGCCCCTGCCGCCCGTACCAATCGACGTCAACACCGGGATAGACGCTTTCGTAACGGACGCGGCCGTACGTGGGGATGTCGGTCCTCCACTGCGACCGGTCCTGCCCGACCATCGTGTTCACCTCGCCGGGAAGGCGCTCCAGCCCGGCAGCCTGGGCCGATCGGTCGGCGCCGACGAACTCGAATCCGATCACACGCGCGCCGCGCTTCGAGTCGAGTTGAATCAGCGCACCCCCGGCGGTGAGGGAGAGGGCGGCACCAGAGCCACGGCTGACGAAGTCGACCTTGGCCGCGGTCTGTCCAAGATTCGGCTCGAAGCTCAGTGGCAGCTTGCCGTAGTCAGCCGCCGCGCCGCTTGGCTTGCTCGTCGGGGTTTCGACCGGAGGGGCTTGGTCGATCCAGAAGAGGGCAAGCCAGGCGAGCGCAGCGGCAAGCGCCGCGGTTGCAACCACCCTGCGATCCAGCACGCCCCACTGACCCATGCGGGCCAGTTTACGGGGTGCCTGGCTCAGTGGCGAAAGTGACGGTGTTTCGTGAACACCATCGTGACGCCTGCCGCGTCGCAGGCCTCGATCACCTCGGCGTCGCGCTTCGAGCCGCCGGGCTGGATCACCGCGGTGGCGCCCGCATCGATCGCGGCCTGCGGGCCGTCGGCGAAGGGGAAGAAGGCGTCGGAGGCGACCGCCGACCCGCCGAGTGAAGCCTCGGCGTCGGCGCCGCGGGCCTCGCGGCACTTCTCGACCGCCAGCCGGACCGAGTCGACCCGGCTCATCTGGCCGGCGCCGATCCCCAGCGTCGCGGCGTCCTTGGCGAGCACGATCGCGTTCGAGCGGACGTGGCGCACGACGCTCCAGGCGAACAGCAGGTCGGTCCACTGCTCCTCGGTCGGCTGCTGCTTGGTCACCACCTCCATCAGCTCGCGCGGCTCCGGCGAGCCGTCGGGGTCCTGGACCAGGATCCCGCCGCGGACCCGCTTGATGTCGGACTCGAGCTCGGGCGCCCGCTGCTCGCCGTCCTCGAGGATCCGGATCGCCTCCTTCTGCTGCAGGACCTCGAGCGCCTCCGGCTCGTACCCCGGCGCGATCAGCACCTCGATGAACTGCTCGTGCAGCTGCTCGGCAAGCGCGCGGTCGACGGGCTCGTTCACCGCGATCACGCCGCCGAAGGCCGAGAGCGGGTCGCAGGCGAAGGCCTTCGCGTAGGCGCTCTCGACGTCGTCGCCCACGGCGGCCCCACAAGGGTTGTTGTGCTTGACGATCACGCAGGCGGGGCCGTCGAGGTCGCGCGAGGAGCTTCTGCGCCGAGTCGAGGTCGAGCACGTTGTTGAAGGAGAGCGCCTTGCCGTGCAGCTTCGAGACACGGGAGAGGATGTGCGAGCGCGCGCCGGACTCGGCGTAGAGCGCAGCCCGCTGGTGCGGGTTCTCTCCGTAGGAGAGGTCGAGCAGCTTCTCGTAGGAGGAGACCAGGTGGGTGGGGAAGCGCTTCGTAGCGACTCGCGAACCAGCGGCTGATCGCGGCGTCGTAGCGCGCGGTCAGCGCGAAGGCCTCGTTGGCGAGCCAGTGGCGGGTCTCGCGGAGATCTCGCCATCGCTCTCCTCCATCTCGGCCAGCACGGCGTCGTAGCTCTCCGGCTTGCACCACCACCGCGACGTGGCGGTGGTTCTTGGCGGCGGCCCGGATCATCGTCGGCCCGCCGATGTCGATGTTCTCGATCGCCTCGTCCTCGGGCACGTCGAGGCGCGCGACGGTGCGCTCGAACGGATAGAGGTTCACGCAGACCAGGTCGATCGGCTCGATCCCGCGCTCCTCGAGCACCGCCTGATGGTCGGGGTCGTCGCGCATCGCCAGCAGCCCGGCATGGAGGTCGGGGTGCAGCGTCTTCACCCGCCCGTCGAGGATCTCCGGCGACCCGGTCAGGTCCTCGACCGTCCGCACCTCGACCCCGGCCTCGCGCAAGGCCGCCTCGGTGCCCGCCGGTGGAGACGATCTCGACCCCGAGCTTGGCCAGCCCGGCGGCGAAGTCCGCCACTCCCGTCTTGTCGGAGACCGAGATCAGCGCCCGGCGCACCTTGCAGCGCTCTCGTCGCTCGGGAGCGCTCCCGGCTTGCGGGCTGGTGGCTTCAGTGCTCATGACGCTCGAGTCCTTGAGGCGGTTCGATCCTGACGACTCGCGGGTTCGTCGGGTCGAGACTGACCCGGCCGGCTGCGATCAGGCGGATCGCCTCGGGCAGCAGCTCGTGCTCGATCCGGTGGATCTCTCGCTCGAGCCTGTCGCGATCGCGGTCGGGCGGGACCTCGACCGGCCGCTGCAGGATGATCGGCCCCGAGTCGACCCCCTCGTCGACGAAGTGGACGGTCACCCCGGTCACCCGCGACGCCGTGCTCGAGCGCCTGCCCGATCGCGTCGAGCCCGGGAAAGGCGGGCAGCAGCGCCGGGTGGACGTTGATCGATCCGGTCGCGGAAGCGCTGCGACGAACGCGGCGGAGAGCAGCTGCATGTAGCCGGCGAGCACGACCAGGTCGCGGCCGCGCTCCTCGAGCCAGTCGGCCATCGCCGCGTCGCGCGCCTCGCGGTCCTCGCAGTCGCCGCGCTCGAAGACCTCCGTCTCGACCCCGGCCTCCCGCGCCCGCTCCAGCGCCTTCGCGTCGGGCTTGTCGGAGGCGACGGCGACGACCTCGACCTCGCGTCCTTCGACGGTGTGCCGTGGAGTGTCGAGGATCGCCTGCAGGTTGGTGCCGGTGCCCGAGGCGAGCACGGCGATCCGGAAATCGCGCCAACGTCAGGTCGCGGGCCGTGCCCGCGGGGACCGTGCGGCGAGCTCCTCGAGCGCGAACTTCCCGTTCGCCGCCTCGGGGTCGCCGAGCGGGTAATCGCCGGTGAAGCAGGCGTCGCAGTGGTTCTCGGCCGGGGTCCCGATCGCCTCGTAGACGCCGTCCATCGAGAGGTAGGCGAGCGAGTCCGCGCCGAGCTCGGCCGCGATCTCGGCTCGTGTCGCGCTCGTGGGCGATCATCTCCTCGCGGGTCGACATGTCGATCCCGTAGTGGCAGGGATGCCGGATCGGCGGCGAGGAGATCCGCAGGTGCACCTCGCTGGCGCCGGCCTCCCGCAGCATCCCGACGATCTGGCGGGTGGTGTTGCCGCGGACGATCGAGTCGTCGACGACGACGACCCGCTTGCCGGCGACGATCTCGGGCAGCGGGTTGAACTTCATCCGCAGGCCGTGCTTGCGCAGCTCCTGGCCGGGCTGGATGAAGGTGCGCGCCACGTAGCGGTTCTTGATCAGCCCGTCGTCCTGGGGCAGGCCCGAGGCGCGGGCGAAGCCGTTGGCCGCCGGGTTGCCGGAGTCGGGCACCGAGATCACCAGGTCGGCCTCGACCGGCGCCTCGCGCGAGAGGATCTCGCCCATCCTGCCGCGGACCTGCTGGAGCACCCGGCCCTCGAGCCGGGTGTCGGGCCGGGAGAAGTAGATGTGCTCGAACACGCACATCGCCGGGTTGTCCGCCTCGATCACCTGGCGCAGCTCGAGCCCGCCCTCGGTCAGCGAGACCATCTCGCCGGGCCGGACCTCGCGGATCATCTTCGCGCCGATGATGTCGAAGGCGCAGCTCTCCGAGGCGACGACGAAGTCGGTCGTCGAGCTTGCCGAGCGCCAGCGGCCGAACGCCGTGCGGGTCGCGGAAGGCGACCACCGCGTGCTTGGTCATGACCACGGTCGAGAAGGCGCCCTCGAGCCGCGGCATCACCTCGGCCACGGCGTCCTCGATGTCGGAGCACCCTTCTCCCCTGGTGGGAGGAGAGCAGCGCGGCGATGATCTCCGAGTCGGAGGTGCCGCGCAGCTCGAGTCCCTGCTCGCGGAGCTCGCCGTGCAGCTCGACCGGCGTTGGTCAGGTTGCCGTTGTGGGCCAGCGCGAGCTCGCGGCCGTCGTCGCGCCAGACCGGCTGCGCGTTCTCCCAGGCGCCGCCGCCGGTGGTCGAGTAGCGGACGTGGCCGATCGCCATGTCACCGGAGAGCGCACGCAGCTTCTGCTCGTCGAAGACCTGGGAGACGAGCCCGAGCTCGCGCAGCGTGGTGATGTGCCCGCCCTCGCAGGTGGCGATCCCGGCCGACTCCTGGCCGCGGTGCTGAAGCGCGTAGAGCCCGAAGTAGGCGAAGCGGGCGACGTCGCGGCCGGGTGCGTATACGCCGAACACCCCGCATTCGTCGCGCGGGCCATCGCGATCGGCCATCGGCTGGCCGCTGATCTCGAGCCGCTCGCTCATGTCAAGTCGACCTTCGCCTCAGTGAGGACGTTGGGTGAGGAAGTAGGAAGCGCAGGCGAGCCGCCTGCCAACGCAGGGTAGCAATGAGGTGTGCCGGAGCCTGAGGGTCAGAGGGACCTCGACGCATGATTCTCCGGAGTCCGCGAAGCTTTGCTCGATGCCTCGGACCCGCCGAAAACTCGTCGTCGTACTGGCCGCCCTCGCTTTGGCAGCAGCGCCGCTCGCCGCCTGTGGGGACGACGAGGAGGACTCGAGCGAGACCGTCACCGGCGCAACGCCGACGACGGGAACGGGGACCGGGGGAACGGGAACCGGGGGCACACCGGTCGAGCCGAACGCGACTGTCACCGATCCGGCCACCGGCGTCGGTCCCGGCGGCTATCAGAGGCGCTCGTCCAGGGAGCGCCAGGCGCGCTCCGCATCAGCAAGCGGCAGATCGACGCGCGCGTCGCCTGCCTCGATCCTGATTCTGTCGCCGCCCGCTTCGCCGATCGGCAGCACGCGGATGCCCTCGCTCGCCAGTTCTTCGAGCGCTTCCCGGTCACCCGCCACGACGAACCCGCCGGGGCCTTCGCCGAACAGCGCCCGCAGCGCGTAGGTCTCGCCCTCGAGCAGGGGAGCGAGGTCGATCCGGACCCCGGATCCACCCGCGATCGCGGACTCCGCCAGCGCACAGGCGAGCCCCCCGTCGCTGACGTCGTGGACACAACGGAGCGAGCCGGCGCGGACGGCTTCGCGGATCGCTGCCTGGGCGGCGATCACCGCCTCCAGCTCGGCCTCCGGCAGGCCGGGCCCGAGCTCGCCGAGCTGCTTCGCCAGCTCCGAGCCGTGTCCGGTCGGGGTGAAGGGGCCCGCGAGCGCGATCGAGTCGCCATCGCGGAGGCCCAGACCGGGAACCATCGCCGCATCTGGCAGCTCGCCGACCATGCCGACCACGGGGGTCGGGTAGATCGGCCCCTCCTCGGTCTCGTTATAGAGGGAGACGTTGCCGCCGACGACCGGGACGCCGAGGGCGCGGCAGGCGTCGCCGAGCCCCTCGACCGCGCGGTGGAGCTGCCAGGCGATCGCCGGCTTCTCGGGGTTGCCGAAGTTGAGGCAGTTGGTGAGCCCGAGCGGCTCGGCCCCGACGCAGGCGAGGTTGGCCGCGCATTCGAGCACCGCCTCGATCGTGCCGCGGTAGGGATCGCATGCGACCCGCCGCCCGTTGCCGTCGATCGAGACCGCGATCGCGCGGTCGGACTCGGGCACGAGCAGCACCGCGGCATCGGCGCCCTCGGGACGACGCACGGTCCGCGAGCCAACGATCGAGTCGTACTGCTCGAAAGCCCAGCGCTTCGAGGCGACGTTGGGGGACCCGAGCAGCGCCAGCAGCGTCTGCGATGGATCGTCGGTGTCGAGCGAGGCCCGGTTGCTGTAGATCCATTCGCCTGGTTCCTGGGGCTCGAGGTCATAGAGGGGGCAGCCGTCCACCATTACTTCGACTGGCACCTCGCCCACAGTCTCGCCCCCCGCCAGGATGCGCAGCTGGCCGTCGTCGGTGACCTGCCCGATCGCCGCCACCTCGGTCTGCCAGCGCTCGCAGGTCTCGGTCACCGCCTCCAGGTTCCCGGGGTCGATCACGGCCAGCATCCGCTCCTGCGACTCGGAGATCATCACCTCGAACGGCTCTAGGTCGGGCTCACGCAGCGGCACGCGCTCGACGTCGATCTCGATCCCGACCTCGCCCTTGGAGGCCATCTCTCCCGCCGAGGAGGTGAGCCCGGCTGCCCCCAGATCCTGGAGTGAGACCAGCAGGTCGCGTCCGAGCAGCTCGAGGCAGCATTCGAGTAGCTTCGCCTCCTCGAACGGGTCGCCGATCTGGACGCTGGGACGTTGTTCACTGATGGCGTCGTCATCACCGGCGGCGAGCTCGCTAGAGGCCAGCACTGAGGCACCGCCGATCCCGTCGCGGCCAGTGGCGGCGCCGATCAGCACGATCACGTTGCCGGGCCCGGCGGCCGCGGAGCGGATCATGTCGTCGGTCTTGGCCAGCCCGACGCACATGGCGTTGATCAGGCAGTTGTGCTCGTACGGCGGCTCGAACGCGATCTCGCCGCCGACGGTGGGGACGCCGATCGAGTTGCCGTAGTGGCCGATCCCCGCGACGGCGCCCTCGAGCAGATAACGCGAGCGCTCGGAGGTGAGCTCGCCGAAGCGCAGCGAGTCGAGCACCGCGATCGGCCGCGCCCCGATCGCGAACACGTCGCGAAGGATGCCGCCGACGCCGGTGGCCGCGCCCTGGAACGGCTCGACCGCGCTCGGATGGTTGTGGGACTCGACCTTGAAAGCGACCGCATGGCCGTTGCCGATGTCGACAGCCCCGGCGTTCTCGCCCGGACCCATCACCACCCGCTCTCCCTCGGTCGGCAGGGTGCCGAGCAGCTTGCGCGAGTGCTTGTAGGCGCAGTGCTCGCTCCACAGCAACGAGAACATCGCCAGCTCGAGGTGGTTCGGCTCGCGCCCCAGCAGTTCGATGATCCGGTCGAACTCGCTGTCGGTGAGCCCGAGCTCGCGGTGGACGGGGCGCTCGGCCACGCTCACACGACCGCCGCCTCCGTGTTGTTCTCTGCCAGGCTGCGGAAGAGCAGCAGCCCGTCCGTCGAGCCCGTGAGCGGATCGACCGCGTGCTCGGGGTGTGGCATCAGCCCCACGACATTGCCCCGCTCGTTCCTGACACCGGCGATGTCTCGCGCGGACCCGTTCGGGTTGCAGTCTTCGGCGTAACGGAAGACGACTTGGCCGTTCGCCTCGAGCTGGTCGAGGGTCTCGTCGGGAGCGAAGTAGCGCCCGCTCATGTGCTTGATCGGGATCGAGAGGGCCTGCCCGGCATCGAGTCCCGAGGTGAAGATCGAATCGGTCGACTCGACCCGGAGCTCGACCTGGCGGCAGATGAAGCGCCGCTCGTCGTTGCCGAGCAGGGCGCCGGGCAGCATTCCCGCTTCGCAGAGGACCTGGAAGCCGTTGCAGATGCCGAGCACCGGCCCGCCGGCCTCGGCGAACTCCGCCACCGCCTCCATCGCGGGGGAGAAGCGGGCGAGGGCACCCGCCCGCAGGTAGTCGCCGTAGGAGAAGCCGCCCGGGACCACGATCGCGTCGAGCCCGGAGAGGTCGGTCTCCTCGTGCCAGACGAGCCGCGCCTCCCCGGCCCGCTCGCAGGCGGCTACGGCGTCGCGCTCGTCACAGCTCCCCGGGAACTGCAGCACGCCCCAGTTCATTACCCGGAACCGTTGTCCGTGACGATCTCGAAGTCCTCGATCAGGGGATTGGCGAGCAGTTTCTCGCAGAGCTCGGGCAGGGCATCGGGGTCGTCGGTCTCGAGCTCGACCAGGCGGCCTACCCGCACCTGCGAGACACCCTCGAACCCGAGCTTCGGCAGCGCACCCTCGACCGCCTTGCCCTGGGGATCGAGAATCCCCTCCTTCGGCCGGATCAGGACCTTGGCCTTCACCGCTCCAGCGTAGCGAGCGGCCGCGCCGCTACTCGAAGCTCCGCTCGGTGATCCGCTCGTACGCCTCGACGTACTTGGCGCGGGTGTTCTGGACGACCTCGTCCGGCAGGTCGGGGCCCGGTGCCGTGTGGTCCCAGCCGACGGAGTCCGAGTAGTCGCGGACGTACTGCTTGTCGAATGAGGGCTGGGTCCTTCCCGGCTCGTACTCGTCGGCCGGCCAGAAGCGCGAGGAGTCGGGAGTCAGGACCTCGTCGCCGAGCACGATCTCGGCGCCCGCGGTCGATCCGAGCTCGAACTTGGTGTCGGCGAGGATGATTCCCCGCTCGGCCGCGTGGGCGGCGCCGCGCTCGTAGATCTCGATCGAGACCCGGCGGAGCTCCTCCATCAGCGGCTTGCTGCCGACGATCTCGGCAGCGCGATCGAAGTCGATGTTCTCGTCGTGGTCGCCCTGCTCGGCCTTGGTCGCCGGCGTGAAGATCGGCTCGGGCAGCTTCTCGGATTCCTTTAACCCGCTGGGAAGCTCGATCCCGCAGACCGACTGCGACTGCTTGTACTCCTTCCAGCCCGAGCCCGAGAGATAGCCGCGGACGACGCACTCGACCGGGTACATGTCGAGCTTCTTGACCCGCATCGCGCGGCCGGCGACCTCGGGCGGAACGTCCTCGGAGATGAAGTGGTCCGGGCAGATGTCGCCCATCAGCTCGAACCAGAAGATCGACATCTGGGTCAGGACCTTGCCCTTGTCCGGGATCTCGGTCGGGAGGATCACGTCGTATACCGAGATCCGGTCCGAGGCGACCATCAGCAGGTCGTCGTCGACCTCGTAGACCTCGCGGACTTTGCCCGACGAGTGGAGTTTCAGCTCTTGGACCGAGGTGGTCACGGCCCCGATCCTAGCCAGCGAATCTGTCAGCCTTGGGGAGTGCCTCTTCCTCCCGGCCCAAACACCCCGCGAATTGCGCAGACGTTGGGCTGGCTGATGCGGCCGATCCCGTTCATGCAGCGCTGCCGGGAACGTTACGGCGAGGCCTTCAGCATCTCCTTCATCGGCTTCGAGCGGCCGATGGTGATGCTCTCCCACCCGGAAGCAGTCAAGGCGATCTATTCGGAGCGAGCCAACGGCCTGCCCCCGGGCCGCAACGCGGTGCTCGAGCCGGTGATGGGACCGCGCTCACTTCTCCTGCTCGAAGGGGACGAGCACATGGCGATGCGCAAGTTGATGCTGCCGCCCTTCCACGGCGAGCGGATGCGCTCCTACGAGTCGGTGATGAGGGAGGCGATCACGGCCGAAATCGACTCGTGGCCGCTGGCGAGCAACGGCGGGGGAAGTTTCCCGATTCACCCGCGGATGCAGGCGATGACGCTGGAGGTGATCCTGCGTGCGGTCTTCGGGATCACCGAGGGGCCGCGGTTCGAGTCTTTGCGTGCGCGCCTGCGCGAGCTGTTGACGATGACCGAGTCGCCCGGTGCCCAGGCGGTCGGCTTGGCAATCACCAGGCTCGGGCCGCTCGGTCGGTACGTACCCGGGGCCGGCAAGCTGCGCGAGTTCGAGCAGCTGCTCGAGCGCACCGACGCGCTCCTGATCGAGGAGATCGAGGAGCGCCGCCGCGATCCCGAGCTCGAGCAGCGCGGGGACATCCTCTCGATGCTGGTCGGCGCCCGCACCGAGGATGGGGAGCCGCTCACCGATGCCGAATTGCGCGACCAGCTGGTGACCCTCCTGCTCGCCGGGCACGAGACCACCGCCACGGCGCTTGCGTGGGCGTTCGACATGCTGCTCCGCGATCCGGTCCGGCTGGGTCGCCTCCGCGAGGAAATCGAGGCGGGGGAGGAGGAGTACCTGCGCGCGACGATCAGCGAGGTGCTGCGCCTGCGGCCGGTGGTGCCGATCGCCGGCCGCCGGCTTGCCGTGGACCTCAAAGCCGGCGGGCTCGACCTGCCCGCCGGTACCGACGTCGCTCCGGCGATCTGGCTCACCCACACCCGCGCCGACATCTATCCGGAGCCGTTCGCATTCAAGCCCGAGCGCTTCCTCACCTCGGGGCCGGAGACCTACTCCTGGATCCCGTTCGGCGGCGGGGTCCGCCGCTGCCTCGGCGCGGCCTTTGCCGAGTTCGAGATGCGCGTGGTCTTGACCGAGGTCTTGAGCCGCTGCACGCTCGACCTGGAGATCGGCGGCCCCCAGCACGTCGCGCGGCGCAACATCACCCTCTCGCCGCAGGAGGGCACCCCGGTGCGATTGCTCGCCCGCCGGCCCGCGCGCGAGCCCGTGGCGGCTGCCTAGGCGGCTTCGGGCGCCCGGGCCGCGGGATGCTCGCGAGCCCAGCGCGCGATCCGGCTCGAGCCGGAGACGACCTCGCCGTCGTCGAGGACGAGGATCGGAACTTCGTTGGTCCCTGACAGCCGCTTGACCTCGGCCCGGTCGTCCTTGCGGCTCAGCCGGGTCCAGGGCACGAACCGGTAGCCCTTGACCGTCCGCAGCTCGTACTCGTACCCGGCGCGGTCGAGCGCTTTGCCGGCGCGGGCGCATGGGTGCGCGGCGCCCGGACCCATTTTCTTTGCCCCGCAGGTGTAGAGGATCACGTGGGCCAGGTTAATCAACCAACCGAGGTCCGTCGGGGCCGCGCTAGTGGTCGAGTTCCTCCAGCCGCTCGAGCAGTCGCGGAACGTGGGTGAGGTAAGCGTTGTAGTCGAAGACCTTGTCGAGGTCGAGCTCGGGCACAGCCGATCCGATCAGCTCCCGGAAGGGCGTGCCGGTGTCCCAGGCCTTCTGTGCCGCCTCCTGAACGATCCGGTAGGCATCGTCCCGCTCCTTCCCTGATTCGACCAGCGCGGTCAGGGCGCGCTGGCTGAACAGGGCCCCGTGGGTAGCCTCGAGGTTCTCGCGCATCCGGTCGGTGTGGACCGTCATTCCCTCCACCACCCGGGTGGCGAGGTGCTGCATGTAGTCCAGGAGGATGATCGCGTCGGGGAGCACGACTCGCTCGGCGCCGGAGTGCGAGATGTCCCGTTCGTGCCAGAGGGCGATGTTCTCGAGGCCTGTCTGCGAGTAGCCGCGGAGGACGCGGGCAAGGCCGGTGATCCGCTCGGTCAGGATCGGGTTGCGCTTGTGCGGCATCGCCGAGGAGCCCTTCTGTCCCGACCCGAACGGCTCCTCCACCTCGCGTACCTCGGTTCGCTGCAGGTTGCGGATCTCGGTCGCGAATCGCTCGAGGCCTCCCCCGGCGATCGCGATCCGTGCCAGCAGCACCGCGTGGCGGTCGCGGGGGATCACCTGGGTGGCGATGTCCTCCCGCTTCAGTCCGAGCGACTTCATCACCCTCTTCTCGACGCCGGGCGGGATCGAAGCGTAGGTCCCGACGGCGCCCGAGAGCTTGCCGAAGGCGAGCTGGTCGAAGGCGCCGGCGAGACGATCCAGGTTGCGGTCCGACTCGAACGCGAAGCCGGCCAGCTTCAGTCCGAAGGTGGTGGGCTCGGCGTGTACGCCGTGAGTCCGACCGACACACAAAGTGCGCGCGTGCTCGCGAGCCTTCGCGACCAGCGCCGCCCGCAGTGCCCGGGCGCCCGTGAGCACGATTTCCCCGGCCTCTTGCAGCTGCAGGGCGAGAGCGGTGTCGAGCACGTCGGAAGAGGTGAGGCCGTAGTGCAGCCAGCGACCCTCCGGCCCGATCGAGTCGGCGACCACGTCGACGAAGGCGGCGACGTCGTGCCCGGTCGTCTTTTCGCGCTCGCCAACAGCTTCGACCGTGAACGAGGCACGCTCGCGGCAGGCACGGGCTGCGTCCTTCGGGACGGTGCCCTCCTTGGCCCAGGCTTCGGTTGCGGCGAGCTCGACCTCGAGCCAGGCCTCCATCTTGCGCTGGTCGGACCAGACAGCTCCGATCGCCTCGCGCGTATACCGGGGGATCACGTTCTAATTCTGACGGGGAACTTGTCTACGCGTTGATGATGCGGACGGCAAGCAAGCCAGCATTCTTGGCGCCGTCGATCGCGACGCAGCCGACCGGCACGCCGGGCGGCATCTGTGAGGCGGCGAGCAGGGCATCGAGGCCGCCGAGGTTCTTGCCGGAAATCGGCACCCCGACCACGGGCAGGTCGGTGTGGGCGGCCGCGACACCGGGGAGGGCCGCCGACATGCCGGCGCCGGCAATGATCACCTTGAGCCCGCGCATCCGCGCGTTCTTGCAGTACTCGGCCACCAGGTCAGGGTCGCGATGAGCGCTCATCACCCTGACCTCGTAGCGGATGCCGTGGTCGTGGAGCGCCGCACCCGCGGGCTGCATCTTGGGCTTGTCGTTCTTCGAGCCCATGATGATCCCGACCAGGGGCTCATCGACCTCGATCTCCTCGAATGCGGCTTCCACCTCGGGCATCGGCTCGACGTCGGCCTCGACGGTGGTGGGGGCTTCTGGGTCGGCTGCCATATCGGCCCTCAGCCTAAAGCGATCCGGCCGCGGCCACCTTCTCGACCGCCCGGTCGGCGATGTCGGTGCGCAGCTGCCTACCCTCGAACTCGATCAACTCGGCGGCGTCGTAGGCCCGCTGCCGCGCCTCGGCTGGGGTCTCGCCCAGGCCGGTCACGTTCAGGACCCGGCCGCCGGCGGTGACGACGTCGCCATCCTCCATCGCCGTCCCGGCGTGAGTGATCTCGGCATGCGCGGAGGCCGGCTCGAGGCCGCCGATCACGTCTCCCTTGGAGGAAGAGGCGGGGTAGCCGGCGGAGGCCAGAACCACTGTCACCGCCCAATCGTCCGAGAACTCGGCCGCCTTGCCGGCCAGCCCGCCGGGCTCCCGCGCGGCGAGGAAGAGCTCGAGCAGGTCGCTGCGCAGCCGCGGCAGCACGGCCTGGGTCTCGGGGTCGCCGAAGCGGGCGTTGAACTCGAGCACCCGTGGTCCCGCGTCGGTGATCATCAGCCCGGCGTAGAGGACTCCGTGAAAGGGAGTCCCTCGGTTCGTCATCAGCTCGACGATCGGCCGGTGCACAGTGGCGACGATCTCCTCGACCTCGGCCGGATCAACCCCGGGCACCGGCGAGTAGCTGCCCATGCCCCCCGTGTTCGGGCCGGTGTCGCCGTCGCCGATCCGCTTGTAGTCCTGAGCGGGAGCAAGCGGCAGCACGTTCTCCCCGTCGCAGAGCGCAAGCAGTGAGAGCTCGTCGCCCTCCATGAACTCCTCGAGCACGACCTCGGTCGCTCCGAAGCGCTGCTCGGTGAAAAAGGCCTCGACCGCCTCGCCGGCCTCGCCTTGCTCCCCGCAGATGATCACGCCTTTCCCAGCCGCCAGCCCGTCCGCCTTGAGGACACACGGATACGAGGTGGCGGCGATCTCGGCGAGCGCCTGATCGCGGTCCCGGAGAACCGTGTGCGCGGCGGTCGGCACTCCGGCTTGCGACATCAACTCCTTGGCGTGTGCCTTGGAGCCCTCGATCCTGGCCGCGTCCGCCGAAGGGCCGAAGGCGGGAATGCCGGCCTGCTCCAGCTGATCGACGAGCCCGGCCACCAGCGGCGCCTCCGGTCCGACCGCGACCAGGTCGATCTGCTCGTCACGCGCACGGCGCACCAGACCCTCGATGTCCTCGGCGCCCGTCTCCAGGCACCGCGCATCGGCCGCGATCCCGGCATTTCCCGGCGCGCATAGAACCTCCGGCATCTCCGGCGAGCGGGCCAGCGCGCGCACGATCGCGTGCTCGCGGCCGCCGCCGCCGACCACCAGGACCTTCATCGGATCCGGCCCTCCGACTCGCTCAGGTCAGATCGCCTTCGCAAGGTCCTCCGACGGGATCGCCGCCAGGGTTTGGCTGCTCATCGTTCCGCGGGAACCGAGCTCGACCGAGACCTTGGCCATCGTCTTCTCGTCGGGCGCCTCGACGATCGTGATGAAGTCATATTGACCGAGCGTCGCCCACTGGTCGAGCACCTTGGCCCCAAGCTGCTCGACCTCCTTGTTCACCTCCTGGACCCGGTTCGGGTTGTTCTTCAGGGTCTGCACCCCCTCGGAGGTGAGATTGGTGAGCATCACATATGTCGGCATCGGTACTCCTCTCCTTGCTTACGGGGGGACTCATATCATCACGCCGTGCCCGAGCACCCGATCTTCGCGCGACTGTGGGACCGGATCATCGCCGGACCGCAGAAGGCGGGCCTCGATCAGAAGCGGGCGGAGCTGCTGTCGCGCGCCCGAGGCAAGACGCTCGACCTCGGATCCGGGACCGGCCACAACCTGCCTCACTTTCCCGAGGCTGTGACGGAGCTGGTCCTGACCGAGCCCGACCCGCACATGGCCAAGCGGCTGCGGGCCCAGGTCGAGCGCGGGCCGGCCCGGCCGGGGCAGGTGCAGGTGATCGAAGCGCCCGCCGAGGAGCTTCCCTTCGACGACGGCCACTTCGACACCGTGGTCGCGACTCTGGTCTTCTGCACCGTCGAGGACCCGCAGCGCGCGATCGCAGAGACACGCAGGGTGCTCGCCGATGGCGGAGAGCTTCTGTTCATCGAACATGTTCGCTCTGAGTCACCCGGGCGCGCCAGGATGCAGGATCTGTTCGAGCGGCCTTGGGGCTGGGTCGGAGGGGGATGTCACCCCAACCGTGCGACCGGCGAGACGATCGCCGGAGCGGGTTTCTGGATCGAGCGCATGGACCGGCGTCCGTTCGAAAAGGCCGGCCCGCTGGTTCAGCCGCTGATCGTCGGCGCTGCCCGCCGCCCGAGCAGCACCGCGGCCCCGGACTACTAGTACGCGGCGACGCTCCGCTTCTTCTTTTTCTTCTTCACGCAGCGCTTCTTGCGCTTGCCGGACTTTGTCTTCACCTTCTTCAGGCGGAAGCCCTTCTTGCAGCGCCTCTTCGCCGGCAGGCACGATGCGGCCACGTTCGAGTCTTGGGTCTCGTCACCGAAGCCGTCGCAATCCCTGTCCGGCTCGACGTCGGCATTTACGTACCTCCGGCGTCGTCCCCGGAGGGGAGGTGAACAGCGTGGGCGTTCCCTGCGCCCCATCGGCCAAAGAGGGCTCCCAGCGGGCGAAGGTGGGGCCCGCCTGCCCGACCGCGACCAAGACGTCGCCGCGGTCGACGTCCAGCGCGATCTGGTCGCCGGCCTTCACTGGCTGCCGGGTCACGGGCGAATAGGTCTGTAGCGGCCCGATCGGGATTGACAGGGTCGGGCTGGTACTGATCCCCGTGAACGGCCCGCCGCCCGGCCTGATCACTTTGAGCCTGGCTCCGAAGGCAAACGAGCCGGGATCATCGTTGTCGACCCGCACTCTCCAGCGAACGACGACGCCGTCCGTAGGAGAGGTCACCTGTGCCCCCGGGATAAGGGTGTTGGCGACCGTGCACGGCTGGAGGCCGCCGCAGCCGAGGCCGGCCACGGGATCGGGAGCGAGGTCGCTGCCGATCGTGACCGCGCCGCTGGTCGTGCCGGGTAGCGCGAGTGCCGTCAAGACCCCTGTCAACGCCAGCCGCCTCATCGGCAGGAAGCTTATTACGCGGCCTCGACCGCGGCCAGCTTCGGTTTCGGCTTTGCCTTCTTGAAGGCGAGCTCGTCCCCCTTGACGTCCACCTTGACCGCGTCGCCCTCGGCGAACTCGCCCTCGAGCACCTTCAGCGCCAGCTTGTCCACCAGGTTCTTCTGGATCGCGCGCTTCAGCGGCCGAGCACCGTAGGTCGGGTCGTAGCCGAGCTTGGCGAGCAGCTCGCGCGCCTTCGGCGTGAGCTCGACCTCGATCCCACGCTCGCTGACTCGGCGGACGAGGGCATCGACCTGGAGCTCGACGATCCGCTCGATGTGCTCCTCGGCGAGCCGGTGGAAGATGACCACGTCGTCGATCCGGTTCAGGAACTCGGGCTTGAAGGTCTCGGTGAGGGCGTTTTCAACCTCGCTTCGCATCTTCGTCTCGTCCGCCTCGTCGGAGATGTACTGGGATCCGACATTCGAGGTCATGATCATCACCGTGTTGGTGAAGTCCACCGTGCGGCCCTTGCCGTCGGTGAGCCTGCCCTCGTCCATGATCTGGAGCAGCGAGTTGAAGACATCGGGGTGCGCCTTCTCGATCTCGTCGAGCAGCAGCACCGCGTAGGGGCGGCGGCGCACGGCCTCGGTCAGCTGGCCGCCCTCCTCGTAGCCGACGTAGCCGGGCGGCGCTCCGATCAGGCGCGCCACCGCGTGCTTCTCCATGTACTCGGACATGTCGAGCCGGACCATCGCCTGCTCGGAGTCGAACATGAACTCGGCCAAAGCACGAGCGAGCTCGGTCTTGCCGACTCCGGTCGGGCCGCAGAACAGGAACGAGCCGATCGGGCGGTTCGGGTCGGCGAGGCCGGCGCGGGCGCGGCGCAGGGCCCCGGACACGGCCTCGACTGCTTCGTCCTGGCCGATCACACGCTCATGGAGACGCTCTTCCATGTGGATCAGCTTCTCGACCTCGCCCTCCATCAGGCGGCTGACCGGGATTCCGGTCCAGCGGGAGACGACCTGGGCGACGTCCTCTTCGGTCACCTCCTCGGTCAGCATCGAGCCGCTTTCCTCGTGCAGCTTCTTCAGCTTGCCCTCGGCCTCGGTGACCTTCGACTCGAGCTCGGGAATGCGCCCGTAGCGAAGCTCCGCGGCGCGCTCCAGGTTGCCGTCGCGCTCGGCCCGCTCGGCCTCGCGATTGGCCTCGTCGATCTCGGCCTTGGCGCCCTTGATCTCGTCGATCGCACTCTTCTCGTTCTGCCAGCGTGCCTTCATCTCGGAGGAGCGCTCGCCGAGCTCGGCGAGCTCGGACTCGATCGCCTCCAGCCGCTCCTTTGAGGTCGCGTCCTTCTCCTTCTTCAGTGCCTCGCGCTCGATCTCGAGCTGCTGGATCCGCCGTTCGACTTCGTCGATCTCCGTCGGCATCGAGTCGATCTCGATCTTGAGGCGGGAGGCCGCCTCGTCGATCAGGTCGATCGCCTTGTCGGGGAGGAAGCGGTCGCTGATGTAGCGCGAAGAGAGTGTCGCCGCGCCGATGATCGCCGGGTCGGTGATGCGGACGCCGTGGTGGACCTCGTAACGGTCCTTCAGGCCTCGCAGGATCGCGATCGTGTCTTCGACCGTGGGCTCGCCGACGTAGATCGGCGCGAAGCGCCGCTCGAGCGCGGCGTCCTTCTCGATGTGCTGGCGGTACTCGTCGAGTGTGGTCGCTCCCACCGCCCTCAGCTCACCGCGGGCGAGCATCGGCTTGAGGAGATTGGCTGCATCGACGGCGCCCTCAGCGGCGCCGGCCCCGACGATCGTGTGCAGCTCGTCGAGGAAGAGGACGATCCGCCCCTCCTGGGCCTGGACCTCGGTCAGGACCGCCTTGAGGCGCTCCTCGAACTCACCGCGGTACTTGCTGCCGGCCAGCAGCGAGCCGATGTCGAGCGCGATCACGCGACGGTCGCGGAGGCTCTCGGGAATGTCGCCCGAGACGATCCGCTGGGCGAGCCCCTCGACGATCGCGGTCTTGCCGACTCCGGGGTCTCCGATCAGGACCGGGTTGTTCTTGGTCCGCCGGGAGAGGACCTGGATCACCCGCCGGATCTCCTCATCCCGTCCGATGACGGGATCGAGCTTGCCCTGCTCAGCCTCGGCAGTCAGGTCGCGGCCGAACTTCTCGAGCGCCCCGAAAGTCTCTTCCGGGTTGGGCGAGGTGACGCGATGCGGTCCACGGACCTCGCCGATCGCCTTCAACAGGTCGTCCCTCGAGGGAAGCTTGTCCGAGATCCCGGACTTTGCCTGGGCCAAGGCGAGCAGGAAGTGCTCGGTCGAGATGTACTCGTCCTGGAGGGTGGAGGCTTCCTTCTCGGCCTCCTGGACCACCCAGACGAACTCCTTGGTCGGCCGGGTGTCGGTAACAGCATCGCCGCTCATCCGCGGCAGCTCAGAGACAGCGTCGCGGGCGGCGTTTCGGGCGGTATCCGGATCGATCCCGAGCCGTTGCAGCACCGGCACCACCAACCCCTCGTCCTGCTCGAGCAGGGCGAGGAGGAGATGGGCGGGCGCCACCTCGGGGTTCTGGCCGTCGGACGCAAGCCGCTGGGCCCCGGCGACGGCTTCTTGAGCTTTGACTGTGAAGCGATCCTGTTGCATCTGACAGGAGTCTATTTCACGCAGGGATCTAAGTCAAGACGACTTAGATCAGGCCGTTCAGTCCTCCTCGTCGGACTTCTTCAGCTGGCCGGGCGGGCCCTCCCCCTCGGGGCCACCCTCAGCTTCCTTCTCGCACTCCTTTAGCTGCTCTTCCACCAGCTTCTTCGATTCCTTGTCGAGCTGCTCCGCGTACTCGGTCCAGGCCTCGGGGTCGGCACACGGATCGGACGCCGGCTGGGTCGCGGTGGCCGGGACGGTCGTGGTCACCGGCTCGGGGGCCACGGTGACGGTATCGGTGACCTGCCTGGGCCGCGGAGTCCGGTCAGCTTCCGACTGGCTCGGTCCTTCCTCGTCGCCACCGGCGAGCGCGGCGATTGCAAAGCCCACGACCGCGGCAGTGACCAGCGCGGCCGCCAGCAGCCGTCGCCGATTGCTGCGCGGCCCGCCGGGCGGCGGCGGTGTGTCGGTACCGCGAACGGCGGTCGGGCTGGTTGGGGTCGCGGTGAGCGGAGCGGTGACAGCAAGCGCAGTCGCGTCGGGGTCCTCCTCGAGCAACCCGAGCGCCTCGGTTGCCGAGACCGGCCGCAGGCTCGGATCCTCTGCCGTCAGTCTGCTGACCAGGGGCGCCAGTTCGGTAGCCGCGGTGCCGGGCCCATCGATCACCTCCGATAGCACGATCCCGGCCGAGTAGAGGTCGGAGCGCTCGCTCGCCGGCTCGCCGGCGCTTACCTCTGGGGCCATGTAGCCCAGCGTCCCCAGGACCTTCCCGGTCTCGGTCAGCGGGGCGGCGTCGCTTGGCTGCGCCACACCGAAGTCCGTGAGGCGGCTGTGCCCCTCGCGGTCTACGAGGATGTTGGCCGGCTTCACGTCCCGGTGGATCACCCCGGCGGCGTGGATGTGCTCGAGCGCCCCGAGCAGCTGCCGGGCAAGCGCTCCCGCGTCGATCGAGGTACCGGCCCCGATCCGGTCGGCGATCGTCCCGCCGTCTATGTACTCGCTGACCAAGTAGGGGCGCCCCTCCCTGGTGCCGTAGTCGAAGACCGGAACCAGGTTGGGGTGGGAGAGCCGCGCCGCGGTCTGCGCCTCTCGCTCGAAGCGGTCGACGTAGCCGCGGTCGAGCGCCAGGGTCTCGGAGAGAATCTTGACCGCGACGGAGCGGCCAAGCCGCTCGTCACGCGCCTTCCAGACAGAAGCCATCCCACCGGTGCCGAGCAGCTGTTCGAGCCGGTAGCGCCCCAAAACGGTGCCCGTGGCCAGGCGTGGGGTCTGTGAGCTCACCTCAACTCCGGTACCCGACGGGAGCTTCGACTATGCCTGCGGGCCGGACCGGCGATCGCTCAGTAGCCGGAGGGGTGGCGCGCCACGAATCCGGCCGGTGACCGCTGGTCGCCGTGCCAGCGAGGGCCGGCGCCGCCGGAGGTGTCCCATCGCAGCCCCGCGATCACCGCGTAGGCGTGCCCGCTGTTGGCGTAGACGGTGATCCAGCGGCCGAAGCCGGCCGATCCCCAGACTGTGAACCCGGTCGAGTCGAGGGGACTGTCGATCAGGCCGCCGCCGTGAAGCGCGAAGCTGACCGCTCCGGAGCAGTCGTAGCCCGAATCCTCGAACGATCCGTGGCCACCGCCCCATACATAGGGGGTGTCGGCGATCTCGTTGGCAGCGGCGATCACGCTCCTGACCACCGACGGCGCGTTCCGCGGTGGAACCGCAATGCCGTTGACCAGCCCGGCCTTGCCGGGGGAGGAGGGGATCGTCTCGCCACCGCTGAGCGGGCCCGAGAGCGCGCCCTCGAGCGATGCGGCCTGGGCTTGGAGCGAGGCAAGTGCTTCCTCGCGCCTCTGCTTCGCCGCCAGCAACTCGCCGCGCCGGGCCTCCAGGGAAACGCGGGTGTCGTCCAGCTCGCGCCGCTGCGCGACGATCTCGTTCTTGGCCGCCTCGATCTTGTCTCGCGCCGCGGTCAGCTGGGCGACGAGGTCCTTGACCTCCTCGCGAAGGGCCCGCACACGGTCGACCACCGATTGGTCGCTCTCCTGGATCCGGTCGAGGTACTCGCTCTGGGCCTCGAGGTCGGACCAGTTCGCCGACTCGAGCACGATCGTGAGCATGTCTGGCTGTCCCGACTTGTAGATCTCGACCAGGCGGTCCCGAAGAGCCGACAGCGCCCGGTGCAGCCGGCCGCGAACTTCGTCGAGGTGCGCCTGCTCGGATTGGAGGGCCGCGGCTGCCTCGCGCAGCTCCTCCTGCTTGCGGTCGAGCTCGACCCGCAGCGAGCCTTCGCGGCGGCGCAGCTCAGAGAGCTGGCCGATCAGGTCGTTGACCGCGCGGTTGTCCGCGTCGATCTGGGAGGCGAGCGATCCCTCCTGGGCCTCGATCCGCTCGAGCTCCTGCTGGGCATTCTGGGCGCCGGCCGTGGTGCCGTAGGCCGCGGCCACCGCGGCAGCCATCAGCACGAGGGCGAGTAGAAGCGTTCCCCTGCGGGCAGCGCTCGAGTTTGTCTCGGGCACGGACAGGCGTCCCAGGGTAGAGAGCCGTGCTTATTTGTGAGTAGTCGCTAACAAGGAATTGCAAGTCGGGTTGCAGATCGCCCGCGTGGCGGGCCCGCGCCCGTGCCTGCGAGGATGGCGGGGATGCCAGGCTCCCGCGCAAGGCCGACCGCATCGCTGCTGCTGCTGATCGCCGGTCTCCTCTGCATTCTCGCCGGCACCACCGCGCTCTATGCCCGCCAGCAGGTCCTCGATGCGGACCGGCTCGCCGACCGGGCCACGCGGACTCTCGAGGACTCCGATGTACGGGACGCCGCCGCGCGCAAGCTGACCGACGAGGCGATCGCCAAGATCGATCCCGACCTGGTGACCGCCAAGCCGCTGCTCCAGGCGGCCACCGCCGCCTTGATCGGCACCGATCCCTTCAGGTCGGCGTTCGGGCGGGGAGTGGAGTCTGCCTACGACTCGGTGATCGCCGGCAACGACGCGGCGGTGGTGACGATCGCCAACCTCGGCGTCCTCCTCGACCAGGCAGTTCGCCAGTTCCAACCGCAGCTGGCGAAGAAGATCCCCAAGGGGCTCGACTCGACCCTGGTCAAGGTGGGGGAGGGCGGGGTGTCTGTCGACGCGGCCCAGGCCGTCGAGGACGTTCGCCACCTCGGCCTGGTCTTGCCCCCGCTCGGCATCCTGCTGCTCGCGGGCGCAATCGCTCTCGCCGGCGACCGGCGCCGTGCCGCGATCCGGGCCGGCGCCGGTATTGCGGTGATCGGCCTGGTCGCGGTGGTGGCATTGGTCGTCGTCCACGACGTGATCGCGGCAGGAATCGAGGACGACACGAACCGCGGCGCGTTCGATGCCGTCTGGGACGAGTTCCTGCAGCCGCTGCGCAACTGGTACCTGTTGCTCGGGGGCTTCGGCCTGGTGGTTGCCTCGGCCGCGTCCTCGGCCCTCGGCTCGCGCGACCTGGGCCCGCCCCTGCGCCGGGCCTGGGAACGGATTGCGACCGAGCCGGAGTCGATCGCCGGCCGGCTCCTTTGGGCGTTGCTTCTCGGCGGCGCGGGACTCGTGATGGTCCTGAAGCCGCTGCTCGCCCTCGAGATCGTGATCGTGATCGCCGGCGCCTACGTGATCTCGCGCGCGCTGGCCACCGTCCTCTCCCTGGTCCAGGAGCCGGCGGCCGCCGAGGAGAGCCGGCGCGAGCGCCGCCGGATCCTGGCCTGGGCCGGATCGGGAATCGCGGTGGCGGCGGTTGCCGCGATGTTCCTGGTCGCAGTGCTCTCGGGCGAGGATCCCCCCGATCAGGAGGTCACCGCCGACCCCGGCTGCAACGGGATGAAGGCGCTCTGCGGCCGCGATCTCGATCGGGTCGCGTTTCCCGCCACCCACAACTCCTACGCCGGCGCCAACTACCCCGGCTTCCTCTTTCCCGAGCAGGACAACACGATTCCGCAGCAGCTCCAGGCCGGGATCCGCGGTCTCTGGATCGATACCTACTACGGCGTCCCGGGCCGTCGCGTCTACACGGATACGAGCAAGCTGGACCCGGCGCTGATCGCGCAGATCAATCAGGAGCTCGGGCCCAAGTTCGCCGCGGCCGGCGCGCGCATCCGCTCACAGATCGCAAAGCCGCCCGCAGGGGCCGAGACCAGGATCTATCTCTGCCACGGCTTCTGCGAGCTCGGCGCCGTCGATGCGGAGAAGACCTTCAGGGAGATCGCCCAGTTCCTCGATCAGAATCCGCGGGAGGTGCTGGTCATCGACCTCGAGGACTACACCAGCCCGGAGGACACCCAGGAGGTGATCGAGGAGGCCGGCCTTGCCGAGCACGTCTACAAAGGGCCGCAGGGGCCGCCCTGGCCGACCCTCGAGGAGATGATCGACTCGGGTGGCAGGGTGCTCCTGGTCGCCGAGCACATGACCGGCGGCGCCGACTGGTACCGACCGCTCAACTCGACAATCCAGGAGACGCCGTTCGAGTTCAAGACGCCGTCGGAGATGACCTGCAAGGGGGGGCGAGGCGACCGCTCCGACGCGATCTTGCTGATCAACAACTGGATTGGCACCGATCCCACGCCGAAGCCCTCCAACGCCCGCATCGTCAACGGCTACCGCTTTTTGCTCGACCGCGCCCGCCGCTGCCAGCGTCAGCGCGGCCGCTTCCCCAACATCCTCAATGTCGACTTCTACCTCCAGGGCGACCTGTTCGGGGCCGTGAAAAAGTTGAACGCAGAGGGATGATGCGCGCCGCCTTCGTCGCCGGCAGCATCGCCCTGATCGGGGTTGCCGCCCTGCTCGCCCCATCGGGTTCGGGCCAGAGCACCTACGCCGGCGTCGCTCGGGCCGGCGAGGGCAAGCTGATCTCTGCGATCACCCGGGGGACGCGCGTGCGGCGCACCTATCCGGCCCGCGAGGAGGTTCGCGAGGCGAAGAAGGTTGCGAGCGCCGCCGCCGGATCGGTCGCCTTTGCGGTAATCGGGCCCGGCGGCGGTATCCGCGGCCACGAGGAGAAGCGGCAGTTCTCCTCCGCGAGCATCTCGAAGGCGATGCTGCTCGCCGCGTACCTCCGCTCGCACAAGGGCCGGCTCGATTCCGCAATCGCTTCGACCTTGCGGGCCATGGTGACCGCTTCGGACAACGACGCGGCCGGCACGATCTACGCGATCGTGGGCGATGAGGGCCTCCGCCGGGTGGCGCGGCGTGCCGACATGCATGATTTCGAGCCGGATCCGGGATTCTGGGGCGGGGCACAGGTCACCGCGGCCGACATGGCGCGGTTCTTCTATCGCCTCGACCACAACCTGGCCGGGCCGCATCGCGGCTTTGGGCGCAAGCTGCTCGCAAGCGTCATCGGACCGCAGCGCTGGGGCATCCCGGCAGCGGCCGGCAAGGACTGGAGCCTCTGGTTCAAGGGCGGCTGGCGCCCTGGCGGGACCGGCACCAGCGGCGCCGTCTCCCACCAGGCGGCGCAGCTGCGTTATCGCGACGGCACGCGGGTGGCGATCGCGGTGTTGACCGATCAGACCCCGGGAGAGGGAGCGGGCTACTCGACGATCGAGGAGATCGCTCGCAAGCTGCTCAATCCCGCGCCTTAGGTCAGCCGCCTCAGCTGTTGCTCCATCTCGCGCGTCCGCTCGCGCATCTTGGCGACCTCGGAGCGGAGCTGCTCGAGGCGCGCTTCGAGCTCGAGCACGGTCTCGACCCCGGCTAGGTTCAGGCCCATCTCCGTGGTCATCTGCTGGATCCGCCGGAGCCGCTCTACGTCCGCCTGGGAATAAAGACGGGTGTTCTTGGGAGAGCGCTTCGGTTCGATCAAGCCGCGCGCCTCGTACATGCGCAACGTCTGCGGATGCATCTCGGCGAGCTCGGCGGCGACAGAGATCATGAACACGCCGCGGGTTTGCCCGACTGACGTCAGCATCTCCCGGCGGTTGTGCCTACCCCGTCTTGCAGCCATCACCCCTCGCCTCCTCTCGCGGATCGAGTCGCCTCACGGATCAGGTTCTCCCGCGGGTTGCCGCCATTGAGCGTCTCGCCGAGCTGCTCCACTGCCTTGCGCTGCTCCTCGGTCAGGTCGCTGGGAACGTCGATCCGGATTCGGTAGAGGATGTCGCGGCGGCCGGTTGCATTCGGCCGCGGCGGCCCTTCGCCCCGCAGCCGCTGGATCGTGCCGTCCTTGGTTCCCGACGGGATCCGGATCTTCGTGGTCCCGTTCAGGGTGGGGACCTCGACTGTCGCACCCTGGACCGCCTCGCTGATCGTTACCGGCAGCTCGACCTCGAGATTGCCGTCGTCGCGTCGCTTGAACACCGGCGAAGGATCAACCCGGGTGCTCACGTACAGGTCTCCTGGCGGCCCTCCGTCGGCGCCCGCTTCGCCCTTGCCGGCGAGCCTGATCCGGCTGCCGTCGTGGACCCCGGCCGGGATGTTGACCCGGTAGCGCTTCGTTTCGCGGACCAGACCGCCCCCCCGGCAGGTCGGGCATGGATCCTCGATCAGTTGCCCCCGCCCGCCGCACTCGGAGCACGGCTGCGAGATCGAGAACGGTCCTTGGCTTTGCGCGTCGATGCCGCGGCCGCCGCAGCGCGGGCACCGCACCGGCGAGGTGCCGGGCGCGGCGCCGGTTCCCGAACAGGTCGAGCACTCGACCGTCGCCGGGACCGACACCGCCACCTGGGTGCCGTCCATGGCCTGATCGAAGGAAAGCTGGATGTCGGTCTCGAGGTCTCGCCCCCGCGAGGGGCCGGCCGGCCCCGCCCCTGGGCCGCCACCGCCGCGCCCGAACAGGCTCGAGATGATGTCCGCGAAGTCGCCGCCGAAGCCGCCACCGGGGAAGCCGCCGAAGCCGCCTGCGCCGGGCCGGCCCCCGAAGCCGCCGCCCTGACCGCCGCCATAACCGAAGAACGTGCCGCCGGCGTCGTACTGGCTTCGCTTTTCTGGGTCTGAAAGAACGTCGTATGCCTGTTGGATCTCCTTGAAGCGTTCTTCCGCGGCGGGATCGTCCGGGTTGCGGTCGGGGTGGTTTTCCCGCGCCAGCTTGCGGTAGGCCTTCTTGATCTCATCGGCGCCGGCCTTGCGATCGACGCCGAGCACTTCGTAGAAGTCGCGCGCGGGCATCGGGCCCTTCCTACGCGCTCACGACGACGCGGGCCGGCCGCAGCACCTGTCCGTCGAGGCGGTAGCCCTTGTCGAGGGTCTCGAGCACCACGCCCGGATCGGTTCCTTCCTGCGGCCGGGTCTGGAGCGCTTCGTGCCATTGCGGATCGAACTTCTCCCCGGCGGGATCGTAGGCCTCGACCCCGGCCCGGTCGAGCACCTGGCTCAGCTCGCGGTGGACGAGCTTGAGCCCGTCGACCAGGGCACCGGCGTCGCCGTCACCGGTCTCGATCGCGCGTTCGAGGTCGCTTATCGGCGCGATCAGCTCGGCAACCAGCTGGCCGGTGGCGCGAACGCCGGCTTGCTCCGCGTCGCTCGCCGCACGCTTGCGGTAGTTCTCGAAGTCGGCACGGGTCCGCCGTGCCAGCTCCAGATACTCATCCCTCTCTTTCTTGGTCTGCCCGAGCTCGTCGAGCTCTGCCTCGACCTTGTCACCCAGCGCCGCCTGCTCACCCTCGCCGTTCTCCGGCGGTTGCTCCGATTCATCCACCGCCGCCTCCTCCGCTTCGCGTCCGGGGGCGGCGGGGGTGGGCTCGTCATGAATGGTCCTTATCGGCCTGTCTTCCTCCATGGGGCGTCCTACGACTTCTCGTCGTCGATCACCTCGGCGTCGACGATCTCTTCCTCTTCGCCGGCCCCATTGCTCGAGCCTGCCGTGGCGCCGGAGCCGGCGCCGTCGTCCTGGGCGGCCTGCTGCTGCGCCGCCTCATAGATCTTCTGCGAGACGGCCTGGAACGCGGTCTGCAGGGCCTCGGTCTTCGAGTTGATCTCTTCGACGTTCTCGGACTCGACCACGTCGCGGACCTCCTTGATCGCTGCCTCGATCTCGGACTTCGAGGATTCCTCGACCTGGTCGCCGAGCTCGGTCAGTTGCGTCTCAGCCTGGTGCGCGGCGCTCTCCGCCATGTTGCGCGCCTCGGCCAGCCCGCGCGCGGCCCGGTCCTCCTCGGCATGGGCCTCGGCGTCCTTGATCATCTGTTCGACCTCGGACTCGTCGAGTCCCGAGCCGCCGGTGATCTCGATCTTCTGCTCCTTGCCGGTTCCGAGGTCCTTTGCCGACACGTGCAGGATGCCGTTGGCGTCGATGTCGAAGGTGACCTCGATCTGCGGGATTCCACGCGGCGCCGGCGGAATTCCTGTGAGCTGGAACTTGCCCAGGCTCTTGTTGTAGACCGCCATCTCGCGCTCGCCCTGGAACACGTGCACCTCCACCGAGGGCTGGTTGTCCTCGGCGGTCGAGAAGATCTCCGACTTCTTGGTCGGGATCGTGGTGTTGCGCTCGATCAGCTTGGTCGCCACCCCGCCCTTGGTCTCGATCCCGAGGCTGAGCGGAGTGACATCGAGCAGGAGGACGTCCTTGACGTCCCCGGCGAGCACGCCGGCCTGAATCGCGGCGCCGACAGCAACGACCTCGTCGGGATTGACGCCCTGGTGGGGGTCCTTGCCGGTCAGCTCCTTGACCTTCTCCATCACGGCTGGCATCCGGGTCATCCCACCGACCATCACCACATGCTCGATGTCCGAGGCGGATGAGTCGGAGATCGCCTGCTTCACCGGGCCGACGACTCGCTCGAGCAAATCCGAAGTGAGCTCGTCCAGCTTCGCCCGGGTCAACTTCATCTCGAGGTGCTTGGGCCCGGCGTCCGTCGCGGTGATGAACGGCAGGTTGATCTGGGTCTCCTGCGTGGTCGAGAGCTCGATCTTCGCCTTTTCCGCCGCCTCGTAGAGACGCTGCAGGCTGTTCTTGTCCTCGGAGAGATCGACACCCTGGTCACGCTTGAACTCGGAGACCAGCCACTCGACGATCGCCTTGTCCCAGTTGTCGCCGCCGAGGTGATTGTCGCCGGCGGTCGCCTTGACTTCGAACACGCTGTCGCCGATCTCCAGAACCGAGACGTCGAAGGTCCCGCCACCGAGGTCGAAGACCAGGATTGTCTGGTCCGACTCCTTATCCAAGCCGTAGGCGAGCGCGGCCGCGGTGGGCTCGTTGATGATGCGCTTGACCTCGAGGCCCGCGACCTTGCCGGCGTCCTTGGTCGCCTGGCGCTGGTCGTCGTTGAAGTAGGCGGGGACGGTGATCACCGCCGAGTCGACCGTGTCGCCGAGCTTGGCCTCCGCGTCGGCCTTCAGCTTCTGCAGGATCATCGCGGAGATCTCCGGGGGCGAGAACTGCTTGCCGTCGACCTCGATCCGGACGTCGCCGTTGGGGCCCTCGTCGACCTCGTAGGGGACGATCGTCTCCTCCTCGGCGACCTCGGACTTCTTGCGGCCCATGAAGCGCTTGATCGAGAAGATCGTGCGCTCGGGGTTCATCACGGCCTGCCGTTTGGCGACCGTGCCGACGAGGCGCTCGCCGGACTCGGTGAATGCGACCACCGACGGGGTGGTCCGTCCGCCTTCGGCGTTCTCGAGCACGGACGGCTCGCCGGCCTCCATCACGGCCATCGCCGAATTCGTGGTTCCGAGGTCAATTCCAATGGTGCGTGGCATCGGTCTTAAATTGCCTTTCTTGAGCTAACTAAATCTAAGTCAGAGTGTGTCAAATTTAGGTACGCCTGTCAAGGCGCCGGCAGCAACAGAGCTGCTGTGGGCTTATTGCCCGGCTACCTGGGCGACAAACTCGGAGACACGCTTGGCGTCCTCGCCGGTGAGGATCTTCGCCGGCATCCGGCCGGCGATCCCGTTCTCCACCGCGGCCCCGACCCGGGAGACGTTGCCTTCGGGGCTGGCGCTGCCGAGCAGGTCATCCAGATTCGGTCCGACGACCCCGTCGGTGCCGGCCTTCTCGAGCGTGTGGCAGGAGCCGCAGTTGGTGACGAAGAGCTCCTTGCCGTCATCGAGACTCTCGGGGACGTCTCCGGTCGAGGCCGATTCGCCGCCCTCGCGGCTGATCGCCCAGGCCGGGATCAGGACCGCGCAGAAGATCGCGAACAGGGCAAAGGCGATGTAGGTGCGTCTCCCCATGGAGGCGCGGTGATACTAACGCGCAGCCGGGAGCCGGCCGAGGCGCAGAGGATGGCGCTAGCGCGCCGCCGCCGCCGCCGGAACCCGGTTTGCGCGGTACCAGGGGCACATGCGACGCAGGGCGCACTCGCCGCAACGTGGCTGCGGCCTGCAGACCTCGCGGCCGTGACGGATCAGGTTCATGTGCAGCTCATAGGCGTCCTCGGGGTCGGTGATCGCGAGCATCTCGTCGTGGGCCTCGTCGAACGAGGCCCGTTCCCGGAAGAGGCCGAGGCGCCCTCCCACCCGGTAGACGTGGACGTCGACCGGGATCTCCGGATGGCCCCAGGTGAATATCTGGACGCAGGCGGCGGTCTTGCGCCCGACGCCCGGAAGCGAGGTGAGGAACCCCATCGCCTTCTCCCGGGGCGCCGACTCGAGCCAGTCGAGGTCTGGGTGGTCGTCGAGCTCGCCGAGGACCGCTTGGATCCGCGGTGCCTTTTGCTGGGCAAGGCCGCCGGGCCGGATCGCCTCCTCGATCTCCTCCACCCGCGCGTCCCGAACCGCTTCCCAGGTGGGAAAGCGCTCCCGCAGCCGTGCGTAGGCCACGTCGCGGTTGTGGTCGTTCGTGTGCTGGGAGAGGATCGTGCGGACCAGTTCCTCGATCGGATGACCGTGCGGCTTGCCCGCGGGGCGGCCATACATCTCGCGCAGCCGGTCGCGAATGGCGCGCACCCGCGCGCGCCTCGGTCGTTTCCGGTGGGGTGCAGCCACGACGCGAGGATATTGTCCGGTCGTGCCCGCCATTCACGAGTCGATGGTGGAGGTCGAGGGGGTAGACGTCTTTCTGCGCCGGAGCGAAGGCACGGGCTCGCCGACGGTCTTCGTCCACGGCAATCCCTCCAGCTCCGACGACTGGCTGCCCTTTCTGGACGCGATCGAAGGCCCCGCGGTCGCCTTCGACCTGCCGGGGTGGGGGAGGTCGGGCCGGCCGGCTCACACCTACACAATGCACGGCCTCGCCGGCTTCATCGAGCGGCTCCTGGCCGAGCTGGCCATCGGCCGCTACAAGCTGGTGGTCCACGACTGGGGCTCGGTGGGTCTGCTCGCGGCCGCGGGGCATCCGGAGCGGCTCGAGCGGCTGGTGATCATCAACGCGGTCCCCTTCATCCCCGGATTCCGCTGGCACTGGGTTGCGCGGCAATGGCGGCGGCGCGGAATAGGGGAGTTCTTCAACGCGATCACGACCCGGGCCGGGACCCGGGTGCTGATCCGGCAGGCGAGAGGCGATCGCGGGCCGATGCCCGAGGTGGTCGACAGCATCCACGACCACCTCGACCGGGGAACCAAGCGCGCCATCCTCACCCTCTACCGCTCCGCTGATCCTGAAGAGCTCGAGGCCGCCGGCCGAGGCTTCGAGGCGATCGCCTGTCCCGCCCTGGTCGTCTGGGGCGGCCGCGATCCCTACCTCCCGGCGAGATACGGCCGCGCATTCGCCCAGCTCTTGCCGCGTGCAGAGCTGCTCGAGCTACCCCGGCTCGGCCACTGGCCCTGGGTCGAGGAGGAGAGCGTGGTTGGGCGGATCCTCGACTTCCTCGGGCGCGCCTGAGCTCTACTCAAATCTAGGCTTCACTTCTGGCGGGCGGGCCAATAAACTCCCGTGGTCGTGCGCCGGGTGACCAACTCCATCGGAGCTCGTCTGCCCCACGGCTGGGGCGACGCATTTCGCCAACTTGCCTTGTTCGTGCTCGCGGACGTCTGTTACGAGACCGTTCGCGGCATCGCCGAGGGCAAGGCCAGCGTTGCGTTCGCCAACGCCCAGACGCTGATCGACATCGAGAAGGCGACCGGGACATTCTTCGAGGCCGACCTCCAGTCGGCGCTGCTCGGGCAGCAATGGCTGATCGACCTGACCAACTTCGCCTACATGAACAGCCATTTCGTGCTCACGACCGGCTTCCTGGTCTGGCTCTACATCTACCGCAACTCCCATTTCTACTTCGTGCGCAACATGTTCATGATCGCGATGGGGCTGGCGCTGATCGGCTACACACTGTTGCCGACCGCGCCGCCACGGCTGATCCCCGAGGAGGGCTTCGTCGACACGATCAACCTCTATGCCGGGGTGAATCACGATTCGGCCCTGGTTCAGATGTTCGTGAACCCCTATGCGGCGGTGCCCAGCATGCACTGTGCCTTCGCGCTGATGATCGGGATAACCGGGGCGATGATCACCCGGCATCCGGCCGTCCGCGGCTTCTGGGCGATCTATCCGCTGCTCGTCTTCCTGGTCGTCATCGTGACCGGCAATCACTTCTGGCTCGACGGAGCGGCCGGCGCCCTGGTTGCCGGCCTCGCCGCGGTCGGTGCACATCAGCTCGCCCGGTCGCGTCCCGCCGCCTGGTCGTTCCGGCCCGCCGAGGCGCGGGCAGCCTGAGCTCTGCTGACGTGACCTACGTACTACCGGCGCCGCTTCGCCGCTTTGCCGAGCCCGCGTTCGTTGCGGCCGCCCTGGCGACGCTCTATCTCCTGGTCGAGCCGCACAGCGCCGACCATGCCGCGCAGCAGTTCCGCACCGGGCTGTTCGAGCTCGAAGGGCCGGCAACGTGGAACAACCTCTGGTTCGGCGGCCACCACACCCCCGGTTACAGCGTGCTCTTCCCACCGCTCGGCGCTCTGATCGGAGAGCGTCTGGTGGGTGCGCTGGCGGCGGTCGCCGCCGCGCTCCTGTTCGCCGCGATCGCCGAGCGCCGCTGGGGCGAGAGCTCCCGCTTCGGCGTCGTCTGGTTCGCGGCCGGGACCACGATCAGCCTGTTCACCGGTCGCCTCACCTTCGCTCTCGGCGTCACGATCGCACTGGCGGCCGTGTTCGCCGCCCAATGCGGCTATCGGCGGACGGCGCTCTGTTTTGCGGCGCTGTGTCCGTTCGCGAGTCCCGTCGCGGCGTTGTTCCTCGCCTGCGGCGGCCTCGCCCACTGGATGGCGAACCGGAACTGGAAGAGCAGGCGCGCGATCGGTCTCGAGCTTGGAGTGGTCGCCCTCGGGACAGCCATTGCCCTCGCCCTCGTTTTTCCCGAGGGCGGGACCGAGCCCTTCGTCTGGAGCAGCTACATGCCGGCGATCCTTGGGGCGGTCGCCGTCTACTTCGCGATGCCGAGGGACGAGAAGCTGCTCCGCAGCGGCCTCGCCCTCTATGGACTCGCGCTGACGGCCTCCTTCTTGATCGCCAACCCGCTCGGGGGCAATGCGACCCGGATGGGGGCTTTGCTGCTCGGTCCGTTGCTGGCCTGCGCCCTCTGGAACCGCCGCGAGCGGATCCTGCTCCTGTTCCTGGTGCCGCTGATCGTCTACTGGCAGTGGGGACCCGTGATGCGCGACCTCGAGAACGTGCATGCCGAGCCCTCTGTCAAACAGAGCTACTACGCCCCGATCCAGGGTTTCCTGGCGGAGCGGACTGGTGAGGCCCCGGCCCGGGTCGAGATCGTGCCCACCGAGAACCATTGGGAAGCGGCGATCGTCCCGGGCGACATGCCGATTGCCCGCGGCTGGGAGCGACAACTCGACCGCAAGCTCAACCCGCTCTTCTATGACGAATCGCTGAGCGCCACCGAGTACCGGCTCTGGCTCGACTGGCTTGCGGTCAAGTACGTGGCGCTCTCGAACGGTGCCCTCGATTACGCGGGCGTGACCGAGGCCACCCTGATTCGCCGCGGCCTGCCCTACCTGAAGCCGGCCTTCACGACGACCGACTGGACCGTGTACGAGGTCAAGCACGCGACGCCGCTGGCAGAGCGGCCGGCGCAGGTTGTCAACTTCGACTCCGACGGCTTCTCGATTCGCGCCTCGAAGCCGGGCTCGTATCTGGTCCACGTTCGCCACAGCCCCTACTTCGCCATGGCGGGCGGGGTCGGCTGCGTCGAGGCCTCTCCGGGTGGCCTGACCACCGTCCACATGTCGCGCCCGGGCGTCGCCGACGTCGTCGCCGACTTCTCACCGGTGCGGATCTTCGAGCGGGGGCCGAGCTGCAGGAGCAAGCCGTGAGGCGGAGGATCGGCGAGCGACTGCTCCCCCGAGGACCCCTCGACCTCGTTTGGCAGCTGCTTGTGATCGTGGCCGCCTACTACGCGTGGCGCTTTGCCCGCGGAGCGGTCGACGGCAGCGCCGCAGCTTCTCTCGCCCACGCCAGGGACCTGGTCGATGCCGAGCGCTGGCTTCACAGCTACGTCGAGCTCGATGTCCAGAACTGGGCGGTCCGAAGCGGCTGGCCGAGCGAGGCCGCGGCCTGGGTCTATGGCCACGTCCACTTCTGGGGAATGGTCGCCGGGCTCGCGATCATCTACTTCGCCCACAACCGGAGCTACTGCTTCGTCCGCAACATGATGATCGCGGCGATGGCGATCTCCTTCCTCGGGTATTGGCTTTACCCAACCGCGCCGCCGCGGTTCGTGCCGGAGCTCGGCTTCGGCGGCAGCATCGACATCACCGGCGCCAAGCCGCTCCTGGTAGATGACGATCCGCTCTTCAATCCGTACGCGGCTGTTCCGTCGATGCACGTCGGGTTCTCGCTCATCCTCGGCCTTTCCCTTGCCTGGCTCAGCCGCCCGCCGCTGCTCAAGCTGCTCTTTGCGCTCTACCCGGCGCTGATGACCTTCACCGTGATCACGACCGGGCACCACTTCTGGCTCGATGCGTTCTTCGGCGCTCTCGCCGCTGCGCTGGCGCTCGGTACAGCCACGATGCTCGCCCGGGTCGGGCCTGAACGCTGGTCACTCCGGGGCCCCGGGAGTGCGGCGCCCGAAGCTCCACCGCCGCCAGAGAATGCACCCGAGATCGAGGTGGCGACGGCATGACCGAGCTTCGCGAGCGCCCGCGGGCCCGGGGCCGCAACGGACGCGCGGATTACGTCCCCGGAGTTCTCCGACGCGGTCCGCAGCCGGCTGATCGAGTCCCGGCTGACCCCGAACGCGATCTCGATCGCGGGCTTCGTCCTCAACGTCGTCGCGGCGGTCCTCGTCTGGCAGACCTACTTCGTGCTCGGCGGTTTCGCCTTCATCGCCGGATCGCTGATGGACACTCTCGACGGCCGCTATTCCCGGATGTCGGGGAAGGGGACGCTGTTCGGCGCCTTCCTCGACTCCACCCTCGACCGGCTCGAGGAGGGCATCGTCCTGACCGCGGTCGCGGCCTACTTCGCCGAGCGCGGAGACGAGCTTGTTGTCGCAATGTGTGTGGTCGTGGTCTTGGGGTCGTTGATGGTCTCCTACACCCGCGCCCGGGCCGAGGCCCTGGGGGTCGAGTGCAAGGTCGGGTTGGCGACCCGACCCGTGCGGGTAACCATTCTTTCGATCGGCCTCGTGTTTGCAAAGGGCGCCGGAATCGTCGACGTCGAGTTGCTCGCCCCGGCCATCTACGCGATGGCAGCCCTGACCACATTCACCGTGATCCAGCGCGTTTGGCACGTACGTCGCTCCCTGGCACAGGTGCCAGGCGGCCGTCAGCCGGTTCCCTCGGGCGGCACCGATGACGGCGACCTGTAACCCTCGACCGCCCTGAGTGTGATTTCAACTTCCACCGTCCCCACCCCCACCTTCCCCAACCCAGCTTTTCTACCCAGGAGGATTCACCAGGCATGACCGAGGCCAACGGACAAGGCACCAACGGCGCCCGTCGCAATGGCGGCCAGGAGAACAAGGTCCGCGTCGCAATCGTCGGCGTCGGCAACTGCGCGAGCTCGTTCGTGCAGGGTGTCGAGTACTACAAGGATGCAGACCCAACCGAGCAGGTTCCGGGCCTCATGCACGTCGACCTCGGCGGCTACCACATCCGCGACATCGAGTTCACGGCAGCCTTCGACATCGATGCCGACAAGGTCGGCAAGGACCTCTCCGAGGCGATCTTCGCCGGTCAGAACAACACGATCAAGTTCAGCGACGTGCCGAATCTCGGCATCAAGGTCCACCGGGGCATGACGCACGACGGTCTCGGCAAGTATCTGAAGGAGAAGATCACCAAGGCCCCCGGCGAGACCGCCGACATCGTCGGCATCCTTCAGGACACGCAGACGGACGTGCTCGTCTGTTACCTGCCGGTCGGGTCCGAGCAGGCGACCAAGTGGTACGTCGAGCAGGCGCTGGCGGCCGGCGTCGGCTTCGTCAATTGCCTGCCCGTGTTCATCGCCCGGGAGGACTACTGGAACCGGCGCTTCACTGAGGCAGGCGTGCCGATCATCGGCGACGACATCAAGTCTCAGGTCGGCGCCACGATCGTCCACCGCCAGCTCGCCCGCCTGTTCGCCGACCGGGGCGTCCGGATGGAGCGGACCAGCCAGCTCAACGTCGGCGGCAACATGGACTTCTACAACATGCTCGAACGCGAGCGGCTCGAGTCGAAGAAGATCTCGAAGACGAACGCGGTCACCTCGATCATGGACCACGAGCTCCCCGCCGACGACGTCTATATCGGCCCCTCCGACTACGTCCCCTGGCTCACCGACCGCAAGTGGGCCCACATCCGGGTGGAGGGCAAGTCGTTCGGCGACGTGCCCCTGAACGTCGAGCTCAAGCTCGAGGTATGGGACTCGCCCAACTCCGCCGGGATCGTGATCGACGCAGTCCGGATCGCGAAGCTCGCTTTGAACCACGGCGTTGCGGGCCAGCTCGACGGGCCCTCGAGCTACCTGATGAAGTCGCCGCACAACCAGCGGCCCGACCCGGTGGCGCGAGAGATGACCGAGGAGTTCATCAGCGAGCACGCCCGCCAGCGCGGTCTCCCCGAGACCGACGCCGCTGGATCCGAGCAGCCGGCAAAGACCACCTAGCCCGCACTACCCGCTTCTGCGGGTGCTGGACAGATGTACCGCCGCCCCGAGGCCGCTCTTCTGGGAGGATGGACTGAGATGAGGTTGGGTGCTCGCAAGGATGCGATTGCTGTGGTTGTCGTCTGCGCCGGGCTGCTCGGCGTCAGCGCAGCCCCGTCAGGAGCCACCGCCTACACGCTCGCCGGTGACCAGGGAACCGTTTGCACCATCGGTGTCTCGGTGCGCGCCACCACCGGCATCAACGGGCTCCAGCTGCCGCACGTCGGCTTTTCCGGAGAGCCGGTCTGCAGCTATGCGCTTTCATCACCCAGTCCGTCGCCGGGGCCTGGCGGAACCCCCGCATCCGCGATCGGGGGCAGGGTCAAGGTCTGCAAGAAGAAGCGGAAGAAGGCACTGGCCGGAAAGAAGAAACCGCGGCGCTGCGGGGCGAGGGCGCGTAAACGCCGCCGCGGTGCCGGCCGAATTGAGGCACGCGTCGAGAACCCGGCGAGGCTCGACCAGGGGGTGCTGCGCCTGATTGCGCCCCTCGGGCTCTTCCTGCCCGGCGATAAGAGCCTCACCTACCTGATCGACGGGGGCTACAGCTGCGTGCTCGATGTCGGCGCCTCCTGCAGCGACCAGGGGAATCTGACTCCAGCGATCCCGCTGATCCCCGTTTATGCCGAGTACAAGGCGCGCTTCACCGCGCCTGCTGGGGAAAACTGGGTCGGCGTCCCCGCGGGTTGCAGCGGCGGCGGCCCGGTGGCCACCTGCACGCTGGTCTCAGAGCCGGTCACGCCGCAGCTGATCTAGCCACCGTCACTATCCTCAGCGCGTGGCCCCGGCGGAGAAGTTCGCGATCGCCCAGGTGACCCCGCGTCCCTGGGGCGTGGGGCACGAGGTGAACGAATTCGTCGCCAGGGTTTCCGAGGAGCTGGCCGGTCGCGGGCATCGCGTGCTGATCGCCGCACCGACGGGGCCGAGCACGAGGGGGGAGACCCGCGAATCGCGCCGCGCCATCCGTGACGCGGAGTCGAAGCCGGGCCCTCTGTTTGGCGACGGGTCGCCGCGCGTGCTCTCGCTCGGCGGGAGCATCCCGCTGCCCAGCGGGCCGCGACGTCGTCCCGCTCCACTTCCGGTTGACGTCAGTCGCACGCTCGAGCAACTGCTGGGAGCGGTCCCGCTCGACTTCGTCCATGTCCACGAGCCGTTTGCACCGAGCCCCGCCTCGGCGGCGCTGCGGCACTCGGTTTCCCTCAACGTCGCCAGCTTCCACGAGCCGGCCGAGCGCGTGCTCTCGACCCAGGTCGCAAGGCCCCTGGTCGAGGTGTTCTTCGGTCGCATCGATGCGCGCACCGCGAGCAATCGCGCCACCGGTGATCTGCTCGAGCGCTACTTCCCGGGGCCTTACGACCTGATTCCGCCGGGTGCCGCATCGGTCGAGCCGGCGCTCCCTCGCACCGACGGCAGGGCAAGGCTGGTCTACTGCGCCGGGGAGGAACGGGGCGCGCTCCGCCTGTTTCTGCGGTCGCTGCGGCGCTTGCCCGCGGACCTCGACTGGGAGGCGGTGGTCTGGAGCGATGGCCCGCCCACTGACCCCGCGACCAGGATCAGCCGCAACCTGGCGGACCGCGTCCGGATCGCTCGTCCTGCCGACGGCCCTCCCGAGGCATTCATCGCCGGGGCCGACGTTCTCTGCCTGGCCTCGGGGGGCGTGCGGACTGCCGCCGGTCTGGTCAGCAAGGCGTTCGCGCTGGGCGTCGTCCCGGTCGCCTCGGACCTCGCCTCTATACAGGGACCTCGCCGAGGACGGGGAGGCGGGGCTGCTGTTCCCGGCGGGTGATGCTCAAACACTCGCCGCGCAGGTGGCACGTGTCTGCAGCGATGATGAGCTCGCGGGACGACTTCGACGACGGGGCGCCGAGCTCGGCGGCGGGCGCGACTGGGCCCAGGTTGCCGACCAGGTCGAGGAGGTCTATCGGCGGGTTGCGGCCCGCCGCCATGCAGAGAACGGCAATCGCGCTGCGCGGAGCCGGCTCAGCGGCCGCGGCCTGATCGATTGCGACCTGCACATGCACACCGACCACTCACCTGACTGTGCCACCCCGGTCGAGGTGCTGATCGCTACCGCAAAGGAGCAGGGCCTGGGTGCGATCGCGATCACCGACCACAACGAGATTTCTGGAGCGCTGGCCGCGCGCGAGGTGGCCGAGCAGATCGGCGGGATCAAGGTGATCGTTGCCGAAGAGGTGAAGACGGCCGAGCAGGGCGAGGTGATCGGCCTCTTCATCGAGGAGAAGATCGAGCGCGGAATGACGATGGCCGAGACGATCGCCGAGATCCGCCGCCAAGACGGCCTTGTCTACGTGCCCCATCCGTTCGACCGATTGCACTCGGTGCCCGACTACGAACACCTTCTGTCGATCGTCGAGGAGATCGACATCCTCGAGGTGTTCAACCCCAGGGTCGCGTTCTCGGCCTTCAACGAGGAAGCAGAGCGGTTTGCGCGCAAGTATCGGATCGTCCCGGGGGCCGGTTCGGACAGCCATGTCGCCCAGGGCCTCGGCAGCGTCCGGATCCGGCTGCGGGACTTCGAAGGGCCCGAGGAGTTCCTCGAGGCTATGCGCGCCGCCGACATCGTCCGCAAGCACAAGAACCTGGTCTACGTGCAGACGCTGAAGTTCCTGCAGACAAGCGGCGGACGGGGTGGGCGGCGCCAGGCAGGCGCCGGCGGGAGTGCCCGGCGGGCGGGTTATGGAACTCCGCGCAAGCGTGTTCGCAGGCAGGGCAAGAGTTGATGCAGGCAAGAGGGTCGAATCGCGCCACGAAGAAAGCTGGACGACCCGTGCCCATCACCGATGACGAGATCAAGGAGAAGTACCTGGAGCGCGCGATCCGCGAGCTCAACGGCCTGAGCCGGGAGCTCGAGGCCTGCGAGCTCTGCCCGCGCGGCAACCTGATGCCGGTGCTCGGCTCGGGCCATCCGCAGGCGGACATCTTCATGCTCAAATACGCCCCGACTCCCGCCGAGGTCGAGGAGGGGGTTGCTTTCTACGGGCGCTCGGGCAACGCGCTGATGAAGAGCTTCAAGCGCCTCGGCATCGATCCGGTGGTCGTCTTCGGCACCCTCTGTGTGAAGTGCCCGACCTCGGACCCGGACGAGGCGTCCGAGGAGTGCATCGCCCGGATCGCTGAGGAGGTGGCGATTGTGCAGCCCCGGATCATCGTCGTCATGGGAGAGCGGGCGCTGGAAGCGCTCAACCGGCTCGAGCTGCCTCTGGCCGACCCGGTCAGCTCCGACCCGGGCGTGATCCAGAGGATGACCCCGACGATCGCTGCCCTCTATGTCCCCGACATCGATGATTCACTCGACGAGGAGAGCGCCAAGCAGGAGTTCTGGTCGGCGTTCCGGAAGCTCGGCGACTGGTACGCGGACCTGCCGCCGTACTGATCCCGCTCAGCGCTTCGGTGCGCGGCGCCGCACCGGGCAGCCGCGACGATGCAGCTTCCGGCGCAGCTTGCGCCGCCGGGCCTTGCCCTTTGCCTTCCGCAGCTTTGCCCGCAGCCTTGCGCAGCGATTGGCAACGCCGCCGCCGCTGAGCCCGCTTGCCGGGGTCCCGTAGGGGCCGGTTTCGCCTCCGCCACCTGGTCCGGGACCTGGGCCTGGGCCTGGGCCGGGCGACCCGACGCGACAATCGGGGGCCTCACCGCTGCCCTGTCCGGCCGGGACGACCGAAACCAGCACCGCTTCGGCGCCGGGGCAGGCGATCAGGCGCAGGGTTCGAGCACCCGGGACGGAAGCCACCGCCGCTCCCTGGACGTCGACGTCATAGCCACCGGGGTAATGGACCTCGGGCACGTAGATCTCGGTCTGGGGAGACGCCGCGCTGACCAGACCCGGGCCGGTCGCGGTGGTGGCGAAGGTGCCGCCGCCCGCCTTCCCGGTCGAGTAGGCGAGCTGGAACCGCTTCGTGTCGCGGTCGAAGTCGAAGTCTGCCGGTGTGCCGGCGATCACCTGGGGGTACGGGCGCTCGAGCACCTCGAGCTTGGCGGCGTTGACGTTGCTGCCGCTCGGGTCGAGGTTGGCGTTGCCGATCAGGCCCTGTTGGCCCGGTCCCTGGGTGGTCGGGTCGTCGCACTCGCAGTAGTGCCAGTACTGCCACGAGACCATGTGGTTGTCGGAGTTGTCGACGATCCGCTGGATCGTGTCGAGGTTGTTGGTGGCGCCGAACTCGCTCAACAGCAGCGCGTCGCCCGTCTCCTGTGCCTGCTTGTCGGCGTTGTCGAAGACGAGCCCGTCGAGCTCCTCGCAGCCGATCTCCGGGAAGCCGGATCCGAGCAGCGCTCCCGGCAGGCAGTAGACGTGGAAGCTGAAACCGGCCTGCTCGTCGCCGCTTGCCGGCAGGTGCGAATCGACCCCGAAGTTGAAGATCACGTTCGGCTCCGACCAGATCAGCTTCTGGGGCTCGACCGAGCGGATCTGGGCGGTGACGCGGCGATAGAACGCCGCGATGGGGCCGGTGTCGAAAAGGGGGCAGCCGACGACCGGCACCGCGCACGTGGGCCAGATCGAGCCCGGCCAGGGCTCGTTCATGATGTCGTAGCCGATCGTGTGCTGGGCGTCGCGGAACCGTGACGCGACCCGGCGGAAGGCAGCCGCGTAATGGTCCTGCAGCCCGATCGAATCGGGAGCCGGGTCGTTGGCCCAGAAGTGGTCGTAGGCCCGCCACAGCGCCGGCATCACCGCGTAGTTGCCGGGAAAGCCGACCTTGGGCTCGGCCGGGAGCCCGTCGTCCTGGACCGCCCAGTCGGGGAACCCGTTGCCCTGGAAGCGCCGGTTGTACATGTCCTGGTGGAAGTCGAGCTGGCTGAAGATCCCGTGCTCGGCGAGGAGCTGTTCGGTCGTCGCAACCTGGTTCAGGTAGGCGTCGTCATAGACACCGGGCTGCGGCTCCAGCCCGGCGTAGGTGATGCCGAGGCGGACCGTGTTGAAACCGTGATCGCGCAGGAACCGAGCGTCGTCCGCGTCGAAGCCGGCGGCGGCGGGATAGAAGGGCGGCCGCTTGTAGACCATGTTGACGCCGTGGAGGAGGACGACGCGGCCGTCGGCGTCGGTGATCCAGCGCCCCTCATGCCCGAGCGGCGCCGACGGAGCCGCCCAGGCGGCGACCGGCGCGATCAGCAGCACCAGCGCTGCACCCAGGACCGAGGCGACCCTCCTCACAGGCTGAATCTAAGCGGAAGGCGCAGCCGCCTGCGCCACTGCCGACATGCCCTCCAGATTGGCCGATGCGAGGCCGCGGACGACGATCACGTCCAGGGCCGTGTATTCGGCCAGGGCTCCCTCGGCCTCCTCGCCGTCGCTCGCGGCGATTCCGACCGTGCCCACGGCCGCGCCCAGGCGGGCGAAGTGGTTGCGGTAGCCGTCATGGAGATCGCGATAGAAGGACTCTTCCTTCGCAAGCCGCTCCCCGGCGTCGTTCCCGACCGCTGTGCGCACGTAGCCGAAGACCGGCGGAACCTCGCGGCCGGCCTCCTTGGCGCCGAGTTCGACCTGGCTTCGGGCGTCCGCGGCAAAGTCCGGCGTCATCCAGTTGAAGAAGGCTCCGTCGTAGCCGGCGCCCGCGAGCGCGCACATCTTCGGCCCCATCGCTGCCAGGACCAGCCGCACGCCGGGCAGCTTCTCCCGCAGCTCGGGCGCAGCCTCGCGCATCTTGGTGAGCGGTTTCTCGGTGAATCCCGCCCCGACCCCGAGCCAGAGCCGGTCGGCGGGCAGGTCGAGCCGTTCGATGTCTGCCGCGATCTCCTCCGGGCTCTGCCGGTCGAGCGCGATCACGGCGACGCCAAGGTCGAGCTGCTCGGTCCCCTTTGCGAACTCGGCCAGTGTTTCCAAGCCCTTTGCGCCGGGATGGTCGTTGGACCAGACCGAGGAGTAGCCGAGCTCCTCGCACCGGCTTGCCAGCGGCGTGGCGACCTCCGGGTCGAGACCCGCCGCGACGCCGAATCCGCGGTCCATTAGCGCGCCACCTCTTTCTCCAGCAGGGCCACGCACTCGATGTGTGGCGTCTGGGGAAACATGTCGACGGGCTTCACCCGGCGCAGCGTATATCCGGCCTCGACCAGCTGGGCGGCGTTCGGGGCGAGCGTGGTCGGGTTGCAGGAGACGTAGACGATCCGGGATGCGTCGCACTCGAGCACGCGCCTCACGATCTTTTTCGAGAGACCGGCGCGCGGCGGGTCGATCACGACTACGTCTGGATTGCCCGCGCGCTCGCGCAGGGAAGCGATCGTGGTGCGGGCGTCGCCGGCGAGGAACCTGGCGTTCTCGATTCCGTTCAACTCCGCGTTCCTCTCGGCATCGGCTACGGCGTCGGCGACCAGCTCGATGCCCCAGACCTCTGCCGCGCCACGGGCCAGGGTGAGCCCGAGGGTGCCGATCCCGCAGTAGAGGTCGAAGACCCGCTCGCCGCCGCTCAGCTGCGCCATCTCAGTCGCGATTCCGTACAGCCGCTCGGCCATCTCGGTGTTGGTCTGAAAGAACGCCCGGTGCGAGATCTCGAAGCGCAGGTCGCAGAGCTCCTCGGTCAGCAGCTCGGTCCCCAGCGCGCCTGTATCTCCGTCGGTGCCTCCGGCCGGACCCTCGATCACAGTGTGCAAGTCGACGGGGGGGCGGGGAATCGACTCGGCCGAAGTGACCAGGCGCGTCTGGAGTTGGCCGGTGCGGCGGCCCTCCCGCACGATCAGGTTGCGGAGGGTTCCCTCCTGCGCGCGGCGGTCGTAGGCGGACAGGCCCTCCCGCCGAGCCCACTCACGAATCTCGTTGCGGACCCGGTTGTTCCGCTCGGACGCGAGCATGCAGTCGGTGGCATCGACGACTTCGTCCCAGCGGCCGCGGGCATGGAAGCCGAGGACGATGCCGCCGCCGTCCTGCCGATCGCCGAAGCTGTACTCGAGCTTGTTGCGGTAGCGCCAAAGCTCGGCGGCCGGCTCGATCGGCTCCAGCTCGAATCCGTCCAGCCCTCCAATGCGGCGCAGCGCGTCCTCGGTCTGCTGCTGCTTCTCGGCCAGCTGGCGCTCGTACGCCAGTCCCTGCCATGGCGCGCCAGGGCAGGGTTCGCCGCCGTGGTCGCAGCGGTCCGGCACCCGTTCGGGGCTTGGTCGGAGGAGTTCGGCCACGCGGGCCTCGGCGAAGTTGCGCTTGGACTTGGTCACTTCGGCCCGCAACCGGTCGCCGGGCAGCCCTCCGGCGACGAAGACGACGAAGCCGTTGCTGCGGGCGACACCGCGGCCGCCGTAGGCCAGCGACTCGATCTCGAGCTCGAGCTGTTCGCCGCGCCGCGGCTTCGCCGGTCTTGTCGTGTCGGTGGTTTCGGCGCTCATCGGAGCAATCATCGTCTCACTGCGAGGACGGATAGGGTGTTCCCGCAATTTCCGAATTTCCAGCGGCAACCGAAGGCTGAACGAAGGAGGAAGGCGATGGAAGCAGGAGGAGAAGGATCCGGGGGCGGGCTAACCGACAACCTGCGAAAGGCGCTTGACGACCTTCGTGGTGCCGGCGAGAAGGCGACGGGCGACGTTCGCGCCGGAATCGACGACGCGATTCGGCGAATCAACGATGCCAGGGGTCAGGCAGGCACTCGTGCAAGCGATCAGGTCAATCAGTGGCGGTCGACGCTCGACGGTGCCACCGAGGACGTACGCCTGCAACTGGGCAAGCTCGCGGTCCGCGCGCAGACCTCGAAGGACGCGCTCAAGGAAATCGAGAAAGAAGCAAAGGCTCGCCGCAAGGAGCTCAAGGGCGACTAGTCGGAGGGCTGGTTCTCCAGCTTTCGCTCGACCGCGCGCAGGACGCCGACGCGGTTGCGGTTGCCCCGTTCGTAGTCCAGGACCTTCCGTAGCTGATCTGGATTGAGCTCGCGCAGGCGGCTGCTGATCTGCGGAACGCTGAGCTGGTCGTAAGCGGTGATCGGGAAGCCGGGCAGCCGGGCCCGCCGCCTGATCCGGTCGGCGCGGGCAAGGGGCTGATCGGCCCTGTCGCGGGCCTGCTTTGCCTTCTTGCTCACCTCGCTGCGCCCTCGCTCGACCAGCGGCTCCAGCTGCTGCAGCAGTTCCTCCGCCTGCTCGCGGCCGCGGCTCAAGACCCGCCCGACCAGGTCCTCGGCGTCGGTGCGGGTCATGCGACCTCGCCGCACCGCGTCGTCGACGATCTCCTGCAGCCGCTCGCGAGAAATCGTGACGCTCTTCTCGAGCGCATCGCGGAACGCCTGCACACTGGCCTCGGAGCGGGGTGCCTCTGCGGTCTTCTCGGCCGCGGGTTCCGCCTCGGCGGTGGCGGCGGATTTGGGCTTGCGGGGCATGCGAGCCACTATCGCATACCCGGAATCAGAGCCCCTATTGCGTCGAGAAGCGGGCCTTCACCGGGGCATGGTCGGAGAGGCGGATCATCAAGCGGCTCTTCTTGTCGGTCACGTCGCGGTTCTCGTCCGGCCACGCCCGCGGAGGGGAGGCGACCTCGAGCCCCCGTGCGAGCAGGTGATCGATTGCTTCCGGCCCCGTTGGCGGTGCAAGGCCGAACTCGCCGGAGAGCTCTCTGAACACCTCGCTCTGGCGTGGACGAACATTGAGGTCTCCACCGAAGATCAGCGGGCCCTCGCCGGCGAACTCGACCGCTCGCCGAGCCGCGGCGATCAACTCGCGCTCGGCCGCCTCGCGGGAGGTGCTGGCGTGGAGATTGGCGACCACGAGCCCCGATTCGAGCCGCGTCAAGGCCATCACGCGGCGCTCCGGCCGGCGGGTCAGTTCCATCTCCTCGGTGTCTGCGATCTTCCCGGCCTTGCCGCGGAACAGGTTCAGGTTGGACCCGCCCTCGGAGGAGCCGATCAAGTCGGGCGCGCGGCGGGCGAGCCACCAGCTCAACTTCTCGAGCCAATTGCGTGAGGTCAGCACCCGGTGGCCCTCGGCCTTGCATTCGCGGGTGAAGCCGGGAAGCCAGCGGGGCGGGCATTCCTGGAGCAGCGCGATGTCCCACTCGGCGGCACAGAGAACATCGGTGAATTCCCGCCAGAGGTCGCGGTTGACCCCGACGTGGGTCTTGCCCGGGATGTCCCTCCGAGACCAGTGGCCACGGCGAAACTGCAGCTCGGGCTCAGGTGGCCAATCTCGCCCATGGAAGAGGTTCCAGCTGATGACGTCCAGTTGCACGCGCGTAGTATCGGCGGCTTCGTGACCGACCACTTTCTCACCGGCAGCGAGCTCGACAGCACCCGCCTCGAGGCGCTGCTCGACCGTGCCGCCGAGCTCAAGCAGGCGCGCGATGCCGCGGCTGCCGAGGAGCAGGCCCTCGACGGCCGCTCGGTCGCGCTTGTGTTCGAGAAGCCCTCGACCAGGACCCGGATCTCCTTCGAGGTGGCGGTGGCGGAGCTGGGAGGGACGCCGGTCGTGCTGCGGGGCGATGAGCTGCAGCTGACCCGCGGCGAGTCGATCGCCGACACCGGGCGGGTGTTGTCCCGCTACGTACACGCGATCGCGATCCGCTCCGGGTCGCACGATGCGGTCGAAGAGCTGGCGGGGGCGGCAGAGGTGCCGGTGATCAACGCGTTGACCCCGCAACACCATCCCTGCCAGGCCTTGGCCGACCTGCTGACGCTGCGCGAGCGCTTCGGCTCGCTGCAAGGGCTGCGGCTGGCGTACGTGGGGGACGGCAACAACGTGGCGCGATCCCTCGCGATCCTGGGCCGGACCGCCGGCGTCGATGTGGTGATTGCGGCGCCCGAGGGCTATCGCCTCGAGGATGAGCTCGGGATCGAGCAGCTCGACGATCCGACCGCCGCCGCCAAAGAAGCCGATGCCCTCTACACCGACATCTGGGTCTCGATGGGCGACGAGGCCCAGGCCGAGGCGCGCCGCGGCGACCTTGCTCCATTCCAGCTCAACTCCGACCTGTTGGCGGCGGCCTCCGACCGCGCCGTGGTCATGCACTGCCTCCCGGCCCACCCCGGCGAAGAGATCACTGAAGACCTCCTCTACGGCGATCGCTCCGCAGTCTGGGACCAGGCCGAGAACCGGCTGCACGCTCAGAAGGCCCTGCTTGAATCGCTGCTCGGCTGAGGGGCCGTAACATTCTCGCCGCCTCCTCTGCTTCGTCCGGGGACGGCTGCGGCCCCGTGGTGTAACGGTTAGCACGCGAGGTTTTCAACCTCGTAGCGCGGGTTCGACTCCCGCCGGGGCTATCGACTTGAGAGCCAAGCCTCCTGGCGGCCGTGGCAGTGGGGCAGGGGCTTTGGGCGCGATACTGCGCGGGCGATGTCGGAGAAGAACGTTGACCTGGTCCGCTCGATCACTGCCGAGTGGGAGCAGGGGAACTATTCGTCTGTCGCCTGGGCGGACCCCGACCTCGAGTTGGTAGGCGGGGACGGTTCGGTTACGGTCGGCCTCAACGAGGTGGGGAAGCGATGGGCTGAGTTTCTCGAAGCGTGGGAAGACTTCGCCACCTTGGCCGAGGAGATCCTTGACGTGGGCGACGACAGAGTGCTTGCGCTGGTTCGGTTTCAAGGCCGAGGACGGGGCAGCGGGGCGCCCGTCGCAGACTTCTACGGCGCACAGCTGTTCACCCTTCAAAACGGCAAGGTTGTCCGGCTTCAGCTGTTTACGCACCGCGACGATGCTCTCGAAGCCGCCGGGCTGTCGGAGTAGGCCGGTCACGCCGGCACCTCGATCACGGGCAACGCGAGCCCCTCCGGTTTATCTGTGAATAGGTGGGAGCCGATCACCGGCATCGAGATCTACACGACCGCAGAAGAAGCCCCTCGAAGCCGCCGAGCTGTCGGAGTAGCTGAGCAGTCCCCGGGTGCCCTGACACCTCCCTCGCCGGGAAGATGCATAATCGGGGCGAGTGGAGGAGGAGAGGGGGCGGCAGCCCCGTAGACGCCGCGTTCGCAGGCGCACGCTGATCGTGATCGCCGCGCTTGCGCTGTCGCTTTGCGCGGCGCCGGCGGCACGCGGCGAGGTGACGCACCTGATCCCCAATTGGCCCCAGCTGCTGCCGCCGTTGCCGGGCACGCCTAGCGGCACCGTTCCGCTCGGCTGGGACGTTTGCCGAATCGGGCAGCTCGAGCTGCCCCCAGCAGGTGATCGACGAGATGTATGCCCGCTGGCGGCCGCTCGACGAGAGCTGCGACCACCGCGCCGTCTTCGCCCTCACCTACCTGCGCACGACCGAGGAGTTCGCGCGCACGGTCCAGTCAGATCCCGGATTCTTCAGCGATGTCCCCTGGATCAACCACGAGGACGCGGTCTTTGCCGAGCTCTACTTCCGCGCTTACGACAACTGGGTCATCGGCAACCGCGGCGAGGTCCCGGCCGCCTGGCGGGTCGCGTTCGAGAACGCGAGCAACCCGAACCTGACCGGAATCGGTGACCTGTTGCTCGGGATGAATGCCCACATCTACCGCGACCTCCCGTACACGCTGGCGGCAGTCGGTCTGGTCAAGCCCGACGGCTCGTCGCGCAAGCGCGACCACGACCTGGTCAACGCCTTCCTCGAGAACGTCGCCGACCCGCTCCAGGTCGAGCTCGCCCAGCGCTACGACCCGATGTTCGAGCTCACCGACATGGAGCCCTCGCCCGTGGACGAGGAAGTCGTGCTCCAGTTGGTCAAGCTGATGCGCGAGAACGCGTGGCGGAACGCAGAGCTCCTCGTCTCCGCGTCAAGCCCGCCAGGCGCGCGATCTCGTCTCGGCCGTGATCGAGCTCGAGGCCGAGCTGTTCGCGAACGCAATCGTGCTCGCCAACACCCTGCCCGGATACGGGCCGACACGGGATGCACGCTGCGCTTCCCAGCCACCCGAGTCCGCAGCGGGCGGGGGAGCGCCGGGAGGCTCCCAGCTTGGCGCCCTTGCCGCCTCGGCCGGGAAGAAGGGCAGGGCTCGCAAGTGCAGGTCACGCACCCGGCGCGCCGGCAAAGGGCGCCCTGCGCGGGCGCGCTGCCCCAAGCGCCGCCCGCGCCGAAGCCGCTGAGTCCCTGCGGCTAGGCTCCGCCGATGCAGCCCGAGATCGATCTCGGCCCGATCACCCTGCAGACATTCGGGATCTGCTTCGCGCTCGCGTTCATCTGCGCTGGCGCGCTCGTCGGCCTGCGCCTCAGGGAGGTGGGCAGGCCGGTCGACTGGGCCTACGAGATCGCCTTCTCGGCACTTGCCGGAGGCTTCATAGGTTCCCGGATCAACTACCTGATCGAGAACTGGGATTCGGTCTCGGACGACTTGCTCGGCAATGTCTTCTCCGGCTCCGGACTGGTCTGGTACGGCGGCGCGATCGGGGGCGCGATCGGGGTCTTCCTCTGGGCGGCCTATCGCGGCTATCTCGGAACCGCGCTGCTCGACCTCTGCGCGCCGGCGCTGGCGCTGGGCTACGCAATCGGCCGAATCGGCTGTCAGCTCTCCGGCGATGGCGACTACGGCCAGGAATGGGACGGGCCCTGGGCCATGTCCTATCCCGACGGCACGGTCCCGACCACGGAGGAGGTGCACCCGACCCCGGTCTACGAGACGCTGGCGATGGGCGCGGTCGCGCTGGTCCTCTGGCACCTGCGCGACCGGCTCTCGGGGGGCCGCCTCTTCGCCCTGTACCTGGTTCTGGCCGGGCTCGAGCGGTTCGTGATCGAGTTCCTGCGGCGAAACGAAGAGGTGGGGCTGGGCCTCACCGAAGCGCAGCTGATCAGCGCCGTGATGGTGGTCGGAGGAGCCGTCTGGCTCGCCCGGTCGCGCCCCGGGGCGGGGACTACGCCCCCTGCAGCATCCCCCCGTCCAGCGGAATGACCGCCCCGGTCAGGTAGGCCGCCCGCTCCGAGCAGAGAAAGGCGACCAGGCTGCCGTACTCCTCGGGTGTGCCGAGCCGGCCGGCGGGGACGACCTCGGCGGCCCGCTGCTCGGCCGCCTTCATCGAGCCGCGCCGGTCGGCGACCCGGTCGGTAGCGAACATCCCGGTCGCGACCGTGTTCAGGGTCACTCCGTCACCGGCGACCTCGTCCGCCAGCGTCTTGAACAGGCCAACGGCCGCCATCCGGTGCGCGTTGGAAAGTGCCAGCCCCGGAATTGGTTCGATCGTCGAGGTCGAGCCGACGTTCACGATCCGCCCCCAGCCCCGCTCGCGCATTCCCGGCAGTACCGCCGCGATCAGAGTCCGCGGTGCCAGCACCAGCGAGCGGTAGGCCGCCTCCCACTCCGAGGTGTTGTTGTCGAGGGCGCCTCCTGCGGGGGGCCCGCCGGTATTCGTAACCAGAATCTCGATCGGCCCGACCGCGGACGCGGCCTCCTCCGCCAGCCCCGCCAGTCGCTCGAGATCATCGGTGTCGGCTGGAAACGCAGCGAGGTCCGAGTCGCTTTCCTCGGCGATCTCGGCGGCGGCCCGGTCGAGCGCCTCGCCGCTACGGCTCGAGATCGCGACCCGGGCTCCCTCGGCAGCCAGGGCAGCCGCGATCCCACGGCCGATACCGCGGCTCGCTCCCATTACGAGCGCTCCGCGGCCCGAGATCCCTAGATCCACCTGGGCGGCTCCACCGCTTAAGGACGTGTCTGCTGCTGGAGCTCGGTCGAGCAGGCCTGGATCTTGGCCGGGTCGCCGCCTGCCTCCTGAAGGCACTTCGCCAGGTCCTGGATCTGCTGCCTCGTCGGGCCCTCGGGTGCCTGGGGGGGCTGGCCTTCGGGCGGCGGACCGCCTCCCGAGGTCGGCGGTGGCGGGGGCGGGGGCCGCTCTTCGGCACCGCTAAGCCCGGAACCGTCCGGCTTCGCGGTCAGGACGATTCCCGTGCGGCCGCCACCGTCGCCGTTGATCGTCCATTCGAGCTCGCCGGTCGTGAAGTTGCGCTGGAGGGTGATCACCGAGACCGTGAAGTCGTCTGCTCCGCTTGCTTCAGGCGCCGCGGCGACCATCTTGTCGATCGCCTCAGGCTGCACCTGGCTGATCGGGAACGGCTTTTGGTCGGTAGCGCCGACATCGACCTGCTGCGGCTCGGTGCTGCCGACGTCGAAGTGCAGGCCGCGCGCCTGCTTGCCCTCCCGAAGCTGGTAGTCGGTGCCGCCGACCGTCATCTGCAGCTGCAGCAGCTTCGCTTCGGCGCCGGCGTCGCCTCGCACCACCTGGAGCGTCTCCTCCAGCGCCGCCGTCGTGAACTGACCAGCCTCGGTCGGCTCGGTGGTGGTCGAGTCTTCGTCGTCGTCTCCGCCGCAGCCCGCCGGGGCAAGCAGCAGCCCCGCGGCGAGGACCGCGGCGAGGACCCTGCGAGTCGATCGTCCGACAAACACGAGGCGGCAGATGCTATCCACTGAGAACCAGACGATTCTCTTCCCTCCCGAGTTTTCATGAGCAGGGGTCCGATGAGTTTTCGTCGTCCCCGCAGTCTGGTTTGTAAGTCCACTGAACAAAGGAGCTCCGTTCGATGACCGCTCGCCTTGCCCGCCTTGCCGACCTCGCCTATCGCCGCCGCGGCCGAATGGTCCTTGCGTGGATTCTGGGTGCCGTCGCACTGATCGCCATCGGAGTGGCCTTTAAGGGGGAATACAACGCCGACTACGACACTCCTAGTTCCGATTCCAAGGCCGCGGGCGATCTGCTGGAGGAGCGCTTCGGCGGGTTCACGGGCCAGGAGATTTACGTCGTCTGGAAGGCCGAAGAGGATGCCGCGAGCCCTCCGGTCAAGCAGAAGATGGATGCGTTCTTTGCTGAGGCGACCCAGGTTGAGGATGTTGAGCCGCAGACGGCGCCTCGGTATTCCAAGGACGGCCGGTATGGCACCACAACTCTTCCCCTCACGATCCCGGGGTGGGATGTTCCGAAAGAGGACGGCGAAAAGTTGATCGCCGCGGCCGAGGCGAACGACGGAGATGGACTAGAGATCAAGCTAGGTGGTGATCCGATTGCCCGCGCTCAGGAGGCGGCCGAGTCTCAAGGGATTGCGTTCATGGTGGCCGCCGTAGTCCTGTTGATCGCGTTCGGCTCAGTTGTAGCCGCCGGACTGCCCCTGGGCACGGCTGCGATCGGATTTGGGATCGCCTCGTTCGGGCTCGTCGCGTTGCTCGCGAATATCGTCAACGTGCCCGACTGGACCCTCGCTGTATCCGGGCTGATTGGGATTGGGGTCGGCATCGATTATTCGCTCCTCGTGCTCACCCGGTTCCGCTCTGCGATGCATCAGGGCAAGGACCGTCACGACGCGGTAGTCGAGGCTGTCAGCACTGCGGGCCGCAGTGTCGTGATCGCCGGAGGGATCGTGGTGGTCTCGGTGCTCGGCCTGTTCCTCACAACCTTGCCCTACATGTATGGCGTCGCACTTTCCGCATCGATCACCGTGCTGGTGATGGTGCTCGCGTCAATCACCCTGCTCCCGGCCCTGCTGAGCATGCTGGGACCACGCGTCGACCGCCTCAAAATTCCATTCCTCGGCCGCCAGCTTAGGGTCGAGGGCAATGGCGAATCGCTCGCCGCGCGCTGGAGCCACACTGTGCAGCGCCGCCCGTGGGTATTCGCGATCGCGGGGACAGCTGTCCTCCTGGCTCTGTCCGCACCGGCGCTCGATATGCGCCTCGGGTTCCCCGATGCCGGCAATGACCCGCCGAGCACGATGACCAGGCAAGCCTATGACCTGAACAGTGAGGGCTTCGGACCGGGAACGAATGGGCCGCTGGTGCTGGCGGTCGAACTCCCCGGAGCTGAGGCGGAGGCGGGGGTCAACCAACTGGCCACTGCGGTCGGTGCAGATCCCGGGATTAAGTCGATCGCTGGCCCTGAGTTCAACGAGTCGCGCGATGCCGCCTTCATTACCGCGATTCCGACCACCTCACCTCAGGACGCCGAGACCGAGGATCTGGTCAACAGGCTGCGCGGCGAGGTGATCCCCGTGTCCGTGGGCGACACCGGCATCAACGTCGAAGTCGGCGGTGTAACCGCGGCCTTCGTGGACCAGAGCGACTACCTGACCGACAAAATGCCGCTGTTCATCGCGGGCGTTGTCGGCCTCTCATTCTTGCTGTTGCTCGCAGCCTTCCACTCACCGCTGGTCGCCCTTAAGGCGGCGATCATGAATCTGCTCTCTGTCGGCGCCGGCTATGGCGCGATGACGCTCGTCTCCCAGGGAGGCGAGCTTGCGGAGCTGATCGGCATTGACCGAGAGGTCCCGGTCGCCCCATTCATGCCCGTGATGATGTTCGCGATTCTGTTCGGCCTCTCTATGGACTACGAGGTCTTCCTGATCTCCCGGATCCGGGAGGAGTACTTGAAGGATCGCAACACGCGCCGTGCTGTCGCCGATGGTCTGGCCAAAACGGCACGAGTGATCACCGCCGCCGCCGCCATCATGGTCGTCGTCTTCCTTGCATTCCTCTCCGACCCAAATGTCTTCCTGAAGGTATTTGGAATCGGACTAGCGACCTCGATATTCGTTGACGCAACGATCGTGCGAATGATCCTCGTCCCCTCGGTGATGCAGCTACTGGGAGACCGAAACTGGTGGATTCCCGGATGGCTGGAGCGGATCCTGCCCGACCTGGATATTGAGGCTCGAACTGCCTCTGCCGCCGGCCGCGGGACCTAAGTCCGGATGTAACTACGGGCGGGAGACGCCCTGCTCGGAGAGCTCCATCAGCGCCTCGTCAAGGTCAGGGAGCGAGGGCTGGTGAAGCTCGTGTGCCGCAAAGATCTCGTCTAGCTCCTCGCGCGTCAGCGTCTCGCGCTCCAGGGCGGCGGCGGCCAGATCGTCGAGGCAGCGACGGTTCAGCTGGAGCAGGCGGCGCGCGTGCCTATGGGCGCGACGCGCCAGTCCCATCGCCCCGAGGTCGACGTCGCGGCGGGTGTGGTCGGAGAGGGCGTACTCGCTGGTGGGCAGTGCCAGCGGCGCATCGTGCGGGTGGTCGGGGGAGAGGCCCATGCCGAATTCGGCGACCATCTGCGTGCAGAGCTGGTGCACCCGCTTGAGGTCATCGGCTGCGCCCGTGAACGACTTCTCGTAGACCTCTTCCTCGGCTGCCCTGCCGCCGAGCAGAACCACCACCTCTTCGAGCAGCTGCTCTCGCGAGCGCAGGTAGCGGTCCTCCTGCGGTGAGTGGGCGACGAAGCCGAGCGAGGGGCCTCGCGGGACGATGCTGAGAATCTCCGGCGGGTCGAGCCCGAGCAGGCGCCTGCAGAGGGCGTGGCCCGCCTCGTGGTGGGCGACGATGCGGCGCTCCTCGTCGGTGAGCCGGCGCGACTGTTCCGATCCGACCACCTGTCGCAGCAGAGCTTCATCGAGGTCCTCGCGCGCCATCGCTTCGCGTCCGGCCCGGCCCGCGATGATCGCCGCCTCGTTCAGCGCATTGGCGAGCTGGGCACCGGTCATGCCGGTGGTGCGGCGGGCGACATCGGCGAGGTCGAGATCGGGGCCGAGCGGCTTGCCAAGCGCGTGCGCGCGAAGGATCGCCTCCCGGCCGGTCCTGTCGGGTGGAGCGACCAGCACCTGGCGGTCGAAGCGTCCCGGGCGCAGCAGCGCCTTGTCGAGCTTGTCGACGTTGTTCGACGCGGCGATCACGATCACCGTGATGCTGGGATCCCGCTCGAACCCGTCGAGCTCGACCAGCAGCTGATTCAAGGCCTGTTCCCGCTCGCTCGAACCGCCGTCGCCGCCGCCGCCACTGCGATGGCCGCCGACCGCGTCGAGCTCGTCGATGAAGACGACGGCGCGGCCGGCCTTGCGCGCTTCCTTGAACAACCGTCGGATCCGGGCGGCACCGCGTCCGACGAACATCTCGACGAAGCTCGAGCCGGAAGCGGCGAAGAAGTCAACCCCGGCTTGTGCCGCCACCGCCCGGGCGAGCATCGTCTTACCGGTGCCCGGCGGGCCGTAGAGGAGCACTCCCCGGGGTGGCTGGGCACCGAGCGCCGAGAAGCGGTCCGGTTCCCGCAGCCACTCGGTCACATCGAGCAGCTCGTCCTTGGCGGCGTCGACTCCCTGAACTTCGGTCCACAGGACCGGTGCGGTCCGGCTCGCTTTCACAGTCTCCGGCCGGGTGCTGCCCATGGTGCTGGGCAGCAGCAGGGCGAACACGACCAGCAGCCCGGCCATGAACACGATTCCGAACACCGGATACCAATCGAGGACCCAGGTCTTCAGGTCGGCGATCGGGATCAGCGTAAGTAGAGAGGTATCCAGGAATCCGTTCCTGCCCGCCACACAGCGAGGCTCGATCAGTGTGGCGCATCATCTCCCCGGAGTCCACCAATTAGGCGTAGGACATCCGTTTAGCGGCCGCATGCCGAAGGCGGCTCCTACACTTGCGCTCGAGGGCGGTTAGCTCAGCTGGGAGAGCGTCTCGCTTACACCGAGAAGGTCGCAGGTTCGAGCCCTGCACCGCCCATAGCTACTTAGGCCGAGCGCAACTGGCGAGGTGGATCCGAGTAGCCTCGCGCCATGGCGGTCGGTCGAGCCCTTGTCATCGGCGCGCAGGGTGTTCTTGGCACATTCATTTCCCGAGCCATGGCTGCGGAAGGCTGGGCGGTGGTTCGCGGTGGTCGTCGACCTGAGGACGGTTCCGACTTCCGGCTCGTTGATCTCCGTCGTCCCGAAACAGTCGGGAGGGCGATCTCGGGGACCGACATGGTGATCAATTGCGTCCCGGACACTGGCCTCGTAGCGGAACGCAGCGTCCTGGCGCAGGGCGGAACAATCATGAATGTTGCGAGCTTGCCCTTGGCCTCGAGGCTGGAACTGGAAGGACAGCAGGGCCGGGGGCTCGTCGTCCTTCACAGTGGTCTCACGCCGGGTATCACAACGCTGTTGTTTAAAGCCTTGCTCGCCAGGTTCCCAGAGGCAGACGAACTCGAGTACGCGTGGGCCTCCAGCGCGGCGCAGTCCAGCGGGAAGGCGGGCGTTGCCCTTGTCGCTGAGCGGCTCGGCGACCGCCGTCGTCGGAAGGTCAAGTCGATCGACTTTCCCGCGCCAGTCGGTAGTCGTCGCTGCATCGAATGGGGCAGCGGAGAGGAGGGTTGGTTCGGCGGCTATCCGGAAAGTTATGCCTGTCGCGCCTGGTTTTTTCTCGGTCCAGCTCCCGTCATGCATGGGATCAGGGTCCTGAACAGCCTTGGTGCGGTTGGCTTGCTCCCCCGACGCCTGCTCGCGCTTGGCCGGTCTCGAATACCAGAGTCACCGAGCACTGAACCGAAGCGCGACGTGGTTGCGGTCAACCGCGCAGGCAATCGGCTAGGCGCGTACGCGATGCAGGGCCAAGGCGACTATGCGATGACGGTCGGCGCGACGCTGGCGTTGTTGGAGGCTTTGATGCCGCGGCGCTCCGAATTATCAGGGGCTTATGGTGCGGAGAACCTCTTCGAGTTCGAGGAGGTACGTCCCGGGCTCGACCGCCGAGGCGTCCGCTTCGTCGCAAGCGGAGGCGGCAGCGGTTTCTCCGGCGCAGCCTGAGCTAGTCCAGCCCCTTCATCAGCAGGATCTTCGAGGTGTCGTCGGGGTCGGCCTTGAGCTCGAACCGGGCGCCCTTCTTGTAGGCGCCCTCAGCCTTCGGGTGGAGGAACTGCAGCGCAGTTGCCTTGACGCTCTCACCGTTGACGGTGGCGTCGACCTTGATCTCGAACTCCTTCGCGTCACCGTCGAGGTTGCCCGTCTCCTTGATCGAGGTGATCGTTCCCTCGCCGTCCAGCCCCTCCGAGCCGACCCGGTTGGTCCACTGCATCCGCTCGACGTCGACGGCGCCACCGGCGCCCATGGCCGCTGCTCCGCCCGCCTGCTGCTCGGCAGCCATTTTCTGAGCCTGCTCGGCCATTTCCTGCGCGTTCTTGATGTTGTCCATCAGACCCATCGGAACCTCCTGTCTCGAGTTGGGCACCGGACCCTATAGCCACGGCGCGCCCTCCGAAACGCCGCCCCGGACGGATGCTCGATAGTTTCTGCGCCATGGAAATCAGTCAGCTGAAGCGAATCCCATTGTTTTCGGACGCGGCGGACGAGGATCTTCGGATCGTCGCCCAGCTCTCGAGCGCGAAGGAGTTCGACGAAGGCCGGACGATCATCAAAGAGGGTGGTTACTCGAACGAGCTCTATGCGATCGAGGAGGGGAGCGTCGAGGTCACCCGCGACGGCAACAAGATCGCCGACCTCGGCCAAGGCGACATCTTCGGCGAGGCGGGGCTGCTCGACGACTCGATGCGCGGAGCGACGGTCACCGCGACCGCACCCCTGAAGGTGATCGCCATCGGCCACTTCGAGGTGAAGCGGTTGAAGAAGAACGCGCCCGATGTCTACAAGCGGATCGAGGACCTGGTCGAAGAGCGCAAGGGCTGAGCAGCGGGCGGCTTCCGGCCGGGGTCAGCCGGGCTGGAATCGCTCGAAGCAGCGCTGAATCGCCTCGACGTCTCCCTGGGCGCCCTGCACGCAGCGGCCCAGCTTCTGCGCTTGGCGCAACGCCTTGTCGGCCTCGGGTGGGAGGTCGGTATCTCCCGGCACCTCCGGGATCGTGCCGCCATCGATGGTGGTGTCCTCGAGCGTAACGTCCTCTAGGTTGGTCGCCGGCTCGCTCGTCTCCGGCACCTCCAGGTCGACGTCGGGCAGATCGAGGTCGCCGAGGCCGGCGACCAGCAGGAATGTGGTGACCCCGATCACCGCCGCCGCCAGCAACAGCCCGATCGCCTTCCAGGCTCCGCCTGAGATCAGAGGTTCGCGCTTGGCCATCTTCGGCGTCGGGGGCTCCGGCGGGGTCTCGACCTCCGGTGCCTCGGGTTCCTCGGGGTCCTGACTGGGTGGCGGCTCGGCGTTCATCTGGACAGTGGATCCTCGCAACTCATCCGATTGTCGTCTCCAGGCGCCCCAAGGTCGGCGACGAGATCACGATCTCGTCACCGGGCTTCAACCAAACGCGCGGCTCGCGGGTGCTGCCGACGCCGGCGGGCGTGCCGGTTGCGATCACGTCTCCCGGCTCCAGCGTCATCAGCCGCGACAGTTCGGAGACAAGCTCGGGAACGGGGAAGATCAGATCGGCAGTGGTCGCCTCCTGCATGCGCTCGCCGTTCAGGTCCAGGGCGAACTCGATCTCGTCGTGAGGACCCGCCTCGTCGGGGGTGACCAGTGCCGGCCCGCACGGCGCCGAACCGTCGAACACCTTTCCCGCCATCCACTGCGGTGTCGCGAACTGGAGGTCGCGGGCGGAGAGATCGTTGAGGAGCGTGTAGCCGGCAATCGCCTCGAGCGCCTCGTCGGGGCTCACCGACGAGCAGCGCTGCCCGACCACCACTGCGACCTCGGCCTCGAAATCGACCTTTTCGCTCGCTTCGGGCAGCGGCACCGTCGCGCCGGGAGCGGCGAGGGCGTTCGCGTACTTGCCGAAGATCGTCGGGCTGTCGGGAGGATCGAGCCCGGCCTCCTCCGCGTGAGACCGGTAGTTGAGGCCGAGGCAGACGATCTTCTGGGGATCGGGTACCGGGGGGAGGAGGTCGACGCGCCCGAGTGTCGTCGGCTCCAGGCTTGCGGCTTCGAGCTGCTCCAGCCGGTCGCCGGCGATCAGCTCGCGGACCGAGACCCCCTGAGCCTCTCCCAGGGCGGCAGCGGCATCGATCACCCCGGCGCCGTTCAGGACTCCGGCCCGCGGCTGGTCGGCGGTGCTGTAGGTCACCAATCGCATCCGGGGCGGAATCTATGCGTTCCTGCTACGTTGCCGCGCTGTATTGGAAAGCGTGTGCAGGACTGCTTCATGGCATCTCCTCGCGCACTGATTGAAGCCGAGGAGGCCATCAATGCCAGAAGGCACCGTCAAATGGTTCAGCAACGAGAAGGGCTATGGGTTCATCACCCCGGACGACGGCGGCAAGGACCTGTTCGTGCACTTCTCCGCGATCGCCGGTGAGGGCTTCCGTTCCCTCAACGACGGCGCTCGCGTCTCGTACGAGCCGGACGAGGGACCCAAGGGTCCCGTGGCCACCAACGTCTCCGAGCTCGCGGGCTAGCTGAGCCTGAGATACTTTGGGTCGGGTCCGAGTTCCGGGCCCGGCCCTTTTCTTATTGCCCGGGGGCGTAGCTCAGTTGGTTAGAGCGCCGGCCTGTCACGCCGGAGGCCGCGGGTTCGAGTCCCGTCGCTCCCGCTAGGTTGTCCCGGGTCTGGCCCCGGCTACGATCCCGCCGTGCTTCGCGCCGCCTCCCTCGGTGCCGCCTGCTTTGTTCTGAGCGCCGTCACCGCCACGTCTGCCGGTGCCGCTCCCGATCCGGCTGACCAGGCGCCGTTCGGCGGTGCACCGGTGCGGCTGGTCGTCGACCATCCGCGCAGCGACCCGGCGCCGGCGGGCTTCAGCCTGAGTCCGGCCCAGGCCCTGGCACTTGCCGAGGCGACCGGCGAGGTCAAGGAGGAGCGATCGAAGCGACCGCTCAAGGCCAGGGTCGGGACCAGGGGGAGGATCGCTGGGAGGTGCGCTTCTTCGGCGAGGATGGCATCGACCGTGCCCTCATCGTCATCGACGACCCGCGCGGTGACGTCGTTGAGGCCTGGACCGGGCAACAGGTCGAGACCCCGTTGGCACGCGGCTACGACGGCGCGGTCGCAGGCATCGCCAACCGTCTCTACATCTGGCTGCCGCTCTGCCTCCTCTTCCTTCTGCCGTTCGTCGACCCCCGCCGCCCGCTTCGCGTGTTGCACCTGGATCTGCTCGTTCTGCTCGGCTTCGGTGTCTCGCAGGTGTATTTCAACCGTGGTGAGATCGGGGTCAGTGTCCCGCTTGTCTATCCGGTGCTCGCCTACATCCTCGTCCGCATGCTGTTCGAGGGCTTCCGGCACGACGGTCAGCGGGAGAGGCGCGACCGCCTCCTGCCCCTCGTCGGATCGCGTTTCCTGATCGTGGCGATCGCCCTCCTGGCAATTTTTAGGATCGGCGTCAACCTGGCCGAGGACAACGTGATCGACGTCGGCTACGCCGGCGTATTCGGGGCCGACCTGCTCACCGACGGAAAAGACGTCTACGGCGACAACGACTGGGCTGAGTCCGGCATCCGGGGCGAGGTCTACGGCCCGGTCAACTATCTGGCCTATGCCCCGTTCGAGGCGGCATTCCCGTATGACGGCGGCTGGGACGAGCTCGCCGCGGCCAAGGCCGCCGCGATCGTCTTCGACCTGTTCACCGCCGCCGGGCTGATGCTGCTCGGGTTCCGCCTGCGCACGGGGCGGGAGGGGCGTCTGCTCGGGCTCGCTCTCTGTTTCGCCTGGCTCGCCTATCCGTACACGCTGTACACACTCGACTCGAGCTTCAACGACGCCCTGGTTTCGGCCACTCTGGTCGCGACCCTGCTCGCCTTCACCTCCGCTCCCGGACGCGGCGCGCTGAGCGCGATCGGGGGCCTCTCCAAGTACGGGACCCTGGCGCTCGCACCGTTGTTCGCCGCCGGCGACGGCGAGCGTCGTGGCCGCGACACGCTCTTCTTTGCCGGCGCCTTCGTCGTGGCGGCCGCGCTGGTGACGTTGCCGCTGCTACCGGACGGGGGCTTCCGCGAGCTCTACGACCGCTCCTTCGGCTATCAGGCGTCCCGTGGCTCGCCCTTCAGCCTCTGGGGTCAGGATCCGTCGTTGAAGCCGCTGCAGGAGGCGGTCAAGGTGTTCGCGGTCCTCCTGGCGCTCCTCGTGTTCATCGTGCCCCGCCGGCGCAGCCTCGTCCAGATCTGTGCCCTCGGCGCGGCCGTGATCGTCGCTCTCCAGCTTTCGGCGACCCACTGGCTCTACCCCTACGCGGTCTGGTTCGCTCCGCTCGTTTTCGTCGTCCTGTTCACGGCCTACCGCGGGCCGGAGCCCGCGACGAGCGGTGGGCCGGAGCCCGCGACGAGCGGCTAGTCGCCCATCGGGTGGGAGACGGGCTCCCGGTCCTCGGTCCGCTCGAAGACGAGGACGACGACACCGTCCCCGACGGTTTTCGACTCGACCAGCTTCATGTCCATCTTCTGCTCGTACTCGCCGAAGACCTTGTCGCCGGTGCCGAGGATGACCGGGAACATCATCAGGTTGACCTGGTCGACGAGATCGTTCTCGAACAGCGTCTGTATGAGCTGGCGGCTGCCGGGCGTCTGGATCACGCCGTCGACCTCATCCTTCAGCTTCTTGATCTCACCAACCACGTCACCGTCACCGTCGATCACCGTCGTGTTGTTCCACTCCGGGTCATTGATCGTCGAGCTGACCAGGTACTTGGGCATCGAGTTGAACTTGTCGGCGAACTCGCCCTCGCGGTTCGGCCAGGCGCCGGCAAAGCTCTCGTAAGTCGTTCGACCGAGCAGGAGGACGTCGGCCTCGAGCGTTTCGTCCACCTTGAACTGGTTGCCGTCGTCGCCTCGGTCGACCTCAAAGCTCCAGCCCGGGTACTTGAAGTCCTCGCCACCGGGCGCTTCCATGACGCCGTCCAAGGAGACGAACTCGGTTACGACGATCTTCGCCATTGCCGCTCCTCCTTCTCGTTTGCGTGATCACCGGTAGAGACCGGCGGCGGACTGGAAACTAATCGCAGGCGCTTACAGCGTGCCGCCGGCCGGCGGCGGGGCCAAGGGGTCGTCGCCCTCATCGCCGATCGTCTCTCGCGCCAGATACTCCTCGGCATGCAGGGGGTCATCCTTGCCGCGCTCGACCACCGCGAGCAGGTCGGACATCGAGGCGACCTCCTCGACCTGTTCCTTCACGAACCAGAGCAGGAACTGCTCTCCCGCGAAGTAGCCCGTCTCACGGGCGAGCGTGAACAGGTCCTCGATCTCCTTGCCGACCGTCTTTTCCTGCTCCAGCGCCATTGCGACCGGCGCGACGATGTCGGCGAACTCGGTCTTCGGTGCATCGACCGCGGGGATCTCGACTTTCTGGTCGGTGTCGAGTAGGTGCTGGACCATCATCATCGCGTGGTTGCGCTCCTCGACCGCCTGGCGGTAGAAGAAGGAGGCCAGCTGGGGCAGGGTCTCGTCGTCGTAGTAGACGGCCGCGGCGATGTACTGCTGCGAGGCCGCGAACTCATTTGCGATCTGTTTGTTGAGTGCCTTTGCGAATCCGTTCTTGGGCATGGGCAAAGGCTATCCGTCTTGTCGACTTAGGCCAGCCGAAGCACCGGGGAACGGGTTAGGCCCACCGAAAGCCGGTGGGGGCGAGGGTCGGCTCCAGCGGGCTCGTCGGCAAGCCGGGCTTGGTTGCCTGCTCAGGGTCATTGAAGCCGGAGGGGGCGACGTCGTTGGGAGTATCGGGATGGAAGACCGAGGCCAGGTACTGAATGTGGCCGCGGCCCTCGCCGAGCTCGGTCTGGCCGCCGCCGTAGGCGCCGATGCCCTTTGCGTCGCAGAAGTCGTATGCGGCGAAGAGCTTGTGGAGCGGCCCAAAGCGGGACGGCTTGATGTTGACCATGCGCGGCTCCCACTCGAGCGCTTCGACGTCCTCCACCGAGTGAATCGCGGCGTCCCAGGTGATCCGGTCGCGGACCGGCTCCAGGATCGGCCGGGTCTCGTCGTTGATGTCGGGGTCTTCTAGCCATGCCTCGGGGAAGGTCTCAATGCACTTCCTGTACAGCTCGGGGTCGGTTTCGACGTCGACAGGCGTGCCCGAGTAGAGCCCCTTGAAGTCGACCGAGTCCACGGCCCCGGTCTCGGCTAGCTGCTCAATCAGCTCGTCGGTCCAGTCGTTGGTGGGGTCGAGCTTGAAGCGGAGGTCGGGATAGACCTCGAGCCTGGCCCGCAGCGGCTTGATCGAGGAAGGCTCCGGCTCTTCGCCTTCCCGAGGGAGCGGAGCGAGCCGCATCGAGACGACGTAGGTGACCGGCTGCGGCTCTCGCTCCAGCACCTCATGGAGCGGCTTGCCGGCTTGTCGCAGAGCCAGATCGAGCGCGGCGGACTCGAACCCCCAGCGCCGATAGTCGCGCATGTCCTCTCGCTCGGGTGGTGCGGGGAAGAGGTCGAGCCCGTCGAGCAGCTCGGAGAAGGAGGCGATCGTGTGCTTTCCGGCCAAGTCGAGCACCGAACCGGCATCCTGGAACGCGATCTGGTCGAGGGCGCCGTAGGTGACGTCCTCTCCGATTCCCTCCTCGTCCTTACCCTGGAGGTGAATCAGGGTCGTCAGGCGCTCGAAGCCCCCGGCATTGAGCTCCCGGCCCTCGAGCTCGTAGCGCTCGATCTCGAGCGGCAGCTCGGCGATTTGCTCGTAGCTCGACACGGGCGCACGCTACAACGGTGGCCTCAGAGACGACATCGTCGGCTGGGCGAAGAGCATCCGCATCGAGTCCTCCGAGGCAAAGAAGAAGAAGGCGGCCGCCCCGCGGGCGAGGCCGGCGGCGACGCAGCGGTCGGCGGTGGCAGCCGCGACACTCAGGATGGGAAGCGAGGCGCCGGGCGTGGGCGTGTCGCTGAACGAGATCTCGAAGGCGAGGTTGCGGTTGATCGGCCGCGTCTTCTTCCGGCGCCGCTTCGAGACCCGGGTCGTCTTCACCTTGCCACCCACGCGCCGCTTGCGGATGATGGACTTGAACGTGTAGGAGCGGAGGATGCTGCGGGCCCGGCGGCCGAAGAACGGCGGCCCCTTCATGCACATCTCCTGCATCTGAATGATTTGCGGGCCGAGATGGCGGCCGCCGAGCCGGCGGTTGTGGCGATCGAGAACCTGCGCGATGTCGCCGTAGTTCCAGTCGTGCTTTTGCATCGGGACCAGCCCCGCCCTGCTCTGCGAGCCGATTCCGATCAGCCCTCCCGCGAAGCCCGCGATCCAGGAACCGATGCGCCGCCGGTTGGGCCGGTAGCGGTAGCTCCAGGGCGGAATCGACGGGGTGTAGAAGCGGGCGATGTTCCAATCCTCGGGCTCCCAGTCGAGCAGGAGCGCGAACGGGTTGAGCTCCGCGAGTGCGTAGATGTAGCCAGGGCTCGCGGGGTCGGGAGAAAGGCCGTTCAAGGCGACGATCCGGTTGCAGGGGAAGGCGGCGCGGAGACGGTGGGCAAGACCGGAAGCGATCGTCGGGTTGGAGGTTCCTGCCTCGTTCTGGAACCGGGTGTTGATCACGAAGATGTCCTGCGGGCGGATGTGGTTGGCGAGGCCGCCCTCCGCGTTGGGAGTGGCGTAGGCGTCGACGTTCTCCTGGTTGTTGATCCGGATCAGCATCGTGAACCGGTAGCCGGGGGTCTTCGGATGAAATCCGCTGGGCATGGGCGGGCAACTCGTCTGTGCGGACGCGGCCGGGGCGATGCACGCGGCGGACGCGGCTGCCGCGAGCAGGGCGAGGCTGAAAATGCGTGCGCGGAGAATCCGCGGGCGCGTGGCGGGGGTCACGCCCGCGGTCAGACTCCCGAGCAATATCCCCGCCCTAGACAGGCGGGCGGAGTGACGCCATGGTCGGCTGAGCGAAGAGCAGGCGCATCGAGTCGTCCGTGGCGAAGAAGAAGAAAGCGCCGGCCCCGCGGGCGAGCCCTGCGAGGACGCAGGAATCGGCAGTAGTGGCGGAGACGTTGCGGATCGGCAGCGGATCGGACGGGTTCGGGGTGTCGCTGAAGGAGATCTGGAGGGCGAGGTTGTTGAGATTGGGGCGGGCCTTCTTCTTGATCTTTACCCGCTTCGCGATCTTCTTGATGCGGATCTTGCCCTTGCGCCGCACCTTCTTCTTCTTGATCTTGGTGCGGAAACGGTAGGAGTCCATCAGCGTCTTGGCCCGGGCGCCGAAGGCGGCGCTTCCCTGCATGCAGGAGGCCTGGGTCTGCACGCTCTGCACACCCGCGTGGAGAGCGCCCAGCCGGGTGTTGTTGCGGTCAATGGCCTGAGCGATCTCGCCGAAGTTCCATTGGGCCACGTCCATCGGAGCCAGACCTGCGCGGGTAAAGACACCGTTCGGGGTGGCCGCCAGTGCACCGGAGAGCCCCGCTGTCCAGCCGCTTACCCGCTTCAGCGTGTTGCGGTAGCCGTAGGTCCAGGCCGGCAGCAGCGGATTGGTTGCCTGCGCCAGGGCCCAGTCGTCGGGCTCCCAATCGAGCAGCGTCGCGAACATCGCGTCGTTCGCGAGGGCGTACAGGTAGCCAGGGGCGTTGGGGTCGGCGCTGAGTCCGTTGAGGGCGATGATCCGGTTGCAGGGAAAGGTGGCGCGCAGCTCTGCCACGAGCTGGGAGGCCACGGTCGGGTTCGAGTCGCCGGCCTGGCTTTGGAACCGGGTGTTGACAACGAAGATGTCCTGCGGCCGGATGTGGTTGGCGAGGCCCGGCGGGTTGGCGCTGACCTGCCTCGTGTACGTGTTGACGTTCATCGCGTTGTTGATCCGGATCAGCATCGTGAACCCGGCGGGCCCGCCGGTCGAGGTCAGGCTCCCCGGCAGGGCGGGGCAGCCGGCCTGCTTGCCGCTGCCGACGCCGCCGGTTGCCGCGTTCACGGGGGCGGCGCATGCGAAAAGGGCCAGCGCCGCCGCGACCAGGGTCGCGGCCGCCCGGATGCGGCCCGTGTTCGGGTGTTTGCAGCTTCCCGCCATGAATCTCAACGTAACCACGGCCAGGCGCCGAAGTTGCGGGATTCTTTGCAGTTGCTAACGGGTGCGCACTGCAACGAGCGCGCCCCCAAAGAGAGTGCCCCCCGCCGTCGGGAGTCCGCTGAACGCCTGGGGCTGGACCGGCTCTAGAGGCCGGGCCAGTGGCGCTTCACATACCCGCGCGGGCGGCGCTTGGTCGCCCGCCAGCGGGGGCCGCTGCCGCTGTTCAGGGCCTCACCGGCGCCGGAAGTGTCGAAGCGGAGACCGGCGACGGTCATGTAGGCGTGCCCTTTGTTGGCGAAGACGGTGATCCAGGCGCCCGGCCCCGGCAGGGCCCAGCGCATGAAGGGGCCGGAGGGAAGCGGCCGGTTCAGGATTCCGGCGCCGTGCAGGACGAAGCTGACCGCCCCGGAGCAGTCATAGCCGGCCGAGGAGAAGCTCTTGTGGCCGCCCCCGTAGATGTAGGGGTGCAGCCGGATCGCGTTGCCGGCGGCGATTGCCGCGACGACCTGGGGCGGGGCGCCGGCGGGAGGGACCGCGGAGCCGTCGGGGAGGATCGTCGCCTTGCCGGTGGGGCTGTAGACGGGAGCGGGGCCTGCTCCGGGGGGCGGAGCCGAGCCGCCGGTCTGCGCGGCCGCGGAGGTCGCGAACGCAAGCGATGCGGCTACGGCCGCGACCAGCAGTACTACTCGACTTCCGGAACTGCTCGAACCCAACATGCTCAAACCACACGTCTCCTTCGTCGGCCTACGGGGTTAGCTGACGGGCTGGCGCTAAAGGACCTGCGCCCCCACTACGGTCGATCTCAGGTAGTGGGTTCGCCCCTAACTGTTCGGTTCCCCCGTTCCCCTTACGCATGGCGCGCGGGGACTCGGCGTGACCTATGACTGGCGCGGCACGCTAGCAGGCTGCAATGACGCTTGCAAGCAAGCGCTCACAAATGCGGTTTGGCACAACCCCCGCGCGCCTGACGTGCAGGGCTATGCGGGGATTTGGGACTCGAGCGCTAGAAGCCGACCGGGTGCCGGGCGACGAATCCACGCGGCGGCCGGTTCCGCTTGCGCCAGCGGGGCCCCTTGCCGGGGAAGCGGCGCTCGAAGGCAGCCGAGGTGTCGAAACGACGCCCGGCGATCACGGCGTAGGCGTGGCCCTTGTTGGCGTAGATCGTGATCCAGCTGCCCGGACCCGGAGCGCCCCAGCTCATGAACGGCCCCGACGGAAGCGGGCTCGAGAGCAGGCCGGCGCCGTACAGGGCAAAGCTGACGGCGCCGGAGCAGTCATAGCCGCGGTCGTAGAAGGTCCGATGCCCGCCCCCGTAGATGTAGGGCCGGCCGACGATCGAATTGGCGTAGTTGATCGCGTTCACGACCTGCGCAGGCGCCCCCGCCGGGGGAACTGCGAGGCCGGTCGAGAGCAGCTTCGCCTTGGCGCCGGGGACCGCCGCCGGCGCAGGGGCCGGTGCCGGCGCCGCCTCGCCCGGAGGCGCGGAGCCTCCGGTCTGGGCGGACGCCCCAGGCACGAATCCGAGAATCCCCACCACCGCGACTGCCACAGCAGGCACGAACCGAATTGTCTTACGCAAAACCAAATCTCCTTCGTCGGCCTACGGGGTTAGCTGACGGGCTGGCGCTAAAGGAGCCTGCGCCCCCACTTGTGACTCGCGTGGGTTCGCCCCAACTGACCGGTTCCCCCGTTCCCTTGGCGGCCGTGCCGCGGCGGGATTAGGCAATTACCAGTGCTATGAAGCGCGGCAGAGTAGCAGGATGAAGAAACGCTTGCAAACCCCTTACCCCGCACACATGTGCGGATTGGGACTAGCGCTTGCGCTTCAGGGTGAGTGGAACTGCCTGCTGCGCGGAGTCGCCAAAGTTCGGCTTGAAGGCGACCGCGATGCTGCCCTTTGCCTTGCCCTTGGTGCGCAGGCGCTTCCGCGCCTTTTTGGTCGGGGTCAGTTTCAGCGTCAAGGCGCCCGCCGCGCTCGCGGCGGCCGTCTGCGGCCTCACCGGTCCACCGCCGATTTCTACCGAACCCGCGTTCGGAAGCTGCAGCGTCAACGTGGCCGTCCCTTTCTTCTTGTTGCTCCGCACAGCCGAGGTGAAGGTGTTGGTCGGGCGAATCTCGGCGTTCAGGAGCAGCTCGCCCGGGCTGTTGGCGGTCGGCGCCGGCGGGCTCGCCCCGTCGGCGGGCGCGGGATTCCAGGTGTCGAACGAAGCTCCGGCGGTCGGAGTGGTGTTGCCAAGGGCCCCGTCCACGGCCGCGTCCTCCACACCGATCCGGTCGCCGATCGAGATCGCCTGTGAGGTGTCAAAGCTGTGGGTGAGGATCGGAACCGGCGTCGTCGCGCCGCTCGAGACGAACAGCGCCGAGGCACCGGTCAGCGGCCGGATCACCCGGAATCGCGCCGAGCCGGACCCGTTCCATTGCACCGTCCAGCGGACGACGGTGCCGTTGACCGGGGAGGTCACCATGCTGCCCGGGATCGCCGCCGGCGAGTGCACGCAGACGCAGTCGCCCGAGACTCCCAACACGGTTGCCGCAGTATTCGGGCTGCCGATTGTGACGTTGGCGCCCGCGGTGGCAGCCGGCGCGAAAGCCAGACAGGCGACCGCGAATGTGAGGAGAGATCGGGGCCCCCGGACCATTGCCGCCAGCATATAGGCCACTGACAAACTGCGAATCGGGACTACCGCGGTGCTACCGCGGCGGGAGGCGCAACTTCAGGCGTACCGATTGCGAGCTGGCCTGCCCGAAGCTGGGGGTGAAGCTGACCTGGACGCGCCCCCTGGCCTTGCCCTTCTCACGCAGCCGGGCCCTCGTCTTCGGGGTCGGCCTCAGCTTCAACTCGACCAAGCCGGGCGCTGTGGGCGCCGCCGTCGCCGATTTGACCAACCGCCCGGTCACCGCCAGAGCGCCCGGGTTCGGGACCGTCACCGTGAGGGTCGCGGTCCCTTTCTTGTCCGCCTTCGGTTTCGCGACCGTGACCGTGCTCGTCGGCTCGATGTCGGCGTTGAGAAAGTTCTCGACTTCCTGTGAGGAGATCGGCGACGCAGTGGCGCCGTTCGCCGGGATCGTGCCCCACACCTGTCGGCTGGCTCCCGGGGCATCGACGAACTCGATCGCGGCCCCGCCCGGCGAGTCGACACCGATCAAGTCACCGATCGAGATCGGCAGCGAGGTCCCCGACTCCTTGATTGCCCCACCGGGCGCGGATTCTGGCGCGCTGGTGCCCAGGAACAGGGCGGCGGTGCCCAGGGGCCGCAGAACGCGCAGGTTGAAGGGCCCGGGGCCGGCCGGATGGGCCTTGATGCGCCAGCGGACCACCGTCCCATTCACCGGCGATGCGACCAAAGCCCCGGGAAGCGCAGCCTGCGCCATCGTGCACCCGCACAAAGTGCTGCCGCTCGCGGGCGGCGAGAAGTCGCTGCCGATCGTCACGGTCGCCCAGCTCGATGGCACTGCCGTGCACAGGAGGGTGACCGCGGTTGCCCCGACAGTGGCTGCAAAACGCCGCATTTCCCTGGTCATCTCGCCCACCTTATCGCCGCTGATAGCTTGGCCGGGTGGACCTCGAGGACAAGCGAATCCTGCTCAGCGGCGCCACCGGCGGCCTCGGGACTGCGATCGCAGAGCAGCTGGCCGCAGCCGGCGCCCGGATGATCCTGAGCTCGCGCAAGCAAAAGCAACTTCGCGAGCTGGGCCGCTCCCTCCCCGGCGGCCTCCGCCGCCACAAGGCGATCGTGGCCGACCTGGCCAAGGTCGGTGCTGCGGAGAAGCTGATCGCCGACGCCGGTGACCTCGACTGCCTGGTGGCCAATGCCGCCCTGCCCGCGTCAGGCCGGCTCGAGGGGTTCACCCACACCGAGATCAGTCGCGCGCTCCGGGTCAATCTCGAGTCGCCGATCCAGATGGCACGCGAGCTGACGCCGAAGCTGATCGACAAAGGCGAGGGGCACCTGCTCTTCGTCGCCTCGATTGCCGGCCGCTACGCGAGCGCCCGCTCTTCGCTCTACTCCGCGACCAAGTTCGGCCTGCGTGGCTTCGCCCTCGGTTTGCGGGAGGACCTCGCCGGCACCGGAGTCGGCATCTCGATCGTTTCACCGGGCCTTGTCCGCGACGCCGGAATGTTCGCCGACTCCGGAGCCAAGACTCCGCTCGCACTGGGCGCCACCACGCCGGAGAAGGTCGCCAAATCCGCGCTGAAGGCGATTCGCAACAACCGCTCCGAGATCGTGGTCGCGCCGTTCCGGCAGCGCCGCGCCTCGGGCTTCGCCATGCGCCATCCGGAGCTGGCCGGGCGCATAACACGAAACGAGCGAGCCCAACGTGTGGCTGACTCTGTTGCCGAGGGGCAGACCGACAAGCGCTGAGAGACGATGCCCGCCGAGACCGCCACCCAGTCCGGGCCGAAATCAGCGCCAGAGTCAGTGAACACCGTCATCGCACGTCGGGCGTTGGAGGAGGTCTGCTCCGGCAGGAACCTGGAGGTCCTTGCCGACGTCTACCACCCTGAGTTCGTCGACCACGTCAACGCACTCGAGTACCCGGGCCACGAGGGAGCCCGCCGCTCGATCGCCCTCTACCTTGCCCTCTTCCCCGACCTTCGGTTCGAAGTCGACGAGCAGGTCAGCGAGGGTGACCGGGTCGCCTCCCGCTGGACGCTGCACGGCACGCATCGCGGCCGCCCGGTGACCCTCCGCGGCATCGTCATCAGCCGCTTCGAGGACGGAAAGATCATCGAGGACTGGGCCGCCAGCGACACCCTCGAACTTGTTCGCCAGCTGGGGCTTTGGCGGACCGTGCTGGTGGGGATCAAGCACCGCAAGCTGCTGCGCCGTTAGCCGCCGGATCCCGCCATCCGGTAGGTCCCGCCAGGGCGGCTGGGTAATACTGAACGTGTGAGCAGCGACAGCTTCGGAGCACGTGCCAGCCTCGCGGTCGGCGACCGCGAGTTCGAGATCTACCGGCTCGACGCGCTCCAGGAGAAGTTCGACGTCGCCCGGCTCCCGTACTCGCTCAAGGTGCTGCTGGAGAACGCGCTGCGCCTCGAGGGGAGCACAGGGGTCACCGCCGACGACATCGAGGCGATCGCCCGCTGGGATGCAAAGGCCGAGCCCAGCATCGAGATCCCGTTCCAGCCCGCCAGGGTCCTGATGCAGGACTTCACCGGGGTTCCGGCCGTGGTCGACCTCGCGGCGATGCGCGATGCGATGGAGGACCTTGGTGGCGACCCGACCGCGATCAACCCGCTCGTCCCGGTCGACCTGGTCATCGATCACTCGGTCCAGGTCGACGCTTTCGGCAACCAGCGTGCCTTTGAGATCAACGCCGAGCGCGACTACGAGCGAAACGGCGAGCGCTACGCCTTCCTGCGCTGGGGGCAGACCGCGTTCGACAACTTCCGCGTCGTCCCGCCGGCGACCGGGATCTGCCACCAGGTGAACCTCGAGTACATCGGCCGCTGCGTGTGGACGACGGAGCAGGACGGGACCACCCAGGCCTTCCCCGACACGCTGGTCGGCACCGACTCGCACACGACGATGATCAACGGCCTCGGCGTGCTCGGCTGGGGCGTTGGCGGGATCGAGGCCGAGGCAGCGATGCTGGGCCAGCCGATCTCGATGCTGCTGCCGCAGGTGATCGGGTTCAAGCTCACGGGCGAGCTTCCGGAAGGCGCGACCGCGACCGACCTCGTCCTCACCGCGACCGAGATGCTGCGGGAGAAAGGGGTGGTGGCCAAGTTCGTCGAGTTCTTCGGGCCCGGCATCTCGAGCCTCGGCCTCGCCGACCGCGCGACGCTCGGCAACATGTCCCCAGAGTTCGGCTCCACCTGCGCGATCTTCCCGGTCGACGCCGAGACGCTGCGCTACCTCGAGTTCACGGGCCGACCCACCGAGCAGATCGAGCTGGTCGACGCGTACACCCGGGAGCAGGGGCTCTTCCACGACCCGGACGCCGGCGACTTCGAGGAGTCGACCTACAGCAACACGCTCGAGCTCGACCTCGGCGAGGTCGTGCCCAGCATCGCCGGCCCGAAGCGGCCCCAGGACCGGATCCCTCTCTCCGACGCGAAGTCGGCATTTCTCGAGGCGATGCAGGAGTGGGACCCCGACGCCGGGCATGAGCTTGGCGCCGAGATCGGCAACTCGCGCGACGGCGCCGTCGCCGAGTCGTTCCCGGCCTCAGACCCTCCCGCCGAGGACCACGACGGCGAGGCCGGCAAGCCGAAGCGCCGCGGCGGCGCCGCGGTTGCCGAGGACATCCGCACCAGCGACGCAATCAAAGTCAAGCTCGAGGACGGGGAAGAGGTCGAGCTCGACCACGGCCACGTCGTCATCGCAGCCATAACCAGCTGCACCAACACCTCGAACCCCAGCGTGATGATCGCTGCCGGCCTGCTGGCGAAGAAGGCGCTCGAGCGCGGCCTGGCGCGCAAGCCGTGGGTGAAGACCTCGCTTGCGCCCGGCTCGACCGTGGTCACCGAGTACCTGGAGAAGTCGGGGCTCGATGATGCGCTCGACCAGCTCCAGTTCAACCTGGTCGGCTACGGCTGCACCACCTGCATCGGCAACTCGGGGCCTCTGCCGGACGAGATCTCCAAAGCGGTGAACGAAAACGAGCTCGCGGTCTGCTCGGTCCTCTCCGGCAACCGCAACTTCGAGGGCCGGATCAATCCCGACGTCCGGGCCAACTACCTGGCCTCGCCACCTCTGGTGGTCGCCTATGCGCTGACCGGCCGTATGGACGTCGACCTGACCACTGAACCGCTGGGCACCGACAAGGACGGTGAGCCCGTCCTTCTCAGCGACATCTGGCCCTCATCAGGCGAGGTCAAGGAGGTGGTCGCCGAGGCGGTCCGCTCGGAGATGTTCACCAGGAATTACGCCGATGTCTTCACCGGCGACGAGCGCTGGAAGCAGATCGACATTCCCGAGGAGGACCGCTACACCTGGCCGGACTCCACCTACGTCCGCAAGCCGCCCTACTTCGAGGGCATGGAAGCCGAGCCGACGGCGGTCGAGCCCATCGAGGGGGCTCGCATCCTCGCCCTGCTCGGCGACTCGGTCACCACCGACCACATCTCCCCGGCGGGTGCGATCAAGAAGCAGAGCCCCGCGGGAGAGTGGCTGATCGAGAATGGGGTGGACGTCCGCGACTTCAACTCCTATGGCTCGCGCCGCGGCAACCACGAGGTGATGATTCGCGGCACCTTCGCCAACGTCAGGCTTCGGAACGAGCTGGTCGAGAAGGAGGGCGGGTTCACCTTGCACTTCCCCGACGGCGACGAGACCACCATTTACGACGCAGCGATGAAATACGCCGACGAGGGCGTGCCCCTGGTCGTGATTGCAGGAGAGGAGTACGGGACCGGCTCCTCCCGCGACTGGGCCGCGAAGGGCACCAAGCTTCTCGGGGTGCGGGCCGTGATCGCGCAGAGCTTCGAGCGGATCCATCGGTCCAACCTGATCGGGATGGGCGTGGTCCCGTTGCAGATGCCCGAGGGGGAGACCACCTCATCCCTGGGGATCACCGGCGAGGAGACGATCTCGATCTCGGACCTGGAGAACGGCGAGGCGAAGTCAGTGACCGTGACCCTCTCCAAGGACGGCGGCGAGGAGAAGAGCTTCGAGGCCCGGGTGCGGCTCGACACCCCGAACGAGGTCGAGTATCTCCAGCACGGCGGCATCCTCCACCGCGTTCTCCGCAGCCTCCGCTCCGACCGCTAACAGCTCGCGGCCGCGAGCCCCCGGCTCTAAAGAGCCGAAAAGAAGAGGTGGCGTGGCGGGGCCGCGGGAGGCAGGGGGTCCACACGGCCCGCGCCACGCCTGCGCGTCGGTAGCCAGGGAGGGATTTCCGACGCGTTCGTTCCCGGAGGCGGGACTAGCCCGGGAACGAGTTTTAAAAGCTTGCTACTTGCATCCCTGCTGCAGTCATTATCCACCTTCGGGGAGGTTCCTGTCAATCCCCTGGTAGGTAGTTGTACCAGGCTTGGGCGCCACGCCCCACCCTCGTCGCTCGATCAGGGCGATTCCGATCACGCTGCCTACCGGCCCGACCGGAGTCAGGGTCGCTGCCAGCAGCGGATAGGGCGCCTCCCGGCGGAGGACGGCGGCCCAGATCAGGAGGCAGAGGGCGATGAAGCCGAGTCCGTGGGAGAGGCCGAAGATGAAGGTCTCGTGCTCGAAGCCCGGGGCGAGCCAGAAGAAGAGAAGCGCGGCGAACAGCCCCAGCTCGATCCACGATGCCCACTTGACCACCTCGAAGAGGCGGCCGGGACGGGACGCAGGGTCGGGTGGCTCTACGCAGGCCGGGCGCCCTGGCCGAGAGTGAGCGCAGTGAGCACGATCCGCTCCTGCTCGCGGGCGTGGGCGGCCGCATAGCCCTCGCCGGGAGCCGCGCGCGGGGGTCGGCCGACGTAGCGGAACTCGACACCCTCCGGGATCAGGTCCGGCAGCCGGCGTGACATGACGCTCCAGGCGCCCATGTTCCGCGGCTCCTCCTGGGCCCAGACGATCTCCTTCAGGTTCGGGTACTCGGAGATCGAGCTCGGCGATCTGCTCCTTCGCGAACGGGTAGAGCAGCTCGACCCGGGCGATCGCGACGTCCTCAGACTTCTCCCGCTTCTCGTTTGCGTCGATGTCGTAGTAGAGCTTGCCGCTGCAGAGGACGAGCCGCTCGACCTTGTCTCGGCGGTCGACCGCGGTCGGGTCGTCGAGGACGAAATGGAAGGCGCCGGCGGTGAGCTCCTCGAGCCGGGAGGCCGCGCGCGGCAGCCGCAGCAGGCCCTTCGGAGTGAAGACGACCATCGGCCGCGCCTTCTGGATCCGGGCCTGGCGGCGCAGCAGGTGGAAGTACTGGGCGGCGGTAGTCGGGTTGGCGATCCGGATCGATCCCTCGGCGGCGAGCTGGATGAAGCGCTCGATCCGGGCGCTCGAGTGCTCGGGACCCGAGCCCTCGTAGCCGTGCGGCAGCAGCAGGGTCAGCCGTGCCGTCTGGCCCCACTTGGCCTCGGCTGAGGCGATGAAGCTGTCGATGATCACCTGGGCCGAGTTGCCGAAGTCGCCGAACTGGGCCTCCCAGATGATCAGGCTCTCCGGAGAGGCGGCCGAGTACCCGTACTCGAACCCGAGGCAGGCGGCCTCCGACAGCGGGCTGTTGTGGAGCTCGAACGGCGCCTTGGCCTCGTCCAGGTTCTGGATCGGGGCGTAGCGCAGGCCGGTCTTCTCGTCGTGGAGGACGAGGTGGCGGTTGGAGAAGGTGCCGCGCTCTGTGTCCTGGCCGGTGAGCCGCACGTGCACGCCCTCGGACAGCAGCGAGGCGAAGGCCAGCGCCTCGGCGTGGCCGAACTCGATCCCGCCCTCGTCGATCGCCTCGAGCCGCTTCAGCAGGGGCTTACGCAGCTTGCGGTGGATGGTGAAGCTGTCGGGGACCTCGCAGCAGCTCCTGGTTGAACTTGCGCAGGGTCTTCTCTGCGACGGCGGTGTCGACGTCGGGGGAGGCGCTGCGGTCGAGCTCGCCGGTGCCGGTCCCGGTGCCGGTCGGGTCCTCGTACTCGCCCGGCCTCGATCTTCCGCCGCAGCTCCTTGTGGATCTCGGCCAGCGTCCTGCTGGCGCGCGTCCCGCTTGGCCTCGACGTCGCCGGGGCTGACCACGCCCTCCTTGACCAGCTGCTCGGCGTAGATCTCCGAGACCGGCGGGTGGTCCTTGATCTTGGCCGCCATCAGCGGCTGGGTGTAGGCGGGCTCGTCGGTTTCGTTGTGTCCGAAGCGGCGGTAGCCGATCACGTCGATGACGACGTCGCGGCCCCAGCGCTGCCGGTAGGCCATCGCCAGGCGGATCGCGGCCAGGCAGGCCTCGGGATCGTCGGCGTTGACGTGCATGATCGGCACGTTGAATCCCTTCGCCATGTCGGCGGCCCACGGAGTGGAGCGTCCCTCCTGCGGCTCGGTGGTGAAGCCGATCTGGTTGTTCTGGATCAGGTGGATGGTGCCGCCGGTCGCGTAGCCGGCCAGCGCCTGCAGGTTGAGCGTCTCCGCGACCACGCCCTGCCCCGGGAAGGCGGCGTCGCCGTGGAGCAGGACGGGAACCGCGACCGACGGGTCGTGCTCGATCGAGTCGCCCTTGCGCTCGGTCTGGGCGGCGCGGGCGGCGCCGGTCACGACCGGATCGACGAACTCGAGGTGAGACGGGTTCGGGTAGAGGCGGACCCGGATCTCCTCTCCGTCGAGAAGGGTGTAGGTGCCGTTGTGGCCGTAGTGGTACTTGACGTCGCCGGTGCCGCCGTGGGGGATTGCGGCTACTGCCTTGACCGCCTCGATCGCCTTCGCTCCCTCGAACTCGGCGAAGATCGAGTCGACCGGACGGCCGAGGTTGTGGGCGAGGACGCTGAGCCGGCCGCGGTGGGCCATGCCGATCACACATTCGGTGGCGCCATCGGTGTGGGCCATGCCGAAGAGCTCGTCGAGCATCGGCACGATCACGTCGAGTCCCTCGATCGAGAACATCTTCTGGCCGAGGTAGGCCTTCTCGATGTAGCGCTCGAAGCCGAAGACGTCGATCAATCGGGAGAGCAGGGCGCGCTTCTCCTCCGGCTCGAGCGGCTTGCGGTGCCAGCCGGTCTCGATCATCTCGCGCAGCCACATACGCTGCTGGTGGGAGGAGAGGTGCTCGATCTGGTACCCGATCGTGCCGCAGTAGGCCTCGCGCATCCGCGGCAGCGCGTCGAGCAGGGTCTCGCCCTCAACCCCGATCCGCAGGATCTCGGCCGGGATCTCGCCCATCAGCTCCGGGGTCAGGTTCAGGTTCTCGGGCTGGATCGCGGGGTCGCCCTTTGGCTCGGAGCCGAGCGGGTCGAGCCGCGCCGCGAGGTGGCCGTGGGTCCGGTACGCCTTGAGCAGCGAGGTCGCCGCCTGGACTCCCTGGAGCAGCTCGCTGTCCGGCCTTGCCGGGCTCGCGCCGGGAGGCGGAGGCGCGGCCGAAAGCGGCGGGGCAGAGGCCGCTCGCCGGGTGGGCGGCGGTGAGGACCGCAGGATCGAGCTCGAGGTCGGTCGCGACACCCTCGTAGAAGTCGTCCTCGCCCTGAAGCAGCTCCTCGATCCGGCGCAGGAACGACCCGGACTCCGCTCCCTGGATCACCCGGTGGTCGTAGGTGCTGGTCATGGTCATCACCTTCGAGACCCCGAGTGCCTTGATCTTCTCCTCGGGCGCGTGCGCCCACTCGACCGGGTAGGCGAGCGAGCCGGCAGGCGACGATCGTCCCCTGGCCGGTCATCAGGCGCGGGACCGAGGCGATCGTGCCGAGCCCGCCCGGGTTGGTCAGGGTGATGTTGGTGCCCTTGAAGTCGTCGGCGGTGAGCTTGTTCTCCCTCGTCTTCGTGATCAGCTCCTCGTAGTAGGAGTGGAACCCGGCGAAGTCGAGCTGGTCGGCGTCCTTGATGCAGGGGACCATCAGGCTGCGTCCGCCCTTGCGCTCGACGTCGACGGCGATCCCGAGGCCGACGCTGCCGGGCTCGATCGCGTGCGGCTTGCCGTCGCGCTCCTCGTAGGCGCGCGCCATCACGGGCCACTCGGTCGCGGCACGCACGATCGCCCAGGCGATCAGGTGGGTGAAGGAGACCTTCATCCCGCGCTCCTTCAAGACGCCGTTCAGCGCCTTGCGCTTGGCGTCGAGGGTGTCCACAGCCAGCGTCCTGAACGAGGTCGCGGTCGGGATCGTCCGGCTCTCGTTCATCGCCTCGGCGAGCATTCCGGCCGGCCCGCGCAGCGTCTTTGCCTCGCCTTCGGCCGCCGGGGCGGTGGGGCCCTTGCCGTCGCTGTCGCCGTCGCCGGCGCCGAGCACGTCTGCCTTCGTGATCTTGCCGCCGGCGCCGGTGCCCTTCACCGCGCCCAGGTCTACGCCGTTCGCCTGAGCGATGCGGCGGGCGACGGGGGTCGCCCTGGCGCCGTTGCCGGTGTCGGCTGCGGGGGCGGTGGAACCATCCCCCTCAGGCGCGCCTCCGCCGTCATCCGTCGGGCTATCGGCAGTCGCCTGGGCGGCGTCGCGCGGATTTCCTTCGGGGGAGGTTCCACCGCCCCCTCCGGCTCCGGCTGCCATTTCGGCGAGGACGGTCCCCGACCGCGACCGTTTCATCAGGCTGTGCCTTAATGGCGGTAATGGTTCCGGCGGCGGGGGCGGGAACTTCCGCGTCGACCTTGTCGGTCGAGACCTCGACCACGGTGTCTCCTTCTTCGACGGAGTCTCCCTCGCTCACGTGCCACTCGAGCACGGTCCCTTCGCTCACCGATTCGCCCATCTCCGGCATCTTGATTTCCACGGTCTTGCCGTCGGCGGCGGCGGTTGCGTCGGCGGCGGCACCGTCCCCCTCAGGCGCGCCTCCGCCGTCATCGGTCGGGCTGTCGGCAGTCGCCTGGGCGGCGTCGCGCGGATTTCCTTCGGGGGAGGTGCCCCCGCCTCCTTCGCCGCCGCCGGCGCCGTTCGGGCTGATCTCGGCCAGCGGCTTGCCGACGGCGATCTCCTCGTCCGGCTGGGCCAGGATCTTGGCGACGGTGCCGGCGGCCGGGGCGGGGACCTCGGCGTCGACCTTGTCGGTCGAGACCTCGACCAGAGTCTGGCCTTCGTCGACCTCGTCTCCTTCCGAGACATGCCACTCGAGCACGGTGCCCTCCGTCACCGACTCGCCCATCTCCGGCATCAGTACTTGGACAGTGGCGGTTGTTGCCATCCCTTAATGATTAACACTACGACTTTGTACGTTCCAGGTGCGAGCGGAATCTCGCAACCGCCTCGTTGCGTGCAGCGACCAGGTCGATGACCGGCTCGGGGTAGTCGGTGCCGATCTCGCAGCGGGCGGTTCGCTGAACCTGCTGCGGCGCCTTCCAGGGCTCGGGCAGGTACTCGATCGGGAACTCCTCCAGCTCCGGCACCCAGCGGCGCACGTAGACGCCATCGGGGTCAAAGCGCGCCATCTGCCGCGAGGGGCTGAACACCCGGAAGTTGGGCTGCGTGTCGGCTCCCACCGAGGCGGCCCACTGCCAGTTGCCGTTGTTGGAGGCGGCGTCCCCATCGATCAGGTGCTGCATGAAGTGACGCTCCCCCTCGCGCCAGTCGACCAGCAGGTGCTTGGTCAGGAACGAAGCGGTCACCATCCGAACGCGGCTGTGCATCCAGCCCTCGGCCAGCAGCTGCCGCATGCCGGCGTCGACCAGCGGAATCCCGGTCGTGCCCTGCTTCCACTCCTGCAGCGACTGCGCGTCCCAGCGCCAGCGGAACCCGTGCATCCGCTGCTCGTAACCCCGGCGCAGGTTTCCCGGAAAGTGGTGGGTGAGATGGAGGAAGAAGTCGCGCCATGCCAGCTGCCTACGAAGCTGCATGCGGCCGCGTCCCGGCCGCGAGGAAAGCCGCTCCTCGAAGCCGCGCGCGGAGACGCAGCCGAAATGAAGTGCCGCCGAGAGGCGCGAGGTCCAATCGAGGTCGGGCCGGTCGCGTGCCTCCTCGAAGCCGCTGATTCGCTTGATGTAGTCGTCAAGCCGCTTTGACGACGCTCTCTCGCCCGGCGCCCAGAGCTCAGCGATCCGTTTCGCCTCCTCGTCGATCCGCAGCCGGGACTCCGACGGGGCATGGCTTCGCACGTCGGCTACCTCCGGGGAGCGCATCAGCTGCGGGCGCAGCTCCGGGGCGCGGCGCGGCAGCTCTCGCCAGGTGCGGTAGAAGGGCGTGAACACCTTGTAGGGCCCGCCCCCCTCCTTCTCGACACCGCCGACGTCGACGCAGGTGATCCCGTCGAATTGTTCGAAGCCGATGCCGCTCTCCGTGACGGCGCGGCCGACCCGCCGGTCGCGCGAGCGCCCGTACGCGGTGTGGTCCTGGTTCGAGTAGATGGTTTCGGCGCCGATCGCCTTGGCCACGCCGATCAGCTGGCTCGCCGGATCGCCCTCGCGGTATACGAGCCGGCCGCCGATCTCGCGCAGCTCGCGCTCGAGTTCGTGCAGCGATGCGAGCAGGTAGGCGTTACGGGCTGCGCAGGAATGGCGCCCGTTGGTGAGCGCCACCTCGAAGCAGAAGCAGAGGAGTACTTCGCCATGTCGGCGCACCGCCTCGGCCAGGGCCGGGTTGTCGGCGAGCCGCAGGTCGCGGCGCAGCCAAACGAGCCCGACGCTCAATCGAAGCGGGCTACGAGATCGACGCGGTTCGACGGCACGTCGAACGCGTCGCGGCGCAGGAACGTACGCGCCGGAGCAGCGTGATCACAAAACGGGCAGGCGAGCGTGGAGGCCGCGGGGAGGGGTGTCCCGACCGAGATCGGCAGCTCGCATTCGGGGCAGATCATCGACCCGGTCGCCAGCGAGGCCGCGGCGCTTGCCGGTCGCAGCTCCTCCCGGGAGATCTCTTCGCCGGTGAGCCGCTTCTCCGGGCGGTGCTGGTCGGGATCGAGGTGCAGAGCCACGGCTGCGGATGATACGCGGCACGCCCCGGGAGATTTGGTGCGGGGTCCCCCAGGCGCGAATATTTGCGGGCATTTCGGCTTTTTTCTGACCGTCGCCGAGAGTGGGCGTTAGGTAGGGTCAGGCACGTATGGAGAGGTCCGGATGAGCTACTTCGTCACCGGCGCAACCGGATTCATCGGCCGCCACCTGGTCGAGCTGCTGCTTGAGCGGGAAGGGACGATCTATGTCCTCGTCCGTGAGGGCTCGCGCGGCCGACTCGAGGAGCTGCGAAACAAGTGGGGTTCGCAGACGGGAAGCGCCGAGAAGGACCGGATCGTCCCGGTGATCGGCGACCTCTCCGAGCCCAAGCTCGGCGTCTCCGACGAGGACCTCTCGAAGCTCAAAGGCGAGGTCGAGCACTTCTTCCACCTCGCTGCGATCTACGACATGACCGCCGATGCCGAATCGCAGAAGGTCGCCAACGTCGAGGGGACCAGGCACGCGGTAGAGCTCGCTGAGGGGGTCGAGGCGAAGCACTTCCACATGGTCAGCTCGATCGCGGCCGCCGGCCTCTACGACGGCACCTTCACCGAGGACATGTTCGATGAGGCCGAGAAGGTCGACAACCACCCCTACTTCGAGACCAAGCACGAATCCGAGCGCGGTCGTGCGCGAGGAGTGCGAGGTGCCCTGGCGGGTGTATCGCCCCGGGATCGTCGTCGGCCACTCCGAGACCGGCGAAATGGACAAGGTGGACGGCCCCTACTACTTCTTCAAGCTGCTGCAGCGGGCGCGCAAGCTGATGCCGCAGTGGATGCCCAGCGTCGGGATCGAGGGCAAGGAGATCAACCTGGTTCCGGTCGACTTCGTCGCGAAAGCGATGGACCACATCGCCCACCAGCCCGACCTCGACGGCAAGGCCTTCCACCTCACCGACCCGAACCCGATGAGCGCCGGGCAAATCATCAACACCTTCGCCCGGGCCGCACACGCGCCGGAGGCCGCGATGCGGATCGACTCGAAGATGCTCGACATGGTCCCGAAGCAGGTCCGCAGCGGGATCCAGATGCTGCCGCCCGTAAAGCGGATCACCGACCAGGTCCTCGGCGACCTCGGCATCCCTCGCTCGGTCCTCGTCTACATCAACTACCCGACCAGCTTCGACAGCCGCAACACCACGGAGGCGCTCGAGGGAAGCGGGATCTCGGTCCCGCCGCTGCCCAGCTACGCCGACCGACTCTGGGATTACTGGGAGCGCAACCTCGACCCCGACCTGTTCAAGGACCGCTCGCTCGCGGGGGCGATCGGCGGCAAGGTGGTCTTGATCACCGGCGCTTCCTCGGGCATCGGCAAGGCTGCGGCGATCAAGGCCGCTGCCGCGGGAGCCACCGTGCTGCTGGTCGCGCGTACTCCGGAAAAGCTCGAGGAGACCAAGGCCGAGATCGAGGAGGAGGGCGGTAAGGCCGAGATTCACCGCTGCGATCTCTCGGACATCGAAGACATCGAGCGGATGGCCGCCGAGGTGCTCGATGCGCACAGCAAGGTCGACATCCTGGTCAATAACGCGGGGCGCTCGATCCGCCGCTCGGTCACCCTCGCCTACGACCGCTTCCACGACTACGAGCGGACGATGCAGCTCAACTACTTCGGCGCCGTGCGGCTGATCCTGGCGTTGATGCCGGCGATGACCAAGGGAGGGAAAGGGAAGAAGGGCGGGCACATCATCAACGTCAGCTCGATCGGGGTGCAGACCAACACGCCCCGCTTCTCCGCCTACGTCGCCTCGAAGGCGGCGCTCGATGCCTTCTCCCGCTGCATCGCCTCCGAGGTGGTCGACCACGGAATCCACATCACCACGATCCACATGCCGCTGGTCCGGACCCCGATGATCGCCCCCACCAAGATGTACGACGCCTTCCCGACGATTACCCCCGAAGAGGCCGCCGAGATGATCACCGAGGCAATGATCAACAAGCCGAAGAAGGTCGCTACGCGGCTCGGCAACTTCGGGGAGCTGCTCTACAACGTGGCCCCGAAGGCTTCTGACGCGATCCTGAACACGGCCTTCAAGCTGTTCCCGGACTCGAGTGCGGCCAAAGGCAAAAAGGAGGACGGCAAGAAGGCCAAGGACGAGGAGCTCTCGAGCGAGGGCGTCGCCTTCGCGTATCTGATGCGGGGCGTGCACTGGTAACGCAGGCCGCGACGGGCCGTCTCAAGCACTGGGGCTGGGGGTGGGAGGAGCAGCAGCCGGACCGGGCCGGACTGGAGGGAATCGCCGCGGCCGCGCACGAGCGGCTCGGTTTCGGCGGCGAGGTGCGCGAGCCGGTGTCGCTGGAGGATGTGTCCTTGAGGCCTTCGAGGCTGCAGGCGCCTTCGTCGCTCGGCGAGATCTGCTTCGACGACGACTATGAGCGCGCCTCCCACGCGCTCGGCAAGGCCTATCGCGACGTCGTCCGCGGCTTCCGTGGTGAGTTCGAGCATCCGCCCGACCTGGTTGCGAGGCCCCGGAGCGAGGAGGAGGTCGAGGCCGTCCTCGACTTCTGCGCCGAACGGGGCGCGGCGGCGATCCCATTTGGCGGCGGCACCAGCGTTGTCGGCGGGGTGGAGCCCAGGTTCGCTGACGACCGTCCCGTCGTCAGCGTCGACCTGCGCGCGCTTGACCGGGTGCTGGAGGTGGACGCCGAGTCGCGCGCGGCACGGATCCAGGCCGGCGCGACCGGACCGGTGCTCGAGGATCAGCTGCGCGAGCACGGGCTCACGCTGCGCCATTTCCCGCAGTCGTTCGAGTACTCGACCCTCGGCGGCTGGATCGCGACCCGCGCCGGCGGCCACTTCGCGACTCTCTACACCCACATCGACGACCTGGTCGAGTCGGTCCGGGCGATCACACCGGCGGGAAATAGTGGTTCAGATGTGTGGCAGAGCCGGAGGCTGCCGGGTTCCGGTGCCGGTCCGAGCCCCGACCGGCTCTTGCTGGGCTCGGAGGGAATCCTCGGCGTGATCACAGAGGCCTGGGTCCGGGTGCAGCCGCGGCCGGAATTCAAGGCCTCTCGCGGCGTCGAGTTCGACGATTTTCTCGCCGGAGCCGGCGCGGTCCGCGAGTTGTCGCAGTCGGGCCTCCACCCCTCGAACTGCCGCCTGCTCGACGCGACCGAGGCAGAGGTGACCGGCGCCGGCCCGCCCGGCAAGTCCTTGCTGGTGCTTGGCTTCGAGTCGCCCCATCACCCGGTTGAGACAGCGATGGAAACCGCGCTCGAAATAGCGCGAGCCCACGGCGGGGAACCGGAGGAGCGCCGGGGCCAGGGCGGCTCTGACGCCGTCGGCACCTGGCGCGATGCGTTCCTCGCCGCGCCCTATCTTCGCGACGGCTTCGTCGCCTGCGGGGTGCTGAGCGACACCTTCGAGACCGCGATCACCTGGGACCGCTTCGAGGAGTTCCACGCCAACGTGATGGAGGCAGCGCGGGCGAAGGTGGCCGAGGTCTGCGGAACCGCCAGTGACGGCGCCGGCTCTCCCAGGGTGAGCTGCCGCTTCACCCACGTCTATCCGGACGGGCCCGCCCCCTACATAACGGTGCTGGCCCCGGCGGTCCGCGGCGGCGAGGTCGAGCAGTGGGACGAGATCAAGGCGGCGGCGTCGGAGGCGGTGATCGGGGGCGGCGGTACGATCACCCACCACCACGCTGTCGGCCGCGACCACCGCCCCTGGTACGACCGTCAGCGCCCGGAGCCGTTCGCCGACGCCCTGCGAGCGGCCAAAGCCGAGCTCGACCCCAGCGCGATCCTCAATCCCGGCGTCCTGATCGACCCGGCGCCGCCCGAGCAGCGCTAGCCGCGCTTGTACTTCGCCTTCACGGTCGAGGCCTCGTCCGGGATCTCGTGGATCTGGACGCGCTTGCCACCCTGCGACCACTTGGCGAATCGGTAGGCGACGCCCTTGTGGATGACCGTCTCGGGAGCTGACAGCGGCGCCCGGTAGCCGATCGCCGCATCAACCCGGCGCGGGGCCTTCACACCCTTTCCGCCGTAGCTCAGCCGGACCCCTTTCAGGTTGCTGGCGATTCGCAAGGGCACCGTCTCGGGCCGGACCACGACGGTCGGCAGCGTGGTTGCGAGCCCCTGCGAATCGACCACGGTCAGGTCGATCTCGAAGTACGAGTCGGCGTCGTGATCGCTCACCGCCCGGAAGGCCGCCGAAGCGCCGGTCACCTCGCTGAGCGGATGCTCGTGGCCCTTGTGGACCACGGTGATGTCCCAGCGGAAGGCTGATGACGGCAGGTCACCATCCTCCGGGTCCGTCCCGGAGGCCCCGAGCAGGACCGGCTGGCCGCCCCGTGACTCGGTCCCCGGAGCAGGAGCGGTGATCGTCGCGGTTGGCGCCCTGTTCCCGACCGTGACCACCGCCGTCGTTTGAGCTGTTCCGCCGCTTGGATCAGTGACCCGAAGCCGCACTGTGAACGTTCCATCCACGGTGTACTGATGCGTCGGGTTGGCTTCTGCCGAGTGAGGGCTGCCATCGCCGAAGTCCCAGTCGTAGGTCAGCGGGTCCCCCTCGGGATCGGCGGTACCGGCGCTCGAGAACTGGACGTCCAGCGGTGCCAGGCCGGAGGACGGATTGGCGGAGATCACCGGCCGCGGCGCCTTGTTCGCCGGCGCGTAGATCAGCTCCCGGATGGTTCCGCGCAGGTAGTCGACGAAGACCAGGTTTTTGCTCGGACCGATGCTCATATGGACCGGGGTGACGCCGTTTGCGATCGACCGGACCCGGGGTCCCTTCTCGCTGCGCGACAGCAGCTTGATGAACCCACGCGCGTAGTCGCCGAAGAAGAAGGAGCCGTCGAAGCCGTCGGGGTAGGGCCCACCCGGGTACTGCGGGCCGATGATGACCGCGGCGCCGGCGCCGGTGTTCGGGTTGCGGTAGGCGTAGATCGGTCGGGTCACCTTCTCCTTCTTGCGGCTCGCGTAGAGCTTGTGGCAGCGTTGCGTCTCGCGGTAGAAGGGCGTTCTGGCCTTGCCCTCGAAGCAGGGCCACCCGTAGTTGCGCCCGGATTTGACCAGGTCGATCTCCTCCTGGGTGTCCCAGCCGACATCGGAGACGATCGGGATCCCTTCGTGGGTCAGGGAAAAGCGGAACGGGTTGCGCAGGCCGACCGCGAACACCTTGGTGCAGGTGTCGGTCAGGTCATCGTTCTTGGGGCAGAAGGGATGGTCCGGCAGGCCTCGCCCCTCGGCATCGACGTGGAGGATCTTGCCGGCGGTGCTTGCCGGGTTGAAGGTCCTGAACACATGCTTGCCGAGGTTCGAGGGCAGGTTGTTGTCGCCCCAGCCGACCCAGACCGTCCCGTCCTTGTCGGAGAGCACCTGTCCGCCCTGGTGGGTCGCGTTGATCGAGGGCGGGCAGTCGCGGTTGTTGGCGACGGCCGGGCACGGGCGGGTCGCGTCCTTGCCGAAGATCACGGTCTCCGGGTCCTCGGGGTTGAGCAGGCGGCCGTCTGGTGTGAGGCGGATGTAGCTGACCCGCATCGCCTGCGGCCCGCTCGGCTTCTCGGGCTTCACCAGCAGGACGTAGCTCACGTAGACGCGGCCGCTGGTGGCGAAGTCGCTTGCCACGTCGATGCTGCCCATGCCCCGCTCGCGGCTGTTGTCCACCTTCGGCCCGAAGTCGAGCAGCACCTTCTTTTCCCCGCTCGGGTCCACCGACCACAGGCGGCCGCGCTTCTCGGAGACGAGCATGGTCCCGTCGGGCAGCCAGTCCACCGACGTCGGCTTGCGGAACCCGCTCGCCAGGGTGACGATGTCGAACTGCTTCACGTTGGCCTTCGGGGGCTTTTTGGTCCCCTCGGACTCAGCGCCGAACGTCTGCCCGACGAGCAGGCAGGCGCCAGCCAGCAGCGCGACCGCCATGACCGTACTCGCCGCCGCAAGCGACGTTGTCCGTAGTCCCCGCACGAGAGCGGAAAGCGTACAAGCCCCTAACCTTGTCGTCTCTTATGGAGGTCTCCGTACGCAAGGATCGGGAGTCCGCCCCCGCTCCCGAGCTGCCCGCCGAAGCTCCGGCCAAACGCCGCGGCACCGTGCGCGCGGCGATCGTCGCCATGCGACCGCAGGAGTGGATCAAGAACCTGCTCGTCTTCGCCGGGCTGCTGTTCTCGGGCCAGTTCGACGAGATCGGCGCAATCGCCAGCGCCAGCGTCACCTTTCTCGCCTTCTGCGCGGTGGCCAGCGCCGGCTATCTGATCAACGACGCACATGACGCCGAGCTCGACCGGCAGCATCCGACCAAGCGGACCCGCCCGATCGCAGCCGGCGAGCTCGGGGTGCGGACCGCGATCACGCTGGCGGTGGTCCTGCTCCTGGTCGGCCTAGCCGGAGCGGCCCTCGCCGAAGGCCTGATCATCGCCGGGATCGTCGCCGCCTACGGGGTCGGCACCACGCTCTATTCGTACGTACTCAAGACCGAGGTCATCCTCGACGTGATGACTATCTCCGGCCTCTTCGTGCTCCGCGTTCTGGCGGGTGCGGAGGCTGTCGACGCCGATGCCTCCGCCTACCTGCTCCTCTGCACCGGCATGGTCGCTCTCTTCCTCGGGTTCACCAAGCGGCGCCAGGAGGCGACCTCGGAGCTTCACGCCGGGACAGAGACCCGGCCGGTGCTCGAGCACTACTCGATCCCTTTCCTCGACCAGATGGTCGCGATGGTCACCGCGGCGACGGTGATGAGCTACGCGATCTACTGCGTCAACAGCCCGCTGATCGGGGCCAAGATGCTCGGCACCCTGCCGCCGGTCGTCTACGGGATCTTCCGCTACCTCTACTTGATCTATGACCGCGAGGACAGCCGCTCCACCGCCGAGATCGTCGCCGAGGACTACGGGATGATCGGGGCCGCGGTCAGCTGGGTAGGCGCAGCGGTCATCCTTCTCGCGATCTACCAGTAGAGCTGACGGCTGCGTTTCGCCTGTGGCACGATCGCTTCGGTGAGCGAGGCAACATCGTCCACGCTTGAGTCGGCTTGGGCAGCCTTCGGCGACGGAGACTTTCCCCAGGCAAGGCGTCGCTTTGAGGAGGTACTGGAGGCGGAGCGCAGCGCCGAGGCTCTGGACGGCCTTGGGCAGACGCTCTGGATGCTGTGCGAGATCGACGAGGGCATAGCGCGGAGGGAGGAGGCCTACGCCGAGTACCGCCGCGCCGGGGACGTCGGCAAGGCAGCCGAACTTGCGCTCTGGCTCATGGTCGAGCAGGCAACCTCGCTCGGTAACCAGACAGCGGCCAACGGCTGGTTCAAGCGGGCCGAGCGACTGCTGTCCGACACTGATCTCTGTCCGGCCCACGCGAACCTCGCAATCGCCCAGGGACAGCAGTCCCCCCCGGGAGAGGCCCAGGCGCAGTTCGAGCGCGCGGTCGAGATCGGCAAGGAGCTGGACGATCTCGCCTCGGAGGTCCTTGGGCTGAGCCAGCTCGGGTTCCTCGAGGTCTCGAGCGGAAACCTGGAGGCCGGGATGTCGCTGCTCGACGAGACCATGGCCGCCGTCATGGGCGGGGAGGTGACCGACCCGTGGGCAATCGGCACAACCTGCTGCTCGATGCTTTTCGCCTGCGAGCAGATCTCCGACATCCACCGGGCGGCCGAGTGGTGTCGCGTCGTCAACACCTTCATCGAGCGCCGCAGCTACGTGCCGCTGTCGGGGCTGTGCCGGTCCGTGTATGCGGGAGTCCTGATCTCGGCCGGGAACTGGGAGCGCGCCGAGGCGGAGCTGACTGCGGCGATCGATGCGTACGGAGGCCTGGGCCGGCCGCTCGCCGCCTACCCGTTGACCCGGCTCGCCGACCTACGCCTTCGGCAGGGACGAGTCGAGGAAGCTCAGCAACTGCTCGCAGGTTGGCAGGACCACCCCTACGCCACCGTCACTGCAATCTCCCTGCTGGTGGCCCGGGGCGAGCTCGGCCTGGCGCAAGCAAGGCTGGATCGCTCGTTCGAGGCCGTCGGCGAGGCGGGCCCGCTTGCTGGCCACCTGCTCCCTATCCGGGTAAAGGCTTGTCTAGCCGAAGGCAAGCTCGAAGAAGCCACGGTCGCGGCGGAGAAGCTCGCGGCTGCGGCCGAGGAGATCGGCCACAGCCACGTCGCGGCGAGTGCCGCTTACGCGTCGGCCCAAGTCGCCGCGGCCAAGGGCGAACCGGATGCCGCCAGGCGGCTCGAGGCCGCCCGAAATCAGTTCGCCGAGCTCGAGATGCCGCTCGAGGAAGGGCGTGCCCGCGCGCTCCTCGCCAATGTCAACGCAGAGGCCGAGCCGGACCTCGCGGTGGCGGAGGCAAAAGTGGCACTCGAGATATTCGAACGGCTGGGCGCAGCCAGCGACGCCGACGAAACGGCAAAGCTGCTCCGCGAGCTCGGCGTCAAGGGAAGGGGCGCTCCCAGGCGCCCGGGCCCGCTGACAAAACGCGAGGGAGAGGTGCTGGCGCTGCTGGAGGAAGGTCTGTCGAACAAGGAGATCGGCGAGCGCCTCTTCATCACGCCGAAGACGGTCGGGCACCACGTCAGCCGCATCCTTTCCAAGCTCGATCTCCGCAGCCGCGCCGAGGCAGCCGCCTACGCGGCTCGGGAGAGAACCCCGAAATCGGGCACGAAATAGGGCATCTGCCCGACGAATCAGGGCCGGGGGAGGGGCATGATCGTCGCATGAGCGCACGCAACGAAATGAGGGACAGCTTCTCGACTCGACTTGCAGCAGCCTGCGGGGCACTCTTCTGGATCGGGATCCTCGTCGGCGACGATGTGATCAACGGCGCCGGTGAGGCTCCGAACCCAATCGACCGCTCCGACGACTCGCTGGCCGAGGTCAGCGACTACCTCGGCAGCGCGGCGGACGCCTCCGCGAACGGCAGCTACTGGATCGGGCGCGGCATCGGCATCCTCTCGCTCATCGCTCTGCTGGTCTTCAGCGCCTACGTTGCGCGGAGAATCCGCGCCCATGAGCGGGACAGTGGAATTCTTGCCGGCTTCGCTTTCGGCTCCGGGGTCGCCGCCGTGAGCCTGGGGCTCTCGAGCGCTGCCGCCCAGTTCGCCGTGGTCGCCAGGGCCAACGCCGGCGTCGATCCCGAGACGGCGAGGGTGATGCTCGACTTCTCCGGCATCGCCTTCACCCTGATGTGGCTGCCGCTCGCTGCGCTTCTCGCCGCGACTGCGGTCGCCGGGATGCGTTACGCGATCCTGCCGCGTTGGCTCTCAATCGCAGCGGCGTTGGTCTCGATCACCTTGGTGGCGGGATTGGCTGCGATGCCTGCGACACCCGCCGGCTACATGGCGATCATGCTTGCTTCACTCTGGTTCATTGCGGCGGGCGTCGCGCTGGCACGGCGGGATGCAGCGATAGGGTCCACCGCGACCCTGGCCCAAGGCGAGGCGTGAGAAATGACGGAGAAAAGTTACGACGCGATCGTGGTCGGCGCCCGCTGTGCCGGATCGCCGACGGCGATGCTGCTCGCCCGCAAGGGATACGACGTACTGCTCGTCGACAAGGCGACCTTTCCCAGCGACACGATGTCCACCCACCACATCCACCCGCCGGGTGTGGCGGCGCTGCAGCGCTGGGACTTACTGGATCGGCTCGAGGCCACCGGCTGCCCGCCGGTCGAGACCTACTCGTTTGATTTCGGGCCGCTGACGATCTCCGGATCCCCGCAGCCCGTCGAGGGCATCGCCCGCGGCTACTGCGCCCGGCGCACGGTCCTCGACAAGCTGCTTGTCGACGCCGCTGCCGAGGCGGGCGTCGAGGTGCGCGAGGCCTTTACGGTCGAAGAGATCCTCAGCGACAACGGCACCGTCACCGGGATCAAGGGTCATGCCGGCAAGAACGGCTCCACAGTCACCGAGAAGGCCAAGGTCGTGATCGGTGCCGACGGCAAGCACTCTCTGCTGGCGAAGACGGTGAATCCGGAGCAGTACGACGACCGCCCCTCCCGCCAGGCGATGTACTACGCCTACTGGAGCGGCCTGTCGGTCGAGGGCTTCGACGTGACGATTCGAACCGACAATGGTCGCGGCTGGGCAGCGATCCCGACCCACGATGACCTCACCGTCGTTCCCTTCGGGTGGCCGGTCGACGAGTTCAAGGCCAACCGGGGAGATATCGAAGGCAACTTCCTCAAGGCGATGGAGCTGGCCCCGGAGTTCGCGGAGCGGATCCGGGCAGCCAAGCGCGAGTCGAAATTCATCGGCTCGGCCGAGCTGCCGGGCTACTTCCGCAAGCCCTTCGGTCCCGGATGGGCACTGGTCGGTGATGCCGGCTACCACAAGAATCCGATCACCGCGATGGGGATCAACGATGCCTTCCGCGACGCCGAGCTCGTGGTCGGTGCTCTCGACGCTGCCTTCTCCGGCAAGCGCTCCTACGAAGAGGGGATGAGGGAGTACCAGGGAACCCGCGACGAGGAGGCCATGCCCGTCTACCAGTTCACCGACGACTTCGCGCTGCTTCAGCCCCCGCCGCCAGAGACGCAGGAGCTGCTCGGGGCGATGCAGGGGAACCAGGAGGCCCAGAACGGATTCGTCAGCGTCCAGGCGGCGACGCTTCCGGCGCCGGAGTTCTTTGCCCCGGAGAATGTCGGGCGGATCATGGCCGAGGCGAAGGCCGCCTGATCGGGCCCAGCTGAGCCTGGCCGGGCAGCCAGGATCGACTAGGGTGCCTGGCCGATGGACCTGAGCCTGACCGAGTCGGAAGCGGCCTTCCGCGACGAGGTGCGGAGCTGGCTGGAGGAGAACAGCCCCGGCGCGGCGCCGCAGGGGGACGACGATGCCGAGTTCGAGTTCGCCCGGCAGTGGCAGGCGAAGCTGCACGACGCCGGTTACGCCGGGCTCTCCTGGCCGGAGGAATACGGCGGCAAGGGCGCGACCCTGATCGAGCAGGCGATTTTCAGCGAGGAGATGGCGCGGGCGCGGGCGCCACGGCCGGCGAACGTGCTCGGCCTGGTGATGGGCGGACCGGTGGTGATCGCACACGGCAACGAGCAGCAGAAGGAGCGCTACCTCGAGCCGATCCTCTCCGCCGAAGAGATCTGGTGCCAGGGCTTCTCCGAGCCCGAGTCCGGGTCCGACCTGGCCTCGCTCAAGACCCGCGCGGTCAAGTCGAACGGCGGCTGGAAGGTGACCGGGCAGAAGGTCTGGACCACTTACGCCCACGAGGCGAAGTGGTGCATGCTGCTTGCCCGCACCGACACCGATGCCCCCAAGCACAAGGGAATCAGCTACTTCCTGCTCGACATGGAGCAGGACGCGGTTGAGGTGCGGCCGCTGCGCCAGATCACCGGCCAGGCGGAGTTCAACGAGATCTTCATGGAGGAGGCCGAGGTCCCCGACGAGAACGTCGTCGGCGAGGTCGGCGGAGGCTGGCAGGTGGCGATCACCACGCTGATGTTCGAACGCGCCGGTCTGGGTGCTGCGGCAGCGATGAGCGTCGGCAACAACCTCGACGAGCTGATCGAGCTGATCGACGAGCGCGGCCTCGGCGACGACCCGATCATCCGCCAGCGGGTCGCGAAGCTGAAGATCGGGATCGAGGCCCTGCGGCTCGGGGCGATGCGAGCGCTGACCGCGACGATGAAGACCGGGATTCCCGGCCCGGAAGGCTCGCTGTCGAAGTGGCAGTGGGCCGAGTACAACCAGGCGTTGACCGAGCTCGCCGCCGACGTACTCGGAACAGAAGCGGTGCAGCCCGATGGCGAATGGACCTACCGCCTGCTGCGCTCGCGCGCCAACTCGATCGAGGGCGGGACCACCGACGTCCTCAAGAACATCGTCGCCGAGCGGGTACTCGGCCTGCCGAAGCTGAGATGACCTGCCGATGAACTTCGACTTGAACGACGAGCAGCAGGCGATCAGGGACGCGGCGCGCGAGTTTCTCGCGGCGAAGTTCAAGCCGGAGAAGGTCCGCGAGCTGGCCGAGTCGCGCAGCTACGACGACGCCCTCGACAAGGAGATCGTCGAGCTGCACTGGCCCGGGATCTCGGTTCCCGAGGAGCACGGGGGACAGGGCCTCGGCATGGTCGAGCTCGCTGTGCTCTGCGAGCAGCTCGGCTTTGCCTGCGCGCCCACTCGCCTGCTGGGCAGCTTGGGCGCGGTGCTCGCGATCGATGCCGCCGGCTCCGACGACCAGAAGTCCGAATGGCTGCCGAAGCTGGCCTCGGGCGAGGCCACCGGCAGCTTCGGCCAGATCACCGAGAGCGGCAGCACCCTCTTTCCCGAACTTCCGAACGCCGACGTGGTCGTGGTCTTTGGTCCCGACGCAGCCCGGATGGCCGAGGCATCCGAGCTCGAGATCGAGCCGGTGGAGACGATCGACGCGACCCGCAACTACGGCACGGTCGGTGAGCCCGCCGGCACCGAGCTCGAAGGGGATCCCGCCACGGCGGGGGAGCGGATCGCGATCGCGCTCGCCGCCGAATGCACGGGTGTAGCGCAGCGCGCGATGGAGATGGCGGTCGACTATGCGCGCGAGCGCCAGCAGTTCGGCCGACCGATTGGCGCCTACCAGGCGGTCTCGCACCGCTGCGCCTCGATGCTGCTCGCGGCCGAGGAGTCCCGCTCGCTCACCTACTACGCGGCGTGGTGCGCCGATGCCGAGCCCGAGACGCTGCCGCTGGCGGCGGCGATGGCGAAGGCGCGGGCGACCGATGCCGCCTGGGAGGTCACCAACGCCTCGCTCCAGACCCACGGCGGGATCGGCTTCACCTGGGAGCACGACCTCCAGTTCTGGCTCAAGCGCTCGCGGGTCAACGGCCAGCTGCTCGGCAGCTCGGGCTCGGACCGGGACCGCGTTGCGGAGCTCGCCGGCCTCGCCTCGCGCGAGCCGGCAGTCGCCTAGCTACGGAAGGACCTCGACGTCCGAGGCGACCCGGGTCTCGCCGCCGCGCCGGTAGTGGACGTCGACGACCTCGTTTCGCCCGTAGCTGCCGAAGAGGCCAATGAACATTGCGAGCCAGCGGGCGGTGCCGACCTTCTCCTTGACGATCGGCCGGGTGAACAGGATCTCGTTGCCTCGGACCATGTAGTCGGCCCCCTCTTTCCTCTCGACCCCGTTGACGTAGACCTCGAACGGGGGCTCGGCGCCGCGCGGCAGCATCACCCGGCGGCCGACGGGCTCGGACTCAGCCATCGCCGAGCTCCTCGCGCAGCGCTTCGAACGGGCTGCCGGAGCCCGGCTCGAGCCGCCGCTTGAAGATGGCGCCGATGTAGGGAACCAGGCTGCCGTCGCCCATTACGTCGAGCCCTACCTCGCGGCCGCGGAGGCCGAGCCTGCTTCGCGGGCCGGAGAGTTCGAGTCGGGCTGCCACCTGCGCTTCGGGCTCGTAATCGCGAAACGCTTTCACCTTCTGACGCGGGCCTTCGGCCTGGATCGCCTCGGCACGGCGTTCGAGCTCAACCAGAGCCGTGTCGAGATCGTCGAAGCTCTCCCGCTCGACCCGGGGGCCGTGGCGGATAGTCAGCTTCCAGCTCAGGCTTGGCGCTCGGACTCGCCGCTCGCCGTCGGCGCCGTCCCGGAAGGCATCGGCAGGTACTTGTACTCGGGGCGCTTCGCGGGCGGGCCGTCGATCCGGTCGCCGTTCTTGCGCTTCTCCACCGGGACGAAGTCGCGCTCGCGCGCCCCCGTGTAGATCTGGCGCGGTCGGGCGATCTTCTGCTCGTCGTCGTCGCTCATCTCGAGCCACTGGGCGATCCATCCGGAGGTGCGCGGGATCGCAAAGATCACCGTGAACATGTCGGTCGGGATCCGGAGCGCCTCGTAGATGATCCCCGAGTAGAAGTCGACGTTCGGATAGAGCTTGCGGTCGGTGAAGTAGTCGTCGTCGAGCGCCTGCTTCTCGAGCTCGGTGGCGATCTTGACCAGCGGGTTCTGGCCGACGACGTCGAGTACGTCGTCGACGTGGCTCTTGATGATCCGGGCCCGTGGGTCGTAGTTCTTGTAGACCCGGTGGCCGAAGCCCATCAGACGCTCGTCTCGGTTCTTCACTCCCTCGAGGAAGTCCGGGATGTTCTCGACCTTGTCGATCCGGCGCAGCATCTTCAGCACCGCCTCGTTGGCGCCGCCGTGGAGCGGGCCGTAGAGGGCCGCCACCCCGGCCGCCACCGCCGAGTAGGGATCGACGTCGGAGGAGCCGACCGCGCGCACCGCGTTGGTCGAGCAGTTCTGCTCGTGGTCGGCGTGGAGGATGAAGAGGACGTCGAGCGCCTTTGCGAGCCGGGGATCCGGCTTGAACTGGAGCTCGGTCATCTTGAACATCATCGAGAAGAAGTTCTCCGGATAGCTCAGATCGTTGTCCGGATAGATGTAGGGGAGGCCCATGTTGTGCCGGTAGGCAAAGGCGGCGAGGGTCGGCATCTTGGCGATCAGCCGGATGGTCGCCATGTAGCGCTCTTCGGGGTCGTCGAGCTTCTTCGCGTCCGGGTAGAAGGTGGAGAGGGCGCCGACCGAGGCGAGCAGCATGCCCATCGGGTGGGCGTCGTAACGGAAGCCTTCGACGAATTTCTTGATGTTCTCGTGGACGAAGGTGTGATGGACGATGTCGTCGATCCAGGACTCGAGCTGGTCGGAGGTCGGCAGCTCGCCGAAGACGAGCAGGTAGGCGACCTCGAGGTAGGTCGAGTGCTCGCAGAGCTGCTCAATCGGATAACCACGGTGCTCGAGGATCCCCGCGTCGCCGTCGATGTAGGTGATCGCCGAGCGGCAGGAGGCGGTGTTGGTGAAGGCCGGGTCGTAGGCCATCAAGCCGAAGTCGTCCTCGTTCACCTTGATCTCACGAAGGTCCATCGCCTGGACCGTGCCATCGGTGATCTCGAGTTCGTAGCTCTCGCCCGTGCGGTTGTCGGTGACGCTGAGCGTGTCGTCGCCGGCCTTGCCGCCGCCATCGCTGCCGGCCTTCGACTCGGACCTGGCCTTTGGCTTGGACTTGCCCTTTGCCTTCGCCTTCTGCTTCGTCGCCATCGCCTCTCCAGTTCAGTTCTTAGGGGACGGGCATTTTCGCACGATTGCCCACACTGGCCTTGTCCGCGCCCGCGCGGAGGCTGGAAAAAAAGATTCCTAGCCCCGCACCTCGATCGGGCGCTGCTCGAAGTGGGTCACTTTGGTCAGGTGCTCCAGGCGTGACTCGATCTCGGCTGGGGTGAGACTGCTGACCCGGGCCGTGCCGAAGTCCTCGACGTTGAACGAGGCCATCACCGTTCCGTGGGCCATGGCGCGGCGCAGCGCGCCGTCGCCGAGGTCGCCCTCCTGAGAGTCGAGGTAGCCGAGGAATCCGCCGGCGAAGCTGTCACCCGCCCCGGTCGGGTCGCAGACGTCCTCGAGCGGCAGCGCCGGCAGCGCAAAGAACCCCTCCTCGGTGAACAGGGCGGCGCCGTACTCGCCCTGCTTGGCGACGACGACCCGCGGGCCCATCTCCATCACCGCTCGGGCGGCGCGGGCGAGATTCGGTTGCTCGGTCAGCATCCGGATCTCGGCGTCGTTGAGAATGACCGCGTCGACCTCACCGATCGCCGCGACCAGTGAATCGCGCGCCGTCTCGATCCACATGTTCATCGAGTCGAGCGCCGCAAACTTGACAGAGCCGCACAGGGACCGGACCTTGCGCTGCAGGTCCGGCTGGATGTTGCCGAGAAAGAGCGCGTCCGCAGCCGCCGCTTCATCGGAGAGCTTCGGGTCGAAGTCCGCGAACACGCCGAGCTGCGTATCGTCGGTATGGGCCAGGTTCATGTCGTGCTCGTAGTGACCGCGCCAGAAGAAGGTCTCGCCCGCAATCCGCTCGATGTCGGCGGTGATCACTCCACGCCCCTCGAGCACGGCGAGGTCGTCGTCGCCGAAGTCATCCCCCACAGGGCCCACCACCCGCACCTCCGTGAAAAAGCTCGCGGCAAGGGAGAAATGGACCGCGGACCCGCCGAGCATGCGCTCGCGCTCCCCGAACGGGGTCTTGACTGAGTCGAACGCGATTGAGCCGACGGCTGTCAGTGCCATATCCGAGACGCTGGGCGGGGGAGGCGACGGCGGGTGGCCTCCGTAAGCCACACTAAGAAGCGGTGAAGGCTATCCAGATGAAGGAATTCGGGGGACCGGAGGTGCTCGAGCACACCGAGTTGCCCGACCCCGAGCCCAGCGACGGCGAGGTCGTGGTCGACGTCGCCCGTGCCGGGATCAACTTCGCGGACACACACGTCACCCAGAACGACTACCTGGCCGAGCAGAGCCTGCCGCTGATTCCCGGAGGCGAGATCAGCGGCAAGGCGCCCGACGGCCGCCGTGTGGCCGCGATGCTCGCCAACGGCGGCTATGCGGAGAAGGTGGCGGTACCCGAGGGCTGGCTGGTCCCGATTCCCGACGAGGTCGGCGACGACCAGGCGGCGGCGCTGCTCCTCCAGGGGATCACCGCTCATGCGCTGGTCAACAACTGCGCTCGGCTCGCCGAGGGCGAAACGGTCGTGATCGAGGCGGCGGCGGGCGGGACGGGGACCCTCGCGGTCCAGATCGCCAAGCGCGCCGGAGCCCGGGTGATCGGCCTGGCTTCGAGCGAGGAGAAACGCGAGACGGTCGCCCGCCTCGGTGCGGACGGCACGATCGATTCCGGCCTCGGTCCCGAGGACCTGACCGAGGCCATCCTCGAGGCCAATGACGGGAATCCGGTTGACGCGGTCCTGCAGATGAGCGGCGACCCTGCGTTCAGTGCAGAGCTGCGGGCCCTTGCTCCCTTCGGCCGCATGGTCGCATTCGGGATCGCGGGAAGGGAGCAGCCCGAGGTCAAGGTGGGCAACCTGATGCGCCATTCGACCGCGGTGATCGGGTTCTGGCTCATCCACCTGATCAGCGAGCGCGAGCTGCTCGGCTCGATCATCGGGGATCTGCTCGGGTGGGTCGCCGCGGGCGAGCTCGAAGTGCTGATCGGCGGCGTCTATCCGCTTAGCGATGTCCGCCGCGCCCACGAGGAGATCGCCGGCCGCAAGAGTCAGGGCAAGCTGTTGCTCGACCCGTCCGCATGAGCGAGGAGACGATGACCGAGGAAAGAAAGGACAAGACGATCGCCTCGTTCCATGAGCTGCGCCTCTCCGAGCCGGTGCGGCGCGCGCTCGACGAGCTCGGCTACGAAGATCCCACCCCGATCCAGGCACAGGCGATCCCCGAACTGCTCGACGGCCACGATGTGATCGGACAGGCGCAGACCGGGACCGGCAAGACAGCCGCCTTCGGCCTGCCGATGCTCGAGTACCTCGATCCCGAAAGCGCGGACGTGCAGGCGATCGTGCTCACACCGACGCGCGAGCTTTGCATCCAGGTGACCCAGGCGCTGCGGGCCTATGCCGAGCACCTGGACGTCGAGATTGTCGCGATCTTCGGCGGCGCCCCGATCAAGTCCCAGCAGGCGCAGCTGCGCGCCGGCGCCCAGGTCGTCGTCGCAACAGTCGGCCGGATGATGGACCTGATGTCGCGGCATTCGCTGGTCCTGACCTCGGCTCGCTACGTCGTCCTCGACGAGGCCGACGAGATGCTCGACCTCGGCTTCATCGAGGACGTCGAGAAGATCCTGCGGATGTGCCCGAGCGGGCGCCAGACCTCGCTCTTCTCGGCGACGATGCCGCCGCCGATCCAGCGCCTTGCCGAGACCTACATGTACGAGCCCGTGACGATCAAGGTCACGCCGAAGAAGCTGACCGTCGATGCGATCGAGCAGGCCTATGTCGAGGTCGACGCGAAGGAGAAGACCCGGCGCCTGATCGACGTCCTGAAGGCCGAGGACCCCGAGCAGGCGATCATCTTCTGCCGCACAAAGATCGGCGCTGCCCGGCTCGACAAGCAGCTCGCCGACGCCGGGCTCGGAGTAAAGGCGCTCCACGGCGACCTCTCCCAGGGCCAGCGCGACGGAGTGATGATCTCGTTCAAGGACCATCGGACCCGGCTCCTGGTCGCCACTGACATCGCCGCACGCGGCCTCGACATCGAGCACGTCACCCACGTCATCAACTTCGACGTTCCCGACACGACCGAGGCCTACGTGCACCGGATCGGGCGAACGGGCCGGGTCGGGCGCACCGGCCGCGCGATCACCTTTGTCACCCCGAAGCAGCGGGAGGAAATTCCGCGGATCGAGCGGGAGGCGAAGTCAGTGATCGAGGAGTGGGAGCCGCCGGAAGAGCGGCTCGAGCACGCCCCGAGACCGCGCCACCGCGAACCGGCGAAAGATGCCGCCGCCCCTGACGGCACCGTGAAGCTGTTCGTCAACCGCGGCGCCCGCTCCGGCATCGACGAGGACGACCTGCGCTGGGCGCTGACCGAGGGCGCTGTGATCCCGGATGAGGAGATCGAGGACGTGCGGGTCCTCGAGCGCTTCTCGTTCGTCGAGCTGTCGGCCGAGCAGGCCGAGCTCGCGATCGAGCGGCTCAACGGGACCAAGCTCAAGGGGCGCGAGGTCCGGTTCGAGCCGGCTAGGTCGTAAGACCCTCGATCTGCTCGACCAGGCTCTCCCAGTTGAACGGCTTTGAGATGCAGCCGTCGGCGCCGAGCTCAAGTGCCTCCTCCGGCTCCTCGCCCCAGCGGTAGGCACTGATGATCAGGACGGGAGTCCGGTTTCCGGAGGCCCGCAGCTCGCGTAGGGCGTCGATCCCCGACATCCCCGGCATCATCGCGTCGAGCAGGACGATGTCCGGACGGGCGCCCGAGGAAATCGCCTCCAGGGCGCTAGGCCCATCCCCCGCGGTCGAGACGTCGTAGCCCTCTCCCTCGAGACGTCGCTGCAACATCAGCAGGACAGTCTCCGAGTCATCGACGACCAGCACCTTGGTCATCGCAGCATCACCTGGAAGCGTGCGCCCGAACCAGGTGGCGACTCGGCCGTGATCTCGCCACCGTGCAGCTCGACCAGCGATCGGGCGATCGCGAGGCCGAGACCGGTTCCGCCGACTCGCTGGGACTCGCTGCTGTCGGCGCGCCAGAATCGCTCGAACACGTGCTCGAGCTGGTCGGGGGGGATGCCGGGGCCGTTGTCGGCGACCTCGATCACGACGCCGCCGTCGCGGCGCTCCGCCCGCAGCTCGACCTCGGCGCCCTCCTCCGCATATTTGTTCGCGTTCAAGAGCAGGTTGCAGAGGACCTGGACGATGCGCTCGGGGTCCACCTCGATCTCAGGAAGGTCCTGGGCCGCGGAGACCTCGAACTCCTGCCGTCGTTCCTCGAAGCGGGGACGGAGCTGCCTGGCCACCCGTTCGAGCAGGGCCCCGACCTCGGTCGGCCGCGGCCGGATCTGGAGGCGGCCGGCGTCGCTTCGGGCAAGGTCGACCAGATCGTCGATCAAGGTCGAGAGGTCAGCGGTTCCCTCGACGATCGCGCCGATCGCCTCACGCTGCGATTCTGTCAGTGAGTTCTCCTGGCCCGCGAGCATCTCGGCGAATCCCTTGACCGAGGTCACGGGAGTGCGCAGCTCGTGCGAGACCGTGAGCAGGAAGTCGTCCTTCATCCGCTCGATCCGGTCGCGCTCACGGGCGTCACGCTCGAGCGCCGTCGCCATCTCGTTGAAGGCCTGGCCCAGGGTCGAGATCTCAGCCGGTCCTCCCGCCTCGACCCGGGCGCTGAGATCGCCGCCGGCCAGCCTCCGCGCACCCTCGACCAGGCGGTTGAGCGGCGCCCGCATCGAGCCGACCAGCCCGGAGAAGAGCACGATCCCAGCGAGCAGGGCCCCGGCGAGGCCGACGATGACCAGCAGAACCACGTCGCGGGTCTCGTCGTTCGGATTGGTCCCGGCTCTCGATTCGCGCTGCCTGGATCGCGTCGGCGAGACGGTCCGCGGCGTCGACCACCTCGCTGGTTCGGCGCCGGTTCATAGCCGCGGGGGGTGGATCGCCGCGCAGCAGCGGCTCTGCGACCTGCCGGCGCCAGTTGAGCTCCGCCGTGGCTCGGGCATCGAGGGAGGCCAGGATCTCGGGATCGTCGCCGGCCAACCCACGCGTATCGGCGGTGGCCTGGTCGGCGGCGGCGACTGCGCGGTTGAAGGCCGCCCGCCGCTCAGCGGCGGTGCTGCGCGGCCCCTGGACCAGTGAGGATTGCTCCAGGACGAACGCGGAACGAATCCGCTCGGCCTGCAGAGCGATATCGGCGTGCCTGGCGGTGCGGTCCTCGTAGTCCTGTCGTACCTGGAACAGGCGCCCCACTCCGAGCACGGAAACGAGCACCAGCAGGGCGACGAGGAAGGCGAAGCCGATTCGGAGGCGGTTTGTGGCCGAAGGTCGCATAGGTTGGTCCCACAAGTTCTGCAGAGCGTCCCTTCCGCCGTTACAGTAGCCGGGAAGCCCAATGCATCAGGGATTGATTGCACAGTGGCACCGCGGTATTGCATCGAAGGGATTCATCGGCGCCCTTCTTCTCGTCGTGCCCGTAATGGTGGCTGCGACGATCGGCTTCGGCGGCGGCGTCGGAGCGGGTCTGTCCTCGCTTGCCACCGGACCGAGCGAGACCACGCTCGGAGAGCCCTCGGCGCAGACCGAAACGCGCTCGATCGAGCAGCTGACGACCACCCTGCCACAGCTGACCATTGATTCTGCGCGCAGAGAGGGAGGGGGAGGCAGCGGCACGGAGACCGAGCTCCAGTTCATCGAAACGCCAACCGTGACCACGCAGCCCGGCGGGGACTCAGATCCGGGCGGCGGCCAGCCAGGCGGCTCGGGGACGACTGAGGAGCAATCCGCTCCCGCCCCCGATCAGGGAACAGGCGGCGGCGGCGGAAACGGGGGCTCCGGCGGCGACGTTGCCATCCCGGTGAACAACCCGGTCGACCAGCTGGTCGGAGGACTGGGGCAGGGCAGCCTGGGCATCGGCGAGTAGCGGCAGCTGCTCGGCGTCGCCCTCAGTCTCGTCTCCAGCGTCGCCTGGGGAATTTCCGACTTCGCCGGCGGCCTGCAGAGCCGCCGGATGCATGTCCTCGCGGTCGTTCTGCTGGGCCAGTCGTTCGGCCTGCTGCTCGCGGTCGCGCTTCTGCCCCTGCTTGCCGAGGAGCAGCTCAGCGGCGGCGAAATGCTGGTCGCGGCACTGGGCGGCGCCGCGGGCGCGCTCGGACTGAGCGCCTTCTATGCGGCCATGGCAATGGGCACGATCAGCGTGGTTGCTCCGATCTCCGCGCTGAGCGTGGTGATCCCGGTCACGGTCGGGCTCGCTCGCGGGGAGGAGCCCGGATTGATCCAGTTGGCCGGGATCGCGGTCGCGACCGTTGCGGTGATGGGCGTCAGTTACGAGCCCGATCCCGAACACAGGGCGGTGGCACTGCGCTCGATCGCCCTCTCGCTTCTTGCCGCACTCGGCTTCGGCACCTTCTTCGTCGCGGTCGATGCGACCGCTGCCGAGGACCCGGCGTGGACGATTGCCTGTGTCAGGGTCGGCGGGGTCGCCACGATCGCTGCCGCCGTTGTCGCGTTGCGGCCTCCGGTTCGGCCCGCCCGCTCTGCGCTACCGGTGCTGGCGGCGATCGGCACTTTCGACATCATCGCCAACGCGCTCTATGCGTCGGCCACGACCGAAGGGCTTCTGTCGGTGGTGGCCGTCGTCGGTTCGCTCTATCCGGCGGTGACGATCGTGCTCGCGTACATCGTGCTCGGGGAGAGGCTGCGGCCGCTGCAGAAGGCGGGGGTGGTCTTTGCCCTGCTCGGGGTGGCGATGATCGCCGCCGGCACCTGATCAGTCGGCGAGGACCGGCAGCAGGTCGCGCAGCTCGGCGATCGTCGTCGCCGCGTCGCGGTGGCGGATCGCCTTCATTCCGACCTCCTCGGCCGCCGTCGCAGTTCTCGCGCAGGTCGTCGATGAAAACGCACTCGCCCGGCTCCACTCCGAGCCGCTCGATTGTCAGTCGGTAGATCTCGGGTTGCGGCTTGTGCATGCTTCGACCTCGGCCGAGATCACCACCACGTCGAAGATCTGGTCGAGGAGCTCGCGGTCGTAGTGATCGACGCTCCACGAGTTCGACAGAAGCGCGGTCTTGAGTCCGCTCTGCTTGGCGACCCGGACCAGCTCGATCATTTCCTCGAGCGGCTTCATTCCGGCGAACAGCCGGTCGATCAGCCGCTCGCTGTCCACCCCGAGCCGCTTCGAGAACCGCTGCTCGAATTCATCCGTGCTCACTGCGCCCATCTCGAGCTCGCGCAGGTCGGCCAGCGCATCCGGGTCCTTGCGGAAGAGGTTCTTGACGGTCTCCGGATCGAGGCCTTCGGTCTCGCAGAAGGAGGCGAAGCTCTCCCAGACCGGATTGGTGAGCACGCCGCCGAAGTCGAAGACAAGGGCTTTGTAATTAGTCTCCGCTGCCATGGCCGAGATGCCGGACGGTATAGATCAGCCCGCGCTCGAGCAGTGGTTCGAGCGCAACGTCGAGGGTGCGAAGCCCCCGCTCAGCTTCGAGCGGATCTCGGGTGGCCGGTCCAACCTAACCTTTCGCGTCGCGGACTCAAACGGGAGCGTCTGGGCCCTTCGCCGCCCGCCGCTCGGCAAGACGCTCGGCTCGGCCCACGACATGGGCCGCGAGCACAAGGTGATCTCCGCCCTCCAGGACACGAACGTCCCGGTCCCGCCGATCGCCGGGTACTGCGAGGACGACTCGGTCAACGGCGCCCCGTTCTACGTGATGGGGTTCCTGCCCGGCCCGATCCTCCGCACCGGCAAGGAAGCCGCGTCCTTTGACGAGGCCGAACGGCACGCGATCGGCGAGCGGGTGGTCGACACCCTGGTCGAGCTGCACCGGGTCGACCCGGACGAGGTCGGGCTCGCGGACCTGGGGCGCAAGGAGGGCTATGTCGAGCGCCAGCTGAAGCGCTGGCAGGGACAGTGGGAGAAGTCGAAGACGCGCGAGGTCCCCGTGGTCGAGGAGGTCCACGACCGCCTGGCGGGGCGGGTGCCGGAGCAGGGCCAGGCGACCATCGTCCACGGCGACTACCGGCTCGACAACATGATTCTCACTGACGAAGGTGAGATCGCGGCGGTGGTCGATTGGGAGCTGTGCACCCTCGGCGACCCGCTCGCCGATGTCGGGTTGCTCGTCGTCTACTGGGGCGATCCCGACGAGCAGATCCTCCCCAACATCGAGCCTCCGACAGCGATCCCGGGGTTTCCGAGCCGGGAGCAGGTCGCCGATCTGTACGCTGAGCGCTCCGGCCGCGACCTCTCGGAGATCGACTTCTTCGTCGCGCTCGGGCTTTGGAAGCTCGCGGTGATCGCCGAGGGAATCGTTTCCCGCTTCAAGGGCGGCGCCTACGGCGACAGCGACGGGTTTGCGGAGTTCGAGAAGGTGGTCGAGCGCGTCGGCGAAGCCGCCTCCGAGGCGGTCGACCGGCTCGAGAAATAGACGGAGCTAGGCTCGGCGCTTCTTCTTGACGCAGCGAAGCTTGCCCTTGCGGCGGACAAGTTTGCGGCCCTTCCTGCACTTCTTCGTCACCGGGGGCGTCGAGGCCGGAGGGGTCGCCGCAGGTGGAGCAGTGACGCTGAGGGTGGTCGAACCGGAGCTGGGTTCATGTGCAAGATCCGCGAGGTAGGTCGCGGTGATTGCATGAGTGCCCGTCGCGACCGCGGCTGGTGTGTAGGGGATCGAGCAGCTTGCAGACGTGGGGCCGGCCGGCGCCAATGGGCAGGTAACACCGCCGGCGAAGCTTCCGGGCGAGTTCGAGGCGAAGCCGACGTTGCCGGTCGGCGAAGTGGTGCCGGTGACTGTCCCGGTGCAGGTGCCGGCGCCGGAGCCAAGCACAAGCGAGGGGGGAGCGCAGGAAACACTGGTCGTGGTCGGTTCGGCTGCCTCGTCGGCGCCGATGTCGGGATCGTCCCCAGGGATCTCGCGTGCGTTGTGGTCGATGTCGTCGGCGCCGATCAGAGCGACATCGACACCAGCGTTGATCGTGATCGAGGTTGAAAGCTGGTGGTAGTTGTCGGCTGCGAGGGAAGGCGCCGCGACCTGGTTTTGGAGAGCGCCGATCCCGGTGATCGTGGCGCTGCTGTTCGGCGCGTCCGAAACCGTTGCGGTCTGGTCGTAGTTCGAATAATCGAAGTTGAGCGTCACGGTCGCAGCCGAGGCCGGGTTGGTGTCGTCGGTGGCGCGCGCGCGAATGTCCTCGGGCGCACTCCCCTTCGCGATCACGTTCTTCGCGTCGAGCGTCAGCGTCGCCGTCGCTCCCATTTGTGCCTGCAGCTGGTAGTCGATGGCGAAGGCCCCGCTCGTGGCCACCGCGGTGACGTTGCGCAGAGTCGGCTGGAAGGTTACGGCGCCGGTCCCAACGTTGATGCCGAGCGCACTGGCTCCACCCTCGCTGATACAGGCGGTGCTGCGGATCAAGCCGGTGACGTGGCTGCAGACGTGGCCGCCGGCAATCGTGTCCGAGTGCGCCACCACCCGGTCGGCCGTCCCGCCCTGGACGCGGATAGCGTCTGGTGTGCCCGCGCCGGTGGTATGGATTTCGACGTCGGAGAGCTCCGTCCCGGTGAATAGCGCGAAGGCCGCGAATGACACCTCGTTCAGGGTGATCCGAGGCCGCGGCTGCCCCGATGCGCCGTGGACGTTCCCCGCAACCGGGACGACGCTGTCGAACGGCCCGAGGTCGCCGGCTGTGGAGGAGTAGTTGCCGGGGGCGATCACGACTTCGTCGGCGCCTCCCACGGCATTGCCCGGGGGGTCCGAGTAGCCCGCCGCCTCGTAGATGCTGCATGGGGTCGGGCTGGTGTCGTTCGCCGTGGCGATGATGCATTGGCTGTCGTCCGCCGTCCCGCCGGGCGCGGCGTACCGAATCGTGGCCGAAGCCGGCACCGCTCCCAGCAGCAGCACCGCGATCCCAAGCCCCATGACCCTGGTCATGACCCTCATCGCCGGGAACAGTAGCGCGTCAGTGCAGCCGCGTCCAGGCCGGCTGGGCGGCGGGCTAGGCCCGGCGCTTCTTCTTCTTGACGCAGCGGAGCTTGCCCTTGCGCTTGACCAGCTTGCGGCCCTTCTTGCACTTCTTCCTCGGGGCGGCCGTGCTCCCACCCGGTGGCGGCGTCGCCGAGGGCGGCATCGTCGGTGGCGGTGGGAGAGCGCACTCCCCCGAGATCGTCCGCATGTAGATGTGGGTGAAGTCGAAGCCGGGGTAGTCCGCGGTCAGGTTCTCGGCGTCCGACTCGAAGGCGACGCAGTTCCCCGAGGCACTGATCGAGGGATTTTGCGAAACGGCGACTGCATCGGCGCCGCTCGCGCCATCGGCTCTGCTCACGTACAGGGTGTCGTCGGGGTTCGCCCCGATGTCGCGGACGTAGATGTCCGAGAATCCGTTGTTCCCGCCGCCGAAGTCCGGATCGTTGCCCTCGAATGCGATCCTGGTGCCGTCGGCGCTTATCGATGGATCGGCCGAGGGATTGTCACCCATTGCCCCAGAGTCGCCATCTTCTCGGCTGATCAGGGTGGTGGTTGCCGAAGAGGTCTCGCGGAGGTAGACGTCCTGGACGAGTCCGTTCTGGTCCACCACGCCGTCGAGGGGGGCCGGGGTATCGAAGGCGATCTCGTCGCCGTTGGCGCTGATCGCTGGGCTGCCGGAGCTCTGAGCCGGCGGGTTCCCGGTCCCTGTGGCGCGAGAGACCAGCTGCGTGGCTTCAGCACCTCCCAGGTCGCGCGCGTAAATGTCCTGATTGTTGTTGGAATCAGTGACGGTGGGGTCGAGGTTGGTAGCTGCGCTCTCGAAGGCGACGCGGCTGCCGTCGTCGGACAGCACCGCCGCCTGTGAGCGCATATCGCCTTCTGCGCCGGCCGCACCGCTTCTCCGACTGGCGTAGATGGTGTCGGCGCTGCTTCGATCGCGGACGTAGACGTCCCCGTCACTGCCCGTGTCGGGCCCACCAGGTCCATCGAGATTCTCCGCGAACGTCTCGAACGCGACCCGGTCGCCGTCGGCGCTGAGCGTCGGATTGAATGACGAAGAGTCGCCCGCCACGCCGCCGGCTCCGTCCGCACGGCTGACCAGCTCGGTGACCTGGGTATCGAGGTCGCGCAGGAACACGTGGAAGGTTCCGTCCCCACCGGGGAGATTGGTCGCCGCGGACGAGAAGGCGACCTTGCGCCCGTCGGCGCTGATTGCGACTGAGCTCGTGAACGCGTTCGCGGAGGCGCCACCTGCGCCTGACGCCCTGCCGACCAGCGCTGTGGTGTCGGTGACGAGGTCACGGACGAAGGCGTTCTGGACGCTGTTGTCGTCCTCGGCGCTCAGGTGATCTGCGTTGGAGAGGAATGCGATGTAGCGGCCGTCGGCGCTCACCGCACGCCGTCCCTCACCGAAGGAACTGGAGTTGACGCCGTCGCCCGTGAAGGGCGCGCTCCCGCTCGGTTTCGAGATATGAGTGGTCTCGTTCGGACTCGCGTCCGTTGACAGCGTCCGCTTGAAGATCTGCTGGAAGTCGTTGTCGTCAGCGGCGCTCAAGTTGTTCGCGGGCGATTCCCAGGTGACCGCGGTGCCACTGCCGCTGATCGACGCCGAGAACGAGCCGTCGGTCCCGACCGGCCCGGTGCCGTTCTCGCGACTGGCGAGCTCGGTTGTTCCTGCGCTCTGGTCTCGGACGTGGATGTCGTTGTTCGAGTTCGTGTCCGCAGCGTTGAGGTTGGTCGCTGCGCTGTGGAAGGCGACCTCGTCCCCGTTGGTGCTGAGCGAGGGGGTGAATGAGCGCCCATTCGCCTGGGCCTCGCCGTCGGTGACGCTGACCCTTACCGTGGTCTGGGTTGTCTCCGGCAGGGAGATGTCCCGGACGAAGATGTCGGAAAAGTTGTTGGTGTCGGCGCCGGCGCCGATCAGATTGGTGGCGTTGCTGTGAAAGGCGACCTTGGTCCCATCGCCACTGATCGACGCTCCCGACGATGCAGCGTCGCCTACGGCTCCGGAAACCCCGCCGCTGTCGTTGGCCCGGCTCACGAGCCTCGTGGCGTCGGGGGTAGGCGCGGTGTCCCGGAGATGGACGTCGGATGTCGTATTTGCATCGCCGGCGCCGAGATTGGACGCGTTCGTCTCGAATGCGACCTTCGTCCCGTCGCCGCTGATCGAGGGGGAGCCCGAGCTGCCGTTTCCGATGGTTCCGGCGTCACCGTCGGCGCGGCTGATCAGGGTCGTCGTCTGGGCACCGACATCGCGCAAGTAGACGTCCTTACTGCCGGCCATGGTGTCGGCCCCGGCGTCCAGCGAGTTGAAGGTGTCGAAGGCGATCTCGTTGCCGTCGTCGCTGATCGTCGGGTGCTCGGAGCGCTGGGGTCCGGCCGGCGGCGTGCCGGTGCCGCGGCTTACGAGCGTGGTCGTGTTCAGCCCGAGGTCCCGCACGTAGATATCGCCTTGGAGCCCGCCGTTCGTATCTGAGGGATCAAGTGAAGCGATTGTCTGGAACGCGACCTTGGTGCCGTCGCCGCTGATCACCGGATCGCCGGAAGTGTCGTCCGCGGGGTCGCCGTTGGTTTTCCTGCTGACCAAGATGGTCGTGTCGTCACTGGGATCCGAGGTGCCGAGGTTGTCCCGGACGAAGATGTTCCGGAACCGGTTGTTGTCCTGGGTCGAGAGCCCGTCGGCGTCGGAGGCGAAGACGACCCTGTTCCCGTTGTCGCTGATCGCCTGTTGGGCATGGTTGCCGCCGCCGCCAATGGCGCCCCCGGTACTGCTGTTGTTGACGACACCGGGCGCCAGGGGAGCGGTTCCGCTCGGACGGCTGATCAGCGTGGTCGAGCCGGGCCCCTCGGCATAGACAGGGATCGCGACGACTGTCGCCAGCAGGAGTGCAGCGACCCCGAGTCCCACGGCCCTGGTCGTTCCCCTCATCGGCCCGGACAGTAGCGCGTTACTGCGTAAGCGTCTAGGCCGGCTGTGCGGCGGGCTTGCCGTCGGTCTTGCCCGCTGCGTCGCCGTCGCTCTTTGCGCTCGCGTCGCCCGAGCCCTGCTCGGCCACCTTCGCGCGGCGGTTGAGCTCGCGGCGGGCGATCACCATCTTGTGGACCTCGTCGGGGCCGTCGGCGACCTTGAGCATGCGGCTGTAGCGCCACATCGCGGCGAGCGGAGTGTCGTCGGACATGCCGAGCGCGCCGTGGGTCTGGATCGCGCGGTCGAGCACGTTCATGACCATGTTCGCCGCCACCACCTTGATCTGGGAGATCGCCTGGCGGGCGCGGCGCTTGCCCTCGGTGTCCATGAGCCAGGCGGCATAAAGGGTGAGCAAGCGGGCCTGGTCGACCTCCATCCGGCTGAGCGCGATGAAGTCCTGGATGAACTGGTGGTCGGCGAGCTTCTCGCCGAAGCTCTCGCGCGAGTTGGCGCGGTCGCACATCATCTCGATCGCGCGCTCTGCCGTCCCGATCGCCCGCATGCAGTGGTGGATGCGGCCCGGACCGAGGCGGTCCTGAGCGATGACAAAGCCGGCGCCCTGCTCCCCGAGCAGGCTGCTTGCCGGGACGCGGCAGTCCGTGTAGCGGACCTCGCAGTGGCCGGGACCCTTGTCGTGGCCCATCACCGGCACCGGGCGGATCACGTCCATGCCGGGGTTGTCGAGCGGCACGCAGATCATGCTCGCCCGCGCGTAAGGATTCGCGTCGGGGTCGGTGACCACCATCACGATCGCCAGTGAGGCGCCGATCGCGCCCGAGGTGAACCACTTGTGGCCGTTGATCACCCATTCGTCGCCGTCCTTCTCGGCGCGGGTCTGGAGGGTGGTCGGGTCCGAGCCCGAGACCTCCGGCTCGGTCATCGAGAAGCAGCTGCGGATCTCCCCGTCGAGCAGCGGCTGCAGCCACTCCTCTTTCTGCTCATCGGTCCCGTGCTCGGCGAGGATCTCGGCGTTGCCGGTGTCCGGCGCGGCGCAGTTGAATGCCATCGAGCCGAGGACCGGGCTGCGGCCCATGACCTCGCAGAGCATCCCGTACTCCCAGTTGGTCAGCCCAGGGCCGTAGCGCTCGTCGGGCATGAACAGGTTCCAGAGCCCCTCGTCCTTGGCCTTCTCGCGGATCTCGATGAACATCTGCGGGTAGGCGACCCCGGGCTTGACCTCATCGTCGAGAGCGCGCATCGCCTCGGCCTCGTTCGGATAGACGTGCTCGTCCATGAATGCGCCCACCCGCTCGAGCAGTTCGGTGACCTGGGGTGTGGGGGAGAAGTCGATAGGGGCAGCCTAGCGCCGTTAGCCCCGGCGGCGGTAGCGGCTGAACAGCTCGCCTTCGGACTCGAGCAGCCAGACCAGCTCGAGCTCGTTCACCTCTTCGGGCATGTCGGCGAGGATGCCGGGACCGAGGCCGCCGCTCAGCTTCGGGGCGATCGTCAGGAAGAGCTCGTCGACGAGCCCCGCGCGAACCAGATCCGTGTGCAGGTGCGGCCCGCCCTCGCAAAGGAGGCCACCAACCCCGCGCTCAATGCGGAGGTGCCTCATCGCCCCGGCGAGATCGACACTGCCGGCCTGGTGTACGACCTCGGTCGGGGTCGCGGTCGCCGGCGGCTCGCGGGTCGAGCCGGTGAAGATCACGACCTCGCCGGCGCCCTCCGTGAACAGCTCGGCATCCCACGGGAGGTCCAGGGTCCCCGAGACGATCACAGCGAGCGGATCCGGCGGCAGGCCGCGGCGCTCGCGCTCGGTCCGCCGATCCGCGTCGGGGACCATGCGGCCGTAGCGCTCGGCGCGCATGGTGCCTGCGCCGATCATCACCGCGTCGGCACGCGAGCGCAGCAGCATCAGCACCTCGGTGTCGGCATCGCTGCCGATCGGACCGCTCCTGCCCTTGATCGTGGCGCGGCCGTCGACGGTGGCGGCGAAGTTGGTGACGGTGTAGGGGCGGTCGGCGGTGGCGCCGGCGGCCAGGTCGAGCTCGGCGAACTGGTCGGCGAGCGCGACCGTCGCCGCGCCATCGCCCGGGACGAGCCGTTTCACCGACGCCATTGGCCCTCGCTCACCCGATCTCGTCCAGATGCTCGACGTTGGCGCGATCGTCGCTCTCGTCGCTGGCCGACGACTCGAACCAGGCGTCGAGGATCTCTCCGAGCTCGGCCGCCGAGGTCGCGCGCAGGCTGATCGCGAGGGCGTTTGCGTCGTTCCATTTCCGCGCCCCCTCGGCGGTCTGCGCATCGGAACAGAGCGCCGCGCGGATCCCCGGGACCTTGTTGGCGGCGATCGAGGCGCCGGTCCCGGTCCAGCAGCAGACGATCGCCTGGTCGGCGCGACCTTCGGAGACGTCCCGCGCGGCGGCCTCGCTCGCCCAGGCCCAGTCGTCGCGCTCTTCGTCGGAGAGGGCACCGTGGGGAATCGGCTCGTGCCCGCGCTTACGGAGCTCCTCCAGAACCGCCTCGGCAACCCCGACGCGCTCGTCTGCTGCGACGGAGACCTTCATCCGGCTAGCTGTAGTCGGCCCAGCCGGCGAACTTGCGCCCGGCGAATTCCTGCAGCGCCGCGACGTCCTCCCCGAAAAACGTGGCGAGCCTTTCCCTGGTCGCGTCGGGGAGCTCGGGCTTCGGGGCCGACGGCTTCTCGGGATCGTGGACGACCTTCTCCACCATCCACCGCATCGATTCGGGCAGACGGTCGAAGTTGCGGTCGAACGAACGGAACCCGGGCAGCTTGATCAGGCGCTCCATGAACTGGTACTTGTCGCCCTCCTTCGCGGTCGACTTCTCCCACTCGCGGTCGAACTGCTCGGAGGTGAAGTTCTCGTCGACACCGGCGAAGCGGAATGCCTTTCGCATCGTCTCCTCGCGTTCGGCCTGGAGCTCCTCCTGCGTGATGATCGTGATCTGAGCTGCGTCGAAGTTCTTGAGGTACGGCTGCAGCTGCATCCAGTACATCGAGCGGTGTACGTAGGAGGTGTCCGGATCGGAGAGCACCTCGCCCATCTCGGCCCGGGTCTCGTAGCCCGCCCCGGTCGAATGGCGCCAGTGCGAGAGGATGCGGCTGATCGGGTCGCGGACCATGTAGATCAGCCTCGCATCCGGAATGTGCTCGGCGATCCGCTCGGCGACACCGGGAAAGCGCGGCAGGTTGGTGTAGTGGGGGGAGGACTCGCCGCGGACCGCGAAGCGCTCGTCGAAGCGACCGCGGTACCAGTCGAGACCGAGGTCGAGGTTCTGCTCGGCGCAGAAAAAATTGAGCTCCTTCGGCTTCGACATCTGGATCTCCGGGTGGAGCCCCAGGTAATGGTGGATCGAGGTCGTCCCGCACTTGAGCCCGCCGATGATGATCAGGTTCGGGAACGCCGCGTGACGCAGGCGGCGGCGGGGCACGCGGCCGCTCTTGCGACGGTCAGCAGCAAAGCGCTCGCGCGCTCGCGTGCACATCGCCTCGTCGGCGGGGTCGTGCACGGGCTTCGGGGACCGGATTTCGGTCTGGGGAGGGACCACGCGGCGGCAAGTGTAGAGGCCTTAGGCTGGCGCGCCGTGGAGGTCTTTCGCACGCCGGAACAGGGCGCCGCTCCCCCGATCCGGGTCCACGAGCCCTCGGCACTCCCGTGGCGCGGACCGGCGCCCGGCCGGCCCGACTTGCCCCTTCCCCCCGGGGAGATGCCGTTGCTTCGCAACGGGCGGGTGCGCAAGCGCTGGCGTTATGTCGGGGTCTATGGGGAGGAGGTGATGCTGTGCGCAGCCCAGGTTGCGATCGGCCCGGTCCCGCAGAGCTTCTGGGCGGTCTGGGACCGGGAGGGGCGCCGCCGCTACGCCCACACACGCATGTTGCCGGGGGGCAGGGAGGTCGAGATGGACGGGTCCGCGATCCGTCTCAACGCAGGCGAGGTCCGCGCCGATCTGCGGCTGGGAGAGGGAGAGGCGATCGAATCGATCTGCCCCAGCGGAGAGGACGGCTTCGGCTGGACCCGCAAGCTCGCGGGGGTCGAGGTGAGCGGCACGATCGAGGCCGGCGGCCGCAGTTGGAAGGTGGAGGGACCCCTGGGAGTCGATGACGTCTCGGCCGGCTATCACCAGCGCCGGGTCGACTGGCACTGGTCGGCCGGGGTCGGCACGACGACCGATGGCCGTGCAGGTCGGCTGGAACCTGGTCACCGGCATCAACGACCCGCCGCGCGGCAGCGAGCGCGCCATCTGGGTGGACGGATCTCCGACCGAGCCCGACCCGGTCCGCTTCAGCGGGCTCGAGTCGATCGAGTTCGCCGACGGCACGCGGCTGCGCTTCTCAGAGGAGTCGGAGCGCGCCCGGGACGACAACTTCCTGGTGGTCCGCTCCCGCTACCGGCACCAGTTCGGCAGCTTCGCGGGCGGACTCCCGGGGATCGAGCTCGAGCGCGGCTTCGGTGTGATGGAGGAGCACTCGGCGCTCTGGTGATGCCGCTCGGGGCAGTCGATCTCGAGCAAAGCCTCGACCGCTTTCTCAACGCGGCCGAGCTTTTCTTCGAGAACCTCGCCGCGATCAACTGGGGGTGGATCGTGGTTGCCTTCGTCTTCTACCTGGGGATGCTGCTGGCGCGGGCCCGCTGCTGGCAGAACACGCTGATCGCTGCCTACCCCGGGGAGAAGGTCCCGTTCAGGAAGATCGCGGCCTCATATCTGGTGGGTGCCGGCATGAACAGCTTCATCCCGGCGCGGGTCGGCGACGCGGTAAAGATCTTCCTCGCCAAGCGGTCGGTAGACCGCTCCTCCTATCCGGCGATCACCTCGTCCTTCTTCGTCCAGTCGATCTTCGACACCAGCGTCGGCATCCTCGTCTTCATATATGCGCTGACGCAGGGGCTGCTGCCCAAACCGCCCGAGCTGCCCGACCTGCCGGCGTTCGAGATCTCCTTCTGGGCCGATCACCCCCGATTCCTCATCTTCTTCCTGACGGCACTGGGGATCGCGGCGATCGTGGGCTTCGCGATCGTCGCCCGGCGCGCGGAGAAGTTCTGGGACCGGGTCAAGCAGGGCGCGATCGTGCTCGCGGATCGCACCCGTTACCTCCGTACGGTCGCGTCGTGGCAGGCGGTCGCCTGGCTGGCGCGGTTCGCGCTCCTTCTGGTTCTTCCTCGATGCCTTCCACATCGGCGGCTCGGCCCAGAACGTGCTGCTGGTGATGAGCGTCCAGTCGGTCTCGACCCTGCTGCCGTTCACCCCGGGTGGCGCCGGCGCTCAGCAGGCCCTGTTGGTCGCGACCCTGACCGGTGCCGCCGGCGCGACCCGGACCGAGGTGCTCGCCTACTCGGTCGGCCAGCAGGTCGCGGTCGCGGCGTTCGCGATGCTGCTCGGGTTCATCGCACTCGTCTTCGTTTTCAGGACTTCGAACTGGCGCGACCTGATCCGCCGGGCCGAGGCCGACACCCAGAAGAGCGAGCCCGGCTAGCTTCACCCGGGATAGGTTCCCGGGACCTTCCAGCGCCACGGCGGTTTCTCGACCGGATTGAAGCGGTAGTGGTTTCGGCCTGCCAGCGTCTCCAGCGGCACCAGGAGCGGATGCTCGTCCCGGCGGAGCCGGATCTGCTCGGCGGCGGCGATCTCCGAGGCTGTCCCCTCGCGCACGAGCGCCTCCCAGCCAAGGCCCGGCCGGTAGAGCCAGTAGGTGACTCGGACGAATCCATCGCTTCGCCGGTGGTCCTCGACCTGGGTGAACGCGGTGACCCTCCTTCCAGCCGTGGTCAGGCCCGGCCGCTCTGAGGGGACCGCGCAGCTCGCCCGGCGGCAGCGGCGGAAATCGACCGGGATCAGGGCGCTGGCGCCGGGACCCCGCGCCACAGCCGGGTCCGGTGCGAGCGAGCGGACCAGCTTCCCCAGCGGGAACCCGTAGGCGAGCGCCAGAGGATCGCGGTTGCAGGGATCCGGCGCCCGCGGGGCGCAAACGAGCTTGCGCGCGATCGTTCCGCCGAGCTCGCGCCCCGTCCGGTGCGGCGGCTCCGCGGCAAGGGCCGCGATTCCCGCAACCGTGAGCAGGGCGATCAGGACCGCCAGTGCCAGATGCTCGACCGCAGCCGAGCCAGGCGAGCGCCCGGTGGACGGGGGCAGGACCATCCCGGCGAAGCTACGGGCACCGGCTGCGCAGGTGGCGCGCACGATGTGACCGATCCGTCGCAGCAGGACTACCTCTCTATGATCGCCGTCATGGAAGAAGGCGGCCTCGGTGGCCTCTTCGGCGATCCCGATGAGCTGCGGCGCCAGCTCGGCGAGATGGCCGAGCAGATGCAGGGCGCTCAGAGGGTTGCCTGGGCCGACAACGCGATCAAGCTCGCTGTCGACATGACCGTCGCGTCGATCAACCGGCTCGACCTCCAGGGCAGCAGCGACGAGCAGGCGATCCAGGTCCGCGACGCGATCCGGATCGTCTTTCCGGAGGCCGTCACCCTCGTTCGCGAGGCGCGCGAGGGCCTCTCCTAGGCTCTGTAGTGGCGCTGCCGCCGCCATCGGAGTCGTCGACTGCGCTGGTGACCGGCGCCTCCGCGGGAATTGGCGCCGCGATCGCCACCGAGCTCGCCGACCGCGGACACGGCGTCACCCTGGTGGCCCGCCGCGAGGAGCGTCTTCGCGATCTCGCATCTGAGCTCGAGGAGAAGGGCGTGCGGGCCGAAGTGATCGGCGCCGACCTCGTCGACTCCGACGGTCGCGACACGCTTGCCGAGGAGATCAGCAAGCGCGGGCTCGAGGTCGAGGTCCTAGTCAACAACGCCGGCTTCGGCGGCGGCGATGATTTCGCCGAGACCGATCGCGAATGGCTGCTGAACATGGTCCGGCTCAACGTCGAGGCGGTCACCGATCTCACCGCCCGCTACCTGCCGGGGATGGTCGAGCGTGGTCAGGGCGCCGTGCTCAACGTCGCTTCGATCGCTGCCTTTCAACCGCTCCCCGGGACCGCCAACTACGCCGCGACCAAGGCGTACGTCCTCAGCCTCACTGAGGCGATCAGCTCCGAAGTCCGGGGTAAGGGCGTCACCCTGACCGCACTTTGCCCGGGCCCGGTCCGGACCGAATTCACCGAGGTTGCGGGGATAGAAGGCTCAGAGGAGAAGCTGCCGGATGTCTTCTGGATGTCGGCCAAGGATGTCGCGTCCCAGGCGGTACGCGGCCTCGAGCAGGGCAAGCGCGTAGTGGTGCCCGGTCTGATCAATCGCGGCCAGGCTCTGGCCGGCCGGCATTCGCCGCGAGCCGCCCTGCTCCCGATCGCGAGGCGACTCTGGAGATCGGGCGCGCGGGACTAGTCCCAGCGCCGCTTTTCTGCCTGCACGAGACCGCCACCGGTGGCGACGTGTGGGATCCGCTCGCCGCCGTGATCGGAGGGCGGATGAGGATGATCGCCCCCGACCGGCTTGGATGGGGCAGCTCGGAGCCACCTGAGGGCTACGTCGCGACGACGATCTCCGAGCAGGCCGAGCACGCCGCGACGCTGCTCTCCGATCGCGAGCCAGCGATCGTCTGCGGGGCCGGGATCGGGGCGGTCATCGCCCTGGACCTGCTGGTGGGCCGGCCCGATCTGATCGCCGGCGCGGTCCTGGTTGAGCCGCCGCTGCTCTCCTTCTCCGATGCGGCGACAGAAGCGCTCTCCAAAGATCGGATGGCGCTGGAGGTTGCCCACCGCGAGGGAGGTCCGCGCGCCGCCTCCGAGCTCTATCTCTCGGGAGAGCTAGGCGCCCTCGGCCCGGGCGTGGGAAGGCTGCCTGCCGAGCTCACCGCGCCGGGGCTGGAGCGCCCAACCAGTCTGTTCGCGGAGCTCGGCGCCGTCCCCGCCTGGAGCATCCCACTGGCCGAGTTGAAGCATGTCGAGCACCCCTCCCGGATCGCGGTCTCGAGCTCGACCCCCCTCATGGTCCGCGAGGCCTGCGAGGGATTGGCCCGGCGGCTCGCGCACACCGAGCTCCGGGAGGTGTCCGGTCAGGGCCCGCCCCACCTTGGGGCGCCCGGCGGGCTGGCCGAGCTGGTGCTCGAGATCAGCCCGGCGCGCGAGAAGCGCGCCGGCTGAGTTCCGCGCGCATCACGCCGCCGCGCCGGGCGAGGATCGCGGCTCCCTCCAGCACGAGGGTCAGCAGGGCGACGGGAACCGCCGTGAAGGCGGTGACCAGGGTGTCGATCAAGAAGCCGGCCCAGCCGCCCCGCGCGCGGCGCGGGGTGAGCTCGCGACGGATTGCCCTCCGGGCGAAGTCCCGGTTGAACGTGAGCAGGTTGAGGATGGTCGCCATCATCGCCGCCATCCCGGGGCTCGCCCGATAGGAAGTGCCGGCGAGGGCTTCGCCCCGCCCCTCGGCGAGCAGCTCCACGGCACGCGGGGTCAGGATGACCTCGTGAGTACCCAGCGGGGCCCAGCTCTCGGCGCCGATCGTCGCCTGGGCGCTGGCGGCGTTCGGCAGCTCGGAGCCCGAGCTCACCTGCGCCAGCGCCGCCTCGAGCCTGCCTGCATCGCCGCCGCGGGCGATCACCAAGCCGCACTCCTCGCAGCGATCGAAGGTCCGTCCATCAACTTCGAGTTGCGGGAAGAGCGGCTTGCCGCAGACGGGGCAGGGTCCGCCCGGAGTTGCCGCCCCGCTCACATCGACGGCGGGCTGCTCGCCGGCTCGGCCCGGCACGCTAGCCGGCGGCGGGAACCGGCTCGGGCGCAGCCGCGGCCGGTTTCGAGTCCGAATCGACCTCCCAGCGAACGTCGAACCGATCGAGTTCGGAGAGGAATTGCTTCGGCTTGAACGCCTGTGCCGGTGCCAGCGCCCCGCGGCCGCGGAAGCCCCGAGACGCCGCGATCACGGCCCCGTGCGCGACGGCGGCGCCGGTCAGCCCATAGAATCGGAGCCGGTGATCTCGGCCGCGGTGAGTCGCCCTTCGAGGAGCGCGCGTCGCAGACGATCACGAACCGGGCGGCCTTGCGCTCCTCCTCGCTCGGGCCCTCGGGAAGCCGTGCGATCGCCTTGCGCCGAGCGCTTTGCGCGCCGGTGTGCGCAGCAACAGGCTGATGGGGCGGGCGAGGTAGGGGAGAGCGCCGGCGGCGGGATCGCCGGGACGAGGGTCTTGGAGCTCATGATCGTCGTGACCTTGCGGGTGCTGACGTGGCGCGGCACCGTGATCTGCTCGCCGCTCGGATAGCGCACCATGCGCTGCTCTCCGATTTCGGCCGCCGAAGTCGAAGCTGCCCCGGCCCCAGCTCTGCGGCGCGGGTCGCCACGCACCGCTCGCGGTACTCGACCTGGCCGACTCCGCGCAGCATCTCCACCGCCGACAGCATCGTTCCGTGAGTGGCGCCGAATCCCTTGACCGAGTAGGCGAGCGAGATCTCCTCCAGCTCCCCCATGCCCCTCGGCGGTGAGCGAGGCGAGCATGTCGCCGGGCACGTAGTCGAAGCCCATCGCCGGGATCGCGGCGACCCGCTGGCGCTCGGCCTCGGCCCCGAAGCGCCGGAAGATCATGTCCATGTACGCCTGCTCCCCGGTGGTGTCGAGGTAATGGGTGCCGGTCTCGATCGCGGCGCGCAGCACCGGCTCTCCATAAAGGGTGAAGGGCCCGGCGCAGTTGATCACCGCGGCGCAATCGGCAAACAGGTCAGCGCAGGCCGGCGGCGTCGTCGAGGGACACTGGCTGGACAGCGGAGACGCGGCCGATGTCCTCGGCGAGGGACTCGAGCTTGCCGCGGTTGCGCCCCGAGATGACGAAGTCAGCCTCGGCACTGGCGAGCTCGGCTGCCACCAGGCGGCCGGTGTAGCCGGTGGCTCCGTAGAGGGCGATGGGGCCGCGTTGCGATGCCATCGGGCACTACGGTACCGGGGGATGGAGCTTCGGGAGATCATGACCGAGGGTGTGGTCACAGCTGCCGCTGATGACGAGGTTCTCTCGGTGCGCGAGGCAGATGCGTGACCGCGGCGTCGGCTCGGTTGTGATCACCGACCCGGAGGGCTCACCGGCGGCGATGGTCACCGACCGCGACCTCGCCATGCGGGTCCTCGCGGACGAGCGGGCGGGGGACGACGCCGTCGGCGATCACGCATCGCGGCCGCTTGTCTCGGGCGAGCCGGAGATGGATCTGGAGGAGGCGGCGGCGCTGATGGTCCGCCACCGGATTCGGCGCCTGCCCGTGATCGATTCAGGCCAGCTCGTCGGGATCGTCACCCTCGACGACATCGCGGTTCGCACCGGCAACCTCGAGGTCGCCCAGCGGATGACCGCTGAGGTGATCGAGGGAGCGCTCCCCGAGTTCTTCTTCCACGACCGCGGCTAGCTACCCCGCTGATATCCGCGGCTACTTGTAGCTCTTCCGCCGGAAGACGTCGTCGACCAGCGATGCGACCCGGTCGAGGAAGAGGATCCCGTCGAGATGGTCGATCTCGTGCTGGAGGCAGCGGGCCTCGAATCCCTCGCTCTCGACCTCCCCGCCGTTGTGCTCGACCATGATCCGGGTGGCGCGGCGGACGTTCGCGGTCAGGTCGGGGATCGACAGGCAGCCCTCCCGCGCGACCTCGGCTCCTTCGCGCTCGGTGATCCGCGGATTGGCGAGGACCATCAGCCCGTTCGAGGTCTCGGCCTTGGGGTGGCCGCTGACGTCAACCGCGATCAGCCGGGTGGGCTCAGAGATCTGCGGAGCGGAGAGGCCGACACAGCCGGGAAAGGAGCGCATCGTCTCGACCAAGTCGGCGGCAACCTGCTCGGACTCCCCGGCCTGGACCGGAGCCGCCACCTGCTTCAGGGCGGGGTCCGGATAAAGGAGGACCTCGCGGACAGGCACTGGCGCTAGAGGGCTTCGGTGTCGAGCTCGCGCAGGCTGACCTCGACCCCCGCCTCGGAGCCGACCCCCTCCAGCGCTTCCCGCAGCTCGCCCTCGTCAGCATCGCCGGCGGCGATCTCCATCAGCATCACGTAGAGAGGCTTCTCGACCTCGCCGGCAAGCTTGGTCTCCAGGTCGGTGATCGAGATCCCCCGCTCGGCCAATTCGGCGGAGACCGCGTGCACGATCCCGGGATGGTCCGCGCCGTAGACGCTGAGAACGTGAGTTGCCTCCGGCCCCGAGTCGTCGAACTCGGCGACGGATGCCACGGTCAAGGCGTCTAGACCGAGCTCCTTCCGCACCGGCTCTAGGTCCGACTCGAGCCGGTCGCGCTCGACCCCGTCCGGGACCGCGACGATCAGCATCACCGCGAACTGGCCCCGGAGGATCGACATGCGGGAGTCCTCGACGTTGCCCTCCAGCTCCAGCAGGGCGCGGGTGATCGCGGCGACGATTCCTGGCCGGTCCCGCCCAACGGCGCTGACTGCGTAGTGGCTCACGCACCTAAGATACGCGCGCCTTGGCCCTCGAACGCGAAAGCCGCTTCGCCCGGCCGGTTGCGCTGGCCTGCTGGGTCGCCGTGGTCGCGTTCGTGGTCAGCGGCATAGTCGCGAGCTCGGCGCTCTCGGACGTCGATTCAAACAGCACCGCCGACCTGCTCGCGATCGTCAACGACGACCCGATCAACTCGAACTGGCTTCCGAGCTTCCTGCGGGCACTGACGTTCATCCTGATCGGGGTTCCGCTCGCCTACCTGTTCAGGGCGGCCGCCTCGCGCGAAAGCCAGGTCCGGGAGCCTTTCTTCTGGCTGATCCCGGTCGGCTGTGCGCTCACCGCGATCTCGTTGCTGCTCTCGGCGGTGGCACTCGACAGCGCCGCCTCCGAATTCGTCGACGAAAGCCCCCAGCCCGCGGCCGAGTCCGGCGCCGAGGTGGATCGCCCCGCCGAGGACGAGGACGCTCGGGAGGAACGCGCCGACGACACCCGTGAGGATCAGGGCACCTTCGTCTTTGCCCAGGCCTTCGGCCTGCCGGGATTCCTCGCGCTCGGCCTCGGGCTCCTCTACACCGGGCTCTGGGCGATGAGGACCGGGCTTCTGACGCGCTTCATGGGAACGCTGGCGATGGCGCTCGGCGTGCTCATAGTCTTGCCGCCGTTCTCCGGCCTGGGCGTGTTCATGACCATGCTCTGGCTCCTATATGTAGGGACGATGATCGGCGGCTGGCTGCCAGGCGGGAGGCCGCCGGCCTGGGAGGCGGGGCGGTCGATCCCGTGGCCAAAACCAGGTGATGCCGGCGGTGATTCCGACGATGCCGCGAAAGCGGAACCGGGCGAGACCGATGCCGTGGAGGGCAGCGGCAGGGAGATCTCGGAGCCGCCGCTCCCAGAGGAAGGGTCAGAGAAAGACGAGCAGTCCGGCGAGACCCAGGGCCAGCGGCGGAAGAAGCGCAAGCGCAGGAACTAGGAGCCGACCATCACCACGACGGGCGGTTTCGGCCACGTCGAGGAGGCGCGCTACGTGGGCGGGGTCTGGAAATACGTCGCCCGTCAGGCGCTCGGCGGGAAGCGTGCCGATTCCGCAGACGGCAGCGGAACACTGCGGCTAGCGGGCTAGGCAGTGGCGAAAGAAACGGAAGCGCCGAAAGCAGATCCACCACCGCCGGGGGAGGAGTACCATCGAAGGTGGATGAAGGGGAGACCTGGGATCGCAGGTGTGCTGGCGGTGGTCGGGCTAGCGTTGTCGGCCGCTCCTGCGAACGCGGCGACGATCTCGGTCAACATCACCGGGGACACCCTCAACGCCGGTGACGGCAACTGCTCGCTGCGCGAGGCGGTCACCTCATCCCAGGCGAACAGCAACGTCAACGACTGTGCGGATGGCGAGGCAGGGAACGTCGACGTGATCAGCCTCGATACCTTCGGCACCTACCAGCTGACCGGGGGTGTGGACGGGACCCCCGACGACAACCTCGAAGGCGACCTCGACTTCGGCACAGCCGATGCCGGCGTGGTGATCCAGGGGGATATCGGCGTCTTCGGCCTTCCCGGCGACGTGATCGACGGTGGCGACAACGACCGGGTCCTCGACTTCATCGCGACTGCGCCCGCGACCGTCGATACGGCCTGGATCCAGGACGGCAACGCCGGCGGGTCCAGCGGCGGTGGCATTCAGGCAGCTGCCGGGGCGCTGACGATCATCGGCACCAGCATCCTCACGGGTAACGATGCGGGGATCTCCGGCGGCGCAGTATCGAAGGGTGCCGGCTTACCCCTGAAGATCACCAACGCCTTTATCAGCGGCAACACGGCGGGCACCGACAACGCCGGCACCGCTGCCGGCGGCGGAATCGTCTCCAGCGCGCCGACCTCGATCGAACGCAGCCTCGTCTCTGACAACACGGTGACGCAGGCGGCCGATGCCGTCTTCGACTCATTCAACGGCGGCGGCATCGCCCTCGGAACCGGCATCAGCTCGATCACCAACTCGACCATCGACAACAATCACAGCACCGCCACCGAGTCTGCGGACAGCGTGTCCGGTGGCGGCATCTCGATCCCTGTCTCGGGCGCCCAGGTGACGATCCGGGGGAGCACCGTCTCCGGCAATGACACCGTGGGGACCTCCGCCTCGTCGGGGACCGGGATCCGGGTGGCGAGCATCGGGGGCAGCCTCGACATTGTCAACTCGACCATCTCCGGCAACGTTCCCCCCGCGGCAGCGGCCGGAACACCGGCGGGAGGCCTCGAGGTCGCGGCCAGCACCGCGGTCAAGCTCGTCCATTCGACCGTTGCCGTAAATGCCGGCGCGGGCGACACGGAGGTGGGCGTGTCCGGAGGAGGGACGGTGGAGCTACGGGGGACGATCATCCAGGAGGGCAGCGGCACCGGGTGCACGGGAGCCGGGTTCACTGCGGATGCGTTCAACGTCGACGCCGGCACGAGCTGCGTCGGTGCGGGCCCCGATGACGATCTTCCCAACGCGACCACCAGCCTCGCGAACCTGGCGTTCGTTGCAGGCTCGCCAACCCAGGTCCGCGAGCTGTTCCCCAGCAGCGACGCGATCGATGCCGTTCCCGCCTCGGCCTGTAAGGACATTGACGGCACGACCTCCATGGCGGTCGATCAGCGCGGGGCCGAACGGCCCTTCGGTTCCGCTTGCGACGCCGGCTCGTTCGAGGTCGTCACGTGCGGGGGCCTGTCACCGACCCGAGTCACCGGACCGGGCAACGATCTGTTCACCGGCACCGCAGCGGTCGATGTGATCGTCGGATCCGCGGGAGACGACACCCTCGATGGCGCCGGCGGCGCTGACTTCGTCTGCGGCGGCTCGGGCGCCGACACGCTGCTCGGCGTCGACGGTGCCGCGGATCTGCTCGACTGCGGCGTGGGTTCTGACGGTTATCGCGCCGACGGGGCTATCGATTCGCTGATCGCCTGCGAGACCGACCTCAACGCGATTGCACCCCGGCCCCCGGCTCAGGCCAAGAAGTGCCGCAAGGGGTTCAAGCTGAAGAAGGTCAAGACCAAGCGTGGCAAGAAAAAGAAGAAGTGCGTGAAGAGGAAGCGGAAGAAGAAGAAGTAAGCGTGGCTAGGCCCCGGCCACTTGCTTCTGAAGCTCCTCGACCACTCCTGGGTCCCGGAGCGTCGTCACGTCACCGAGCTCCTTGCCCTCGGCGATGTCGCGCAGCAGCCGGCGCATGATCTTGCCTGAGCGGGTCTTGGGCAGGTCGTCGGCGAAGACGATCTGCTTCGGCCGGGCGAGCTTGCCGATCTTGGCGGCGACGTGCTCGCGGAGCTCGGCTTCTAGATCGGGTCCGCCCGGCTCGTCGCCCTCCGGGGTGACGAAGGCAAGGATCGCCTGGCCGGTGGTCTCATCGGGGACGCCGATCACCGCGGCCTCGGCCACCTTCGGGCTCGAGACCAGCGCCGACTCCACCTCCATGGTCGAGAGCCGGTGGCCCGAGACGTTGATCACGTCGTCGATACGGCCGACGACCCAGAAGTAGCCATCCTCGTCGCGGCGTGCCGCGTCGCCGACCAGATAGGTCCCGGGCCCGTAGCGCGACCAGTAGGTCTCGATGAACCGATCGCGCTCCTTGAACAGCGTGCGCGCCATCGAGGGCCAGGGACGCGTCAGGACCAGGGTCCCGGCCCCCTCCTCGATCTCCTTGCCCTCCTTGTCGAAGATCTTCGCCTCGACCCCGGGGAACGGGACCGTGGCCGAGCCGGGCTTGGTCGTGGTCAGCCCCGGAAGCGGGGAGATCATGATCGCGCCGGTCTCGGTCTGCCACCAGGTGTCGACGATCGGGCAGCGCCCCCCGCCGATGTGCTCGTGGTACCAGAGCCAAGCACGCGGGTTGATCGGCTCGCCGACCGAGCCGAGCAGCCGCAGGGATGAGAGGTCGTGCTTCGCCGGGTATTCCTCTCCCCACTTCATGCAGGCGCGGATAGCGGTCGGCGCCGTGTAGAAGATCGAGACGCCGTAGCGCTCGATGATCTCCCACCAGCGGTCCTTGTCCGGATAGTCGGGCGCGCCCTCGTAGATGACCGTGGTCGCGCCGTTGCCGAGCGGCCCGTAGACGATGTAGCTGTGGCCGGTGACCCAGCCGATGTCGGCGCCGCACCAATAGACGTCGTCGTCCTTCAGGTCGAAGACGAGCTTGTGGGTCGCGGTGACGCCCGTCAGGTAGCCACCGGTGGTGTGGAGGATCCCCTTCGGCTTCGCCGTCGAGCCCGAGGTGTAGAGGATGAACAGCGGATCCTCCGAGTCCATCGGCTCGGGCGGGCACTCGGGCTCGACCTTGGCGACCACGTCCCCCCAGAAGACGTCGCGCCCCGGCGTCATCGGCGGGTTGGTGCCGCAGCGGTCGACGACGACGATGTGCTCGAGCTTCGTCAGGCCGCCGGCGACTTCGTCGACAGCGGCTTTCATCGGCACGGGCTCGCCGCGGCGGAGTGTGGCGTCAGCGGTGACCAGGGCCTTCGCCTCCGAGACCTCCATCCGCTCCCGTACCGATTCGGCCGAGAAGCCGCCGAAGACGACGTTGTGGATCGCCCCGATCCGGGCGCAGGCGAGGATCGCGGCGACGGTCTCGGGCAGCATCGGCAGGTAGATGCCGACGACGTCTCCCTTCTCGATCCCGAGATCCTTCAAGACGTTGGCGAAGCGCTGGGTCGAGTCGAGCAGCTCCGAGTAGGTGATCGCCCTGCGACCGTCCTCTCCCAGCTCATCGGCGTTCTCGGCCTCCCAGTGGATCGCGACCCGGTCGCCGAGGCCGGCGGCGACGTGGCGGTCGAGGCAGTTCGCGCTTGCGTTGAGCTTGCCGCCCACGAACCACTTCGCGAACGGCGGGTCGGACCAGTCGAGGACCTCGTCCCAGGGCTCGATCCAGTCGAGCTTCTCCGCCCATGAGGCCCACCACTTCTCCGGGTCCTCCTCGGCCCGCTCGTAGATTTCCGGGTCCGAGGCGTTCGCCTGCGCCGCGAACTCCGGCGGCGGCGGGAAGGTCTGCTCGGTCTTCAGCAGTACGTCCAACTCGCCTGAAGCCATGCCGCGAAGCTACTAGACTTCCCGCGAATCCGAGTACGACCAGGAGGGACGGGAATGCACAGGAGGTTTCTGGGATTGGCGCTGGCCCTTGGCGCGCTTTCGATCAGCGCGGCACCGGCGGCGGCCAACTACGAGCACAAAATCGTGGGCGGCGGCACGACCCCGATCACCAGCCATCCTTGGCAGGTCTCGATCTACTCGAACTCGATCCCCGGCCAGCCCCACTACTGCGGCGGGTCGATCATCCGGCCGCGGATCATCCTGACCGCGGCTCACTGCGTCTTCAGTCCTTCCCCGTTCCAGCTCGGTGACGGCATCAATGCCGGCTCCAGCGACAAGGACGTCGGCGGCTTCACCACCCTGATCGAGAATGTCCTCGCCCACCCGAGCTACTCACCGGCGGCGGGGTCCGACGGCGGCTACGACGTGGCGCTGCTGCAGACGGTTGACGCGATTCCGGCCAACTTCGGCACGCCGATCAAGCTCGCCGGCCCTGACGAGGCGCGCCTGTGGCGCCAAGGGGATGTATCGACCGTGAGCGGCTGGGGTGCCCAGTTCGAAGGCGACCCGCAAGGCAGTCAGCTACTCAAGGCCACCAGCGTTCCGATCGTCGCCGACCCCACCTGCCAGTTCCAGTACGGCTCGGCCTTCAACGATTTGCTCATGGTCTGTGCCGGACTTCCTCAGGGCGGCACCGACGCCTGCCAGGGCGACTCGGGCGGTCCGCTCACTGTTCCCGCCTTCGGCGGCGAGGGCGGGGCCGTTCGGCTGGCCGGCGTTGTCAGCTTCGGCGCCGGCTGTGCGCGGCCGAACGCATCGGGCGTCTACGCGCGCATCGGCAGCGAGCCGCTTCAGGGCTTTGTTCAGAACGGCGTTAACACCAGCGGCGACCCGGGCGACGTGATCGGCTCCGGCGGCGACCGGTGCCTCCTGATCACGGGCAGCAGCCGGAAGAAGCGCAAGTCACGCGCGATCTGCGGCTGTCAGGAGGACAGGTTCGGCCGCGCCCGCAAGAAGTGCATCAAGAAGGTGAAGAAGAAGTTCTCGAAGCGCCGCCGCTAGGGCTTTAGCGGCGGGCGGCCCGCATGGTGGCGGGCCGCGATCAGCCCGGCGGCGAGCAGAAGCAGGCCGGAGATCGCAAGCGCGAGGGTCTCGGAGCCCGTCGCCGGCAGCTTGCTCTCGTTGCCTGCCGCGTCCGCGGAGTTGACCGCGGAGGCCTCGGTCTGTCCGCTCCCGCTCGACCCTGCACTATCGCCGTTGGCTTTCCCCGAGCTGCCACTGCCTTTTTTGTTTCCGCCGGTGCCGCCGCCGGCCGCGGCCTCGACCTTGATCGTTCCCGACTGGACCTTGCCGTGGACGGTGCAGTAGTAGGCGATGGTGCCCGGCGAGGTGAACTTCTGCGAGCGGCTCTGGCCGGGGTCGAAGATGCCCGTGTCGAAGCTGCCGTCCTCGGCGGTGGCGGTGTGCGGCGCCTGTCCGTCGTTGGTCCACTTGACCGTGTCCCCGGCCGTGAGCGAGATCGTCTTCGGCATGTAGAAGTTGTCGCCGACCGAGACCGTCTTGCTGGCGGCTGTGGTCGCGATCACCCGCGAGCTGGTCACCTCGGCGCCCTGGCTCGGCGGGGGAGGGGGAGCCTGCGCGGTGGTGGTGCCGGCTGCCGGGTCGGTCGGGGCCCCCTGCGATCCCGCCGGGGGACCAACTGCTTCGTCTGCAGGTGCAAACGCTGGAACTGGCGAAGGTGGGTTTTCCTGGGCGACTAGCGGCGTCGGGGCGATCAGCGCCGCGAGCACCATCGAGGCGATGCCCAGCAACCACGACTGCTGCCTTGCCCTAGCCATTCGCCGACCCTAACGCGACCCGTTTCCGGTGCGTGCGGATCTCCGAGAGGATCCGCTCGAGGCGTGGCTCGCGGCTCGAATCGACGTGGGTCATCGCTGCGGCGATTGCCGGATGGACGGCCGCGATCCGCTCGTGCATCGCCTGGGCGACGGCGCGATACGTCGGGTGCCCCTCGCGGCCAGAGCGAAGCTCGATCAGGTGCATTGCTTCACGCGCGTTCAAGTCGAGGACATAGCGGATCCTGTAACCGAGGCAGAGGGCGTAGGGCGCGGCCTCGGTCAGGCCGCCGTCCTCCAGCCGCTCGAACTCGTTCCGGGAGAGCTCCAGTGCCCGGTCGTATTCGCCACCCGCACCCGCCTCCCTGACCTCCTCTGGCACGCCGGCCCCCAGGTCCGGCGAGAGCCGCTGCCACTGGCAGGTGAGCATCCGGTGGCGCTGCAGGTCGCGGAAGCCGCCGTAGTCAGAGACGATCTCGAACCGGTACCGGATCGCTTCCCAGCCGCGGCCAGGCCGATGGCGCCGGTTTGCCCGCTCGCCGGCGAGGTCGGCGATCGCCTCGGCCTGCTCGTCGGGGGGCAGGGTCTGCAGCCGCTCGCGGATCTCGGTCTCCGACGCGCCAGAAGACTCGAACAGGGAGGCGGCAAGCAGTTCCTCCTCGTTCCCCTCGATGTCGATCAGTTCGACCGAGGGGGCGTCCGCCGTGCTCCGCCGGTCGAGCCCGAGTCGCTCGACCCATCGCTCGGTCGCTTCGCGGCGCCGCTCCAGGTAAGTGATCCACTCGCCGCCGCGGTCGGGCCGGTCGACCCGGGCGACGAAGCTCGGCATCACCAGCTTCAGCTCCTCGAGAATCATGCCGGCGAACTCGCGCGCTTCGGGAAGGGGGAGGCGAGCATCCGCAGAAGCAGCTGCTCGTAGGCTTGGCCCGAGGCAAAGATGCCGACGTGGCTCAAGGTGGCTGCGGGCAAAAGACCGCGGCAGAGGTCGAGGGCCTTGGCGCGGATCGAGCTCTGCCAGGCCTTCTCGGGCTCGTCGTCCCCGCGCGGCCAGCGCTCGGCGGCCCAGGCCTGCACGGCCTCCAGGGTTCCGGAATAGACCGAGAAGAGCTCGTCCATCGCGGTCCCGAATTCCGGCCCGAGCTCGTCGTCACGGTAGTAGCGGTATTCCTCCCGGCCTCCGTCCACCGACATCTTCTGGTCGTACGGGATGTAGCGGGTCGACTGCTCCAGGTAGGCGGCGAGCCGGCCACGCTGCAGGACCTTGGTGAGGATGTTCGAGACCCATTCACAGGCGATGTGGGCGCCGCCGACCTGTGCGATCGAATCGTCGCCGTAGCCGAGAAAGACATTGGTGTAGAGGCGGGCGGCACGCTCACCTTCCTCGCCGTCGAAGGGGCGGCCGCCGGTAGGGGCGTCCTCGGCGAACTCCTCGAGGAAGAGGCGCCTCACCGTCCCGGCATAGCGGGAGTAGCGGGCGAACATCGCGCCCTTGACCGTCTCCGGCAGGTTGACGAGCGCGAACACCGGCCGGTCGAGGTTTGTGAAGTGGGGGCGGAGGAGCTGCTGCTCCTCCGGGGTGAACTGTTCGACCGGGTAGCGCACGGGCGCTCAGCCTAGCGGCGGCCCCGGCGCGCAGGTCAGCTGTTTTGCCGCTCTTCGCGAAGAAGCTTGACGCCGGCTCGAAGCATCCCGGGGAAAGTCCGCGGCGTCATCAGCTGCAATGCCAGTTTGAAGCGGTCGACGTAATAAGTGACCGACTCGAACCCTTCTTCTCCCTGGACGTAGACCGAGACCCCGCGCCAGCACAGGCGCTTGCCGCTCGCCGGAAGATTGAACCCCGCGACGTTGAGCTTGCCGAGGTGGGTGCCGCTCTCCTCCCAATGAAGAGCTGTGGTGCCGGGCCGCCCCATCGTCGGCAGCCACTCGCTCTTGACGTCGGGGAACGCCTCGAACCATCCAGCCCACAGCTCCTTGATCTGATCTCTCCCCCGAAGCTGGATGCCGGGGAAATTGAAAACGGCGTCGGGCGCATAAAAACCGACCATTGCCTCGGGGTCGTGGGCGTGGTACGCGTCAGCGAATTCGCGTACCTCGACGGGGAGATCATCGACCATCGCCTCCACGATCCCCATCCTACGACGGGGCCGCGGGCGGCGCCGCCATCAGCTCGACCCGGTGCCCGCCGGGGAGGACGACAAAGGCGCGCGGTTCGCCCCAGAGCTCGCGATGGCGCTCGGGTTCGAGCCCCGCATCGGCGAGCGCGGCAAAGGTTGCCTCGAAGTCTTCGACCGCGACCGCCGGGTGGCCGAGCTGCGGGATCGTCGGCTGCTCGGAGTGGATCAGGTGGATCTGGGTCCCTCTCCGCTCGAGCCAGGTGACGTAGCCCCCGAGCTCCTCAGGCGTCTCGATCCGCTTGAAGCCGAGCAGCTCCCAGCCGTCCGCACACGCCTCGGCCTCGTCCGGATGGACCTCGATCGAGACGTGGTGGAGCACGGCCGCAGCGTACCCGCGGGGCTAGAGCACTTCGGCGAGCTCTGGGATGTAGCTCCGGAGGTGAGCGCCGATTGTTTCCCTGACCCAGCTCTGTGTTTCGGGATCGGCCATCCGGTAGCGCCCGATAAGCATCGCCTGATCGGTCAGCGGCAGCTCGGAGATCTCCCAGCGGACCGCGAGCCGCTCGAACAACATCTCCGTGCGCCGCCGCCAGGCATCCTCAGATGAGGTCGCCGCGGCCAGCTCCGTCTGGGTGATCTTCTCGACCGTCTTCACGCTCAGCTCGCAGCGCAGTGTGAGCTTGTTGCCCTCGGCGTCGCTGTACTCGGCGGTCGGGACCTGGCGCCGCTCCCGCTTTCGTTTGCGCTTGGCCATCGCGCCCATTCTGATCAGATCGCCAGCGAGGCAAGCGCGCCGGCAACCGCGATCGCCGTCGACCAGGCGATCGCCTGCGCCGTGATCCTCAGGTCGAGGCCGTAGAGGTGCGCGACCAGAATGCTGTTGATCCCGCACGGCATCGCTGCCAACAGGAGGTACGGACCCGGCAGGTCGATCAGCGGCGCCGCCAGTGCCAGCAGCAGGCCGGGCATCACCGCCATCCGCATCAACACCGCGGCCGCCGCTCCACGGGACAGGGCCGGTGGAAACTCGAGCACTCCCGCCTCTCCCTCCTGGGCCAGCATCGTCCCGACCGCGAAGAATCCAAGGGGCAGGATGGCGACGACGAGGACGCGAGAGATGTCGACGAGCAGGTCGGGGGCGAGCAGGTCGGGCGCGACCAGCGCTGCGGCCGCCGCATACAGGGAGGGATTGCGGGTGAAGAACGCGATCGTCCGCTCACGCACGCCCTCGCCTGATCGATCGCCGAAGGCGGCGCCGACCGCGAAGGCGGCGATCAGCAGCGCCGGCGCCGAGACCAGGATGTCGTAGAGGACAGCCTCGCTGAGCGCGTCGCTTCCGAGCAGCGCGACGACGAGCGGGTAGCCGAGATAGCCGGTGTTCGCGACCAGGGTGCAGCAGATCACGGCGCCGGCGGAGGAACGGGGAAGCGCCAGCACGCGGGTAGCGACGAACCAGGCGGCGAGCGCCGTGAGTGCGATCGCCGTATAGGCCAGCGGGATGCCGAGGCCAGTATCGAGGTCGAGATCTGCGCGGGCCAGATTGAAGAAGGTGATCACCGGGAGGAGCGCGTAGAGGCAGGTGACGAGGACCGCGCGCGCCACTTCCCCCGCGCGCTGATGCCAGCGCAGTTCCGCGGCGATCCCGGCCGCCGCCGAGACCACGATCACCGCCGAGATGGCGATCACTCCCAAGCGCTACCTCAGCAGGGACCGAGCCGGCGAAGTTCGCGGCGGTAACCGCGCATGGTCCGATGGCGAAAGTCGCCGTGGGTCTTGCCCCTGGCGCGCTTCACTCGCTCCCGGTAAAGAGGGGAGGAGAGGCTCTCGGCGTGACCGATCACACGGGCCGCCCCGATGCCGTAGCGGCATTGCAGCTCGCGGGTCAGTCGGAGCGACGCGGCGACCTGCCGCTCGCGGTTCATCACCTGTGCGTCGGAGGTTCCGACGTGCTCGATCCCGATCGAGACGTGGTTGAGCCCGATCACGTGGCGGCAGCGGATCGACTCCTTCACCAGGCGGTAGATGCGCCCGCCCGGCGAGATCACGAAGTGCGCGCAAACCCCGGGAAGCTCATGCAGCTCCGGATCCCGCCGATTCGCCGCGAACGTCTCGTACACCGAGCGCGCCGTATTGCTCTCCGAGTAGTGCTCGACGATCAGCTTCGGGGCCTCCAGGCGCCACGCCGCCTGCCCGTAGTGGCGCTTGGAGTAGGCGGCCATCTGCCGTTTGCGCCGTGAGCCGTACGGAATCAGCCAATCCTTGATCTCGGAGGCGGCGCGGGCACCGCCCCCTGAGGAAATCCGCGCGGAGCGCCCAGCCGCAGCAGCGGTAGCGGGACCGTTTCTCGCGGAGTCGCGCAAAGGGGGGCTGGTGCCCGCGTCGCCGACCGCCGCATCGACTGCCGCTCGAGCGTGCCGCCTCACAGTTCGCGCGCTCACCCGGCCGGGACCCAGCTCCACCACGAACGCGGTAGTGCCGGGGAAGCTGTGGTTCTGCCACGAGATCGCCGTTCCTCGCAAGTTCGCTCCGCGGCACGACGTTCGTTCGCCCGCAATGTGCGCGTAGCGGCGCTGGATCGGCGCCGGGCCTTTGCACGGACGAAGCACGGCGCCCCACGGCTGGTGGTACCAGACCGACACGGCCGGCTGAAGGTCTTCGATCAGCTCCTTGATGGCCCGGGACTCGGGCTCGGAAAGCGGCCCCGGGCCGGGGTAGTAGCCGTCACGCGATCCCGGTCGCCAGCGATAGGGGAAGTTGCGGTTGAGATCCACTCCGTGGGCGTTGCCGCGGGTTCGAGCGGCGGCGCCGTCCGGATTGATGCGGTCGACCAGCCACAGGTCAACGCCCGTGAGGTCGCCGAAGGACCGGCGAATCTCAGCGGTGATCCGGAGCCCCGCGCGCTCGTCGCCGTGGATCACACCGACCGCCAGTGCCTTGCGCGCGCTCGATGGATCTCCGATCCTGACGGCGCGGATCGGCTTGCCCTCGGCCGAGCGGCCCAGCACGACCACCCGCTCGTCACCGAACGGGGGCTCCGCCGCTCCGGCGCCGCCAAGGGCAAGGGCTCCGATTGCCGCGCCCGTGGCAAGAACGGCGGAAACGATCGCTCCCCGCCGCCCTCTCATTAGAGGAAGGTCGTGAGGGAGCCGCCGGCCTGCTGGGCCCAGTCCACGAGCGGCGAGGGGTAGACGCCGAAGGCGACCGTGGCCGCGGCGCAGACGACTGCCGACCCCCAGATCAGCGGGCAGCGCCCGGTGCCTGGAGCGTCGGCCTCTGGCGACGCTCCCGCGATCGCTGGACGCGGGGACTCGGCCGTGGTCGTGAAGGTCGGGATCCAGACGGACGCGAGGACGCGCAGGTAGTAGACCAGCGAGACCATCGTCCCGGCGACGATCATCACCGCGAGCCAGGTGTAGTCGCCGTCGACCGCCGCCTCGATCAGGAAGAGCTTGCCGATGAAGCCGCTGGTCCCGGGAAGGCCGGCAAGGGCGAGGATCCCGATCGTCAGAGGCCAGGCAAGCAGCGGCCGCGAGGCCCCCAGCCCCTGCACCGAGGCGATGTCGTCGCCCAGCCCGGACTCGCGCTCCCGGGCGACGATCACGGCGAACACGGCCAGGTTCATGAGGCAGTAGGCCGCCAGGTAGAAGACCAGGGCGCTGGTCCCGGTCTCGCTCACGACCACGATCCCGGCCAGCATGTAGCCGGCCTGGGCGATTCCTGAATAGCCGAGTAGCCGCTTCAGCGAGTCCTGGCCGAGCGCGCCGATGTTGCCGACCACGATCGAGATCGCGGCCAGCGCGGCCAAAGCCACGTCCCAGTCGCCCGCGACCGGCGCCAGCGCGACCTCGAACAGGCGGACGAAGGCGACCAGAGCAGCGGCCTTGGTGGCCACCGCCATGAACGCGGTCACCGGGGTCGGGGCCCCCTGGTAGACGTCGGGCGTCCACTGGTGGAATGGGGCCAGCGAAGTCTTGAAAGCGAGGCCGGTGGCGACCATCGCGGTGCCGATCAGGACCAAAGTGTCGTCGGCGTTGCCTTCGAGCGCCGGAGCGATCGCGGCGAAGTTGGTCGAGCCGGCAGCGCCGTAGATCAACGCCAGCCCATAAAGGAGGGTCGCCGATCCGAGTGAGCCGATCACCAGGTACTTGAGCCCCGACTCGAGCGACGCCTCGCGGCGGACCTCCGAGGCGCAGAGGACGTAGAGCGGGATCGAGAGCAGCTCGAGCGCGATGAAGAAGCTGACCAGGTTCTGGGCCTGCGCCAGCAGGACCATCCCCAGGACCGCGGCGAGCAAGAGGCTGTAGTGCTCGCCGAGCCCGGCGCGCCGGGCCGAGGGCTCGCGGATCGAGAGCAGGACGCAGACCGCCGCCGCGAACAGGAAGATGAAGGCCGCAGCCAGGCCGAGCTCGTCGAGCCGCAGCGCGCCGGAGACCAGGTCCTTGCTCTCGCCCCACTGCCAGGCGCAGAGCCCAGCCGCCGTTGCCAACGACAGGATGGTGAGTGTCGGCAGGAACCAGGTCGGGGTGCGGAAGAGACCGGCCATGAGGACCACGACGACGCCGGCCGTCAGCGCGATCACGGGGGAGAGGCCGGCGTAGTCGATGTCCGGCGCGAAGAAGGTCATCGCCGAGCCACCGCCTCCGTGGGCGCAGGCTGCTCGACCGCGCTGAGCTGCTTCTCGACAGAGGGATCGGCTCGCTCGAGTACGAGCTGGGGATAGAGCGCCAGCGCCAGGATGCAGGCCGTGAGCGCTGCCAGCACCGCGCCCTCGCGCACCGGCACCTCTCGCGACTTCGCCCCGCGCGCGCCGCCACGGCCGTGCATCGCGGCCTGGAACAGGCGCAGGGCATAGAAGGCCGCCATCGCCACCCCGAGCGAGGCGACGATCGCGAACGCGATCTTCTCCTGAAAGACCCCGTTCAAGATGTAGAACTCGCCGATGAAGTTGGCCGAGCCCGGCATCGCCAGCAGGGCCATGGTCACGATCAGGAAGATCGCCGCCAGCACCGGGGCGCGCATTGCGAGGCCGCCCATCCTTCCGATGTCGTCGCCGGCGGCCCGCTCGGAGAGCACCGCCAGGATCAGGAGCAGCGGTGCCACGACGATGCCGTGGGTGACCATCTGGAGTACCGCTCCGTCGGCGCCGTCGGGCCGAAGGGCGAAGATCCCGAGCGTGATGAAGCCGAGCTGGGCGACCGACGAGTAGCCGGCGACCAGGCGGGCGCTGGTCTGGGTGAACGCCATCATCGACCCGTAGAGAATCGAGGCGAGTCCGATCAGCAGGATTGTCTCCTGGAAGGTGACGGTCGCGTCGGGGAAGATCGGAACGACAACCCGCAGGAAGCCGTAGGCCCCGACCTTGGAGAGCACCGCGGAGAAGACCGCGAGCACGGGGAGGGGCGCGACCCGGTATGCGTCGGGCATCCAGCCGTGGATCGGGAAGGCCGGCATCTTCACCAGGAAGGCGGCGGCGAAGAACCAGAAGATCCACTCCTGGCTCCCCTCCCCGAGCGGGTTGGCGCTGAGCTCGGCGATCGAGAAGCTGATCTCGCCGCCGTCGGCGCTCAGCACCGCGGTCGCGATCGCCCCGACCAGCATCAGCAGTGACCCGACCAGCGTGTAGACGATCATCTTGATTGTCGCCGGAGCCGGGCGGATCGGAGGCTCGACCCTCGCCGCCGAGGCGGCGGAGATGTACTCCTGCCCCCAGCTCCCGAACAGGAAGTAGAACGGGATCAGCATCAGGTCGAAGAAGAGAACGAAGAGCAGCAGGTCCTGGGCGAGGAAGGCCCCGAGGGTCGCGGTCTCGGCGATGCCGAGCATCAGGAAGTAGGTGCGGGCGCGCTCCGGGGTCCGGATTGCCGACCAGACGGTGGCGCCGAGCCAGACCACCGTGGTCAGCAGGACGAGGGCGATGCTGATCCCGTCGACCCCGAGCTGGTAGCGGACGCCGAGGTCCGGGATCCAGCTCTCGTCGACCCGGTGCTGGAGCCCGGCGGCACCGGTGTCGAAGTCGGCCAGGAGCAGGACGGCGAGAACCAGGGCAGCCGTCGCGCCGGCCGTCCCGACCCAGCCGGCCCGGCGGGCCGGCACCGCGCAAGCCGCGAGGCCGGCCGCGAGCGGGACCCAGAGCAGGAAGTTGATCACGACGTGACCTCAGAACCCACCATCAGGACGCCACCACAAGGAAGTAGATCCCGAGCGCCACGAACCCCGTGACCAGCAGCAGTGCATATGAGCGCAGGTAGCCGGACTGCGCCGCGCGGACGCCGGTGCTCGCGCCCCGGACGATCTCCGAGGTGCCCCCGACCAGGCCCTGCACGACGTAGCGCTCGAAGACGTTGTTGGCGCCGCGGCCCAGCGCCACCACCGGTCGCACGATCACGAGGTCGATCAGCTCGTCGAAATACCACTTGTTGAAGAGGAAGCTGTGGACGGCGCGCAGCGACCGCTGCAGCGATGTGGTTACCCCCTCGAAGGTGACGTAGGCGATGGCCGCGATCAGGATGCCTGCGATGGAGATGAGTCCGCCGGCGACCATCCCCCAGTAGGCGGTGGAGTCCGGCACCTCGGCCTCATACAGCGGCGCGTGCTCGAAGCTGCCGTGGAGGAACTCGTGCAGGACCTCGCTCACGCCGGGGATCTGGATCACGCCGGCAAACAGCGCCAGCGCTCCGAGGACCGACATCGCCACCGACATCGGCAGCTCTCGCTCGGCGATCTGATGCTCGGGCCCCGGAAAGCCGACCTTGGTGTCCTCCTTCTCGCCGGTGGCGGGGTTCTGGGGCTCGGCGTGCGCGAGGTGACCCTTCTCGAGCTCGCGTGCTTCGGTGACCGGCTTGCCGCCCACCACCCGGAAGACGATCCGGAACGAGTAGAAGGCGGTGAGCAGCGCGCCGAGGTACCCGCCGATCGCAAACACCCAGTACATCCCGCCGCGCTCTATCGCGAACGCGAGGATCTCGTCCTTGGAGAAAAAGCCCGAGGTACCCGGAAAGCCGGCGAGCGCCAGCGCCCCGATCAGCAGTGCCGCTGAGGTGAACGGGAGCGAGCGGCGGAACCCGCCCATCAGGTCGATGTTCTGCCGGTTCGCCATCGCCGCAATCACCGAACCGGCCGCCATGAACAAGAGGGCCTTGAAGAAGGCATGGGTCATCAGGTGGAAGAGGCCGGCTGAGTAGGCCCCGATCGAGACCCCGACGACCATGTAGCCGATCTGGCTCATGGTCGAGTAGGCGATGATCCGCTTCAGATCGGTGACGACCAGCGCAATCGACGCCGCCACCAGCAGTGTCGCCAGGCCGGTGAAGGCAGCGATGTCGGCGGCGGTCGGCGCGACACTGAAGAGGGGCTGAAACCGGGCGATCAGATACACGCCGGCCGTGACCATGGTCGCGGCGTGAATCAGGGCGGAGACGGGGGTCGGGCCCTCCATCGCGTCGGGAAGCCAGGTGTGGAGCGGGAGCTGTGCTGACTTCGCGAATGCCCCGACCAGAAGCAGGCAGCAGATGGCGACGATCAGGGTCTCGTTCACTTCGAAGTGCTTCGGCGCCTCCTCGAACATCCTCAGCAGGTCGAAGGTCCCGAGCTCGCGGAAGATGAAGAGGGCTGCGAGGACAAGCCCGACGTCCCCGACGACGTTGATCACGAATGCCTTCATCCCGGCGCGGACCGCGGTTTGCCGCCGGTACCAGAAGCTGATCAGCGCGTAGGAGGCGAAGCCGACGAAGGCCCAGCCGACAATCAGCAGCACGAGGTTTCCGGCCAGGACAAGGAGCAGCATCGAGAAGACGAAGAAGTTGAGATAGCTGAAGAAGCGCGCGTAGCCCTCGTCCGAGCGCATGTAGGCGACCGAGTAGAGGTGGATCAGCATCGAGACTCCGCTGACCACCAGGCACATGAAGACCGAGAGCGGGTCGACCAGGATCCCGAGCTCGATCTGGAGCCCGCCGGCGTCGGCGAGGTCCCAGAGGCTGGAGGTGAGCTGCCGCGCCTCGACCGGCTCGTCGAGCAGCATGAACAGGGCGCCGATCGCCGAGATGAACGAGGCGGCGATCGCGCCGGTGCCGATCCAGCCGGCGGCTCGGCCCAGCCTCCGGTAGCCCACCCCGATGGCGACCGATCCGGCGAGCGGAAACGCAAGGACGAGCCACGAGTAGGTGGTGGCGCTCACGCTATCCCCGGAGCCGCCGCATCTCGTCAACGTTGAGCGGGATCCGGCGGCGGTAGGCGGCGACGATGATCCCGAGCCCGATCACGACCTCGCAGGCCGCGATCACCATCACGATCAGGGCGAAGACCTGCCCGTCCTGGTTCGCGTGCATGCGGCTGAAGGCGATCAGAGCCAGGTTGGCCGCGTTCAGCATCAGCTCGAGGCAGAGCAGGATGACCAGGGGGCTGCGGCGCAGGAGAACCCCGGTTGCGCCTGTCGCGAACAGCAGCGCGGAGAGGACGAGGTACCAGCTGGTGTCCACTAGGCGCTTGCCTCCTCGCCAGTGGCCTCGGGCTCCCGGTGCCGTCCCGCCAGCACGATCGCCCCGACCGCGGCGATCAGCAGCAGCAATGACGCCGCTTCGAATGCGATCAGGAACCGCTCGAGCAGCAGCTTCCCGATCGACTCCGGCGAGCCGAAGCCGAGCTCGATCTCAGGACCTTCGCTCTCGAGGGTCTTGAGCCCGGAGCCGATCACCGCGATCGAGATCTCGGCGAACAAGGCAATTCCGAGCAGCGGCGCGATGAAGCGCTGGCCGGGGATCGGCTCCCACATCGGCTCGTCGACTCCGCCGACATAGGCGGCGACGAAGACGTAGAGGACCATCACCGCGCCGGCGTAGACGACCACCTGGGCGGCGGCGAGGAACTCCGCGTGCAGCAGCAGGAAGATCCCGGCGAGCGAGACCAGGTGGATGACAAGCGCCAGCACGCTGTAGAAGGGGTTGCGAAGGGCGATCACCGCGATTGCACCCCCGAGTGCGCCGATCGAGCCGGCGAAGAAGGCAACCTCCTCCATCAGGGCGCCTCCCTCACAACCCCTCCCAGAAGGGCTCGGTCTCAGGTGCCGATCGCGCGCTCGGCGTCGGCGCGCGACAGGAAGACCTGGTACTCGACGATCTTGTCGCCCTCGAGCCTGACCACCTGCGCGTATGGAACCGAGATCTCGATTCGGCTTCCCTTTCCAGTCCCGTGCTGGACCGCATCGACGAGCACTCGATCGCCGCGGCTGACGAGTTCGGTGATCTCGACCCGGTAGTCATCCCAGCTCTCGAGCCACTCTTCGATGAACTGGCGGTAGCCGTCGTGGCCGCGAAATTCCGATCCGGTTCGGTCCGGGTCGCGGATGACGACGTCGGCATCCACGTTGGCCAGAAGCCGGTCGTAGTCCCCTGCGTTGAAGGCGTCGTAGGTCGCCCGGACGATTGCCTCTTTGTCTGCACCCATGCGCGGAGGTATACCCAGCACACGCCTACTCGCCCTCCCGGCTACTTGCCCCTGGCTGCCTCGAGTGCGTCTGCCTTGGTCTGAAACAGCTCCGTGAGCACCGGGACCCCGTCCCTGAAATGCCACAGCTGCGCGCCCTTGCCGACGACTTCGACGCCGCTCCCTGCCCCCCGTGCGCGGATGCCGCCGACTCTGATGACGTCGTCCCCAACCTCGATGTACTCCTCGGCGACATACTCGATCTTGTCCCAGGCCTCCATGACCCGCCCCAGAAAGGCGCGGATCTCGTCGCGTCCGCGGTAGATGCCCGCGGCGTCGGGGTTGATCGAGCGGGAGAAGTCGTAAACGCCGTCGGGAGGCAAGAGCTCGAGCGCCTGGTCGATCTTGCCCTGATTGAGCAGGTCGAAGATGGCCTTGACCGTCTCCACGTTCTCGCGGGACACGTCGCCAACCTACCTGGCCCCCTGCTTCGCTTGCTCGGTGATTCCGGCGGCCTTCATTGCCGCGGGTCGGTCGACGTACTCGACGCAGCGGATCGGGCGCATGTCCGCCCCGAACTCCCACAGCGCCCAGATCTCCATCTTGGTCTTGGTTCCCGACTGGCGCCCGGTACCGAAGACCTCGAAGCCGGTGATCACCCGGCGGTCGTCCACCTCGATGTAGGTGGTTGGACCCGTCTGGATATCGGGGAACATCTCGCACAGTCCGTCGAAGAAGGCGATGACCTCATCCGGGCCGTGCATCGGCTCCCGCGACTCGGGCCACGCAGAGCCGAGAACGTGGACGAAGTCATCGGGCAGTGCGCCGTAGGCGGTCTTGAAGTCGTGCTCGTTCCAGGCCCGGCTTCCCGCTTCGAAGATCGTCTTGAACGTCTCGAAGTTCTTCGACTCCGCGGCCATCACTCGCCCTCTCGCCGCAGCGGTGTGCGGTCGATCGGCTCGGCCATCAGCATCTCCTTGGTGAAGATCAGGTCGGAGCGGTTGTAGTCCGACATCTCGTAGTCGTGGCCCATCGTGATCGCGTCGAAGGGGCAGGCGACTTCGCAGTAGCCGCAGAAAATGCAGCGGGAGAGGTTGATCTCGTAGACCTCGGCGTAGCGCTCGCCTGCCGAGACCCGGTTCTCGGGATCGTTCTCGGCGGCTACGACCCGGATGCAGTCGGCGGGACAGGCGGCGGCGCAGAGTGAGCAGCCGACGCACTTCTCGAGGCCGCTGTCCTCGAACCGGTGCAGCTTGTGGCGGCCGCGGAAGCGCTGGTAGACGGGCGTCTTCTCCTCCGGGTACTGGACCGTGATCGGCCCCTCGAGCAGCCGGCCGAAGGTCGTCCTCAGCCCGCGAAGGGTCTCGCCGAAGGCGCGGTAAGCGCCGCCGATGCCGCCGGGCTCGGGTCCGCGCTGGACCGAGACGACGTCGGCGCTGTCGAGGTAGGGGTAGTCGCGGGCCGCGGCTTCGATCTTCTCGGCGTTCAGCCTCGCCTGCATCACGTGAGCGTCACCACGATCGCGGTCACCAGCACGTTGACCGTCGTCAGGGGGAGGAGGATTTTCCAGCCGAGGCTCATCAGCTGGTCGTAGCGGACCCGCGGCAGGGTCGCCCGGACCCAGATGAAGATCAGGATCAGCGCGAGGATCTTGGTCAGCATCCAGATCGGGTCGAGCCACCCCGGCCCGGGGCCCATCCAGCCGCCGAGGAACATTGCAGCCGCGATCGCGGAGACCACCGTGATCTCCATGTATTCAGCGAGCAGGAACGATCCGAACCGCATCCCGCCGTACTCGGTCATGTAGCCCTGGACCAGCTCGGCGTCGGCTTCGGGGAGGTCGAACGGCGCCCGGTTGGTCTCCGCAAACCCGGCGACCATGAAGGTGAGGAAGCCGACTATCTGAGGCACGATGTACCAGACCTCTCCCTGGGCTTCGACGATCTCGGTCAGGGAGAGAGACCCTGCCATCAGGATCACGCCCAACAGCGAGAGGCCCATCGCGACCTCGTAGCTGATCAGCTGTGCCGCCGAGCGCATGGCGCCGAGGAAGCTGTACTTGGAGCCCGAGGACCACCCGGCCAGCAGCAGTCCGTAGAACGCGATCGAGCCGGCGGCAAAGAAGTAGAGGATCCCGATCGAGACGTCGAGGCCGTAGAGGCCGACCCCGTCCTGGACGTTGCCGAACGGGATGATCGCCAGCGCCAGGATCCCCGAAAGGACGACCAGCAGCGGCCCGATCGCGTACAGGAACGGGATCGCGTTGTCGGGTCGGAACGGCTCCTTCGCGATCAGCTTGCCGACGTCGGCGAGCGGTTGTAGAAGGCCGACCGGCCCGACCCGGTTCGGGCCGTAGCGATGCTGGAAGCGGCCGATCAGCTTCCGTTCGAGCACCGTCAGCATCGGCAGGATCGCGAACATGACGAGAAAGATCACCAGCGACTTCACCACGAGGACCCAGCTCGCCTCGGCGAAGCCGACCTCGGCCAACGGCCAATAGCTCACCGCGGCGTCACCTCGATCTCCTGCGGGACGCCGTTCGCGAGCAGGTTCGCGTTGCCCTCGGCGGCCCCTTCGATCAGGAAGGCGGCTCCGGGTCGCTGGGCGGAGCGGATCGCCGCCCGCGCCTCGACACTGGTCCCGTTGACGCTCACCGTCACTTCCTGCCCGTGGGCGACGCCGAGGCGCTCGGCGTCTTCGGGCGCCAGCTCGAGCTTCTGCTGCGGTCGCAAGAACTCGAGCGCAGGGTTCCGTTCGGTCACCTCGGTGGCCCAGATGTCGCGGTAGGTGCCGAGCACCAGGCCGCCGTTGCTCCTGCTGCGTGATCCGGACCGCTTCGGCGAGACCGCCGGCTTCAACTCCGGCACTCCGGGTCGCTCTTGCCAGCGGACGCCGTCGCCGCCGATCTCCTCGACCGTGATCCCCTTATATAGGGGGACCTCCGCGGCGAGGGCCTCGAGGACATCGAGCACGTCCGGCTCGGCAGCCGCGGGCAGGGGCTGGCCGAGAGCCGCCGAGAGCTGAGTCAGCCATTGCCAACCTGGCCTAACCCCCTCCGGCACCTCGACCGTCCGTCGCAGCCGCTGCAGACGGCCGTCCGGGTGGGTCACCGTCCCGTCCTTCTCCGCGTGGCTTTCGAGCGGCAGGACCACGTTTGCAGCCGAGGCCGAGTCGTTGTCGAACATCGCCACCGCGACCACGAAATCGGCCTGCTTCAGCGCCTCGCGCCAGCCGTCTGAGTCGGGGTGGGTGCGAACCGGGTCGCTGTCGCAGAGCAACAGCGCCGAGAGCTCGCCGGAGGCGAGTCCCTCCTTGATCTGCTCGGCGCCGCTGCCGGCCTTGGTTCGCTTCAGCCCGGGTCCCGCCGCCGGGACGCAGCCGACCTCGCGCAGGCCACGCCCGTTGGCCTCGTCGGGAATCTCGAGCAGCCCCGGACCGAGCTTCTTGTCGATTCCCAGCGCCCGCGCGCAGGCGACCAGGGCTGCGACCGCGCCGCGCGAGCGCCACAGCCGCTCGCCCCAGATGACCACCGGGTCGGGGACCGCCCTCAGGACCTCAGCCAGTGACTTTGCGTCCTGCGCGTAAGGGCCTTCGGCCTTGGCCCCGCCCTTGAACCCCTGCGCACCGAGTGCCCCTGCCAGCGCACCGAGGAAAGCGGCGGCGTCGCCGGGCGCGTAGCGGGCGCTGATCTCGGCGCCGCCGTCGAGGGCGGTGGCACGCTCGCTCGCGATCGCAAGCCGCGCACCTTCCCGGCGGACCGCCTTGCGGATCCGCAGGTCGATGATCGGCGCCTCGTGCAGCGGATCACAGCCCACGACCAGGATGCCGTCGGCGATGTCGATCTCGCTCACCTTGGTGGTCATCTCCGGCCTCGACATCTCGCGCAGCAGCGCCCCCTCGACCGGGCTGGCCGAGCTGGCGACGTGCGGCGAGTCGAGGCCCTTCCGCATCAACCGCTGGATCAGCCAGCCCTCCTCGTTCGAGCTGCCGCCACCAACGAGCGCCGCCGCCCCGGAGCCGGCGCGCTGCAGACCATCCGCCACCTTCTTCAGGGCCTCGTCCCAGGACACCGGGGTGAGCGAGCCGTCGCCGGCCCGGACCATCGGTTCGCTGATCCGCTCCTCGGCGGCCAGCATCTGGAAGCCGTAGCGGCCCTTGTCGCAGAGCCAGCCGTCGTCGACCTCGTCGTTGTCGCGAGCGAGGACGCGCGTGACGTGCTCGTCGCGGACGGTGAACTTGACGTTGCACTGGCTCGGGCAGAGCGTGCACACCGACCCCGCGTCCTCGATGTCCCAGGGCCGCGCCCGGAATCGGTAGGTGTAGCTGGTCAGCGCTCCGACCGGGCAGAGCTCGGTGATGTTGCCGTGAAAGGGAGCGACGTAGGGCCGGTCGTCGAAGGTGCCGACGTAGCTGCGGTCGCCGCGCTCGAGCAGCTGCAGCTGCTCGTCCTCGGCCACCTCCTGGCTGAAGCGAACGCAGCGGTAGCAGAGGATGCAGCGCTCCCGGTCGATCGCGACAAGTGGGGAGAGGGGGAGAGGCTTCTCGAAGTGGCGCTTCGGCTCGGTGAAGCGGCTCTTGCCCGGGCCCCAGCCCATCGCGATGTCCTGGAGCGGGCACTCGCCGCCCTTGTCGCAGACCGGGCAATCGAGTGGATGGTTGACCAGGAGGAACTCGACCACCGCGTTCTGTGCTTCCTTGACCCGGTCGGTCTGGGTGTAGACCACCATCCCGTCGCGGACGGGGGTCGAGCATGCGGTCTGCAGCTTCGGCATCCCCTCGATCTCGACCAGGCACATGCGACAGGCTCCGACCGGCTCGCCCAGCTTCGGCTCGTAACAGAAGACCGGGATCTCGACGTCGCCCTGCTTGGCGGCGTCGACCAGCATCGTCGCCTCGGGCGCCACCACTTCGCGGCCGTCCACCACCAGGGTCACCGCGTTGCGGATCCTGCGGCTCATTTCTCCACTCCCGCCGGGAGCGCGGTCGGGCTGCGGCCGGCGACAATCTCATCGATCTCGCCCGCTCCCTCGCCGGCTACCGGGGAGGCCGTGATCGGCTGCTCCAGGGCCGCATCGAACTCGCCGCGGAACTTCTTCACCATCGAGCCGACCGGCGCCGCCATTGAGTCTCCGAGCACGCACAGGCAGTTGCCGATGATGTTCTCCTGGACGTTGGCGATCACATCGAGGTCGATCGGGGTCGCCTCGCCCCGAACCACGCGCTCGAGCATCTTCACGGTCCAGTTCGTCCCCTCGCGGCACGGGGTGCACTTGCCGCAGGACTCGTGGTGGTAGAAGCGCGCCGTGCGCAGAGCGAGCTCGACGATCGAGGTGCGATCGTCGGCGACGATGATCGAGCCGGACCCGAGCATCGAGCCGGCCTCCTGCATCGCCTCGAAGCTGTACGGAAGGTCGAGCTCGGCCTCTGTCAGGACCGGCGCCGAGGACCCGCCCGGGAACCAGGCTTTGACCCGGCGCCCGTCGGCAGGCCCGCCACCGAGTCCGTAGATGATCTCGCGCGATGGAACCCCGAGCTCGACCTCGTAGTTGCCGGGCCGCTGCACATGACCGGAGACGGAGACGATCTTCGTCCCCGGTGACTGCTCGGTGCCCATGCTCTTGAACCAGTCGGAGCCGGCGCGCACGATGTGCGGGAGGTTGGAGAGCGTCTCGACGTTGTTGATCAGGGTCGGGCCGCCGTAGAGGCCCTGGACCGCGGGGAACGGCGGCTTCAGGCGCGGGTTGCCGCGCTTGCCCTCCAGCGCATCGAGCAGGGCCGTCTCCTCACCGCAGATGTAGGCACCGGCGCCTCGGTGGACGACGAGCTCGATAGTGCGGCCACTGCCCAGCACGTTCTCGCCGAGGAAGCCGGCCGCGTAGGCGTCGGCGACGGCCTTGTCGAGAATGTCGCCCTGAAGGTCGTACTCGCCGCGGATGAAGATGAAGCAGCGAGCCGTGTCGGCCGCGATCGCCGCGATCGCTATCCCTTCGATCAGCTGGTGCGGGTTCTTCTGCATCAGCTCGCGGTCCTTGAAGGCGCCGGGCTCGGACTCGTCGGCGTTGCAGCACAGGTACTTCTCCATATCGCCCCGCGGCAGGAAGGAGGCCTTCTTGCCCATCGAGAACCCGGCGCCGCCGCGGCCCTTCAAGCCAGAATCCTCGAGCTCCCGCAGTAGGTCATCGGGCTCGAGCTCGCGCAGCGCCTTCTGGAATGACTCGTAACCGCCATGGCGGCGATAGGCCTCGATCGAGCCGAGGCTCTCGTCGATGTGCTTGAACAGGAGTGAGCCGTCGCCGTCGCCGGCCGCGGGCCGCCTGGACAGTGACTTCTCCGGGAGGACCTCCTCGCCGGCGCGTAGGGCCTCGATTGCGGCGACCGCGTCGCCGGTTTCGAGCGGGCCGAAGTAGCGCTCGTTGATCGAGGCCATCGGCGCGATGTCGCAGGCACCGAGGCACTCGAAGCCGCGAACGCAGACGTCGTCGCCGCTGTTCGCCTGGAAGTCCTCGAGGATCTCGTCGCCGCCCCTCAGCCAGCAGCTGATGTTGGTGCAGACCAGCACCTCGTGCTCGGGTTGGGCCTCGGTGTGGAAGAGGTCGTAGAAGCTGGCCACCCCCTCGAGGTAGGCCGGCGTCACGCCCATCACCGCGGCGGCCTGGCGGATCCCTTCCGCGGTGCACCATCCGTACTTGCGCTGGACGGCCCAGAGCGCCGGGATCGAGGCCGAGCGCTTCTCGGGATAGCGGGCCATCGCCGCCTCGATCTTCTCCCGGAGGTCGTCGGGGACCTCGACGGCCGCCAGGTCCTCGACACCGATGGGTTCCCCGGTCACCGGTCGATGCCTCCCAGAATCGGATCGAGCATCGCCAGGTTCGCGATCAGGTCGGCGATCAGGCCGCCGACCGACATCTCGCGGAGGGCCTGGAGGTTGACGAAGCTGGAGTCGCGGAAGTGGACGCGGGCGGGCTTGGCCGAGCCGTCGGCGACGATGAAGCAGCCGAGCTCGCCCCGGGGCCCCTCGATCGCGTGGTAGAGCTCGCCGGGCGGGACACGGAAGCCCTCGGTGACCAGCTTGAAGTGGTGGATCAGCGCCTCCATCGAAGTGGAGAGCTCGTCGCGGGGCGGCAGCGAGTACTTGCGGTCGTCGGCCCTGATCGGACCCTCCGGCATGCCGTCTAGCGCCTGTTCGATGATCCGGGTCGACTCCCGCATCTCCTGGACGCGGACCCGGTAGCGGTCGTAGCAGTCACCGACCGTCCCGACCGGGATCTGGAAGTCGAAGCGGTCGTAGACGAGATCGGGATCGGCCTTGCGCAGGTCCCAGGGCTCGCCGGTGGCGCGGAGCAGCGGCCCGGTGACGCCGAGCTCGAGCAGGCGCTCTCGCGAGACCGTGCCGACGTCCTTGGTGCGCTGCAGGAAGATCTCGTTGCGGTCGAGCAGGGCCTCGAACTGGTCGACCCGCGTCGGCATCTCCTGGCAGAAGGAGCGCAGCTTCTCCTCGAAGCCTGCGGGGAGGTCCTCCATCACTCCGCCGACCTGGAAGTAGCGCGTGTGCATGCGCTGGCCGGTCGACATCTCGAACAGGTCGAGGATCCGGTCGCGCTCGCGGAAGCAGTACCAGAACATCGAGATCGCGCCGAGGTCGAGGGCGGAGGTCCCGAGCCAGACCAGGTGGGACATGATCCGGCCGAGCTCCATGTGGATCACGCGGATGTAGGAGGCGCGCTCGGGGATCTCGAGGCCGACCATGCGCTCGATGCAGCCGCAAAAGGCCTGCATCTGGAAGAAGTAGGAGAGGTAGTCCATGCGCTCAACGAAGGTGATCGCCTTCCAGTAGGAGTGCTGCTCGCAGGACTTCTCGATCCCGGTGTGGAGGTAGCCGACCACGGGTTTCAGGTCGAGCACCTTCTCGCCCTGGAGCTCGACTGCCAGCCGCAGCACCCCGTGGGTCGCCGGGTGGTGCGGTCCCATGTTGATCGTCATCACTTCCTGTTCGGGCAGCAGCTCCGGCGGCTCGCCGGGACCGCCCGGGTCGCGTCCGGCTGCGATCGCAGCCTCGATCGACTCGATCGCGGGATCTTCGATCGGTTGGCTCACTCGTACCACCCGGGAGACCCGGGCTCGTCCTTTGTGAACAGGACCGGCTCGCCGCCGACGGGGAAGTCGCGGCGCTGGGGCCAGCCGACGTAGTCCTCCGGCATCAGGATCCGGCGGAGGTCGGGGTGGCCGCGGAAGACGATCCCGAACATGTCGTAGACCTCGCGCTCCTGGTACTCGGCGGTCGCGAACAGCTCGACGCAGGAGTCGAGCTCCGGAAGCGCTTCCCCGCCGTTGCCCGCCCCGGGGTCCTCGAGCAGCGCCTTGACCGCGATGCGCTCGACCCGCGGCATGTTGAGCAGCTCGTAGTGGACCGCGAATCGCGGCGTCGCGGGCAGGTAGTCGGCGGCGTGGAGGCTTGCGAGGAACCGGTACTCCTGCGCGGGGGTGTCGCGGAGCCAGCCCAGGACGCCGAGGATCCACTCCGGATTGACGATCAGCGTCGCGTGCTCGTACTCGAACGAGGTCTCGATCACGGCCCCCTCGTGGGCCTCGTTGATCTCCTGTGCGATCAGCTCGAGCCCGGGGGCATCAGGCATCCGTGCTCACCTCCTCCGCGGGCTCGCTGGTGCCCATCTCGGCGACCCGCTTGGCGGCGTTGAGGGCCTCGGCGCTCGGCTCGCCGGATTCAAGCCGCGCCCATTCCTCGGTGCCGGCCGCGTTGTAGCGCTGGCGCCAGCCGAGGTCGGGGTCGCCGCGGACCAGGCGCTGGAGCTTGTTGAAGCCGTGGAGGAGCGCTTCGGGCCGCGGCGGGCATCCCGGCACGTGGATGTCGACCGGCATGAACTTGTCGGCTCCCTGGACCACCGCGTAGTTGGCGAACATGCCGCCGGACGATGAGCAGGCGCCCATCGCGATCACCCACTTCGGCTCCAGCATCTGGTCGTAGACGCGGCGGACGACCGGCGCCATCTTGATCGAGACCCGGCCCGAAAGGATCAGCATGTCGGCTTGGCGCGGGGAGGCGCGGAACGCCTCGGCGCCGAACCGCGCGATGTCGTAGCGCGCGGTGACCATCGACATCATCTCGATCGCGCAGCAGGCAAGCCCAAAGGTGGCCGGAAAGATCGCGTTGGCGCGGGCCCAGTTGAGCGCGTTCTCGAGCCGGCCGGTGAGCAGGGCGTCTTCGACGTAACGGTCGAGCTCGTCCCCGGACATGTCGCCGCGCAGCATGTCGCGGGCGCGTAGCTGCTTGGCCCGAAACTCCTCCGGCGAGCGTGGCTGCCCTGCGTCAGTGGCGGGCTGGCCGCGCTCTATTTCCAATCGAGCGCCCCTCGGCGCCAGACGAAGACGAGGGCGACTGCCAGCAGGAAGACGAAGATCAGGATCTCGGCGAGGACGAAGATGCTCTCGGCGCTGTTGACGATCGTCCCCACCGGATAGAGGAAGACAACCTCGATGTCGAAGAGGATGAACAGCATCGCGACCATGTAGAAACTGACGCCGAACCGGAAAGTCCTCGAGACCTGGGTCGGGAGGCCGCACTCGTATGGCTCGGACTTCGCGGTCACGGGGCGCTTGCGCCGGCCGATGACGCCGTTGAGAAGAGCAAAGGCCCCCCCGACCGCCAATCCGAGGCCGGCGAAGACAAGAACGGGTAGGTAGCTCTGCAACATGGCCTCTACGAGGCGTTATACAACTTTGTGCGAGGGTGTTACATAGTGCTTTTCCGCGCATGACAGCAGTGCATGTCGTGATCGGGGCCGCGGTCCTTGCGCTCAGCCTCGCGAGCGGGATCCTCGGTGGGCTGTCGTGGCTCCAGCGCCGGCCCTCGGAGTGGTTCTGGTACCTGCTGCGGCTGACCCAGGGCGCCGTCGTGGCGCAGGTGCTGCTCGGGATGCTGCTGATCTTCTTCGGCCGTGACTACGACGAGCTCCACGTCCTCTACGGCGTCCTTCCGCTCGCCGTTTCCCTGCTGGGGGAGGGCGCCCGCGCCGGCGCCGCCGGCCAGGAGATCGGCGAGACCGAGTTCGAGTCGCTGCCGCCCACCGAGCAGCGGGAGCTCGCGCTGGAGATCTTCCGCCGCGAGACCGGGATCATGGCGGTCTCCTGCATCGTCATCTTCTTCCTGGCCCTGCGGGCGGCCGGGACAACCAGCCTGATCTAGCCGCCCGCCCAGATCGGAGTACGCTTCAGGAGATGGGAGTGGAGTTCCGCCAGGGGTCGATACTCGGGAGCCGGATCGCCGGCCTTGCGGTCGTCGCCGTGCTGCTCCTGCCGGGATCAGCCGCTGCTATTCCCTATGTGGTCGTCAATGACGCGGACTCCGGCGCCGGGACCCTGCGCGAGAAGATCACCTTGGCCAACGCGTCCCCCGGGGTTCCGGACACGATCACGTTCAACATCCCCTCCTTCGACGGCGCGATCACGCTCGCCTCGTCTCTGCCCTCGATCTCCGACAACCTCGAGATCCAGGGCCCGGGCGCCGGGCTGCTCACCATCGACGGCAACCAGGCGGCCGATACGGTTCTGAGCAACGGCGGCGGGGCACCGGTCACGAAGGTATCGGGGCTGACGGTGAAGGGGGGAAGGAACGACGTCGGCACCAACTATTTCTCGGCAGGGATCCAGAACTTCATCGCCGCGAACCTGACCCTCAACGGAGTCACGGTGACCCAGAACGTCAGCGGACCGGCCGGGCCGGATCCGGCGACCACGTCGCAGGTCTTCGGCGCCGGAATCAACAACAACGGCACGCTCACTCTCAACCACAGCAATGTGACTGCCAACCAAGCCGTGGTCACCGTGGACGGCAACTTCGCTGCAAACGTGTTCGGGGCCGGGATCACCAATTCCGGCGGCTCGGCGCTCCTGTTCCTGAACAAGAGCACGGTGAGTGGAAACATCGCCACTGCCTCCGCCCCGGACCCGATGGGGGATGCCTCCGTGAGCGGCGCCGGAATCGCCAATATCAGCGGCGGCACGGTGACCATTGACCGCAGCACGGTGAGCGGCAACTCCGCCACGGCGAGCGCGGCGGACGGCGACCTCGCGCTCGGTTCGGGGATCTATCAAGGCGGAACGGCGCTCTTCCTGACAAGCTCGACCATCGCCGCCAACTCGGCCACGGCCCCGGACTTTGCAATTGCCAACCTCTACCGGGCGAACGGTACGGCGAGCGTCAAGAACACGCTGGTCGCCTCGGCTCCCGCGATCCAGAACTGCGGCCCGCCTCCGTTTGCGACCACCACTCTTGGCCACAACCTCGAATCGCCGACCGACACCTGCGGCTTCAGCGATGGCACCGACCAGCGGAACGTGCCCAATCCGGGGATCGGCGGCCTCGGGTCTAACGGCGGCCCTAGCGAGACGATCGCCTTGCTCCCAGGCACTCCCGCGATCGATCGTGGCATCGCGAGTGCTGGCGAGACGACCGACCAGCGCGATCTTGGCCGCCCGTCTGACTTCCCGGACGTTCCCAACCTGTTTGGCAGCGACGGCACCGACATCGGCGCCTTCGAGCTTCAGTTCGTGCCTCCGGCGCCGCCCGCGGCAACGCCGGCCACCGGCCGGCGCGCGGCCGCGTTGAAGAAGTGCAAGAAGAAGAAGTCGAAGAAGGCCCGCCGGAAGTGCAGGAAGCGGGCGAAGAAGCTCCCGGTCTAGTCCAGCCGCTCGTAAATCAGGTCGAAGTCCTTCTCCCAGTCCTTGCCCGGATGGCAGATGTCCCAGGCGCCGTCGATCGTCCTCCCGTCGTCGCTGAAGGTGCCGGAATACCGCTGCTTGAAGTCGAGCGGGGAGAAGTCCTCGGTCAACCGCTCCAGCTTCCAGACGCGGCCGTCGAACTCCATCTCGTAGACCCGCGCCACCCCTCGGGTGTCGAAATAGTGCTGGAGGTAGCCGTCGCCCTCCGGGTTCGGGCCGATGATCGCGATCCCGTCCGGGGCCTCGGGGACCGGGACCTCCCAGCGCTCGACCAGGAACTCCCCGCCCTCCATGAACTCGAAGGTGACCCTTCCCTTCGGCGCATCCGGCGGCATGGCCTCGAATCTCGCGTCGATGGTCCACTTGCCGACGAAGGGCTCGAGCTCCTTCACCTTCAGCCCAGCCCCCGGTAGGTCCCGCGATGGAAGACGAGCGGCTCGCCCCCGCTTGACTCGACTTCCTGCACGGTCCCGGTGACGATCGCATGGTCGCCGCCGTCGAGCAGGTCGCGGAGCTCGCAGCGGATCCAGAGGATGACGCCGGCGAGCTTCGGGGTGCCGTCGCGCTCTTCGGAGTCGATTCCGTCCCACTTGTCCGCCTCGGCGTCCTTGGTGCTGAACCGGCGCGCCAGCTCGGCCTGTTCGGCGGCGAGCACGTTGATCGCAAAGCTGCCGGCGCCGCGCACCGAGGCGAGCGTGCGCGACCCCTGGTCCAGACAGGCGAGCATCATCGGCGGGTCCAGCGACAGGGAGGCGACCGCATTCGCCGTCGCTCCCGAGGGGCCGTTCTCCCCAACAGCGGTCACCACCGTGACCCCGGTGGGAAAGTCGCTGATTGCCGCTCGGAAGCTGTCGGGGTCGGTTGCCAAGTGCTCGGGTCCAGAGACCTGCGCTGAAAGTATGATGCCGCCGCGTGCGTGGGCTAAGTGGTCACCGGCTGGCGAGGAGGATTCCGATCGCGATGGTCGCGGTCGCGGGCGCGCTGGTCGCCGGCTGTGGAACGGCCTCGGTCGAGGTGGCCGAGGACGACCCTACATATGAGGGCGCGCAGCTTTTCGCCGAGCGCTGCGCCGGCTGCCACACGCTGGAGGCTGCAGGCACGCAGGGCTCCGGGACCAGGGCGGTCCGTGCCCAGGGACCTAACTTGGACCAGCGGAAGGAGAGCTTCGAGGACGTGCTGTTCGCGATCCAGAACGGCGGCTTCTCCGGCTCGATCATGCCTCAGAACATCGTCGTCGGGGAGGAGGCGACCCAGGTCGCCCAGTTCGTCGCCAAGTACGCCGGCAGCGACGCCGATTAGCACCTCCCGCGTTTGCTCGACCTGAAGCAGCTCCGCGAGGACCCCGAGGCCGCCCGGGCAGCACTGGCGCGCCGTGGCGCACGGCGGACCCTCGACGAGCTGCTCTCCGTCGATCAGGACCGACGCGCGAAGAACACCCGGATCGAGGAGATCCGCGCCGAGCAGAAGGAGCTCTCCTCCAAGGTCGAGGAGGCGGGGCGGGCCGGCCGCGCCGACGAGCCCGAGGTGAATGAGCTGCGAACGAAGTCCGCGCAGCTCAAGGATGAGATCAAATCGCTGGAGCCGGACCTCGGTGAGCTCAAGCAAAAGCAGGACGAGCTGCTCTCGGCCCTCCCAAATCTTCCGCACCCCGATGCCCCGGAGGGTGAGGCCGACGAGGACGCGGTCACGTTGCGAGAGGTGGGGGACCGCCCCGAGTTCGGATTCAAGCCGCTTGATCACCTTGAACTGGGCGAACGACACGGCTGGATCGAGATGGAGGCGGCCGCCACTCTCTCCGGGACCCGGTTTGCGTACCTGCTCGGCGACCTGGTCATGGTCGAGATGGCGCTGGTCCGTTTCGCGATGGAGAAGCTCCAAGGCCACGGCTTCACCCCGGTGGTCCCGCCGGTACTGGTGCGCGAGCATGCCCTCCACGGGACCGGCTTCCTTCCCGGCGATCGCGACCAGATCTACGAGGTCCCCAAGGACGACCTCTTCCTGGTCGGAACGTCAGAGGTCTCCCTCGCCTCGCTGCATGCCGAGGAGAAGGAGATCCTCGCCGAGCGGCTGCCGCTTCGCTATGCCGGCTTCTCGACCTGCTTCCGCCGGGAGGCGGGCGCCGGCGGCAAGGACACCCGCGGCATCTTCCGAGTGCACCAGTTCGACAAGGTCGAGATGTTCTCGTTCGTGCATCCGGACGAATCGGAGGCCGAGCACGAGCGCATCCTCAGCATTCAGGAGGAGATCCTGAGCGAGCTCGCCATCCCGTACCGCGTGGTCGACATCCCGGTCGGCGACCTCGGTGCATCGGCGGCGCGCAAGTTCGACTGCGAGGCGTGGATCCCGAGCCAGGAGCGCTACCGGGAACTGACCTCTTGCTCGAACACCACCGACTTCCAGGCCCGCCGGCTGGCGCTGCGGTTCCGGCCGAAGGCGGAACAGCCCTACGAGACGATGCACACGCTGAACGGGACCGCTGTCGCGGTAGGACGTACGTTGATCGCCCTACTTGAAAATGGCCAGCGGGAGGACGGAACGGTCGAGATTCCGGAATCTCTACAACGCGCCGGGCTCCCATCCGCTATACCCACCTCTCGATGACCGCAGTGGATACAAGACGGGTTGTGCTCTGTGACGACCACGAGATCGTCCGCGAGGCGATCAAGACCCGCATGAGCGGGGCCGACGGCGTCGAAATCGTCGGCGAGGCCTCAGATGGCGAGGAGGCCGTCGAGCGCGTCGCAGAGCTCGAGCCCGACGTCGCCATCCTCGACATCGAGCTGCCCGGGATCGACGGGATCGAGGCGACCAAGGCGATCCTGAAAACACGCCCGGAGACCAAGGTGATCGTGTTCACCGCCCATGCCCAGGCCAACCTGCTGGCGCTGGCGATGCGCGCCGGCGCCTCCGGCTACGTCCTCAAGTCGGCGCCCTCCGAGGACATCGCCCGCGCGATCGGCGCGGTGTCCAAGGGCGACACCTTCGTCGACCCCAAGCTGAACGACGATGACGGAAACCTGGAGAAGCTGCTGGCCCTGACCCCGCGCGAGCGCGAGATCCTCGAGCTGCTTGCCGAGGGGCTGCGGGTGAAGGAGATCGCCGAGCGCCTCACCCTGAGCCCGGCGACCGTCCACACCCACGTCCGCAACGCGATCGCGAAGCTCGAGGTCGACACCCGCACCGAAGCGGTCGCCCTCGCCGTGCGCTTCAGCTACCTGGGCGCCGGCGGAAAAGCCTGATCTACTTTTCGTCGAGGTCGAGCGCGGCTGAGTTGATGCAGTAGCGCTGGCCGGTCTTGTCGGCCGGGCCGTCGTCGAAGACGTGACCGAGGTGGCCGCCGCAGCGGGCGCAGACGACCTCGGTCCGTTTCATGAACATGCTGCTGTCCTCGCGCAGCTCGACGTTCTCATCTTCCATCGGCTCCCAGAAGCTGGGCCAGCCGGTGCCGGAGTCGAACTTGGTGTCCGAGTCGAACAGCTCGAGCCCGCAGCCGGCGCAGCGGTAGACGCCGTCCTCCTTGGCCTCGTGGTAGATCCCTGTGAAGGCCGGCTCGGTCCCGGCCTCCCGGAGGATCTCGTACTGCTCGTCGGTCAGCTCGGAGCGCCACTCCTCGGGCGTCTTTTCGACTTTCTCCATGCCGCAAGCCTAGCTCGCGGCCGAGCTGACCCGCGACCCTGGTCGCGACCGCCGGGACTAGAGCGCCGGCGGCGGTGTCGACGCGGGCGCCGAAGAGGGGGCGTATTCCGGGACGTTTGCCGGGAACGCCGTGTCGTCGCGCATCTGGAAGCGGGCGGCAGCAGCGGCGAGCGGCCAGCGGAAGAGGCTCATCGGGCCTCCGCGGCCGACGAAGCTGTAGTGGTAGATCATCATTCGCACGCGCGAGTGGGTTCGCTGAAACTTGAAGACGCGCTTGACGAAGCCGCGGTCGTCGGCGCCCCACACACCCCATTCTCCGATCGCGAACGGCTTGCCGCGAAAGGCCCGGTAGTGCCGGTGGAGGTAGGAGAAGGCCGGATACCGGGAGTAGGTGTCGGTCCCGACCCAGTCGACGAAGGCCCCTCCCGGCCAGTAGCGGGCAGGTGCGTTGTTGCGGGTCCGCGGGGAGCCATAGACCAGCGGGCACCAGATGAATGCGACCTGCGGCGCCGCGAGCTCCGCCGGCAGTGCCCGGTCGTCAACCTGCTGGACCGGCGGCAGTCCCAGCGTGGCGAGCCGCGCATCGATCGCGGTGCGAGGCCCGCCCCCCTTGACGATGGTCACCATCCGCCGCCATGCCTTGCGGTACCAACGCTGACTGTTGCCGGCGCCGCGGGAGGACCCGTTCGAGTTCACCGCTGAGTATGCGTTGTGCCAGTTGTTGGGCTCGGCCAGCGGCCGGACGTACGTGATCTGGCCGCTTCGGGCGAGACGCGAGTTGAGCGTCAGCAGGTAGTCATCTCCCTCGCCCTCAGCGATCTGGCGGGGCGAGATCTTCGCGGGATAGCCCCAGCCGCGCGAGGTCGAGATCGAGAGGACACCACGGGCCCGATATTCGGTCCAGCGCTCCAGCGCTTCGCGGGGATCCGTGCCCCAGGTGTGGAAGGCCTGTACCACTGGCAGCTGCGGCTTGCCGAGCAGCTCGGCGAAATCGCGAAAGTCATCTTCGATCGCGGTGTCGTTTACGCCCGCATAGACCTGGCCCTTGGGCGGGGCATAAGAGAGCCCCGCCGCCGACGGCGGGATGGCCAGCACCGCCACCGCCGCAAGGAATGTGCACAGCTTCCGCACCCGCCAAGGGTTGCGATGTGCCTTGGTCGCCGATCTACTCGTCGTGCCCGCCTGCAAGAGATCCTCCATTACCCGCTGCTTATGAAAGGCTACCCGCGCCTAGGCACAGGCCGCTATCGAGAGGAGAGCAGCATGGGCGACAGTTGGAGTCGAAGGGCACCGTTACTGGGAATCGCAGCGATCGCCCTGATCGTCGCCTCGTTCGTCATCGGGGGCGACCCGCCGGCCATCGACGAGCCGGTCGAGGAGGTAGTCAGCTTCTATGAGGACAACGAGGACGAGACCGGGGTGGGCTCGCTCCTCCTGGCCCTCGGCGCCGTGGCCTTCGTCCTCTTCTACATCGGGGTCGCAGCCAGGCTGCGTCGCAGTGAAGCGACTGTTTCAGCCCTCTCAATCGGTGTCATCGCGGGCGCCGTGATCCTCGGCGTCGGGATGCTGATCTTCGCGGGGATCGGGTTGACCCTGAGCGACGGGGCCACGGATCTGGAACCCGCGGCGCTGCAGGCGCTAAACGCCCTGAGCCTGGACTTGTGGTTCCCGGTCGCCGGAGGGACCGTAGTCACGAGCTGGTGCCTCGGCCTGGCGATACTCCGGAACGGCGGCCTCCCTCGATGGCTGGGTTGGTGGGCCGTCATCATCGGCGTTGCGTCCCTCACGCCTGCCGGTTTCTTCGCCTTCCTGGTTCTCGGGCTGCTGACTCTGGTCACCAGCGTGATCATGCTGATGCAGCCCGAGGAAGCGGCACCGGCTGCCTGAGGTCAACGGAGGGGGAGGGATTCGAACCCCCGGACCGGGAGAACCCGGTCAACAGCTTTCAAGGCTGCCGCAATAAACCAGACTCTGCCACCCCTCCAGGGATGAGATGAGACTAGCTGCGCGCCGCGGTTAGGCCGGCGAGGCGCCGTCGGGGCGTACCCCGTCGGCTGATGAGAGCGCCCTGACCAGTGCCTCCGCCTGCGCCCGCTCCCGCCTGGCGTCGGCAAGTGCTTCGCGCCGCAGCTCGAGGCGCCTGGAGGCAGTGTCGTACTCGCGCTCGGCGACGGTCTCGCGCCGCTTGGCCTCGGCCAGGCGGTAGTTGGCCGAAGCGATTTGGCGGCGTGCCTCCTGCGGGGTTCTGGGTGGAGGTGTCGGTGCTCCCATTGGATTCCTAAGATTGCGTTGGAACGGTTGCCGATCCGGGCCTGCAGCCGTCTCAGCTAGTGCGTGGTGGCCCCCAAGCGTTGCCGGCCGGGCGCGTATCGCAGCCTCAACTGAAGATACAGGGTCAGCCTTGACTGAGCCGCGATGGCGCGGGACCTTGCAGGAGACCCACCGCTGGCTCAGGACGGGGCGGGCCCCGGAGAGCTAGCTACGCAGCCGTTTCTTTTTCTGCAGGTCCGGCGCTATTCTCGGTACAAGTCCAAGCCGCGCGCAGCGATGCTTGGGCGGAATCAAGAGTTTCACGGGACAATGGCGACTGGGACGCCCTTCGGACCGGGAAATCGGGCCAATCAAAGGAGGCTCTGGTGGCCGAGGACTTCGAGGTGTTTCCCGACATGGAGAACGGGGTTCTGCTGATCAGCGGAGAGCTTGATCTGGCCACCGCGCCCCTCCTGCAAGCGCATCTGGACCGGGTGGTCAACGATGGCGGCGGAGACCTGCTGGTGGACCTGAGCGAGTGTGAGTTCATCGACTCCGCCGGCTTGCAGCTGCTGGTCACCGCGGCCGAGCGCCTCGCTCGCGCCCACAAGGGAAGCTTGACCCTGGTCCGGCCCAGTCCACAGGTGCAGCGCCTGCTCGAGCTCGTCAATCTGACCTACAGCCGCGACGGCGGCGACGGAGGACGAGAGCTGGCGAGGTAGCGGCTACGGTTAGGCCGTGGCCGACAACAACGACTTGATCGTCGCCTTCTACGAGGCCTTTGCCCGTCGGGACGGCGAGGCGATGGCCGCCTGCTACGCGCCGAACGCGCGCTTTTCGGACGAGGTCTTTCGCGATCTGCGCGGGCGTGAGCCCGGCCAGATGTGGCGGATGCTGTGCGAGCGCGGCAAGGACCTCGAGGTGAAGCTGATGGGGAGCTTCGCGGAGGGGGAGACCGGCGCCGCCCACTGGCGCGCGAACTACACGTTCGAAACCGGCCGCCCGGTCGTCAACGACATCCGCGCCAGCTTCCACTTCGCCGACGGCAAGATCGTCGATCACGTCGACAGCTTCGACTTCCACCAGTGGGCAAGCCAGGCAATGGGGATCCCCGGGCGGCTGCTTGGCTGGACCCCGGTGCTGCGTGCCGCCGTCCGCCGCCGGGCCCGCAAGGGCCTCGACGAGTTCATCGCCCGCGACACCCCTGCGTAGGCTTCGCCGATGCCCGAATGGCGCAACTGGGCCCGGGACCAGCGCTGCACCCCCGAGCGGATCGAACAACCCGGCACCGTCGACGAGCTTTGCGAGGCCGTCCGCCGAGCCTCGGAGCAGGGCATGACGGTGCGAGCCGCCGGCTCGGGCCATTCCTTCACCGACATTGCCTGCACCTCCGGGGTGATGATCAATATCGACCGGCTCGACCGGGTCGTCGGGGTAGATGCCGAGTCCGGGCTGGCCAAGGTCGAAGCCGGGATCGGCTTGCGCAAGATGAACGAGCAGCTCTATGCCTACGGCCGCGCGATGGAGAACCTCGGCGACATCGACAAGCAGTCGGCTGCCGGCGCCGTCTGCACCGCGACGCACGGCACCGGCTCGGGCTTTCGCAATATCTCTTCTCAGATCGAAGCCGTGGAGCTCGTCGCCGACGGTGGCGAGCTGATCGAGATCGACTCGAGTGATCCCGAGGCGCTGGCGGCCGCGAGGGTCTCGCTCGGCGCGCTCGGGGTCCTGACTTCGATCACCTTCCGAACCGTGCCGGCGTACACGATCCGCCGGGTGGACTCGTCGCTTCCATTGGACGAAGCGCTGGAGCGAATCGACGCGCTCGCCGACGGCTCCGACCATTTCGAGTTCTATGTCTTCCCCCATACACGCACCGCGCTGCTGCGGCAGAGCACCCGGACCGACGTGAAGCCCCGCCCCAAGAACCGGGCGCTCGAGTACGCGAACGAGGTCTTGATCGAGAACTACGCGGTCGGCGCCCTGGCCAGGCTCGGCCGCGCCCGCCCGCAATGGATCCCGCGGCTCGCCCGCCTCGCCGAACGAGGCTTCACCGGCGGCGAGAAAATCGACCGGTCGTACCGCGTCTTCGCGAGCCAGCGGCGGATCCGGTTTACCGAGATGGAGTACGCGTTTCCGCGCCGTCATGCCGCCGAGGTGGTCCGCCGGGTCCTTGAGCTGGCCGAGTCTCCCGGGCTTGACGTCAGCTTTCCGATCGAGATTCGGTTCGTCGCCGCCGACGAAGCGCCGCTCTCGACCGCCGAAGGCCGCGACACCTGCTACGTCGCGGTCCACATGTTCGAAGGGATGGAGTGGGAGCCGTACTTCCGGGGGGTCGAGGAGATCATGGACGAGTACTCGGGCCGCCCGCACTGGGGCAAGCGCCACTCCAAGACGGCGGCGACGCTGGCCGAGCGCTATCCCAGGTGGGAGGAGTTCCAGCGGGTCCGTGCCCGCCTCGACCCCGCGGGGCGCTTTCGCAACGACTACACCGACCGTGTCCTCGGTCCGGTCACAAAGACGTGAGGGCAGAGACGTGAGAGCCCAAACTACCTCCGCCGAGCCGGCCGGCACGGTGTGGGTTGTGCTCCCCACCTACAACGAGGCCGGCAACATCCGCTCGCTCGTGGCTGCGGTTCGCGGTCAGCTCCGCGCCGAGCCGGGCGAGCACCGGGTGCTGATCGTCGACGACAACTCGCCCGACGGGACTGGTGAGATCGCCGACGAGCTGGCCGCTCAGTACGACCACGTCTCGGTCCTCCACCGCTCTCACAAGGAAGGGCTCGGGCCCGCCTACATCGCCGGGTTCAGGGAGGCGCTCGCCGGCGGTGCCGAGCTGATCGTCGAGATGGACTCCGACTTCTCCCACGACCCCTCCTACCTGCCGGCGATGCTGGCCGCGGCGCAGGATGCGGACCTGGTGCTCGGGTCGCGTTACGTCGAAGGGGGAGGGGTGACCGAGTGGGGAGGAATGCGACGGGCAATCAGCCGGGGCGGCAGCGCCTACGCGCGGGCGATGCTCGGGATCGGGGTCCGCGATCTCACCGGTGGGTTCAAGGTGATCCGCCGGACGGTGCTCGAAGCGCTCGACCTCGACCGGGTCGACTCGCGCGGCTACGCCTTCCAGGTCGAGATCACCTATCGCGCGATCAGGGCCGGATTTCGTGTGACCGAGGTGCCGATCGTCTTTCGCGAGCGCCGTCAGGGCAGCTCGAAGATGAGCCGCGCGATCGTCGCCGAGGCGATCTGGCGGGTACCGGCGTTACGGTGGCGCGTGCGTGGGTAGGCTGCGCACGGAAACGTTTCCGAGAATGCACCGGGGTCCATGCATCGGGGATCCGGGGTGCTTCATTTTGTATAGTATTGAGCAAGCCCGCACACGGGGCGCCAACATCGAGCTAGGAGAACAAATTGAGCGGCAAGCTCCCTGACGTGACTGACGCAAACTTCCAGGCCGAGGTGATCGAGGCCGACGGTCCGGTGCTGGTCGACTTCTGGGCTCCCTGGTGCGGTCCGTGCCGTGTCGTCCATCCTGTGCTCGAGGAGATCGACGCTGAGCGCGACGATCTACGGATCGTCAGCTTGAACGTCGACGACAACCAGCAGACAGCTGCCAAGTTCGAGGTTCTCTCGATCCCGACCCTGATCCTGTTCAAGGACGGCGAGATCGCGAAGAAGGTGATCGGGGCGATGCCGAAGGCACGCCTCGAGGCCGAGCTCGAGCCGGCACTCGCGTAGAGGCGCTTCGCTCGACTAGAGGATCTGCTCGCTGACGAATCCGGCGAGCAGGACAGAGAAGCCGATGATCTCGGTGGCGATCAACGCGTACATGTAGGGATGCAGACCAGGCGGCTGGTCGCCGGCGCGAAACTGGTTGTCGGTCTGCTTGCGGAACCCTTGGACGCAGTAGGTGGTGATCGCGGCGACGAAGAAGAAGATCACCGCGAATGCCGCGAGGGTGTTGACCAGCGTCGAGAAACCGCTCAATTCGACGAAGGTCGCGATCAGCAAGGTCGCAAACGAATAGAGGAGCGCCGCGCGGTGGGCGGTATCAACGTAAAAGTGAGCCCGGCCTTCAGGGCTGGTCGACATCTGCCGGTACTTCCAGACCCCGAGCAGGAGGGCCCAGATGAAAATCAGTCCCGCGGCCAGCAGCACCGCCTTGGTGTCGGCCCCCAGTTCCATCGCGCCAGTCTAGGCCGCAGCGGGCCTAGAAAGCCCGGATCAGGAGATTCAGCACCACGGTGAGAACGATCGAGATCACGATCGACCAGATCAGGCAGCCCGGCATGAACCGGACCCGGGTCCGCTCGCCCGGGCGCTTGGAGATCATGAACATCAGTGCGAGCTGGGTGGGGAGTCCAAAACGCTCCCGCTTTACCCGAGCCGATCTGCCGGCAAACTTCGCCGTTAACTCTTAGAGACCGCGATCGAGAGCTCGCGGCCCTCGATCGAGGCTGAGGCGGCTTCGCCGTCCTCGCCGTAGGCGACCGAAGTGGCAAGTACCTCGTCGGCCACGTACTTCTCGTGCTCTCGCGCGGCCGCGAGTAGCTCGTCATCGCCGTTGAGGACCAGCGCGATCCGGTCTGAGACTTCGAGCCCGGCCTCCTTGCGCGCGTTCTGCACGGCGTGGACGATCTCGCGCGCGAGGCCTTCGCGCCGCAGTTCGTCATCGAGCTCGAGTGCCAGCGCCACGGCGTGACCGGCCTCGGCCTCGACCTGGTAGCCCTCGAGCGGCTCCATCACAAGGCTGACGTCGTCGGCACCGATGCTGTGATCCTTGCCGTCGATCGAGACCCCGATTTCGCCGCCGGACTCGAGGGCGCGCGAGACAGCGTCGGGATCGAGTGCCTCGACCGCAGCCGCCGCCTGCGGCATCTGTTTTCCGAACCGCGGGCCGAGCGACCGGTAGTTCGGCTTCACCCGGTAGGCGACCAGCTCGCCCTCGTCGGTGACGAACTCGACCTCCTTCACGTTCAGCTCGGAGGTGACCACCTCGGCAAGCGCCTCGATCGATTGCCGCTCCGACTCGGAGGCGACGACCACGGCTTTTCGCAACGGCTGGCGGACCTTGATCTTGGCCTGGGCCCGCGCCGCCCGGCCGAGCTCGATCGTGCGCCGCACAGCTTCCATCCCCGCTTCGAGCTCCTCGTCGCGGAGGGCCGAGTCTGCCTCGGGAAAGTCGCAGAGATGGACCGAGTCAGGCCGGTCCCCGAATTCGCCCGCAGCTCCGCCCGTGAGGTTGGTGTAGATCTCGTCCGCGAGAAAGGGCGTGAACGGGGCGAGCAGGGTGGCGGTCTCGAGCAGGCAATGGCGAAGGGTGGCGAAGGCGGCCTCGTCGCCGTCCCAGAACCGCCGTCGGTTGAGCCGCACGTACCAGTTGGAGAGCTCGTCGACGTAGGCTGCGATCGCGCGCCCTGACGAAGTGGAGTCGAAGCTCTCGAGACCTGCCCGGACCTGTTCGATCGTTCCCTGCAGGCGCGACAGCGCCCAGCGGTCGAGCGGATTGGCAGACGAAGTCGTGGGCATCTGCTGCGACCCCCACCTCGATCCCCTCCGTGTTCGCGTACAGGACCCAGAACGAATACGTGTTCCAGAGCTGCAACAGGAACTGGCGCACCGCCTCGCCGACGGTGTCGACCGCGAAGCGATAGCCCGACCACGGCTGCTGGGCGGTGAAGTAGTACCAGCGGAATGCATCCGCGCCGTGCCGGGCGATCACGTCGCTGGGCTCGACCACGTTGCCGCGGCTCTTCGACATCTTCTGGCCCTCGGGATCGAGGATGAGGCCGAGGCAGACGCAGGCGCGGTAGCTCGGCTCGTCGAAGAGCAGGGTGGAGGTGGCGAGCAGCGTGTAGAACCAGCCGCGGGTCTGGTCGATCGCCTCGGAGATGAAGTCGGCGGGGAAGCGCTCCTTGAACGTGTCCTCGTTCTCGAACGGATAGTGGAACTGGGCAAAAGGCATGCAGCCCGAGTCGAACCAGGTGTCGATCACCGCCGGGACCCGGCTGCATCTCGCCGCCGCAGCCGTCGCGCTCGCAGGCCCAGGCCGCCTCGTCGATGTAGGGGCGGTGCAGGTCCTCGGGGACGGTCGCCGCCCTTCTCGCGAAGGTCCGCGACCGAGCCGGCGCAGAAGCGCTCCTCGCAATCCTCGGCGCTCGCATTCCCAGATCGGCAGCGGCGTCCCCCAGTAGCGGTCGCGCGAGAGCGCCCAGTCGACGTTGTTCTCGAGCCATTTGCCGAAGCGCCCGTCGCGGATGTGCTCGGGATGCCAGTCGATCTCGGCGTTGCCGGCGAGCATCCGGTCGCGAACCTCGGTGGTGCTGATGTACCAGCTCGCCTTTGCGTAGTAGAGGAGGGGCGTGTCGCAGCGCCAGCAGTGGGGGTAGGCGTGCTCGTAGGTCTCGGCGCGGAGCAGCCGGCCGTCGCGTTCCAGTGCCGCGACGATCTCCGGATCGGCCTCCTTGACGAACTTGGCCGGCGAAGTCCGTGATCCGCTCGTCGAAGGTGCCGTCGAGGCGGACCGGGTTCTGCAGCTTGATCCCGTACTGCTCGCCGAGGCGGAAGTCGTCCTCGCCGAAGGCGATCGCTGTGTGGACGAGGCCGGTGCCCTCCTCGGTGGTGACGAAGTCGCCGAGCAGGACGGTGTGGCCGTGCTCGCCGTAGTCGGTGATGTAGTCGAACGGCGGCTCGTAGGAGGTGCCGGCCAGGGCCTCGCCGGGGAAGTGGGCGAGGACCTCGGCGCCCTCGCCGAGCACCGCCTCGACCCGCTCGCGAGCAAGGACGAGCACTTCGTCCCCGTGCGCGGACGCGGACGTACTCGATCTCCTTGCCGGCGGCGACCGCGGCGTTCGAGATCAGGGTCCAGGGCGTCGTCGTCCAGACCAGCAGCTGGTCGCCGGGCTCGAGCGGCGACTCCGGGATCTGGTCGCTCGGCGCCGGCTCGCGGATCGGCAGCTTGACGTAGACCGATGGGTCCTCGACGTCGTGGTAGCCGAGCGCGACCTCGTGCGAGGAGAGCGCGGTGCCGCAGCGCGGGCAGTAGGGGACGACCTTGTGGCCCTCGTAAAGACGGCCGTCGCTCCACATCTTCGCCAGCGCCCACCAGACCGACTCGATGTAGTCGTTGTCGAGGGTGACGTACGGGTCGTCGAGGTCGATCCAGAAGCCGATCCGCTCGGTCAGCTCACGCCAGTCCTCGACGTAGCGAAAGACCGACTCGCGGCACTTGGCGTTGAACTCGGCGATCCCGTACTTCTCGATCTCCTCCTTCGAGGAGATGCCGAGCTCCTTCTCGACCTCGAGCTCGACCGGGAGGCCGTGGCAGTCCCAGCCCGCCTTGCGCGGCACGCGATGGCCGGTCATCGTCTTGAAGCGCGGGTAGATGTCCTTGAACACGCGGGAGAGGACGTGCCCGCCATGCGGGCCGGCCGTTCGCGGTCGGCGGCCCCTCGTAGAAGCTCCAGACCGGCGCGTCGGCGCGCTGCTCGAGCGAGCGCTCGAACACCTTGCCCTCGCGCCAGCGCTCGAGCACCTGCTCCTCGAGCTCGGGGAAGGACTGTTTTGGATCTACCGCTCGGAAGTTCGTCACGAGCGGGAGAGTTTACGTTCGGGTCTCGCGGCCTACGGGTCGGTACCCGCGACCCGGAACGCCTCCTCGCGCGTAAAGAACATCCGCTGTTCCACTGCGAGGCCGTCCTTGAACGTCCACACCTGCCAGATCTCGCGCTCGAACTCGAGTCCCGAGTGCCCCGCCTTCGGGCGCCAAATCGACATGGTCACGATCTGATCGTCCGAGGGAACGAGCTCCGAGAGGTCGAACGTCCACGCATCCCAGGTGGCGGCCAGGTCTTCCTCCCAGAATTTGCGGACATCGTCGTGTCCGACCAGGGTGGTGGTCTCCGGGGCGTCCGGCGGCTGGTACCAGACGATCTCGGGATGCAGGGGCTTCAGTGCCACCCCCCAATCCCGACTGGCTATGCCCTCGAACGCCGCGCGAAACTCCCCGAGGTCGATTTTGTCCACCTCACCCATCCGGGAGCCTCACCGCGCCGTCCTCGGCGATCGTCCAGCGCGGGTTGTGGGCCACCTCCCAGGGATGGCCGTCTGGGTCGATGAAGATTCCCGAGTAGCCGCCCCAGAAGGTCTCGCCCGGTTCCCGCTTGATGGCGCCGCCGCCGGCGCGGGCCTCGTCGATCACCGAGTCGACCTCCTGAGGTGAGCGCGTGTTGTAGGCGAGGGTGACGCCACCCCAGCCGCCGGAATCGGCGACCTCGCTGTCTTCGGCCAGCTTCGCGCGGTCCCAGAGCGCGACGACCATGCAGTCGCACTGAAAGAAGACGACATCGTCGCCGGGGTCGGCGCCGGTGCTCCAGCCGAGCGCCTCGTAGAACTTCCGCGCCCTCTCGAGATCCTCGACCCCGAGCGTGATCAGGCTGAGCCGCTGGTCCATGCGGCTCGAACATATGCGAAGGGACCGGGCTAGGCGGCGCGGTCGAGCTTGCGGCAGATCGAGGCGAGCTGGCGCTTCTCGGTTTGGCTCAGAGGGCCGAATGCATCGCGGACCCGCTCGGCGTGGCCGGGGAAGGCGTGGGTGACCAGGTTGCGGCCCGCATCGGTCAGCTCGATCGCGACCGCGCGGCGGTCGCTCTCGAGGCGCTTGCGGGTCACGAATCCGCGTGACTCGAGCGTGTCGAGGACCTCGGTCGCGGTCGCCTTCGAGGCGCCGAGCCGGCGGCGGATCACTCGCAGCTCAGCCTCGCCACCGGCGCTGGTCAGCAGCACCAGCATCGCGAACCCCGTCGCCGAGACGCCGATCCGCTCGAGGTCTGCCGCGAGGTGCCGGGTCAGCGTCGCCTCGGCACGCATCAGCGCTTCCAGGGCGCGGTGGGCCAGCGGGTCGGCTACGGGAAGTCCTGAGGATTCCCCTGACGGTTCGACTCGCTCACGTCCGTCAAGCTACGCAAATGCGCGGACGCTTCTTTGCCGCCCTGGCGACAGGGCTTTGCCTGGCGGCAATCGGGTGCGGATCCGACGACGAAGAGGCGCCCGCGGCCTGTCTCTCCGGAACGGATACCTACGTTGAGGCCCTCGCCGACGCCCCGGGAGACGTGCGGCTGGAGGGGCAGACGCCGATCAGCGACTGCCTGGTCTCCGGACAGGAAGGGGCCGAGCTGGGCACGGTCGGCGAGCGCCATGGTCGATGCCGCGACCCGGTTGAACTCCGCTGCGCGCCGCGATCCGGGCGGTCCCGAGACAGTGCAGCTCGGCTACCTGATCGGGGCCGTGCAGCAGGGCTCCAGCGACACCGGGGGCATCCACGCCGACCTCGTCCGCCGGCTCGATTCGGCGGCCCGCTTCAGCCCCGAGGGCCTGCTCCCGGCCGAGTTCGAGCGCGGGTTCGGCGAGGGCTACTCCGCGGGCCAGGAGAACGGCTGATCGGCTTCCCGATCCGCGCGCCTATAGCCTCCGCCCCGCAATGGCCGACCAGCTCTGGGGTGGCGAGACCACGAAGGCCGTAGAGAACTTCCCCGTTTCCGGTCAGACCGTGCCGGTGCCGGTGATCCGCTGGCTCGGCCGGCTCAAGGCCGCCGCGGCGCGCGCCAACGCGGAGCTCGCCGGGCTCGACAAGAAGATCGCCGAGGCGATCGCGAAGGCCGGCGACGAGGTCGCCGACGGCAAGCACGACGACCAGTTCCCGATCGACGTCTTCCAGACCGGGTCCGGGACCTCGTCGAACATGAACGCGAACGAGGTGATCGCGAATCTCGCCGGCGACGACGCCCACCCCAACGATCACGTCAACATGGGGCAGTCCTCCAACGACGTCTTTCCGTCGGCGGTCCACCTCGCCGCCCTGGGTGAGGTGAACGAGGACCTGCTGCCGGCGCTTGATGGGCTCGCGGCTGCGCTCGAATCGAAGGCGAGCGACTTCGCCGACCTGGTCAAGTCGGGACGCACCCACCTGATGGACGCGGTTCCCGTCACCCTGGGGCAGGAGTTCGGCGGCTACGCCTCGCAGATCCGGCTCGGCGAGGAACGGGTCGGTGCGACGCTCTCACGGGTGGGCCAGATCCCGCTCGGAGGCACCGCCACCGGCACCGGCCTCAACACGCATCCGGAGTTCGCCGGGCGGGTGCGAGAGCTGCTCGCCGAGGCCACCGGCCTCGAGATCTCGGCGCCGCTCGACCGGTTCGAGGCACAGGGCAACCGCGACGCCCTGGTCGAGCTGTCCGGCGCGCTTGAAGGTGGTCGCGGTCTCGATGATCAAGATCGCCAACGACCTCGCCCTGATGGGCTCGGGACCCCGTGCCGGCCTCGCCGAGCTGCGCCTGCCCGAGCTGCAGAAGGGCTCCTCGATCATGCCGGGCAAGGTCAACCCCGTGATCCCGGAGGTCGTGATCCAGGTCGGCGATCAGGTGATCGGCAACGACGCCGCGATCACCGTGGCCGGCAGCCAGGGCCAGTTCGAGCTCAACGTGCGGGTGCCGCTGATCGCGCGCAACCTGCTCGACTCGATCAAGCTGCTCGCCTCGGCAGCCCGCCTCCTGAACGAGAAGTGCGTCGCCGGGATCGAGCCGAACGAGGAGATGCTCACCCGTCACGCGGAGGCAACCCTGGCGACGGCGACCGCGCTCAACCCGCACATCGGCTACGACAAGGCGACCGAGATCGTCAAGGCCGCGGCGGACTCGGGCCGCCCCCTGCGCGAGGTGGCGCAGGAGATGGGTGTCGAGGAGAAGACGCTCGACGAGGCGCTCGACCACCAGAAGATGGCGCGCCCGCACGGGTAGGGCGAAGAATCCGCCCCCGCTACTCAGGGAGGGGTGCTGTCATTCGGTGGACCCGGGTCGGAACTGATCGCAGCGCTCGGTGCCGTGTTTGCCGGCGGGGCGGCGATCGGCTCGGTGCTGGGAGCGACTCGTGCCTTCGCAGGCCGAAAGCGGCGATCGGGGCTCCTAGAGGAAGCTGGTGCCTCGGCGCTGGTGGCGGGCATCATTGCGGTGCTTTGGTTGCTGACTGAGGAAATCGCGGGTTTAACATGACCCGCATGCATGCGATCGTCAAAGCGCTCTTGATCGGCACGGCGATTGCCGTGCCGGTGGCGATTTTTGTCAGCGTCACCGAGCCGAGTGATGGCGTTGCGGGGCTCGTGGCCCTCGCAACGATTTCGCTGTGCGCGTGGATCGCAGCGGGGCTTTACGAGTCCGAGCTAGATAGCCGCTAGGTGCCGATCGAGGACTGGATCTCCGACCCGATCGCGGCCGAGCGGCACGAACGTGTCGTGGAAGTCGAGCCCGAGCGTGCGATCGAGCTCGCCCTCTCGGTTCCGGTCGGCTCCGATCCGATCGTCTCACCGCTGCTGAGGCTCCGGGGCCTCATGTCCTCCGAGCTTCGGGATATCGCCCCTTCGACCCCACTCCAGGAGGTGATCGCGGACGAGTTCGTGATTCTCGACCGCGGCCCCCGCGAGGTGGTCGCGGGGATCGGGGCCCCGGTCTGGACGCCTCTCAACCGGGACCGCGGCGAGCGCCTTCGCGACGCGGACGACTGGGAGCAGTGGGATGCGCCGCGCAGCTTCAAGGCGGTGATGACCTTCTCGGCGGAGCCGATGGCCGAGGGACCCGAACCGAGATGCCGGCTGGTCACCGAGACCCAGGTCGTCCCCACCGACGACTGGGCCCGGCGGGCATTCAAGCGCTACTGGCGGGTGGTCGGCCCCTTCTCGGCCCTGATCCGGCGCCGCTGGCTGCGGGCGATCGCGAAGGCGGCCGAGCGGGAATAGCAAGCCCCCCTGGCGAGCGGACTCAGCCCTGCAGCGTGACCAGTCGCGCCTCGGTCAGCTCGCGGATGGCGTAGGCCGGGCCCTCGCGGGTGTTGCCAGAGTCCTTGACGCCGCCGTAGGGCATCAGGTCGGCGCGGAAGGTGGGGACCTCGTTGATGAGGACGCCGCCGAACTCCAGCCGCCTGCCGGCCTCGAGCGCCCGGCCGATGTCCGACGTGAACACGCCGGCGTGCAGGCCGTAGTGCGCGTCGTTGGCCATTTCAAGTCCCTCGTCGAAGCTGGAGAAGGTGTTGATCGTCGCCACCGGCCCGAAGATCTCCTCCCGCCAGCACTTCGAGTCGCGCGGCGGGTCCTTGATCACGGTGGGGGCGAGACAGCGGTCCTCGTCGACCAGCTCCCCGCCGGTGAGGATCTTGGCCCCGCTGGCAGCGGCCTCGCCGATCCACTCCTTGACCCGGTCGCGGTCGTCGCCCGAGATCAGCGGCCCGACATCGGTTTCCTCGTCCATCGGATCGCCGGTCACCAGGGCCTCCACCTGCGGGACGAAGGCGCCGGTGAACTTCTCGGCGATCGCCTCGTGCAGAAGGATCCGCTGGATCGAGATGCAGCTCTGGCCCGCGTGCGAATAGGCGTGCAGTTTCGCCTTCTCTGCTGCCGTCTCCCAGTCGCCGTCCTCATTGACCAGGAGCGGCGCGGTCGAGCCGAGCTCGAGATTGACCTTCTTGCGCGCAGCGCGCTCGCGGATGCCCCACCCGACCTCCGATGAGCCGGTGAAGGTGATCGCGCCCACGTCGTCGTGCTCGACCAGCGCGTTGCCGACCTCCGACCCGGGCCCGGTGATCACGTGCAGCCAGTTCTCCGGGAGGCCGGCATCGAGGAAGATCTCCGCCAGCCTGATCGCGGAGATCGGCGTCTGGCCTGCGGGCTTGAGCACGACTGCGTTCCCCGCGGCGAACGCCGGCCCGAGCTTGTGTGCGACCAGGTTGAGCGGGAAGTTGAACGGGCTAATCGCGCCCACGACGCCATAAGGGACGCGCAGCACGATCCCGATCTTGCCCTCGCCGGCCGCGGCGGCCTCCATCGGCACCGACTCGCCGGTGAGCTTGCGTGCTTCGGTCGCCGAGAACCGCAGCGTCTCGACGCAGCGCTGGGCCTCGATCCGGGCGGTCTTCAGCGGCTTGCCGGCCTCGGCCGCGATCGTCACTGTGAGCTCGTCTTCGCGCTCGGCGACCAGCGCGGCGGCGCGGTCGAGCACCGCGGCGCGCTCGTGCTGGGGGAAGTCCCCGGCCTCGAACGCCTCCTGGGCAGCCGTGATCGCCTTCTCGACCAGCTTCGCATCGCCCACGGGGACACGCCCGACCGGCGAGTCGTCGTAGGGACTGCGCACCTCCGACCATTCCCCTGTCTCGACCCGCTCGCCCGCGACCGGCAGCTTGTGATCGGCGGCGTTGATCGCATCCGTCGTGGTCGGGGTTGCCACACCGGCTCCTTCCGGGTCGACTCTTGGCTATAACGGACGATACCCGTGTCCGGCGCCCGGAATACTCCTCTCAGCAGGCACGCGCCGGCGAAACTTTCAGTCCCCCGATCCGTTGGACGATTAGGCACTGCAGGCATGCGCATGAAGAGACCAATCCCACGCTTCCTGGTTCCCGCCGTCCTGGCGGTCTCGGTCATGCTCGCCCCGGCGGTCGCCGAGGGCAAGGCGATGTGGCGCATCGACGGCGGTGGCTGGGGGCACGGCGTCGGCATGAGCCAGTACGGCACCTACGGCTTCGCCAAGCGAGGCACTCCGTACCACACGATCCTCACCCACTACTACCAGGGGACCACGATCGGGACCAGCCCCTCGCGGACGATCCGCGTCCTCCTCGGCAGCGCCGGGACCGTGACCTTCAGCGGTGCGAGCTCGGCCTGCGGGGTCACCCTGGTGCCGGGCAAGTCCTACCGTGCCAAGCGGCGCGGGGGCGGCGTCATTCTGCAGCAGGGCAAGAAGCGGCTCGCCAGGTGCGGTGCCGTTCTCGCCACCGGCGGCGGCTCGGTCAGCATCGCCGGGCGCGGCGCCTACCGCGGCTCGCTCGAGGCCCGCGCCAGCGGCGGCGGCCTCAGCATCATCAACGCGGTTGAGCTCGAGGACTATGTCCGCGGCGTGGTTCCGCGAGAGAGCCCGTCGAGCTGGCCGATCGACGCGCTCAAGGCACAGGCGGTGGCGGCGCGCTCCTACGCGATCGCCTCACCGGTCCGCGGCAACGGCTTCGACCAGTACCCGGATACGCGCAGCCAGGTCTATGGCGGGATTGCGGCGGAGACCGCCCGCGCCAATCAGGCGATCGCGCAGACCAATCACGAGATCCTTCTTTACAAGGGCAAGCCCGCCCAGACCTTCTTCTTCTCAACCTCGGGCGGCCACACCGAGAACAACGAGAACGTTTTCCTCGGCGGAACCCCGCAGCCGTACCTCCGGGGCGTCCCCGATCCCTACGACACCGAGTCCCCGTACCACAGCTGGCGGGTGAAGATGAGCGCGGCTGCGCTCGGCGGAAAGCTGGGCGTCGGGGCGCTGAAGCGGGTCGTGATCCTCCAGCGCGGGGTCTCCGGCCGGATCGTGAGGATGAAGGCGGTCGGAACGCGCGGCAAAGCGACCCTCAGCGGCCCCACGGTCAAGTCGCGTCTCGGCCTCCGCGACACGCTCGCCTACTTCGTCAACACCACCGCCGCCGCCACCAAGGCGCGGCGGGCGCGCGAGCAGCACCAGGTCCGCACCAGCCGCACCATGTTCGGCAGCTGGCTGCCCCCAGCGCCCTAGCGGCAGCTCACCAGACGAGGACGAAGCGCTCGGGGTCCTTCGGGTCCACGACGACCGGCAGCTTCATTCCCTTTTTCAACCGAGCCGCGACGAAGTTCGACATCAGCTCGGTGTGCTCGGCCTGGAAGGGAGCTTGTCCCGGCACCTCGATCTCCAGGGTCAGGTGCATCTGTGGCTGGTTGTTGACCCGCATTCCGGATCGGCTCTCCATCACCGTCGCCCGCCCGCGCTGGCCGGACTTGAACAGTTCCATGTTGCGGCGTCCCTGGATCCGCGACCTGAGCGCGTAGAAGATCAGCAGCAGCGTCACCACTACCCAGATGTAGCCGATCGGGTTCCAGGGCAGGAGGATGATGAAGGCGATGCCGCCGAGCCCGAACAGGGCGAACAGAAAATAGCCGGTGCGGTTGACCTGCATTACTCGCGCGCCTCCTCGCTGATCCGCTTGGTCACCTCGGATGCCGCTGACCCCAGCGCCTCCAGGGTGGAGCGATCGGGATCGTCGACATCGATGCTGGTGCAGACCGCACCGAAGGCGAGCTCGAAGCAGAACTCCTCGAGCTGGACTTCCGCGAGATAGTCGATGAAGGTGGGGGAGAACAGCTGCCGCAGCCAGTTGTCGTCCTGGTAGGGGCTGACCGTGACTTCGTAGCGCTCGTTCAGCTTGGCGCTCTCGGTCCAGAGGCGTCCGGTTCGGATCTCGAATCCGTAGTGGGTGTTCGAGGTGATCCGGTCCTTGTCGACGCAGAAGACCCGCGGGGCGAAGGGGGTCGATTCGGGCACCGAGGTCACGGCGACGGTGAAGGTAAAGGTCCCGCCGCCGTCGCCCTGGGTGTCGACATAGCGGTAGCGGCCGAGCAGACCCTCCGCGCCGCCCGGCAGCTTGCCGCGGAGGCCGGGCTCCAGCGAGCCGCCGTTGGCGAGCAGGGGCGTCAGCGGCTCGACCGGCACCGAGTCTTCGCGGGCGAGCCCGGCGTGGTCCGCAAGTTCCCGGAAGGGGTCCATCTCAGAGGAAGGCATGGCCCTCGCCGCGATAGGTCGGGGCCTCGTCGACGATCGTCTCGCCGGCGATCAGGTAGAGGGAGCCGAAGCGCTCGCAGAGCTCACCCGCCTTCACGTGGCGGAAGTAGACCCGGTCGCCGACGTCGAGCGAGGCGGCCGCTTCGCCGAGCAGCGGCGTCTGCACCTCGCCGGCGCCCTCCTGGGGGTCCAAGCGAAGGCCTTCGGGAATGTAGGGCTCGGGCAGCCGGTCGGCACCACCCGGGCCGGAGGCGAGATATCCGCCCCCGAGCGCCGTCGCGATCCCGGGACTCGGCTTGCGCGCAACCGGCAGAGCGAACATCGCCGCCGGGCGCAGCGTGAAGGCGCGGTAGTGGTCGAACAGAACCGGGGCGTAGAAGCCGGAGCCGGCCGCGACCTCGGTCACCGCAGGTTCCGCGGCGGTCGACTGGATCGAGCCGGTGCCGCCCCCGTTCACGAACTCGAGCTCGGCGCGCTCACGGACCGCGGCAACGACCTCGGCCCGGCGCTCACGCAGCTCCCGGGCCGAGAGCCACTGCATCCCACGGATGGCGAGGCTGCGGAGCGGCCGGCCCGGGATGCGGTCGCCGACGCCGGCGATCTGGCCCTCGTAGGCCATCATCCCGACCAGCTCGACTCCGGGACGGCGGGCGACCTCCAGCGCCAGCTCCTCCGCCTGGGTCGCCGTGTGGATCGGGGAGCGCTTCGGGCCGACCGCGATCGCGCCCCCCAGGACGCGGTAGCCCGCGTCGACGTCGATCGCCACCCGGATCGGCGCCTTCACGCCGGCCTGCTTGGCCGCCGACTCGATCAGGTCCAGGTGCGCCGGGCTGTCGATCATCGCCACCGGTGCCCTCTCGGGCTCGGCCGCGGTCAGCTGGGCAAGCGAACCGAGCCGTTCCCGGTCGACGCTCGGGTACGCGAGCACCAGGTTGCGAAACCCGTTCTCCCACAGGAACAGGGTCTCGGGCAGCGTGAAGGTGAGCAGTCCCTGAAAGCCCCGCTCGAGATCGAGCAACCGTTGCAGCATCGTGCGGCAGCGGACCGACTTGGAGGCCACCCGGATCGGCTTTCCCGACGCCCTGCGCAGCATGTCGGCGGCGTTCGACCAGACGGCGTCGAGGTCGACGAACGCGAACGGAGGCTCGACCCCGGCGAATACCTGCTCGAATCGTGCCCGCTGGTCCTCCATTGCGGGCCACCCTACAATCGAGGCCTTGCTCGGAGAGGTGGCCGAGTGGCTGAAGGCACTCGCCTGCTAAGCGAGTAGGGGGCGCAAGCTCTCTCGAGGGTTCGAATCCCTCCCTCTCCGCTTCAACTGATCTCACGAGCGCACAACCCGGGATCCAGGCGATGACCCTGCTCGCACTCGTCCTTGCCGCGCTCAGTCCGGGGCCGGGAAGCCCCGCGGCGCTGGTCGAACCGGGGGAGGAGAACCTCGGCGGCGAGCTTTCACGGACCGGCGAGCGGTACGAAGTCGCGCGGGTGCGCCCCGGGGAGACGGTGGACCTGCTCGATGACCCCGACGGGGAGGTGGTCGAGCGGCTCGATGCCACCACCGAGTTCGGGTCGCCCCGGACCTTCTACGTAGCCGAGCGGAGCGACGGCTGGCTCGGTGTGACCACACCGGAGCTGCCGAACGGGCAGCTCGGTTGGCTCGCCGACGATCCGCTTCGGCTTCAGAGCTACGAGACGAGCTACTCGGTGCACGCCGATCTGTCCGAGGGGGAGGTCTCGTTGAGCTGGGGGGAGGAGACGATCGTCGAGTTCCCGGTCACGGTCGGGCGCCCGGGGTCGGAGACGCCGCCGGGCACCTTCTCGGTCACCGACGGGCTCGCCGGGGCGGGCATCGGTCCCTATTACGGCTGTTGCGTGCTGGCGCTCTCCGGCCACCAGCCCAACCTCCCGCCCGGCTGGATCGGCGGCGACCGGATCGCGATCCACGGGACGCCGGGGGAGATCGGAGGCGCGGCCTCGGCCGGCTGCCTGCGCGCCAGCGACCCCGACATGGTCTCCCTGTTCGCGCTGGCGCCGCTCGGGACCCCCGTCTTCATCGAGGAGTAGGCCGCGCCCCGGCGGGCTAAGGTTCGGGCGTGCGCCGGCTAGCAATCATTGCCCTGGCCGCCTCGCTCATTGGCACCGCCGAGGCGGGCGCCTCCACCGTGGGGGCCGGCAACCGGAGCATCCAGTTCGACGGCGCACCGGGGGAGAACAATGACGTCGCCGCTGCTCTCAACGTCACCGGGACCGAGGTCCTCGTCTCGGACCGGGCAGGGGTCAGCGCCGGGATGAACTGCGTCCAGCTCGATCCGACCCAGGTCCGCTGTGACCTGGGAGCCGGACAGGTGCCGGTTGCGCAGGCGAGCCTCTTCTTCAATCTCTGGGACGGCCGCGACAGGTTCGCGGCGACCACTGACGTCGGCGCCGGCACACTGCTTCGCGTGAACGGCGGCATCGGTGCGGACGTGATCGACGCCCGCCGGTCAGTGGCGGGGGCCCTGCTCTACGGCGATGCGGGCCGCGACCGGCTGCTCGGCGGTCCGGGCGGCGACGCTCTGTTCGGCGGACCCGGCAGGGACCTGCTCGCCGGCGGCGGCGCGGCCGACCGGCTGGCCGGCGAGGGCAGCCCCGACAAGCTGCTGGCCGGACCGGGGAACGACCTGCTTCGCGGTGGCCGCTCGGCCGACCGCCTCAACGGTGGTCCGGGGAAGGACCGGGCGCCCGATGCCGAACGCCGCGAGCTGCGCAAGGCACGTTCGATCTAGCCGACCGGCCCGCGCCGGCCCGAGGGCGGGTACCCTGGCGGCCATGAGGAGGTGCGTGCTGTTGAGTGCGGCGGCGCTGCTGGCCGCCCTGATCCCGGCACCGTCGGCGTCCGCGATCAGCGTCGACGAGACCTGCCTGCTCCCGGCCACCCGGTTCGACTCCGGCACGCTCAACATCGCTTTCCCCGACGAGGCGGCCCAGTACTGGGGTGGCGTCTTCGCCGGTCCACCTGGGTCGCGGGTCCGGATCGAGGGGCGGTACCCACACACCCGCTACTTCTCTTTCAACACCTACGACGTGCAGCTGCGGCCGACCGATGCGCTCACCGACCGCGACACGGTTCCCGATCCGGGCTCGACCAACCCGTTCCTGCCCGGGGCGAACCGGAACGCCGTCAACCGTGAGTACACCGCTTATATAGAGACCGGTCCCGAGCCGGCCAACCCGGCGCCGAACACGATCCACACGGGCGAGGCGAATCTCGCCGGCGTCTTCCTCTACCGGACCTACATTCCCGATCGCGACCACGACGAGACCGGCGGGGTGGGCCTGCCACGAGCCTTCATCGAGCTGCCCGGCGGCGGCGAGACCGAGATCAGCCTGATCGATTGCACCCGTGCCTCGAAGCCGTCCGGGGCGCCGCTGAACGAGCTGATCACGAACCTCGAGCTGCCGTCCGAGCTCGACCCGATCTCGCCGGGAGGAAACCCGCGGGCGCCCTTCTTCAAGTTCGTGAACCTGCCGGTCGCCGTGGTCGGGACGATCCTCGCCGGCGACAGCACCGAGGAGCTGCGCAACACCCTGCAGGATCTTTTGGTCGAGGTTGGCGGTCAGGGCGGCTATCTCTCGAACGTCGACAACGCCTACGTTTCGGCGATTATCAACCGCTCCTTCGGCAGGGTGCTCATGGTCAGGGCGAGGGCGCCGAGCTTTGCCGACACCCGCCCGGGCGTGGCGACGATGCCGGCCAACCCGCAGCTGCGCTACTTCTCGATGTGCCAGAACGAGCCGCTGAGCCAGCGCGTGATCGCCTGCCGCTCCGACGACCAGACCGCCGTCGGGCCCGACGGCTACTTCACCTACGTCATCTCGACCGCGTCGCAGCGGCCCGCGAACGCGACCCCTTCGTGCGGAGTCACCTGGATTCCGTGGGGCCCGTTCGCGCGCGGCGTGCTCATCTATCGCCACATGCTTCCCGGAGCCGGCTTCACCCAGTCGATCCAGGCAGCCGAGTTCCGCAATGAAGCGGCGACGATGGGGGAGTACCTGCCGCGGGCCGAGTACTTCCCGACCAGGACCGAGTTCGAGGCGCGCGGCTGCTTCGCCGCGCCCGGCGGAGCCGCCCTTGGGGCCGTCGGAAGCTCCAAGAAGGGCAAGCGCAAGGCGGCGAAAAAATGCCGCCGGGTGCGCGGCAAGAAGGCAAAGCGCCGCTGCCTACGCCGGGTGAAGCGCCGCGCCTAGAGCGGCGTCACCACATTCGCGATAATGCGGATCCCGCGCCCGTAGCTCAGTTGGATAGAGCGCCGGTCTACGAAACCGGAGGTCGCATGTTCGAGTCATGCCGGGCGCGCTTCGGAGCGCAGTCGTCGATACGACTGCTCAGGTCGGGACGTTCGCGTAAAAGGTCACGCTACGGCGACTCCCCTTGCGGCAGGTGATCGTCAGCCCCTCGACCTCGCTGTTGAAGCCGGTGCAGGCGAAGCGCAACACGGCCCGGTCGGTTTCGCCGTCCTTGCGGTACGCGACGGCCCAGGCCCGGACTACCTCGCGGGCCTTGGGGCACTTGAGCTTGCCGCGGGCGAAGATCACGTCGCCTCCATAGGTGTTCTGGCAGAGGCGGGCCGCGGTGGCGGTCGAGGTGGGGAGGAGAGCGGCGATCGTCAGCACCGCCGCAATGCAGGTAAGCCGGAGCGTTCGCGTCAGCCGAGGAGGTTCTTGACGCGCTTGATGCACTTCTTCTGCTTCTCCCCATCGAACTTCTTCTTGCAGCGCCTGATCCGCACCCTCAGCGGTATGCCGATGGCAGTCGGGGTGGGCGAAGGGGCCGCGGCCGGCGTCGGCGTGGGGGTGGGGGGCGCGCCGCTGAAGGTGGCAGTCACGGAGTGCGACGCTGTGCTGAGCGTGCGGGAGCATTCGGTGCCGGCAGGCTCGCCGTCACAGACTCCGCCCCAGTCCGTATGGACCTGGCCGGCGTCGGGAACAGCTGCAAAGGCAACGTTGGACGTGACGTAGTTATGGCTGCATGTCCCCATGTTGCCGGCCCTGCATTGGATCACGGTCGTGCCAGTGCCCGGCGGTGGCTCGTAGACAGTGCCCAGCCCCGTGACTGTGACGGTCACGTTCGGGCCCCCCGCCTTCGCCTCGTCCTCACCGCCGGCGAGCAAGGTCGGGCCGACGGTGAGAGCAGCCAGGGCGAGCACGGCGGCGAGCGCTCCGACGGCGGCACGACCCCGGTTCAACCGAATTCCCTCCGGTCCCATGCGGTGAGCATACTCCCCTGAGGTGGAGTGGAAGCCGACTCTAACCACGGGGCGAGGCGAGCTGGTCGCCTGGACGGCGATGGGCGCCGTCGCGCTGGCCCTCCGCATGTGGCAGCTCGACGATCGCCCCTTCCAGTACGACGAGGGGCAGGTCGCGTACTTCTCCTGGCTCTTCGCCGAGCAGGGCGACTATCACTACCAGCCGCTTCTCCACGGACCGCTCACCTACTTCCTCAATGCGGCCTCCTTCGGGCTGTTCGGCGACTCCGACTTCACCGCGCGGCTGATGCCGGCTCTCGCCGGGACCGCGATCGTTCTGTTGCCCCTGGCGCTGCGTCGCCAGCTCGGACACGCCGGCGCCCTCGGTGCCGCGCTCCTGCTCGCGATCAGTCCGAGCTTCCTCTACTACTCGCGCTTCGACCGCGAGGACATCATCCTCACCTGTCTCGAGCTGGCGCTGCTCGTGGTCGCGGTCCGCTTCTTCGAGCGGCCTCGCAGCTGGCACCCGGCCGCGATCGGGGCACTGCTGGCGGCGTGCTTCGCGACCAAGGAGGCGACCTTCATCACCGCTGCGATCGTCGGTGCCGGAATGGTCGGTGCCCAAATCGCCGGCTGGCCGGTGCTGCGGCGACTCTCCGTGCCCGGCTGGCGCCCGTGGCTGCTCGGGCTTGCCGCGTTCGCGGCCGTGTTCGCGACCCTGTTCAGCACCTTCTTCACCGACATCCAGGGAATCGCGGACGGTGTCTACGAGGGTCCCAGGTACTGGGCGGAGGAGCACGAGGTCAACCGCGGTGGCGAGAGCTGGCCCTTCTATCTCGTCCTGCTCGTGTTCGAGGAGTGGTTGGTGCTGGCAATCGGCGCCGTCGGGATCGCGGTGGGGATCGCGAGCCGCCGCCCGCTCCCACTCTTTTTGATCTGGTTCTTCGTCGGGGCCCTTGCGGTCTACTCCTATGCGGGGGAGCGCTTTGCCTGGCTTGCCCTACAGCCGCTGCTGCCGCTTGCGTTGCTCGGGGGTGTCGGGGTCCAGTGGCTTTGGTCCTCCCGGAACCGATGGCGCCCCACGGTGCTCGCCGCGACCGGGATCGCAGCGCTTTTCTTTGCCTGGACGGCGATCGACCTCAGCTTCAACCGCGACACGGATCCCCGCGAGCTGCCGGTCGTAGTCCACACCGACCCGGACGCTCTCGAAATCCGCGCCCGATTCATCGATCTTGCCCGCGAAGACCCTGCCCGTTCTCTCGCCGTCGACACCTCCGAGCACGGAACGTTTCCGTGGGGCTGGTACTTCCGCGACCTCGAAGTGCTCTATGTCGATATGCGGAGTCAGGTCCCGGACGCCGACGTTCTCCTGCTCGGTCCCGAGGCAGTGATCTTTGCCTTCGACCGGCTCCTCGACTACCGCTTGCGGCGGTTTACCGAACGGCGTTTCTGGGCGCGAGACTACGGCGAGCTCACTCCGGCCGGGCTTTGGCGATGGAAGACCGGCGGCCAGGTATGGGGCGAGCTCGGATCGCTGAGGAGATTCCTTCTGGTTCGCAAGCCGCAGCCGTAACGCCCCTTGCGGCGACGCTCACCGAGGAGTTGGGCGACCGACCGCAGGCTTCTGACCGCCGCCCGCACGCCGGGCGCGCTCAGCGGGCGACGCGGATCTCGAAGTGCCACGGCTCCTGGAGAGGACGGCACTCACGCTGCTGCTTCTCGCGCAGAGGAGCATTCAGGCAAGAGCGCCGACCACAGCTCGTTGGCTTCCTGAGCAGCAGCGTCGCAACTGTGCACCGACGCTGTCGCTCGAGTGGCCAGGCGCGCGTGGTCTCACCCCAACCTGTTCGATCCGCCAGTTGTCGCCGTCCCTGTTCCCTGGTCGCAAGGCCGGGTCATGTGACGGGCGCTGAGGTCAGCCCTTCTTGCGGCCGACCGCGAGCTTCACCGAGATCGGCACGTCGAACCGCCCCTCGGTGCCGTAGGCAGCCAGGCGACGCTCGAGGGCCGCGCGGATATGCTCCTGCGTCTGCTCCGACTGGCCGAGGATGAGCGAGGCCATCCGAACCGTCCCGCGTTGCAGGGCGCCCCAGAAGTCCTCGAACGATTCAACTTGGTGCGTGAATGCCACGCGGCGCACTTCCACGTCGACGAGGCCCTGTTCTTCGAGGAGACGCCGAAACTCTTCGTCGTCGGAGAACCGGAAGACATCGGGGCCCGGGGGCAGGCCGTCAGGCGGTCCCGCCCCAGCCTCTGCGACGGCCTCCAAGAAGACGCCGAACATGCGCATCTCCGCGGGAGAGTCCCAGGTCGTCAGGGCCAACCGCCCCCCCGCAACGAGGGTTCGTACGCCCTCGGCGACGGCGAGTTCCGGGCGGCCGAAGTGGGGAAGCCCGAAGTTGGCGACGACTGCATCGAAGGTCCCGTCCTCGAACGGGAGTGACTGCGCGTCCGCCCGCGTGAATTCGATGCCCGGATGCTCTGCGGCGGCCCGGGCGACCATCGCTTCGGCGACGTCGACGGCCAAACCGTAGCCCCCCGGCGGGCCGCCTCCGCCGCCACGTACCCGGGGCCGGTCGCCACGTCGAGCACGCGCGTTCCCGGACCAACCCGGGCGAGATTCAGGAGCGGCTCGATCAGCCGGCCCGTGATCGCGCCGAAGAAACCCGCGTACCCCTCTACTCGCTCCTCCCATGCACTCGCCTCGAACTGATCGAACGCGTCGAGATCGATGCTCAGCTCATCGCTCGCCATTCGCCCACTCCAGTCTCGGACATCGTGCCGACGTTACATCAGGCGGCGCCGCGGAACCGCGCATCGGCCGCTCCATCCGCATGAAAAGGGCAGCGCTGGATCACGTTCGTCCGGAAACGGCTTCTACGAGTAGCGCGGGTAAAGCCAAACCTGAGCGAAACTGACGTAACTCCTGGGAGGCATGGCGCTCGCGGCCTGAGGCCAGAGCGCAATACTGCGCGGTCGATGTCGGAGGAGAACGTCGAGATTGTCCGGCGCGCCTTCGCGGCGCTGAATGCCCGCCTCGAGCACCCTCCGGAGCTCTTTCACCTGGACTATGAGGTCGATCTGACGGACTCAGGAGGCCCGCTCCTACAGGGGATCGATGCCGCCCAGGAATGGATGCGCGAATACTGGGAGACGTTCGAGGATTTCCATTACGAGATCGAAGAGGTGATCCACGCCGACGAGGAGCATGTGGTTGCGAGCGTCCGCGACGGCGGGCGCTTGAAGGGGAGCGATGCCGAGGTCTGGACGCGCTTCTTCGACGTCGTGACCTTGCGCGATGGCAAGATCGTTCGAATCTCGGCGCACCTCGACAGGAGCCGAGCCCTCAAAGCCGCCGGGCTGTCGGAGTAGCGCTTTGGACGAGAAGCAGTAGCTAGGTCTCCACGACCAGGGGCGGCAAAGCCAGACCTGAGCGGAACTGACGTAACTCCTGGCGGCCCTGGCAGTCGGGCGGCAGCTTTAGCGCGATACTGCGCGGGCGATGTCGGAGGAGAACGTGGAGATTGTGCGCGGCATCTTCGACGCGTGGGCCAAGGGTGACTTCGGTCCAGCGTTGCTCCCCCACCTGGACGACCACGTCCTTTACCTCATTCCCCCGGACTTCCCGGAGTTCGGCGTGTTCGTGGGTCCGGAGGGGGTTGGCGAGCACACGCGCCGCTTCCTTGCCCAGTGGGAGCGACTTGCCATCGAGGCAAAGGACGTGAAGGCAGCAGGCGACACGGTGCTGGTCAAGTGCATCCAGCGTGGCACGGGTCGCGTCAGTGGGATCGAGGGAGACATGTTTTATTGCATGCTGTTCACGTTCCGGCGCGACAAGATCGTCCGGATGGACGTCGTGATGGACGAGGCCGAAGCCCTCGAAGCCGCCGGGCTGTCGGAGTAGCTGCGCGGTCACGCCGCGACCTCGATCACCGGCAGAGCGAGTCCCTCCGGTTTATCTGTGAATGGGTGGCGGCCCTGGCAGTGGAGCGGGGGCTTTGGCGCGATACTGCGCGGGCGATGTCGGAGGAGAACGTGGAGCAGGTTTTGCGCAATGGCTACGACGCTTGGAACCGCCGGGACTTTGACGCCGCCGTCGAGATCACCGACCCCGAGATTGAGTGGACGATGGTCGGGGCGAGCCGCTTCCCCGGCACCCAGGGGACGTATCACCGGCACGATGGTGTGCGCGAGTTCTGGCGTGTTTTCATCGAGCCTTGGGAGGAATTTCGCATCGAGATCGAAGGGACGCGGGCAGCCGGTGACCTCGTGATCGCCTTCGTCTGCTTTCACGCAAAGGCCCGGGAGGGTCTCGAACTGGAGGCGCCATTCGTACACGTGGCCGAATTCCGCAACGGCAAGATCATTCGCTTTCGCTCCTTCGATGACCGCGCCGAAGCCCTCGAAGCCGCCGGGCTGTCGGAGTAGCTGAGCAGTCACGCCGCTACCTCGATCACCGGCAGAGCGAGTCCCTCCGGTTTATCTGTGAATGGGTGGCGGCCCTAGCAGTGGAGCGGGGGCTTTGGCGCGATACTGCGCGGGCGATGTCGGAGGAGAACGTGGAGATCGTGCGGTGGCCTATTGCCGTCGAACGCTCCACCCGTCGCCACCTCGAAGAGCGACTGGGCCTGCGCTTCCCCCGTCTCAAAGCGCTGCTCGCTCGGGCTGTCTGGGCGCGGCTGAATCCTCAATCCAGGTTGCGAAACGCGCTGATCCGCCGTTTCGCGCGGTTGGGCCCCGAGGCAAACAATCGGGGGGACCACGAGGCGGCTCTCTTGCTCTACCACCCCCAGGTGCAAGCGACTCTGCCGCCACAATTGGCCGGACTCGGCATCGAGGCGCAGGTCAACGGACGCGAAGAGCGCGTTCAACTTCAGGCGAGATGGCAGGAGGAATGGGGGGTGTTTCGCATCAATCCCAGCGAACTCCTCCTGGCTGGCGACTGTTTCGTCCTCCTTGTGGGCTTCGAAACCACGGGCCTGAGCAGCGGCGCGTCCGCCATCGCCGAGGGCGCTTTCGTTGTCACGATCTCGGACGGATTGGTGACCCGCGAACACGTCTTTCTCGATCAACGCGCAGCCCTCGAAGCCGCCGGGCTGTCTAGGCATTACCTAGAGGAGCACTCGACCAGGAGCGGCGGCAGAGCCAACCCTGAGCGAAACTGACGCAATTCCTGGAAGCGGTGGCACTGACCCGAGGCGCGATACTGCGCGGGCGATGTCGGAGGAGAACGTGGAGCTGGTGCGGGGGTGGATGGAGGCGTGGCAGCGAGGCGACCGCGTCCAGGTCGAAAAGTCCATTGACTCTTTCGACCCCGACATCCAATGGGACGCCTCTCGATTCGCGGAGCGTGTTCCCGACCTGGCACGCGTCTACCACGGCGCAGAGGGTGTGCGGGACTTCTGGCGGCTGTGGTTGTCGCCGTGGCGTGATCTTCAGTTCGAGATCAAGGCCGTGCGAGATGCGGGCGAGGAGGTGGTCGTGTTGATCGAGAACCAGCGCCAGTGGGGGCGCCACAGCGGGATCGAGACGCAGGTCGCGCCCTATGGGTTCGTCTTCACCTTCCGAGATGGCAGGATCCTGCGCGTTGCGCTCTACCCCACTCCGGAGGAAGCCCTCGAAGCCGCCGGGCTGTCGGAGTAGCTGCGCGGTCACGCCGCGAACTCGATCACCGGCAGAGCGAGTCCCTCCGGTTTATCTGTGGATAGGTGGCCGCCCTGGCGTTGTGGCAGAGCGCGATACTGCGCGGGCGATGTCGGAGGAGAACCTGGAGATTGCGCGGCGGACCTTCACCGCATTCGCCGCCGGAGACATCGCGGCCGTGCTGCAGGAGATGGACCCCGACGTTGTCTTTCACGTGGAGCAGGCTGGCCAGGGTGTCTATCGCGGACACGAGGGCGTGATCAAATCGTTCCTTGATTGGACTGAAGACATTGATGACTTCAAGGTCATCCCCGAACAGTTTCTTGCCAACGGTGACTACGTAGTCGTCCGGACTCGACAGACGGGGATCGGGAAAACCAGCGGCGTACCGATGGAAGGACTGTTCTGGTTCGTCTGCCAGGTGCGCGAGGGAAAGGCAGTCCGGGTTCACGTCCTCACTACCGAGCGGGAAGCCCTCGAAGCCGCCGGGCTGTCGGAGTAGGCGATGTCGCAGGAGAACGTGGAGATCGTTCGCCAAATGATCGAAAGCGAGGGACGGGCTCTTGGATCCGATCAACGCTGACTACCTGGTGATCGGAGCCGGGGCCACGGGAATGGCGTTTACCGACGCGCTGATCGCCGACTCGGACGCCTCCGTGGTGTTGGCCGATCGCCGTCACGCGCCGGGCGGGCACTGGAACGATGCGTATCCGTTCGTCCGACTCCACCAGCCGTCGGCTTTCTATGGGGTGAACTCGTTGCCGTTGGGCCACGATCGGATCGACGAGTCCGGCCTCAACGCGGGCTTCTACGAGCAGGCCAGCGCGCCTGAGATCTGTCACTACTTCCGGCGTGCGCTGGACCACCTGCTGGCCTCCGGGCAGGTCACCTGGCGCGGGAGCCACGAGTACGTCGGGGCGGACAGCAACGGGCACCGGTTGTCGTCACGGGTGACCGGCGAGGAGACAGTGGTACGGGTACGGAAGGTGGTCGATGCCACCTACCTGGGAACCGAGATCCCAGCCCACCACGAGCCGGGCTTCGAGATCGATCCGGGGGCGGGCGTCGTCACCCCGAGCGAGCTGGTTGATCTCGCCGATCCGGCCGACGGGTTCACCATCGTCGGGGCGGGCAAGACCGCAATGGACGTTTGCACTTGGCTGCTCGGTCAATCGGTCGCTCCCGAGGACATCCGTTGGGTGCGACCTCGCGATGTCTGGACGCTTGATCGCACCTTCACGCAGCCGCTGGACCTGGTCGGCGAAATGATTCGAGGACTGGCGGATTCCTATGAGGCCGCCGCTGAGGCCTCTGACCTCGAGGACCTGTACACGCGTGCCGAGGCGTGCGGCCAGATCCACCGCCTGGACCCCGAGGTAGAGGCCGACATGTTCCACGGTGCGACCCTGAGCGCAGCGGAGCGGGAGCAGCTTCGCCGCATCACGCAGGTGATCCGCAAGGGCCGGGTCCGTCGGGTCGGGGTCGACGCGCTGGTGCTAGACGAGGGCACCGTCCCCACGAGCCGAGGGGAAATCCACATCGACTGCACCGCACACGGCTTGGGCTGGGCGCCACCGCGCCCGATCTTCGAGGGGGACCGGATCATCCCGCAGCCCACGCGCTTTGGGATGCTCCCGTTCAGCGCAGCGCTGATCGGTTTCCTCGAGACCAGCGAGCGCGACGAGGAGGAGAAGAACCGGCTTGCCCGCCCGAACCCGACGCCGCGGACGCGCAACCGGTTGGACTGGGCATGGGCGACCTACATCGGTGCCGCCAACGAGGCGGCCTGGGGTCCGGAGGGGGACATCCAGGCGTGGCTGCAGCGGTCGCGGGTGAACATCGGGCGGGCAGTGCGTGACCACCTCGACGACGAACGGATGAAGGCAGCGCTGACCGATGTCGTCACGCATATGAGCGGGGCGACCGCCAACCTGGGTCGCTTGCTGCAGGACCGCCAGGGTGCCACCGCTGGGTAGGCCTCTCGCTCATCAGCGCCGGCAGCCCCAGGCCTGAGCGAAACTGACGTAACTCCTGGCGGCCCTGGCAGCGGGGCCCGGGGGCTTTAGCGCGATACTGCTCGGGCGATGTCGGAGAACGTGGAGATCGTGCGGTCGATTTGCGCTCCGTGGGCGCAGGGCGACTTCAGCTCGGCTGACTGGGCAGACCCAGAAATCGAGTACGAGATCGCTGACGGGCCGTCGCGGGGTCGGTGGTCGGGGCTGTCGGGGCTGGCGGAGGGGTGGGGCAACTTCCTGAGTGCCTGGGAGAACTACACCGCTGAGGCGGAGGACTACATCGAGCTCGACGACGAGCGGATCCTGGTCCCGCTTCGCAACACGGGGCAGGGAAAAACAAGCGGATTGGATGTCGGGCTGATCCGGTCCATAGGGGCGAATCTGTTCCACATACGTGGTGGCAAGGTGACGAGGCTCGTCACTTACATGGACCATGCCGACGCCCTCAAGGCCGCCGGGCTGTCGGAGTAGCTGCGCAGGCACGCCGCGACCTCGATCACCGGCAGAGCGAGTCCCTCCGGTTTATCTGTGTATAGGTGGAGGGCGGGGCACGCTGCTGCATCGCATGGAAAGCAGGAACACAGCCGTCACGCGCTTTGCCGCGGGCGATTCAGACGACGGTCCCGCTAGGGCGAGAGTAACCTCCCCGCAATGGCGAGGGAGACAGGGAGAACCAGCGGGAAGCGCCTGCTGCTCGCGTCACTGGTGGCGGTGATCTTCGCCGTCGGTGCGCTGCCTCCCGGAACCGCCCTGGCCGGGGCTCTCGATCAACAGCAAAACGACGCCAGCGGCCCGGGCACCACCGTCGATGTGACGCAGAGCCTTGCCCAGACCTTCACAGCGGGCCTCGGTGGCGGGCTCGATCAGGTTGACTTGGAACTCCGAAGAAGTGCCGGCGTCCCCACGGCTCCGCTGATCGTCGAGATTCGAGACGTGTCGGGCAGCACTCCAGGCACCACAATCCTCGCCAGCCATAGCCTTCCGGCCTCCGCCGTCACCTCCCTAACGGGCGCATTCGTGCCCATCAGCTTCGCCACGCCCGCACCCGTGTCCGCGGGGCTGCGGTACGCCATCGTTGCCTACAGCGCGACCACGGGGGGTAACTTGTATGCCTGGGGAGGCAGTCCGGCCGCCACAAATCCCTACGCCGGTGGCGCGGCCTTCTTTGTGTCGAACTCGCCTCCGACCGGCAGCTGGACCTCAGTCGGCACACGCGACCTGGCCTTTAAGACCTACGTGACGCCTCCCGCTGACAAGACACCTCCCGAAACCGTGATCGGCTCCAAGAAGATCAACGGGACCACGGCGAAGTTCACCTTCACCTCGACCGAACCGGGATCGAGCTTTCAGTGCAAGCTCGACAAGCGCAAGTTCAAGCCCTGTAGCTCCCCAAAGAAGTACAAGCGGCTCTCCGCCGGTAAGCACAAGTTCAAGGTTCGCGCCGTCGACGCTTCGGGCAATATCGACGCGAGCCCGGCGAAGAAGAAGTTCAAGATCTAAACGGTGGGCGGGACCAATCGGGGCTCCTGGCTGTCCTGGCAGTCGGGCGGCGGCTTTAGCGCGATACTGCGCGGGCGATGCCGGAGGAGAACGTCGAGCACGAGAAGAGCTTCACGCAGCGCCTGTTCACCGGGCTGATGCCATGGTGGGCCGCCGACATGGAGAGGGAGTCGCGCGAGTGGTTGCTGGTCTGTCCCAATTGCGGCCACGAGCGCAGCTACTGGGAGGTCGGCGGGATTCGCTGGAAGGCGAAGTCACGCGGCAAGTACATCGGCTCGACCTGCCCCGCGTGTGGCAAGACGGGCATGCACAAGGTCATCCACCGCCCGTCGCAGCCCGGCGAACCCAGCCGCTCGGGCGACTGAGCCGCGGCTCTCAAGCTCCCTTGAAGGCCGTGACTCTCGAAGCCGCCGGGCTCGCGGAGTCGGACGGTGGCGCTGACATCACGCAGGACTGGTCGGGATACTCCGCGGGCGATGTCGGAGGAGAACGTGGAGATTGTGCGGCGCCTTTACGACGCCATCGCGCGCGGGGATTCGGCCACCGTCCTCTCCATCTACGACCGAGAAGTCGAGGCGGATTTCTCGAAGTCGCCGTACGGGGACCTCACGGGAGGCACCGTCATCTACCACGGGCACGAGGGCGTGCGGCGCATGGCGCACGACTGGAACGAAGCATGGGCAACCGTTGAGTACGACCTTGAGGAGCTCATAGACGCCGGGCCGAATGTGATCGGGGCTATCACCTACCGGGGGCGCGGACGATTGAGCGGAGCCGAGGTCGAGAGGACTGACTATCCGGTCTGGACGATTCGGGACGGCAAGATCGTCCGGGTTCTGTGGCTCGCGACGCGCGAAGAGGCCCTCAAAGCCGGCGGGCTGCCGGAGTAGGCGATGTCGCGGGCGAACGTCGCGGTCGCCACGCGGGCGATAGACGCGTTCAACGGGGGCGACGTCGATGGGTTCGCCGCTCAGACGACCGCGGACTTCGAGTGGTCGCCCTCGATGGTGGCCATCGAGGGCGAGACCTTCCGTGGACGTGAGGGCATCGACACGTACTTCGGACGGCTCAGCGAAGCTTGGGTGAAGTTCCATATTCACCGTGACCGGATTCGCGAGTCCGCGGACGTCGTGGTCATGCTCGGGCGACTGGAGGGACGCGGAAAGACCAGTGGAGTGCCGGTTGATGCGTCGCTGGGGATGGTCTTCGATTTTCGCGAGGGGGCGATCTCGCGCATCCGTGGCTATCTCGATCACGCGGAGGCGTTGCGGGCGGCCCAGCTGTCGGAGTAAGCGTTAGCGCTGACGGTGCGCAGAACGGAGCGCGATACTCCGCGGGCGATGTCGCAGGAGCTCTGGCCGGTGGCCGGTTCTGCCCACAGGCGGGGCCGGGTCCTCGCCCTCGCAGCCGTTTGCCGGCGTGCCATCGGCCGCCGCCGCGACGAAGCGACGTGGTGCTTGCCGCAGGTCGCGCAAGCGCAGGAAACGCCGGGTGTCGGCCGGGCGATGCAGAGCCAAGTCGCAGAAGCGGCGCCGGCAAGCCCCGGGCCGTCGGTAGGTTCGCGCTACTTCTAGCTTTTGAGAGCTAGCCGCTGATCGCCTTGGCTGCCTGGCGCTCGGGGCTGATCCGGACGACGTTCCAGACGAGGCCCAGGCGCTCCATTGCGCGGATCACGAGGCCACCGGGGTCGATCTCGCTCGGCCGCAGACCGTGGAAGGCCGACGTGGGAAAGGCGTGGTGGTTGTGGTGCCAGGCCTCGCCGAAGGTGGCAATCGCGAGCCAGCGGACGTTCCCCGACTGCTCGTTGGTCTCGAAGCGCCTGCGACCGAAGTAGTGGCAGATCGAGTTGATCGAGAAAGTGAGGTGGTGACAGATGAAGATCCGCACGAGGCCGCCCCAGAGCAGCCCGAGCAGGGCGCCCTCCAGCGTTCCCGTGATCGCGTAGCCGAGGCCGAACGGTAGCCCCAATGAGGCGAGCAGCATCAGTCCTTCGGCCCGGTCGAGCAGGCGCAGGCCGGGGTCGGCCATCAGATCGGGGGCGTAGCGCTCCCGATCAGAGCGCCCGGCAGTGCTGAAGAGCCAGCCCATGTGAGCGTGCCAGAGGCCCTTGAGCGCTCCGATTGCGCCGGTCCCGTGACCGTGGGGGCTGTGCGGGTCGCCCTCGTCGTCGGCGAAGGTGTGGTGCTGGCGATGGTCGGCCACCCATTTGATCACCGAGCCCTCGACCGCCAGGGAGCCGAATACCGCGAGTACGTAGCGGACGGGGCGGCTGGTCTCGAAGGCGCGATGGGTGAAGAGCCGGTGGAAGCCGACGGAGATCCCGATGAAGGTGATGACGTAGAAGCCGAGCAGGAGGCTCAGCTCCATCGGGCCGACGAACCGGTTCCACAACAGCACGATCGCGACAACGAGGCCGACAAATGGAGCCCCCATCCCGACCACGGTGATCGCCTTGTGCATGGCGTTCGGCTGGTGCAGGGACTTCATGATCGGTCCTAGGCGGCGCGCTCGAGTCCGAAGGCCGTCGGTTGGGGTTCGGGGAATTCGCCGGTCAAGGTGGAATCAAAGCCCAGCAGGCGGAACATCCTCGCCACCTGGCCCTTGCCTGGACTCACGTTCAGGTGCTTGCCCGCTGCCGCCGAGCTGCCTGCCGCGCTCCAGAGCAGCGCCAGCCCCTTCGATTCGATGAAGGTCAAGTTCTCGAGGTCAACGATGATGCAGTCGGCATCGCCTTGCCGAGCCTCGATCAGGACATCGTTCAGCGCGAGGCACCCGAACCAGTCGAGCTCGCCCGCGATGCTGACCACGTAGCGATCTGCCCTGCAGGTTGCTTCAAGTTGAAGCTCCGAATACGACTTGCTCACCGTCATCACCTCCTTGGGTCGCCAAACAGGGACTCAGGAAGTCAGGCGGCGCTGCTGGGTCCGCGTGTTAAGAGCGGACCGAACCTCGGAGCGAATGCCCTCCTGCACCCAGGGTACTCCGATGCCGGGCCGTTTACAAGGCACGGCTCGCTCCCTAATTGGTCAGTTCTCGGCCCGTTTGGCCCTGGACTCGCCGGCGGCGCGGACCTCGGCTTCTTCGACCAGATCGGTCGGGCTGAGGACGAACACCTCGCAGATCATGTCGGGGTCCTGCTGGTTGCCGCTCATGAATCCGATCACGGGACGGCCGGTGGCGGATTGGATCACGGCTTCGAAGCGCTCGCGCATGACCTCCTGGAACGCCATCCGCTGTTCGATCACGGCCCTGCCACGATCGCCGGCAAGCAAGGTCTTTTCGACCCGCGTGAACCCGCCACGGAGCACGCAGACGACGAGGTCGTCGTAGTAGTAGGTCTTGCTCTGCGTCGGGCCGACGCCGTAGTACTCCTTGAGCAGCGCGACCATCCCGTCGGAGATCGCGGTCAAGACCTCGCCATGTTCTTTGCTGGGGTGCTGTGCGTCTGCTTCGGGCATCTCGAACGCCTGCTGCGAACGGGGCAAATGCTAGTCAGACCAGCCCGAGGAGCGGCTCCTCGGCGGCTTGTGTGAGGTCTGACACACAAGGCCAAAAGTAGTTTTTTGATGCAACTTTGGGTGATACGGTCGCCGCCGAGATGCTCGACCGGATCGCGAACCTCACTTGGCGTCATCCGAAGCTGGTTCTGCTGGGTGTCGCGCTGTTCGCGCTTGTCGCAGCCGTCTTTGCCCGTGACGTCGAACAGCATCTGAAGGCGGCCGGGTTCACCGACCCGTCGACCGAAAGCGAAAAGGCGGGGGAGACGTTGCGGGGCGCACTCGGCTACGACGCCAACCCCGGCTTCGTCGTCGTCATCCGCGACCCCAACGGCGGCCGGCTCGACCCGGCCGACCCGGCCGTCAGCGGCGAGGTCGCCGAGATCAGCAGGAAGATCAGCCGGGTCGACGAGGTCGGCCACGTCACCAACCCGCTCGCCGACCCCGGCGCCGCGGGCCTGATCGCCGAGGACGGCCGCTCCCTGGTCCTGACCGGTCACCTCGCCACCGCCGATATCGAGGACGAGGGCGGCCGTATCGCCGAGGACGTGAAGCCGATCCTCGAGAACTCGAAGCTCGAGCCGGAGATGGGGGGCTTTGCTCCCAGCTTCAACGAGGTGAACGACCAGACCCGCGAGGACCTGACCAAGGCCGAGCTGATCGCCTTCCCGATTCTGGCCCTGCTTCTGCTGTTCGTCTTCCGCAGCGTGATCGCGGCCGGGATCCCGCTGGTGATCGGAGTGATCTCGATCGTCGGGTCCTATTTCGTCCTCCGCTTGATGTCGGAGGTGACCGACACTTCCCTGTTCGCGCTCAACATCGCGACCGGACTCAGCCTCGGTCTCGCCGTGGATTACGCCCTGTTGTTGGTCTCGCGATACCGCGAAGAGCTGGCCAAGCACGGCCCAACCCGCGAGGCGCACCGAACCACGCTCCGTACCGCCGGACGGACGGTGCTCTTCTCCGGACTCACAGTGGCCGCGGCGATGGCCGCCCTGGTGGTCATGCCGCAGCGCTTCCTCTACTCGATCGCCGTCGCCGGCGCCGTGGTCGGGGTGCTCTCGGCCGTGATCGCCATCTTCCTGGTCGGCGCCCTCCTCTCGATCCTCGGAGAGCGGATCGATGCGCTCTCGGTCCGCCGCGGACCGGGGGTCTCCGACGACTCAAGCCGTTGGAACCGCCTCGCCCGCGGCGTCATGCGGCGGCCCGTCACTGTTGCCCTGGCCAGCGCCGCCCTGCTACTGGCGGCCGCGGCGCCGCTGCTCGGAACGACCCTGACCGGGCCCAGCGCGCAGGCTGTGCCGCCGGGACTGCCCTCGTTCGACGCCAACCAGTACGTCGAGAAGCACTACCCCCGCGACGTCACAGAGGCGATCACGGTCACCGTCGAGGGGAAGGCCTCAGAGGCCGAGCTCGCCGCCTTCGGAGGCCGGATCGGCGAGATCAAAGGAATCACGCGCGGGACGCCTTTCGCGCGTGCATCCGAGTCAGTCGCATACGCCAGCTTCGCCTCTGGCAGTCCGGCCACCGACAGCTCCTCGCAGAACGCCGTCAACCGGATCCGCGATCTGAATCCGCCCGGGTCGGCCACCGTGCAGGTCTCCGGCAACACCGCCCGCTTCGTCGACCTGAAGCAGAGCCTGCTCGACCACATGCCGCTGGTCGTTGCGATCGTCGCCGGCACCACGTTGCTGCTGCTCTTCCTGCTCACCGGCTCGGTTTTGCTGCCGCTGAAGACGCTGGTGATGAACGTGCTCACCCTGGCGGCGACGCTGGGGATAGTCGTCCTCTCCTTCCAGGAGGGCTGGCTGAACGGCCCGTTCAATTACTCCGGACCGGCCGCGGTGGAGACGGTCAGCCTCGTCTTCCTCTTCGCAGTCATCTTCGGCCTTGCGACCGACTATGCGGTCCTGGTGATGGCGCGAATCAAGGAACAACGCGATCTCGGCGCGTCGAACGAGGACGCGGTGGCGGTCGGCATCGGACGCACCGGCCGGGTGATCAGCGCCGCGGCACTGATGATCGCGGTCGTATTCCTCGCCTTCGGCACCAGCTCGGTCTTCTTCATGAAGCAGATCTCGATCGGGATCGCGGTCGGGGTCTGCCTCGATGCGACCATCGTCAGGGCTCTGCTCGTTCCCGCGTTGATGCGGCTGTTCGGCGAATGGAACTGGTGGGCGCCGAAGCCGCTGCGCAGGCTGCACTGGCGTTACGGCTTCCGCGAGGCCTGACGACCCCCCAAAGACCGGGGCCGGTTTGAACCCGCCCTCGCAGGGGTTCCCTTGAGTCAGGATGAATCGACTGCGCCAGATCCTGCAACTGCGCAAGCACGTGCCGAAGCTCCGTGGCGTCCGCCAGGCCGGCGGACCCAAGAACATCGAGCTGATCAGCGTCGACGAGCCGAAAGGGTGGCTGTTGCCGACATCCGAGGTGACCGTCGACGTCCACACCAAGGACGGCGGCACGACGCGCTTCGAGCAGACCGTGCCGATGCCGCCGCTGTGGACCGCCGCCTACCGGGTCGGCAGGAGGCTCAACCTCCCGGGAGTGCGCAACCTCGACCCGGCCAGGCTTCGCCTGAAGATCCCGATTCCGCGCCGGGGCTAGCGGGTCGGCCCGCTACTTCGTGGGCCGCTCGGGCTCGTCGCCGAGCTGCTTGCGGGCCTGCTGGTTGCCTTCCTCGAGCTCGTCCTTGCGCTGCTCGAGCTCGTCCGCCGTCTCCTCCATGTCCTCCTCGAGCTTCTCGACCTCCCGCTCCTGCTCGGAGGCGGCATCCGAATCAGTCTTGGAGCCTTGGCCGGAGCCCTCTTCGGCGTTCATGAGGATTGGCTACCCCGGATCGGGCCTGCGCCAAACCGGCGTGATTCTGGTTAGCCTCTACCCGGTAAGGGGTAGTGACTGGAGCGGGACAGGTTCACACCCGGGAGGTGAGTGATGGCGGCAGTGACAGATTCGAAGCAGGCCCAGCAGGACGTCCTAGACCAGGCAGCGGAGGAGACAGCGGTGATCCCGCCGGTCGATACCGACAGCACCGAGCAGCCGACCCAGGCGCTGCCGCCGGTGCAGACCGGCGAGCAGCTCTTGCGGCGCCTCGGCCTCGGCGGGACGGCCGAAACGAGCCGGCTCGAGCCTGTCGGCCGCAGCCCGCTCGCCGCGATCAGTCTGCCCTCGTTCGGGCAACGCGGGGTGCTGCTCGCCCTCGGAGCCCTGCTCGCCCTGGTCCTCCTCGGGATGATCGCCCTCGGCGGGCCCTCGAGCGGCTCCGCCGACCAGGCGACGATCTCGGTCGGACCGGCAGCGACGGACCAAGACGACTCGAGCGGCGAGACCACCGCGGTGGTCGAGCCGACAGAGGAAGACGAGCCCACACCGGCCGAGGATGAACCGGGCGGAGACGGCCCCGACAAGGAGCCGTCCGGGACCAGCCCGCCTGCGGCCGTGGCCCCACCCGCCGCCGCCCCGAGCCCAGCGGTGAGCGAGCCGGCCCCGGCGCCCGCGCCGGAGCCGACACCGCTACCGGAGGAGCCAGTTCCGCCTGCGCCATAGCGACGGGCGACTCCCTGCCCGAGACCGAAGCTAGGCCGCCGGTGCCGGGGGAGGCACGACTGAGTTGATGAAGTCGAGGCCGGCCGCGACCCGGGCGTAGACACTCGTCCCGAGCAGGCCGCAGGTGACGAACCCGAGCGGGCCGCGGACCCGGATCACGAACGAGGCGACGCCGAACAGGCGCGGCTGGCCGTCGGGGAGGCGGGCCGCCAGCGGCCCGCCACTGTCGCCCGAGCAGGCGCCGCGGCCGACGATGCTGCGCCCGATCTGCCGTCCCTGAGTGCAGATCATCGGTCCTGCCGCGAACCGCCCCCGGAAGATCCGCCTGCACAGGCGCGGTCGGGTGACCGCGACGCGGACGGCCCGGAGCACCCCTACGCGCGGCCGCCCGAACCCGAGCGGGTTCTGCCGTCCGAATCCGGCGATCGAGAAGATGCCGCCGGCCTGGACAAAGGCAGCGTCCTCTTCCGCGGTGGCGACCTTGATCGGGGGGACGGTGGTCGGCGCGGCCAGGGTCAGGATTGCCATGTCGTACTTGCGGTCGGCGGGATAGTTGGGATGGGTTGCGGCATTGCTGACCCCGATCAGCTCGCCGCCGCCCTCGCCGATCCGGCTGCGGCCGGCGATCACCGCGAGCTCGGGCTGGCCGGCGCAATGCGCGGCGGTGAGCACGTGAGTGGGGCTGATCACGGATCCTGAGCAGAGGAAGCGCCCGCGCGAGAGCACAGCGACGGTGAACGCCCACTCGGCTGGGTTGGCCGGAGCGCCCCCAATAATGCGAGAGCCCGGGTCGCCCCGGGCTCCGCTGCGGATGGTGTTGGTGGGTGCTAGGTAGCCGGTAGCTCGCAGGAATCTGCGCAGATTGCGCACGAACCTCCCAGCCCGCTCGATCAACTCGGCTCTGGAGCGAATGATCGCGAAGCCCCTGCCGCAGCGGTTCAGCAGGCAGAAGTCAGCGGTGAGCGCCGCCAGCAGCGGCTTGATCCCGAGCTTCCCTTGCTTTCGCAGCTGCCGCCGCAGGCGCTTGACGTCGGCGCGGACGATTGCCGGGTACTGCCGCGTGATGTCGATCATGGCGCCGTTCCCAAAGCGCCAGACCTGCGGCGGGAAGCGGGTCGCGGCGAACGCACCGAAGGCATAGGCGAAGCGCGGGTCGCCGCTCTTGAACTCGGAGCGGCCGTCCTTCTCGGGATCGAAGAAGCTGTATTTGAAATCGCCCCAGAAGTGGCTCGGCCCCGAGTACGTCCCGTTCTTGAACTCGAGCACGAGCGAGAACCAGCAGCAATGCAGGCCGCCGGTGAAGAAGTCGAAGACGACCTCCGGCTCGGGGGTCTCGTCGAGCTGCAGGACGAACACTGCCGGCGAGCGCCCCGCGCCGCCCGGGTAGGAGGGGCACTCGGGACAGCCGCCCTCGGTCGGCGCCGGCTGGTCGATCAGGGTGACGCCGTCCCGGATCACCTTGATCCGCACGTCCTTGAACCCGATCCCCGCCTTCTCATAGGTCATCTGGGCCGTGACGCCTCCGAGGGTGGCGGTCTCGGTGGCGGCCGCGGCGCCTCCCGGAGCAGCCAGAAGCGCCCCGGCTGCGACCAGCGTGCCCACCATCACCTGGATCCCGCGCTTCATCGCCGTGACTCTAGCGCCCACCGCCGGCGCGGATCCACGATCACGGCTCGTCGAGCAGCTCGTTCGCTTCGCTCCATTTACCCGGAGGGACCCGCAGGGCGATGTCGCCGTGCCCGTACTGGTCCGGCTCGTAATCGGCGGTGATCACCGCCTCCTGCCCCTGGTCGGTGAGCTGCTGCCGCCACGCGCGCGCCGTTTCGAGGTCGCCGAAGTCACGGACCACCTCCCAGTCGTCATAGCCTGCGTCGCCGATCTGGAGCTCGGCTATGCCGTCAGGGTGCACCGGCCCGCCGATGTCTTCACGCACTCGCCGCAGCCGGTCGAGAAAACCCACAGCCCGGCTCCTATTCGGAGAGCTCGACCCGCTCGATCTTCTGCGGCTCGACCGGCTTGTCGCCGGGACCGGTCTCCGTCCCTTCGATCGAGTCGACTGCCTCCATCCCCGAGGCGACCTTGCCGAATACGGTGTGCTTGCCGTCGAGCCAGGGTGCAGCTTCGGTGGTGACGATGAAGAACTGCGAGCCGTTCGTGTTCGGGCCTGCATTTGCCATTGCCAGGGCGCCGCGCTCGATCTTGTGGTCGTTGATCTCGTCTTCGAAGGTGTAGCCCGGACCGCCGGTGCCGGTCCCCTCGGGGCAACCTCCCTGGATCATGAAGTCGGGGATGACGCGGTGGAAGACGAGCCCGTCATAGAAGCCGTCCCCGGCGAGCTTGCGGAAGTTCTCGACGGTCTTCGGCGCGTCGTCGTCGTGGAGCTCAATTTCGATCGCGCCGGCGTTGGTATGGAGGGTTGCCTGGGACACCGCGGGGACTCTAGCTGGGAGGCTCCGGCCGGTCCTCCGCGGTGAGCCACGGCTCGTACCATTCGCACACGCCCCGGGTGAGCGCGTCGGCCCCCTTCGGGCCCCAGGTGCCGGGCTTGTAGCTCTCGACCTTGGGCGGATTCTCGATCAGCGGTTGCACGATCCGCCATGTCTCCTCGATCCCGTCCTCCCTGGCGAAGAGACCGGACCGCCCGCACACCGCGTCCTCGAGGAGCCGCTCGTAGGGCGCCGGGTCATCGCCCTCGCGGTCGAAGATGACCTCGAAGTCGATCGGCTCCACCTCCTCGACCCCGGTTGCCTTGGCGAGAAAGCGCAGCTGGGCGCCTGCCAGCGGGTCGATCCTGATCACGAGCTGGTTCGGAGCGCTGTGTTCGACGTCGCCGAAGCCGAGCGGGGGTGGGTGCTTGAACACGATCCGGACCTCGGTTGCCTTCACCGGCATCTCCTTGCCGGCCCGGATGAAGAACGGAACCCCGCTCCAGCGCCAGCTGTGGACCTCGAGCTCGAGCGCGGCGAAGGTCTCCGTCTGCGAATCGGAGTCGACTCCTTCGATCTTGCGATAGCCCGCGTACTGGCCGCGGACGTAGCGGCTGGGGTCTGCGTCCTCGATTGCCTTGAACAGCTGCACCTTGGCGTCGCGAATCGGGTCGTCGCCGTGACCGGACGGTGGCTCCATCGCGACCAGGGCCAGGACCTGGAGGACATGGTTCTGGACCACGTCGCGCAGGGCCCCCACAGGGTCGTAGAACGAGCCGCGGTCCTCGACCCCGAAGTCCTCGGCCATCGTCATCTGCACGTGGGAGACGTGCTCGTGGTTCCAGAGTGGCTCGAGCAACGCGTTGGAGAAACGCAGGTAGAGGATGTCCATCACCGGCTCCTTGCCGAGGAAGTGATCGATCCTCATGATCTGTTCCTCAGCGAGCATCTCCCGCAGTTCTGCGTTGAGCTCGCGGGCGGAGGCCAGGTCGTGGCCGAACGGCTTCTCGATCACGAACCGCGCCGATTCGGTGAGCCCGACCTCGTGCAGCCCCTCGACCACGGTCGCGAACAGCGATGGGGGAACCTCGAGATAGAAGACCGGGTGTCCGGCGCCGAGCCGCTTCAGCTCCTCGGCGACCCGCTCGAAGGCCGCCTTCTGGTCGAATTCACCCTGAACGTAGGAGAGACGACCGGTGAGCCGTTCGAAGGTGGCCTCGTCGATCTCGACCCCGGTCTCCTCGAGCGACTCGCGGAAGTGCTTGCGTAGGTGCTCAACCGACCAGTCGTTGCGGGCCACGCCGACCACTGGCACCTCCAGCTTCCCGCGCGCCTCCAGCCGGTAGAGGGAACGGATCGTCATCTTCCTCGCCAGGTCGCCGGTGATGCCGAAGATGACCAGGGCGTCGCCGGGTTCGAGCGACGGAGCGTGTGGAGCCGGGTGTCCCTCGTCGGATGGTCTCTGCCGGGCCACGGGCGCAGGCTATCCGCACTATCTCCTTAGGATGGGGCGCGATGCAGCTCGGAATGGTCGGACTTGGCCGCATGGGCGCCAACATCGTTCGGCGCCTCGAGCGCGACGGGCACGAGTGCGTCGTCTTCGACGTCAACCCCGACGCGGTCAAGGAGTTGGCCGGCGAAGGGGCGACGGGCGCCGACTCGCTCGAGGACCTCGCCGCCAAGCTGAAGCCGCCGCGCGCCGTCTGGCTCATGGTGCCGGCCGGCGAGATCACCGAGAAGACCGTTGCCGACACGGCAGCCGTGCTGGAGAACGGCGACGCCCTGATCGATGGCGGCAACTCCTACTACCGCGACGACATCCGCCGGGCGGAGGAGCTGGAGTCGAAGGGGATCGACTACATCGACTGCGGCACCAGCGGCGGCGTCTTTGGGCTGGAGCGCGGCTACTGCCTGATGATCGGCGGTCCCGACAGCGCGGTCGAGCGGCTCGAGCCGATCTTCTCGGCGCTCGCCCCGGGGGTCGACGCGGCCGAGCGGACGCCCGGCCGCGACGGCGAGCCGAGCCCCGCAGAGCACGGCTACCTCCACTGCGGGCCGAGCGGGGCCGGCCACTTCGTGAAGATGGTCCACAACGGGATCGAGTACGGGGTGATGGCGGCTTACGCCGAGGGCCTCAACATCCTCAGGAACGCAAACGCCGGCAAGGTCGAGCGTGAGGCCGACGCCGAGACCGCTCCCCTCGACCACCCCGAGTACTACCAGTACGACCTCGATCTTCCCGAGGTGGCCGAGGTCTGGCGGCGCGGCAGCGTCATCGGCTCCTGGCTGCTGGACCTGACCGCGGCGGCGCTGCAGGAGTCGCCGGATCTGAGTGAGTACGCCGGCCGGGTCTCGGACTCGGGCGAGGGGCGCTGGACCTCGATCGCGGCGATCGAGGAGGGAGTCCCCTCGGGGGTCCTGACCACAGCGCTGTACGAGCGGTTCGCCTCCCGCGACCTCGACGACTTCGCCGACAAGGTGCTCTCGGCAATGCGCGAGCAGTTCGGCGGCCACCAGGAGAAAAAGAGCTGAGCCACCAGCTCGAGGTGCTGGACGACGTGGATGCAGTCGCGGCCCGCGGCGCCGAGCTGATTGCGGCGGCGGCACGAGGCAGCGTCGCTGAGCGGGGCTCGTTCGCACTCGCCGCCAGCGGCGGCACCACGCCGTGGGCCATGTACGGCCAGCTGGAGGACCAGGAGCTGCCCTGGCCCGACACCGAGATTTTCCAGGCCGACGAGCGGGTCGCGCCGGCCGGCGACCCGGAGCGCAACCTGACGCATCTGATCACGGCGCTCTCGATCGAAGTCCAGGGCTGCCTGCGCCCGATGCCGGTGACGGCGCCGGACCTGGAGCAGGCGGCGGCCAGGTACGCTGAGTCGCTGCCGGCGGGCCTCGACCTGATCCACCTCGGGCTCGGCGCTGACGGTCACACCGCCTCGCTGGTCCCAGGGGACCCTGTGCTCGAGGTCACCGACAATCGCGTCGCCTTGACCGGCGGGGATTACCAGGGCACCCGCCGGATGACCCTCACCTACCCGGCGCTTTCCGAGGCGCGGCAGCTGCTCTGGATCGTCACAGGCGACGAGAAGCGCGAGCCGCTCGCGAAGCTGCTCGATGGCGACCCCTCGATCCCCGCCGGCCGGGTCAAGACCGCCGGGGATTCGCTGATTCTTGCGGACGAGGCCGCCGCCGGCTCCGGCTAGGTGCCCAGCCTAGGCGGGTTGCGGCCCGCCGCCCATTTCGTCGATCAGCTTCAGCAGCGCCTGAGTCTGAGTCTTGATCCATTCGGTGTTTGAGCGGATCTCCCGCTGCAGGTCGCGCCAGCTCTGGCGCGCGCTGACGCGCTCCTCGCGCAGCGAAATCCGAACCTCCTGCATCGCCTCCCTGTTTTCCTGAATCACCTCGACTCCGTGTTTGAACGCGACCTCGTGACGGTCCAACACCTCCCGTGTCGCTGCAGCTTCCCTCGCATAGACCTCCCGCGTCAGGCGCATCTCCTGGCGGACCTCCTCCATGAGCTCGTTGCCCCGCTCCATGTGCGCGTCGATCCGGCTCAGGAACTCGTCGGAGGTCATACGGGAAGTCTGACACGGTCAACTTCTCCGATCAACCGCTCCGCCGCACGACTTCGAGCCTAGGCTGTGACGAAAGATGCCCGAACTCACCCCACTGCTAGCCGCCGACAACCTGCTCGCCGCGCGGGAGCAGATGGCGTTCACGCTCGGCTTCCACATCGTGCTCGCCAGTCTCGGGGTTGCCTTCCCGGCGATCATGCTGATCGCCGAATACCGCGGCCGCAAGCACGGCGACGCCGACGCGATGCTGCTGGCGCGACGCTGGTCGAAGGTGGTCGCGGTCACCTTCGCGGTCGGCGCGGTCACCGGGACCGTGCTCTCGTTCGAGATGGGCCTGCTCTGGCCCGAGTTCATGCGCCGCTCCGGGGACGCCTTCGGGATCGCCTTCGCGATCGAGGGTCTCTTCTTCTTCACCGAGGCGATCTTCATCGCTATCTACATCTACGGCTGGGACCGGCTACCGGGGTGGGCGCACTTCTGGAGCGGGGTGCCGATCGTGATTGCCGGGATCGGCGGTGCCTTCTCGGTGATCGCGGCAAATGCCTGGATGAACCAGCCGCAGGGTTTCGAGCTCGGCCCGGGCGGCAAGGTGATCGACGTCGAGCCGCTCGAGGTCATCTTCAACCCGGCGGTGCCCTACGAGTTCACGCACATGTGGCTGGCCGCCTACATGGTCACCGGCTTCCTCGTCGCCTCGGTTTACGCGGTGGGGATGCTGCGCGGGCGGCGGGACCGCTACCACCGGCTCGGGATGCTGCTCCCGCTCAGCGTCGCCGCGGTCGCGACCCCGCTCCAGCTGTTCGTCGGCGACACGGCGGCGCGGGCGATCTACGAGGACCAGCCGGCTAAGTTCGCGGCGATGGAGTGCGTCTACGAGACCGGCCCCGACCAGGCCGAGCACATCGGGGGGATCTGCACCGACGACGAAGTGGTCGGCTCGATCTCGATCCCCGACCTCGACTCGTTCCTGGCCGGGTTCTCATCCGACACGGTGGTCAAAGGCCTCGACCAGATCCCCGACGACGAGGAGCCGCCGGCGAAGACCCTGCTTCACCTTTCCTTCGACGCGATGGTCGGGATCGGCACGGCCCTGTTCGCGCTCGCGGTCTGGCTCGCGGTTCTCTTGTGGCGGCGGCGGGAGATACCCCAGGGGACCTGGTTCCTGCGAGCCGTCTCGGTCTCCGGCGCGGCGGCGATCGTCGCCATGTGGTGCGGATGGATCGTGACCGAGGTCGGGCGCCAGCCGTGGATCGTCTACGGGCACATGCGGACCGAGGAGGCGGTCACCGGCGCCGAGGGGCTCTGGTTCGTGTTCGCTTTCACGCTGCTGCTCTACGCCGGGCTCGCCACCGCCACCGTGCTGGTGCTGCGCCGGATGTCGCGAGGCTGGCGCGAGCGCGACGAGCCCGAGGTGCCATACGGGCCGCAGGCCGGAGAGGAGGAGGGCCGGTGAGCCGCCCCGACGCGGTCGCCGCGGTTCTGCTCGCGGCAGCCGGCATCTATGCCGTCTTCGGCGGCGCCGACTTCGGCGCCGGTCTCTGGCGCCTGGTGGGGGCCGGCGGCGAGCCGGGCGAGAGCCGCCGCGACCGGATCGAGCGTTCGCTCGCCCCCGTATGGGAAGCGAACCACGTTTGGCTCATCTTCATGCTCGTCGTCCTCTGGACCGGCTTCCCGGAGGCGTTCGCCGCGGTGATGACCACCCTGTACGTGCCGCTTACGATTGCCGCGATCGGGGTCGTCCTGCGCGGGGCCGGCTTTGCCTTCGGGAAGGTGATCGGGGGGAAGGTGGGCGAGCGCGCCGGCCTCGTCTTCGCGTTCTCCTCGGTGCTGACGCCGTTCGCGATGGGAACCGTGGTCGGGGCGGTCGCGTCGGGCCAGGTGCCGGCCGACGGCAGCGGTGATCCGTGGTCGAGCTGGATCGGCCTCCTGCCCCTGCTCACCGGGGCCCTGTTCGTCGCCAGCGGTGCCTACCTCGCCGCCGTCTTTCTCGCCCACGACTCGGCCGCGGCCGGCGAGGAGGAGAACGCGCGTCACTTCGGCCGCTGCGCCCTGCTGGCCGCCGCCGCCGCGGGCGCGCTGGCAGCGGCCGGGGTGGTCGTGCTTCACCGCGACGCGCGCTTCGTCTACGACGGCCTCACCGGTCCCGGCCTGCCGCTGGTCATCCTCTCCGGCCTTTGCGGGGCCGCGGCGCTGGTACTGCTCGCGCGCGGAGTCCGCGCCGCCGCTCCACCCGGCCGCCTCCTGCGGCCTGTGGCGGCCGCCGCCGTGTTCGCGGTCCTCGCCGGCTGGGGCGTCGCCCAGCATCCCTATCTGCTGCCGGAGACCCTGACGATCGACGACGCCGCCGCTCCCGACCCGACCCTGAGCGGGCTGCTGATCGTGTCCGCCGCCGCCGCCCTGGTGGTGATCCCGGCGCTGGCGCTGCTCTACACGCTCCAGCAACGCCAAATGCTCGACCGTGAGCGTCAGCGGTGAGGCTTCGCGTCTTCGGACATTCCCGGCATCCCGGTTGCTTCACCCATGTTGAGGTCGGGCTCACGTAGGTCGAGCGCCGCTGCCAGGGGGCGGGCCGTGAGGCCGTAGACGACCACGGTCGCGGCAATCACAAGGAAGGTCGCCGGCACCAGCAGGTCGGCATCGGGGATGCCCTGCTGCTCGAGCCGCAGCTGGAACCCGGAGACCGTCGCCGCCGCGACGATCCCGCGAGGCATCATCCAGGCGAGAAAGATCTTCTCGCGCCTCTCGAGGTGCGACGGGGTGGTCGAGAGGACAACGGCCAGCGGGCGCACCAGCACGACCAGCAACCCCACGAACAACAGGCCCTCGATCCCGAGATCAGCCACCGCGCCGGGATCGACCCGGGCGGAGAGAACAACGAACAGGGCTCCGATCAGGAGCGTCACCAGCGTCTCGGTGAACACGGCGGTCTCCTCGATCATCTCGGCGTAGCCATTGGCAAGCGCCGCCCCCATCGTGATTGCGGCGACCAGGCCGGCGTCGTCCAGGATTGCGCTGGCAACGGCGTTGGCCGCAAGCACGAGGCCCAGGGTCGCCGCCGTCTTGGTCGCGGCCGAATAGGCGGGGCTGCGCAAGATCCAGCCGAGCAGAACAGCGCCGACCACGCCGACCCCGGCGCCGACCGCGACGGTGGCCGCGAATTCGGCGACCTCGAAACCGCCGTCGGCATGCATGACGGCGCCAAAGGTGAGCACCGCGATGATCGCCCCGACCGGATCCACCAGGATTCCCTCCCAGCGCAGGATCGTCCCGACGCGCTTTGCCGGACGGACGAAGTCGAGCAGGGGCAGCACCACGGTCGGTCCCGACAGAGTCAGGACCGCCCCGAGGATCACCGCAATCCGGAAGTCGAGGTCGAGCAGCAGCGCCGCTCCGGCAGTGGCGGCGGCCCAGGTAAGCAATACGCCGAGCGAGAGCAGCCGCGCGACCACACTGCCGATTCCCTCGTGGCCCAGCTCCCGGCGGCGCAGGCCGGTGGCACCGTCGAACAGGATCACCCCGATCGCGAGATTCACGAAAGGCGTCAACAGCTCTCCCAGCAACGCGTCCGGTTCGATCACTTCGAGGCCGTAATCGCCGAGAGCGACCCCGGCGACCAGCAGCGGGATGATCGCCGGCACGCGAAGCCGCACGGCGAGCAGTTGCGCGGCGACAGCGGCGGTGACGATCATCGCCAGGGCGAGGGTGTCGACGCTCATCGGCGACACGATTTCACGCGCAGATAGATTCCGTGGCGATGGAGGCCGCACTCGAGGAAAGCCCGTTCCCGCCGATCAGCGACTACGCGTTCATCTCGGACTGCGAGTGCTCGTGTCTGATCGGTCCCGACGGGAGCGTCGAGTGGCTCTGCCTGCCGCGCCCCGACTCCCCAAGCGTCTTCGGGGCGATGCTCGACCGCGGCGCGGGCTCGTTCAACTTCTCCCCCGAGCACGTCCTCGTCCCGACCCAGCGGCGCTACCTGCCCGGGAGCCTCGTGGTCGAGACAACCTGGCACACCCCGAACGGGTGGGTACTGGTCCGCGACTCGATGATTATGCAGAAATGGGGCGGCGGCCCCCGCCCGGATCACTACCGGCGCGCGCCGGGCGATTTCGTCGCTTCCGGGGTTCTGCTCCGCACCGCGACCTGCGTCGACGGCGAAGTCGAGATCGCGCTCAGCTGCCTGCCGCTGTTCGACTACGGCCGGGTGCCCGGGACCTGGAGCTACGCCGGCGAGGGCTACGAGGAGGCGGTCTCGAAGCCGGAAGGGGTGGAACTGGAGCCGCGCCTGGTCTCGAGCCTGCCGCTGGGGCTTGCCGGCGCCCGCGCCTATGGCCACACCACCCTGACCGAAGACGAGGGTGCGTACGTCGCCCTGGCCTGGGGAGACGGCGCCGCGCCGCGGGACCTGGACGAGGCCTACGCGGCCGAGCAGGAAACGATCCGGCACTGGCGCCAGTGGCTGCGTGACGGCCAGTTCCCCGATCACGAATGGCGCAGCTACCTCGAGCGCAGCGCCCTCACCCTGAAGGGGCTGAGCTACTCGCCGACGGGGGCGGTGATGGCTGCTGCGACGACGTCATTGCCGGAGTCACCCGGTGGCGAACGCAACTGGGACTACCGGTTCAGCTGGATCCGCGACTCCGCCTTCATGCTCTGGGCCCTGTTCACGCTCGGGTTCGAGTGGGAGGCGTACGAGTTCTATGCCTTCGTCTTCGACACGATCAAGACCCACCCGCTCCAGATCATGTACGGGATCGACGGGGAGCGGGAGCTGGAGGAGGGAATCCTTGACCACCTCTCGGGCTACGAGGGCGCGAAGCCGGTCCGCGTCGGTAATGCCGCCTGGGAGCAGAAGCAGCACGACATGTGGGGGATGCTGCTCGACTCGGTCGCGATTCACTCCTCTCAGCAGCTCTCCCAGCAGCTGCCGACCCCCGCCTGGAAGCTGATCGTCGATTTGGTCGACGATGCGGCCGAGCAGTGGGCCGAGCCCGACCGCGGCATCTGGGAGGTGCGCGGTGATCCGAAGCACTTCACCGCCTCCAAGGTCCTCTGCTGGGTGGCCCTCGACCGCGGCGCCAAGCTCTGCGAGCGGCGCGGCGACGTCGAGCACGCGAAGGAGTGGAAGGCCGTCGCCGACGAGATCAAGGCCGACGTGCTTGCCAACGGAGTCAAGGACGGCGTTTTCGTCCAGCAGTACGAGAGCGACGCCCTCGACGCCTCGCTCCTGCTGATCCCGATCATGGGCTTCCTACCGCCGGACGACGAGCGGGTGCGCAAGACCGTGCTGGCGATCGCCGACGATCTCACCGATCACGGGCTCGTGCTCAGGTACAAGGTCGAGCACACCGACGACGGGCTCGAGGGCAGGGAGGGCACATTCACGATTTGCTCTTTCTGGCTGGTCTCGGCACTGGCCCAGATCGGCGAGGTCGCTCGGGCCCGCGCCCTCTGCGAGAAGCTCCTCTCCCTGGCCAGCCCCCTCCAGCTATATGCCGAGGAGCTCGAGGCCGCCAGCGGCCGCCACCTCGGCAACTTCCCGCAGGCCTTCACCCACCTGTCGCTGATCAACGCGGTCATGGACCTGATCAAGGCCGAGGGCGGCGGCCTCGAGGGGGGAGGGCTCACTGCGTGAAGGCGCGCGGCGGAATAGATCTCGGCGGGACCAAGATCCAGGCGGTCGTCGTCGACGGCAACGACAAGGTCCGGGGCGAAGCCCGGGAACCGACCCCGACCGACGGTGGACCGCCCGACGTGATCGAGGCGATGGCGACCGCGATGCGCGACGCAGCCGCCGATGCCAAGGCGAAGCCGGAGGCCCTGCAGGGCATCGGGGTCGGCTCGCCCGGGTCAGTTGACGCCAAGACCGGCATCGTCAGCCAGGCCAACAACCTGCCCGGCTGGGAGGGGAGCTATCCGATGGCGAAGGAGCTCGAGAAGGAACTGGGGGCGCCGGTCAAGATCGCCGGCGACGTCCAGGTCGGGACCGACGCCGAGTTCCGGCTCGGAGCCGGACGCGGCCGCGACTCGATGCTCGGGGTCTTCTGGGGGACCGGCGTCGGCGGCGGCGTCGTCCTCGGCGGCAAGCTCTGGAAGGGCCGGGGCGAGGCCGGCGAGATCGGCCACATGGTGGTGAAGAGGGGAGGCGCGAAATGTCCGTGCGGCCGGCGCGGCTGCATGGAGGCCTATGCCGGGCGCAAGGCGATGGAGGCCGAGGCCCGAAAGCGGCACAAGAAGGGGGAGAAGACCGACCTGTTCAAGATCATGGAGAAGCGCGACCGGGACCGGTTGACCAGCGGAGTCTGGGCGCGGGCCGCCGACGCCGGCGACGAGCTCACGCTCGAGCTGCTCGACCGGGCGGTGGAGGCGCTCGGCGCCGGCCTTGCCTCGGCGGTCAACCTGCTCGATCCCGAGCTGATCGTGATCGGGGGTGGGATGGGGACCCGGTTCGGGCAGCCCTACGTCGAGCGGATCGCGGCGGCGATGAAGCCGCACCTGTTTCTCGACTCGAAGCCGCCGGACATGAAGCTGGTCGCGCTCGGCGACTTCGGCGGCGGCATCGGCGCGGCGATGCTGGTCAAGTAGCGGGTAGAGTAGGCCTCACGGCAAGCACCGGCGGCGGAGAAGGCGGGGTAGGTATGAGGAGAGGAGAGGAGAGGTCGGATGGCGGGTAACTACCGACGGTGGCTGATCCCGCTGGGGTTGCTGGTCGCAGCCCTGCTTGCGCCCGCGGTCGTGCGGGCTCAGACGCACACCTTCATCAACACCAACAATCTCTCGCAGACGGATTTCACCGGGGGGCCCGCAAATCTGTTTCCGTCCCCCATTGCCGTCTCGGGTCTCCCCGGGACGATGACCAAAGCCACGGTGACCCTGTTCGGCTTCAGCGCCGCCTACCCGGACGACATGGACGTTGTGATTAGCGGCCCGAACGGGTCCGCGGTCACCTTGGTATCGGACGCCTGCGGCCCAAATGACGTCACCCAGAACACCTGGACCTTCGACGACGCGGCCGAGCCCCTCGACCTCCCGAACGAAGGGACCTGTGCGAGCAGCGAGTCGGCCACGTACTCGCCGACCCGCTGGCTCCCGGAGGACAACCTGAGCCCGTTCGGCGGGCCGCCGCCTCCCTATTCGGGCGCGCTGGCGTCGCTCGCCGGAGGCTCCCCGAACGGCGTCTGGAGCCTCTGGGTGCTCGATGACGACGAGAGCAACACCCTCACCGGCTTCTCGATCGCCGGCTGGGCTCTCACTCTGGCGGTCACACCGCCACCGAGCGCCCAGTCGCCCACCGGCCAGCGCGCCGCAGCCCTCGCCCGCTGCAAGCGCAAGAAGAACAGGAAGGCGCGCAAGCGCTGCCGGCGGAAGGCGAACCAGCTACCGGTCTGAGCCCGACCTGCCCGCTCGTACACCAACCGGGCCAAGCATCAGATCTCCGTTCGATCGATTTTCCCGTCGCGGGCGATCAATACCTCGCTGACGAGGTTGGGTGGGAAGAGGCCGTGATCGACGATCCCGGGGGTGGCGTCGAGCTCGATCGCAAGCACGGCCGGGTCGTCGAAGTCGCCGAGGTAATCGGCGATGACGCCGTCGTCGGGGCTGGGCGGAGCTCCGTCGCGGAGCTCGACCTTGCCGAGCCGGTCGGTGAGCCGGCGAAGCGTCGCGTCCAGCCCGAAGCGAGAGAGCTCGAGTGGGATCGGCGGGCCGATTTGCTCGACCGGTTTGCTCGAGTCGGCGATCACGACGAACCGGGCGGCGGCCGCGGCGACGATCTTCTCGCGGGTGTGGGCACCGCCACCCCCCTTGACCAGCCAGCCGTCGGGGGTCACCTGATCGGTGCCGTCGATCGCGATGTCGAGCCGGTCGAGCGAGGAAAACGGCTCGACGGTCAGCCCCAGCTCCTTTGCCTGGTCCTCGGTTGCGACCGAGGTAGCGACACAGCGCAGCCCCAGCTCCCGCTCGGCCAGCGCCGGCAGCAGGAAAGCCACCGTCGAACCGGTGCCGAGGCCGACCGCCATCCCGTCGGCGACCAGCTCGGCCGCCGCTTCTGCGGCGGCGCGTTTCTCCGCGTCGCTCGGCGAGTCGTTCACGCGGATAGCGTACGCCGTGAATGCGCCTCTACGACTACGGGGCTTCGCCCAACTGCTACAAGGTCCGGCTGCTGCTGGCCCAGCTCGGGGTCGAGTACGAGCGCGTCCCGACCGACATCTTCGGCGGCGACACTCTCAGTGACGAGTACGGCGAGGTCAATCCGGCCCGGCGGGTGCCGGTCCTGGAGACCGACGGTGGCGAGCGGCTGCCCGAGTCGGCCGCGATCCTGCTCCATCTGGCAGAGGGCACGTCGATGCTCCCCGAGGATCCCGTCCTGCGGGCACAGGTCTATCGCTGGCTCTTCTTCGAGCAGACGTCGGTCTATCCCACGATCGGCGGCCTGCGGTTCCTGATCCAATCCGGCCGGCTCGACGCCGACGCCGCCCCAAAGGGCCCGAGCGTGCAGGCGCTCAAGGTGCTCGAGAGTCACCTCGCCGACCGCGAGTTCCTCGTCGGCGACTCCTACACCCTCGCCGACCTGGCGATGTTCGGGTACGTCCACGTCGCCGAAGAGGGCGGCCTCGAGATGGAGAAGTTCCCGGCGGTGCGCAGCTGGCTCGACCGCGTGCGCGCGCAGCCCGGGTACGTCAACGATCTCGAGAACCTCCCCGACAACAGCAAGCCCGGTGAAAGCCGTTCTATCTATGACTGAGCCTCCGGCATGACTGAGACCCCCGATCTCGACCAGCTCTCGATCAACACGATCCGCACGCTCTCGATCGACGCGATCCAGAAAGCGAACTCGGGCCATCCCGGGACGCCGATGGCGCTCGCCCCCGTTGCCTATGTGCTCTGGCAGCAGTTCCTGCGCTTCGATCCGGTCGACCCGATTTGGCCCAACCGCGACCGCTTCGTGCTCTCGGCCGGGCACGCCTCGATGCTGCTCTACTCGCTCCTGCACCTGGCGAAGGTGCGCGCGGTCGACCCCGACTACGAGGTGGTCGGGGACCCCTCGGTCAGCCTCGAGGACATCAAGACCTTTCGCCAGCTCGACTCGCGCGCTCCGGGCCACCCCGAGTACCGCTGGACCTCTGGTGTGGAGGCGACCACCGGGCCGCTGGGCCAGGGAATCGCGACCAGCGTCGGCATGGCGATCGCCTCCCGCTGGCAGGCGGCCCGCTTCAACAAGTCCGGGTTCCCGCTGTTCGACTTCGACGTCTACGCGATCGCCGGCGACGGCTGCCTGATGGAGGGGGTATCGAACGAGGCCGCCTCGATTGCGGGCCACCAGCGGCTCTCCAACCTCTGCTGGATCTACGACAACAACCACATCACGATCGACGGCCGCACCGAGATCACCTACACCGACGACGTCGCCAAGCGGTTCGAGGGATACGGCTGGAGGATCGACCGGGTCGCCGACGCCAACGACACGGGGGCGATCGCGGCGGCGCTCGACGGTTTCCGGGCCGCCGAGGACGCGCCGACCCTCCTGATCGTCGACTCCCACATCGGCTGGGGCGCTCCCCACAAGGTGGACACGCCGGAGGCCCACGGCGAGCCGCTCGGGGAGGACGAGGTGCGGGCCGCAAAGCGCAGCTACGACTGGCCCGAGGACGCCGAGTTCCTCGTCCCCGACGAGGTCTATGACCACTTCGAGGCCGGGATCGGCGCCCGCGGCTCGCGGTTGCGCGAGGAATGGGAGGCGCTCTTCGACGGCTACCACCGCGAGCACGAGACCCTCGCCCACGAGATCGGCGCCATGCAGCGACGAGAGCTGCCGGAGCAGTGGGACCTCGAGGTTCCCAGCTTCGATCCGGACGAGAAGGGAATGGCGACCCGGAAGGCATCGAACAAGATCGAGAACGCGGTCGCCGAGCAGATCCCGTGGGTGGTTGCCGGCTCGGCCGACCTCACCGACTCGACTTCGGTCGGGCTCGAGGGCGCCGATGCGTTCGAGCCCGACAGCCCTGGGGGCCGCCAGTTCCACCTCGGCGTCCGCGAGCACGGGTCGGCCGCGGTCGCCAACGGGCTCTCGCTGGCGAAGCTGCGGCCGGTCTGGTCCACCTATCTCACCTTCTCGGACTACGCGCGGCCTGCAATTCGGCTCTCGGCCCTGATGGAGCTGCCGGTGATCCACATCTTCACTCACGACTCGATCGGGCTCGGCGAGGACGGCCCCACCCACCAGCCGGTCGAGCAGCTCGCCTCGCTGCGCGCGATCCCCGGGCTGGACGTGATCCGCCCGTGCGATGCGAACGAGGTAGCAGAGGCGTGGCGGGCGGCGCTCGACCGCCACCACCAGCCGGTGGCGCTGGTCCTGACCCGCCAGGACGTCCCGGTCCTGGACCGTTCCACCTATGCGCCCGCCGATGGCTTGCGGCGCGGCGGCTACGTGCTGGCGGAGGGCGATGACGAGCCGGAGCTGATCCTGATCGCCACCGGCAGCGAAGTCGCGCTCGCAGTGGCCGCGCACGAGAAGCTCGGCGCCGATGGAGTCAGCTCGCGGGTGGTGAGCATGCCCTGCTGCGAGCTCTTCGACCGCCAGGACGAGGCCTACAGAGACTCTGTCCTGCCGCCCTCGGTGACGGCGCGGATCTCGATCGAGGAGGCATCCACCCTCGGCTGGGACCGCTACGTCGGGCCAGGCGGCGCCAAGATCGGCATGCACACCTTCGGCAGCTCGGCGCCGCTCAAGGACGTACAGTCCAAGTTCGGGTTCACTCCCGAGAAAGTCGTCGAGACCGCGAAGGAGGTCCTCAAGAAATGAAGCCCAGCTCCACACCGACACAACGTCTGCACGACCTGGGGCAGAGCCTCTGGCTCGACAACATCACCCGCGACATGCTCGACGACGGGACGCTCGAGGGCTACGTCAAGGACCTCTCGGTCACCGGCCTCACCTCGAACCCCACGATCTTCCAGAAGGCGATCTCCGGCGGTGACGACTACGACGAGCAGATCCGCGAGCTCCAGGAGACCGGCAAGGAGCCCGAGGAGATTTTCTTCGAGCTTGCCCTCACCGACCTGAAGCGTGCCGCGGCGCTGTTCGAGCCGGTCCACAAGCAGACCGGCGGCGTCGACGGCTTCGTCTCACTCGAGGTTTCGCCTGTGCTCGCCTACGACACCGAGGCGACGATCAAGCAGGCCGCCGACCTCCATGGCCGCGCCACCGACAACATCTTCATCAAGATCCCCGGCACCACCGAGGGGCTGCCCGCGATCGAGGAATCGATCTTCGCCGGGATCCCTATCAACGTCACCCTGTTGCTCTCGCCGGAGCAGTACGAGGCAGCAGCCGAGGCGTACATGCGAGGCATCGAGCGCCGGATCGAGGCGGGGCTGGATCCGTCGGTGCCCTCGGTCGCCTCGCTGTTCATCAGCCGCTGGGACGTGAAGGTGCAAGACGACGTCCCGGACGAGCTCAAGAACACGCTCGGCGTCGCGATCGGCAAGCTCGGCTACCGCGTCTACCGGCAGCTGCTCGGGAGCGACCGCTGGAAGGGGCTTGCCGAGAAGGGTGCCCGTCCCCAGCGCCTGCTCTTCGCCAGCACGGGAACCAAAGACCCCGAGGCCTCGGACACTCTCTACATCGAGGCCTTCGCGGCCCCCGACACGATCAACACGATGCCCGACAAGACGCTCGAGGCCTTTGCCGACCACGGAGAGGTCGGCGACGCGCTACCCGAGGACGGCGGCGACGCCGAGGAGGTGCTTCAGGCACACCGTGACGCGGGCATCGAGGTCGACTCACTCGGCGACATCCTCCAGAAAGAGGGTGCCGACGCCTTCGTCAAGTCGTGGAACGACCTGCTCGGAACGATCGCGTCGGAGTCCGAGCGTCTCGCTGCTACCGGGTAGCGCGGCGCGGCAGAGTCAGTTGTCGCTGCGACTGATCTCGACCCACTGGGTCCCCTGATGAACGAGGGTCAGCGTGTCCCCGCTGCCGATCGTGAATGGGCCGGCCAGTGCGGTGTTGGCGTTGTCCGGGACAGCGACTGTATTTGCGTCGCTGGTGCCGATCAGGACCACGACTCGCCCGGCTGATCCATTCACGTCCGCTATGGCGTCAGTCGGGCTGAGGGTGACGGGTCCGCCGTCCCCCACTACCCGGATGACGTCGTCGTCGTTGGGGTAGGTCACGCCGAGGGTGATCGTTCCGTTGTTGGAGAGGCTCAGGGTGGCTCCGAACCCGCTGTCACAGAGCATGTTGCCGTCAGCCCCTATTCCCCTGACTTCTGTCGATTCCTGGCATACCGCAACTGCCCCGCGCCGCTGAAAGGCAGCCGAGTCGATCCCATCGAGCGTGTCGGCATTCGCTGCTGATGCCGCGTTCGCTGCACTCGGGACCTGCGACAGGGACGCCTCGCTGACGTCCACGCCCTGGACCGCCTCGGGAGCGATGTGCTTCGACTTGACGCTGTTGCGCTTCAGCGCCGCCCCGATCGCGATCCCTCCGGAGAGCGCCAGAAACACCGCAATCGTCGACATCACGTTTGCGTAGGTAAGGCGCTCTTTCAGTTTGCTCATCTCCCTCCTTCGGAAGGAGAGTCTACGCCGATCTCCGCCACCTCGTTAGGCTCGGCTGGTGGCCTCGCTTCGCAACCGCAGGGCGTGGACGGCGCTGGCCGGCCACCACGCCGAGGTCGGCGCGCGACATCTCCGCGACCTGTTCGCCGACGACCCGGGTCGCGGCGAGCGCATGAACGCCGAGGGCGCCGGCCTCTTCCTCGACTACTCGAAGAACCGGGTCGCAGACGAGACGATGGAGCTGCTGGTGGCGCTGGCCGAGGAGTGCGGCGTCCCCGAGCGGCGCGAGGCGATGTGCGCCGGGGAGCACATCAACGTCAGCGAGGACCGCGCAGTCCTTCACGTCGCGCTGCGGATGCCACGTGAGCGTTCCCTGATCGTCGACGGGGAGGACGTGGTCAAGCAGGTGCACGAGGTGCTCGACCGCATGGGCCGTTTCGCCGAGGGGGTGCGCTCAGGCGAGTGGAGCGGCCACACCGGCGCGCGGATCCGCAACGTGGTCAACATCGGCATCGGCGGCTCCGACCTGGGGCCGGTGATGGCGTACGAGGCGCTCAAGCAGTACTCGGACCGCGAAATGAGTTTCCGATTCGTTTCCAACGTCGACGGCACCGACTTCGCCGAGGCCACCCGCGGCCTCGACCCGGCCGAGACGCTGTTCGTCGTCTCGTCGAAGACGTTCACCACGCTGGAGACGATGACCAACGCCCGCAGCGCCCGGCGGTGGCTCCTCGACACGCTCGGCGACGAGTCGGCGGTGGCGAAGCACTTCGTCGCGGTCTCGACAAATGCCGACGAGGTGTCGAAGTTCGGGATCGACACCGACAACATGTTCGGATTCTGGGAGTGGGTCGGCGGCCGCTACTCGATGGACTCGGCGATCGGGCTCTCGACAATGCTCGCGATCGGACCCGAGCGCTTCGGGGAGATGCTCGCAGGCTTCCACGCGATGGATGAGCACTTCCGCGAGGCGCCGCTGGGGGAGAACCTGCCGGCGATTCTGGGTCTGCTCGCCGTCTGGTACGGCAACTTCTTCGGCGCCGAGACCCACGCCGTGCTCCCCTACGACCAGTACCTGCATCGGTTCCCCGCCTACCTGCAGCAGCTGACCATGGAGTCGAACGGCAAGCACGTCACCATCGACGGCGCCCGGGTCGACTACGACACCGGCGCCATCTTCTGGGGTGAGCCCGGAACCAACGGCCAGCACTCCTTCTACCAACTGATCCATCAGGGGACGAGGATTGTTCCCTGCGACTTCATCGGCTTTCTCGAGAGCCTCAACCCGCTGCCGGCGGACGGCGGGAGCCACCACGACCTCCTGTTCTCGAACGTACTCGCCCAGCCCGAGGCGCTCGCCTTCGGCAAGACCGACGAGCGGGTGCGGGAGGAGGGGACGGCCGAGGCCGTCGTTCCGCACCGGGTGATGGAGGGCAACCGCCCCTCCAACGTCATCCTCGCCGAGCGTCTGACGCCCCACACCCTCGGTGCCCTGGTCGCCCTCTACGAGCACAGCGTGTTTGTGCAGGGGTCGGTCTGGGGGATCGATTCCTTCGACCAGTGGGGCGTCGAGCTCGGCAAGCAGCTCGCCCAGAAGATCATTCCCGAGCTCCAATCCCGACACCAGCAAGGCGGCGAGCCGGAGCTTGATCACGACAGCTCGACCAACGCGCTGATCCGCCGCTACCGGGCCGCTCGCCGTGGCTAGCGCGATCCTGTTCGACATCGACAGCACCCTGGTCCGGACCGGCGGCGCGAGCGACCGGGCCTGGCGCCGGGCGTTCGAAGAGGTCCACGGCGTCGACGTCAAGGTGGGGGAGGTGACCGGCCGCGGCGTGCCCGATCCGGAGGTCGGGGTGCAGTGCTTCCGCGCCGCGCTCGGCCGCGAGCCGAGCACCGAGGAGATGGCGAAGCTGATGGGCAAGCGCCTCGAACATCTCCCGGAGGAGGTCGCCAACTCCGACGCCTACACCGTGATGCCGGGAGTGGAGGCGTTGCTCGACCGCCTGATCGACGCCGGCACCCTGCTCGGCCTGACCACCGGGAATGTCGAGGCCGCCGCCCACATCAAGCTGGCGCGGGCCAACCTCAACCGGTTCTTCTCCTTCGGCGGCTATGGCTCGGACTCGCCCGACCGCACCGAGCTCACCAAGAAGGCGCTCGAGCGCGGCGGGGTCGTCGCCGGCGCCCCGCTCGACCTCGACCAGTGCTTCTCGGTCGGTGACACCCCGCGTGACATCGACGCCGGCCACGGTGCCGGAATCAGAGTCTGCGGCGTCGCAACCGGGGACTACACCCGGGAGCAGCTGCTCGAGGCCGGCGCCGACGCCGTGATCGAGACCCTCGAGCAGGAGCTGCCGCTTTGAGCGTCGACCAGAGACTGAGCGAGCTCGGTCTCGAGCTGCCGAGCCCGTTCGCGCCGCCCGCCGGGGCGGAGTTCAAGTTCGACCTGGTCAAGCTCAGCGGCGAGCATGCCTACATCTCAGGCCACGGCCCCTTCGACGGGGACCGCTGCCTGGTCGCCGGGAAGGTCGGCGACGGCGTCTCGCAGGAGGAGGCGGCAGAGGCCGCCCGGCTAACCGGTCTCTCGATTCTGGCGTCCTTGAAGCATGAGCTCGGCGACCTCGACCGGGTCACCTCCTGGGTGAAAGTGCTCGGGCTCGTCAACTGCGCGCCCGGCTTCAACGCGACCCCGGCTGTGATCAACGGCTTCAGCGAGCTCATCGGTGAGCTCTGGGGCGACGCCGGCCGCCACGCCCGCTCCGCGATCGGCGCGGCAGAGCTCCCCTTCGACATGGCGGTCGAGGTCGAGGCGGTGGTCGAGATCCGCGCCTGACCAAAGCCTGCCCGAGCCGGCGCCCGCCGCTCGCCATAATGAGGAGCCATGGAGTGCCCGTCCTGCGGTAGCGAGAACCGAGACGAAGCGCGCTTCTGCGATTCCTGCGGCGCGGCGCTCGCCGAGTCACCGGCGCCGGAGACGAAGGCGCCGGAGCAATCCGGCGGAGTCACCCCGCCGCCGCCCGGTTCGCCGACCGAGATCGTCGGTCGCTACAAGGTCAACGGCTTCCTGGGACAGGGTGGCCGCAAGCGGGTCTACCTGGCCCAGGACGCCGAGGCCGACAATCGCGAGGTCGCGGTCGCCGTCTTCGACACCGAGGGCGCCACCGCGGCGATCGGCGCCCGTGCCCGCCGTGAGGCAAAAGCGATGGGCAAGCTCGCCGGCCATCCGCACGTGGTCGGCGTCTATGACACCGGGGAAGAGGGCGGCGACCCCTTCATCGTCAGCGAGTACATGGCGGGCGGCGACGTCGAGGGCATGCTCGACGCCGAACCCGACCGTCGGCTGGAGGTCCCCCGCGTGATCGAGATCGGGATCGACGTCACCAAGGCGCTCGAGCACGCGCATGGTCGCGGAATCGTCCACCGGGACATCAAGCCGGCCAATATCTGGCTGGCCGAAGACGGCTCGGCTCGGCTCGGCGACTTCGGGCTGGCGACCACTGAGGGCCGGTCCCGGGTTAGTGAGAGCGGCTCCCTGGTGGGGACCGTTGCCTACCTCCCGCCCGAGCAGGCGCTGGGCCAGGCCTCGGGGCCCCGCTCGGACCTCTACTCCCTCGGCGCGCTCCTCTACGAGATGCTCACCGGCCAGCCGCCGTTCGTGGGTGACGACGCCGTCGCGGTGATCTCCCAGCACATCAACTCCGAGCCGGTACCCCCCTCGCGCCACAACCGGGCGGTCTCCCGCGTGCTCGACGAGCTCGTTCTCGACCTGCTCGCCAAGCGGCCCGACGACCGGCCGGCGAATGCCGCCGAGGCGCGTCAACGCCTCTCCGCGGCGGCCGGCGCTCCGCCGGTGGCCGAGGAGGGCGTCGAGGACGCCGCCAATCCGCTCGACGAGCTCGCCGGCGGCATCTTCGTCGGGCGGGAGAAGGAGATCGAGCAGCTCCGCGGCGAGCTGGGTGAGGCGCTCGGCGGCAGCGGCCGCGTCGTCCTCCTGGTCGGCGAGCCGGGGATCGGCAAGACCCGGACGACCGAGGAGCTCACCACCTACGCCCAGGTTCGCGGCGCCCGGGTCCTGTGGGGCCGCTGCCGGGAGGATGAGGGCGCGCCGGCGTACTGGCCCTGGGTCCAGGCGATCCGCACTTACGTCCGCGAGGCCGACCCGATCGCACTTGCCTGGCAGGCCGGCGGAGGCGCCGCCGATGTTGCCCAGCTCGTCCCCGAGCTGGCCGAGCGGATGACTGTCCCTGAGGTCCCGGAACTGGACGGGGAGGAGGCCCGCTTCCGGCTCTTCGACTCGGTCACCAGCTTCCTCACTGCGGCCTCCCGCGACCGGCCGCTGGTGATCGTGCTCGACGACCTCCACTGGGCAGACGAGCCTTCGCTGCGGCTGCTCGAGTTCGCCGCCCGGGAGCTCTCAGGCGCCAACCTCTTGATCGTCGGCACCTACCGCGATGTCGAGCTCGGCCGCCACCATCCGCTCGCCGGCGTCCTCAGTGAGCTCGGCGGGATGGAGGCGACACGGCGTGTCACCCTGCGCGGCCTCGACTGCCCGGCGGTTGCGCGTTACATCGAGATGGCCACCGGGGTGGCCCCCCCGAAGGATCTCGAGGAGGCGGTCCACGAGCAGACCGAGGGCAACCCGTTCTTCGTCAGCGAGGTCGTCCGTCTGCTTGCCAGCGAGGGCAACCTGCGCGAGGTCGAGTCGGCTGTCGCCGGCGGCTCCTGGGAGCTGGCGATCCCGCAGGGAGTCCGCGAGGTGGTCGGCCGCCGGCTCGACCGGCTCTCGGAGGACACGAACCAGGTGCTGCGTGCCGCGGCCGCGATCGGGCGCGAGTTCGACGGCGAGGTCGTGCAGCGGGTCGCCGACCTTTCGCCGGAGCGCCTCGGCGCCGCGGCGGAGGAGGCCGCCGCCGCCCGGCTGGTGATCCCTACCGGCCAGCCCGGCCGCTACTCCTTCGATCACGCGCTGGTCCGGGAGACCCTCCACGACGAGCTCTCTTCGAACCAGCATGCCCGCCTGCACGCGGACATCGCCGCCGCGATCGAGGACCTCCACGGCGACGACCCCGAGCGGATCGGCGAGCTCGCCCACCACTACCTCTCGGCGGGAACCGCAGGCGACCCGGCCAAGGCGGTCGATTTCGCGATCGAGGCCTCAAATCGGGCGATGAAGCAGCTCGCCTATGAGGAAGCCGCCGAGCTCCTGGCCAAGGCTTGCGACGTCTACGAGATGGTCGAGGACCCGAGCCAGGAGCGGCGCTTGGAGTTGCTCATGGCTCTCGGGGAGGCGCGGACCGCCTCCGGCCTCTTCCCGCCGGCCCGGGAGTCGCTCGAGGCCGCGGTTCAGGTGGCTCGAGAGCTCGACGACACCGAGGCCTTCGCGCGGGCAGTGGTCGGGATCTCGCGGCTGACCGTGGTCGGGGTCGCCGACCAGGAGATCATCTCACTGGCCGAGGAGGCCCTGGAGAAGGTCGGGAAGGAGGACAGTGCCCTGCGCTCGGCCCTGCTGCGGGCGCTCGCCGCCGAAATGCTCTGGATCGATGCCGAGGGCCGTGCCCGCGAGCTGGCCGAGGAGTCTCTGCAGATGGCGCGCCGTGTCGGGGACCCCGAGTCACTGTGCGCCGGTCTGCACGCCCGGATCATCACGGCGCTCGCCGCCGGCACCAGCGAGGAGCGCGTCGCCTACATCGACGAGATGGCCGAGGTGGCCGAGCGCGAAGGAGAGCTCGAGTACCTGCTTCGGGCTCACGCTTTCCGCCTCCGCGAGAACCTGGAGCTGGGCAACATCGATGTGGTCGATCGCGAGATCGATTCCTACGAGGCGGTCGCACGACAGCTGCGCATGCCCGCCCATCTCTGGCACGTGCCGCTGTTCCGGGCAATGCGCGCCGTCATGAAGGGCGAGCTGGACGAGGCCGAGAGGTTCGGGATCGAGTCGGTGACCGGCGGCAAGCGCGCCGGGGAGCCGCTGGCCGAGCAGTTCTTCGGTGTGCTGCTCGGACAGATCCGCCGCCTCCAGGGGCGGGTGGACGAGCTGCTGCCGGTGATGGAGCAGATGGTCGAGCGCTTCCCCGCGATTCCCGCCTGGCGCACGGTCTACGCCGCGAGCCTTGCCCAGCTCGGCCGGGTAGAGGAGGCCAAGGTCGAGTTCGAGCGCCTTGCTTCGAACGAGTTCGAGGACATTCCGCACGATGCCCAGTACCGCGGGGCCCTGGCGCTGCTCGCTGAGGTCTGCGTCGCGGTCGGCGATTCGCTGCGCGCCGAGTTTCTCTACGGCGAGCTGCTCGAGGCCTCCGACAGGGTCCTGGTCGTCGGCCGCGCCGCGATGGCGGCGGGTCCCTTCGCGCGGCACCTCGGCCTGCTTGCCGGCACTCTCGGCCGTGAGGAAGAGGCCGAGGAGCATTTCCGGCGCGCGATCGAGATCACCGAGCGAATCGGCGATCGGCCGATGGGCGCCTGGACCCGGATCGACTACGCCTCGGTGCTGCTGGGAGTGATCCAGGCCGCCGCCGATCGCGAGACGGACGTCAGCGACGCCGACCGGGAGCGGGCGATCCAGCTGCTCGGCGAGGCGATCGAGATCGCACGGCAGGTCCGCGCCGCCGGACTGGTCGAGCGTGGGCTCGGGTTGCGGCTCGCTGCGCAGGGTCTCTCCGAGGTCGACATCACCACCTCGATCGACGACGTGATTTCGGCGGTGGAGAGCGAACAACCCGATCTTCGCGCGCATGCCGCTCCCGATGGGACGGTCACGATCCTGTTCAGCGATATCGAGGACTCGACCCTCCATACCGAGCGCCTCGGCGACGAGCGCTGGCTCGAGCTCCTGCGCGCCCACAACACGATCTTCCGCGAGCAGATCTCAAAGCACGGCGGCTACGAGGTCAAGAACCAGGGCGACGGGTTCATGCTCGCCTTCCCGGATCCGAGGGAGGCGCTCGAGTGCGCGATCGAGGTTCAGCGCGCCTTTGCGGCTCGCGCCGCCGAGGACGCCGAAGACGCGCTGCGCATCCGCATGGGCCTGCACGCAGGCGAGGTGATCCACGAAGAGGGCGACTTCTTCGGCAAGAACGTGATCCTGGCGGCGCGGATCGCGGCCAAGGCGATGGGGGGAGAGATCCTCGTCTCTTCCTCGCTCAAGGACGCGGCCAGCACGGACGACGAGGGAGAGGACGGCCTGCGCTTCGACGGGGGTCGGGAGCTCGAGCTCAAGGGCCTCGCCGGCAGCCACAGAGTCTTCCGGGCCGACTGGGAGCCACAAGAGGCCACGGCGTAGCCGCGAGCCTCTTGGTCATGCCGGAAGCGACCGCATAGCCGCCGTTTAGCGTCGCGTTTAGCCTTCCGCGGATGCTCGCGGCCTACCTGACCGGGGCTCTGATCTGCCTCGCTGCGCTCGCCGCGGGCCAGGCCGCGATGGCGCTCTGCGGGCGGCGCGAGCCTTCGCCGCTTGCCCCGGCCGTCGGCCTGTCCCTGCTCCTGATCGTCGCCAACCTCGCGATCCAGCTGCCGGGCCGGGCCACGACGGCGGCGATCGCGCTGGGGATCCTCTTGATCGCCGCCTTAGTCGTCCTGGGTCGCCGCGCGGGCGGCGGCCCCTCCAAGGGGAGCTTGTCGGAAGCCGCCACCCGCGCGGCTCCCCTCGCAGCGGCGGCCGCGGCAATCAGCGCGGTGGCTGCATCGATCCCGTTCTTGGCGAACGGACGGATGGGGCCGCTCGGCCAAGGCCTGGTCAACGACGACATGGCGTCGCACCTGCTGTTCACGGAGTGGATCTCGACCAAGGTGGGGGAGACACCAGATTTGGTCGCCGACGGCTACCCCCTTGCGCCGCATTCGCTGGTGGGCGCGGTCGCGGAGGCGACGGGCACCTCTCACGTCGAGGTCTTCGGCGGGCTCACCTTGGCGCTTGCCGCCCTCGTGGCGCTGACCGCCTACGGCGGCCTTGACTCGCTGCACTCCGCCCCGCTTCGAATCGGTGCAGCCGTCCTGGTGGCCCTGCCATATCTCGCGGCCGCCTGGTTCGCGCAGGGCGCCTTCAAGGAGCCGATGCTGGCGCTGTTCCTGGTCGCGTTCGCGCTCGGGCTGCGGGAGGCGGGCCGCGCGGAGGCTCCCTACATAAAGGAGGCGATCCCGCTCGGCCTGATCGCCGCCGGGGCCCTCTATGCCTACAGCTTTCCGGCCCTCGCCTGGCTCGGCGCCGCTGCAATCGCGACGGGACTTCTGAGCGGCGCGGGCGGCGGCTTCCGACAAGCTCCCCTTGGAGGGGCCGCCGCCCGTGCCGCGATTGGCGTCGTGGTCGGCGTCGTCCTGCTGGCTGCGCTGCCCGAGGCGGGGAGGCTGATCGACTTCGCCGGGTTCGGTGCCTTCGATCCTGAGGGTGAAGGGCCGCGGGTCGGGCTAGGCAATCTCGACAACGCGCTCACCCCTTTCGAGGGCCTCAACGTGTGGCCGGCCAGCGACTTCCGGGTCGATGCGGCCGACGCCTCGGTGCCTGCCGCGATCTTCTACCTCGGCGGCCTGCTCGGTGCCGCCGCGCTGGCCTGGGGAGTCGCGGTTGCGGTCAGGGAGCGCGAGTCGGCCTTGCTAGGCGCCCTGGTAGCCGCGTCGCTCGGCTACCTCGGCGCGGTCGCCTTCGGCACGCCCTACACCAGCGCCAAGGCACTGGTGATTGCCGCCCCCGTGGCAATGCTGATCGCGCTTCGCGGCCTGATCGCGACCGATCCACCGCGAGTCGCCTTGCTCGACCGCCTCGCGCCGTTACGGATTCCGCTGGCAGTCCTGTTCATCGGCGGAGCTGTCGTCTCGAGCTTGTTGCCGTTGCGGGCGGCCGCCGTCGGACCGGATGATCACGCCGACGAGATCCGCTCATTGCGCGAGACGATCGACGGCCGCCGTGTCCTCTTCCTCGGCCGCGACCAGTTCGTCGCCTGGGAGCTGATCGGCTCCAAGGTTGCCACCCCGATCCTCAACTACTACAACCAGAAGTCGGTCGGCAATCGCTACGAGCCGACCCCGGTCAGCGCCAAGCTCGACTTCGATGCGGTCACTCCGGAGCTGCTCGACTTCCACGCCTACGTGATCACGACCGGAGCCTCGTACCAGAGCGTGGCACCGCCGAACTTCGAGCTGGTCGCCGAGACACCGAGCTACCGGCTCTGGGAGCGGACCGGCCCCACGCCCCCCCGCGAGACGCTCGACGAGCCACGGGGCCCGGGAGCAATCCTCGACTGCTCGACCCCCGAGGGCCGTGAGCTCGCCGCTCGCCGCGGCACTGCGCTGGTCACCACGCCACCCGTGGTCGGGCCCGAGGCCGCATGGCAACCCTCGCCGCGGGTCACCGACGGCCACGGCGCCAGCCAGGAGCTGGTCCTCGAGCCCGGGCAGTGGGCGATCTCGCTGCAGTACACGGCGAGCCAGGACCTTCACGTCACCGGCGGGGGGTTGGATCAGACCCTGCCGGCCAACCTGGATTTCCGCGGCCCCTCGCCGTTCTGGCCAGTCGGGGAGATCGACGTTCGGGATCCAACCGCACGCATCCAGCGCCAAGCAAGACGACTTCGCGAAGGTGGGTCTCGGGAGATCGCGTACGCGGTCCATGTGGAGCCCAAACGCATTCGGATCAGTGTCTCGGTGGATGATCCGCCGCTGCTCGGGCGGTTGATCGGCGCCGAGGCGGTCGCCTTCCCGCTCGCGATCGCAGCGACTCCATTGAACCGCGAGGACTTCGTGCCGCTGAGGCAGGCCTGCGGGCGCTACGTCGACTTCATTTCGCCCGGGTAACCGGGTCGCCCCGGTCGACCGGGGTAGGCGACACGCACTATTGGGTACGCTGCTGGAGGCATGGAGGAGTCTCGAGGGAGGTCGCACCCAAGGCACGGGCTGATCGCGCTGGCGGTGGCCTGTCTGGCGCTGCTCATCCCGGCTGTGTCCCTTGCGGCCTTTCCCGGCACCAACCCGGACGAGAGCCCGCGGATCAACACCCCCAACGATCCCGGTTTCGATCCCTGCGAGCGGGACGACGAGGACGGGGTCCAGGACTGCACCACCTACTTCGAGGAGGAGTTCCGGAAGTTCGGATTCAGCCCCGACACGGCCAACATGGTTCCCAACCCGGGGCCAGTGCCGCACTACCTCAGCGGGACGCGGTACATCGACTGCTCGCAGCTGGACCAGCCGGGCCGGAACGCCAACGCAAGGGCCGAGGGGGTCTTCGGAACACCCGCCGCATCCCTCGCCGAATGCCTGATCCCTTCGGGGATCCGCGCCGACCAGGCCTGGAAGTACTCGATCGGCAGGCCCGACGTTTCGATCGCGATTCTCGACACCGGCATCCGCTGGCAGGACACCGACCTGCGCTCCAAGATTCATCTCAACACCGGGGAGCTGCCGGTGCCCCAGGAGAACCGCTCGGCACCCTTGGATGGAGGCGGCTCTTGTCCGATGCCGGGAGGATCGGGTTACGACGCCGACGGCAACGGCGCAGTCAACGTCATGGACTACCGCTGTGATCCGCGCCTCGACTCCAGCGGCGGAGTCGCAAGCGGCGACCAGGAGGCCGACCACATGCTCGACGGCTCCGACCTGATCGCGCGCTTCTCCGGCCCCACATCTCCCGACGATGGCAACGGCTACGACGACGACATAGCCGGCTGGGACTTCTTCGACGACGACAACGATCCCTTTGACGCTTCGAGCTGCTGCTCGGCGGGAGGCCACGGCACCGGCCGGGCCAAGGACGCCGCCGCCGACACCGACAACCTGATCGGTGATCCCGGCACCTGTCCCAAGTGCCAGATCATGCCGCTGCGGGTCTGGGACTCCTTCGTGGTTCCGATCGACAACTACGCGATGGGCACCGTTTACGCCGCGGACAATGGTGCTTCAGTCGTAGAGGGAGCGGTCGGCGGGCTCGGCAACACCAGGTTCGCCCGCAGCGCCTTCCGGTACGCGGACCAGAAGGGGCTGTCGCTGATGATGGTCTCCAGCGACATCAACAGCGCCAACCACAACTACCCGACCAACTACAACGAGGCCGTCTACGTAGCCGGCTCCTTCCCCGATACCGCTCCGAACGAGACCTGTTCGGGCCCGGGCGGGCTGCCCGGCGTCGGCGACGTGATCTCCCCGCCCGAGGACTTCGAGGAGGGCTGCCAGGAGTTCCTCGGCATCCTCGCCGACGGCGGCGTCACCCCGACCACGCAGCCGATGACCACGACCTTCTTCCGCAACTCGAACCTGACCCAGTACGGGGGCAAGGCCGACATCGTGCTCGAGTCGACCACCGGCTCGGAGAACACCGGCCAGGCCGCCGGCGTCGCCGGCCTGCTTGCCTCCTACGGGCGGGAGAAGCTGGACGGTGTCGGCAGCGGAGACTGCCCGACCGGTCCGCCGAACCTTTCGGGGAACGAGATCCGCCAGCTGGTGACGATGACCGCGGAGGACGTGCTCGCGGCCAACACCGGCTTGATCGGCCAGCCCGACAAGGCCGAGACCGGCTGGGACCCCCACTTCGGCTACGGGCGCGTGAACATGCCGGCGGCGATGAAGCGGATCAAGGATTGCCTGATCCCGCCCGAGGTCCAGATCAACTCGCCCGACTGGTTCGCCCCGGTCAACGTAGACCGGCTCGACGGAGACCTCGAGGTGAACGCTCACATCGCGGCTCCCCACGGCGAGGTCGGAGAGTGGAAACTCGAATACGCCTGCGGCCAGGACGCCCCCGACTCGGCCTTCCAGGAGGTACCGGGTGCGAGTGGCAGCGGGGCTACAGACGGCCCGATCGGAACTCTGAGCCAGGCCCTGCTCGAAGAGCTGGCGGCCAACTGCAACGGAGAGGTGACGGCCGATGCCGGCCGGCCCGCGGGTGGAGCCGCCGATGGCTGGCCCGCCGACCCGTATCCCAACCCGGACCCCGAGCGGCACGCATTCCAGATCCGGCTCACGGCCGAGTCGACTTCCGGCTTCGGCGGTGACTCCAACTTCGGGCGCTACCGCAAGACGCTGTTCGCCTACGAGGACGACGGCAACCTCGGCGAGTGGCCACGCCCGATCGGCGAAGGCTCCGACCCCGATCGCCACATCACTGGTTCCGGCGGCGAGGTTTCGCCGCGCCTCTACGACCTCGACGGCGACAACGAGCTCGACGTGCTTCAGCCGACCAGCAGCGGCGAGATCAACGCCCTGCACGCCGACGGCTCGCCGGTGACGACGTTTTCAGGCGGGCAGGTCACGACCAACCGCTACCAGCTCGAACGAAACCATCAGGTGCCCGGCACCCTGCCGACTCCGAGGGAAACCCCCCGGGTGCCGGCGATCGGCGACATCGACGGCGACCGCGAGGCGGAGATCGTCACCACCGGCGGCGAGCACATCTATGCGTGGAACCTGAACGGGTCTCCGCTTCCGGGCTTCGAGGGCGAGCCCGGGGACGTCGGGGCCGAACGCGCGCTTTCTGACCCGTGCGTGCCGGGCGCGCCGCACCCCTGCTTCAACGCCGCCGACCGCGCGATCACCGAGAACAACCACATCAAGCGCGGCTTCTTCGGATCGCCGGCGCTCGCTGACCTCGACTGCGACGGCGCCCTCGACATCACCGCGGCGGGAATGGACCAGCACCTCTATGCCTGGGACGCGGAAGGCAGCTACATCTTCGCGCCTCGCAAGCTCGCCAGTCCGGGCGCCGGCGGGGCCGAGATCATCACCTCACCGGCGATCGCCGAGCTCGACGGCAAGCGTTGCGGCGAGACCGGCGGCGGGCCCGAGGTGATCGTCTCCACCAACGAGGTCATCGGTGGCGATCCTGCGTTGCCCGACATCTTCTCCTTCATCAGCGATGTGCTCGCCTCGGGCACGGGGTCCAACCCGACCTACGCGGTCCACGGCAACGGGGACCCGGTCGCGGGCTGGCCGGTCAGGGTCGGAGTGGCCGCCGGTGACCTGCTGCCGATGGTGCTTCCCGGACACGACGCGGCGGTTCTCGACGTCGACGACAACGGCGACGACGAGGTCTCGGTCTCGGCCGGCACCTCGGTGACGCCGGGTGGCACCCGCCTGGTCGAGGGCAACGGCAGCGCGATCCGTGAGTACCAGGGAGCGCCGGCGAACAGCCCGGACCAGGGGCCGATCTTCAACCTCGCCGACTACCAGTCGGTCGGGGACATCCTCGGCGCCGGGGACCCCGCCGTGATCAAGGGCGGCGGCACCGTCAACCTCGCGGTCAACCTGCTCGCGATAAATCAGAACCTGCCCTTCAGCCACGTCGAGCAGGCGTGGGACCCGGCAACCGGGACACCGCTGCCCGGCTACCCGCAGGCCACCGACGACTTCCAGCTCGTCTCCCAGGCCTCGATCGCTCGCGTGGGCGGCGGCCTGGGACGGCAGGCTCTGGTCGGAACCGGCCTCTACCAGCTGCACGCCTATGGCACCGGCGGCCTCGAGCCCAGCGGCTGGCCCAAGTTCACCGGCGGCTGGATGCAGGCGACCCCGGCGGTCGGCGACGCTGACGGCGACGGCGACCTAGACGTGACCACGGTCACCAGGGAGGGCTGGTCCTTCCTCTGGGACACCGGCGTCAACGCCTGCGCCGACAGCAACAACGAGTGGTGGACCTTCCACCACGACGAGCACAACACCGCCAACTACGGTGGCGACGGGCGCCCGCCGGGAACCCCCGAGGACCTGAGCGCGATCACCAACGGCAGCGGCGGCGTCGACATGGGCTGGAAAGCGCCGGGCGACGATTGGCTCTGCGGCCCGGCGGAGGAGTACCGCGTCATCGTCGCCAACGGGCCGATCGACCATCCCAACGACGGCACCGCAGTCGGGAACTTCCCCGCCCAGGCCGGTCCCGGCCAGACCCAGGGCCTGACCCTGACCTCTGCCCAGGCCGGCGGCGCGACCCACGCTGCGGTCCTTTATCGCGACGACCAGGGCAACTGGGGCCTGGTCGCCGACGTGCCGATTTCCGGTGTCGGCACGGGCGACACCGACGGCGACGGGATCCCCGACGCCGATGACAACTGCGACACGGTCGATAACCCGGGCCAGGAGGACGCCGACGAAGACGACATCGGAGATGTCTGCGATCCCGACGACGACAACGACGGCGACCTGGACGGCGACGACAACTGCCCGTTCCTCTCCAACCCGGACCAGACGGATACCGACAACGACGGTCTCGGTAACGCCTGCGACCCGGACGACGACAACGATGGCGCTGCTGACGGGGCCGACAACTGTCCGACCACCGCCAATCCCGGCCAGGCCGATGCCGACGGCGACCTGATCGGCGATGTCTGCGATCCGACCCCGAACCCCGATCCCGGACCCGGACCTGGAGGCGGAGGCGGCCCAGGCGGCGGCGCCGGCGGCGCCCTGACCCAGCCGGGCACCGGCAACCAGGCGAAGCGCCGCTGCGGCAAAGGCAAGCGCCTGAAGCGAGTCAAGGTGAAAGGCAAGAAGGGCAAGCGCAAGAAGTGCGTGAAGAAGAAGCGGCGAAAGCGACGGCGCCGTTGAGATTGCGCCGTCTTGCCGGCGGGCTCGTCCTAGCTGCCGTGATCGCCGCAAGCAGCGCCGCGAGTGCGCTCGGTGCCTTCCCGTACACACGCAGCGACGGCAGCCCGACCGACTACAAGGACTTCTTCCTCACCACCGAGACGCCGAGCGACCTGACCGGCAAGCTCGAGTGGATGTACGCGGCGACCCCGGAGCCGGGTCTCCCCGGCGCGGTGCCCGGGCCGCCGCTCGACCCGTTCGGGGTCGAGCACGGCGGCATCCGCGGCTCGCGGCTCGCGGATGCTGCTGACGCTCCCGCCACCGCCTGGGAGACAACCACCGGGCGCCCCGACGTCCAGATCGCGGTCCTCGACTCGGGGATCAAGTGGGACGACGTCGGCGCCATGAACAACCTGCGGTTCAAGACCTGGCTCAACCGGGGCGAGCTGCCGGAGCCGAACAGACTGCGGGGAACCTCGCTCACCGGCGGCGGATGCCCGGGCCACGGCGGAAGCCCCGGCGTCTATGACGTCAACGGCGACGGCGTCTTCAACCTCGCCGACTACGCCTGCGACGACCGTGTCTCGATCAACCCGCCGAACAACGTCAACCCCGGCCAGTTCGAGCCGCAGGACATCCTGATCGCCTTCACCGACGGTGACGACGACGACGGCAACGGCTTCAACGACGACATGGTCGGCTGGGACTTCCTCGACAACGACAACGATCCCTACGACGACGTCCAGTACGGCCACGGAACCGGGGAAGCGCAGGACTCGACCGCCGAGGCCAACAACGGCGGCGAGCTCGGCGCCTGCCCCAACTGCATGTCGATGCACATGCGGGTGGGCGACAGCTTCATCGCCGACTCGAACCGGTTCGCCGGCGCGGTTCTCTACGGGACCGACAACGGCGCCCTCGTGATCCAGGAGGCACTCGGCGCGATCAACAACACCCGCCTCGCGCGCGAGGCGGTCGACTATGCGTACCGGCACGGGACGGTGACGATCGCCTCGGCCGCCGACGAGGCAGCGCAGCACAACAACTGGCCCTCGAGCCTGCCTCACGTGATCCTCGTCAACTCGGTGACCAAGTACACCGATCCGGACGAGCCGTTCACGCCCTTCCCGCGCTCCTACCTCCAGTTCACCGGCTGCACCAACTTCAACTCCAAGGTCACCGTCGCGATCCCGTCGGTCAGCTGTTCCTCGGATGCGACCGGCCGCGGCTCCGGGATGGCCGGATTGATCTACAGCGCCGCCCTAAACGCGGTCGAGCGCGGCAAGCTCGCCCCGCACCCGCGTTGCACCCGGACCTTTGACGGGCCCGACGCCGGCACGGCCCTCGACCCGTGCCCGATCTCGCCGAACGAGGTCCGCCAGCTGATGGCCACCGGCACCGTCGGCGGCGTCAAGCAGGTCGACGACGTCGACTTCCTTCCGACCGAGCCGTCTTGCGGCCTGGTCGCCCTCGCCGGCTGCACCGATCCCTACAACCCGGCGGTGATCGCCCAGCTCGCCCTGGCGCGGCCGGTTGTGTCTCCGCTGGCGACCACCCGCAGCTACCCGGCGCGCGGTGGCCACGACCAGTTCTACGGGTACGGGCGTGCCGACATCTCGAAGGCGGTCGGCGCCCTGGTCCGGGGCCCGCTCGGAGACCCGGCCGTCAAGAGCCTCGTCCCTCCAGAGGTCGAGATCCTCTCGCCCGAGTGGTTCGATCAGGTCGACCCGGCGCAGCCGACCTTCCAGATCCGCGGCGAGATCTCGGCGCGCCCGGGCTCCGGAGCGTGCAGCTACCGCGTCCTGGTCGCTCCCGGCCACTATCCCAATAACGACCACGCGCCCGCCGGCGACTTCCACGAGGTCGGTTCCGGCAGCTGCAGCACGCCGGTTGACGGCGTGCTGGCGACCGTCGCCACCGACCAGCTCGAGAGCCGTTTCCCCGCCGGCACCTCGTTCGACGGTCGACAGCCGACTCCGACTCCCGGGATCGACAACGGCCGTCCGTTTGCGGCGCCGAACGGGTTCACGGTCAAGGTGGTCGCCTCCACCTCGCAGTCGGGCACCGACCTGACCGGCGCCGACCACCGGACGATGTGGCTGCACCGCGACCGCGATGCGCTTCCCGGTTTCCCGCGCAAGCTCACCTCGGAGAGCACGATCGCGGCCGACGGCGAGTCCTCGCCGGCATTCGCCGACCTTGACGGCGACAACCGAAACGAGCTGATCGTCGCCACCAGCGATGGCTTCGTCCACGCCTACCGGCCCAACGGCTCGGAGTTGCCGGACTGGCCGGTGCGGGGAGAGCGGCCGGGGATCGTTCACACCGGCGGCCGCGCCTATACCTCGGGCGAGGTCTCCGACGAGCTCGGCGGTCCCTTCCTCGCCTCGGTGGCGGTCGGCGACGCCGACCGCGACGGTGTCCCCGAGGTCTACGCAGCCGACATCGAGGGCAAGCTCTACGGCTGGAACCCCCAGGGAGACAGCATCTTCTCCGAGCAGGCGAACCCTGCCTATTCGGGCAAGCCGCTGCAGGCGTTCGTGAATGTCCGCAAGGGCAAGACCACCCGCACCCAGGGTGGGTTCATCGGCTCGCCCGTCCTCGCAGACATCGACGGCGACGACGGCGGTCGGCTCGAGATCGTCGCCGCGAACATGGACCGGCACGTCTACGCCTGGAACGCCAACGGGTCCGAGGTCCCCGGCTATCCGGTCCTGGTCGTCGACCCGAACAAGGTCGCCTCGATCGATCCGCAGACCCACAAGGTCGTCTACAAGGGCGACGCCGCGGCAGAGATGCAGGGCGCGATCATCGACACACCCGCGATCGCCGACCTCGACGCCGATGCCAACGACGACGGCGCCGACGAGCTGCCCGAGATCGTGATCGGCACCAACGAGGAATACAGCGCGGATGAAGGCTCCGAGGGGCCGCTCAACGTCGCGCTCCCTAACTCGGTGCTCGCCTCGGTGCTTGCTCCCGCCGGCATCCTCAGCCTCGGCAACTCGCGCCTGTTCGCGCTCGACGCCGAAGGAGACAGGGACGGCAATCCCGATCCGGCAAACGCGATCGTCTCCGGCTGGCCGGCAAAGATCGGGCTTGCCAACACCGAGCTGCTCCCGATCGTCGGCGAGGGGATCACCGGCTCGCCGGTGATCGGCCCGGCCAACTGCCCCGAGGGGGGCTCCGGCCCGAAGGTCGGAGTGATCCCGGGCGCCGGGTTCGGCTACATCCTCAACCCGGATGCGACCTCCTGCTACGGCCGCCAGGACGGGCGGGACATCGCGCTCCAGTCCGACTTCGGCCTGAGCGCGCTCAAGTACGACTCGCCGATGCTGGCGGCGGTAGGCAATCCGGCCTTCGGCGCGGTCGGCACCGGGACCAGCACGCCGCAGTTCCTCTCGCCTGCTGCCGGCGCCATCCGCGCGCTCGATCTCGCGGTCAACGAGTATCAGGGCGGCCAGGACTTCGCCATGGCCTGGGATCCGGGCAGCGGCCAGCCATTGCCGGGGTTCCCTGGGCTGGCCAACGACCTCTCTTTCCTCACGGGCCCCTCGATCGCCGACATCGACGGCACGCCCGGCGAGGAGGTGGTCAGCGGAACCTCGGCCTTCGACCTCAACGCATACAACGCGCTCGGCCTCCAGCTCGGCAACTGGCCGAAGCTGACCAGCGACTGGACGATCGCAAATCCCCTGATCGGCTCGTTCGGGACGCTCGATACCGCGGGCTCTGCCCGCAAGGTCGTGGTCAACCTGACCCGCTCCGGCTACCTCAACGCCTACGAGACCGATGCACCGGCCTGCTCGCCGAGCTCCTGGCCGCGCTTCCACCACGACAACGCCAACTCTGGCTGGTACGACCGCGATGCGATCCTGCCCGGGGCGCCGATCGGCTTCGCCCTGAACGCCGGCAACCTGGAGCTCGACGCGCCCGGCGACGACCTGCTCTGCGGCACCGCCGAGGCCTACCAGCTGGTCACCTCGAACCAGCCGATCAACGGGTCCAACTTCTCGCAGGCGACGCCGCTGGGCGGTGCCCCGGCGCCGGCCGCGCCAGGCGAGCACCAGAGCTTCGCGCTTCCCGCCGGTGCCCAGCGCTACGTCGCGATTCGCGCCGTTGACGATCAGGGCAACGTCGGCCGCACGGAATCGGTAGACCGCGGCGCCGATCCGGGCCCCGGCCCGGGTCCCGGTCCCGGTTCAGGTCCGGCCCCGGGAGCCAGCGGCGGCACCGGTGGTGCATTGACCCAGCCCGGCACCGGCCAGCGCCGACCGCGGCGCTGCAAGAAGGGCCGGCGTCTGAAGACGATTACGGTGAAGAAGGGCAAGCGCAAGGGCAAGCGTTTCCGCAAGTGCGTCAAGAAGAAGCGGAGGAAGCGCAGGAAGTGACGTTCAGGAAGTAACGTCACGCCGATGAGCGGCACGGACACCGTCGCTGCGGGGAAAACCGAGGCGACTCTGCGCGAGACGATCGAGGCGCTCGCCGCCTTCGAGCGCCGGCCGCACTCGAAGGGGGAGAAGCGGGCGGCGGAGTGGATCGCCGAGCGCTTCGAGCATGCCGGCTGCGAGGCGAGAGTCGAGGAGGAGCTCTCCCACCCCTATTACGCGCCCTGGATGGCGGCGCTCTGCGGCGCCGGGGTCGCCGCCGCCTACCTCGCCGTCAGGGGAGGACCGCTGCGGCGCGCGGCAGCGGCGCTGCTGGGAGGCGCGGCAGCGGCGGCGATCGCCGACGACTCCTCCAATTGGGGGCGGGTGTTCCGCGGGGCCGTGACGGAAAGGAAGACGACCTGGAACGCGGTCGCCGAAGCCGGCGATCCCGAGGCAGAGCGCACCCTGGTCCTTCTTGCCCACCACGACGCCTCCAACACCGGTGTCGTCTTCGACCAGAACCTCCAGCGCATGGTCTGGGAGCGCTGGCCCGACTTGATCGAGCGCACTGACACCGGCGTCCCGATGTGGTGGTCGGTGGCGGCCGGGCCGGGGCTTGCCGGGCTCGGCGGCCTGCTCGGCCGCCGCGGGCTGGCGATCGCGGGCGGGATCGCCTCAGCAACCGCCGTCGCCGGCTTCCTAGACATCGCTCGCAGCCCCGTCGTTCCCGGAGCCAACGACAACCTGAGCGGGGTCGCCGTCATGGTCGCCCTGGCCGAGGAGCTGCAGCAGCGGCCGATCGAGGGCCTGCGTGTGGTGTTTGCCTCGTGCGGCTCCGAGGAAGTTCTCCAGGGAGGCGTGATCGGTTTCTTCGAGCGCCACCGCGACGAGCTGCCGCCCGGCCGCACCTGGGTCGTCAACAACGACAGCGTCGGCTCCCCGACCCTGGCCCTGCTCGAGGGCGAGGGGCCGTTCGTGATGGAGGACTTCCTGGACGACTTCAAGGACCTGATCGAGGACATTGCCGCCGAGAACGGAATCGCCCTTCGCCGCGGGCTCCGCGCCCGGCTCTCCACCGACAGCGTCATCCCGCACCGCGCCGGGTACCCGGTCGCCAGCTTTGCATCGGTCAACGCCTGGAAGGCGGTCTCCAACTACCACTGGCCGACCGACACGCCCGAGAACGTCGACTACGCGACGGTCGCCGATGCGACCCGCCTCACCCGCCTGATCGCCGAGCGGCTCGCGGCCGCCTAGGAGGGGATCGCCGGGGCCGAGTCGTCGCGCGCCCGCTCCGAGAACTTCTTCTCGGACCCACGGAGCAGCTCCTCGGAGACCTTGCCGGGGTCGCCGCGTAGACAAACGTCGTGCCCGGCCCAGACCGTCCGCGGGCGCAGCCCGGCCAGCTTGCGCAGCGACTCGCGCGCCTTGCCCGTATCCCAGTTGAAGGCGGGGTGGGGGACAGTCGACTCGTTTCCCTCGATTCCCTCGTCTTCCAGCTCGGGGAACGCCTTCAGACGCTCGGGGTCGCCGAAGTAGACCGTGTCGGAGACGATCGCCAGCCCCTCGGACTGCTTCCAGAGACCGATCAGACCCCGGGCGTGACCGGGGAAGTGGAGTACCTCGAATCCCGCGACCTCGTCTCCCTCTCCCAGCGTCCCCGCGATCTCGACCGCCCCGTCGTCCCAGCGACGGTGGAGCGTGGGATAGATCCATCGAACCCAGGTGACGTCGATCTTCGAGAGGTCCCAGTAATCGAGCATCCACTGCTCGCGCTCGGCATCGGCGACCTCATCGGGGTGGCAGTAGACAGGCGCGTTCAACCCAGGGGCCGTACCTCGGTGATCGGTGTGGGAATGGCCGAGCACGATCCGCTTCAGGCCGCCCAGCTCCTCCGCCGCCGCCGCGGCCGCCCGCGTCATCGGCTTCGTGCCGGCGTCGAACATCGTCACCCCGCCGTCGTCGGCGAGAAAGAAGATGTTCATGCCGCCCTTGATGTCGCCGGTCAGGCGCCAGACGCCTTCTGCTATCTGCTCGGGACCCGACGCGGCCACTGCCCCTACTCTATGCCGATGCCGCGCAGCTGGACCGTCTCCCTTGTGATTCTCGTCACCTGCCTCCTCGCCTCGATGGTGATCGCGGCGGTGAAGCTCTCATGAGCCTGCGCGACTCCGCCACCGGCTGGCTGCGAGATAAGATGCCCGGCGCCCAAGACGACGACGCCCGAGGAGGCGCGATGTTCGATCGCATAGTGGTTGGTACCGATGGCTCAGACACCGCAAGCGAAGCGGTGCGCCAGGCAGCCGAACTGGCGGCGCAGACGAAGTCGGAGCTGAACATCGTCAGTGCATTTGAACCCGTCTCCCAGTCGAAGCTGCGCGAAGAGGCCACCGACGTCCCCGGCGATGTCGGCCACGCGGTCAACCCGCGTCAGAACGTCGAGGTCACCCTGGAAAAGGCCGCGGGAATGGCGAAGAAGAACAAGATCGAGACCCAGACCCATCCGCGGGAGGGGGACCCGGCCGACGCGATTCTCGACGTCGCCGAGGAGATCGAAGCCGATCTGATCATCGTCGGCAACAAGGGCATGACCGGTGCCAAGCGCTTCCTGCTCGGCAGCGTCCCGAACAAGGTGTCGCACCACGCACCCTGCTCGGTCCTGATCATCCAGACGACCTAAACCGCGCCGCCGGTTACGTAGTTAGCAGGCGGGCGCCGCGACCGCGCGGGCTGCGTCGAGCAGGCCGGCGCCGTGGAGGCCCGGGTCGTACGGCTCGCCGAGGTATGTCTTGCGGGCTGTCGCCGCCAGCTGGCACGCGAGCCGCGCCGGGGTCGGCCGGGTCCCGATCACTCCGCTTGCCAGCACCAGCGCCGCGACCCCGCTCGCGTGCGCGGCGGCCATCGAGGTCCCCATGTACTCGGAGGGGATGCCGAAGGTGTGCAGGTCGAAGCCGACCAGCGTCACCTGGAAGATCGGCCGGTCCTGGGTGCGGCAGGCGCCGGCAACTTCGCCCCGGCCGCCTGGGGCGACCAGGTCGAGCCCAACGCCGCGGCTCGAGTAGAACGCGGCGCAGCCCCCCTCGGTCGCGGCGCCGACCCCGACCACGCCGCGGATACGCCCGGGGAAGGCCGTCGCCAGGGCGGCCTCGTTCCCGGTGGCACCGAACACGGAGATGCGCTTCCTCAGTGCGGTCCGGATTGCCTGGCAGATGCTCTTGATCTGCCTGCAGCTCTTCACCGACGGCCCGAACTCGAAGCTCAGGTTGATCACCCTGGCGCCATGCTTGACGGCGTAGAGGATTCCCTGGCTGATTTCGCTGGCGCGGCCCTCCCCGAACTCGTTCAGCACCCGCACCGGGATGATCTTGGCGCCGTAGGCGACCCCCGTCAGCCCCTTGCCGTTGTCGGTCTGCTCGGCGATCGTCCCCGTGACGTGGGTGCCGTGGCCGTCCTCGTCGAGGGGCAGCTTGTCCTGCGCAACGAAGTCATAGCCGGGCAGAAACTGGCTACGTGCGAAATCCGGGCTCTTCAGATAGCGCTTCTTGTAGCTGCGGAAGGCGATCCCGGTGTCGAGCACGGCGATCTTGATGCCGGAGCCACCGGGGCGGCCCCTGGCCCGCAATATCTCCCAGGCCCCAGGCGCATCGATGCCTCCCTTCGACTCGAACGGCTGCGGCTGCGGGGGGTTGCCGTCGGAATCGGGTGGCAGACAGCCGCTGCCGCAGGGGAGGAACCCCCACTGGAGCTGCTGCCAGTCGCCGGCCATGTTGCCGAGGCCGGGGTCGTTGGGGACGAAGCCCGTCGCTGACGCGGTCGCTGATGCCGCGGCGCGGGCAACGTAGTTGGGAGTGGCGTAGGCGACCCGCGGGTTGGCTGCGAGAGTCGCGGCGGCGGCTGGCACGGGAATCCCGTCGGGCAGCTCCACGAGCCGCTCGCGCCCGTCCTCGAACCGGACGAGCAGCTCTCCTGCGGCGAAGTCCCGGCCGGGCTCCCCGGTCAGGGGGAGCTCAGCGGCCCCGGCGGCACCCGGCAGCAGCGCGGGCAGCGCCGCGAGCGCAAATGCCGTGATCAGTCTCGAGAGTCGCATTGGGTGCTCTGCTCGCGGCGCTGATGCGGGCCTGGCCGCATGCGTAGAACACGCCGCAAACCGCGAAGTTTCCCACCCTGGCGGGGCTCAGCCCCGAGCGACGCGCTCGCAGCCGCCCAGCACCCGGTCATTGCGATCGGCGACGACGCGGTCTCGGCGGCCCAGGCCGCAGCGGATCGTGTCGACCGTGCGGTCCCGCGCTTGCACCCTGTCCGAGCTGGGCCCAGCGCTGATTCTGTCGACGCCGGGTCCTCCCTTGATCTTGTCGCGTCCGCGCTGCCCGTTCAGGCAGTCGTTTCCCCCGAGCCCCAGGATCTTGTCGCGGCCGCGGCGGCCGGAGATCGAGTCGCCGGCAACGCTGCCGAGCAGCCTGTCGCGGCGGTTCGTCCCCTGCTTGCGGTTGGCGCAGGCCCCCGCGGAAAGCGCGCTTCCGTAGGGATTGCCGCTGCCAGGATCTCCGCCACCCCCGCCGCCCCCACTGCCGGGGCTCGAGTCACACGCGTTGCCGATCCCGTCACCGTCGGAGTCCTGCTGGCCGGGGTTGGCGACGCTCGGGCAGTTGTCGCTGCCGTTCGGCACACCGTCGCCGTCGCTGTCGCCGCCACCCCCGCCGCCCTGGCGCGGGTCGTCGATCAGCAATTCGACGTTGCGGTCGTCGAGCTGGCCGTTTGCGCCGCTGGTGCCGCCGGCCTGGAAGTCGTTGAAGGCAATTGTCCGCCCGAGCGAAGCGAGCTCTTCGACGTTGAGGCCGCTTGCATTGGTACCGGCGGGGGCCGATGCGATCGTGCCCTCGTGATCGAACAAGGTGCCGAAGATCGAGAGGGTGCCGTCCTGGTTGTCCATGATCTCGAGCAGCCGGCTTGTCGTGGGCCAGTCGGCGACTGCCGGGCTGTTGATCTCCCAGAAGCCGTCGCCGGGGCCGCCCGGGTGCGGAATGATCTCGTTGTCGTGGGAGTGGCCCGCGACGTGCGCGATCGCGTTCGGGTACTGGTTCAGCAGGCCGGCGAACTCGTCGCCCTCATGAATCGGACCTGAGCTGCGCGGGTCGACGTCGCAGCCCGGATTCACATCGTGACCGTGCAAGTCGTTGACCGTGCACGGCAGTCCCAGCTCGTCCGGCTGGGAGAAGTTCATGGTCTCGATCGTGTGGTGGGAGTAGGTCACGATCAGCTCGTCAGCCGCCTGGGCCTTGTCGAGCTCGCTCTTCAACCACCGGAACTGCGGATCGTCGATGTTGCCATCGGATGCCGTCCCGGTTCCGTCGGGGTCTACGAGCAGCGCCTGGGTGTTGCTGTTCGAGTCGAGCGAGATGAACCGGATCCCGGGCGCGGGGCTGAAGGAGTAGTAGAGCGCGGAGCCGCCGGAGGCCGCCAGCTCGGTTGGATCCACATAGCCGAATCCGTGCCCGTTGGAGGGGGCGTGCCCGGAGAAGATCTGCCGGTACTGGGCCTTGCTCAGGTGTTGCCGCTTCGGGTCGGGGGGCACCAGCGTCACCTTGCTGGGATCGGTGGAGAGCAGCCCGAGCAGGTAGACCGGGTCGAGCACCTCCGCAAGACCGGTGACGCTGGGCGGGAACGGTCCCATCGCCTTGACGCAGCCGGTGGCGACCAGTTCGAAGGTGGCGTTCGAGCTCAGGTTGCCTTGGACGAGAACGTCGTGGTTGCCCGGAGCGACGTAGGAGGGAACGTCGAGCCCCTGCGCGGTGAATGGCACCTGTGCCTGGTCGACCAGACCGGGGTAGGTGGGCCACGGCGCGTAGGCGCCCTGGGGAGTGTCGGGGTCGTAGAAGAGCTGGCTCTCCACATAGTCGTCGTAGTCCTGCACGCCGGTGTACTTGGCGGGGTTGTCGAACAGCTGCGGCGCAACCGTTTGCAGGGCGGCGCAGAAGGGATCGCCGCCGCCGCCGGCGACGCCGCTGTTGGGATCGATGGGGCCGCCGTCGAGCAGCGTCTGTACCCATTCGGCTTCGTTGCGCTGGGTGCTGTCCGCGAGGTCGCCGGTCAGGATCACGTTGTCCATCGCGGCACGGCTGCCATTGCCCTGTGGCACCGGGCTCGCATCAGCCAGCTCGTTCGTCTGCCGGATCGTCGCTTCGGTCTGGGCTGCGAGCATCGTCTCCTGCGGCCGATGGCCCGAGTTCGAGAACGTGCTCAACGGATTCATGTCGAAGAACTCGACTCGCCCGGTCGATTCCTCGTCGGAGAGCTGGAAATCGGAGAGCTGGCCGAAATAGATCAGCGACTGCCGCCGGTTCTCGCGGCCGGGAAGGGGGGTACCGAGCTCGGTCCGGGTCAGGTACTGCTCGCCTCCCGCCTGGGTCAGATAGGAGAACGGGGCCGCCGCGTCGCCGGCAAGGGTCAGGTCAAGCGTCGTCTTGTCGGTCACTTCCGAGGCACTGGCACTAGAGAAGACGCCCACGGCCAGCAGGCCGAGCAACGCAGCCAGCGCGAACGCCGCAGCACCCCGGACACCTCGGGGGGTGCTGCTCCTCTGGGCTGCCTGCGAGTCTCCCACGCCTGAAGCGAGCCTAGCAGCGGGGCGCGTCCGCCGCGCAGGTGGCGGATACTGGCCCCGTGAACGACGACGAGCGGTTCATGGGCCTGGCGCTCCAGCGGGCCGAGGCGGCCGCCGAGCACGGCGACGTGCCGATCGGCGCGACGATCGCGCGGGGCGGCATGGTTCTGGCGGCGGCGGGGAACGAGCGGGAGCTGCGCGGCGACCCGACCGCGCACGCCGAGATTCTCGTCCTGCGCGAAGCAGCCGAGCAGCTCGGCGGCTGGCGGCTCCCGGGCACGACCCTCTACATGACCCTCGAGCCGTGCGCGATGTGCGCCGGTGCAATCTGCCTCGCGCGAGTGGAGCGGGTCGTCTACGGCGCCGCCGATCCGAAGGCCGGCGCCGCCGGCAGCGTCATCGACATATTCGCCTCCGCCGCCGTCAACCACCGCCCCGCGGTAGAGGCGGGTCTTCTGGGCGAGGAATCGGCGGGCCTACTCGAGTCCTTCTTTGCCGCCCGGAGGTAGTCGGAACTTCGCCGGGTCGAGCCCGGCTGTCCTCAGCGCTTCCTCCCACCCGAGCCAGGATTGGTCGCGTGTGACAAACCCATCCTGCAGCGTGAGCAGTTGGGCGTACTCCTCATTGATCTCCACCCCGCTTGCCCTGCCCCGCGCGTGAAAGAACCCCAGCATCAGTAGTCGGTCCCCGATGTCCAGGACGAAGGCGGGCTCGAGTTCCCAGGATTCCCAGTCGCCGGTAAATTCGCGGATTGCCCCCTCCATCGATGCGTGACCTTGGAGGACTCCGCTCAGCCCGAGAGTTTGCGCCCCGGACGGGAACTCAGACTCGACCTCGGGCGCAAAGAACACCCGCCTGAGCTCGAAGTCCTGGCGGCTCACCGCGCCCCAGCCGGCGACAAGCGCCCGACGGAGCAAGACACGCCGCAGACGCGAGCCGGGCTTGAATCTGCGCAGAGCCAGCGCGCCGAGCGCTCGGGCGGCATCCGGAAAGCGCACCGCGACACGCTCTTCAAGTTTCCGCGACCGCCTCGGACCGCTCCAATCAACCTGCGTGACAACGACATCGGGCATCGCGCCCGCGAGTATCTCGCTTGCGGCTATCAGGAGAACCTGCGCCGCGGCTGAGGCAGACAATGAGTCGAACGGAGAGGGTGGGATTCGAACCCACGAGGCAGCGTAAGCCGCCCACTCGCTTTCCAAGCGAGCTCCTTAAACCACTCGGACACCTCTCCAGCGATGGTGGGTGAGTGTGTGAATTGAAAGGATAATTCGCCCGATGCCTTGGAACGTCTACCTCTCCGGCGAGATCCACAGCGACTGGCGTGAGCAGATCTCGAGCGGTGCCGAGGAGGCCGGCCTCGAGATCGAGTTCACCTCCCCCGTAACCGACCACGGCGCCTCCGACGACGTCGGCGTCGCGATCCTCGGGCAGGAGGACGACGGTTTCTGGAAGGACCACAAGGGCGCCGGCGTCAACGCGATCCGTACCCAGACCCTGATCCGCCAGTCCGACGTGGTCGTGGTCCGCTTCGGCGACAAGTACAAGCAGTGGAACGCCGCCTTCGACGCCGGCTTCGCGGCCGCGCTCGGCAAGCCGATCGTCACCCTGCACGACCCCGAGCACACGCACGCCCTGAAAGAGATCGACCGCGCCGCGATGGCGACCGCCGAGACGCCCGAGCAGGTCGTGGGCGTGCTCCAGTATGTGCTCGAAGGGAAGCTGCCGGCCGGCCGCTAGCCTTACGTCTCCCTGGATCATCTCCCTGGATTCACATTTCCCCGGAGGGGTGCCGGAGTGGTTGAACGGGGCGGTCTCGAAAACCGTTAGGGGCCTTCGGGTCCCTCGTGGGTTCGAATCCCACCCCCTCCGCTTACAGGACCAGAGTGCTCCCTAGATAACGGCTACCCCGCCAGCCCGGCGGCTTCGACCCGCTCGATGATTACCCGCGGCCCTGCAGCAGCTCGGCGTCCGCCCGCGCGACGAGGTCGTCGGTCGAGTCGCCGGGCTCGAATTGCGCAAAGCCGACCGTGATCGAGCCACCCATCCGCCCCTCACTCAGTTTGTTCGCAACGGTGGCGAAGCGTCCGCGCGCCTCTGCCACGGTGATGTCTGGGAGGACGCAGACAAACTCGTCACCACCGACGCGGATGATGAGGTCGTACGAGCGCAGCGACTTCTTGAGGAGGTCGCTGACCTCGATCAGAAGCTCGTCCCCCGCTTGGTGGCCGTGCGCGTCGTTGACCGCCTTCAGGTCATCGATGTCCACGAACGCGGCAACAAGCTGCCGCCCTGTCCTTTTTGCCCGGTCAATCTCCCGATCCAACTCGGCTAGACCCGCGCCCCGGCGGCGCGCTCCGGTCAACTCGTCTGTCGCGGAGGCCTCACGATCCTCAGCTGCGAGCTCGCGGTCGCGTGCCGCAACTTGACGGTCATGAGCAGCCTCGGCGCGATCAGACGCCCCACGCTCACGTTCATCGATTCCCCGTTTGCTCTCGTTTGCCGCGTGCCGGGCGGATGCTCGATCGCTCTCCCCTGCAGTTTCGTCGAGTGCATCGGCGGCACGATCGCGCTTCTTTGCCGCATCATCGCTCTCCAGGGCCGCGCGTTCGAGGTTGTCCGCAAGCGCCTGACGCTCGCTGGTGGCCTCGTCACGAACCCGCGCGACCTCGGCGCGTTCGGATGCGGCCTTCGCTCGATCTTTCGGCCCCTCCTCGCTGACCCGAACCGATCGACGCGCAGAGGCGCGGTCAGTCTCACCAGCAGCTTCGTCGAGCGCGGTCGCCGCACGGTCACGTCGGTCCGCTGCCTGATCCCGCTCGGTCGCCGCGATGTCGCGTTCGCGTGCGCGCTCAGCCGGGTGCGCCGCACTCTCTTCGTCGCGGGTGGGCGGCTGGGGATCCTCGCGATTCTTCTTGGAAGGCCGCTTCACACACGACCCAGACTAGTCCGTTCGGGTTACCGTTTTGGCTAGGGGCTTCGGGTCCCTCGTGGGTTCGAATCCCACCCCCTCCGCTACAGAGCCGAGCTCAGGAATCGATCAGGGCGTGTTCCTCTGCCAAGAAGATCGATGACCGCTCCATGTCGATGAACTTCGCCTCGTCCTCGACCAGGGTCTGACTCGCCCGCTGGCCCTCCTCGGTCGCCCACCTGGCTGCGAGGTCCTCGACATCTCCATCCCACCAGATCTCCGCAAGGCCGTCATAGGGATCGCCCGCTCCACGCGAAGCGGCGAGCGCGGCGTTCAGGTCGGTGTCGAGCGTGTGAGTCTGCACATAGCGGTGTGCCCCGAGCGACTCCAGGAGGCCCCGCGCCAAGGGCCCGTGCTGCTCGAGCCAATAGCGCCGGAACTCCTCGGCGGACATGCCTTCCTTCCGGCGCAGAACGAAGACGAGCTTGATCACTATCTCGCCTGCAGCGCGTCCATGCCGACCGCGAGCGCGAGTGCGACCCGGCGGTCGATCGCCCGCTCCGTATCGCCAGAGAGATCGAGCCGATAGCGGTCGCGGACTCCGATGATCCGCTCGAGCCCGCCGATCTTCGCGTCGCCCGCGTGGTAGTCGAAGTGGTAGGGGATCGGCAGGAAGTCTCCGACGTAGGGGATGAAGTCCACCACCCGCCGCAGCAGCGCCACCGGCATGCTGCGCTCCTGGGCCCAGCCGATCTCCTCGCCGCCGGCGTCGTAGAGGCGCCAGGTGGAGCGCAGCAGTGACTTGCCGAAGACCTTCTGCAGCTCGCCGATCTTGGTGCCACCTGCGTCGGTGACGTCGTAGCGGGCCCGCGGATCGAACGCCTGGCGGGCCTTGATCCGGAAGACCTCGGAGGTCTTGCCGTCGTCGGTGAAGGCGCGCAGGTCCTCCTTCAACTTCATCCGTTTCTGCTCGACGAAGCAGACCGGCTCCCCCGGCGACTTCTCGTCGTCGCCGAGGGTCGAGACCTCGTACTGGTTCACCATCGGCCGGATCCGCTGGCTGATCAGGAACCGGTCGTGCTGGGTCGGGTCAGCCGGGCTCACGCATTCACCCTATCCGCCAGGTTCCGGTCTCATCGGCCGAGGTCGTCCCGATTGCGTAGCGAAAGGAGCCAAGCCGGCCGCCGCGGGGAACCTCGAATGCGACACAGCCGCTTCGCGTCTGGCCCGGTTCGACCCTCACGTTGGAGGCAAACCCGCGGGCGCACGGTCCTCCGAGCACCCCGACCGGCTGTGTCTCGCGGCCGTCGCGGGTGAGCAGGGCCGACCCGCCGAGCGGGGACTCGTCGTAGACGGTCTTGCCGACGTTGGTGATCTCGACCGCGACCCCGACGAACCGCGCTCCCTTTCCGAGCGGGACGTCCGCCGCGGGGACGGGGAGCGGATCGAGTATGTCGGTGACCCGTACGCGCAACGCCAGCTGCCGCTCTGCGAGCCGGATCGGGTCCCCGACCCTTCCCTGGTTGGTGCCAACCGGGGGAGAGGGCTTCGGCGGGACCTCGGGCGGCGCCTCCGGTTCAAGCGCGCAACCTACGAGCGCAAACCCCATAAGGCCGCAGAGGAGCACGGCGAGGCAGGCCCTGGCAAGCATGCGACTCGCTGCCGCTAGCGCGGCTCGAGCACCATCACCGGGATCTGCCGCTCGGTCGACGAGGTGGCCCGCCGCTGGTAGTCGTCGAAGCCCGAATAGAGGGTCGTCGCGAGCTGCCACAGGTGCTCGCGCTCCTCGCCGGTGGCCTCCCGCGCCAGGTACGGCTCGAACCTGCCGTCGGTGGTTGCCTCCACCTCGGGGTGTGCCTTCAGGTTGTGGTACCAGGCGGGATGCTTGGGCGCGCCTCCCTTGGAGGCGATCAGGACGACCTCCTCACCCTGGGTGAAGTAGGCAAGGGGGGTGACCCGCTCCTTGCCGCTCTTGGCGCCGGTGTGCTTTACCAGCACAGTCGGTCCTCCCATCGTCATCCGAAGCCGGCCGCCGGTCGCCCGCATCAGGACCGGGTCCACCTTGTTGCCGACGTTGATCAGGACCCAGGTCACCGGCCGCTGCTCGGCTGCCCATTCGAGGAATCGCTCGTAGCCGTTCTTCTCCTCGGTCGGGTCCTGGGGTTTGACGGCCATCGCGAGCTACTCCGGCCGCGGCCGCGGGTACTGGGTGCCGACGAAGCGGTCCCAGGCCCGGTCGGTGAGCATCGCCCCGGTGCCGAGAATCATGTGGGCCGAGGGGGTCACTTTGTAGCGCGGCTTCGGCCGCCGCGCCGAGAGCGCCTTCTCGATCTTCTTCGCCACCGTTTCGGGCCCGCCGCCAAGTTTGCCCATGGGCCCCTCGTAGGCCTCCTCGGTCAGCGTCGCCACGTGGTGGTTGAACTTTCCGTATGGGCCCTCGCCGCGGGCCTCTTCGTCGACGCTTCCCGCCGCGGTCCGGCCGAACTCGGTCTTGATCAAGCCGGGCTCGATGATCACCACGTCGACCCCGAATCTGGCGACTTCGAAGCGGAGTGCGTCGGAAATTGCCTCAACAGAGTGCTTGGTCCCGTGGTAGATGCCGCCGCCGGGGAAGACGACCTTGCCGCCGATCGAGCTCAGGTTGACGATCCGTCCCCAGCGCTGTTTCCGCATCTCGGGAAGCACGAGTTGGCACATCCGCAGCAGTCCGAAGACGTTGGTCTCGTACTGGCGGCGGACGCTTTCCATCGGCAGCGTCTCGAGCGCTCCGCTCTGGCTGTAGCCGGCGTTGTTGACCAGCGCGCCAACTGCGCCCTCGGCCTCGACAATCGTGTTCACGGCCTGCTGCATCGAGCCCTCGTCGGTTACGTCGAGCGCCAGTGTCTTGCAGCCGCTCTGTGACAGATCCTCGATCGACTCGGGCTTGCGGGCCGTCGCGTAGACGGTCCAGCCCTTGCCGGCGAGCCGCTGTGCGGTTTCGCGTCCGATCCCGGTCGAGCAGCCCGTGATCAGGACCGCCTTTGAGACTGATTCGGCCACTGTTCCTCCTCGGTCGCCTCCGTCTGCTGCGTTCCCTCGCGACCCTATAACGTCGCCGCCCGATGCGGGCAGTCACCTTCCAGGCGCCGGGCGAGGTCAGGCTCGAGGAGCGACCCGAGCCGGAGCTGGTGGATGCCGACGATGCGATCGTCAAGGTCGAGGCGACCGGCGTCTGCGGCTCGGACCTCCACATCTACCACGGCCGGGTCGAGATCGAGCCCGGGTTCACGCTGGGGCACGAGTACGTCGGCACGGTCACCGCTGCGGGTGACGAGGTGGAACGGGTCGCCGTGGGCGACCGAGTGCTCGGCTGCTACGGCACCGCCTGCGGCGAATGCTTCTTCTGCAAGCGCGGCGATTTCCACAAGTGCGACGAGGGACGGGTCTTCGGCCACGGCGCCACGCTCGGCTCGCTCCAAGGGGCCCAGGCCGACTCGGTCCTGGTCCCGCACGCAAACCTGACTCTGCGCAAGGTCCCCGAGGGGCTCTCCGACGGGGTGGCGCTGTTTGCCGGCGACGTGATGGGCACCGGCTATCACGCGATCGAGGCGCTCGAGATCGAGCCCGGCGGGACGGTCGCGGTACTCGGCCTGGGGCCCGTTGGGCTCTGCGCCGTTCAGGTGGCCAAGGCTGCCGGCGCCGAGACCGTGATCGCGGTGGATTCCGTCGAGGACCGGCTCGGCGTGGCCGAGGCGTTCGGGGCGACGCCGGTCCATCTGACCGAAGAGGACCCGCGCGGAGTGGTCAAGTCCGCCACCGAGGGCCGCGGCGTCGACGGCACAGTGGATGCGGTCGGCCATCCCGACGCGCTCGAGCTCGCCTGCCGGATCACTCGCAAGGCCGGAGTGGTCTCTGCCACCGGGGTCTACGCCGAGCGGCTCAACCTCCACATGGGCATCGTCTGGATCAAGGCGCTCACCCTCCGCACCGGCCATGCGAACGTGATCAAGCACGTCGATCCGGTGCTCGAGAAGCTCGCGGCGGGCGAGCTCGATCCGGGTCCGCTCGTCACCCACGAGATGAAGCTCGAGGCCGCGCCCGAGGCCTACGAGATCTACGACCGGCGCGAGGCGCTCAAGATCCTTCTCACTCCGTGAACTGAAGTGAAGAGGCGCCCGGCCCGCTGCTGGGGCCGGACGCCTCGGGAGCTGCGTTGAAGCTCAGTTCAGGCGGCCTTGTGAAAGCCGCACTTCTTGCCATTGGTGTTCGGGGCCGGCTTCTTCGGCCCGTTGCCCTTGCCCTTGGCGGGGCACGGCTTCTTCACCTTCGGCTTCTCGGAGTTCGCGTTCGGGACGCCGCCCTTGTCAGCAAGGCTTGCGGCCGGGAACGAGAACGCCAGAGCAACTCCTGTCGTCAGAGCGCCGAGCTTGCGCATCGTCGCTGTCTTCATCTGAGTGACCTCCATCGATTGACTTCCCGCTTTGAAGCGGCCCAGGTTTCAGAGAAGGCATCGACAATTTTGGGGCAGTGGTTGAGCAGTGGACAGGTTGGCGTCCGCTCCGTATCTGTAGGCTGCCGCGCCTAGTACATGCGGCCAGAACTAGAGCGTCGGGGCTTCAGAAAAACCCCAGTGGCGCCGAAAGGCCATGCCCCGTGCTAAAGGTTCATGTGGAGCCCGCCGATGCGGGCACAGGTACCTGGAAACCAATCAAGGAGTCCATGAGATGAGGACGAGCAGGAAGCTTGCGTCGCTGATGGCCATTACGGCCTGTGCGGCGCTCACGGCGCTTGTGCCCGCTGCGGCAAGTGCTGACACGTATGGACCGGCTGAAGCCGGCTACACGGGCTCTGTCGTTAATGACGGTCTCTGCATTCCGCCGGTTGTCTGCCCTCTGATCACGAACAGTGTTCAGGGTTCGGGCGGCGCTGACGGCGGTAATTATCTGCGGAGTTCGTTGCTTGCAGTTGCGACGACTGAGCTGACCACCAACAATGCCATTTGGACCAGCGCTCCGTTCACGTACAACGGGAACGGCGGCGTGCGTCCGGCAGTTGTCAACTTCGACATGTTCCGACGTGCCGACGTTGACGCTCTGCTGGGAGTGGATGTGTTGAACCGGGCGACCTACCAGGTCGACCTGATCAACAACACGACCAATGGCGTCATCCAGATCACCGGACCGAACGCGCTGGCCGGTGCCACCAACTGGGAAGCAACCCCGTCGGTTGGCGTCAACCCCGGTCTGCTGACCATCGGTCACAGCTACTCGCTCAGGATCACCAGCACCTTCAAGACGGCTGCTGCGGTCCTGGTCATGGGTGGTGCCGACTACGACATTGTCCGGCTGAGCACTGCCGGCCAAAGTGCCGGCGGTCCCGGTGACGGAACCGGTCAGTACGGCAACCCGTATGGGGCGCTCTCTGCGCTCTCCGGTTTCAAGGCGTGCGTCAAGAACGCCAAGAAGAAGATCAAGAAGCGCAAGATCAGCGCGAAGAAGAAGAAGCGCGTCCTCAAGAAGAAGAGGATCACTTGCGCGAAGAAGTTCAAGGTCAAGATCAAGAAGGTCAAGAAGAAGAAGCGTCGGTAAGCCTTCTTCGCTTACTGATCAGATTCTGGAACCGGCCGCCTATTCAGGCGGCCGGTTTCGTTTCTGGCGCCAGTCGGGCTCACCTAAGCGTGCGGCTGGTTTCGAACGGACCCGCATCTGTCAGGATGCGTCCTCACCTCAACGGGATGGAGGAGGAGAGGATGAGGGCAAACACGCGATCCTCAGCGGCGGCTGTCATTACGGGCGTCGTTTTGCTGGTGGCCGCACTGTTCGCCGGCACAGCGGAGGCCAAGAAGAAGAAGAGCAAGTCGTTCTCGGGTAGCAGCAAGACCGCGACCGCGGTTCCGAACGCACTCGGCACCAGCCCGTTCACCAACGGCGTCGCAAGCTCGACGATCCGGGTAGGAAAGAAGTTCAAGGGTGCGACTGTGGGTAGGGTCGAAGTGACGGTGCAGACGACCGGTTCCGGCGTTGATCAGACAAATTTTGAGTCCGCCAGCGGCGACTTGACATTCCTGCTGATCGGCCCCGACGGCACGCCCCAGGGTCTGTTCCAGCCGACTAGCTTCTTTTTGCTTATCGGCCCTGGGGGCCCCCAGCCTGGTCCCAACTCGCCGACCACAGGGTCGATCGGGCCGCTGACCGCGGTCCCGAACTCGAAGACCCAGATCTGCAACGCGCCGTTCCCGAGCCCGACTCCACCGCCACCCCCGCCGCCGCCGTGCAGCAACCCGAACGCCAGCCTGAACGCGCCCTATGCCGGCATCGTGGGTGATCCCGAGCTATGGCTCTACAAGGGCCTGGGGATGAAAGGCGCATGGACTATGGAAGTCCAAGACAACAACGCCAACACCGCGGGTGGTGTGCCTCTGACGAGCAGCTTCACCTGGAGCCTGAAGATCACGCCGGAGAAGAGCACACCGACGAAAAGCAAGTGACTCAAGCAGGGCCACCTTCGGGCGGCCCTTGCTTCTTATCCGCCGTCGAATGGGCGCGGCTGGTTTCGAACCAGCGACCTCTCGCGTGTGAATTGTCCCCAACTACTCGCGATCGCTTGCCATGGGTGGCGATCAGGCGACCTCGCCTGACTCAAGGACGACTCGATCGCAACCGCTCGCCATCAGTTGCCATCCCTGGTTTCCAGAATGTTTCCACGATCCGCGACACGTAGCCTGACCGGAACCAGGGGATCGCCTGGCTGCAACTAGGGCGTCGGAATGGACGGCTCCGCGTCGGGCTGGTCGTGCGGATCAGCAACCCGAAGTGGAGCGGGGAGCAGGGCCGCGCCGACGATGACGAGACAGAACGCGACCATGCGGCCGGTGACCTCCACCGGCCCGGTCCCGATCGAATCACGGAAGACCAGGACGCCGCCGACGATCGCGACCAGGTTGGCGGCCACCGACGTGACCGCGATGACCTCGACGCCCGGACCGAGCTGCAGGCCGCGGGCCGAGGCATAAAAGGCGACCACTGAGGCGAGCAGCGCCGCGAACGCCCACGGACTGATCAGGTGGACGACCCCGTCTTCAGCGGCGTCAGTCAAGAACTTGATCGCGATGTCGGAGACTCCGAACAGCGCACCGGCCGCTGCACCGAGCAGCATGCCCTGCCCCGCAGCTTGGAGGCCGAGGCGACCGGAGAGAATGGACAGCGCGGTGGCGAGTAGAAGAACGGTGCACTCGATCGTGATTAGGGCTGCGAGGGCATATCCGGGAGGGTCGTCGGACTGTGACCCTTGGGTGAGTCCAATCACTGCAAGCCCCGCCGCGGTGACGATGATGCCAATCCACTGCCGGCGGCCGAGGTGGAAACCGAAGAACCGCTCGGCGAGCACGGCGAGGAACACCAGCCCGGCCGAGAGCACGGCCTGAACCACCGAAAGCGGAGCGAGCGCCAGCGCACCTACGTGAAGGAGCCAAGCCCCGACCGCCACCAGCCAGCCCACGGCGAACCACTTGGAGCGGAAGAGCTCGGCGGCGCTTCGGAGCGGATGCCGAACCTCGACCGGCGGCGCCGCCACTGCGCCGCGGTGCTTTAACAGGAACGAGATGCTGGTAGCGAGCGCGCACGCCAGGGCGAGCGTGAGGCCGAGGATCACGGTCGCCATTCTGCCCTCTTCAGCAGCACCGCCCCTTTTCGATCATGTGTCAGCTAGGCGGGCCGGTTACAGGCGTGAACGAGAGATGGGCGCGGCTGGTTTCGAACCAGCGACCTCTCGCGTGTGATTTGGGGGTTAAGCTGACGGCCATGGGAGTAGCATCCGGAAGGCTTCGAATCTTTGGCCTCGGACTGGTTGCCGCGTGGACGCTGGTCGCCGCCCCGAGCGCACAGGCGGGGCACCCGACCGTCACCACGGCCATCTGTGCTCCCAACCCGGTTTCGGTCGGCTCGGCCTCCACCTGCACGACCACCGTCACGGACTCCTCGCCTACAGGGCTCTCCCCGACGGGAGCTGTCGAGTTCAGCAGCGATAGCTTCGGCAACGGTGCGTACAACGGTGCGTTCTCCAGCCCGGGATCCTCCTGCACATTGCAGGCAGCCGGGCCCACGGCATCGAGCTGCACCGTCGTCTACACGCCTTCGGCGGTGGGCGACGGGTCGCATCGAATTCAGGCTGTCTACTTCGGTCATGGGGGGTCCTGGGACTCCAGTCTGGGCGCCGACGAGCTGCACGTGGGACCGACGACGACGACGCTCACCTGTATGCCCGGCGACCGCCAGACTGGCTCGATTCCGACGCTCTGCACCGCGATGGTGCATGACGACGCCACTCCCGAGGCGCAACCCACCGGGACGGTCAACTTCTCGAGCGACTCGGCCGGCGACTTCGCCATGGGCATCACCCCGATGACGTCGTGCACGCTGGGACCGGGCATGGACGCCGCGACCTCGCTCTGCCAAATCAGTTACGCGCCGACCGCGGTCGGCGACGGCACCCACCAGCTAACAGCTGACTATGCCGGGACGACGGCGTTCGCACCGAGCAATGGCACCTTCACCCTCGCCGTTTCAGCCCCGCCAGTTGTCAGCCCCCCGGCCGGGGGCGGCGGCTCGACGACAACGCCGGTCGGGTCCCCCATCAAGAAATGCCCGAATGGCAAGAAGCGGAAGAAGGGCAAGTGCGTGAAGAAAAAGAAGAAGTGATGGGCGCGGCTGGTTTCGAACCAGCGACCTCTCGCGTGTGAAGCGAGCGCTCTCCCACTGAGCTACGCGCCCTACGGCCCGCATCATAGGAGCCACAATCAGGTAGCTTGGGCGTCGATGAGGGAGCCGGCGCCTTTCGATCCGGAGGCCCCAGGGCCCAGCGAGGAAGGGCCCGCCGAAGCGGAGGACGCGGAGGAGCAGGCCCCCGAACCAGATCGCAGTTTCCCTGGAGCAGAGGCGCCGGAACCGGAACCGGAGGCCGAACAGGAGCCGGAGGCGGACCGCGGCTCCGAGGCCGCAGGCGAGGAACTCCCGGAGCCGGAGGACAGCAGCTTCCCCGGGGCCGAAACCACAAGCGAGCCCGAGCCGGAAAGCCGACGCGCTTCCCTCGGTGACGAGAGCTTCACGCACTCGCGCTACCGGGGTCGCGGGCAACGGGACGAGGTGTCGTGGTTCCTTCGTGTGTTCGTCCCGGTCGCGGTGGCGGTACTGGGCCTTGTCGTCGCCGTCTTCTGGATCCTCAGCGGCGGCTGGCCGCGGGACCACGACGAGATCGCCACCCTGAAGGTCCCGGGCTCGAAGACGGCGAAGCTCGACTCGGGCGAGCTCCGCCTCTACTTCCAGGAGTCTGGTCTGGGCGACGGGGAAGGAGCCGAGGCGCCCACCGGACTATCGGTCGAGGTGATCTCGGCCGCCGGCGGGGTGGAGCCGCTACAGGTGGAGACCGTCCCGAGCTTCACCCTTTCGGGACAGGAGGACGGCGTGGCGCATGAGCCCTATGGCAAGGTCGAGATCTCCGAGCCGGGGGCGTACCGGTTCGTCACCTCGGCCGAGGTAGCCTCGACCGCCGAGGTCGACACGCCCCAGGTCACCGTCGGCAAGAGTCCCTGGCGGCCCGCGAACTCTGTGGCGTTGGGGGCGCTGATGATCATCGGGCTGTTCACCCTGCTCGGCCTCATCCCGCGCACGGTCTCGCGCCGGCGCCGGGAGCGCGGTGAACGTACCCGAGCGCGCGCCGAGCGCCGGCAGCGCCGCGGAAGTCCGGGCGTCTCGCCGAAGCCGAAGCGCCGCTCCCGCCGCAAGGCAGGACCGCGGGATGCGGAGGAGCGCGAGGAGGCCCGCCAGGCCCGCCTGGCCGCTAGGATGGAATCGGACCGTGCTAGGCGGGGAGGTAGCGGTGCCCTGTCACCCGCAATCCGCTCTAGCGGGGCCGAATCCCCGTCCGAGGGGTCGGAGTCATCGGAACCGGCTCGACGCGGACGGCGTTGACGGCCAGGTCCTGCGCAACGCTGGTCCGCGAACCAGGTCAGATCCGGAAGGAAGCAGCCTTAAGCGAAAACCAGCGTGTGATGCAGGCAAGCCTGGCTCGAGCCACCCGCGACGGGCACGCTCGTTGACCCAACCACGAGGTCGGGCCGCACGGTCCATACTTCAACCGGACAACAGAGGGAGCGACATGCGCGGGAAAGTGAACTTGAAATCGGCCAAAGCGCTAGTGGCGGTCGCCGCCGCAATGGCGGTCGTTCCCGCTGCGGCCCTCGGCATGTCCAGCACGGCGCCGTTCAACCATGACTTCGGCGCCCACACGATCGGCACCACCAGTCCGCCCCAGACGTTCACGCTGACCGTGCGATGCACGCCGGATCCTCCGAACCCAAACATGTGCACGGGTGCTCCGGAGCCGCTGACCCCTAACGTCACGGTCACCGGGCCGTTCGCGATTCAGGACAACACCTGCACAACCACCATGCCCGGCAGCACTACGTTCGGCACCAGCTGCACCTTCAAGGTCGTCTACAAGCCGGTTTCAACCGGTGAGGCGGTCGGGATCATCGACGTTGGTGACCCCGGCGGGTTCGGCAAGGCTGCCGTTCGCGGGACCGGCGTTGCCTTGCCGGCGACTCCGCCGCCCGGAGCGGGCTCGACCGTTGGCCCGAAGAAGTGCAAGAAGGGCTTCCGCCTCGTGAAGAAGAACGGGAAGCGGAAGTGCAAGCGCAAGCGGCGCTAGGTCCGGCAGCGCCCGGCTGAGCGCCAGGAGCGGTTCTCGTCGGTGGGCCTGCCGGTCGCCGGGATCTCGGCGATCGAGGGCGCATTGCGATCGAGCGCGAACAGCTCCGCGACCTCCGGGTCCGCCGGGTAAAAGAGGTAGCCGTCGAAGTCGAGCGGTTCTGCGCTCGCAACCGTCGAGGGTCGAAGCTCGAGCCAAAGCGCCAGCAGCGGAACCCCCTGGTAGTCGGTGATCGAGGCGCGGCAACCCTCGCCGAACCCGCTTTCGTCGACGAGGTCATGAAGGTCGTCGCGGATCTGCTCCTGAGCCGCGACCCGGTCCTGGAGATCGGAGAGGCGCTCGTATTGCCGGGGCGCAAAGACCAGCAGGGCGAGGATGACGACGGCGCCGAACACCGCCCAGCGGGTGCGCCAGGGATTGTCACGCTCTAGCGAGAGCCAGCCGAGCGCCCCCGCGGCGGCCAGGATTGCGAGCAGGATCGAGGCGAGCAGGAGGTAACGGGTGATCACGGCAAGGCCCGCGGTCGCGAGGATCAGGAAAGTCCCCAGGGCGACGGCGACGGCGGCGATCCCGAGCCCGGCCCGGGGGCGCAGCAAGGCCCAGATGAAGAGCACGCCGCCCGCCGCGCCGAGCAGGACCGGCTCGCGCAGGACCTCACCGATCCGGCGCGGTGCCTTGGTGATCGCGTCCACGAGGCCGGTATCTCGCCTCAGGGTGTCGACCGTGTCCTGGGTTCCGGTCAGCGAGTGGAGCGGATCGCCGGTAACAGCCAGGTCGAAGGCTGTCCAGAGCAACGGTGCGGCGGCCGCCAGCAGGCTGAGGCCGAGGAGTTCACCCGGACGAAACAGGGACGCGAGCGGAGCAAGCCTCCCTTCGGGCCGGCCCGGCTGGGTATAGGCCAGGTACAGCAGATAGACGGCGGCGAAGAGCCAGGCCTCGGGCCGCAGTAGCCCGGCGACACCGAGCAGCGCCAGCGGCGGCCAGCCGCTCCGCGGCTGCCGCGCGATCAGCAGCAGGGCTCCCAGGACGAGTGCGATGTAGGGGAGATCGACGTAGGCCCGGGAGCCGTAGTCGAGTACCGGTTCCCGCGTGAGCACGATTGCGGCCGCCAGCAGCCCGACCCAGCGATTCAGCCACAGCTCTCCCAGCCGGTAGACGAGGTAGCCGATTGCCGCGAGCGAGATGAACCCGACCGCCACCGCCGCGGTCTCCGCGCTGTCGCCGAGGGGTGAGACGAGGAGCCCGAACACGGTCGCGAGCGGGTGGGGAGTGGGGGAGAGGGCGGCGTCGTAGTCCGGGCCGTTGCCGTTCGCGAGCTGGTCTCCCCAGACCAGCGAGTAGAAGGTGTCGTAGTTGGCGAAGCCGTGGCCGAATACGAAGCACAGCAGCAGCGCCCCGCCCCCGATCCACAGCAACGGGGCGAAGCGGGAGAGTCGCTCCCCCATCCTCTGTTCAGCGGCCACGGGCCGAGAAGAGTAGAGTCCCTTGACGCCGACTACCGGACAGGCGGCTGGGAGATGCAGAGGATGCGAAGACGATCGCGGGCGATCGGGGCAGTGGTTGCGACCACTGCGATCTTGTGTGCCGCGGGACAGGCGAGCGCGGTTACGACCTTGAGCCCGGCCAGCCACGACTACGGCAGCCAGACCGCCGGGAGCACCAGCGCCCCGTTTGCGTTCACGCTCAACAACGCGTGCCTACCGGCTGGGCCTTTTCCTCCCGAGAGCCTCATGTGCCTCCCCGGCACGGAAACGCCCCACGACACCGCTGGGATGAACGCGACCGGCGACTACGCGATCACGAGCCACAACTGTCCGCCCTTGCTGGCGCCCACCGTCGGCGGCAACTACTGCACGATCAACGTCGCCTTCGCGCCGACGCTCCTCGGCCTGCGCACCGGCGTGCTCGCCGCCGGCAGTGGCGGTTCGCCATCCGCTGACCTTCTTGGAACGGGGACGGCCGCCGCCGTGGCAGCGCCGGTGGCTCGACGAAAGAAATGCAAACGCAAGCGAGCCGGGCGCAGGGCCGAAGCCGCGAAGAAGAAGTGCAAGAAGCGGAGGAACTGAGAAGCAGGGGGGCGCGGCCGGTCGGTGACGGGAGAGGCGGCAGCTAGACTCGGCCGTCTTGGCAGAGACGCCGTCGACAGCCCCATCTCTGTACCGCAAGCACCGGCCGCAGAGCTTCGATGACGTGGTCGGGCAGGAGCACGTCGTCCGCACCCTGCGCGGGGCGGTCGAGCAGGACAAGGTTCACCACGCCTACCTCTTTGTCGGCTCGCGCGGAACCGGCAAGACCTCGATGGCGAAGATCCTGGCGCGCTCCCTCAACTGTGTCCAGGGACCGACGGCTGACCCCTGCGGCGAGTGCGAGTCGTGCCGGACCATCGCCGGCGGCACCTCGCTCGACGTGATCGAGATGGACGCCGCCTCGAACCGCTCGGTCGATGACATCCGGGAGCTGCGCGAGCGGGTTGGGTACGCACCGGCGGCCGGCCGCTGGAAGATCTACATCCTCGACGAGGCTCACATGCTGACCAAGGAGGCGTGGAACGCCTTTTTGAAAACGCTCGAGGAGCCGCCGCCGAACACGGTCTTCGTGCTCGCCACCACCGAGCCCCAGAAGGTGATGGCGACGATCGTCGACCGCTGCCAGCGCTTTGACTTCCAGCGACCGACGCTGGAGCAGATCGCCGAGGTGATCCGCCGGGTCGCGGACGCGGAGGGTCTCCAGATCGACCAGGGCGCGGTCGCGCTGGTCGCGCGGGCCGCCTCGGGAAGTTTCCGCGACGGCCTCGGGACGCTCGATCAGCTCGTCGCCTTCGGTGGCAACCAGATCGCGACCGAGCACGTCCTCGGCCTGCTCGGCGCGGCCGACGCAGACCTGATCTTCGAGACGATCGATGCCGTTGCGGCGGCCGACGCACGCGGGGCCCTTGCCGCGGTCGAAAAGCTGGCCCGCTCCGGCCGCGATCCATCGACCTTTGCCCGCGACCTGGTGGCCCACCTTCGGCAGCTGGTCGTCGTTCGCACCACCGGCGAGCTGCCCGATTCGTTCAGCGTCACCGTTTCCGAGCCGGACCGCCTCCGCGACCAGGCCCAGCACGTTCCGGAAGCCACGGTGATCGCGGCGATTGACACCTTGTCGACGGCCTTGGCCAATATCCGGGAGGGGGACGACCCGCGCCTTTCGCTTGAAGTCGCCTTACTGAAGGTCGCGCGACCGGAATTGGATTCGTCGCGGGAGGCGTTGCTCCGGCGCATTGAGCGTCTCGAGGCTGGCGGGAGTGAGCCCGAAGAGGGGAAGGGCGGCGGGGCCTCCTCCGAGGGGCACTCTAGGCGCCCGGACGCTCCCGAGGCCCGAGCCCTGAGCCTTTCGGGCCCCGAGGAGGATGGCCCCGCCGCCCAACCACAGGCGGATGAGCCCGGTGCCTCGAGCGCCACCGCAACCGCGATGGCTGAGGAACCGCAAGGCGGGCCGAGCGGAGTCGACCTCGACAAGGTGATGAGCCTGTGGCCCGCCGTGGTCGACCACGTCCGCCAGTCGGGGGCGGAGATGCTTTCGAGCGTGTTCGAGGGCGCCAAGCCGATGGCGGTCGACAACGAAAAGGCCGAACTGCGGATCGGGTTCCCGGCCTCGGCAAGCTTCAACAAGCGCAATGCCGAGGCGCGCGCCAATGTCGAGCGCTTTGCCGCCTCGCTGCGCGCGATCCTCGGCGAGCAGCTGCGTCCGGTCTTCGAGCTGCTCGACACCGATCCGGAGCCGGCGGAGTCGGCGAAGCTCGGCGACGAGGAGTTGATCGATTTGATCAAGACCAAGTTCGACGCCAGCGAGGTCAGCGGCTCCGACCCGGACGACGCGCGCGAAGCGAGCTCAGGAGGCTGAGATGGCAAAGCAACCGGACCTCGGCGGGATGATGAAGCAGCTCCAGCAGATGCAGGGCGAGATGATGAAAGCCCAGGAGCAGCTCAAGGACGAGAGCGTCGAGGCGAGCGCCGGCGGCGGCATGGTCAAGGTGAAGATGAGCGGCGACCTGAGGCTGCTCGAGCTTTCGATCCAACCCGACGCGATCGACCCCGAGGACCCGGAGCTGCTCCAGGACATGGTGACCGCGGCGGTCAACGAGGCGCTCCGGTCGGCCCAGGAGCTGGCGGCGAGCAAGATGGGCGGCGTGACCCAGGGGCTCGGCGGGCTCGGACTACCGGGCCTCTAGGCCCTCTTCGCAATGTACGCCGGACCGGTCAGCCGCCTGATCGCCGAACTCTCCCGGCTACCGGGGATCGGCCAGCGAACCGCGCAGCGGCTCGCCTTTCATCTGCTCAGGGCCGAGGAGGACGAGGCGCTGGCGCTCGCCGACTCGATCCGCGAGGTGAAGGAGAAAGTCGGCCTCTGCGAGGTCTGCTTCAACCTCTCCGAAGGGCCGCGATGTCAGATCTGCGAGGACAGCCGCCGGCAGCGCTCGGTCATCTGCGTGGTCGAGGAGCCCGGCGACGTGATCCCGATCGAGCGCACCGGCGAGTACCGCGGCCTCTACCACGTGCTCGGCGGCGCGCTTTCGCCGATCGACGGGATCGACCCTCACGACCTCAAGATCGCCGAGCTGGTCGAGCGGGCAGACGGTCCCGAGGTGGAAGAAGTGGTGCTGGCGACCAACCCGACCACGACGGGGGAGGCGACTGCGCTCCACATCGCGGAGGCGATTCGCGGCAAGGCTTCTGTCACGCGCCTCGCCAGCGGACTCCCCGTCGGCGCCGACCTCGAGCACACCGACGAGGTCACTCTCGGCAAGGCATTTGCCGGTCGCCGCACGCTCGACTAGACGATGAAGGCGGGAGCTAGCGGAGCCGGCGAGTTCGGTCTTCGTGGGGGTCCCGCGGTGCTCCCGCGTACTCATCGCGCGGCTGCGGGCGGGTATGAAGGAGCTCGTAGAGCAGCGACAGGGCCAACCCGGTGCCGCCGGCGATCATCAGGATCAAGCCGACAGTCGGGATGCTGACCACGTCCGAGTCGAGATTGACCGCGTAGCGCAGGATCGCGCCGGCCGCGATCAGGAATATGGAAGTCGCGATCGTCAAGGGCGGGGCAGGATAGCTGTACCCGCTGGGGCGCTACGCAACCGGCCGCTCAGGCGTGAGTCATGCCTTGCCGGTGGCCGTGTGGTCGAGACCGAAGCGGTGGTGCAGTGCGCGCAACGGCTTCGGTGCCCACCAGTTCCAGCGGCCGAGCAGCTCCATCAGCGAGGGCACGAGCAGGGCGCGGATGATCGTCGCGTCGATCAGGACCGCGAGCGCTGTCCCGACCCCGTTCTGCTTGATGAAGATGATCTGCGAGGTGGCGAAGGCGCCGATCGCTACCGAGAACAGAAGCGCCGCCGCGGTGACGATCCGCCCGGTGCGTTCCAGCCCGATCGCCACGGACTTCGAATTGCCGGCCCCACCATCGCGCGCCTCCTTGATCCGCGAGAGCAGGAAGACCCCGTAGTCGGTCGAGAGGCCGAAGGCGACCGCAAACAGCAGGATCGGCATCGTCTGCTCGAGCCCGCCCTGGCTGGTGTAGGCCAGCAGGCTCTCGAGCCGACCGTCCTGGAAGATCAGCACCATCAGCCCGAAGACCGCGCTCAGGTTGAGGATGTTCATCAACAGCTGCTTGACCGGCAGCACCACCGAGCCGGTCATCAGGAAAAGCACGATCAACGTCGTCACAACCACGATCAGCAGCGCCAGGGGAAGGTGGTCTTTGAGGCTCTCTTGGAAGTCGAGGAACTCGGCGGTCCCTCCGGTGACCACGACCGAGCTCTGGCCCGGTGCCTTGATCTCGCGGATGCGGCGCACGGTGTCGCGGCTCTTGTTGTCGATGTAGGGACGAGATGAAACGGCCTCGATCACGGCGTCCCCCGATTCCAGCTGGCGCGGCGGGTTGACGGCGACCACTCCCTTGGTGTCCTCGAGCTCGGCTGCGACCGAGGCGACAGCATCCGGCGTCGCCCGCTTGACCACCACACGGATGGGCGTGTCGCGGTTTGGCGGGAAGTCCGAGCGCAGCACGTTGTCTACCTGGCGGGCGCTTTTGTCCTCCGGGAGGATTTGGGCGTCCGGATAGGTGAACTGGATCCGCAGGAACGGGATGCCTGCGATCAGCAGCACCGTGGCGCAGACAATCGCGATTCGGCCCGGCTGCTTCATCACGAATTGCGAGAGCCGGTACCAGAAGCCCGCCTCGGCCGGCTTGGAATCGCGGTCGGCGCGTCGCTGCAGGAATTCAGGCGCCAGCGAGTTGACCCGCTTGCCGAGCAGCGCAAGAACCGCGGGAAGGACGACGAGCGCGACGAGTGCCGCCAGCAAGGCCACGCTGGCGCCCCCGAGGCCCATCGAATAGAGGAACCGCTGCGGGAAGACGAGCAGCGAGGCGAGGGCTGCGGCGACGGTGAGGGAGGAGAAGAAGACGGTGCGCCCGGCGGTCGCCATTGTCCGCTTCATCGCCTGCAACCCGGGGCCGGACTTGGCGATCTCCTCGCGGTAGCGGGAGACCATGAACAGGCTGTAGTCGATCGCCAGGCCGAGCCCGAGCCCGGTGGTCAGGTTGAGGGCGAAGATCGAGATCTCTCCGACCTCGTTCGCCATCCGCAGGATCACGAAGGTGCCGACGATCGCCAGCCCGCCGACCAGGAGTGGCAGCGCCGCGGCGACGAGGCTGCGGAAGAACAGGAACGAGAGCAGGAACAGCAGGGGGAAGGCGATCAGCTCCGCTTTCTGTAGGTCCTCCTCGACCTGTTCGTTCACTTCGGTGATCGCGAGCGCAGGACCGCCGACGCTCACTCCTCGCAGCTTGCCGACGCCGTCCCTGATCCGCTTGCCGGCGTCCTGCCATTCCTTGTCCTTGGTCGGCTTGAGCGCGACGGCGAGGTACGTGGCGTCGCCATCCCTGGAGACGAAGTCGCTCGACCCGGTGTCGTAGTAACCGGTCACGGTGGCGACCTCCCGGTCCTTCTCGAGCCGCTCGGTGATCTCAGCGACCCGGTTCTGGGTCTCGGCCGACCCGACCGGAGCGTCCTCGAGCAGGACGACGACACTCGCTTCACGGAAGCCGGCGTCCTGGAGACGTTCGTTTGCGCGAACGCTCTCGGTCTCGGGGTCGTCGGCGCCGTAGGGGTGCAGCCGGTCGGCGACGCCGGATCCAAGCGCGCCGGCAGCGGCGAAGAAGACGACCGCGGCGATCACCACCCATTTGCCGCGCTGCTCAGCCAATGCCGCGAATCGGTCGAACATCAGGTCAGGTCCCCGAGCTCAGAAGCATCGTGGCGGCGTCGCTCTCCAGCGACTTGGCCGCCTGCTCGAACCAGTCGGCGATCCACTCATTCATCTCGATTCCGAAGCGGAGCACGGTGTACGCCGGGATGTCCTTGCGCTCGGCTTGCTTCTCGACCTCGCGCAGCTCAGCCGCCTTCTCCGCACTGTGCCGGGCGCGCTCGCGCGCGATTTCGGCGGCGCGCTGGGGCGTCTCCCCCCCGGCGAAGAAGAGCTTCAGCATGCCCTCGTCGCGCATCTCGTGGATGCCCGCCGGCTCCGAAAGCCAGCCGTGCAGGGCGCGCTTGCCCTTGCGGGTCAGCTTGTAGACGGTCCGCTGCCGGGCGCCCTGAGACTTGTCGGTCCCCTCGACCAGGCCCGCCTTGGCCAGACGCTTCAGCTCGGGATAGATCTGGCCGTAGCTCGCGGCCCAGAAGTAGCGGGTGGACTTGTCGACCAGCTGCTTGATCTCATAGCCGGAGCGAGGGCCCATGTCGAGGACCCCGAGGATGACCTTGGCCGTGGCGTTGAGCTCGAGGTCCTTCGTCGTCTCCGGCATAGGCCGTGCAGATATATCTGGCCGATAGGGAAGCGTGTGTGACGCTGGTCACAGACGCTGGTCACAGAGGCCAGGTCAGACGAGACCGAGCTGCTTCTTCAGCTCGAGCACCCGGCCGGCGGCCTGGTCGAGCCGGGCCTCGGAAACGTCGCCGTTGTCGACCGCCTCCAGCAGCGACTTGCGAGCGGCCTCGGCCTGCGCCGGATCCGACACCAGAAGTAGATCGGCCCCCGCGGTAAGCGCGCGGACCGCAGCTTCCTTCGGCCCGCCCTCGCCCCCGGTGATCGCCCCGGCGGAGAGGTCGTCCGTGATCGCCAGGCCCTTGAACCCCAGATCGTTACGCAGCAGGTCGATGGCGATCTCCTCGGTCTGGGAGGCCGGCCGCACCGCCTCGTAGGCCGCAAAGAACGCATGAGAGAGGACCACGGCCTCGACCTTCTCGCGAAAGGCCGCCTCGAAGGGCGGAAGGTCGCGTTGCGCGAGGGTCGCCTCGTCGACGCTCACTGTCGCAGGCCCCTCGTCGGTATCCCCCGAGGCGGGCCCTTGCCCCGGGAAATGGGCGACGGCGCAGGCGATCTCGCCGGCATGGCAGCCGCGAACCCACGCCGCGGTCATCTCGGCGACTAGGTCCGTGTCGTCGCCGAAGGCGCGGTCGGCGATCGGGCTGTCGAGGGTGGCGACGTCGGCGACCGGGGCGAGGTTGAGGTCGAAGCCGGCCCCATTTAGTGCGACCGCAGTCTCCTCGCCGCGGCGCTCGGCCACCGTCGGGTCCGCCGTATCGCCGATGTCGACGCCACGCTCGGCCGGCGGCAGGTCGGAGAAGGTCCGGTACTCGCCTCCCTCCTGGCGGGCGATGACCAGCGGCGGGGTGTCGGTGGTGCGTCGCAGCTCGGTGATCAGCTGCCGTCCGGCATCGACGCCGGTCCAATTCTCCTCAGTGACCAGGACTCCGCCTTGCTGCTTGGCGAGGCCGGCGGCGTCGGCCGTGGTCCCTTCGAAGCCGACGGCGAGAACCGTGTCCACCTTCTCTTCGTTGCTGAGACCGCCGACCTGCTCACCAACCTCGGCCGGTACGACGCTCGGGCCCGAGCTGCCGCCCCCCTCGGCGAGCGAGATGCCGAGCGCGATCACGCCCAGGGCGGCGGCTCCGGCTGCCAGCCGGCGCCGGCGGATCTGCTCCCGCGTCGGCAGTCGCCTTCCGCCGCGTCCAGCGGACGGCCGCCGGGGCGGTGGTTCGAAGGGCTCGAACTCAGCCACGATCTCTGCGGCGATCCTAGAGGGCTGCGACGCGGCCGGCGGCCGTTTGTGCCCACCGGGGCCCAGGCCAGCCCCTATTCTCAGATCGATGGCCACTGAGGCGAACAGCGCAAGCGCCGTGGGCGCCAGAGACATCGTCGTGATGAAGTTCGGCGGCACCTCTGTCGCGGGCGCCGAGGAGATCAAGCGTGCCGCGCGGCGGATCGTCGCCGCGCGCGAGGACGGCCGCGGCGTCGTCGCCGTGCTCTCGGCGCGCGGCAAGACGACCGACGAGCTGACGGCGATGGCACTCGAGGTCTCCAGTCGTCCCGATCCGCGCGAGATGGACATGCTGCTCTCGACCGGGGAGCGGATCTCCTGCGCGCTCGCGGCGATGGTGATCAACGATCTCGGCCATCACGCGATCTCTCTGACCGGTTCCCAGGCGGGCATCGTCACCGACTCTTCCCACACCAAGGCCCGCATCCTCGATGTGCGCGCCGAGCGGATCAGCTCTGCCCTGGAAGAGGACCGGATCGTGCTCGTCGCCGGCTTCCAGGGCGTCTCCACCGACAACCGCGACGTGACCACGCTCGGCCGCGGAGGCTCGGACACAACCGCGGTCGCACTGGCCGCCGCGCTCGGCGCCCGCGAGTGCGAGATCTACACCGACGTCGCCGGCGTCTTCAGCGCCGATCCGCGGATCGTTCCCGGAGCGCGCAAGTTGCCCGTGGTCAGCTACGAGGAGATGCTCGAGATGTCGGCGTCCGGGGCGAAGGTCCTGCAGCTGCGCTCGGTCGAGTACGCGCGAAACCACGGGGTGCGCATTCACTGCCGCAGCTCCACGGAAGAGGCCACCGGTACCCTCGTCACCTCCGAGGACGAAACGATGGAACGACCGATGGTCACAGCCGTCACCCACTCGAGCAGCGAGTCGCGGGTGACCTTGAAGGGCGTCCGGGACGAGCCCGGCGTCGCGGGGCGCATTTTCGGCGCCCTCGCCGACGCCAACGTCAACGTCGACATGATCATTCAGAACGAGCCAGTTTCCGAGGACGACCTCGCCGACCTTTCGTTCACGGTCGAGCGTGACGATCTCGCGACCGCGCTGGAGACCGTCCGCGGGCTCGACGCGGCTGACGACGTCTCCGCCGACGAGCAGATCGGGAAGGTCTCGATCGTCGGGGCCGGCATGCGCTCGCACCCGGGCGTTGCTGCCAAGGTGTTTCGCACCCTGGGCGAGGCGGGCATCAACATCGAGATGATCAGCACCTCGCCGATCAAGATTTCCTGCGTGATCGCCTCCGACCAGGTCGACGGTGCGGTCAAGAGCCTGCACCAGGCCTTCGACCTCGGGGCCGAAGCGGTGCGCGAGGAAGAGCCGACCGGAACCGATCACCGGCCCACGGTCGCTGGCTAACCCGGACCTCCCCGTACCCTTCTGAGCATGAGTCCGGAAACCGGATACCGGGTCGGAGTCGTGGGCGCCACCGGCGCCGTGGGCTCGACCATCCTCGAGGTTCTCTCGCAGCGGGAGTTTCCCGCCGATGAAGTGGTGCCGCTCGCGTCGGAGCGCTCCGCCGGGAAGAAGGTCGAGTTCAACGGCTCCAAGCTCGAGGTTCGCGAGCTGACCGAGGACGCTGTCGAGGGCTTCGACATCGTTCTCTCCTCCGCGGGCAGCGCGGTGAGCGAGGAGTGGGCGCCGAAGCTCCGCGACGCCGGCGCCGTCGTCGTCGACAACACCAGCTTCTTCCGGATGCACGAGGACGTCCCCCTGGTCGTCCCCGAGGTCAATGCCGCGGCGATCGACGGCCACAAGGGGATCGTCGCCAACCCCAACTGCTCGACCATGCAGATGGTCGTGGCGCTGGCGCCGATCCACGCGGCGGTCGGGATCGAGCGGATCGTGGTCGCCACCTACCAGTCGGTTTCCGGTACGGGCGCAAAGGCGGTCGAGGAGCTGCGCGAGCAGAGCGCGGCGATCCTTGACGAGAAGGAGATCGACGAGCCCGAGGTCTATCCGCACCGGATCGCGTTCAACGTCCTGCCCCAGGTCGAGGTGTTCAAGGAGGGAGACGTCTACACGACCGAGGAGCGCAAGATGATGGCCGAGACCCGCAAGATCATGGGTCTCTCCGACGAGGTCGGCATCTCGGCCACCTGCGCCCGGGTCCCGGTCTTCACCGGTCACTCGGAGGCGATCAACCTGCAGACGGCAAAGCCGCTCTCGCCCGATGCCTGCCGGGACGTGCTCAGCGAGTCGCCCGGCGTCAGCGTCGTCGACGCGCCGGGAGAGGGCATCTACCCGATGCCGATCGACGCCGCCGGAACCGACGACGTCCTGGTCGGCCGCATCCGCGAGGACCCGAGCGCCGAGCGGACGCTCAACCTCTGGGTGGTCGGCGACAACCTGCGCAAGGGCGCGGCAACCAACGCCGTCCAGCTCGCCGAGCTCCTGGTCCAGCGCGACCTACTCTGACTCGGCCCGGCCGCGTTGCGCGTCGCGCTCGCTCGTGGCATCATGTGTGAGGTGGGAGGAGGGACGATCAAGCGGGTGACCCGGGCTGTGACCCTCGCTGCAGTTCTGGCGCTGGGGGTGTGTGCGCTTGGCGGAGCGGCGAGCGCCACAGCCGCGACGATCACCCCGACGATCTTCACCGACGAGTTCGACACGAGCAACACCGGGACCGACACCGGCTGCTCTCTCCGCGAGGCAATTGAGGAGGCCGACACCAACGGTTCCTTCGCCGAGGACAGCTGCACGATCCTCAACGCCTTCGGCAATGACATAGTCCAGCTCGGCGCCGGCACCTACACCCTCAGTCTGACTGCGGCCGAGCCGGCGAATGAGAACGCGTCGACCGATCTCGACACCAACGCGGCCGGCGGCACCTTCACCCTAGATGGGGCGGGCCCCGGTCCGGGCCCGGGCACAACCACCATCAATACCCAAGCCGGATGGGCGAGCAGGGTGATCGAGACCGACTCAATCGCGCCGGTGACCATCAGCGACCTGACGATCACCGGCGGCAACGACCAGTCGGCGAACGGCGGTGGCGGGATCCGGGCCGCCAGCCTCTCGACCGCCGTCGCGATTACGAACGTGCGGGTCACCGACAACGACGCGACCAATGGTGGCGGTGGCCTCCGCATTGAGGGGTCCGCCGGAGTTCTCACCGTCAACGACAGCGAGTTCTCGCTGAACACCAGCACGGGAGCTTCCGGCGCCAACGGGGGCGGCCTTTCTCTGGAATCGCCCGGACCCCACAGCATCGACGACAGCAACATCTCTGGAAACTCCGTGACCAACACTTCGGCGGAGGGTGGCGGGGTGTACGTCCTAGCTCCCGCGACCCTGAACATCACCGACACGCTGATCGCCGACAACACCGCCAACGACAGCGGTGTCGGAACTCCCATCGGCGGGGGATTGCGGTACGAGGGCTCGGGCTCTGCCGGGACAATCAAGCGCACCGCGATCGTCGGCAACCACGTCACCGGCGGCACCTCCCGCTCTGGTGGTGGGATCAGCACCGCCCAGACCAACCTGACTCTGATCAACGACACGATCAGCGGTAACGAGACCCTGCTCGCGGGGGGAACGGGGGCGGGCCTCCACCTCGATAACTCCACCGTCTCTTTGGTTCACAGCACCGTCGCCAACAACCTCGTTCCCAATACCGGCGCCAGCGCGATCCAGATTACGACGACTGGCACTGTTTCCTTCCGCGGCTCGATTCTCGACTCGCCTTCCTCTGCACCGGTGTGCGCCAGTGGCGGCGGGACCCTCACCACCCAGGACGACAACATCCTCGGCGATGCCACCTGCGCCCCGGCCAGCGGAAACGATCTGGTCGCCGAACCGCTGCTGATCGCTCTGGGCAAGTACGGGGGTCCCCAGATCGGCGCGCCGGGCTTCCTCGAGGACACGTTGACCCAGCCGCCGGGGTTGACCTCGCCGGCGCTCGACCACGTGCCGGCAGGCGATTGCGACGACCCGCCGATGGATCCCGAGGACCAGCGCGGTTTCCCCCGCCCATTTGACTCGGGCGGTGCCCCCGCGGCCGACTGCGAGGCCGGATCGGTCGAGGTCTATCCCTGCCTGGGTCGCCCAGGCGGCGCGACGATCGTCGGCACGTCCGGCAATGACACTCTCAATGGCACCAGCAGTGAAGACACGATCGTCGGCCTCGACGGAAACGACGTATTGAGGGGGTTCGCCGACTCCGACAGGCTCTGCGGCGGAAATGGAAACGACACCCTCTTCGGTGGGGACGGAGATGGAACCAACCTCCTCGATCTCAATGACGGAGGCGATACGTTTGACGGCGGCGCCAACATTCCATTCAGTTTCCCCAGCTCCTTCGGAGATACGGTCAATTTCAGCGACCTGAACTCCGGTGTGATCGCAGACATCACTAGCGGCTCTGCGGCCCCCCACAGCGACGCGATCGTGCCGGGCACGGTCGAGACAATGTTCGGCACCGCGTTCAATGACGAAATCACCGGTGACGCGGGCCCGAACGGGATCGGGGGCCTGGGTGCGAACGACCAGATCAATGGCCTCGGCGGCGACGATGTGCTTGACGGCGGGAGTGCCGGCAACGGCGTTGACGAGCTGCAATTCGCGGGCGCACCAGGGCCGGTTACGACAACTCTGGTCGAGACCGGCAATCCGAACCCGTCCGCCGCGGCAACGGGCTTCGGCAACGACATTCACGCCGCCTTCGAATCGATCTCGGGAAGCTCGTTCGGAGACAACCTGACCGGCGACGAGAAGCCGAACACGCTCGAGGGGCTAGCCGGCGCCGACACCCTCACAGGTCTCGGTGATGCAGACACCCTCCGCGGCGGCACCGAGGCGGACAACTTCCAGGCCCAGGACGGAATCGCCGACACGATCGACTGCACCGGTGGCGGCGCCGATACCGGTCTGGTCGACTCGTTCGAGAACTTCATCGCCTGCGCCAACACCGACGGCGACGCCGTCAACGACCTCCTGGACGCCTGCCCGACCCAGGCGGGAACGCTTCCCAATGGATGTGTCGCGCCGCCTCCGGCCGCGACGCCGAATCCGGCGTGCGCGACGCTGCGAGCGAAGCTGAAGAAGGCGAAGACGAAGAAGAAAAAGAAGAAGATTCGCCGCCAGCTCCGCAGGCTCGGCTGCTAGCCGGCCCTATATAAGCCTCGTATGGAGCTCGGCTTCAACGAGGCGTTGCTGCTCACCGGCGCGCTGCTGACGATCGCGGCGGCTCTCTCGGGCGTGATGCGCGGCACGGTGCTCTCGATCTCGGTGCTCTCGGTCGGGCTCGGGATCGGGCTGGCGGAGGCGGGCGTCGTCTCGGTCGACGCCGGCGATGAGTCGGTGATTCAGCTGATCACCCTCGCCTTGGTACTGACCCTGTTCGCCGATGGGATGTTCGTCGAGCGGGAGCTGCTCGCCAGGCACTGGAGCCCGGTGGCACTCGCATTGGTCCTGGCGATGCCGATCACGATGGCGCTGCTCGCCGGGGCGGCGAAGCTGCTTTTCCCGGAGCTCGAGTGGGCGGAGGCGTTCCTGCTGGGCGCGGTGCTCGCCCCGACCGACCCGGTGGTCACCTCGACCGTGGTCACCTCGACCAAGGTTCCCGAGAACGTCCGCCATACGCTCAACCTGGAATCAGGGCTCAACGACGGTCTGGCGCTGCCCTTTGTTCTCTTCTTCCTCGTCTTCGCGGAGCCCGGCGGCGACGCCGGCCACGAAGGATTGGAGCTGCTTGGGGAGGCCGGGTCCGGCGCCGTGCTCGGGATCGCAATCGGGGCGTTGGGAGGGAGACTCCACAACCGCTTGCCGGGGGGAGGGATCACGCCGCGCTATGAGGGCATGTACGCGATCGGCTTCGGGCTTGCCGCCTACGGCCTGGCGGAGGTCACTTTCGGCAACGGGCTGATCGCCGCCTTCCTCGCCGGGATCGTGCTCGCCCTCGCCGAGCACGACGTGCCTGACGCATTCGTCGAGTTCGCGGAGAACGTCAGCGCCATCTCCCAGATCCTCACCTTCTTCGTCTTCGGGGCGCTGATCGTCGCCACCGGCTACGACGGCGAGGTCTGGAAGCTGCTCGTCTTCGTCCCGTTCGCGTTGCTGGTTGCGCGGCCGGCGGCGGTGATGCTCTCCTTCCTCCGCGAGCGGCTTCCGATGGCACAGAAGCTGTTCATCGCCTGGTTCGGGCCAAAAGGAGTGGCCTCGATGCTGTTCGCGCTCTACGTGCTCAACTCGGAGATCGAGGGCGGCGCGAGGACCCTGATCTTCGACGTCGCCGCGTTCACGATCGTCGCCTCGATCGCCGCCCACGGGCTCACGGACACGGTCGGGCCCCGCTGGGTCGCGCGGCGCGAGCAGCGCGCGAACGCCAAGGCCTGAGCTAGAGCTTCTCGACCACCGCGACGGCGTCGGCGAGTGAGGTTCCGGTCTCCTCGCGGTACTTCTTGGCGGCGCCGGCTTTGTCGCCGGCCTCGGCCAGCTTCCTCACCTTGTCGGAGACCTCGCCGACGTCGTCATCCGCCGGGGGCTCGAGGTCGAGGTGCTTGAACAGGATGTCGATCTTGCGCTCGATCGCGCCGATCCGCTCCCAGACCTCGCGGTTCTGGGCCATCAGGCCGGCGCGGGCGCCTCTTCGGCGGGCTCCGCGGATGCATCGAGGCGCTCCTCGACCCAATCGGTCGAGGCGATGTGCTTCGGCATCCCTAGCTGCTTCGGGCTGAAGCCGAGGGCGAGGCCGACGAGCTGTGGCAGGTGCAGGACGGCGAGCCCGAGCTCGCGGTTGACGACCTTTGCCGCCTCGGGTTGCTGCATGTCGAGGTTGAGGTGGCAAAGGGGGCAGGGGGTGACCAGGCAGTCGGCACCGGAGTCGAGCGCGTCACCGATGTGGGTGCCGGCCTGCCGCAGGGAGGTGTCCCGGTTCATCGTGATCACCGGGAAGCCGCAGCACTTGCGGGCGCCGTCGTATTCGACAACCTCCCCGCCGAGCGCGTCGATCACCTTCTCGAGGTAGAGGTCGCGGTCGGGGTTCTCCTCGTAGCCGAGCCGGTGCTTGGGCCGGACCACATAGCAGCCGTAGAAGGGGCCGACCCGCAGGCCCGCGAGCGGCCGCTGCACCGCCCGCTTCAGCTTCTGCAGGCCGTAGTCCTCGACCAGGAGCCAGAGGAAGTTCTTGTTCTCGAGGCCGGCCTCGTACTCGAGGCCCTCCTCGGCGAGGATCTCGTTGATGTGGCCGCGGTAGGCGGAGTCGGCGTCGAGCCGCTGCTGGCACTCCGACTGTGCCCCCTGGCAGGTCGAGCAGATGTTCATCATCGAGAGCCCGGTCTGCTGGGCGAGCGCGAAGGTGCGCGCGTTCAAGGAGTCGGCGAGCTCCTGGTTGTGCTCGGCGATCACGCCGGCGCCGCAGCAGTTGGCCCGGTCGAGCTCGACCAGCTCGATCCCGAGCCGCTCGGCGACCAATGCCATCGAGCCGTGCAGCTCGGGCGTGAAGCCGCGCGAGACGCAGCCAGGCCAGTAGGCGACCTTGATCGACTCGGCCATCTAGCTCGCCGCTCCCTGCTTCTGCGCGCCCTCGCCCTCGGCGCCCGGAGCCTCCTCGGCCTCGGTCTCCTCCTCATCGCCACCCTCGCCCTTGATGTAGAGGTTGAGCTCGACTCCGTGGTCCTCGGTGTGCGCGTAGATCCGCTTCACGTGCTTCTGCGAGCCGCCGGGGAGCTTGTGGTGGACGCCGGGGATGATCTTCGGCAGCGAGCGCATCTTGCCCGTGCGCAGCCCGCGGATCAGGGTCGGGATCGAGCCGACGAGCCCCTTGATCGCGTTCAAGCTCGGCATCAGCTTGCCCTTGAGCCCCTTCGCGTAGGACTCCTGGAGCAAGAGCGCCTCGTCCAGCGTGCCCTTGCTCTCGATGATCTCGACGAAGGCCGCTTCGTGCCGGTGGCCGTTATTGACGTCGTCGATCCCCTCGGCACCGGCAAGGCGGCGCAGCCGCATGATCTGGTCCATCGGCGCGACGCCCTTGGGGCAGGCATCGATACACGCGAAGCAGTGGGTGCAGTCGTAGATCCCGTGCGGGTCCTGCGCCAGGTCATAGAGGCGCTCCTCGGTCTGCGCGTCGCGCGGGTCGCCGACGAAGCGGTAGGCCTTGGCCAGCGCTGCCGGCCCGATGAAGTCGGGGTCGACCTCCATCGAGAGGCACGCCGAAACACAGGCGCCGCACTGAATGCACGCGACCGACTGGGTCACGTCGACCATCGACTCGGGCGGGACGATGTACTCGCGCTCGGGCGGGTCACCCTCGGGCAGCAGCCACGGCGTGACCCGGCGGAACTTCTCCCAGTGGGTCGACTCCATGTCGGTGACCAGGTCCTTGACCACCGGCATGTTGCCCATCGGCTCCACCACGATCGGCGCGCTCTTGGTCTTGCGGCCGAACGCCTTGCGGTTGGCGAACTCGGCCGCCTCGCCGAGCTGGGTCTTGCAGGCGAGGCCCGACTGGCCGTTGATCTTCATCCCGCAGGAGCCGCAGATCGCCGCCCGGCAGGAGCAGCGGACCGCGAGCGAGCCGTCAGTCTTGTCCTTGGCCTGGAGCAGGCCGTCCAGAACAGACAGCGTCTCGTCGAGCTCGACCTTGAACTCCTCCCAGTAGGGGCCGGCGGGTCTCCCGTTGGGTTCCGGCTGGAAGCGGCGGACCTGGAGGGTGTACTTGGGCATCGCCTAGACCCTACCCCCACGGGAGCCCTTGCTCACCGGGTTGATGCCGGGGCCAGGCATCAGTACGTCCTCTCCTCCGGCTGCCACTCGGTGATCGTCACCTCGGAGTAGCTGATCTCCGGCGTGCCGTCGTCCTTGCGGGTCAGGTCGATGTGCTTCAGCCATTCCTCGTCGTTTCGCTCCGGGAAGTCGGTGCGGAACTGGGCGCCGCGGCTCTCGGTTCGGTGGATGGCGCCGACGCAGCTGCACTCTGCGCAGTCGAGCATGTAGCCGAGCTCGATCGCCCCGAGCACGTCCTGGTTGAACACGGCCCCGTGGTCATCGACATAAACGCTCTGGGCCTCCTCCTTCAGGCGCTGGACCGTCTCGAGCGCTTCGTTCAGGCCGGCTTCGTCGCGGAAGACCGCGCACTTGTCGTCCATCACGGCGCCGAGCTCGGACTTGATCTCGGCGACCCGGCGGCCCGAGCCCTTCTCGCGGCCGAGGATCTCGGAGATGTTCTTCTCCTCGTCGGTGAGAACGGAGCGGGAGGGAGCAGCGCCCTCGATCTGCTGGGCGCGCTTGGCCGCGTCGACGCCGCTGCGTCTCCCGAAGATCAGCGTGTCGAGAAGCGAGTTGGCGCCGAGCCGGTTGCCGCCGTGGACCGAGACGCAGGCGACCTCGCCGGCCGCGTACAGCCCGGGAATGCTGGTGCGGCCTTCAACGTCGGTCTTTACCCCGCCCATCGTGTAGTGGTTGCCGGGCTTGATGTGGATCGGCTCCTTCGTGATGTCGACCCCGGCGAAATCACGGCCGACGAGGACGATTTCCCTGAGCGCCTCGTGAATGCGCTTCTTCGGGACCACGGTGATGTCGAGAGCGACGGTGCCGTCGGGGAAGCCGCGGCCCTCGTTGATCTCGGTCTGCTCGGCGCGGGAGACGACGTCGCGGGAGGCAAGCTCCATCTTGTTCGGCGCGTACTTCTCCATGAACCGCTCGCCCTTGGCGTTGTAGAGATGGGCGCCCTCGCCGCGTGCCCCCTCGGTGATCAGGAAGCCCTTGCCCGCCAGCGTCGTCGGGTGGTACTGGATCATCTCCATGTCCATCAGCGTGGCGCCGGCCCGATAGGCCTGGGCGATCCCGTCGCCGGTGCAGATCAGGGCGTTGGTGGTCGGATGCCAGATCTGTCCGTTGCCGCCGGTCGCGAGGATCACCGCCTTGGCCCGGAAGAGCTCCATCGAGCCGTCCTTGACGTTGCGGGTGACTACGCCGCAGCACTCCCCGTCGTCGTCGAGGGCAAGAGCGGTGGTGAACCACTCCTCGTAGCGGTCGATCTGCTCGGCGAACCGCATCAGCTGCTCGTAGAGCACGTGCATGATCGCCTGGCCGGTGATGTCGGCGACGTAGTAGGTGCGGGCCGCCGAGGCGCCGCCGAAGGCCCGGGTGCCGAGCTCGCCCTTCTCGTTGCGGTGGAAGGTGACCCCGATGTGCTCGAGGTGGAGCAGCTCGTCCGGTGCCTCCTTGCACATGATCTCGACCGCGTCCTGGTCGGCGAGGTAGTCCGATCCCTTGACCGTGTCGAAGGCGTGCGACTCCCAGGTGTCGTCCTCCTGCAGCGCCGCGTTGATCCCTCCCTGCGCTGCGTTCGAGTGCGAGCGCACGGGGTGGACCTTGCTGATGATCCCGACGTCGACGCCCTGCTCGGCTGCGGCCAGCGCGGCGCGTTGCCCCGCCAGGCCAGCTCCGATCACGAGTACGTCGTGGTCAGGCACGAAACGATCCTATCCATATGGTCCACCACGGCCGGACCCTCCCCCGGCGCCCCCGGACGCGCAGCGGAGGAGGCGCCGGTGGGTGTCAGGCCTCGGTGCCGCGCAGCGCCTTGCCGACCGCGTCCGCGGTGACGACCCCGCGAAGGCGGCCGTCGGCGTCGACGGCGACCAGCGCCCCGAGCCGGCGCAGCGTCTCGTTGCCGAGCACCGCCTCGAGCGGGTCGTCCTGGCGGACCGAGGGGCGGCCCTCGTCGGGGGTCTCGCCGTCGAGGAGCGATCCGACCGGGGTCGAGGCGCGGTCGGGCTCGGGCACCTGGTCGACCGCCTCGAGCTCGATCAGGCCGCTGAACCGGCCCGCCTCGTCCACGACCGGGAACCAGGGCCAGCGGTAGCGCAGGAAGTACTCGTCAAGGGCCGCCTCGATCGAGATCTGCCCGGGGATCGCGACCGGCTCGGTGTCCATCACGTCGGCGACCTGGAGCCCTTCGATCGGCCTGGTGAACTCGCTCTGGAGGACGGCGCCACGGGCGGAGCCGTTGAGGATGAAGCCGATCACCGCGAGCCAGATCCCGCCGACCACGTCTCCCTGGAGCAGGAGGAAGAGGCCGAGCCCGATCAGCAGGTAGGCGAACCCCTGGCCGAGCGTGGCCGCAAAGCGGGTGGCACTGCGCCGGTCGCCAGTCCGCCACCAGGCGATCGCGCGCGCGATCCGCCCTCCGTCCAGCGGGAAAGCGGGAATCAGGTTGAAGACGAGGACCAGCAGGTTGATCCCGCCGAGCCAGCCGAGCACCGCCATGAAGCCGGAGACCTGGGCATCGCCGTCGGTGACCATTGCCTCGCGAAACCCGTGCCAGCCCTCCACCGCGGTCCCGATGCCGGCGCAGAGGGCGAAGATCGCGGCAGTGACCAGGGGCCCCGCGACCGCGACCTTGAACTCCGTCCCCGGCGAATCGGTGTCGCGCTCCATCCGCGCCACCCCGCCGAACATCCACAGCGTGATCCCGGAGATCGGGATGCCCTTGCGGATCGCGACCACGGCATGCCCCAGCTCGTGGAGCAAGATCGAGGCGAAGAAGAGGAGGGCGCTCACCACCGCGAGCGCGTAGGGGCCGAAGGCATTGTCCTCGGCGCCGAGCACGTCGCGGTAGAAGCCCGAGAGCCAGAGGATGACCAGGAAGAGGACGATGAACCACGAGTAGTCGACCCCGATCCGGATCCCCCGCACGTGCAGGAGAGTTATGGCGCTGCGGCTGGGCACGCGCCCAGTTTAGGCCGGGGCGTGCCTCGCGATGATCCGCTTGAAGTCGGTACCGCCGGGCAGGGTGCCGAAGGCACCGCCCCAATCGCCGGCGAGGCGGCTGGCGCAGAAGGCGTCTGCGACCGCCTCGTCGCCGAAGCGGATCAGGAGAGAGCCTTGGAGCGCGAGCGCCATCCGCTCGACGATCCGGCGAGCGCGGGCCTCGATCTCGTTCATCACCGCGAGCTCCCCGCCGAGCTCGTCGATGAGCGAGTCGAGCCGCTGGTCCGATCCCTCCGCCTCCTTCACCTCGGCAAAGAAGGCCTCCACCGAATCGGGGTTCTTGACCATCGCCCGCAGCACGTCGAGGCACTGGACGTTGCCCGACCCTTCCCAGATCGAGGAAAGCGGGCTCTCGCGGTAGAGACGGGGCATCCCCGACTCCTCGACGTAGCCGTTGCCGCCGAGGGACTCGAGGCACTCGACCGCGTGCCAGGGCGCGCGTTTGCAGATCCAGTACTTGAGCACGGCGTTTGCGATCCGCTTGAACGCCTGGGCGCTGTCGTCGCCGGCGATCGCCTCGTCATAGGAGCGTGCCAGGCGCAGGGAGGAGATCGTCGCCGCTTCCGACTCGATCGCGAGGTCGGCGAGCACGTTCTGCATGAGCGGTTGTTCGGCGAGCAGCTTGCCGAAGGCGGAGCGGTGCTGGGCGTGGTTGATCGCCTGCGCGACCCCGGCGCGCATGCCCGTTGCGCTGCCGGTGGCACAGTCGAGCCGGGTGTGGTTGACCATCTCGATGATCGTTCGAACCCCGGCGCCCTCTTCGCCGACCAGCCTTGACCAGGCGCCGTTGAACTCGATCTCGCTCGAGGCATTTGACCGGTTGCCGAGCTTGTCCTTGAGTCGCTGCAGGCGGAAACGGTTCCGCTCGCCATCTGGCGTCCAGCGCGGCATCAGGAAGCAGGAGACGCCCCCGTCCGCCTGCGCCAGGACCAGGAACGCGTCGCACATCGGGGCGGAGAAGAACCACTTGTGCCCGGTGAGCTCGTACTCCGCGCCGGCCCCGCCGCCGTTCAGCGGGCGCGCCGTCGTGGTGTTGGCGCGGACGTCCGAGCCGCCCTGCTTCTCGGTCATCCCCATCCCCGCCAGGGCGCCGGTCTTCTCTGGTGCGGGCACGTCGCGGGCGTCGTAACTCTTCGAGAGGAAGCGCGGCTCCCATTCCTCGGCAAGCTCCGGCTGGTGGCGGAGCGCCGGGATAACCGCGTGGGTCATCGAGATCGGGCATCCGACGCCGGCTTCGGCCTGGGAGAGGCACATGAACGCGGCCGAGCGCGCCACGTGCGCCCCCGGCTGCGGGTCGGTCCACGGAAGCGAGTGCAGCTCGTGCTCTACCGAGAGGCCGAGCATCTGGTGCCAGGCGGGATGGAAGTCGACCTGGTTGACGCGGTTGCCGTAACGGTCGTGCGTCTTCAGCTTCGGCGGGTTCTCGTTCGCCTCAACTCCTCGTTCGATGATGTCCGCGCGCCCGGCCAGCGCTCCAACCCCCGAGATCTTCTCCTCGGCCCAATCGGCGCCCTCGCGACGAACCGACTCGACCAGGACCTGGTCGGAGGTGAAGACGTTGTAGTCGACCAGCGGAGGCGCCTGGTTGGAGACCTCGTGGGTCTCTGCTCCCGGGGTGCGACGTTCGACCGTTGCCACGGCCCTCATTCTCGCAGGAGACCCCGCCGGGTGCGGGCGGATAGCATCGCGCCGCCGGTGGCCAAGATCAAAGTCAAGAACCCCGTCGTCGAGCTAGACGGCGACGAGATGACCCGGATCATCTGGGCCTTCATCAAGGAGCAGCTGATCCTGCCTTACCTCGATATCGACCTCGAGTACTTCGACCTCGGGATCGAGAGCCGCGATGCGACCAGCGACCAGGTCACGATCGACGCCGCCAACGCGATCAAGGAGCACGGGGTCGGGGTCAAGTGCGCCACGATCACCCCCGACGAGGCCCGGGTCGAGGAATTCGGCCTCAAGGAGATGTACCGCTCCCCGAACGGGACGATCCGCAACATCCTCGGCGGCGTCATCTTCCGCGAGCCGATCGTGATCTCGAATATCCCCCGGCTCATCCCGACCTGGACCAAGCCGATCATCATCGGCCGCCACGCCCACGGCGACCAGTACCGGGCCACCGACACGCTGATCCCGGGGGAGGGGACTCTCACCCTCAACTTCCAGCCGGCCGACAAGTCCGCCTCGCCGATCGAGCTCGAGGTCTTCGACTTTCCGGCGGACGGCGGCAGCGGGATCGCGATGGCGATGTACAACCTCGACGAGTCGATCCGGGACTTTGCCCGGGCCTCGTTCCGCTACGGCCTCGAGCGCAAGCTGCCCGTCTACATGTCGACCAAGAACACGATCCTGAAGATCTACGACGGGCGCTTCAAGGACATCTTCCAGGAGATCTTCGATTCCGAGTTCAAGGACGAGTTCGAGGCGAACGACCTCACCTACGAGCACCGGCTGATCGACGACATGGTCGCCGCCTCGCTCAAATGGGAGGGGGGCTATGTCTGGGCCTGCAAGAACTACGACGGCGACGTCCAGTCCGACACCGTCGCCCAGGGCTTCGGCTCGCTCGGCTTGATGACCAGCGTTCTGCGGAGTGCCGACGGCAAGACGGTCGAGGCCGAGGCCGCCCACGGCACGGTGACCCGCCACTTCCGCCAGCACCAGGAGGGAAAGCCGACCTCGACCAACCCGATTGCCTCGATCTTTGCCTGGACCCAGGGCCTGCAGGCTCGCGGCCGCATGGACGACACCCCCGAGGTCACCGAGTTCGCCCAGACGCTGGAGCGGGTCTGTGTGAAGACGGTGGAGGAGGGGAAGATGACCAAGGACCTCGCGTTGCTGGTCGGACCCGAGCAGGAGTTTCAGACGACCCAGGAGTTCCTCGCCTCGATCGATGAGAACCTCGAAAAGGAGATGAATTGAGCCCCTCAGGAAGCCCCGTCCAGGTAACCGTCACCGGCGCCGCCGGTCAGATCGGATACGCGCTTCTGTTCCGGATCGCCGCCGGGGAGATGCTCGGCGATGACACCCAGGTCCATCTCAACCTGCTCGAGATTCCGGACGCGGTCAAGGCGGCGGAGGGAACGGCGATGGAGCTCGATGACTGCGCTTTCCCCCTGCTCGCCGGGATCGACATCCACGACGATCCGGTCAAGGCATTCGACGGCTGCAACGTGGCCCTGCTGGTTGGCGCGCGGCCCCGCGGACCCGGGATGGAGCGCTCCGACCTGCTCGAAGCGAACGGCGCAATCTTCAAGCCTCAGGGAGAGGCGATCAACTCGGGCGCCGCCGACGACGTCAAGGTGCTGGTGGTCGGCAACCCGGCCAACACGAATGCGCTGATCGCGATGTCGAACGCCCCGGATGTCCCGAACGAGCGATTCACGGCGATGGTCCGGCTCGACCACAACCGGGCGATCGCCCAACTGGCGAAGAAGCTCGACGTCGGCGTCGCCGAGATCACCAACATGACGATCTGGGGCAACCACTCGACCACCCAGGTGCCGGACATCGGCAACGCCAAGGTCGGCGGCAAGCCCGCCTGGACCGAGATCGGTGACGACGGGTGGATCCTCGGCGAGTTCATCGAGACGGTCGCCAAGCGCGGGGCGGCGATCATCGACGCACGCGGGGCCTCCAGCGCCGCCTCCGCCGCCAACGCGGCGATCGACCACGTCCACGACTGGGTTCTGGGCACACCCGACGGCGACTGGGTCTCGATGGCCGTCCCCTCCGACGGCTCCTACGAAATCGACGAGGGCCTGATCGCCGGCGTTCCCTGCACCTGCTCCGGCGGGGAGTGGGAGCTGGTCGAGGGATTGCAAGTAGGCGACGCCTATAAAGAGAAGATCGAGGCCACGGTCACCGAGTTGAAGGAGGAGCGCGACTCTGTGGCCGAGCTCGGGTTGGTATAGCCCTGAGCGGGTAAGCCCGTTCGAAGCTTCTCCCACGACTGCACGCCACGACCACGGAGGGTTAAAAGCTGATGAGGAAGCCGATCGGGAAGGGCCTGCTTGCAACTGCCGCGACCGCTGCGATCGTGATCTCAGCCGGAACGGCGCTCGGCGCCGAGGGCGACCTCGATCCGACCTTCTCGAGCGACGGCAAGCTCACTCTTGACGTGGCCGAGGGCGGCCGCGCCGACGGGCTCGCCATCGACGGTCAAAGCCGCGTCTACCTGGCCGGGAATTACGACCCCCCGGGCGGGGCGGATTCAGGCGATTTCGCCGTTGCGCGCTTCCTCTCCGACGGTTCGCCCGACACTTCTTTCTCCGGTGACGGCATCGTCACTCTCGACGGCACCGGCGACGGTGCGCCGGGAGACCTGGATGACGCCAACGCAGTCGCGATCGACAAGAGCGGCCGCGTCCTGGTCGCCGGCTTCGACGGCGGCGCCGTCAGCGAGATGATGATCGCCCGTTTCTCCAACACCGGCGTCCTCGACACGACTTACGGCGGCGGCGACGGCATCGCCACTCTCGATATCGGTGCGGCCGGCGGCGACTCGATCGATGACATCCAGCTCGACGGCAATGACAAACTGGCTGTCGGCGGAACCAGCAACCTGGATTTCGCAGTCGCCCTGTTCACCGTCGATGGCGCCCCGGACACGTCCTATGGCGGAGGCGACGGTCATGACACCCTCAACGTCAACAGCCTCGCCAGCGACGACCGGGGGCAAGGTATTGCGATCGACTCGGCCGGCCGTGTGGTCCTTGCCGGGTTCACCAGCCTTGCCGCGAACGAGGAGAACTTTGCCGTTGCACGCTGGACCACGGCGGGCGTCCTCGATACCACCTTCAGCAACGACCTTCCGACCCCCGGCCGGCATATCGAGCTGATGGCCTCTGAGGCGGCTCCCGACCAGCAGGACCTCGCCGAAGATGTGGCGATCGGCGCCAGCGACAAGATCATCGTTTCAGGGTTCGCGGAGATCACCGGTCAGGGCACGCAGGCGGCGTTCCTGGCGCTGACCTCTACCGGCGCCCCCGACACCAGCTTTTCGGGCGACGGCAAGGCGTTCGTCGGCGCCTCCTCTGACGAGGACCGCGCGACCGGCATCGCCCTCGACGGCCTCGGCAAGCTTGTCTTCTCTGGTAGCTCCGGCCCGCTCGCCAGCCGGCAATTCCTGGTCGGCCGCCTCAACCCGGACGGCACCCCGGACAACAAGTTCTCCGGCGACGGAGTCCAGGTCACCGACATCGCCGCGGGTGAGGACTTCGGCGAAGCGGTCGCGATCGACCCGAAGACGCGCCGGATCGTCGTCGGCGGACGCAATGGCGACTTCGCGACAGGCGACTTCGCCGCTGCCCGCTACGAGGCCGTGCCGCGTTGCAAGGGCAAGGTCCCGACCCTTGCCGGTACCTCCAAGGACGACAAGCTCGGCGGAACGGCGAAGGCCGACGTGATCTGGACCGGCCCCGGCAAGGATCAGATCAAGGGCAACAAGGGCAAGGACACGATCTGCGCCGACACCGGCAACGACAACGTCGTCGCCGGGCCCGGGAACGACATCGCGCTCGGTGGCACCGGAGCCGACCGGCTCTCGGGCAACAAGGGCAAGGACGTCCTTTCCGGGAACAAGGGCAAGGACACCCTGCTCGGCGGTCCGGGCAAGGACAAGCTCAAGGGCGGTCCGGGCAAGGACCTGGTCAAGCAGGGCGGCGTCGGCAAGAAAAAGAAGAAGCCCTAGCCCGCAACCGCAGAACTACCGCGGGAAGTAACCCTTGCCGCGCTTGCTGACCAGCTTGTCGCGCTGCAGCTCGTTCATGACGCGATACATGTAGTTCGGCTTGATCCCGACCTTCTTCGCGATCTCCGAGGCGGTGATTCCCGGACTCTCGGTCACGACCTTGACCGCGTGCTCGGCGCGGGTGCCGCCCTTGCGCTTGCGGCGCCGCTTGCCGCCACTGCCACGGGGGCGGCCGGGACCGCGCCGGCCCACTCTGCCACCCAGGTCGCGAAGCGCGCCCTCCAGCTTCCGGCGCTCGTCATCGAGCTCGGCGAGGCGCGTCTCGATCAGGCCTCGCGCCTGATCGACTACGTTGGAGGAGGGCGGCATATTGAGTCCTTTCGGTTCAGTAAGTGAGTTTTTAGTACGTCAGATTTCCGTTCTGTACGGCGAGCGTAACAGTGAGTAACACTATTTCCGACGCGAAGGTTGTAATTGCCCGGTTTCTCCTGGACGAAGGTGCCGGCCTGCTTCGCGAGCGATTCGAGCTGGAGGAGGGGGGACTCGACGCGGACCCCGAGCGGCTTCTCGAGCTCGTCCCGGGTGCTTCCGGGCTGATCGCAGACCCAACCGTGCCGGTCGACGCCGAGCTGCTCGATGCCGCCGGCCCGCAGCTCAAGGTCGTCTCGAACTTCGCTGTCGGAATCGACAACATCGACCTCGACGCGTGCCGCGAGCGCGGAGTCGTCGTAACCAATACGCCCGGCGTCCTCACCGAGGCGACCGCGGAGCTCGCACTCGCCCTTACCCTGGCGACGGCGCGTCATCTGTCCGAGGCCGAGCGCGACCTCCGCGCCGGCCGCTGGCAGGGGTGGGATCCGGGGGCGTATCGCGGACTCGAGCTGCGAGGCGCGACGGTCGGCGTGGTCGGGCTGGGGCGGATCGGCAGCCGGTATGCGGCCCTGGTCCGCGCGATCGGGGCCAGAGTCCTCTATGCCGCCAGGTCGGACAAGCCGGAGTTCGAGCGGACCCTCGGGATCCACCGGTTCCCGCTGGACGCGCTTCTGCGCGCCTCTGATGTGGTCAGCCTGCATTTGCCGGCCACGAGCACGACCCGCCGGATGATCGGCGCGGCAGAGCTCGACCTGATCGGCCCCGAGGGCATCCTCGTCAACACCTCGCGCGGCTCGGTCGTCGATGAACCGGCGCTCGCCGCTGCGCTCCGCGAGGACCGGCTCGGCGGCGCCGGCCTCGACGTCTACGAGGACGAGCCCCGGGTGGGGCAAGAGCTGCTCGATGCACCGCACACCGTGCTGATGCCGCATATCGGCTCCGCCACCACCGCCGCACGCGGCGAGATGGCGCGCATGGCCGCCGAGAACCTGATCGCGGTCCTCGAAGGCAGAGAGCCGGCTTCCCGGGTCGTCTAGGCCTGGCTCTGGGGCGCGCCGGGTTCCTGGCGCCGCTCCACCTGCCGCTGCCGCGGCAGGGTCCTGAAGACAACGTCCCAGAGCGGCGAGCTGACGCCGAACCCATAGTGGTGGTCCTGGAAGTGGTGGCGCATGTGCTGCTCGCGGAGCCGCTTGCCGAGTTTCGTCCTCGGCGCGTGGTGGTGGAGGTGGTAGTGCATGTAGTCGTAGACGAGATAGCCGACGATGAAGCCCGCGAACAGCGGATAGGCGGCGGGGAGGCCGAAGATGAGGACGTAGGCGCCGAAGAACAGGGCCGCCAGGGGAATGCTCGCCGCCGGCGGCATCACCAGGCGCATCGCGTCATTGGGGTGGTCGTGGTGGACGCCGTGGATGATGAAGTGGAGCCGGTCGCCGCCACGGAACTTGGGCTGCCAGTGGAAGACGAGACGGTGGAGCCAGTACTCGGTCAGTGTCCAGATCCCGATCCCGGCGGCGAACAGGAGGATCAGCTTGCCCGCTCCATATCCGTCCTCGGCCCCTGCCCAGAGGCAGGCGGCGACGACCGGACCGAAGACGATCGCTGGGATCGATGGATGGATCCGGCTGAAGAAATCGAGGAGCTTGTTGTCGAAAAGCTTCGGCGAAGCCGAAAGCCGCTCTGTCCTGGACTCCGACATCCCGCAAATCGTAGCGAGAAGAAAAACTGCGCCTCATTTGCGGGATCACGCCTGACGCAGGCGTGGCAGCGTGGCATGATGGTCGCGATGGCGGACCGGGACAAGGCCAAGCCGAAAAGCTGCGAGGACTGCTTCTTCCACAAGCACGGTCTTTGTGCTCTGGCCCTCGATGCTCCTTGCCCCACCTTCCGGCCCGACACACCCCAGGGCCTGGTTCCGCCCGAGCAGCCCGTCCTGCTGATGAGGCAGGACAAGCCGCTCGCCGCCGCGGCTTAAGACAAGCCGCCGTCGCCGGATAATCTGCAGTCGGGATGAGAGTCACGATCTTGGGCAAGTCGCCTTCCTGGCAAGACGCCGGCGGGGCGTGCAGCGGCTACCTGATCCAGACCGATGACTTGAACGTGCTCCTGGACTGCGGGTGCGGGGTGTTCGGGAAGCTGCGCGAGCGGATCGACTACGTCGACCTCGACGCGGCGCTGATCTCCCACCTCCACGCCGACCACTGGCTCGATCTCGTGCCCTACTCATATGCCCTCACCTACTCGCCGAGGCAGCAGCCGGTCCCCGTCCACATCTGGGAAGGAACCGACGACCCGGCGCGCCCGCGGCTGATCGCCCCGCCGGGCTCGGTCAAGACCTTCCGCCAGGTGGTCGGGGCATGGGGCAACGACGACCTGATCGACAACGCCTGGCTGATCGAGGAGTACGGGCCCGGCGACACCGTCGAGGTAGACGGGCTCAGCATCACCTTCCAGGAGGTGCCTCACTTCATGCAGACCTTCGCCGTCGACGTTCAGGCGAGCGACGGTGGGCGGTTCACCTACGGCGCCGACTGCCGGCCCGGCGACGAGATCGTCGAGATCGCCCGCGGCACCGACCTCCTCTTTCTGGAGGCGACCCTGCCGCGGCCCGAACGCACCGGCGAGCGGGGCCACATGACCCCGGCCGAGGCCGGGGAGCACGCCCGGATGGCGGGCGCCAAGCGCCTCGTGCTCACGCACCTCTCCGACGAGCTCGGTGACGACTGGGCCAAGGCCGAGGGGGAGAAGGGATTCGGGGGCCCGGTCGAGATCGCCCGCGAGGGCGCGAGCTTCGACGTTTAACCTTTCCCGGATGCGTCAGAGGGACCCATTTGCAGATTTCGCCCGGATGCGGCGCGACATGGACCAGCTCGTCGGCGACCTCTGGGCACAGACCGGGCAGGCCTCCCGGCGTGCCCCCGGCTTTGCCCCACGAGTGGACGTCTATTACTGCGGTGAGCCGCGCAAGGCGATCATCGAGGCCGAGCTCCCCGGGATCGATCTGCAGGAGGTCTGTATCGAGGTCCGCGGTCGAACCCTGATGATCAGCGGAGAGCGGCCCGTCCGCGATGTCGAGGGCCGCACCTACCAGCAGGTGGAGCTGCCCTCCGGGAGGTTCCGTCGCGCGATCGAGCTCAGCGCCGACGTCAACCCCGAGGACGCATCAGCGAGCTACAAGGACGGAGTCCTTCGCATCGAAGTCCCGCTGCGCCTGGAGACCGAGGCACGGCAGGTCCCGATCGAGCGCACGGAGGAGTAGGGGGCAATGGCGGACGATTTTGATGTCCGTCTCGAGACCGAGGCCCCGACACTCGAGGTAGTCGAGACCCCGGACATCGAAGAGGCGGTCCTCGCCGACCAGCCGCTGCCGGACGCGCTGCCGGTGCTGCCGCTGCGCGAGACGGTCACCTATCCGGAGGCGATGACCCCGCTGGCGGTGGCGCAGGAGCGGTCGATCAAGCTGGTCGACGACGTTCTCTCTGGCAACCGGATGCTCGTCATGGTCGCCTCCAAGGACCCCGAGCTGGACGAGCCCGGTCCCGACGACCTCTACGACGTCGGCGTCGCCGGCGTGGTCGCCCGAATGATGAAGGTTCCCGACGGGACGATCCGGATCCTGGTCCAGGGCGGCCAAAGGGTGAAGCTCACCGACTACGTCAGCGAGGAGCCCTACCTCGTCGCGCGCATCGCCGAGATGCCGGACGAGGTTGACGAGACCCCCGAGCTCCAGGCCCTCACGCGCAACGTCCAGAGCACCTTCAGCGAGATCATCGAGCAGATCCCGTATCTGCCTGAAGAGCTGCAGCTCGCGGTCACCAACATGGACGATTCCTCGCAGCTCTCGCACCTGATCGCGGGGGCCCTGCGGATCGCCACAGAGGAGAAGCAGGAACTGCTCGAGCAGGTCGACGTGGCAAAGCGCCTGCGCCGGCTCTCCGAGTTCCTCGCCCGCGAGCTCGAGATGATCCAGCTCGGCACCAAGATCCAGTCGGAGGTCCAGTCCGAGCTCGACAAGGGCCAGCGGGAGTACATGCTGCGCGAGCAGCTGAAGGCGATCCAGCGCGAGCTCGGCGAGGCCGATGAGCAGGGAGCGGAGGTCGCCGAGCTCCGGAAGCGAATCGAGGAGGCGGGCCTGCCCGAAGAGGCCCAAAAGCAGGCCGAGCGCGAGCTCTCGAGGCTCGAGACCCTGCCGCCGGCCGCCGCCGAGCACGGGGTGATCCGCACCTTCCTCGAGTGGATCGTCGACCTGCCCTGGAACGAGGAGACCGAGGACAACCTCGAGATCGAGCACGCGCACAAGGTCCTCGATGAGGACCACTACGACCTCGAGAAGGTCAAGGACCGGATCCTCGAGTACCTCGCGGTTCGCAAGCTCAACCCCGAGTCGCCCGGGCCGATCCTCTGCTTCGTCGGCCCGCCGGGCGTCGGCAAGACAAGCCTCGGGCAGTCGATCTCCCGAGCGCTCGGTCGCAAGTTCGAACGGATCTCCGTGGGCGGGGTCCGCGACGAGGCCGAGATCCGCGGCCACCGCCGCACCTACATCGGCGCCCTGCCCGGGACCATCATCCGCGCCCTCCGCGACGCCGGGACCCGCAACCCAGTGTTCATGATCGACGAGATCGACAAGATGGGCGCCGACTTCCGCGGCGACCCCGCTTCGGCGATGCTCGAGGTGCTCGACCCGGCGCAGAACTCGACCTTCCGCGACCACTACCTCGATTTGCCGTTCGACCTCTCCGACGTGATGTTCATCTGCACGGCGAACATCCTCGACCCGGTGCCGACGCCGCTTCAGGACCGGATGGAGGTGATCGAGCTCGCCGGCTACACCGTCGACGAGAAGCTCCACATCGCCAAGAAGTACCTCCTGCCCCGGCAGCTCGAGGCCAATGGCCTGAAGGCGGGCCAGGTCGAGCTCGCCGATCCGGCGGTGAAGGCGATCATCGAGGAGTACACGCGGGAGGCGGGCGTCCGCAACCTCGAGCGGGAGATCGGCACCGTGCTGAGGAAGGTGGCCCGCGACGTCGCCGAGGACAAGGTCGACGGAAAGGTGAAGATCTCCGCCAAGCGGGCCCGCGAGCTGCTCGGCAAGCGGCGCGTCTTCGCCGAGCAGATGCGACGGACCAAGGACCCCGGCGTCGCCACCGGCCTGGCGTGGACGCCGGTCGGCGGCGAGGTTCTGTTCGTCGAGGCGACCTCGATGCCGGGGTCGGGCAATCTCAACATCACCGGCCAGATCGGAGACGTGATGAAGGAGTCCGCGCAGGCGGCCCTCTCCTGGGTCCGCGGTCATCTCAAGGACGTCGGCACCGACCTCGAGGAGAAGTGGTTCTCCGAGCGCGACATCCACATCCACGTTCCCGCCGGCGCGGTGCCCAAGGACGGCCCCTCCGCGGGCGTCGCAATGGTCACGGCTCTCACTTCGCTGGTCAGCGGCCGGCCAGTCCGCAACGACGTCGCGATGTCCGGCGAGGTCACCCTCAGCGGCCAGGTGCTCCCGGTCGGCGGCCTGAAGGAGAAGTCCCTGGCCGCGCAGCGGGCCGGGATCAAGCAGGTGATCGTGCCGAAGCGGAACGAGGGCGACATCGCCGAGATTCCTGAGGACGAGCTCGGCGAGCTCGAGTTCATCTACGCCGAAGAGATTGGCGAGGTGCTCGATGCCGCGCTCGAACCGGCCAAGCAGGCCAGCTCGGCTTGAAGCGACTGATAGCGACGCTGCTGCTGGCAGCGAAGGTCCGGCCCAGCTTCGGGTTTGCGGTTCGCCAGCTGCGCGGCGAGCCCGGTGTCAACAGCTACGAGCTCCGGGCGAGTGGCCGGCGGATCTTCGTCCGCCACGACACCGACGACGCCTACGTCCTCGCCGAGTGCTTCGGGCGGCTCCGCGCCTACGAGCCGCCGCCCGAGGTGGAGGCGCTGCTCTCGCGTCAGGCGCCGCGGCGGGTGCTCGACCTCGGAGCCAATATCGGCCTCTTCGGTCTCCTGGCCCTGGAACGCTGGCCGGGATGCGAGGTGACCGGGATCGAGGCCGACCCGGCCAATGCCGAGCTGCATCGCCGCTGCATCGAGGAGAACGGGCTGGCCGAGCGCTGGCGCCTGATCGAAGCGGTGGCGGCGACCGCACCCGGCCGCGTCCGGTTTGCCGGCGGGCACTCCTCCCGGTCGCGCCAGGCCGGCCCCGGCGACCCCGACGCGATTGAGGTCGAGGCGATCGACGCCTTCGAGCACCTCGAGGCCGCCGACCTGGTCAAGATCGACATCGAGGGAGGGGAGTGGGTGCTGCTCACCGATCCGCGACTCGCCGGGGTCGGGGCAACGACGATCGTGCTCGAGTACCACAGCACCGGTTCCCTGCAGGAGGACGCCTCCCTGGTCGCGGCCTCGGCGCTCGAGGAGGCCGGGTACAAGACGGCCGTCATTCCCGCGCCCGCCTCCCGCGCGGGCGACAGCCAGCAGGGGCTGGGCACGGTCTGGGCCTGGCGCGCGCGTGGGGCGGATGTCGGCCGCGAATGAGCAGGTGACTTCGGGGTATGCTGAGAGCGACCCCAGCAATCGACTCGAGGAGAGGTAATGGCGGCAACCAGACGCGAGAAGGCCAGCGAGACAGCCAGGTCGGTCGGCTCGAATCCGTACCTGCAGCGCCTGATCGAGGATGAGGAGCTGCGCGACAACATCAAGGCCGCCTTCAACGCCGCCCGCGACGCCTACGAGCGGATGTCGAACGGCCAGAAGCCGGTGGACGCGCTTGTCGACGACAAGAAGGTCCACCGCGACCTGCATGAAGCTGCCGAGTCCATCCGGGACGCTTCGAGGCAGATCCGCGGCAAGCGCCGCAGCAGCGGGATCGGCGTCGGCCGGGTCCTGCTGCTCGGGATCATCGGCGCCATCCTGGTGCTGGTGCTGAGCGAGGACGCCCGCAAGTTCGTGCTTGACAGGCTGTTCGGAGCCGAGGAGGAGTTCGAGTACACCTCGACCACGACTCCCGAGGCGCCGTCCGTGCCCAGCACCGAGGGCGCTTCGAACGCCGCGAACTGATCGACAAGGCTCAAGTCATCTTGAAAGGGCGCCTTTGGCGCCCTTTCTCGTGTCTCAGACCCCGCGCCGGATAGGCTCGAGCCAATGGCAAGCGTCCACGTCCTCATCCCCGCCCAGCGGTACGTCTTCTCGGTCGCCGACGGCGAGGGGAATGCCGAGCAGATCTCGAGCTCGGCCGAGGGCTTCTCCCGGTACAAGCAACTCCAGGAGGAGGGCAAGGCGGTGGGGATGGTCGCCTTCCCGAACACCGTCCTGATCCGCGGCGAGGAGGATTACCTGGTCGACCCCGGCCTGATCATGCAGGGGAACGCGCTGATCGGGGCGATGGAAGAGCTCGGCGTCCAGCCCCACGAGGTGAAGAAGGTGATCCTCACCCATCTCCACTTCGATCACGCCGAGGGGATGTCGGCCTGGCCTCAGCGGCAGACCTACGTCCACAAGATCGAGACCGAGGCGCCCTACGCGCAGATAGTCGCCGGACCGCTGGAGCTCGCCAACCTGGAGATCGTGGACGGGGAGGAGGGGGAGATCGAGCCCGGCCTGCGCTGGATGCTGACCCCCGGCCATTGCGACGGGCTGATCACGCTCCTGGTCGACACCGACGAGGGCCTGGTCGCGATCCCCTCCGATTGCGTCGGGCCGCTGCCCGAATACTTCGATGAGATGGACCTGCCCGAGGACTTCGGGCCGGAGCGGGACGAGCTGCTCACGCAGTGGAAGCGAATCCGCGAGCTCGAACCGGAGCTGATCATTCCGGGTCACTACCCGCCGTTCAAGCCCTAGGAGTCCCTACACTGCCCGCCCCATGGAGGCGAGCACCGACACCAGCACGGCTGGCGCACCCGCGCGCGAGCTGGCCGGCGAGAAGGCCGGGAAGATCGTCGAGGCGATGCGGGCCAGCGTCGCCAAGCGGGGGATCTCCGGCTCGACCTTCGAGCATGTTGCGCGCGAAGCCGGCGTCAGCCGCGGCCTGCTCCACTACTACTTTGGGACCAAGGAGCGGCTCCTGGTCGAGGTCGTCAAGCGCGACGCCGAGATCCGCATCGGCCGGCTCGACGAGCCGTTGGCCCAGGCGAAGACCGTCGACGATGTGCTCGGCGTCCTCGTCTCCAACCTCGAGGACATGATCGAGAACGATCCGGGCTTCTTCGTCCTCCTGTTCGAGCTCTTCACCGCCGGCCGCCGCAACCCGGAGATCCAGCGCGAGATCGGCGAGCTCTTCAACCGCACCCGCGACCACGTCGCCGAGAGCCTCGTCGCCAAGCAGCGCGAGGGCGTCTTGCAGATGCGCTTCGAGCCCGAGGCTGTCGTCGCCTATCTGTTTGCGACGGCCGATGGCGTCGCTCTGCAGGCGCTGTCCGATCCCGAGCGCGACCACGCGCCGATGATCGAGGCGGCGACAGCCGCCGCCCGGCACCTGCTGGTCGCCTAGCTGCTTAGTTCAGGCCGTTCTTGAAGGCGAAGTAGAGCGGCTTCGGGTTGCCCTGCCTGTTGAGCAGCCCGAGCTGCTGAGTGCTCTGGCTCCCGATCTGCTCTGAGCGGTCAAAGGGGGTGATCCAGCCGAGCGTGTAGATCCGGCTCCAGCCCTGGACCAGCCTCATCGCTGCATTCATCCACTTGACCTGCGTCTTGTTGTTGAGCTTCTTGAAGCCGAAGCCCGACGCGAATCCGTACTCGGAGATGAACAGCCTCAGCTTCTTGCCGCGGAAGGACTTGTCGAGCGCCTTGGCGAAGCGCTTCAGGTCGGAGAACTCGACGATGCCCTTCGGGGTCTGCTTCGTCTTGAAGTTCGGCATGCGGTAGCTGGTGGGGTTGTGCGCGTACATGTCCATCCGCGGCCGGGCACCGCCGGGCAGCTTCATCGCCTTGATCCACTGGTAGGGCTGGATCGCGCCGGGGCCGGCACCGCTGAAGGTCATACCGCCGATCACGAGGTTGTTGGGACTGACCGCCTTCAGCGCCTCGAAGGCGGCGTCTAACAGCTGGGAGTAGACCATCGGCGCCTGCCGCTGGGCGGCGGTCAGCGGACGGTTGTACTTCGAGGGGGTGAACGGACCGAAGTTCGGCTTGCGGTTGGGCTCGCCCCAGATAAGCCAGTGCTTCACGTTTGGATAGCGCTTCGAGACCGCGGCGGAGAAGGCGCCGAAGTCCTGCGGGTTCTGCGGAGCGAACTTGAAGCTCTTGCCGCCGTTGGCCCACCCGGGCGCGCCGATCAGCATGATCGCCACTTCCATTCCCTGCTGCTGGGCCTCGGCGACCTGCTTGTCGAGCAGGGCCGGCCACTTGTAGGCGGGGTCGTTCGGGTCGTTGGGGTTGGCGGGCTTGGTCGGCGCGACGGTGTCCCACCGGACCAGCGTCTGGAAGAGGCCGACGCCGAGGTCACGGTACTCCGGGAAGAGCGACTTGCCGCCGGGGAACTCCGTCGTCTGCCAGATCGACTTCTTGATCGTCTGGGGCGCCGGGACCGCCGAGGCGGAGCCGTTGATCAGGATCGCGGCCGTCAGGGCTATGACGAGAACCGCGACGCCGAGCAGGGGCAGGCGCCGGCGCGTGCCACGGCCGGCAGTGACCTGCCTTCGCTGTCCCTGCTTCATCACGAGCGCGCAGTGTACGAAAGATCCCGGCTGCGCCATTCCGGTCGTTCCGGATCCTCCGCTCCTAGCGGGATTCACGAGTCGGATTTCCGCTCTTTGCGGAATTCGCAGAAGGGCGCATCGCGGCGTGATTCACGTCACAGATGCGATCTGGCCGGGTAGGCGATGATCCGCAGCGGTTTGGCTGACCAGCCAAACTGGTGGCCTTAGGTCGCAACCGTCCAGGAGAGGCTGCATGCGCGAATCGATGGAAAGGCTTTCGGATTTCCTCACCCGCCGGCGCTGGTTCGTGCTCGCTGCCTGGCTCGCGGTGGTGGTCTTCGCCGCGCCGCTCTCGGCGAAGCAGACCGAGAACCTGGTCGGCGGCGGCTTTGAGGTCCCCGGCAGCCAGTCGCAGTCGGTGGAGCAGTCGCTCGAAGAGGACTTTCCGCCGAGCGCCTCCGCCGGGATCGGAGCGGTGCTGCAAGCCGACGACGGAGCCGATCAGGAGGCGATCGACGCCGCGGTCACGAATCTTCAGCGAGAGGTGGAGAAGCAACCCGACGTCTCCCTGCCGCCGGAGGCCGCGGAGGCCGCCCGCGAGGAGCTCGCCGCCGACGGGGTGGCCGTGGTCGGGTTCTCCACCACGCTGCCGGCGTCGGAGCTCAGCGACGCCGCAACCGATCTTCGCGCTCCGCTCGAGGTGGGCGACGCCCAGGACGGGGTCACCACCTACCTGACCGGCCAGCCCGCCGCCTATGCGGGGCTCCAGGAGCTCTCCCAGGACGATCTCGAGAAGGCCGAGATCACCGGCTTCCCGATCGTCGCGCTGATCCTGCTCGCGGTCTTCGGCTCCCTCGCCGCCGCCTCGCTGCCGCTGGTGCTCGGAGTGGTCGCGGTCATCGTCACCGGGGCGGTCATCTTCCTGCTCTCCCAGCAGATGGACATGTCGGTGTTCGTCACCAACATGGCCTCGATGATCGGGATCGGGGTGGCGGTCGATTACTCCCTGTTCATCCTCGCCCGCTTCCGCGAGGAGGTGAGGACGGGGAAGACGGCGCGTGAGGCGCGCGCGACGGCACTCTCCACTTCCGGCCTTGCCGTCGCCTTCTCCGGGATCGCCGTGATCATCTCTCTGGCGGGGCTGTGGATGGTCGAGAACCAGGCGCTGCGCTCGATGGCGCTCGGGGCGATGATCGTGGTCGCGATCGCGGTGCTGGTCGCCTCGACCCTGCTGCCGGTCCTGATCCGGCTGCTCGGGCAGCGGATCGAGGCGGGAGGGGTGATCTGGGGGATCTTCACTGTCATGCGCCATCCGATCAGGCGGGTGCGCCGGCGCGGCAAGACCGACCCCGAGCGCTCGCGCTTCTGGGAGCGGTGGACCGAGCGGGTGATGCGCAGGCCGATCCTCTCCGTCGCGCTCAGCTCAGCCCTGCTGCTCACCCTGGCGATCCCGGTGCTCTCGATGGAGACCGGCAACAGCGCACTCGAGCAGTTCCCCGACGGCCACGACGTACGCGTCGGGACCGAGCTCGCCGCAGAGGAGCTCGGCGGTGGCTCCAACCCGGTTCAGGTCGTGGCGACCTTCCGCAAGGGCGACCTCGAGACGCCCGAGAACGCCGCGGCAGCCGGCGCTCTCGCAAGTCGGATGGAGGAGGACCGCGAGGTCTCCGGGGTTGCCGAGCCCGTGCCGGGCAAAGGCGGCCGGGTGCTGATCGCGGGAACGACCAAGCACCCGAGCGAGTCCGACAAGGCGCGCGGCTTCGTGGTGCGGATGCGCGACCAGATCGTCCCCGGCTCCGCTCTTGACCGCCGTTCCACGGAGGTGGCGGTCGGCGGGGAGACCGCCCGGGTCGAGGACGTCACCACGCAGATCGACGGTTCGATGTGGAAGATCGTCGCCTTCGTCCTGGCGCTCTCGTTCCTCGTCCTGATGTTGATGCTGCGCTCGCTGCTGCTGCCGCTGAAGGCGATCCTGATGAACCTGCTCTCGATCGGCGCGGCCTACGGGGTCCTCGTGATCGTCTTCCAGTGGGGCTGGCTGGACGGTTTCCTCGGCTTCGAGAGCCTCGGCGCGATCGACACCCTGAACCCGCCGCTGATCCTCGCCGTCGTCTTCGGCCTCTCGATGGACTACGAGGTCTTCCTGCTCTCCCGGATCCGCGAGCGCTACGAGGAGCACGGCGACAACAAGCGGGCCGTTGCCGAGGGGCTGAGCTCCAGCGCGCGGACGATCTCCTCGGCGGCCATGATCATGACCGCGGTGTTCGCGGTCTTCATCCTCACCGGGGTTCCCTCGATCAAGGAGCTGGGGCTCGGCAATGCGGTCGCCGTCGCGCTCGACGCCACTCTGGTCCGGCTGATCCTGGTGCCGGCGGCGATGCAGCTGATGGGCCGCTGGAATTGGTGGCTCCCCGGCTGGCTCGACCGGATCCTGCCCGACCTGAACCTCGAAGGCGGCTCGCCGACCGCTCGCCAGCCGGAAACGGCGCGAGCATAAGGTCCACGCCCTGATGGGCGAGAAAATGCTCTGGGAAGAGGAGGTGGTCGGCGGCTACCCGGACCCGGCCATGCTCGGCCTCGGCGGCTACGAACGCCTCAGGGCCGCGTGGGAGGGGAGGTCCCCGATCCCCCCGATCGCGTACCTGATGGAGTTTCCGTTCACCGAGCTCGGCAAGGGGCACGGCGGCTTCTCGATTCCGACCTCGCCCTGGTTTGCGAACGCCACCGGCCTGATCCCGGGCGGGATCCTCGCCGTCCTCGCCGACGCGCCGCTCGGGGTGGCGCTCGGGACGATGCTCGGACCCGGGGAAACCTTCACAACGGCAGAGCTCTCGATGACCTTCCTGCGTCCGGTCGCACCGGACCCCGAGAACAAGATCCTCGGCAACGGGCAGCTGATCCATCGTGGCAGATCGGTCGGCCTCACCGAGGCGTTCATGTTCAGCGAGAAGACCGAGGACCTGGTCGCGTTCTCCAGCTCGCGCCTCGCGGTCTTTCCGCCGCTCGATCCCGTCCCCGAGCCTCCGGCCGAGCTGCCCGTGATCGAGCAGCCCTATCCCGGCGAGAGTGAGGACGGCCCGCTGCGCCGGCCGCTGAAGGGTGAGGTCCTTCCCCAGGAGGAGTTCGAGAACCGTTCCGGGCTCGAGCTGCTCGAGGCGTGGCTCGCCGATGAGCTGCCGTGGCCGCCGATCTACTACCTGCTCGGCCACCGGGTTGTCGCCGCGGCGGAGGGAGAGGTCACGATGGTGATGCCCTGCAGCCGGTGGCTCTCTACTGCGGCGGGGACGGTGCAGGGCGGCTTCATCGCGCTGCTCGCGGAGGCGGCATTGGCCGCCGCCGTGTTCTCAACCGCGGATGCGGGAACAGCGACCGCGCCTCTCGACCTCAAGGTCAACTTTCTGCGCCCGGTGTTCCCGGACGGGCGCGAGCTGACTGCGAAGGCTCACATCGTCCACCGGGGCCGCACCCTGGCGGTGGCGAACGCCGAACTCACCAACGCCGACGGCAAGCTGGTGGCGCTTGCCACCGGCTCCACCATGTACCTGCCGGGTCGACCCGGCGAGCCTCAGTGGGGTCGAGCTCGGGACCGGCGCGGGTGACGAGGACGCGGGCTAGGATCCCCCGCGAATGATCGGGAGGACGCTGAGCAGGGGAGTGGTGACTGTGGGACTGGCGCTGCTGTTGGCGTTCGGAGCGGCAACTGCGGTCGCGAAGCGGAAGGTGGTGCGCTATTTCAGCGACGTCACCATCGTCCTCACCGACACCGCCAGCGAGGACATGGCGTCCGGCCAAGTGCGCTCGAAGCGGACCGGCTGCAAGGCCAACCGCCCGGTCTCTCTCTACTTCCAGGAGGAGAGCGGCAACGACATCCTGATCCGCACCGTGCGCGCCAAGGCTGACGGCAGCTGGCAGGCCGTGATCCCGGGCGGGATCGTCAACCCGATCCCCCCGTCGCCGGCCGGCTACTTCGCGGTGACCACGCCGAAGCGTCTGACCAAGACGGACAGGCGCATCTTCAACTGCGGCGGCTGGGTCACGGTCGCGACCCAGGGCGGGCCTCCGGCTAACTGATATCGAGCGTCTCGGTCTGGCGCTGCGGGAAGATCTTCTGCAGCTGAAGCAGCTTGCGCGGAGAGCCGCTCGGCCGCAGCTTGCCCTTCAAGACCTCGCGCACCGGGTTGCTGTCGCGGATCGCCATCGTCACCCAGCGCTCGAAGCTGGTCCGCAGGGTGATGTCGGCCTTCTCGGCCAGCCCTTGCGCGGCTACCGAAGAGCCGTTGTCGAGCCGCACGTGCCACGGCTCGGCGTCGCTGAACTTCCACTGGATCGTCAGCGGCTCGGTGATCGCGGTCTGGTCGGCCGACTTCGCGATCACGTCGAAGAAGTAGCCCTGCACCTCGGGTGAGGCGTCGATCTTGCCGTTGGGCTCTCCAAGGACGCCGGCCTGCAGCATCGCGATCTGGCGCTCGGCCCGCTCGCGGTGGGGCATCTCGGGATCGAACGGATAGACGCCCGGCATCTCGTGCAGCGGGAAGCCGATCATCTTCCACTTCATCTCGACCGAGCGCATGCCCCAGGCGTAGATGTCCTCGAGCTCGAAGCCGTAGGCCCGGGTGTAGTCGCGGTCCCAGCCCGGCGGCGTCAGGACGCCGACGGCGTAGGGCATGATCTCGCGCATCAGCTCGACGATCGCGGCCTTGCACTCCTCGCTCTGAGGTCCGGCGATCGCCTCGGAGAGGACCTTGACCCCGAAGCCGATGTGGCGCTGCTCGTCGCGCGAGACGTTGCCCATCCCCTCGCTGAAGCCCGGCATCGTCCCGGCCTTGGCGAAGAAATCCTCGATGAAGTGCTGGCCCGGTTGGGCGAGCACCGCCTCGACCACCAGGTGGTAGAGGGTGATCGCCTGGACGAACTTGGGATAGGAGCGGTCGGTGTGGAGCTCGTCGACCATCTTCTCGAGCCGTCCGAAGACGCCGCGGTAGCCCCAGCCCAGGTGCTCCTTGGTGAAGTCGAGGTGGTCGGAGAGGCTCTCTCCCGGCGCGCCGATCACTTCACCGAAGAAGCGGTCGAAGAAGACGGCGTGGCGGGCCTCGTCGACCTGCTGGGTCGCGAGGAAGTACTTCTGCTCCTCCAGCGGCGCCGCTTCGATGTAGGGGGAAAGGCCGTCGGTGACCGCGTCCTCGCCGTAGAAGAACATCGAATAGATCCAGAGAGCCGACTTGCGCTGGATGTCGGAGAGCGAGTCCCAGCCCTCGCGGTCCTTGCTGAAGTCGAGGTCGTAGGCGCTCCAGTTGCCCTGCTCCCAGCGCTGGTAGAGATCCTCGTAGGTGATCTCCGCGACCGACTTGTTGGGCTCTACCTGGGCGACTGACACTCGCGTCCTCCTTGCAGTGGTGATTGCGGGGGCGACTCGGTGGACGGAATCATAACTTACTGACGGGTCAGTTAGGTAGACTGGCTGTGTGACGTCACGCACACAGCAGGCACCGGCCAGGCAGCGGATGTCCGCCACCGACAGGCGCGAGCTCCTGCTCGAGACCGCGCTGATGGTGTTCGCCGAGCACGGCTTCGACCGGGCTTCTCTTGACGACGTCGCCGAGGCAGCCGGCGTCTCGAAGGCCCTGATCTACGAGCATTTCGGCTCCAAGCGGGAGCTCCACGACGCCGCGTTGCGGGCCGCACACGACGAGCTGGTCCGCCGGGTGCTCGAGGCGATTGCGGGATCCAATGCCCCCGGTGACCGGCTCCGGCTCGGGATCGAGGCATTCCTCGGCTTCGTCGAGGAGCACCGCGACGCTTGGCGCATGGTGCACCGCAACATCAACGACCCCGACCTGGCGCCGACCCTTCGCCGGGTCCAGGACGAGACCCGGGACATCGTCGCCGCGCTGATCGCGGCCGAGGCTCCGCCGCTGAGCCCAATTGAGGGAGTCGACACCGACGTTGCCGCGGAGATGCTGGCGCAGCAGCTCGTTGGTGCCGGCCAGTCGCTCGCCAACTGGTGGGACGAGCACCATGAGGTCACCCGCGAGCAGATGCTCCAGGCCCACATGGACTTCGCCTGGCTCGGGCTCGAGCGCCTCGTCGCCGGCGAGCGCTGGTCCGTTTCCTAACCCTCCTTCTCCGATCCGAATCTGAGACGGTTCGGGCGTGTTATCCGAGTCGAGCTAGGAAAGGCGGATCCATGCAGACGAAGAGGGGACACCTCAGCTACGCGAACATCGTCTCGACCCTGGCGCTGATCGTCGCCGTCGCCGGAATCCCGGCCGCGGTCGCGGTGACCAAGGCGAAGAAGAACTCGGTGACGAGCAAGAGCATCGTCAACGGCACAATCAAGACTAAGGACTTGGCCGCCAACGCGGTGACCACCGAGAAGATCGCGGCCGGTCACGTGACCGCCGCCGATCTCGCCGCGGGTGAGGTGATTAGAAATGAGGCGGTCAACCCGGTTGCAGCGTGCCCCCGCGGCTCGCAGCTACTCGGTGCCGGCGGCTCGGACTCTGGCGGCCTAACCGAGGTACAACCGTTTTTCAGTCCTACCCTCGGGGAGGCAGTCGCCGCCAATGGCCTCGCGCCGCCGTCGGCCACGGCCTATGCCCTCTGCCTCAAGGCAACGCCCGGTAACTGAGATTCGTCCGACGATCGTCACCGCCTTAGCCGGTGACGATCACCTTTCGCTTGCGAGAGGTGCCGGCCAGGTACGGGTAGCCGTTCTGGGCCTTGACCAGCACCCGGAACGTGTACTTGGTCAGCGGCGCGGTCGAGCTCTTGAACCGGTAGCGGCCCCGAAAGCACCCGCCGTCGTTGGTGACCAGTTCCTTGAATGTGCGCCAGATCCGCCCGACACGGGCCTGCACTGCGATGGCGCGCTTGGCGTTGTGGGGGCCGGGGATGCAACCGCCGAACCGCATCACCTTGCCGTTCTGCAGCCGCCGCTTGCGGATGGAGAAGGTCGGCTTCGCCTTCGAGATCAGCTCGAGTTGCTTCTCCAGCAAGCGGTTGCCGCGCCGGTAGGTGACGTAGATCGACCGGCTCGGGCCTGCCGGGACGTCTGCTTGGAAGCCCCCGTTGGACCTGCTCGGCACCGTGCGCACCAGAGCCTTGTGCTCGTCGGCTGCGGCGACCTGCTCGTAGATGCAGATCGTCCCCGACGAGATGCCGTTCCCCGAGGAGTTGGCGATCCGACCCTTGATCGCCGCGCCCTGGGTCGACAGCACCTGCAGGCTGGGCTTGGGCTCGGCCGGCCCCTGGGCAAGTCCGGCCTCGAGGCTGCTGGCCGCGTCGGGCCCGAGCGACTCGTCGCAGCTGTTGTCGACCTCGACCACGAGCTTGGCGCAGGGGTTGCTCCGATTGCCGCCCTGAGCGCCTTGGGCGATGTCGACCGCGCAGACCTCGAGCGTGTTCCTGCCGTCGTGGAACGGAGCGGCGTCGGTCGGAATCGAGAAGGACTCCATTGTCTGCAGCGGGCAGGGGATCATGCTGTTCGAGGGCAACGCCTGGCATCCGGCGACCGCCTGGTCGCGAATCACTGCTCCGTTCACCAAAACCTCGACCTCGGCCACACCGCCACCGACGTCTGATGCACCGACGACCAGGGACTCGGTCCCGCGTCGTGGGCCCGGGTCGACCAGAGACCCTGAGAGTGCCGGTGCCGCCGGCAGGCTGCGGTCGTCGAGCGTGAAGCTCACCGTCTTCACACCCGAGAGGCCATAAGGACCGTAGGCATTACAGCCGGCAGCGTCGAAGCAGATGATGCCGACGTCGAGGAACTTGCCCTCACCAGTCAGAAACTTGCCTCCTTGGGCGTCGCCTGTGTCGCCGCTCTGCAGCAGGGAACCGTCGGCCGCGCGGTAGCGCCAGTAGGGGTGGTTGCCGCATGCCGACGAGTAGGACCAGTTGAAGCTGCCGCCGACGAACGCCAGAGCCGCCGGAGCGGCGAACCGAATGAAGCCGTTGGTCAGGTATGGGACCGACCGCGTCGTGCACGGTCCGCCGCCGTCCCCGGGACTCCACGCGAAGACATGGGCGCCGTGGGTGGCGTGACAGGTGGTGAAGCCGTGATACCCGGCCGTCGAGCCAAAGGTGCTCGGATGGTTCTCCAGGTCCGGGACGCCGATGTGGGTCGCCGAGCCGGGGTCGCACTGATAGACCGGGTAGGTCCCGGCTGTCGCCTTTTCGGCCGCAGCCGAGAGCAAGAGACTGATCGCCGCTGCCCCGGCGAGCGTCGAGAACAAGATCCTCCTCCACATACCGTCTCCTCCTCTCAGGCGGTTCGTACTCACACCTTCAAGACCCCTGACGCTTCCACCTATATGCCCCCCGCGCAACCTGAAAGTCCTCCCAAAATGCGGGAACTCTTGCCCTTCATCTGGCCAGAACGAGGGATGAGGAACCGCAACGACCCGCCGGAGCGGGTCGTTCTGTGCGGCCGGGGAGCTACCCCGGGCCCGGCTCGTCACCAGTCCCTTAAAGGGTTGCACGCCGGCGGGCGGCCTGCCACTGGCCGCCCCCGGCGAATCGGCGGAGGGCGGGGGACTCGAACCCCAGTCAGGGGCTACCCCGACCGCACCGGGTGACAAGCCGGGCGCGGCGCCTTGCCGCTTCACCCTCCGCGATTGAAGCTTTGCCGAGCTCGTGTGACGCGTGGCGCGCTAACGGCAATAAATGTGTGACGAGTAGCATCGCCCGCCGATGAGCTTTGGGCGATACCTGCTCGGCGCCGGCGAGCTGGCGCTGATCGCTGCCGCCGTCGGTTTCTTCGCCTGCCGGCTCAGGGGGCGTTTGCTGCCCGCGTGGAGCGGCGCGCCGGCGCGGCTGGCGGAGGCCGTGATCGCAGTCGCCGCGGTCGTCCTGGTGATGGAGCTGCTCGGGACGGTTGGCCTGTTCGAGCCGGCGGCAATCGTGGTCGGAGCGGTCCTGGTCGGGATCGCCGGGTTCCGGATCCGCCCGGTTGAACAGGAGGGGGAAGCCGTGGCGCCGGCCCCGGCCGGGATGGGGCCATCGGCGACCGGGATCGCGCTGTTCGTCTGCTTCCTAGTCGCCGCGCACTGGGCGACCTTCGCGCAGCAGACCTTTGCGATCGGCCATTTCGGCGGCGACGAGAACTGGTACCACCTGCCGTACGCCGGGCGCTTCGCCCAGGAGGGGTCGCTGGTCCATCTCCAGTTCTTCAGCCCCTCGTACATGAGCTGGTTCCACCCGGTCACCTCCGAGCTCTTCCACTCGCTCGGGATGCTTGCCTTCGACCGCGACCTCGCTTCGCCGTTCCTGAATCTGCTGTGGCTGGCGCTGGCGCTGCTGGCGGGGTGGTGCCTGGGGCGGCCGTTCGGCGTCGCGCCGCTGACCGCGGTGGCCACGGCCCTGGTGATGGACCTGCCGGTGTTTGCCACGACCCAGGCCGGCGCCGCGATGAGCGATCTCTGGGGGGTGACCTTCCTTCTGTGCGCGGCCGCGTTGCTGGTGAACGGATGGAAGTCCGAGCGACTCCAGCCCGGCGTGCTGGCCGTCGCGGGCCTGGCAGCAGGCCTCGCGATCGGAGGCAAGATCGTCTTCGTTGCGCCGGTGGCCGCGATCCTGGTGGGCCTGTTCCTGGCCGCCCCGGCCGGCGGGCGGGTACGAACTGCGGTGGTCTTCGGGGCGCCGATGCTCCTCGTCGGCTCCTACTGGTACCTGCGGAACCTGTTCCACGTCGGCAATCCCCTGCCGTATGTCTCGGAGGCCGGGCCGATAAACCTCCCGGGTCCGGACCAGGGGCTCGACGCCGGCACCTCGAACTCGGTCGCCCATTACCTAACCGACGGCGCGGTCTGGGACGACCACTTCCTTCCCGGCTTCGACATGCAGCTCGGGCCGCTGTGGTGGCTGCTGCTCGGGCTGGCCGCGGTCGGCGTGATCGCCGCCCTGGTTCAGAACAGGAGCACCCTGCTGCGGATCCTCGCCGCCGCAGCCACCCTCTCCTTCGTCTTCTGGCTGTTCGCGCCGGCCGCAGCCGAGGGGCCGGAGGGCAACCCGATCGAGTTCCCCTCCGGTTTGCGGGTGCTGGTTCCGGCGCTGGTGCTGGCGCTGGGCCTGGCGGCGATCGCGGCCCGCGAGCTCAACTCGCGGGGGCGCTGGATCGCGCTCGGCGGGCTCGCGGTGCTCGCCCTGGCAGCGACACATCGCGACTTCGACTTCTGGGAGTCGGGCCGCTTTCTCGGCATGCTCGCGATCGCCGCGCTGCTGGTCCTGGTCCCTGCCGGGATCGCCTGGATCGCCGAGCGCTGGGACGGCTGGACCGCGGCGATCGCCGGGGCGCTGGCGATCGGCCTCGCGATCGGCGTCGCCTGGCCGCAGACCGAGGACTACCTGCGCGACCGGTACCGCTCCGGCGCCCCGCCGCTGTTCGAACAGCTCGGCCTGGCGCCGGTGTACGAGTGGGCGAGCGACCTCGAGGACACGAGGATCGGCACCTCGGGGATCCTCCAGTACGGCCTCTACGGCGAGGACCAGTCCAACCACGTCCAGTTCCTCGGCCGCCACGGCGACGACGAGAGCTTCCGCAAGATCGAGGACTGCCCCAGCTTCCGCAAGGCGATCAACGACGGTGACTACGAGTACGTGGTCGCCTCGCCCGCCTTCGCCGAGCGCAAGCGGCCCCAGATACGCTGGGCCACGGACCCCAACAGCGAGCCGATCATCGACAGCCCGCCGCTCACGGTCTTTCGGATCACGGGCAACCTCGATCCCGGTGCCTGTAGAGCCAAGCCGCTACCTTGAATCGCCCCGTGGCCGCGAACGCCACACCCACACCTGAAGCACAGGCCGGGCGCCGGGTCCTCGTGCTCGTTGTCGCCTACGAGGCCGAGAAGCACGTGCTCGAGACCTTCGAGCGGATCCCCGAGTCGGTCCTCCGCGACCCGGAGGTCGATTTCGTTTGCCTGGATGACGGGTCAGCGGACGCCGGCGCTGAGCTGCTCGCGCAATGGGCCGCCGAGCGCGATCTCGAGAACCTGACCGTCCTCCACAACCCGGTCAACCAGGGATACGGGGGCAACCAGAAGCTCGGCTACCGCCTCGCCGTCGATCGCGGCTATGACTTCGTGATCCTGCTCCACGCCGACGGTCAGTACGCGCCCGAGCTGCTCGACCGCTTCATCGAGACCTGGCGCGCCGACCGCCCCGACGTGGTGCTCGGATCCCGGATCGCCGAGCCCGGCGGCGCCCGCGCCGGCGGGATGCCCTTCTACAAGCTGGTCGGCAACCGCATCCTGACCTCGATCCAGAACCGGATCACCAGCCTCGGGCTGAGCGAGTACCACACCGGCTACCGCGGCTACTCGACCGCGTTCCTCGACCGGGTGCCGTTCGAGGCCAACACCAACGACTTCCACTTCGACACCGAGATCCTGCTCCAGGCCGCCTACGTCGACGCGCGCATCGTCGAGTTCCCGATCCCGACCCGCTACGCCGACGAGATCAGCCACGTCGCCGGCTTCTCAGGCATCCGCTACGGCCTCAATGTGCTGAAGGCAACCGTCGGCTACCGGATGCACCAGTTCGGGATGTTCACCTCGCTCCGCTACCGCGAGATCGGCGGCTCGCCCTACAAGGACAAGACCGAGATGCTCAACTCGTCCCACCGCCGGGCCCTGGAGGTCGTCCGGGAGGCCGGCGCCGGGCGCGTGCTCGATCTCGGCTGCGGCCCGGGCGCCGTCGCCAGGGAGTGTCGCCAAGAGGGGGTGGAGGTGGTCGGAGTTGACCAGAACGAGCCGCTGCCCGGCGCGGTCTCGGAGTTCTTCAAGGCCGACCTCGACACCGATCCGCTGCCGGTCGACCCGTTCGGGTTCGACGCGGTCCTGCTGCTCGACGTGATCGAGCACTTGGCCGAGCCCGAGCGCTTCCTGATCGAGATGCGGAACAAGACCCAGCGGGTTGCCTATGAGCGGCGCAGTCCGACGTTCGTCATCTCGACTCCGAACATCGCCTTCGCCGCGATCCGCGCCAACCTGCTCTTCGGCCGCTTCGCCTACGCGGACCGCGGGATCATGGACGTCACCCACAAGCGCCTGTTCACCCGCTCGACCCTGAAGAAGACGCTGCGCGACTGCGGCTACGAGGTGCGGACCGTGCGCCCCGTCCCGGTGCCGTTCGAGAACATCCTGCCGGAGCGGCCGCGCTTCGCCCGCTTCCTCACCTCGATCTCATCGGCGATGGCGCACGTCTGGCCCGGAATGTTCGCGTTCCAGTTCATCGTCACCTGCGTGCCGTTGCCGGGGGTGAGCCAGATCCTCGCCGCGAGCGAGCAGCGTTACATCGGGGCGCGGGCGCCTCGGCCCGAAACGCCGGCCGGCGAGGAGGGTGCGGGTGCCGCACAGCCGCAGGCCGATCAGGTCGCCGAGGTCGAGGTGTCGAGCTCGGAGTAGCCGCCGCGCCGCACCGCCACCTGGGTGACCGTGGCGGCGAGGACCTCGACCGCGATCTGGCAGATACGGGAGGCGACCGCGATTGCGATCGCCGGCTCGAGCGGCATGATCGGCTGCAGCGCGACCGCGAGGCCCGCCTCTCGGGCGACCAGCCCGCCGGGAAGAACGAAGGCGACGATTCCAAGCGTGGTCCCGACCGCGAAGGCGCCGATCACCGTGATCAGGTCGTCGGCGCCGACCGGATAGAAGAGCTGGGCGAGGAAGTAGGTGCTGAGGCCGGCGATCAGGTAGACGCCGGCGTAGAGCGCGGTGAACTGGAGCAGCCGGCCCGCACCGAGCGAGATCGGCAGCGGGTCGCGGCCGAAGCGCTCGAGCGCGGAGTCGGTGAGCCGGTGGAAGATGCGCGGGTGCAGGCAGACGATCGCGGCGATCGGGATTGCGATCACGGCAAAGCGCACGGGATCGTCCTGGAGGTCGGGGAGGTCGACGATGAAATAGGCGGCGACGATCAGGCCGCCAGTGAGCGAGAGCGCGATCTCGTAGACGACGCTGACCAGGGTGATCCCTTTGCGGATCCCTTCGCGCTCGGCCATCGCCATCCGGATCATCGGGACCAGGAGGCTGGTCGGGACCAGGCGCCCGAGGCCTGAGGCGAACCAGATCGCGGTGGAGGGGAGAGGCGCCAGGCCGGGGCCGAGCGACGCAAGCAGCCGCCGCCACAGCTCCGCGTTGCAGAGGAGGAAGGCGGCGACCAAAGCGATGCCGAGCAGGAGGGAGGCCGGCCGCCAGCGCCAGTCGACTTCGGGGAGCTCGCTGAGGCTGGCGGTGACCGCCAGCGCGATCCCGAGCACCACCACCAGCGCAATCGCGAAGTGGAGGCCGCGGCGGACCAGGGGATCGCCGGGCTGGAGCGAGGCGGCGCGGCTGGCGAGATCGCCGGCGCGCTCCAGGCGCGCTGGGCGCTCGGTCATCTGAACATCAACCCGTAGAGCTGGCGCTCGAACCGGGCCGGGAGCGGGCGCCGGGCCCAATAGGTCCGGTAGAAGAGCCGCCCGGCGGGGCCGAGGTCGGATTCTCGGGCGAACTCGTCGGCTCGCTCAAACAGGGTCGCGTGCTTCTCGCGGAGCCGGCCGTAGATCTGCTGCCACTCGCGCCGGTGCTCCTCGACCATCGAGCGCTCGTGCTTTCGGTAGTTGAGCACGACCTTGGGCACCTGGCGCCCGCGGATGCCCTTCTCCAGAGCGGTCAGGGTCCAGTCCCAGTCTTCGTGGCCGGGAAAGCCCGGGTCGAAGCCACCGGTCCGCCGGAACACCTCGGTCCTGATCATCCCGAGCCAGCCGACGATGGGGCGGTAAAGGAGACGGTAAGGGTCGAAGGGAGGGAGGCGGATCTCCTTGGTCCAGGCGCCGAAGAAGCGCATGATTCCGTAGGCATAGCCAAGGCCGGGGTCCGCGTCGAGCGGCTCGCGCATGGTGGCGATCGCGTCAGCGGGGAGGCGGTCGTCGGCATCCAACATGAGCAGGAGGGGGGTGGTCACCCGCTCGGCGCCCGCGTTGCGGGCGGCGCTGTGCCCCGCGTTCGCCTGCCAGAGCGACCCGACCTCTTCGGGTAGCGCCTCGATCGCGGCGGCGGTCTCCTCGTCGTTGGAGCCGTCGTCGACCACGAGCACGCGAGGCGGGCCGCCCTCCTGCCGCAGGGCGCTGAGCACGGCCTCACCCAGGAAGCGGCCGTGGTTGAAGCACGGGATCAGGACCGTGACGTCGTCGTTTCCGGCCATCGGGGGGACCGGTTTCTATCGCTCGATCGGAGTGAGGTCGCCGCTCAGCTCGGCCAGGTCGTGCTCGACCATTTTTCCGAGCATCTCGTCGAAGCCGGTGGTGGTCTCCCAGTCGAGCTTCGCCTTCGCCTTCGATGGATCGCCGACGAGCGGCACTGGATCGGCGGCGCGGACGAACCGCTCGTCGACGACCACATGCTGCTTGGGATCCAGCCCGGCGTGGCCGAAAGCGGTTGAGACCAGTTCCTCGACCGACCGCGAGACCCCGCTCGAGATCACGTAGTCGTCGGGCTCGTCCGCCTGCAGGCTGCGCCAGATCGCCTCGACAGTGTCGCCGGCATAGCTCCAGTCGCGGGTCGCGTCGAGGTTGCCGAGCCGCAGCTCGCTCTCCAGTCCGAGCTTGATCGCGGCCGCCCCTCGCGTCACCTTGCGCGGGAGGAAGTCCGGCGAGCGCCGCGGCGACTCGTTGTTGAACAGGATCCCCGAGCAGGCGAACATGCCGTAGCGCTCGCGGTAGCTCGCCACCATGAGGTGCGCGTAGAGCTTGGCGACGCCGTATGGGGTGTGGGGGTGGAAGGGGGTGTTCTCCCGCTGCGGGCTCTCGGTGGTGGCGCCGAAGATCTCGCTGGAGGAGGCCTGGAAGATGCGCAGGTTCGGGTCCACCGCGCGGCATGCCTCGAGCATCGAAGTCACCCCGACCGCGGTGAACTGCGCCGTCATCACCGGCTGCCTCCAGGAGGCGGGGACGAACGAGGTCCCGGCCAGGTTGTAGAGCTCGTGCGGCTGGGAATCGTGGACCGCGTCCAGGAGCGTCGTCTGGTCGAGCAGGTCTCCCTGAACCAGGGTGATCTTGTCCCGGACGGAGGCCAGGTTCTCGTACGGATCCTCGGCGGAGCCGCGCACGATCCCGGTCACCTCGTAGTCGCGCTCGACCAGGAGCTCGGCGAGATAGGAGCCGATCTGCCCGGCGATGCCGGTGATCAGCGCCCGGCGTGGGGTGTCGCCCGTAGTCACGGCGCAAGGGTACGCGAGGGGGTCGCCTGCCGCCGGATTCTCGCCTGCACCCTCACGCGTCGGCCTCCCTAGACTCCCCCCGCTATGACGAAGGTCGGAATCATCGGCCTCGGCTACGTGGGCCTGCCGCTCGGCGTCGCGTTCGCCGAGGCCGGGCACGAGGTGATCGGCCTCGATACGGATTCGCGCAAGGTCGAGGCGCTCGCCCGCGGTGAGAGTCACGTCGAGGACGTGTCCCCTAAGCGGCTGCGCGCTCTTGACGGGCGCTTTGAAACCACTACTTCCTACGCCGAGCTCAGCCCCTGCGACGCGGTGCTGATCTGCGTGCCGACGCCGCTCACCCGTTCGCGCGAGCCCGACCTCACCTACCTGATCGACGCCGGTAAGTCCCTCTCGGCGGTGCTGCGCAAGGGACAGCTGGTCGTGCTCGAGTCCACCACCTATCCCGGGACGACACGCGAGCGGCTGCAGCCGGTGCTCGAGGAGTCCGGCCTCGCCGCCGGGCGTGACTTCCACCTCGCCTTCTCGCCGGAGCGGATCGACCCGGGCCGCACCGACTACACGATCCGCACCACCCCGAAGATCGTCGGCGGGCTCACCGAAGCCTGCACCGAGCGCGCCGCCGAGCTCTACGGCCTGATCTGCGACGAGATCGTCAAGGTCTCCGCCCCGGAGTCGGCGGAGCTCTCGAAGCTGCTCGAGAACATCTTCCGCTCGGTCAACATCGCGCTCGTCAACGAACTGGCGATGCTGTGCGAGCGGATGGGGATCGACGTCTGGGAGGTGATCGACGCCGCGGCGACCAAGCCGTTCGGGTTCATGCGCTTCGACCCCGGGCCCGGCATGGGCGGCCACTGCCTGCCGATCGACCCCTTCTACCTCACCTACAAGGCCCGCGAGCACGACTTCCACACCGAGTTCATCGAGCTCGCCGGGAAGGTGAACCAGAACCAGCCGCGGTTCGCGGTCGAGAAGATCGAGCGGACGCTGAACGACGCGGGCAAGCCGACCAAGCGCGCCAACGTGCTGCTGCTCGGCGTCTCCTACAAGGCAGGGGTCGGTGACATCCGCGAGTCGCCGGCGCTGAAGATCATCGATCTCCTGCGCAAGCTCGGCGCCGAGGTCTCCTTCCACGATCCCCACATCGACGAGCTCCCCGAACAGGGGCTGCGATCTTCGGACCTCGACGAGGAGCTGGCGAGCTGCGACATCGCCTGCATCGTCACCGCGCACCCCGAGATCGATTACGCGCGGGTGATCCGCGAGGCGCCCCTGGTGCTCGACTTCCGCGGGGTCACCCGCAAGCTCGAGCTGCCGGCGGCCGACAACGTCGTGCTCCTCTGAGTCCGATGAAGAAGGCGCTGATCACGGGGATCACCGGGCAGGACGGCTCCTACCTGGCCGAGCTCCTGCTCGACAAGGGCTACGAGGTCCACGGCATCATCCGGCGCTCGTCGAGCTTCAACACCGAGCGGCTCGACCACCTCTACCACGACCCTCACGAGAAGGGCGTCAAGCTCTTCAACCACTACGGCGATCTCTCCGACGCGGTGGCGCTGGCGAAGCTGCTGCAGGAGCTGCAGCCCGACGAGATCTACCACCTCGGCGCCCAGAGCCACGTGCGGGTCTCGTTCGAGATCCCCGAGTACACCTTCGACATCACCGGCTCGGGCACACTGCGGCTGTTGGAGGCGATCCGCGAGTCGGACGTGAAGACGCGCTTCTACCAGGCTTCCTCGTCCGAGATGTTCGGCGCGGCGCCGCCGCCGCAGAACGAGGACACGCCCTTCCATCCCCGCAGCCCCTACGGCGTTGCCAAGGTCGCGGCCTACTGGGCGACCGTCAACTACCGCGAGGCCTACGGCATGTTCGCCACCAACGGCATCCTCTTCAACCACGAGTCGCCGCGCCGGGGCGAGACCTTCGTCACCCGCAAGATCACCCGCGCCGTCGCGCGGATCAAGGCAGGCCTCCAGGAGAAGCTCTACCTCGGCAACCTCGACGCCAAGCGCGACTGGGGCTACGCCCCCGACTACGTCGAGGCGATGTGGATGATGCTTCAGACCGACGAGCCCGACGACTACGTGGTCGCGACCGGGGAGACCCACAGCGTTCGGGAGGCGGTCGATGTCGCCTTCGCCCACGTCGACCTCGATCCCGACGAGTACGTCGAGATCGACCCGAACTACTACCGGCCCTCGGAGGTCGACGAGCTGCTGGGTGATGCGTCAAAGGCGAAGGAGAAGCTTGGCTGGGAGCCGAAGGTCCGCTTCAAGGAGCTGATCGAGCTGATGGTCGATGCCGATGCCGAGGCGCTCGAGGCGCAGATGGCCGGCAGGGTGGCGCGCTCCAGCCACGAGGGCACCTGAGTCCTCCGCAATGAAGATCGCGGTCGTCTACGACTGCCTATTTCCCCACACGGTCGGGGGCGCCGAGCGCTGGTACCGCGAGCTCTCCGCCCGCCTCGCGCGGACCCACGAGGTCACCTACGTGACCCGGCGCCAGTGGGACCGCGGGGAGGAGCCCGACGCGCCTACCGGCGTGGACGTGGCCGTCGTCTCCGGCGGCCGCGAGCTCTACACCGCCTCCGGAAGGCGCAAGATCGGGGTGCCGCTGCGATTCGGCTGGGGGGTCTTCTGGCACCTGCTCCGCAATCGCAGGCGCTACGACGTCGTCCACACCTGCGCGTTCCCCTACTTCTCACTGATCGCGGCACGGGCGGCATGCGCCTTCGGCGGGCCGCGCGTCGTCGTCGACTGGTTCGAGGTCTGGACTGCCGAGTACTGGCGCGAGTATCTGGGCGTGGCGGGCAAGATCGGGGAGCTCGTCCAGCGGCTGAGCGTCCGGCTGAGCCGCAACGCGTTTGCCTTCTCTCGCCTGCACGGGGAGCGGCTGCGCCAGGAAGGGATCCCGGTGGAGCCGACGCTGCTCCCCGGCCTCTGGTGGGGGAGCGACGGTGCTGACGCCCCCGCGGCGGTCAAGCGCCAGGTTCTGTTCGCGGGGCGGCTGATCCGCGAAAAGCGGGCGGCCTCGATCCCGCCGGCGATCGCGCTCGCCAGAGAACAGGATGACTCGCTGACCGGGCTGATCCTCGGCGACGGACCGGAGCTCGAGGCGGTCCGGGAGTCGGTTCGCTCACTCGGCCTCGAAGGCGTGGTCGAGTGCCCCGGGTTTGTCCCCCGGGAGCTACTCGAGGCGGAGATGCGCAGCTCGCTCTGTCTGCTGCTGCCGTCGGAGCGAGAGGGCTACGGCGCGGTCGTGATCGAGGCGGCCTCCGTTGGCACCCCGACCGTCGTCACCGCTGCGCCCGACAACTCGGCGGTCGAGCTGATCGAACCCGGAGAGAACGGCATCGTGGCCTCTTCGGACGAAGCCGAGGAGCTCGCTGGGGCGATTCGCGAGATCGCCTCCGACCCGGAAAGCTGGCGCCGCCGCACCAGCGATTGGTTCGCAAGAACCGCCGATTCGATCTCGGTCGATGCCTCACTCGGCCAGGTCGAGGCGGTTTACGCGGACCTGTCGGCCCAGGCGCGCTCGTAGCTCTCCAGCGTTCCCGTCGCCGTCCGCTGCCAGCTGAAGGTTCTGGCCCGCTCCGGCCCCGCCTTCGCAAGTTCCTCCCGCAAGCCCTCTCGCTCGAGCAGCTCTCGAAGGGCGGCGGCGATCTCATCGGTCTGCAACGGATCGAAGTACCGGGCAGCGTCGCCGGCCACCTCCGGCAGCGCGGATGTGCTGGAGCAGGCGACCGGGACGCCGCGCTCCAGTGCTTCGAGGACCGGCATGCCGAACCCCTCGGTGATCGAGGGATAGGCGAAGCAGCTTGCCGCCGCGTAGAGGCCCTCGAGATCCTCGTCGCTGACCCAGCCCAGAAATCGAACGCGATCGGCGATCCCGAGTCGTGCGGTCTCGGCCTCGAGCCCGCTCTCGAACCCCGTGTCGTAGCCGGGCAGGACGAGGAGCGGCAGCGGCTCCTGTTGCAGTGATGCGAACGCGGCCATCAGGCGCGACAGGTTCTTGTGCGGGAGGCGTGCGGAGACCGAGAGCACCAACGGGGAGTCCCCCAGACCCAGGCGCCCGCGCAGCTCGGTCTCATCGGTGCCAGGCCCTGGGGGTTTGCCCCCGAGGGGAACGACATCGATCTTCTCGCGGGCCACATCGAGCATCTCGACCAGGTCGGTGGCGGAGGCCTGTGAGTCGGTGATGATCCGGTCGGCCTTCCGGGCCGAGCGAGCGACCAGGGTCCTTATCCCGAGGTTCATCACGAACGACCGGTCTTCGGGATGGTGGGCCCAGATCAGGTCGTGGATCGTGACCACGCTCGGGACCGGTAGCCGCCCTGGCACGGAGGGCGTCCCCGGGCTGTGGACGAGGTCGACGTCGTGCTCGGCAATCAGCTTCCGCAGCGGCCGTTGCTCGGCGAGGGCCCGGCGAGCGCGGCTGCGGCCGCTGACGTCGTGAGGGATCACCTCGATCCCGCCCAGGTCCAGCTCCCGGCCCTCCCGGTTGACAAAGGCGAGCAGCTCGAGCTCGGGGCGCTGCTCGGCCAGTCGGGGGATCAGGTTGCGGATGTAGACCTCGCTGCCGCCCGTCTCGCCCGGGACCAGGAAGAGAAGGTTGAGGCCGATCCGCCTGAGCTCGCTCACTTCTGGGCCTCGGCGGCAGCGATGATCGCGTCCAAGAGCTGCTCGGGACCGAAGCGGCGGCGCACCTCGTCCCGGGGCGCCGGACCGAGGGGTAGCTGCTCGAGACGTGCCTGGAGGCCCGCGGCATCGTCGAAGCGAAGCACCGGAAGCCCATCGAAGTCCGGCGACCAGACCGGCGAGCGGACAATCGCAGGCACGCCGGCGGCGAGCGCTTCGATGATCACACCCGGCTGCCCTTCGGTCCCGGTCGAGGGCACCACGACGGCGTCGGCAGCGGCGAGCAGCTCGGCGATGTTCTCGACGAACCCGGGGAGCGTGATCCGGTCGGCAAGGCCGAGCGACTCGATCCGCTGCTCGAGCTGGTCGGCGTAGGCATGGTCGTGGACCCCTCCGGCGATCACCATTTGCTCCCAGCTCTCCGGGATCGCCGCCAGGTCATCGACCAGCTCGATCAGGCCCTTCTCCGGGGAGATCCGGCCCAGTGCCAGCAGCGACGGCTTGCCGTCCGGCACCTTCGGGCGCAGGTCGCCGAGCCCGTCGGCCGCGAGGAAGAAGTTGTTCGCTTTGAAGATAGGGGCACCGGGGAAAAGCTGACGGCAAACCGTGGCGACGTTATCTCCGAGGGCCACGATCGAGCCGACGTTGCGGTAGGCCCAGCGGCCCGACGCACGCTCGAGCGTCTGTTGCTCCACCACCAGGTGGACGACCGGCGGCCGGCTGGCGCGGCGGACAAACGGAAGTGCGGCCGTGATGTAGGCCTGGGCCCGGGCGGTCGAGGCGACCGCGATTGCCTCCGGGCCCGCTTTCAGCAACAGCGAGCGAAAGCCCGCGATCGCTCCCGGCCAGCTCGGCAGCCCTCGCGGGTTCAGCTCCGGAAACTTCGCCGGGACCAAGGGGACGTCGGCCGCCTGGGCCCGCGCGGCGAGCTCGCTCTGCGGGGGGCAGACCAGGCGTGGCTCGAGATCCGGGCGCTCGTCGCGAAGGTACCGCGCCAGCCGCAGGCCCATCAGCTCCGCGCCCCCGAGGACGTGAGCATCGTCGAACAGCCACAGCTCGCGCACGCGAAGATGCTAAGCGAGAGCGGCCGCTGCCCGCCGGCCTGACTACGCTCCGCTGACATGGCCCGCGTCAGCGTGATCATCCCGGCCTATAACTCCGAACATCAGATCGCCGCGGCGATCCGCTCGGTGGAATCGCAGACGTACGGGGACTGGGAGGTGGTGGTCGGCGACGATGCGTCGACCGACAGCACTGCGGAGGTGGCAGAGGGATTCGGTCCGCGGGTCAAGGTCGTGCGTGGTGACCGAAACGGAGGCCCGGCCCACGCCCGCAACATCGCGATTGGTGCCGCTAGCGGCGAACTGCTCGTCTTCCTCGACGCGGATGATCTGCTGCTCCCGGAATATCTGGCCGGCCAGGTCGAGCTCTACGACCGTGCTGAGGCCGAGCAGGCCGGGGTGGGGATCGTTGCCTGCGACGCGCTGCTCGAGGGGCCCGATGGGCGCATGGATGGGACTTATCTGGACCGGATCCCGTTTCCCGACCCGCTCACGGTTGCCGATCTGCTCGTCGAGAATCCGATCTATGTCAGCGCCGTCGCCCCCCGCGAGGTCGTGGAGGAGGCCGGGGGCTTCTCGACCGAGTGCGTGGGCACCGAGGACTGGGATCTCTGGATCAGGATCCTCGAGCGCGGCTACCGCGCCGTTGTCAACCGGAAAGCGCTCGCCGTCTATCACGTGGCCGAGGGGTCGGTTTCGGCGGACTCGGGGGCGATGGCGCGAAACATCCAGATTGCGTATGAGCGCGCCCTCGCCCGTGGCGGGCTCGGCCCCAGGGAACGGAGGATCGCCCGCCGCGAGCTCCGCGTTGCGCGACTGGTCGAGGAGATGGCCGAGATCCAGGCGGTGCGCAGGTCTGGCGGCCGCATGCCCCTGGGCCGAGCCGTGAAATCGGCACCCCGAGCGGTCGCGGTCGCGACGCGGAATCCCGGGAGGGTGGGACGGATCGCGAAGCGAATCCTGCGTGGGAGCGGCAGCCTTCAGGACCGGGTACTGCCGGAACGGGAAGCCGCGCTGAGGCGCGACGGCCTTGACTAGACTGCCGCGCCCGATGGGGGACCCGGGCGCACCGAGCGCAGCGACCCGCTACACCGGCGGGTCCTATCTGGAGGCCAATCCCGACTGGCACGTCGAGGACTCGGCCTGGAAGGCAGACCAGGTGGAGAGGATGCTGAGGACAAACGGGATCGAGCCGCGCAGCCTCTGCGACGTGGGGTCCGGTGCGGGCGAGGTACTGCGGCAGCTGCGGGAGCGGCTCGGCCGGGAGACCGAATTGGTCGGCTACGACGTCTCACCGCAAGCGCATGAGCTCGCCGCACCCCGGGCCACCGACGGCCTCCGGTTCGAGTTGGGGGACCTGGCGACAGAGCCCGAGGACGTCGCCTTCGACGTGCTGATCATCCTCGACGTGATCGAGCACCTCGAGGATCCGTTCGGGTTCCTGCGCTCGCTGAAGTCTCGCGGCGGTGACGTCGTCCTGCACATCCCGCTCGACATGACCGTCCAGGCGGTGGCCCGCAATCTCCTGATCACCCATGCGCGTGAGCCCGTCGGCCATATCCACTACTTCCAGAAGGAGACGGCGCTCGCGACACTCACGGACTCCGGCTACGAGATCGTGGACTGGTTCTATACGCCCGCCTCGTTCGTGCACCCGCCGCAGGGACTTCGCGAACGCCTGATCCGCGGATTGCGACGGGCCATGTTCCGCGTCGCACCTGACTTCACGGTGCGGTGGATCGGCGGCTGGTCGCTGATGGTCCTGGCCCGCTGATGGCGCCCGAATCCCGTTCGCTGACTCGGTCCGTGGGCATCAGGCTGCTCGGGCCGCTCCTGCACCGCGACTCCCCCCGGCCGCCGCGGGGGCCGGGCCGGCTGACCGTGCGGCTGAACCAGAGCCTGTTCGAGCGCTCGCTCGCCCCGCCCTGGGTGTTCTCGCGGGCGCAGTGCCAGGCGTACTGGGCATCGCCGCCGGACGCCGGCAACCAGCCGCTCGCCTATGCCCGGAAGTCGACCGCGGTAGTCGACTTCCTCCACCGGTTCTGGGGTCCGGAGGTGACCGCCGAAAGCTCCATTCTCGAGATCGGCTGCAACGCCGGCGCCAACCTCCAGGGCCTGCACCAACTCGGTTATGCGGATCTGGCCGGCGTCGAGATCAACGCCACCGCGGTGGAAGAGATGGGCCGCCAGTTCCCGGCAATGGCCCAGGCCGCGACCATCCACGTCGGCGCGTTCGAGGAGGTTCTTCCCGGCCTTCCCGATCGCAGCGCCGACGCCGTCTTTGCGATGGCGGTGCTGATGCACGTCCACCCGAAAAGCCGGGAGGTGTTCGAGCACATGGCGCGGATCGCGCGGCGGTACGTCTGCGTGGTCGAGTCCGAGAACGCGACCACGCCGCACGTGTTCGCCCGGGACTACGGGCGGGTCTTCAGCCGCGCCGGGTGCCGGGAGACCAGATCAGAGGTAATCACGCCGGAAGACCACCCCGAACTGATGCCCGACTACGAGGGGTTCGTCGCGAGGTTGTTCGAAAAGGGCTGACCGCCTACCGGGGCTGGCTCTCGAGCACGAAGCCCTGATAGTCCGATTGGCGGCGCCGAACCCTCTGCGCGGCAAAGCCGTTCTGCTCGAACAGCCTCGCGTACTCGCCATCGGTGTAGGCGTGGTCGCCGAGCACCGGATCGGTCGGGATCAGGTCCGCCCCGCGGGGTCGGAGTGTCCGCTTCACATCCACCGGTTCACCGAGGAACCTCTTTCGCAGACCACGGGGCAGGGCGAGACGCGCCGCGAAGGCGAGGTACGGACGCATGCCGATCTTGTGCTCGCCGATCAGGATCGCGATGCCGCCCGGCCTCAACACGCGGTGCATCTCCCGCAGCAGCTCTTCCGGCCGCTCGGCATGGTGAAAGGCCTGGCACAGGAACGCGAAGTCGAGTTCGTGGTCCGGGATCCGCAGGTCGTAGAAGCTGCCGTAAGCAAGCACGACCCGGTCCTTGCCGACCGCGTAGTGCTCGAGGACGTGGGGACCGATGTCGAGCAGCCGGTGACGGGAGAACTCGAGGCAATAGAGCCGCTCCACCGGGCCGGCGGCCAGCAGCATTGGCGCCGCCCAGAGGGTTCCGGCGGCGAGGTCGATGCCCTTGCCTTCGAGGCCCCGGCCCTGCTCGCGCAGCTTCTGCAAGCACGCTTCGAGGTCGGCCGGAAGGCCGGTCTCCGCGAGATAGGACTCCATTTGCGGATAGTCGCCGTCGCGGGTATCGAAGACCGACTTCTCCCGCTCGATCTCGGGATCGTTCCAGTACTCGGCGTATTCCTCGCCCGTTTCGGGGGCGTCCGCCTCGAGCCAGTTCTCCACTGCCCATCCGCTCATCGCGGCAGAAGGTAGCGGTCCCGGGTCGGGCTCCGGTTAGGCCGGCCCCGCGGACCGAGCGTCTCGGGCCAGGTTGAGGATGAGGCGCCGCTCGCTCGGTTCGAGCCACAGGAGGTAGAAGGCCGCCCAGTACCCGGCCACCCCGAGCCCGATCGCGAGCAACAGTGGCGCCAGGGCATCCAGACCGACGGTGAGTCGGAGCGCCAGCAGCACTACGGCGAGAACCGCACCGAGGCTGTAGGCGGGGAGCCAGACACGGCGGGCGAACTCGCCAAGCCCGACCGGCAGCGTTGTGAACGTGAGATAGAGCATTGCCGGGGCCATCGCCGTGTAGGCGATCGTGGTCCCGAGCACGACGCCGTCAAGGCCGAGCCACGGCGTCAGGGCCAGGGAGAGCCCGAGATTGAGCAGCGCCAAGGTCCACGAATAGATTGCGATCGCCCGGACGCGACCGGCCGCGACCAGCATCGTCGAGCCGACGGTGAGCCCGGCGCTGAACAGCCAGTAGGAGGTGAAGATGGTCAGTGCCGTCGCCGCCGACCGAAAGCGCTCGCCAAGCCACTCGACCAGGATCGGCTCGGCGAGGACCATGAATGCGATCGTGAACGGGACCGTCGCCGCGAGGATGTAGCGCGTGCCCCGGATCAGCAGCTCGCGAACGCGCATCTCGTCTCCCTCGCTGAGATAGCTCGTCGACGCCGGCAATATCACCTGGCCCAGCGACCCGTGTACGGACCGGATCAGGTTGTGCGGCCTGACCACCGCCTCGTACAGCCCGACCGTGGCCGCGGATCGAAACGCCCCGAGCACCGCGCGATCCATCGAGTAGATGAGCAGGTCGGTGACGCTCGAGGCGAGGATGTAGAGGGAAAACCGAACGAAGTCACGCGTGTACTCGCGTTCGAGGCTCGCGCGCCGGAAACGAAACCGCAGGCGCTGAATCAGGACGATCACCGCCGACGCGGTGCCGACGAGCAGCGGGATGGAGCCCGAAAGCCAGATCAGGGCCCACAGAGGCGCGTCGACGGCGAGCAGCAGCACGAGTGTCGCCGCCGCAAAGGCGATGTATGCGGCGATCTCGGCCGCGGCGGCGAGGACGAACTGCTGGGTGCCCCGCAATACGTCCTGGTAGGCCTTCATCGGCCAGCCGACCGCGGTGCTGGCCCCGATCAGGAGCACCCCGAGGCGGGCCTCGTCATCGAGCTCGGACGGGATGTCGAACAGCTGCAGGATGCCGATCCCGGCCGCGCAGATGATCAGTCCGGCAGCGGCGCCGATGACCACATAGACGGCGATCGCGGTGCTGAAGGCCTGGTTGCGAGCCGCCTCGTCGCGCGCGTCGGCGAGCATCCTGATCGCCGCGGCCTCGACGCTCCCCTGCACGAAGATGAGATAGATCGAGAACGAGACGGCGAGCCCGTAGACACCAAACTCGGTCAGGCTCAGCTCCCTCCCGAGGGCCGTGACGACGACCAGCATCAGGAGAATGGCCAAAACCTGGCTGGCCTGCTGGGCGAGCGAGCCGACGGCGAGATGGCGTTCCTGCGTCCCAGGCGGCGAGGCCTCGCCCGCTCGACGGGCCCTGTCGTTCACGGCGCTAGACGGTAGCGATCGTTCCCGTGCTGAGGTGGGTTTCCGTACCCTAGCCGCGTGTCCTCTGCCGGCCAGACAACGCACTCTGTGCGGCTTCCGGAGCCCGCCTCCGCCCTCGATGCGGTCGAGCGGACCGCGGACGGCGGCCGCGAGCGCGAAGGTCTGGTCGCCCTGGATCGCAACGAACGGCTCGCGCCGCTGCCCGAGTCGTTCATCGCCGAGCTCCGCGGTGCGATCGACAGCAATGCGCTGACCGAATACCCCGCTACCGACCGGCTCTACGGGGAGCTGGGGGAGAGCCTGGGGCTACCGCGCGAGCAGCTGCTGCTGACGCCGGGATCCGATGCCGCGTTTCGTGCCCTCGCTCAGGTCTACGCCGGACCCGATGCCCGCGTCGTCACCCTGGAGCCGTCCTACCGCACCTATCCGGTCTACGCCCAGATGGCCGGCGCCGAGGTGACCGCGGTCGAATTCGAGCCGGACCTGACCCTGGACACGGCGCGCCTGATGGATGCCCTCGAGCCCGGCGTCGGGCTCGTCTTCCTTGCCAACCCGAACCAGCCGACCGGGACCTCTCTGGAGCCGGAGGTCGTGCGCTCGCTGCTCGAGCGCGCCGGGGAGATAGGGGCGCTGGTCTCGATCGACGAGGCCTACTACCCGTTCTCGCGGCAGACCTCGATCGGCCTGCTCAAGGACCATCCGAACCTCGTGGTGACGCGGACCTTCTCAAAGGCCTGGGGGCTCGCCGGACTGCGGGTCGGCCTGGTCGCCGCCGAGCCGGAGGTCGTCCGAAACCTGTTCAAGGTCCGCTCCGTATACGACATCAACAGCGTCGCCGTCCTCTGCGTCCGAAAGCTGCTCGCCCATCCCGAGATCGCGGAGGACTATGTGGCCGAGGTCGACGCCGGTCGCGAGCTGCTCGCCGGCCGGGCGCGAGACCTCGGGCTCGAGCCCCTGCCCAGCGAGACCAACTTCATGCAGATCCGCGTTTCGGACCGCATTGATCCGGCGGCGCTCGCCGAGGCACTCCAGGACCGCGGCTACCTTGTCAAGCATTCGCATCCGGCTCCTTGCCTCGCGGGCTGCATCCGCGTGACGCTCGGCCCGCCGGAGCTGATGTCCCGGTTTGCCGACGCGCTCGAGGAGGTGCTCGCGTGAGCGTCGCCGAGCGGCTGCCGAAGCGCGCAAGGGGGGTGGCGCGGAGGGCACTGGAGGGATCGCTGCCAGAGGATCTGGTGGCCGAGCTGATCGAGAACCAGCTCGAGGCGGAACCCCACCTGCGGCCCTGGTACGAGGCGATGGACGACGATGCGGCCAGGAACCATTTCGGCGAGGACGAGGTGCTCGAACACGAGCATCTGCGACGGGGGATCCGCTACTTCCATGCCTGGCGGGTGCACACGCTCAGAGAGCGCATCGACGGCGCCCTCGCCGGCTCGAGCATGCTCGACGTCGGGGACACCGACGGGTTGATGCTCAAACACCTCGACCAATCGGGGATCGGCTTCAACATCGCTCCCGCCGCGATCCGCAACATCGAGTCGAACGGGATCGAGGCGGTGTTCGGGGATGCGCACGGGATGCCATTCGATGACGCCAGCTTCGACTTCGTCCTCTGCTTCGAGACGCTCGAGCATGCGGAGAATCCCCACCAGCTCTTGACCGAGCTGGCCCGTGTCTGCAAGCCGGGGGGACGGGTGTTCGTCAGCATTCCGTGGGTGCCGCAGACAACAGTCCATCCCCGCGACCCGGAGATCGACCGCGGCTACGGCCACGTGTTCGAGCTTTCGCGACGCGACTTCGGCGCCCTGGTGACCCACACCCCGCTCGAGATCGGTTGGGAGACCACCTGCGACACGGTTGGAGAGCCGACCCGTCTCGCCCAGCGCACCTACCTGCGGCTCACCCGCAACGACCATATCCTGGCCGGCGCCTTCCGCCGCTTCCAGTTCTTCGAACTGTGCAAGCGCGCCTAGCCTCCTCCGTGCGGCTCGGTCACAAGTACGTGGAGGTCGAGGCCGATGAGCCGGCGCGCACCGGGCTCGACTCGACGCCGGACGATCACCGCGAGTCGAACGTCTACGACGAACTTCGCTTCGACACCCGCGATGAGTTCCTCGCCTACTGCGAGCAGGAGTGGATCGTCGAGCTCAGGGAGGCCCTCGAGCGCCTGCTCGACAAGGACCGCAGCGTGCTCTCGCTCGGCTCGGGCAAGGGCGAGCATGAGGTGCCGCTGTTTCTCGACGGCTACGACATCGCCGCCTCCGACATCGTCGCCGATGCACTTGAAGATGCCGCGCGGCTCTTCCCCGGCTTTCGAGCGCTGCGGTTCGACATTCTCGATCCGCCGGGCGATGCTGCCTACGACGACGTCCTGATGACAGGGATTGACGCGTTCCTCGACGATTCGCAGCTCGAGCGGGCACTGCACAATGCGCGGGGGATCCTGAATCCTGGGGGCAGGGTGATCTTCGTGCTGCGTTACCCGGACAACGCCGCGACGCGCTTCATCGACCGGGCCCTGCTGCCGGCCGAGGCCGCACTGCGCCGGCGTCTCGGCCGGGTACCGCAGGGAAAGCGGATCGTCAAGCGCGCCCACGGGCATCGGCGCTCGCGGGGCGAGGTGGTCGCGTTGGCGCAGCGGTGCGGGTTTGCGATTGGCCGGATCGAGCACGCCGCGTATGGCATGGAGCTGGACCGGGTCCGTGCAATCGGAGCCGTTCCCCGCCTCAGGGGTGCTGTCAAGCGCATGGACCGCCGGCTCACGAAGCTCAACAGCGCCACCGTGTTCGAGCTGCTGACATAGCCCCGTGTCTTCGAGCCGGCTGAAATCCTGGATCGAGCACTCCGACCTGGTCGACTACTACTCGGGGCACCGCGACAGCCCCGACGACCTCTATCCCTCGGAAGAACGGTTCCTTCCCTGGCTCGCGGAGGAGGCACGAACCGTGCTCGACGTCGGCTGCGGAGCCGGTGGGTTCGCCGACATCTGGCACTCCTACGACCCTGGTCTGGAGTACGAGGGGGTCGACGCCTCAGAGGCGCTGGTCGAGGCAGCCTCGAGTCTGCGGCCGGGCTCTTCGTTCCGGGTCGCCGACTGCGCCGAGGGACTGCCGTTCGGCGACCGCCACGCCGATGTTGTCGCGGCACTCGGCTGGCTGCACTGGGAGCCTCGCTACGCCGAGGTGCTGGAGGAATTGTGGAGGGTCACCGGCCGCTTCCTATTCTTTGACCTTCGCATGCACGACGCAGACACCGGCGAGAAGCGCGCCGAACAGCGCCTGGCGCTGTCGGGGCCCTGGGACGGACGGACGACGGTCCCCTACATCTGTACGGCCTGGCCCGAGATTGCCCGGAAGCTGCGCTCGTTCGGACCGGCGCGGATCCTCGCCCACGGCTACCGGCGCGAGCCGGCCGAGACCGTGGTCGGGGTGGACTGGCCCGTTTGCTTCGCGACCTTCGTCCTCGAGCGGGGCGCCTCCCCGGTAGAGGATCCCGTGCTCGACCTCGAGCTGCCGGTCGGATGGCCGTTGCCGGAAGGTGCGAGCTGATGAGCGTCGTTGCCCTCCTGCTCGGCCGCGGCGGCAGCACCGGCTTTCCGGGCAAGAACACCTATCCGGTGCTGGGGCGGCCGATGATGGCCTACCCGCTGCTCGCCGCCCGCTCCAGCCGGCACGTCGAGCGCATCTATGTTTCGACCGACTCGGAGGAGATCGCCGGGATCGGCCGGGACCACGGCGCCGAGATCATCGACCGGCCGCCCGAGCTCGCCTCCCCGGAGGCGCTCGGTGAGGATGCCTATCTCCACGGCTACGAGGTGATCAGGGAGCGGGTCGAGGCCGAGGGCGACGAGGTCGAGCTGATGGCGCTCCTGTTCGCGAACGCCCCGACGGTGAGCGGGGAGCTGATCGACAAGGGCGTCGAGACCCTGCGCCGCGATCCGGAGCTCGACTCGGCGGTCACCGTCTCCCGCTACAACATGTGGAGCCCGCTGCGGGCGCGGCGACTCGAGGACGACGGGACCCTGCAGCCGTTCGTTCCGTTCGAGACCTTCGGCGATCCGGCGACGCTGAACTGCGATCGCGACTCCCAGGGGGACGTCTGGTTTGCCGATATGGGCCTCTCGGTGGTCCGTCCCCGCTGCCTCGAGAACATGGAGGAGGGGCTGCTGCCGCAGAAGTGGATGGGCAAGCGGATCGCGCCGATCGAGTCGTGGGGCGGCTGCGACGTCGACTACGAGTGGCAGATCCCCGGGGTGGAGCATTGGCTCCGCGCGAACGGCTATTCGGAGGTCGAGAGCAATGAGCCGGTCGCCTGAGAACGTCGTCGCGGTCTCGGTCTCTTCCTTCGGAGCTGAAGACGAAGCTCCGCTCGAGCTCCTGCGCGAGGCCGGTGCCCGCGTCGTCCCCAATCCCCACGGGCGCAAGCTGAGCGAAGCGGAGGCGGCCGAGCTGCTCAGCGACGCGGACGGTGTGATCGCCGGCACCGAGCCGCTGACCGCCGATGTGATCGCGGGGGCGCCGCGCCTGCGTGTCATCTCCCGGGTCGGGGCGGGGCTCGAGAACGTGGACCTCGACGCCGCCGAGCAGCGCGGAGTGGCGGTCCGGAACACGCCCGAGGCTGTCACCGACGCGGTCGCGGAGCTGACCCTGGCCGGAATCCTCGCGGTGCTGCGAAAGGTGCCGGCGATGGACTCGGAGCTGAGAACGGGGGAGTGGCGACGGCAGATGGGAGGGCTGCTGAAGGGCCGCACGGTCGGGATCGTCGGCTGCGGCAGGGTGGGGCGCCGCGTCGCCGAGCTCCTCGCTCCGTTCGGCGCCAACGTCATTGCCTGCGATCCCGCGCCCGACTCGGCCGCGGTGTCTGCAACCGGAGCCGAGCTGGTCGAGCCCGAGGCGCTGTTCGCGGCGGCCGACATCGTCACCCTGCATGCCTCCGGCGGTGCAAGTCCCTTGATCGGAGCGGAGCAGTTGGCAAAGATGAAGCCCGGCGCGATCCTCGCGAACGCTGCGCGCGGGGACCTGGTCGACGAGAACGCTCTCGTGCAAGCGCTCGAAGAGGGTCGGCTCGGCGGCGCCTACCTCGATACCTTCTCCGAGGAGCCCTACGAGGGGCCGCTGCGCGGGCTGGCCAACGTCGTGCTGACGCCCCACGCCGGCTCCTACGCTCGAGAGGCACGCATCCAGATGGAGACCGAAGCGGTACAGAACCTGCTCGCGGCGCTCGACGAGGCGCCCGCATGAGGGCGGCCGTCCTCGGCGGCTCCGGGTTCGTCGGCAGCCACGTTGCCGACGCGCTCGCCGATGCCGGGCACCGGGTGACCGTCTTCGACGTGCGCCGTTCGCCCTATCTGCGGGAGGATCAGGACCTGGTCCTCGGTGACGTGGCCGATCTCGAGAGCGTCGTCAGCGCAGTCGAGGGTCACGACGTCGTCTACAACTTCGCCGGGATCGCGGACATCGACGAGTCGCGCACGCGGCCGATCGACACCGTCGGCGTCAACGTGCTGGGCAACGTCCATGCGCTCGAGGCCTGCCGACTGGCGGGCGTTGACCGCTACGTCTTCGCGTCGAGCGTGTATGTCGCCAGCGAGGCCGGTTCCTTCTACCGCGTCAGCAAGCAGGCCTGCGAGCTCTACATCGAGGAGTACAAGCGGGAGTACGGCCTCGATTACACGGTCTTGCGCTACGGAACGCTGTTCGGGCGCCGCGCCGGCGACAGCAACAGTGTCCACCGCTATCTGCGCCAGGCTCTGACCGAACGCCGGATCGTCGCCTATGGAACGGGGGACGAGCTGCGCGAATACATCCACGTCGAGGACGCGGCTCGGCTCAGCGTCGAGATCCTCGACCAGAAGTACGCCAACGAGCAGGTCGTCCTCACCGGCCACCACCCCCTGCGCTTCGGCGACCTGCTCCGCCTGGTCCAGGAGGTGGTCGGAAAGGACGTGAGGATCGACCTGAAGCCCCCGGAGGCCGCCGGTGCCGACGGCGAGTCGGCCCACTACGCGATCACGCCGTACCACTTCCGGCCGAAGCAGGCGCGCAAGCTGGTCAGCTCGTACTACCTCGATCTCGGCCAGGGCCTGGTCGATTGCGTCGAGGAGATCTACGAGCTGGAGCCCCAGCTCGAAGATTGATCCGGGCGGCAGCCTTCGACTTCGACGGGGTCATCCTCGAGTCGTCGGACATCAAGACCCGCGCCTTCGCTGAGCTCTTCTCCGACCATCCCGAGCAGGTCGAGGAGATCGTTGCCCTGCACCTCGACAACGAGGGGGTCTCCCGCTACGAGAAGTTCCGCCGGATCGGCGAGGAGATCCTCGGCCGGCCGTTCGGCCAGGCCCAGATGGAGGAGCTCGGGCAACGGTTCTCGGCGATCGTCTGGGAGCAGATGGTCGGCTGCCCGTTCGTCCCCGGGGCGACAGAATTGCTCCAGTCCCGGAGCGCACAGCTGGCGCTGTTCGTGGCGTCGGGCACCCCGGAAGAGGAGCTGCTCCGGCTGGCGGCCGAGCGCGGCATCGCGAACTACTTCACCGGCATTTACGGAACACCGCCCACCAAGGCGGAGATCCTGGAGAGGATCCTGGCCGAGCGAGAGCTCGATCCGGGCGAGCTCCTCTTCGTCGGCGACGCCGACACCGACATCGATGGCGCGCGCGCGGCCGGGGTCCCCTTCGTCGGCCGGGTGCGCGAGGGCGCCCCGAATCCGTTTGCGGATGCAGGGGTGCGGCTGGTGAGCGACCTCGCCGAGCTCGACCGCGACTGGGACGATCTGGTCTCCAGCCCGCCACCGGTCCCGGCGCGATGACCGTCCGGTTTGCGCTCCAGGGAGCGGTGCCGCGCCGGCCCGCTGCCGTGCGGCGGGCGCTTCGGGGTGCCGGGGTCGGCAGCTGGATCTACCTCGGCACCGATGCGGCCTGGCGTATGCGGTCCGAGCGTGGCGTGCTCGCGGAGATCGATCCGGTTGTGGTCGCGCCATCGCTCGCCGCGGCGGCTGAGCGGCTGCGGCAGCCCTTCCTCGACGCGATCGGCGAGCTCTCGCAGCTCAACCGGGAAATCGAGTGGTGGGCCTCGGAGTTGGCGGCAAAGAACCCCTACTACGGGCTCTTCAACCGCCTCTGCGCGCTGGCGGCCCTGCCCGATGCGCTGAGCGGCTCGAAGGGCACCCTCGTTGTCTGCGAGACGCCGGCCATGCTCGACGAGGCGATCGACCTGACCCGGGAAGCCGGGCTCGAGGTGGCGGTGATCTGGGGAGGGAGTCCGTACCGCCGAAAAGCTGAGCGGGCGGGTCGTGCCCTGGCCGGGCGCTCGTTGGCTGCGCTGGCCCACCGCCGCAGGCGCCGTGCCCTCGCAAACCTGGGCGCGCAGGCGGAACGGGAGCTATCCGGGGACGGGACGACGCTGCTGGTCACCTGGGCCGACCGGCGCAACATCGCCGCCGACGGCTCGTATGTCGATCCCCACTTCGGCCCCTTGGCCGAACAGCTTCGCGCGCGGGGCCAGCGGGTCGCATACCTGCCGCGCATCCTGCCGGGAGCCGACTTCCAGGAGACGGCCCGGGGTCTGCTCGGGACCGGGGAGGAGATGGTCTTCCCGGAGCTGTACGTAGACAACCCGAGTTGGCGTGGCTGCCGGCGCCGCGCGGCCGCCTTCGAACCCCGGATCCCGGATCAGGCCGCCGTAGACGGGATTCCCCTGGCGCGCCTCGCCCGCGAGGACGTGGGGCGAACCGAGTCGGCCCGGGCTGAGGCGCTCGCCTACGAGCCGCTCGTGCGGGGTCTCGCGCGGGCCGGAATCGCGCCGGGGCGGGTGATCTTTCCGTTCGAGGGCCACGCCTGGGAGCAGGCGCTGACCTGGTCGGTAAAGCGGCACATGGCCGGAACCGAGGTGATCGGCTACGACAACGTCAACTTCTCCCGGCTGGCGCTCTCCCTCTATCCAGCCCGATCGGAGATCGGGATCAGGCCGCTGCCGGACCGCGTCGTCACCAACGGCCCGGCCTTCCAGCGGATCCTTGTCCGCGAGGGCTTCCCCGAGAGATCTATCCGGACCGGCTGCGCGCTCCGGCACGACTACCTGTGGCGGACCAAGCCCGAGGTCGACGCGGCCCACGGTGCCGCGAAGACCCGGGTACTGGTCGCGACCAGCATCGATCTCGCTCCCTCGGTGGAGCAGATCGAAAAGGCCGTCGCCGCCTTCGGGGGCGACGAGCGGTTCGAGCTGGTGATCAAGTGCCACCCGGCCGTTGACGCCGGCGCGGTGCGCCGGTGGGCCCGGGGGGTCGAGGGCTGCGCGAATGCTCGCTTCGTCGAGACACCGATCGGCGAGTTGCTACGCGCCAGCGATCTGATGCTCTACACGTACAGCGTCGTCTGCTACGAGGCCCTCGCCCACGGGGTGCCACCGGTGCTGGTCCGCTCCGACACCACCGTGGACCTCGACCAGCTCGAGCCGTTCCCGGAGGTGCGCTGGGAGGGGCGGACACCCGAGGAGCTTCGTCGGGTGGCGGAGGAGGTCGCAGCGCTCGAGGAACTGGAGCGGGATGCCTGGCGCGAACGCGCCGCCGGCATCGTCGAAGAGGCGCTGGCTCCGCCCGGCGATGACTGCGCCGCCGCATTCCTTGACTAGATTGACGCAATGAAGAGGATGCTCGCCATGGTCACGGGCCTCGGGCTTTGGTTCGGATTGGCCCTCCGCCACCTGAGCGTCTACCGGGGCTCGCAGGCGTTCTACAAGCTCGCCCAGCGCCAGGGTGGCTTCGGCCGGACAGCGGCCGTCGCTGTGCTCGAAGGCCCCCTCGGCCAGATGGCCCGCGACTACGGACGCCTGCAGGAGTCGATCGGGCAGGACCGCATCTCACCGGCTGCGATCGAGCAGTACTCCGACGATTCGCTGGCCGGCTATGCCGACGAGACCCTCGAGAAGGGCGGGAAGGATCTCTCCCGGCAGCAGCGCGGACTGATCCTGCCGTTGCTGGAGCGCGCTGTCGCAGAGCTCGGGTCCGGAGCCTCGGTGGTGGAGATCGGGACCGGAAACGGCGACATCATTGCCCACCTGGCCGGCCAGCACGGCGAGCTCGAGTTCACCGGGGTGGATCTCTCGGTAGCGACCGCGGAGCGCAAGCACGGCGGCCGGGCGAACCTCGACTTCAAGAAGGGGTATGCGCTGGAGCTGCTGGAGGGCGGGGACCTGCGGAGCGATCTCGTCTTCTCGTCATCCACCTGGGTGGTATTCACGCCGCGCGAGCTGCAGGCCTACCTGCGCGCTCTTGCCGCGGCGGGCGTCGGTCAGGTCGTCCTCAACGAGCCGACCTGGGCCGGGCACGAGCAGACCGACGACTCAGACACCTCGTCCTGGCACCTGGAGGGCGCGGTCTGGCACCACAACTACGCTGGCTATCTGCGCGAGGCGGGGTATGAAGTCGCCGACTTCGACTTCCAGCCCTACCGGCACCCGGTCTCGGAACGTCCCGACATCTTCGTGCTGCTGATCCGGGGCCGGCGCTCGGCCGGACAGCGCCCTAGTTCGTAGCGACCGCGAACACCGTGTCGCAGAGCCAGTGTTCCTTCAAGACCCGGGCGTATTCCGCATCAACGCGGTCGTCGAGCACGTCGGTGTACTTGCCTTTGCCGCCTGGCTCGCCGGTCAGCATCCAGTGGACGTGGTTGGAGATGTCGTAGCGCTGGTCGGGGATCGATTCGACTGCTGAGAAGCCCGCCTTCAGCAGCACCATCTCGAGTGTCCGGTGCGAGTAGTTGAAGTAGTGCGCCCGCTGCCAGTAGAAGCGATCGAATGCCGGCACCTGGTAGTAGCGCACCAGCGCGTCTTCGACGTTCGGGACCTCCACCGCGCAGTGCCCTCCCGCGTCCAGGAGTCCTCGCCAGCGGCCGAGCTCGCCGACCGGGTCGCGGAGGTGTTCGACCACGTAGTAGGACATGACCAGGTCGAAGCGGCGGTCCTCGATCTCTTCGAGCCGCTCGTGGGTCTCGATCCCGCGGCTGTTGGCGTACTCGCGATACTGCTCGCCGGGCTCGATCCCCACCACCGAGGCGACGTGAGGAGCGACGGCATCGAGCAGGAATCCGGTCGAGGACCCGACCTCGAGCACCCGCAGTTCGGGCCGCAGCCACGGCTTCAGGTTCTGCAGCCGCCGCCGCGCCTCGGGCTGCCACTTCTCGAAGTGGTCGGCAGGGTCGGTCTCCCCGGGGGAGCCGCGCTCCTTCATGTAGCTGGCGAATTGGGCCTCGTAGAAGGCGCGCTCCTCCTCCTCGGACATGATCGGGTGCAGGAACACGGTCTCGCACTCCTCACAGCGATAGACGGCGGACTCGGGCGCCTCCCAGACCGTGTCGACCACGCGGAACCGCCTCCCGTCGCAGCCGAACGGACAGTCGAGCTCGACGACCGGTGCGCTATCGGACCAGTCGGGCAAGGTCCTCGGCAGACGGGACGGCGGGTTGCTTCACGGCGACCGGGCCTTCGGCGCGCAGGGAGGCGCGGGCAGCATCGACGACGGCGAGCGTGCCCAGGTTCTCGTGCCCCGCGGCGATCAGCGGCTCGCCGGCGGTCACGGCGGCGCGGAAGTTCTGCAGCAGGGCGAGGTCTCCGATCTCGTACTGGGAGTCCGAGTCACGCTCGGTGACCTCGGCGGTCAGGTCGAGGGGCTCGTCGCGGTCGCGGCTCGAGAACAGGAGCGGCGGCTCGAAGTAGGCGCTCTCGTTGGAGAGCGTTCCGAGCTCCCCGTCGATCACCAGGCTCTCCTGGGGAACATGCGTCCCGCGGGAGGAGAAGGTCGCGACGTAGCTGATCACCACGCCGCTCCCGGTCTCCATCCACAGCTGGTTGATCGAGGGCACCCGGTAGCGGCTCCAGGCCGGGCGCGTCTCGTGGCCCTGGACGGAGACGATCTCCTCTCCCAAGACCCAGCGAAAAAGGTCGAGGTGGTGGATGCCCATCTGCTGCAGGATCGGGTCCTCCTCGGAGAACAGGTAGTCGGGCAGGTGGTCGCGCTCGCGATCGCGGACGTACCGGAAGGAGACATGCGAGACCTCGCCCGCCAGACCGTCGTCGAGCGCCTTCTTGAGCGCTTCGCCGGCGCTCTTGGTGCGCCAGTTCTGGACGACTCCCAGGGTCAGGCTTTTGGCCTCGGCGAGGCCGACCAGGCGGGCGGCGTCCTCGATCTCGGTCGCAAACGGCTTCTCGACCAGCACATGGCAGTCATGGCTGAGGCCGACCTCCACCGCCTCCGCATGGGCCGCGGGGATCGGGCAGGCGACGAGCACGTCGGGGTTGACGGCGTCGAGCATCTCGGCGAGGTCGAGGAAGGCACCGTCGGCGCCGATCCGGCCCTCGGCGACCGCCTGGTCGAGGCTTTCGCGGCTGGTGTCCTGGATGCCGACCAGCTCGAAGCCGTCGGATTCGTGCAGGTGGCGCTGCCACACCGTGCGGCCCCGGTGGCCGCAGCCGCAGACCGCGGCCCGCAGCCGCGTTGCGGGCCCTTGGTTCCTAGCGGCCACGAGCCCAGGCTACCATCGCCCTGAGGCCGTCATCCAGGGGGGTGCGAGGCGCCCAGCTGAGCACGTCGCGGGCGCGCGCGATGTCAGCGGAGAGCGCGAACTGGTCGCCCGGCGTGCCTTCGGCCTCGGTCACCGGGTGGTCGGTGGGCAGCCCGCAGGTGGAGATCAGCCGTTCGATCAGTTCGCCGACGGTGGTTCCAGCACCGCTGCCAATGTTGATCGGGCCGCCGGCCTCGGCGTCGAGCGCCGCGCGCCAGGCGGCGACCACGTCGTCGACGTGGACCAGGTCCCGGACCCGGTCGAGGCTGCCCCTGACCTCGACCGGCTCGCCTCGCAGCAGGTAGGCGAGGTAGATGCTGACCATGCCCTGCCGCAGGTCGGTCATGTCCTGGCCGGGCCCGTAGACGCTGAACATTCGCAGCGAGCAGGTCCGGAGGCCGTGCTCCGCGGCCGCCCTCAGCGAGAGCTCGGCGGCGCGTTTCGAAGCTCCGTACCAGGAGAGGGGGCGGGTGGGGGCGTCCTCGGCGACCGGATGCGAATCGGGCTGTCCGTAGACGCCCATCGAGCTGGCGTGAACGAAGGCGGGAACGTCGTTGTGGAGCGCCCAGTCGGCGAGCAGGACGGTTGAGCGAGCGTTCGCGTCCAGGTCATAGGCCGGGTCGTCGAAGGACTTCTCCCCCGATGACTGGCCGGCCAGATGAAGGACTGCCGCGTAGTCCTTGGAGGGGATCTGCGCGATCGCGTCGGGTTGCCCGAGGTCGAGCTGATGAAAGGTCGCGCCGTCGGGGACGTTCTCGCGCCGGCCGCTGTGGAGGTTGTCGGCCACATCGACCTCGAAGCCGTCCTCGAGCAGCGAGCGCGCCAAGTGGCTGCCGATGAAGCCGGCCCCGCCGGTGACCAGCACCCGCTCGCTCATTGCAGGAACGCGAACAGGGTGTACTTGTCGCTCGGCTCGCGCAACCGCTCGATCTGTTTCGGTTCGAAGCCCGCCCGCTTCGCCAGCCGTCGCAGCGAGTCCTCGCTGAACGCCCACAGGTGCTCGATGTAGAACTCCTCCCGGTCCGACCCCGCGGGGTCCTCCGCGGCGCGCTCGCCGTCGGGGACCTCGAGATAGACGGTGCCGTCCGGCTCGAGGAAGCGCCGGCACCGCTCGAGCATCGCGACCGGGTCCTCGACGTGCTCGAGCACCTTGTTCAGGGTGACCAGCGAGTAGGAGCCGAGGTCATCGCTCTGCATGAAGTCGGCGCGGACCGACTTGACGGCGGCCTCCTTCTCGATGTGCTCGACCGCGCGCGGATCGGGATCGAGCGCGGTCGGCTCCCAGCCCTCCTCCTTCATCCGCGCCGGGAAGACGCCCAGACCGCTGCCGACATCGAGAACCGTCCTGCGCGCGGGCGGCTCCGCCTCGAAGTACTCGTTGACGCGGGCGACCCGCTGCACGTTGTCGGACTGCTCGGGCGGCAGGCCCATGATCCGCGCGAACGTATCGCCCAGGCTCTTGCCGCTGTAGGTGGCGTCGACATAGGCGCCCTCGTAGAGCTGTTTCGGATCGAGCTCCATGACTCCGGTCATCAGGCCGCAGTTGCGGCAGCGCCAGAATTGGCGCCGGTAATCCTCGGGCGGGATGCCGAAGTCCGTCTCGGCCTCGGGGCGCTTGTCGTAGTCGAAGACCAGCTCGTGGTCGGTCTGCTCGCAGAGGTAGCAGGCCCCGGGCTTCACTTGGCTTCCTCGACATCCTCAGGGCCGATCGTCTCACCGCGCCCGGCGTCGTGCCGGAGCACGCGGCCGAGGAGCTCCTGCTCCTGCCCCGGGGCGAGGCCGTCGCGCGGGCGCATCCAGGTCAGGTCCTCCGGACCCAGCCGGTGACCGGCGGCGAGCTCGGCGGCGGCGACGATCGAGCGGCGCAGCGCCTCGCGGTTCGGGGCTTCAGCGGCGCGACGAGCTTCCTCCTGGGGGGAGGGGCGTCCCGAGAGGGTTCCGAAGCGGCGGCCTCCGCGCGGCGAACGAGCTCGGCGAGCTCGTCGGGCTCGGCCGAGAGGGCGTGGTCGCGGAACCCGGAGAATTCGTGATCGAGGGTGAAGTGCTTCTCGATGATCCGGGCGCCAAGGCCGGCGGCGGCTACACACGCCTCGATTCCGAGCGTGTGATCGGAATACCCGACCGTGCAGTCGAGCGCCTCGATAAGAGCCGGAATCCTGCCCAGGTCGGCGGCCTCGCCATCCACCGGATAGGCGCTGACACAGTGCAGGACCGCCAGCTCGCCGTTGATTCCCTGCTCGTCCCAGCGCCCTTCGACTGTGTTTACGGCAGCCTTGATCTCGGGCAGTTCCGCCAGCCCCGAGGAGACGATCATCGGGCGTCCTGTGGCAGCGACCGCCTCGATCAGCGGGATGCAGTCGTTGTCTCCGGAGGCGATCTTCAAGCCGTCGACGAGCGGTTCGATCTGGCGAAGGCTTTCCAGGTCGAGCGGCGTCGCGATTACGAGCACGTCGAGCTCATGGGCCAGCTTGCAGAGCGCCGAGATCTCCTCGGGAGGTAGCTGGAAGCCCCTCAACTGCTCGAGGCGGTCGTGGTCGCGGGGGCGCACGAAGCGTTCGGCCTCAAACACCTGCAGCTTCACTGCCCCCGCGCCGGCTTCGGCGGCGCGCTCGACCAGCTCACGCGCTACCTCGGGCCGACCCTCGTGGTTGTTGCCGATCTCGGCCATGATCAGGAGCCGGTCCGTCGTGTTGAAATCGCCGATCAGCATCAGCGTGCCCAGGGGTCGCCGACGTGCAGGTGGAGGTCGAAGGCCGAGCTAGCGGCCGTGAAGCCGAGCCGTTCATAGAACCGCGTTGCCCCCTTGTTCGCTGCCTGAGTCCCGACGCGGAGCTCGTCGTAGCCGCTCGATTCCTGGGCGAACCTCGCCACCAGAGCCTCGCCGACTCCCGAGCCGCGGGCGGGTCCGTCGACCGCGATCAGGTCGATCACGCGCACCCGCCGACCGTCCTCGTCGGCCAAGAGCGTCGCCAGGAAGCCCACCGGGCTTCCGTCCCGTAGCGCCACCAGCACCCCGTCGCCACGACCGCCCTCGAGCGCGTTCTGTGCCCAGTCGCGCTTGATCCGGGACGCGACTTCGTCCGGGATGTCCGGATCGAGGTGAAAGCGGCTGCCGGTGAAACTGCGCTCGGCGATCTCCACGATCTCGCCGTGAGCCTCGAGCTCACCCGCGCGGATCTCCACCCCTGGATCGGCCCCTTCCAGACGCGATGCCTGCCGGCGCATCGTGATCGTTTCGTTGACGGTCGCGAACCCGGCTTCCTCCAGCTCCGCTTTCAGCCCGGATTGCTCCGCCGGAAGACGCGCCTGATAGGAGGCCGTGCCGACCTCGAGGGCATGGTCGCGGAGTGCCTCCGGCTCGGTGTCCGGCGGTTCGACGGTGAACACAGGATGGCCGAAGCGCTCCGCGAGCCACCGGTCCTCGGCGAGTTTCACATCGGTGGGCGTCAGCCCGGGGTCGTCCTGCCGGCAAGAGCGCCGTCCGCAACCAGGTCGCGGTACCAGGCGACGTAGCGGTCGAGCCCTTCTTCCAGGCCCACCTGGGGCTCGTAGCCGATCAGGTCGCGCGCCTTGTCGATCTTCAGGGTGCCGCGGAAAGGCCGAAGCTTGTCGCGTTCCACGTATTCGACCTCGACCTCCGGGAAATGCTCCTGGACGATCGTGACCAGCTCCTGCAACGAGCGGGCCTTGCCGGTGGTGATGTTGAACGCCTGGTTCCTCGACTGCTCGTGGCCGATCGCGCGGCAGACGCCGTCGACGACGTCGTCAACGTAGGAGAAGTCGATCCGCTCGTCTCCCTCGCCGTCGATCTGGAGCTTCGACCCGACCAGCGCCTTTTCGATGAACACCTGACCGACCCGCCGGCTGACGCAGCGGGGGCCGTAGAGCGCCGACGGCCTGATGATCGTGTAGGGAAGATCGAACACCTGCTGGTAGGCGATCACGAACTTCTCTCCCGCCAGCTTCAGCGCGCCGTAGATCCCGATCGGATCCAGGGGATGGTCCTCGTCGACCTCGGGCTCCAGGAAGTTGCCGTAGACCATGCTGGACGAGAAGTAAATGAAGTGCTCGACTCCCGCCCGCGAGTAGTCGAGCGCGTTCTCCAGGGTGCGCAGGCTGTGGCCGAAGGTGCTCTGCGGGTCCTTGTTCGACTTGCCCGCATGGGCCACCGCAGCCAAGTGGACGACCACCTGCGGGCCGATCTCGGTCAGCGTCCTCGACAGCGCGTCGTAGTCACGCGCGTCGAGTACGTGGAGCGGGATCTCCGCCTCGTTGATCAGCTCGATCCGCTGGTGGATCATCTTCAGGTAGAGATCCCGGTTCTCGGCGTCCTTCGGCAGCGCCATATAGGAGAGGAGGTTGTTGACCTCGAGTCCGTCGACGATCGACACGTCGGCGCCGAGCTCATTGAGGCGGAGGGCGAGGTTGTGGCCGATGAAGCCGCAGCCGCCAACCAGGGCGATCCGCTTGCCGGCGATGTCGTCGATCGGCACCGTCATACCGTGGCCGTCTTCAGGACGGCCTCCTTGACCGAGTCGATGATCGTGCCCACGTTGTCTTCGCTGACGTGTGGCCCGACTGGGAGGGCGATTGAGCCATAGCTGATCCTCGCCGCCTCGGGGAACGAGCCCGGCCGGTGGCCATAGGCCTCGGCGTAGTAGGTCGTGTCCGGGAGCGGCTTCGGATAGTAGACGCTCGCTCCAACCCCGCGGGTCTTGAGCTCCTCGATGATTTCCTCCCGGCGCTGGTCGAGCGGCGACTCGAGCCTCGCCACGAGGCAGTAGTGGCTCGAGTGGCGATTCCCATCGTCGTCGGAGCGGACCAGGTCGAGGCCTTCCACCCCGGAGAGGCCCTCGAACAGCTGCCGGTAGTTCCGGGCGCGGATCTCCAGGAACTCGGGAAGCCGCTTCATCTGCTCGACGCCGATTGCCGCGGCGATCTCGCCGAGCCGGTAGTTGAGGCCGGGCAGGTCGATGTCGTATGCGCCCGAGTGGCGGCGCTCCGCCACGACGCTGCGGTCGATCCCGAACGCCCGCTGCTTGGAGACGCGCTCCGCGATGTCGTCGCGCTTGGTGATCACCATGCCGCCCTCACCGGTGGTGATGTGCTTCACGGGATAGAACGAGAAGCAGCCGATATCTCCGTGCAGCCCGACGTGGACGTCGTCGATCCGGGCGCCGAGCGCGATCGCGCAGTCCTCGACCACGTAGAGGCCGCGCTCGGCGGCGATCGCCGCCACCCGTTCCATCTCGACCGGCAGACCGAGGTAGTGGACGACCGAGATCGCCCGCGTCTTGGGCCCGACCAGGCGCTCGAGCGCTTCGAGATCGACGTTGCCGGTCTCCGGGTCGCAGTCGCAGAAGACCGGGGTCGCGCCACAGATCTCAACAGCGTGCGCCATCGCGACGTGGGTCTGGGCGGGGACGATCACCTCGTCGCCCGGGCCGAGGTCGATCGCCAGGTAGGCGAGGTGCAGCGAAGCCATGCAGGTGGCGGTCCCGATCGCGTGCGGCGCGCCGGTGAAATCGGCGAACGCGGCCTCGAACTCCTTCACGCGTGGGCCGTGCGTGAGCGTGTCCCCCGCCAGTACCTCGGCGACAGCGTTTCGCTCCGCCTCGGCGAGCATCGGCTTTCCGAACGGGATCTCCATCGGCGGGCGCGGGAGGTTAGAGGAAGTCCCGCACCTCGCTCGGCTGTCCCGATTCAAGCGATCGCTCGGCCGCGAAGCACACCGCCATCGCGGCAAATACGTCCTCGGCGCTGACGAGCGGGCTGCCTTTGCCGGCGATCGACTCGACGAAGCTTGGGATCAGCGCCCCCTTGCCGGCGGCCGGGTAGGGGGTGTCGATGGTCGACCGCTCGGGCCCCTCTTCACCGGCCCGCCACAGCTCGCCCTGCTCGAGGCCGTTGATGAATGTGCCTTCGGTGCCGAACACCTCGAGCCCGTGGAAGTGGGGATGGACGCAGGCGAAGTTCGCGGTCACCTTGGCGACTGGTCCGCCCTCGAACTCGATCAGCGCCGCGACCAGATCCGGGTGGCGGAACTTCGATCCCTCAGTCGCGATCCGGTTGCCGGCGGCACTCACCCTGACGGCGCGTTCCCCGGTCAGCCACAGGATCAGGTCGACGATGTGAACCCCGCCTCCGAGGAAGACCGAGTAGCGCTCCAGGTCCCCGCGCCAGCCCTCGGTCAGCTTCCAGAGCCGGCCGTAGTCGTAGTCGCCCTCGACGTAATAGATCTCGCCGAGGTCGCCGCTTCGAACGAGCTCCCGGACCTCGCGAAAGCGCGGCTCCTCGCGCAGGGGCAGGTTGGAGGAGAGGCGCAGCTCCGGGCGCTCCCGCAGGACGCCGAAGATCTCGCGGGCCTGCTCCTCGGTCTGGCACAGCGGCTTCTCGACGAAGACGTGCTTGCCGCTACGCAGTGCCGCCGTCACCTGGTCGTGGTGGGCATCGTCCCAGCTGGCGACCGAGACGAGGTCGATCTCGGGGTCTTCGAGGATCTCATCCGGCCGGGTGGTGGAGTGCACGCCGCTGTGGTCCTTGCCGACCGCCGCCAGCCGTTCCTCGGAGCTGTCGCAGATCGCAACGAGCTCGCAGCCCGGGTGTGCGGCATAGGCCACGGCGTGCTCTTCGCCGACCCCGAGTCCGATCACGCCCGCACGCAGCGTCACGACACAGCCCCGGTCACCGATGCCCTCAGCTCCAGGATTTCGTCCAGCTCGTACTCCCAGTGCGGCCGCTCCATGCGGGAGAGGATCGCGGACGCCGTCTCGGCGTCCTGCTCGGAGTCCACCGCGAGCGAGATACCGCTCAGGTCTCGCTCGCCGTCATCGAAGGAAACGATCTCGAACCGGTCGGCATGGTCGTAGAAGAACAGAGTCACATGCTCGCGTTGCTGGTCGCTCATCTCGGGGTGGGCGTGGCGGAGCGCCTCAACCGAGACGATCTCGACCGACTCTCCCGGAGGGCAGCTGCGGGGATGGACGTTGGAGACCAGATCGGGTCCACGTTCGCGGTAGAGCTCGACGCCCCGGTCGACCAGGCGCTGGTCGAGCAGGGGGCTGTCGCCGCTCACCCGTGCCACTGCGTCGAGCGAGTGGGCCTCGGCGGCCGCGATGAACCGCTCCGCGACATCGTCGAGGGCGCCGCGGAAGCAGGCGACGCCGAGGCCCGAGCAGAAGCGCTCGATCGCATCGTCGTCCGGCTCCTGCGAGGTAGCGACGACGATCTCGTCGAGCGCCGCGTGCTCGAGGCGTTCGAGCAGATAGGCGAGCAGCGGGCGGCTGTTCAGCTCGAGCAGGACCTTGCCCGGCAAGCGTTCGGAGCTCATCCGCGCCTGGACGATCGCGCCAAGCCTCATCCGGGACCTCGTTTCAGTCGCTCGACTCGAGTCGCGCAGCGGCTTCGGAGACCGCTTCGTCGCTGTCGAGCCAGGCGACCACCCGCATCTCCTCGCCGTCGAGGTAGCCCTCGAACTCGGCTTCTCGGCCCTCCTCCACCAGGTGGACGAACATCTTTCCGTTCGCTCCGATGACCAGGGCGGCGCGGAGGCCGTGATCCCGCAGCCTGCCGTTCAGCGAAGGGGTTGCGTAGTACCCCCATGCCTTCCGCACCACGTCGAGCTCGGTTCCACCCGAGGTCTTGAACGTGACCTGCTCGTCGGGGTCGAGGTCGACATCTGCACAGTGCCGGACCGTGATTCCCGGTCCGGCTTCGAACTCGCGCGGGGGCTGGATTTCCTTGAACTCCATTACTGCATTCAAGCGTGGGAGGGGGTGGGGTGGTGGGCCGCAGATGCCAAAGCCTCCAGGGCCCGCTCGGAGCAGCGGCCATCGTCGCGATGCAGGACGTAGCGGTCGAGGAAGGTGCTGGTGTCCAGCCGATGGAGCTGGGCCGCGAACCCGGCTGGGTCGCCGGCCAGCTCCGAGACTACATCGGTCAGCTCGCTCGGGCTCTTGCACCACTTGCAGGCCCGCGCGAGCTCACCCTGAAAGGCCTCCGCCAACGGGGTCTTCTCCGGATCGCAATAGAGGAGCAATGGAGTGCCCATCGCCAGCACCTCATTCCAGACCGTCCCGCTGGAGGTGTCGCTGATCACCAGATCCGAGGACTCGATCAGCTCCTCCAGCGGGGTGGTTGCATCGGCTCGGAGGGGGGCGAGCCCGGCTCGCGCAAGCCACTGTGTGGTTCCGTTGCGCTCGGGCTCCCAGGGGAAGGGCCGGTAGATCGTTTCGACCCCCGTTTCTCCGAGCAGCCCGAGGCAGCCGATCTCGAGCAGGTAGCGCTCGGTGTCCTCGACCACGTAGCCGCCGCCGATCGAGTTGCCGTAGGAGGCCTCGCCGACGAACAGGACCCGGAACTCCCCGGGGTCCCGCTTGCCCGTCCGCGATCTCGCTCGCATCTGCTCGGCCCGGCTCGAGCCGACCGGAACGCATTCGGCCGCGACCCCCGAGAAGCTGATCCCTTCGCCGTAGGTGAGGAAGTGCGAGGCGTGCGCCAGGTCGGCCACCTCGTGCTGGGCATATTGGTGCGTGCCGTAGCCGCCGCCGTGCTGGTAGGCAAGAGCCGGGATGCCTCGTTGCCGGCACTGGAAGGCGAGCCTCGCCGGCGCCAGCGAGGCGATGTCCGAGAAACAAACCACGTCGGGGTTGGCTTCCTCGAGAGCACGCTCGGCGACGCTGTCGGCGTGGCGAACGAGGGTCGGCCCTATGCAGGCCAGGGCGCGGAGATGCTGGAGGGCCGCCCCGAACACGTCGATGCCGGCCACCTCGATCCGTGGCGCCTCCGGGCGGGCGCGGAGCCACGCGTCGATGTGGTCTGAAATCTCCGCCGACTCGCCGGGGTCGGCCGCCGGTTTCCCGAAGCCGAGCGACCTGGCACGCGGACTCCGCAGGCTGGCGAGCCGCGGCTCGTAGTAAGTGAGCCACCAGCGCGAATCGAGGGCTCTCTGTCGCAGGAACGAGCAGGAAGTGCCGCGGGCTCCGAACAGGGCCGAGGCAACTGCTGACCAGTCGTAGCTCGGGACCTGGTCCATCAAGACATTGAGACCATCGAGCCGTTCGAGGATCTCCGCGGCGATCGGGACCCGACCGGAGTCGCGCCGCGCTTGAACGCCCGCCGGAACCAGCCCCGCCAGGCGCGCCCGCGCCCGGCCGAATGCTCCCCCACCATGAACGGCGGGTGCGTTGCGATCGCCGCCTACTTCCTCGAGCCGGAACCCGAGCTCCTTGGACCGCTCCTCGAGCACCTCGAGCCACGGGTTCCTCGTGTAGCCGTCCGCGGCAACCCAGGGATCGAGGCTGTCACCGAAGACCGTGACCACCGACGGTGAGAGCTCGGCGATCGCCGCCGACATCAGGAATCCGCGTGTCGCGATCGCCACCAGCGCGTGCTGGATCTGGTTGATGCTGCCGCTCAGGAATCCCGGGCCGTCGAAGCGAGCGGGCGGGTGGCGCTCCGCAATCGCCTCCTCGAGCTCGGTCGCCAGCGCAAGCCCCTGCTCGGTCAGTGAGCGCTCGACCGTCGCCAGGGCGCGGGTGTCTGCGAGGGCCGAGATCGACAGGCCCTCGAGCTCTTCGGCGGCGAGCGCTTCCTGTGCGGCTGCGGTCAGGGCGACCAGGTGTCCATTGCTCGTCAGTCCGGCCGCCACGGCGGCGCGAACGTCCCCAGCGCTCTCCACGAAGGTGAGCCGGCTCACGCGTACTCCTCCATGAACAGCTTCGCGCAGGTGAAGTAGAAGAGGAACTTGCTCTGGCTGTTCGGGAGCCAGTCCGCCTCGAGGAGCTCGGCGATCTTCTCGCGGCGGACGTGCTCGAAGATCGGGCTCTCGTCGAGCAGATAGTCGCGGACCTCCGGGTTGCCGACGTCGAGGAAGTCGAGGACCGGGGCGTTGAAGCCGACCTTGCGGCGGTTCTCGAGGATCCTGTCCGGGACGATCCCCCGCATCGCGTCGCGGAGGACCGACTTCGCGTACGCGTCGCGGATCAGGTGCCGGGTCGGGATGGTGCTCGTGAACTCGAACAGGGGGCGATCGAGGAACGGCGAGCGGTTCTCGATCGAGAAGTACATCGCGTTCAGGTCGTCCTCGTGCAGGATCACCGGGACCGCTTCGTGGAAGAGCTCGTTCAGCATCCGGTTGCGGAGCAGGTCGTCGCTCATCGACTCCTCGGCGAACTCCTCCCGGAAGTCCGCGGTGAGGTAGCCGGCGAACTGGTCGGCGTCGAGATAGATGTGTTCGCGGCGTCCCGGGTCCGAGGCGAAGTAGTCGGGGTCCTGGAGGAACGGATTGCGGACCACCGGGCGGACGTGCTCGAGCCATGCCTCCCGCGAGGCGGTCGCGAGCGCCGGCTCCCGTTGGACATCGTGCAGGTAGGCCAGGTGGTGGTCGTAGTAGCCGCTGAAGAGCTCGTCCGCTGCCGAACCGCTGACGGAGATCCGGTAGCCGTGCTCGGCGATGCTCTCCATCAGCAGCCACTGGGCGTAGTAGGTGATCGTGTAGACGGGCGCGTCGTGGTGGCGGACGAGCCCGCGCAGCCGGGAGAGGAAGTCGGTCGTCTGCACGGGGATTGACGTATGTCTCAGTCCCAGCTCGGCAACCGCGTGCTCGACCATGTCCTGCTCCTCGTACCGCTCGTCCGAGTTGACGATCGTGAACCCGTGCACGTCGTAGTCGAAGACGCGCTTCGCGATGCTGATCAGGGAGACCGAGTCGATCCCGCCGCTCATGCAGAAGGCAAGCGGCACGTCGGCGCGCAGGCGCAGCTCGACGGCGCGAGTGAGGCGGTCCCGGGTGCCTTCCACCGCCTCGTCCCTGGTCATGCCCTCCTCCTGCTGCTTTGGACGGCGGTCCCAATACGTCTCCTCCCGTTCGCTGCCGTCGGCCGCGATGTGCAGGTTGGTTCCCGGGGTCAGCTCCGAGAGGCCGCGAAAGAAGGTGTCGCCGCCCTTGTAGAGGGCCTTGTAGCCGTTGACGAGATAGCGATGCAGGTGTTCGGTGTCGACCTCGAGCCGGCGGCCGAGGAGCGCGGCGATGAATTTCACCTCCGAGCCGAAGTAGAGGCCGGAACCGTCGCGGTAGAGATATAGGGGCTTCTCTCCGAATCGGTCCCGGGACAGGACCAGGCTGCCGTCGCCCTCGTCGTAGACGGCGAACGCCCACATCCCCTCGCAGGCGTCGAGGCCCTCCCAGCCGCGGCGCACCAGCCAGGAGAGCAGCACCTCGGTGTCCGAGCTGGTCCGGAAGCTCGCCCCGTCGGCTGCCAGCTCGTCGCGCAGCTCGACGTAGTTGTAGAGCTCGCCGTTGTAAGCGATCCACTTCGGGCCGACGTTGAACGGCTGGTCGGAGCGTGGGTCGAGATCAATGATGTTGAGCCGTGAATGGAGCAGCTCGACGGTGCGCCCGTCGGGACCTGTCCATGAGCGGTGGGCCCGGTTGTCGGGGCCGCGGTGGCGCATCAGCTCCAATGCCTCCTGCACGCGGGCGGGGTCTAGCGCCCCGTCTCCAACATGGCCGGCGATTCCGCACATCGTTCGTTCCTCCCGAAGGGCCTCGGGCTAGTCCAGTCGCTGCGTCAACAGACGCAGGTCGCCCTCGCCGAACTTCTCCCGCCCCCAGGGGTCCGCTTCGATCACATCGTGGTCGAAGTCGGTGGGGAAGCCGCCGACCAGTCGCCTGTAGTTCCCGAACCCGATCTCGCTCAGCCGCCCTGTGATCTCCTCCCAGCTCGTGTGACGGTAGGTCGCGTTCAGGCCGTCGCCCAGGTGGTAGCGCTTGTTCGTCTCGACCCCGAGGAAGTCGAGGACTTCGAGGATGAACGTGTGCGGGACCTCGCGGAGGATGTGGACCGACGCGTCCCAGAGCTCGTGACTGATGCCGCCCTCACCGTCGGTATAGACCCAGAACCAGCCGCCGGGCTTCAGCACTCGCGACACCTCCCGGTAGGCGGCGTCCTCGTCGTCGAGGTGGTGAAAGACGCCGTTCTGGATCGCGAAGTCGAACGAGGCGTCGGGTTGTGGAATCTCGTAGACCGACCCGACCGCGAACTCGACCTGGTCCGCCGAGACTCCGAGGCGGTCCCTGGCCTCGGTCGCGTAGCGAATGCTCTCCTCGCCGAAGTCGAGCCCGAACGCGTATGAGGCCCCTGCCCGGATCAGCGCGTGAGCGAAGTTCCCGTGCCCACAGCCGCAGTCGATGCAGCGTCGCCCCGCCATGAACTCGCCGTCGAGGCCGTTGATCTCGAGGCGCCGGGTGTAGCGGCCGATTCGCTCCCGCTCGTATTCGTCAGGCGAGAACCCCTGCCACAGGTCCTGGAAGAGGTCGTGGTGCCCCTTCTCCATCGGCGCTGCCGCGTCGCCGACGGGCTCGTCTGAACCCTCGATGAAGGACGCCCCCTGCCAGGCGCGCAGCTGGGCGCAGGCATCCTCGATCAGCCTCGAGGCGACCGACCAGGGGTGCTCGTCGAGATCGCGGTCGAACATGACGCTTTCCCAGCGCATGTTGAGTGCGGCGAGGCTGATCACCTTGGCTGCAGCCAGCCCCCGCGTGTTCGGGAGCGAGTCGGCGAGCTGCTTCAGCTCCTCGAGCTCGGCGAGGTAGGTCTTTTCGGCCCCCGCTCTCTCCATCAGCCGGCCGGCGAGGCCGCGCCCTGCCACGGCCAGTCCGGAATCAGGAAGCCCTCGATCTCCCAGACGCCATTGCGGCGCGACCAGATCTCGTCGTTTCGGAACCTCTCCGCGATCTCGAAGAATCCCTCGCGGCTGATGCCCAGGTAGCGGCAGAGGTGCTGGATCGCCTCGTGCGGCGTCTCGTCCCCGCGTTCGAGCAGGGCGGCTACCGCCTCTTCGCGGGTCATGCGGCCGTTGCGGATCTCGAGTGAGAGGTTGTCGTAGGTCCGGGTGAAGCCGAACTTGAACCACTTGAGCCAGTGGTGGACGGAGACCAGGAAGGCGTCGTCGACGTCGGCGTAGGCGTAGTGGCCGGTCAACGGCCGCTCCGCGCTCTCGAAGCCGTGCTCGCGAGCGATGCGAGCGGTCTTCTCCGGGTCCCACTCGAAGTAGTGCCCCAGGAAGAGAGCTTCGATCCCTCTGTCGGCGAGCTCGGCATCGGTAGGGCCGAAGTAGGGGGTGAGATCCTGCCGGGAGAGGGCCTGGCCGATCCAGTCCTCCGCGGTGGTTCCCCCGGCTACTCCGTACTTGCGAAGCCAGGACGCGTCGAGGCGCGGAGACTCGGCCTCCGGTCCGCCCCCCGCGTACTCGGCGGCGGAGTTCTCTCCCCAGACGACGAGCGGCACCTCGTAGCGGACCGCGATCGAGAGCGGGATGTTGAACAGCGCCAGGTGCATCGGCAGGGCCGTGGTCCCCTGCTTCTCGAAGGCCTCGAGCACGAACGCGCGCTCGACCTTCGGATTGATCTGAAAGTCGATGTGGTCGACCCCGAGCTCGATCAGGTTCTCGAGGTTTCGCGCCCCGAGCTCGGTGCGCGCCGGGGTCTTCCAGGTGACCGCCAGCGGATGGAGCCCGTGCTCGAGACAGACCACCGTCTGCCAGGTGCTGTCCTTGCCCCCGCTGACCGGGATCACGCAGTCGTAGGGGCGGCCCAGCTCACGCACTTCGGCGACCAGGCGCGAGAACTCGGCCGCGCGCGCCTTCCAGTCGATCTCCGTCTGCTTCTGCTCGTGCCTGGTGCACGCAGAGCAGACTCCGTCCGGGCCGATCTCGAGGCCGGGCCTGGTGTCAGGCAGGACGCAACGGGCGCAGTAGCGCATCAAACGAGCGTAGCTGCCCCGGTTGGCCAGTGAGGGCGTAATTCTGTATAGCCTGGCGCCGTGGCGCCGAGTTCGTCAGGGGTGACCGGCCCCGCGAGACTGGAGCGCCGCTACGCGGTCGCGATCGGGGTTGCGTTCGCTGTCGCGACCGCAGTGGGTATGGCGATCCTCGCCAACCGCTTCGGCATCGGAACGCCGGCGATCGTCGACGACTGGATCTTCGCCGCCCAGCCGAACAAGGACCTCGGGGCGCTGCTCGAGCCGTTCTTCGAGCCGGGGGGGATCGGCGGCGGCCGTTATCGCCCCGGCTGGGAGCTGTGGGCGCACGTTCAATGGCACGTCCTCGGCGCTCCGGACTCGCTGCTTGCTCCGAATCTGTTCGCGGTGCTTCGAATGCTTCTCGTCTGCGCTGCGGTCGTGGTCGTCCCGGGAGTGGTTGCGGCGACCGCGGCCCGGAGGCCGTCCCCCGTCCTGCTCGCTTCGCTGTGTGCGGCTGCTCCGCTGCTGATCTTCGCCTCTCCCGCGACCGACCTCGACTTCATCCGTCTTGGAATCCAGGAACCGATGATGATCGGCGCGACCGTGTGCGGGACCGCTCTGTTGATCTGGGCAACCGGGCGCCTGGTCGAGGGGACGCCCGTGCAGACTGGTCTGGTCGCCGGCGCACTGGCCGCCGGGTTTTTTCTGTGGGGGCTCGGCATCTCCCACAAGGAGGCGTCGGTGGCGATGCTTGCGGGAGCACCGTTCGTCTACTTGCACCTGGACCGGCGCTGGGCGGGGAGGGGGAGGATGGAGGGAGCGCTGTGGCGTCAGCGGCCGTTTCAGCTGGTGGCCGCGGCGATGCTGGCGATTGCGATCGCGGTCGCGCTCGGCGCGAACAGCGTTTCGGATCAGGGCATCGGCCTGTACGGGGCGGAAAAGCCCAGCTCCCTCGGCGGCTGGCTCGAGCGCCTGGTCGATTCCGCTGACCTCACCTGGGAAGCGTTTTCCGTATTCGCGATCGTCGAGTGGAAGTTCGTTCTGGTGGGCCTCGTGGGCGCCGGGCTCGCCGTCTGGCTCCGCCGCGGCGAGGTCCCGTGGCTCGCGGCAGGGGCCACCACCGCGGGAGCCGCGGCCCTGGTCTCCCAGGGAATCCTGCTCGAGCCGGCCAGCCGCTATCTGCTGCCCGGCATGGTCCTGTTCGGGATCGCGGCGATCCTGTTGCTGGCGGATCTGCCGGCGCCGGCCGGCTGGGGCGCCGTCGCCGCCGCGGTCGTGCTCGCCGTGGCGAATGCATCGGACGCGCGCGACGCGCTCAACGGCTACGAGGCATGGGAGGCCGACAACGCCGAGGCCTTCGAGTCTGTCGCGGCCCTCAACCCCGAGACGTGCCCGGTGTATGCAATGAACCTCGACCGCGAGCAGAGTGCGTCGTTCCCGCTCGTGCTCGGCTTCCGCGACGAGGAGATGAGGGGCCCGTGCCGTCGGGACTTCGCCGGGATCGTCTTCGGCTACAAGGAGTTCCTGGGCGGGCCGCTGGGTGCGGACGACTCGGTCCGCCGTGCCTGCGCCGACCCCGTCGGGCCGGCGGTGCTACTCGAAACACCGGAGTTCCTCGGCCCGGACGCTCTGAAGCCGCCGCTGCAGATCCTCGGCTGCCGCAAGTTCGCACCCGAGCTCGATGGGGAGCCGATGCCGGATGTGCTGCGGCGCAGCCGGCTGCTGCCCGGAGTGATCCTCGACGAGCTCCGGCGGCGTTGCACCCTCCGCTTCGGTGAGCGCCGCTGCTTCGCCGACCTCCCTCAGCCGTAGTAGCGCGTCAGGGTGATCAGCATTGCGACCACGCTGTGCGCGATCGCGATCGAGACGATGACTACGCCTGCAACCGGGCCCCAGGAACGACTGGCTCTGCTGGTCCAGCTCAACGAGCGCCCGGCACCGCGGGCCGCCAGCGCGATCACCGCTGCGTAGGCGGCGAGGAGGGGAAAGAAGTAGCGGGCCTGCTCGTATCCCGTCTCTCCAGTGGTGCGGGCGTGGTAGCCGACCCAGGCGATCACCATCGTCAGGCCGAGGGTAAGTACGGCATAGGTGGCCAGCTCACCGACGCGGCCGCGGAGTACCTCCCGGCACGCGACGAGCTCGCTGATGGCCAGCGCCAGGAGCAGTAGGACGAGCGGAAGCGCCGCGTCGTAGACCCAGCCGGGAAACCGGTAGTCGCCCCAGCCGAAGTATCCGATCGAGCCGTTGAAGATGATGTCGCGCAGCGGATAGGCGGCGAACGCATCTTCCATCCCCGGAAGCCGCGGCAGGTAGAACTGCCAGTAGTGGCTGATCACCCCGGTCAGGGTTGCCGTCTCCTGCGTCGGGCTCGTCGTGGTCTCGGGGCCGAGTGCCTCGACCGCCGGGTCGGGCTCCGCCCCGAAGAAGATGCCGCGGTCCCAGACCGTGACGTTGAGCAGCATGTAGAGCAGCACCGGGACCGCAAAGGTCCCGGCGGCGGCGAGTGCCCCCCGAAGCGCGTCGCCGCGCTTGCTTGGGCTCGCTTGGAACACGAGCAGGGCCACGCCGAGGACGATCCCCGGGACCAGGCCGAGCGCCGGAGCCTTCGCGAGCACTGCGGTGGCGGACGCCGCGCCGATCGCGATCCCGCCCGGCACCGTCAGGCCGTGGCGAAAGGCACGGGCGATGCAGAAAAAAAGCGCGGCCGTGGCGGCAATCACCAGGTTGTCCGGTGAAACGCCACCCCCGATGAACCCGACCGTCGGCTGGAAGGCGACCGCGAGGGCCCCGATCGTCCACGCCCACGGTTGGGCCGGAAGCAGCTCGCGCAGGAACAGAAACAGGAAGAGGGCGGTGATGCCCGCCAGCAAGGCGGAGAACAGGCGCATCAGGTGGACCCGGTCGGCGAGGTCCGTCGCCGGGGAGATCCGGTAGGCCGCGGCCGCTCCGGCGTAGTAGAGAGGGGGGTTGTAGGTCGCGGTCGTCACACCGCCCTTGCCCTTCGGGTCGGCCGGCGTATCGACGACCTCCTCCAGATGCCGGTGGACCCTTTCGGTGATCAGCGGGCGGCTGTCGGGCCTGTGGATCACCTCGTGCCAGCCGAGTGCGTCGAGCAGTTGGCGCTCCTGTTCTGCGAGGCCTGGATTCTCTTTCTCCCCGGCCGGGGGCTTGCCCACCTCCGCGATGTACTGCGCGTATCCGGTGTGGGCCTGTTCGTCGGGGACCTGGAACAGCGGCACGATCAGCGACCACGCGGTCGCGTTCAGGAATGCCACCAGGGCGCAGATCCACGCCGCACGGGGAACGCTGTTGACGGCCGCCCTCAGTTCCCTTCCTCCCACGCGCCCTCCTCCCGGAAGAGGAGCCACCAGACGGCAATCGCCGCGGCGCCGAGCGCCATCAGGCCGGCGAACCAGACCGCCCAGGTGTCGAGCAGCCCGGCAGCCCCGAACCCGAAGCGCTCGAGCATCGTGTCCGCTCGGCGCAGCCAGGCCGACTCGCCCCCCTCGAGGAAGGTGACGCTCGCGAGGTTCGGGCCCCCTCTGCGCTCGCCCCCCAGCCCCAGCTCGCTCCGGCCGGTGTTGGTGATGCAGAAGGCGCCGTGCCGGGACGCTTCCGTCGGCCTGTCGAGCTCCATCGTGATCAAGCCTGGGTCAGGGGCAGAACCCGACCCGCTCGCGCCGTCTATCTCAATCCCGAAATCGGCCTCGGTGCCTCCCTCGCCGAAGGCATAAATGCGGACCTGCTCGGCACCGTCAGGGACCGAGGGAAGCGGCTGGCAGCGCTGTTCGCCGGGCGAGACGAAATAGGACTCCTCGAGCGGCGCGATCCCGTTGCTCCCCGCGATCAGCGGGGCCGGGCTGAAGCAATACACCGCCACCGCAGCGACGATGATCGTGATTCCGGCCGCGCCCGCGGTGTACCGCGGTGTCATCAGACGCTTAAAGCTCGTCCGGCTTTCGCAGTCCGAGGATGCTGAGCAGGAACGAGGTGAAGAAGACCTGGACGCCGATGGTGATTAGGGTGGCCGCGAGCAGCGCCAGTCGTTCCTCGGCCAGGCTGCCGAAGCCGCGGTCCGCCCAGATCCACAGCATCGCGGCGCCGACGAGGATTCCCGCGGCGAATACCACGCCCCCGATCGCGAGGCCGTGTTCGAGCCGCGCCCAGTCGCGCATCCGGTTGAACCAGATGTCGCGGTCGCCCATGAAGTAATAGGCATAAGCGTGCGCGCAGAGACCGAGCGCGATCACCTGCGTGCCGACGATCGCCAGCAGCGAGCCGCCGATCATCGTGTGGATGTCCCAGGCCCGCCCGAACACCGAGATCTCGGTGACGACCGCCAGCATGATCAGGGCGCCGAGAGCGGTCAGGATCGCGCCGGGGATCAGGAAGAGGTAGGTGGGACTGTGGACCAGGAGGAAGCGAAGGTGCCGCCAACCATCGCTCCAGGTCGAGAGCTTCGACTCGCCGTGCCTCGGGTGGTACTCGATCGGGAACTGGCGGATCTCGAGGCCGGCCTTCGCCGCCCGGATCACCATCTCGGAGGCCAGCTCCATGCCGCTGGTCCGCAGGTCAAGGTCGGGGAGGATGTCGCGACGAAGCGCCCTCATCCCGCAGTGCGCGTCCTTGACTTCGGTGCCGTACAGGCGGTTGAGCAGCCCGGTGAGGATCGGGTTGCCGACATGCTGGTGAAGCCAGGGCATCGCTCCGGGATGGATGCCCTCCATCCGGTCGCCGAGGACGAGATCGCCGCCGTCGCGAAGGGCCTCGACGAAGCGCGGGAGCTCCGCAGCGTCGTAGGTGAGATCGGCGTCGAGCATGACTATGTATTCACCCCGCGCGGCCGCGAGCCCGGCCAGATAGGCGCTGCCGTAGCCGCGGCGGTGCTCTTCGATCACCCGCGCTCCGGCCTTCGCGGCGAGCTCCCCGCTGCCGTCGGTGGAGCCGTTGTCGACCACGAGCACCTCGCCCCGGAAGCTGCCCTTGTCGAGGGCTTTGCGCGCCTGTTCCACGCAGGCCTCGATCGAATCTGCCTCGTTCAGGCATGGGATGACCACCGACACCTCGATTGAGGTGACTCCCGTGCCCGTTCGTGTGCTTTCCGCGACTGTGGTGCCGCTCATCCGGGGTCGCATTCTAGGGGCCTATCTCCCGGGTGCCGGGTCTGGCGAGATAGGTCCTAAAGTCCGCTCCGATGACCGGGGATTCCCTCTCCCACTGCAAGCTCTGTGAAGCGGCCGACTTCGAGCATTCCAGGCTGCGAGAGCTGATCCGCGAGATCTACGCGGACCGCACCGAGCGCTTCGGCAACGAGTTCCCCCGTGGGCGGGAGGAGCGAAAGTTCTGGGAGGTTGCGATGACAGCGCGGGCCTTCGACGAGCTCGGGGTGCTCGGCCCTGAAGCCGAGGTCCTCGGGGTCGGGGCCGGCCACGAGGCGACGATTTACTGGCTGACCAACCGTGCGCGCCGGGTTGTGGCAACCGACCTCTACGAGGTCGATGACGCCTGGTCCGAGACCGATTCCGGCGCCGACATGCTCACCGATCCGGGGCGCTACGCGACCTGCGCCTGGAACCCGGACCGGCTCGAGGTCAGGCACATGAACGCGCTCGAGCTCGAGTTCGAGGACGACTCCTTCGATGCGGTCTTTTCGTCGAGCTCGATCGAGCACTTCGGCGAGTTCTCCGACGTCCGCCGATCGGTCGAGGAGATCTACCGCGTGCTGCGCCCGGGAGGGGTCGCGGCGCTGGCGACAGAGTTCCGGCTCGACGGACCGCCGCCCGGATTTCCCGGGGTGATGATGTTCGACGAGCCCGAGCTGCGGGCACTCGTCCTCGACGGGCTCTGGTGGGACCCGGTCGAGCCTCTGCAGACAAGCGTCGACGAGGCCACGATGGCCGGGGTCGTGCCCTTTGCCGAGGCGATCGAGGACGTGCAGTCGGACCGGGACGGATACCGCCGCTACCCCCACATCGTCTTGAACGAGAGCGGGCGGACCTGGACCAGCATTCACCTCGTGCTGGTCAAGTCGCGGCGGAGTGCCGCGGAGTGGCGAAGCCGGGCGGCGAAGCTGCCGCCCCGGACCTGGCCGTGGTCGAAGCCGATTCGGCGGGCGAGAGAGTCGGCGGCGCGCGTTCGCGCCGGGGTCACGCGAGGCTGAGACGGGGCTCGGCTTCGATCGCGCCCTCGTAGGCCGGAAGCGTCCGCTCGGCCACCCGCTCCCAGGTGAACTGCGGCGCCCGCTCGAGCGAGCGGGCGCGCAGCCGTTCGAGCGCCGCCGGGTCGGTGAGCACCGCACTGACCGACCGCGCGACCTCCTCGGGGTCCGCCGGATCAAAGGTCGCCTCGGGATCGCCGAGAAGCTCGGGGATCGAGGAGTTGTTGCTGGCCGCGACCGGTGCGCCGCAGGCCATCGCCTCCAGGATCGGCAGGCCGGCGCCCTCATACAGGGAGGGGAAGAGGAAGAGCTCGCAGCTCCCGTAGAGCGTCGCGAGCTCCTCGTCGGTGACGTAGCCGGTGACCAGCAGATCGCGGGGCCGGATCCCGAGGCTCCACGCTTGCTTGATCAGCCCCAGCTTCTCGATCCTCCCCAGCCTGCAGGTGAGCACAAGCTGGTGCCGCGCACGCAGTTCCTCGGGCAGCAGCGCGTAGGCGTGGATCGCTCCCTGCATGTTCTTGCGCGGGTCGGTGCCGCCGACGTAGAGCAGAAAGCCGGGGCGGATCTTGCTGAAGCGGGCCCGGACCGCCGCCTCCGCCTCGGACCTCGACCCGACCAGCGAGGGCAGCCGGGACGTGACCCCGCTCTCGATCACCGTGATCCGCTCTTCCGGGATGCCCAGGTATCTGGTCGCGTCCTCGGCGGTGTGGCCCGAGATCGCCACGATCCGGTCCGCGGACCGGATCAGGCCGAGGCGCGCCTGCCAGGAGACACCCATCGCTCCCCAGGCCCAACCATCGAGGTAGACATCCCGCATCACCAGCGGGATCAGGTCGTAGAGGGTGACCACCAGTTTGCAGTCCGAGTCGCGGGCCCAGACCGGGTAAATGTGCTCGTACTGAAGAGGGGTCTCGAACGGGGAGCAGACGTGGTAGATCAGCGGCTTCGGCATGCCCTCGGGAAGCCGGTCTCCGTGGGGCTTCAGCTTCCCGGTCGGCTGCAGCTGCAGATGCGATTCGGACAGCGGCTGATCCGGGTCGAATCCGACCGCCCCGATCGCGTCCGGCGCGACCTCGACCAGGGCCCGGGTGTGTTCTGCGACGAAACGCGCGATGCCACGCTCCGCGTGGATGGCGCTCTGGGGTGCCCTGGCGTCGAGCCAGACCGCCCCGCTGGGGATGCTCATCTCAGCTCGAGGCTCTTACCTTGCTCCTCCAGCGCACGCCGGATGGCCGCGATCTCCTCTTCGAGCCGGGCCAGCCTCGTCTCGATCGCCTGCAGCTCGCCGCCGACGTAGGTCGAGGCCTCCACCGACGCGGCTCCCAGGCGCCGGGTCTCGCTGCTCAGCTCGACCAGCTGGTCGCGCTGAACGAGCTGCAGGAAGACTCCGAAGGCCCGGCGGATGCGGGTCAGAATCGCCGATACCGCGCTTCGAATCGGGTTGCTGCGGCTCTGTTGTTGGTCGGGTTCCATCGTCAGTTCGATCGCAGGTTTGATCGTGCTGGACTCGCGCACAAGGTTACTTCCCCCCCTATCTGTTAACGCTTCGCGGATGGATCGCGCCGCGCCCAAGGTCTCGGTGGTGATCCCCAATCGGGACGGCGCCACCCCCAGGAACGGACTCGTCTACCTGGAGCTGGTCATGCGCACGCTTGGGGAGCAGAGCTTTCGCGACTTCGACATAACCGTCGTCGACAACGGCTCCAGCGACGACTCACTCGACTACCTGCGCCGAGAGTGGCCGCAGGCCCGGACGGTCGAGATCGGGGAGAACGCCGGCTTTCCGGTTGCAGCCAACCGGGGGATCGAGGCCAGCAGCGGGGAGTACATCGCCTTGATCAACAACGATCTCGAGCTCTCCGATGATTGGCTCGAGCGCCTGGTGGCGGAGCTCGACCGCAATCCCGCGGCAGGGTTCGCCACAGGAAAGATCATGCGATTCCGGGAGCGGGGCGTGCTCGAGCAGGCCGGACAGGACCTCTACACGTGCGGCAGGTTCGCGCCGCGTGGAATCGACCAGGAGGACGTCGGCCAGTACGACCGGCGGGAGGAGATCGCGGTCGCCAGCGCCGCCGCAGTCCTCTACCGGCGAGCGGCCGTCGAGCGGGCGGGGGGCTTCGACCCCGACTACTTCCTCTATTGCGAAGACGCCGACCTCTGCCTGCGGATGGTGCTCGCGGGCTACTCGGGGATCTACGTTCCCGACGTAGCCGCCTTCCACGTCCGCGGCGGAACCGCGGAGCCGGACTCGGACCCGACCCGCTTCTACGTCTTGCGGAATCCGCTGGTGACGCTGGTCAAGGACTTTCCCGGATCGCTGCTGTGGCGCGCGGCCCCGAAGATCCTGCGCTACCAGGCCCATCAGCTGCGGACGGCGCGCGTCCATGGATATGTCGGGGCTCTGTTCCGTGCATACGGCTCTTTCCTGGGCTCCCTGCCGCGCATCTTGCGCAAGCGCCGGCAGATCCACCCGTCGCGCGCAATCACCGCCGGCGAGTTCGAATCGGTCCTGCGCAGCGAGTACCCGCCCGCGGAGGGAGACGCCTAGCGGGACTTCAGCGGTGCGCGTGGACCACGGCGCGGTAGCGGGCCGAGCCGCGCGCCATTGCGGCGGCACGAGGACCGAAGCGCCCCGGGACCGGCTGCATCACGACCCGGCCGAAGCCCGCCGTGCGACAGATCGCCTCCAATGCCGCCCGGTTGAAGGTCCAGAAGTTGCTGGGGTCGTGGTTGAGCTCGTCACCCTCGATGAAGCGGCACAGGCGAGTGTCCCCGGAGGCGCGGAACTCCTCGGCCTCCGTCTCGATGATCGCGGTGCCTTCGGTCACCGCGGCGACCCGTTCCAGCGCCAACAGCGGGTGCCGCACGTGGTACAGGACGCCGAGGTAGAGGACCACGTCGAAGCTGCCGAGCGCCTCGAGATCGAAGTCCGGGTCGAGCAGGTCCCCGACAACGACCTCGACCTGGCTGCCCAGCGCCTCCCGGGCGAGATCGAAGGGGCGGCGCCCAGGCAAATCGTCCGGGCGCCAGAAGGGGAGGGACTCGGCCGGCTCGACCGGAAGCCCGGCGGCGATCTGCTTCTCCCGGTAGGCCATGAAGCCCCCCATGTCGCATGACCAGACCCAATGGTCGAGGGCGACCACCCTCTCGGCGCCCATGCGCTCGGCGGCAAACGAGTAGTAGCCGTCGTAGGCCCCGATGTCGAGCACGCTCTTGCCCGTCAGGTCGGGCAGGTGCAGACGTTCGAGCTCCCCCCGCAGCCACTCGGGGTCCTTGCGCCCCGGGGTGATGACGCCTCCTCCGAGGTCGATCGAGTGGAACCAGTCGCCGGCCGCCTCGACCCGCGCCCGCAGGTCATCCACCCTTGATGGTCCCGTCTTTTGCAGTCCCGCCCTTGAACACGACGCCGATGCCGCCCCAGCGCCCCAGTCCCCGGTCCTCGCCGGAATGCGCGATCTGGCGAGTTTCGTGATCGCCGGCGAGCTCGCTCCAGAACTCGTCCACCTTGCACAGTGGCGACTGGTCGTGCTCGACGATGTCGTGCAGCGCGATCAGGCCACCCGGTGCGACCAGCGGCTCGTACAGCTCCCAGTCCCGCTTCACCCCTTCATATGTGTGGTCGCCGTCGATCATCAAAAAATCGATCGGGCTCCCTTCGAGCAGCTCGCGCACCTTCTCGACCGTGTCTGGATCGTGCGAGTCGCGCCGAAGGGTGTGGACGCGCTGGCCGGGCAGGCCGTAGCGGCGGAACCGCCGGCCCTCCCACCGGCTGTAGCCGCCTCCGAAGAGGCCGCCGGGGAGATCGACGGTGACCAGGACCGCCTCGGGGTGGGCGACCCGGCACCAGCCGTAGAGCGTGCCCCCCTTGAAGGTGCCGATCTCGACCACCGTCCGCGGTCGCCGCTCGCGCACCATGGAGAGGAGCTCGGCCAGCTCGGCAGGCTTCTGGAACGCGCCTCGGTGCTCGACTACCTCGGCCGCCAGCTCGGTGTCGCCGAGCTCCGGCTCCCCGACTGCCTCGGCGGGACCGCTCACCGGACCTCGATCGTCGCCGGGGCCGTGGCCGTAGCGCTTGCCTGGCCGGAGCCGAGCGACCATTCGTGCTCGACGAGGACCGTCCGCGGTCCGATCGGCTCGCGGCCCGAGCCGTAGTAGTCGCCGCCCCCGACGGTGAGGTCTGCGGCTCGCGTCACCGCGTCCAGCATCACCTGGTTGGTGTCCGACCAGACGCCGATGTAGTACTGGCCGGCGGGCAGCGGACAGCGGTGAATCCGGCAACGCACCTGTCCGGCGGCCGGGATCTCGGGGAAGGTGGCGCCGGCGGTTTCCGAATAGAGATTGATCAGCGGCTTGTCCTCCCCCTGGGCCGCCACGATGATGCCGAAGTTGGGGTTGCGAATCGACTCACCCTCGGCGGTCTCGAAGCTGACCACGATGTCGAAGTCGGTGCCGCTCGAGGGGCTGTCGATGATGTGACCGTCGCGTTCGAGGTGCAGGTCGGTGAATCGCAGCCGGCCGTCGCCTGTGCGGTTCTCCATCTCGGCCAGGTTCTGATCAGAGGTGGTGAGGATGTCGCCGACGTAGGTGTCGATCACCTCGCCGACCGGGCCCTCCGCCTTGATCTGCCCGCCCGAAAGCATGATCGCGCGGTCGCAGAGCCCGCGGACCGAGGCGAGGTTGTGGCTGATGAAGACAACGGTCCGACCCTCGCCCGCCGCAGTTTCCATTCGGCCGAGGCATTTCTCCTGGAAGGCGGTGTCGCCGACCGAAAGGACCTCGTCAATCACCAGGATCTCGGGCTCGAGGTGGGCGGCGACCGAGAACGCCAGCCGCATCTGCATCCCGCTCGAGTAGCGCTTCACCGGCGTGTCGATGAACGGACCGATGTCGGCGAACTCGACGATCTCGTCGAACTTCGCCTGGATCTCTCGCCTGGTCATGTTGAGGATGGCGCCGTTCAGGAACACGTTTTCCCGACCGGTGAGTTCGGGATGGAAACCGGTGCCGACCTCGAGCAGCGCCCCGACCCGCCCGCGAAGCCGCGCCGTGCCCTCGGTCGGCGGTGTGATCCGCGAGAGGATCTTGAGCAGGGTGCTCTTGCCGGCGCCGTTGTGGCCGATCACGCCGAAGGTCTCGCCGCGCTTCACTTCGAAGCTGACATCCCGCAACGCCCAGAAGTCCTGCTGCTTCGGGCGCCGCCCGAACGACTTGAACTGGGCGGTCAGCTTCTCGGTCAGGAGCTGATAGGCGGCACCATCGCCGCCGATCCGGAAGCACTTGCCGAGGTTCTCGGCCTGAATCGCGATCTCGTTGCTCATACGAGATCGGCGAAGTAGTGCTCGGTGCTCTTGAAGTAGAAGAGGGCGACGACGGTGAGAACCAGGGCAGTGGCGATCGAAATCACGATCGCGCCGTCGGGTGGCAGCGTCGTCCCGAACATCGCCCAGCGCATCCCGTCGAGCACCGTGACCAACGGATTGATCGCGTAGAGATAGATCAGGTTCCCCTCGACGAGCTCCGTCGTCGGATAGATGATCGGGGAGATGAACAGCATCATCGTCACCAGCATCGGAACCACGAGCTGAACGTCGCGGTATTTGACGTTGATCGCCGCCAGCAGCGCGCCCGCGGCGAAAGTGGTCACCACTCCGAGCAGCAGGAACGCCGGGACCAGGACGACTTCGGGCTGGATCTCCACTCCGTAGGCCAGCGCCAGCAGGATCACCACTCCGATCGCCAGCACCAGGTCGACCAGCAGGCTCGCGGCCTTTGCGATCGGCAGTGCGAGGCGAGGGAAATAGACCTTTGAGATGAGAGCGGAGTCCTGAACCAGGCTGCTGGCCGAGTTGGTGATCGCCTGCGCAGTGAACAGCCAGGGGACCAGTCCGGCGACCGCGTAGACGGCGTAGTCGATCTCGACCGGGATCGTCAGTGCCTTGCCGATGAAGAAAGCGAAGATGAATCCGAGAACCAGGGGCTGAAACAGCGCCCAGCTGACCCCGAAGAAGCTCTGCTTGTAACGGATCTGGAGCTCGCGCTTCGTCAGGAAATAGATCAACTCGCGGTGCTCCCAGAGCTCGCCGAAGTCGAGCGCACTCAATCGCGACGGCGGGCGGATCACGACTTCGGGCGCCTCTGCGACGCCTGGTGCAGCGGTGCTCATGGGCGCACACGGTAGCGGCCGACGGTTGGCAATCCGGGGGGTGTCGGTCATCTACGCTCCCGCATCCTCGTGGCGAATCCCCTGCGTGTATGCATCGACGCTCGGATGCCCGGCGGGCTCTTCGGCGGGATCGAGCAGGCGATCGTCGGACTTGCCGGCGCGCTCTCGCGGCTCGAGGACGGGGACGAGGAGTACCTCTTCCTCGCCCATCCCGACCACGACGGCTGGATCGCACCGCACCTCGGCGGCCGCTGCCGAATCCTGCACACGAGGATGGAGTTCCCCGGGCAGGCCGGCCTGCCGCGGCTGCTGCGGGGGCTGCGCGAGCGACTTCCACCGAACGGCCTCGAGCGGGCCGTGATCAGCTCGGACGGGACCGCCGAGCGCGCCGGGGTCGAGGTCGTCCACCTGCCGATCCAGGAGGCGTTCCTGACCGAGATCCCGACCCTGTACGAGCCCCGCGACCTCCAGCACCTGCATCTCCCCGATCTGTTCAGCGATCGCTCACGCGCCCGTCGCGAGATCGTCTACCGGACCCACTGTGAGGCCGCGGAGGCCGTGGTGGCGATGGCCTCCTGGGGTCGCCGTGACCTGATCGAGCAGTACGGACTCGCGCCGGAGAGGGTGTCTGTGGTCACGCTCGGCTCGGTCTTCTCAGGCGAACCCGAGCCGAGCGAAGATGAGTTGGGCCGGCTGCGCTCGCGGCTGTCGTTGCCCGACCGCTTCCTCCTCTACCCGGCCCAGACCTGGCCCCACAAGAATCACGAGAGGCTGCTCGAGGCACTGGCGCTGCTGCGCGATCGCGACGGGATCGAGGCTTCGCTGGTTTGTCCCGGACGCCGGGAGCGCGACCAGTTCCGCCGGATCGAAACGCGGATGGAAGAGCTGGACCTGGGCGGGGCGGTGAGCTTCCCCGGCTTCGTCAGCAACGCCGATCTCCGCGGCCTCTACCGGCTCGCCACCGCGCTTGTCTTTCCCAGCCGCTTCGAGGGTTGGGGGCTGCCGGTGACCGAGGCCTTCGCCGAGGGCCTCCCGGTGGCGGCCTCGAGGGCCACCTGTCTCCCGGACGTGGTCGGCGACGCCGGGCTCCTCTTCGACGCCGACCGCCCCGAGCAGATCGCCGACTGCATCCGGCGGCTATGGACCGAGGACGAGCTGCTCGCGAGCCTCGCCGTGCGGGGCCGCGAGCGGGCGGAGCTGTTCAGCTTCGACCGCGCCGCCCGCCTCTACCGTGCCCACCACCGCCGGATCGCGGGCCGGGACCTCACCGAAGAGGACCGTAAGCTGCTGGCCAGCCCGTCTCCCGCCTGATGGCACCCCTCACCAATGAATCTGTCTGGCTCGACGCCCGCGGGGCGCAGAGCCTTTCCCACGGCAAGCGTGGCGTTCAGCGAATGGTGGCCGAGCAGGTTCGGGCCCTGATCGAGGCACAGCCCGACCTGGTCGGCACGGTCGGAATCGACTCCACGCTGCCCTTGCCGGAACTACTCGAGGGAGTTGTCGGCGGTCAGGTTCGGAGCGCCCACACGACCTCCAAGCCCCAGAACAGCGAGCTGCCGGCGATCTACCACGTCATGTCGCCGTTCGAGATGCCGCTGCTGATCGACGAGATCTGGCCGCTCTGGGCGCGCGAGGCCGATTGCCGCCTCGTCACCACCCTGCTCGACCTGATCCCGCTCCTGATGCGGGAGGAGTACCTCGAGGCATGGGGCAACCACTCGACCATCTGGATCTCGCGCGTCGGGCTGATCGGGGCGGCCGACCAGGTGCTGACGATCTCGCAGCAGACCGCCGACGACGCGGCCGAGTTGCTCCACATCCCGGAGGAGCGGCTGACGGTGATCGAGACCGGCGTCTCCGATCACTTCGCCCGCTTGGTGGGATCCCGATCCGAAGCCGAATCGATCGTCCGCGCCGAACAGCGCAAGATCAGACCGTCGTTCCTCCTCTACGTCGGTGGAGTCGACTACCGCAAGAACCTCGAGGGGACGATCCGCGCCTACGCGCAGCTGCCGGAGCCGCTTCGGCGCGATCACCAGCTGGTGATCGCCTGCGAGCTCGGAATCGTCCGCAGCCTCGAGCTCAAGCAGTTTGCGCGCGAACTCGGGATCGAGGCGAACGAGCTGGTGCTGACGGGATTCGTTCCCGACCGCGTTCTCGCCGCCCTCTACCGCAGCTGCGAGCTGTTCATCTACCCCTCGCTCTACGAGGGCGCCGGTCTGCCGGTGCTCGAAGCGATGTCGTGCGACGCGCCCGTGATCGCCAGCGGCGTCTCCTCGATGCCCGAGCTGCTCGGGGATCTCGAAGGTACGTTCGACCCGGCCGACCCTGGCGACATCGCCCGCTCCATCCGGGAAGCGCTCGAGGCCGAGGGCAGGCTGGACGCCTTGCGGGAGCGCTCTCGGCGCCGGGCGGCGCTCTACACCTGGCAGCGCGTGGCGGAGCGCATGATCGATGGCTACGAGCGGGCAATGGAGCTGCCCGCCCGCGGCCGCGGAGTAGCCTTGCGGAAATGAGCTCCGCAAGACCAGACCCCGGCCACTGGTCGGGCCGGCGGGTGGTGGTCACCGGCGGGGCCGGTTTTCTCGGCCGTCCGATGGTGGCGATGCTCGAGGAGCTCGGCGCCGAGGTCACCGCGACCCGCTCGGCCGATCACGACCTGCGCGACAAGTCGGCCTGCCGGGAGGCCCTCGAAGGCGCTTCGGTCGTCATGCACCTCGCCGCCAACGTCGGTGGGATCGGCTACAACCGCCGCAATCCGGGGCCGCTGGCGCGCGACAACCTGGCGATGGGGCTGAACGTGTTCGAGGCCTGCCGCGAGCTCGAGACCGAGAAGCTGATCGCCGCCGGGTCGGTCTGCGCCTACCCCAAGCATGTCGACGTCCCCTTCAGCGAGGACAACATCTGGAGCGGTTATCCGGAGGAGTCCAATGCTCCCTACGGCCTTGCCAAGCGGATGCTCCTGATCCTCTCCGACTCCTACCGGCGCGACTACGGCGTCGATTCATCCGTCCCGGTGATGGCGAACCTCTACGGCCCCGGCGACAACTTCGATCTCGAGGACTCGCACGTGATCGCCGCGATGGTCCACAAGTACGCGCTGGCCGCCGAGCGGGGGGAGGAGGCCGTGACCCTGTGGGGCACCGGCTCACCCTCGCGCGAGTTCCTCTACGTCGACGATGCCGCCCGGGCACTGATCCTCGCCGCGGAGCTGGATCACTCCTCGGAGCCGATGAACATCGGCACCGGGGTCGAGACCAAGATCCGGGAGCTCGCAGAGATCATCTCCAGGCTCACCGGCTTCGAGGGCGAGACCGTGTGGGATTCCAGCCAGCCCGACGGGCAGCCGAAGCGCTACCTCGACGTCAGCCGCGCCCGCGAGCGGATCGGGTTCGAGGCCGAGATCCCTCTGGAGGAGGGACTGCGCCTGACGATCGAGAGCTTCCGCTCCGAGCTGCCGGCGCTCAGCCGGAACTGACTGCCGTCCCGACCGCTGCCTTCACGGTGGTCTGTTCGCCGCTGCGCAGGTCGACCACCGGCAACTCGCCGATCAACGCGAGCCGATCGGAATGCTCCGTGACCCGGGTCAGCTCGCCGCCCGGGCCGCGGGACTCCCGCAGGCGGCTGGCGACGTAGGCATCGGCGACCGCGACTTCGGGGAGCTCCCCGAGGACGTCGCGCCGGACGAAGAACGCATTGACGCCGGCCCGGGTGCCTCCCACCAACGCGTAGCCCTTGCGGTCGGCGAGCGCCGCGATCGCCGCCAGCGACGCGCCGAAGTAGAGCCCGGATGAATGAGCCTCGATCCGATCGAACCGCGGCTCGTAGGGGACGGTGACCTCGGCCGAGGGACCGAAGACGCTGTTGTACTCGACCACCAGGATGCGCGGGGAGACGACCTCGATTGCCTCCAGCACCCAGTAGTCGTTGCCGTCGAGGTCGATCGAGAGCAGCCCGATGTCCCCCTCGATGCCGGCGCCGGAGATCAGCTCGTTGATGTTGTCGCGGTCGATGAACGCGGTGAGCGCATCGATTGTGTGGCGCCAGTCGAGCCCGCTGCGTTCGAGGTAGTCGCTGTGGCTCTCGCCGCCGTCGATGATCAGCCCGCGCCAGTTGTCGTTCTCCAGCAGGAACCGCGTGTTCGACTCGCGGTAGTCGCCGACTCCGAACTCGACAAAGATGTCGCGCTCGATCGGGACGCGACCGACCAGGAACTGGATGATTCCGTCCTCGCCCCATTGCGAGAAGGCACGGAACTCTGCGTCGCGGAGCCGCGGCGCCGAGCGGGCCTCCCGGCTTTGCTGCGATCCGATCTGCATGCGGAGCGCGTCAAATTCCCGCTGCAGCGATCCGGTGATTCTGCGGAGGGGATTCCTCGCCATCAGCGTCCCTCGCGGAGCTTCGAGCTGTCCCGCCACTTTGACCCCTGTTCGGCCACGCGCTGCAGCGGCGAGGGGTGGGGGTGGGGCCAGTTGGAGACCCGGGGCAGGACCGCGCGCTTGAAGCGCTCGACCCCGCTCATCACCAGCCGGTCGCCCCCGCCGCGAGCCCAGGCCAGCCGGATCTCCAGCGCCTCGTCGTGCTGCTTCCACACGTTCACGGTTGACTTGCTCTCGGGGTGGTAGCGGAAGCGAACCAGCGGCTCGGAGATCCGCTCGACCCGGTGGCCGCGCAGCAGCCGCAGGTAGAAGTCGTAGTCGGCGGCGTCGACATAGCCCTCGTTCAAACCCGGTGCCTGCCGCAGCAGCTGCTTGCGGAAGATGAAGGTGGGGGTGGGATAGAAGGTGGAGAGGTAGAGCATCCGGCGCCAGCTGAAGGCCGGCGGCACGTAGGTGCGGAAGGCTTCGCCGTTCTCGTCGATGTACTCCAGCCCGCCGACGATGGCCATCGTCTCCGGCGTCTCCTCCAGGTGCCGGACCGCGCGGTCGACCGCCTCGGCGACATAGACGTCATCGGCATTGAGCCAGGCGACCAGGTCGCCGCGGGCTCGCTTCAGCCCCTTGTTGACGGCGTGGGTCTGTCCCCGGTCCGGCTCGGAGACCCAGGTCAGATTTGGATCGTCGCGGCCCTCGAGGATCTCGACCGTGCCGTCGTTCGAGTCGCCGTCGATGACGATGTGCTCGTGGGGCGTGCGCAGCGCTGCGACGCCGTCGAGCGTTTCGGGCAGATAGCGCGCCATGTCGCGCGCCGGGGTCACCACGGATAGGAGGGTCATGGGGGATTCATGCGGGCGCCAATCGTTGCGGATCAGCCGGGCTTCGGACTCTTCCCGGATGGCTCGAGGCGCATTCGCTTGTTGCGGGCCGCCACCTCGCGCAGGCCGGCGTGATCCCAGTCGCTGAGGAGGTCGCGGCGCACGGGTGGGCCCTCGCTATCCACCCAGATCACGCTCCCGGGCCAGAAAAGGCTCTCTGCCGCAGTCGCCGCGAGCAGACCGGGCGAGTAGAGCCAGCTGCCGGCGTTGTGAAGCGCTGGGCCGCCCTCCACCTGCCAACCGGCCTCGACCCCGCCCGGGTCCTTCCGCGGACCGGGACGGTGTGTGTGGCCGAAGATCACGTGCTCGGCCTTGATTGCGAGACGGCGGGTCAGCTCGTGCATCGCCGCGAGGCTGGAGCGCGCGATCCCGGTGTGAGAGAGATCGAGGTGGAATCGCCGACGGAGGACGCGTCCGGCTGCTCGTACCGCGAGCGGTGCGGCCATCCTGATCGCCGTCGCCCGGGCTCCGGGGCGCTTTCGGGTCAGCGCTGCGTAGGCGCGACCCGTCGGATTCGTTCCCATCCGACGCGCTCCGCCGGCGCGCGCGAACCCTTCCGCGAAACCGTAGACCCCCGCACCGGCACGTTCATAGTCGCCAGGGGTGGCTCGCTGCGGCAGCCCGCCGGTGGCGCGAAGCGTTGCCGCCAGAGCCAGCACCTCGAACGTCGGCAGACTCATGTGGCAGTCGAGGTAGTGCCCGTGGGTCGCGTACACGTCTTCTCGTACCCGGATGCCGGGATAGGCGAGCGAAAAATGGTCCCGGCCGACGCGGTCGGCGAGCTCCTGCGGAACCTCACCCCGCTCCTCCAGACCGAGGTCCGCGTCGGTCGATCCGACCCGCTCGAGTATCTGGCGGGCCAGCCCGTGATCGTGGTTCCCGGGTACCAGGACGACCTCGACGTCGCCCGCAGCCTCGCCCAGCGCTTTCAGGAATGGCGCCGCTCGGTCAGCAGCCTCGGGAAGCGGATGCTCGCGCAGCTCGACCAGGTCTCCGAGCAGTACCACCCGGTCGGCGCCGGTGATCTCCTCGAACAGGATGCTCTGCACCTGCCGGTCTGCGAGCAGGTCGGCGCCGCTCGCGGTCCCGAGGTGGAGATCGGAGATGATCGCGGTGCGCAACCGTTATCAGCCAGACGCTTTGGGGCTCTGCCAGGGCTCGGCTAGCCGCGACGCCAGCTCATCGGCAAGCCCCTCAGCCGGCGCCCGGGTCTGTTCGAGCGAGTCGCGGTCGCGCAGGGTGACGGTGCCGTCCTCGAGCGTCTGGCCGTCGATCGTGATCCCCCAGGGGGTTCCGATCTCGTCCTGCCGCCGGTAGCGCTTGCCGATCGAGCCGCCCTCGTCGTACTCGGCCGGCATCCGCGCCCGCAGCTCCTCGTAGATCTCGCGGGCCTTCTCGGGCATGCCTTCCTTGGAAACGAGCGGCAGCACCGCGACCTTGACCGGTGCCAGCTTCGGGTGCAGCCGCAGCACCGTCCGCTGCCGGCCCTCGACCTCCTCGGTCTCGTAGGCATCGAAGAGGAAGGCGAGCGCCGCCCGGTCGACCCCGGCGGCCGGCTCGATCACGTGGGGGACGTATCGCTCGCCGGACTCCTGGTCGAAGTACTCGAGCTTCTCGTTGGAGAACTTGGCGTGCTGGGTCAGATCGAAGTCGCCGCGGTTGGCGATCCCCTCGAGCTCGGAGAAGCCCATCGGGAACAGGTACTCGATGTCTGAGGTGGCGCTCGAGTAGTGGGAGAGCTCGTCGGGATCGTGCGGACGGAGCTGGAGGTTGTCCGGCCGGATGCCGAGATCCGTGTACCAGCGCATCCGCTGATCGAGCCAGTACTCGTGCCACTTCCCGGCTTCGCCGGGCGGCACGAAGAACTCCATCTCCATCTGCTCGAACTCGCGGGTGCGGAAGATGAAGTTGCCGGTCGTGATCTCGTTCCGGAACGACTTGCCGACCTGGGCGATCCCGAACGGCGGCTTCTTCCGCGCGAAGCTGAGGACGTTCTTGAAGTTGATGAAGATCCCCTGCGCCGTTTCCGGGCGCAGGTAGGCGACCGAGGCGTCGTCGGCGACCGGTCCGACGTGGGTCTGGAACATCAGGTTGAACTGGCGCGCCTCGGTCAGGTCGCACTCGCTGTGCTCGCCCGGCTTCTTCGACGGCTTCTTGCCGCACTGCGCGTCTTCGAGCTGGTCGGCGCGGAAGCGCAGCTTGCAGGTCTTGCAGTCGATCAGCGGGTCGGTGAAGCCCTCGAGGTGGCCCGAGGCTTCCCAGACCTTGGGGTGCTGGAGGATCGCCGAGTCGAGTGCGACGATGTCGTCGCGGTCGTGGACCATCGCCTTCCACCACTGCTCCTTGACGTTCGAGCGCAGCAGGACGCCGTAGTGGCCGTAGTCGTAGGTCGAACCGAGGCCGCCGTAGATCTCCGAGGAGGGAAAGATGAAGCCGCGGCGCTTGCACAGCGCCACGATCTCGTCGAGGCTGACGTCTGGCACCCGTTCGCCATTCGTGGGCATCGGAGCAGGGTATTGGTGCCTGCCCTGCGAGTGGATATCCACCGATATCAGTCGATATTCGACCGGTAGCGGCCGGCGACCCCGCAAGCGACCCGGCAGGGGCCGGAATGAGTGTTCTTCATACTTCCCCGTCCGCCATGCCGATCTACGAGTACCGCTGCACCAAGGGGCACAACTTCGAGGTGCTGCAGAAGATGGCCGACGACCCGCTCACCGCCTGCGAGGAGTGCGGGGCTCCGGTCGAGCGCGTCTTTCACCCCGTCGCGGTCCACTTCAAGGGGTCGGGCTTCTACACGACCGACTACGGCTCGAAGGCGAAGGCCAATTCCTCCGGCGACGAGGGCGCCTCCGAGGGCAAATCCGAGTCCTCCTCGTCCGACTCGAAGGACTCGAAGGAGTCGAAGAAGGACTCCGGCGACTCGGGCAAGGCCTCCGGCGAGAAGAAGAAGGAGAGCAAGCCGGCCAAGGCGGCCGACTAGCGCCGGCGGCTTCAGCCGTCGAGGAAGCGCTCCACCTTTTCCTGGCGTTCGGATTCCGAGACGATCAGCGAGCCTCCCGGGCCGGCCCCGGACGGCTTCAACACAGAGGTCTGATCCCCGCCGCCCCCGATCAGCTGGGCGAAGAGGACTTGGGGCATGGTCATGATCCCGAGATCGCTGACGATCGCCTTCGGCGCGGTCCAGCCGATGATCGGGCCCATGATGAAGTTGTAGGGGAGCCGCAGCGGGTCGGTGAGCCGGCTCTTGATCCCGGAGAGGATCACCTGTTGGCGCTCGGCGCGGTCCACGTCGCTTTCCCGCGGGTTACAGGAGTTGCGCCTGATCCGGGACAGCAGCAGCGCCTGCTCGCCGTTCAGCGTCTGTTCCCCCTTCGGCCGGCGAATCGACTGGCCGCCGTTCTTGCGTCCGCCGGCGATTACGGCGCAGACCTTGTGCTTGAGATCAACCTCGACACCCCCGACCGCATCGATGAAGTCGACGAAGCCGTCGAAGCTGACCACGACCACGTGGTTCACCTCGAGGTCGAGGAAGTCCTCGACCGTCTGCGTCAGGAGCTCGACGTTGCCGCCCTCGGAGCCCGCCTCCACCTGGGCGAAGGCCGAGTTGATCTTCTCCTCTCCGAAGCCGGGCACTTCGACCAGGGTGTCGCGCGGGATCGAGAGCTTGCGGTTGACGCCGCCGCCGGTGCGGATCAGCATGATCGTGTCCGCCAGCGGACGGTTCGATGGCGCTGTCGCGTCGCCCGCGTGGAGCTCGCCGCGCTGGTCTCCGCCGATCACGAGGATGGTCGCGGGCCCGGTGATCATGTTGTTGCCCCCGCTCAGCGTGTCGCCCGTGTCCGGCAGCTTCGTCTTCTGGATCTGGGCGGAGACACCGAAGGCGACGATGCTGATCAGGATCCAGACCCCTGCGCCGATCAGCGCCAACTTCCACCACGGACGGCCCTCGCCGTCACGGCTCAGCTTCGGCTTCGAGGGTTTCTTCCCGGGGCGCTCGGTCTTGAGGCCACGGCGCAGACCGGCGCCGCGGCGAGAGCGGTAGACCCGCATGTCGCCGAGGTCGCGGGCCTTCTCGGCGTCGTCCTTGCCCTCCTTGGAGGGGCGGTCCTCGCGCAGGTCGCTGATCGGGTCCTTGCGCGATCGGCCCCCGAATCTTCGGCGGGAGCGATAGACCTTGTACTCGGGCCGCCCGCGCGGCTTTTCGCCCTCGCCGGACATTGGCTATCAATACTGCCGCATGGTGCACCCGGCAGATCTCGCCTCCCTAGCAATTTTGGCCCGCCGTTGACGGCGGCGCTGCCAGAGGCGATCGGCGTCGATCTGGGTGGGACCAAGATGCTGGTCGGGGTGGTCGACGGCGAGCGGCAGGTCCACCACACCAGCAAGGAGCGGTCCAGTGGCCAGACCGAGGAGCAGCTGGTCGAGGAGCTGGCAGACGAGTTGAACGAGGCAAAGGCGGCTCGCCCGGACGTGGTTGCGGCCGGGCTCGGGGTGCCTTGCACGATCGACCGCGCCCGCGGCGTCGCGATCTCCGGCGTCAATCTGCCGATCACCGACGTGCCGATCCGCGATCTCATGCACGAGCGGCTCGGGCTGCCGGTCTTCCTCGATAACGACGCCAACGTCGCCACCCTGGCCGAGCACCGCTTCGGCGCGGCGCAGGGCGCCACCAACGCGGTGATGCTCACCGTCGGCACCGGGATCGGCGGCGGCCTGATCATCGGCGGCGACCTCTACCGCGGTTCGACCGGGGCGGGAGCCGAGCTCGGGCACATGGTGATCGACGTCAACGGCCCCAAGTGCCAGGGGGCGTGCCCCAACTACGGTTGCGCCGAGGCGATGGCGTCGGGAACGGCGCTGGGACGAGAGGGGCGCGAGGCGGCCGAGCAGAATCCCGACTCGGCCCTCGGCCGGGCCCTGGCCGCCGGCGAGGAGTTCAACGGGCGGCTGGTCGTTGAGGCTGCCCAGAAGGGCGACGACGCCGCCAAGGGCGTCGTGGAGAGCGTCGGACGCAACCTCGGGCTTCATCTCGCCGGCCTCGCCAACGCCTTTGATCCCGACGTGATCGTGATCGGGGGAGGGGTCGCCGCCGCCGGCGACCTCCTTCTCGATCCTGCGCGGGAGATGCTTGCCGAGCGTGCCCTGCGCCCGATGAACAAGACGCCGGTCAAGACCGCGGTCCTCGGGCCCGAGGCTGGGATGATCGGCGCCGCTCAGATGGCGCTCGAAGAAACCGGAAGTGTCTAGATGCCGGGCCGCCTCACGGTCTGTCCCACCCCGATCGGCAATCTCGGCGACCTGACGCCGCGAGCTCGCGAAGCTCTCGCCTCCGCCGACCTGGTCGCCTGCGAGGACACCCGCCGCGCCGGCCGCCTGTTCGAGCTGCTCGAGTTGCGGGCGCCACCGTTCATCTCCAACCACGAGGGCAACGAGGTCGAGCGCTCACGCGAGATCGCCCAGCAGATCGAGCGCGGTGCCAACGTCGCCCTGATCTCCGATGCCGGCACACCCGGCATCTCCGACCCGGGTTACCGCCTGGTCCGGGCCTGCATCGACCGCGACCTCGAGGTCGAAGTCCTGCCGGGAGCCTCGTCGGTGACCGCCGCGGTGGTCGCCTCGGGCCTGCCGTGCCACAAGTGGCGGTTCGAGGGCTTCCTCCCGCGCCGGGCCGGGGAGCTCGAGCGGGTCCTGCGCTCGACCGAGACCGTGGTCGCGTTCGAATCGCCGCGGCGGATCGCCGAGTCGCTGAAGGCGCTGGCGACCCTGGCGCCCGACCGGCCGGCGGCGGTCTGTCGCGAGCTGACCAAGCTGCACGAGGAGATCGCGCGTGGCACGCTGGGCGAGCTCTCGCGGAAGTTCCAGCCGGGGGAGGACCTCCGCGGCGAGATCGTCCTGGTGATCGGACCGGGCGGCGCCGCCGAGACACCCGACATCGGCTTCGCCGTCGATGCGCTCCGCGGGCTGGTCCGCTCCGGCGCCAAGCCGCGCGCCGCTGCCAGCGTCGTCTCGGCTCTGACCGGGGTTCCGGCGAACGATCTCTACCGCCACCTGACCGGCCGCGATCCTCGCCGCTAGTCCAAGCGACTAGCCCCGGCCGCAGCGAAGCGCCCGCATATGCTCAGCGAGTGGGCTACTTCGTAACCACGCCGATCTATTACGTCAATGCCGAGCCGCACCTCGGCCACGCCTACTCGACGATCGCCGCCGACATCGTCGCCCGCCACATGCGCCAGCGCGGGGAGGAGGTCTTCTTCCAGACCGGTACCGACGAGCACGGCGAGCCCACCGCCCGCGCCGCCGAGGAGCAGGGGCTCGAGCCGCAGCAGCTCGCCGACCGCAACGCCCCCCGGTTCAAAGAGCTGATGCCCCAGATCAACGTGTCCGAGGATTTCTTCATCCGGACCACCGACGCCGAGCACGTGGCCAAGGTCCAGGAGATCATCCAGCGGGTCCACGACAACGGCTATGTCTACGAGGGCAACTACGAGGGCTGGTACTGCCCTCGCTGCGCCGACTTCAAGACCGAGTCCGAGATCGCCGCCGGCAACAAATGTCCGATCCACGGAATCGAGCTCGACCGCGAGAAGGAGGAGAACTGGTTCTTCAAGCTCTCCGCCTTCCAGGAGCAGCTCGAATCTCTCTATGCAGAGAACCCGGGCTTCGTCATCCCCGACTTCCGGCGCAACGAGGCGGTCGGGTTCATCAAGCAGGGGCTGCAGGACGTTTCGCTCTCCCGCCCGAAGCTGGGGTGGGGGGTGCCGCTTCCCTGGGACACCGAGCAGGTGATCTATGTCTGGTGGGACGCGCTGCTCAACTACGTCACCGGCCTCACCTACGCGCGGGAGGGGGAGGATCTGACCGGCGAGTACTGGCCCCCCGATCTTCACGTGATGGCCAAGGACATCCTCAAGTTCCACGCCGTCTACTGGCCGGCACTGCTCTGGGCCGCCGAGATCCCGCTGCCGAAGCGGATGGTGATCCACGGATACCTCCTGATGGAGGGGCAGAAGATGTCGAAGTCGCTCGGAAACGTGCTCGACCCGTTCGAGGTGATCGAGCGCTTCGGCGCCGACCCTTTGCGCTACTACTGCTTCCGGGAGGTCTCTTTCGGCCAGGACGGATCGGTCTCGGCGGCCGGATTCGAGGCCCGCTACGAGGCCGAGCTCGCCAACGAGTACGGCAACCTCGCCAACCGCGCCCTGGCGATGATCGACCGCTACCGCGACGGGGTCGTCCCGGAGGCCGAAGCGGAGCCGGAGCTGGCCACGGCGTTTGCGGGCGCGCCGGACCAGATCCGGGAGCTGTTCGACCAGGTGGAGCTGACCGAGGGGCTGGAGGCGATCTGGAAGCTCGTCCGGCGCCTGAACCAGTACGTGGAGGAGACCCGCCCGTGGGACCTCGCCAAGGACGAGAGCTCGTCCGGCCGGCTCGACTCGGTTCTCTACGGGCTGGCGGAGGGGCTGCGGGTGACAACGCTGCTCCTGCTGCCCTACATGCCGGAGACCGCCGAGAAGCTGCTCGGCGCGGTCGGCGAGGAGGGCCGGGAGCTGGCCGAGTTCGGCTCGCGCGGCGGCGGCCAGCAGACAGAGAAACTCGACCCGCTCTTCCCGAAGCTCGAGCCGGCCGCCGAGTCCTCCTGACGGTGGCCTAACTATGGATTTTCTGATTCGGCGCGACGACCTGCATCAGTGCCGGTTCGTTGACAGCGCGGCACCGGATTTGAGCGCCGGCGAAGCCCTGCTGCAGGTCGACCGGTTCGGATTGACGTCCAACAACATCACCTACGCCGTCTTCGGCGAGGGTATGAAGTACTGGGACCACTTCCCGGTCGGGGGCGAGGGGGCGCGGGAGTGGGGGCGGATGCCGGTCTGGGGCTTTGCCGAGGTCGCTGACCCCGGCAACACCGGCATGAGAGCGGGGGACCGCGTCTACGGATACCTGCCCCCGTCACCGCATCTCGTTGTGAAGCCCGACCGGGTCAATGAGCGTGGCTTTGTCGACGCCGCTGCTCACCGGGCAGAGCTGCCCTCGGCCTACCACGGCTACCGCAACGTCGATTCCGATCCCATCCATGCGGACGACCGCGAGGACGAGCAGATTCTCTTCTGGCCGCTCTTCTACACGTCGTTCCTGGTCGACGACTTGATCGCCGACGAGGGTTTCTTCGACGCGAGGACGATCGTGATCTCGAGCGCCTCCAGCAAGACGGCGCTGATCGCAGCCTTCCTGCTTGCGCAGCGGGACGAGGACCTCGAGCTGATCGGGCTCACCTCGCCGGGCAACGTGGATTTCGTCGAGCGGCTCGGCATCTACGGCAAGGTCGCCACCTATGAGCAGATCGGCTCGCTGCCCGACGAACAGGTGGTCTACGCGGACTTCTCCGGGGATGGTGACGTGCGGGCCGCGATTCACGGTCATTTCGGGGACCGGCTCGCCCACAGCTCGGTGATCGGCGCCACCCACTGGGACCAGCTCGCCAAGGGCGCGGGGGGCCTGCCCGGCCCGAAGCCGGTCTTCTTCTTCGCCCCCGACCGGATCAAGAAGCGGGGCAGGGACTGGGGCACCGCCGAGCTCGACAACCGGGTCGCCTCTGCCTGGATCCCCTTCGCCGAGTGGGCCGCCGGCTGGCTCGACGTTCGCCAGGCTGAAGGGCCGGACGCGTTGATGAAGACCTACCTCGAGCTTCTCGAAGGCAAGATCGAGCCGTCTGTAGGTCACATCCTGAAACCGGCTTGAGTATTCTTTTGGCCGTGATCAGGGGTCACTTAGCCGGGAAATTGATCCTCGTCGGGCTTCTCTGTCTGTGTCTTGGGGGCTCCGCTGCAGTGGCGGGCTCGCTGGCCGGTCGAGGGGCCGATGCGACGGCGACTGCCGCCAAGAAGTGCAAGAAGAAGAAGAAAAAGAAGAAGAAGTGCAGGAAGGTGGTAGCGCCGATCCCCGTCCCGGCGCCGGCACCGGCGCCCACGCCGACACCTCCGGGTAACGCCGCGCCGACCGCGGTCGGCGACAACGCCACGATCGCCGAGGACGCCGCAGCGACCGCGATCGACGTGCTGGCCAACGACACCGATCCCGAGGGCGACCCTAAAACGATCGTCTCGAAGACCGACGGATCCGCAGGGACTGTTGCGATAACCGGCGGGGGTAGCGGACTCACCTTCACGCCGAACGCCAACTACTGCAACAGCCCGCCGGGCACCACCCCCGCGACCTTCACCTACACCCTGAACGGCGGGTCGACGGCGATCGTCGCCGTGACTGTGACCTGTGTCAACGACGGGGGGCCAATAGCGGTCGATGACGTGCGGACCGTGTCCTCAGATACGACCAACAATCCGATCACCGGCCTGACCGGCAACGACACCGATCCCGACCTGGCCTTCGGTGACGTCTTGACGATCATCAACGTCACCAACGACTCCAACGGCACCGCCAGCCTCGTTGCGGGGACGCCGTACTTCACGCCAACGCCTTCGACCTTCGGTACCGGCGGCGGGTTCGACTACACGGTCCAGGACTCGGGTGGGTTGACTGACATAGGGCAGGTCGCCATCACCATTGTCCCCCAATGCAGCGACGGCCTCGACATCGACGGCGACGGAGCGGCCGACCACCCCGCCGACACCGGCTGCAACCAGGCCAACGACACGAACGAGCGCGAGCTCGGGTTTCCCTGCGACGACGGCATGGACAACGACGGCGACGGGAAGATCGACTTCGTGGTCGACACCGGCAACCCCGGCTACGCGAACCGCGATCCGCAGTGCACCTCGCCCCTCGACGGGGACGAATCCGCTTAGTCATCGGCCGAGCCTAGACTCCGGCCCGTGGTCGATACGCACGCTCACCTCGGGCTCTGCGAGCCCGGGGCCGAGGAGCTGGTCACGGCTGCGCGCGAGGCGGGGGTGCGGCGCATCCTCACCGTGGGCCTCGACGAGAGCTCGAACGCAGAGGCGATCGAGCACGCTGAGGCTCATGAGGAGGTGCTGGCGTGTGTCGGCCGCCACCCAAACTCGGCCGCCGGCTTCGACGACGGCGCCGCCGCGTCGATCGAGGAGCTCGCCGGCCATCCCCGCGTCGCCGCGATCGGCGAGACCGGGCTCGACCTCTACCGCGAACGTGCGCCGTTCGAAGAGCAGCGGGCAGCCTTCGCCGCGCAGATCGAGATCGCCGGCCGGGTCGGGAAGCCGCTGGTGATCCATACTCGCAACCGGCCCGATTCTGATCAACCCGGGGACGAGGTCATGAAGACACTGTCCGATCGCGCCGACGGCGTCACGGTCATCCTCCACTGCTTCTCGGCGGATGCCTACGAGGTCGAGACCGCCGCTGAGCATGGCTGGTACTGCTCTTTCGCCGGCAACGTCACCTACCCGAACGCGGCGGACCTGCGCGACGCGATGCGCCGGGTCCCCGACGAGCTGCTGCTGGTCGAGACCGACTGCCCCTACCTCGCGCCGCAGCCTGTCCGCGGCAAGCCGAACCAGCCCGCGAACGTCGTCGCCACCGCCGAGGTGGTTGCGGCCGAGCGGGGGGTCTCGGCCGATGAGCTCGAGCGCCTGGTGGAATCGAACGCGGCGCGGGTGTTCTCATGGTGATGGTCAAATGGTGAGGGGCTCCCCCACGGCGAGGGGCCGGCAGCGGCGGCGCCTCGGCCAGAACTTTCTTCGCGACCCCAATCTCCTCGAGGCGATCGTTCGCGATTCGAAAGTGGGAGAGGGTGATGTCGTGCTCGAGGTCGGGGGAGGCGGCGGCGCCCTGACCGAGGTGCTTGCTCCGCAGGTCGCCCGCGTTCACGTGATCGAGCTCGACCGCCGGCTCGAGGCCGAGCTGGCACCGCTGGCCGAGTCCGCCGGCAACGTCGAGCTGCACTGGGGTGACGCGCTGAAGCTCGATCTGGCGGCCCTGGAGCCAAGCCCGACAGCGGTTGTCTCCAACCTGCCCTATTCGATCGCGACCCCGCTGCTGATCCGCACCGTCGAGGAGCTGCCAGGCGTCACCTCCTGGACCGTGCTGATCCAGCGCGAGATCGCCGACCGCCTCCGGGCCGGGCCGGGTAGCCGCACCTACGGCGCTCCCAGCGTCATCGTCCAGCTTGCCTGCGAGGTGCGGATGCTGCGCAAGGTCGACCGCGCTGTATTCGACCCGCCGCCCCGGGTCGATTCGGCCCTGCTCCGGCTCGAGCGCCGCGGCCCGGCGGCGCCGGATCCGGTCCGCCGTCTCGTGCGCGAAGCCTTTGCCCACCGGCGAAAGTCGCTGGCCCGCTCGCTCGAGCACGCCGCGGAGGGAGGGCGCGAGCGCGCCCTCGCCGCGCTCGACGCCGCCGGGCTGCCGGCGGACGCACGCGCCGAATCGCTCTCCCCCGAAGACTTCGTCCGTCTTGCCGAGCACCTGGCCGACGACCAGGAGGAGACATAAGTGCTGCTCGAGGCACCGGCCAAGCTCAACCTCTGCCTCTACGTCGGAGCGCAGCGCGACGACGGCCTGCACGAGATCGCCTCCCTGTTCGAACCCCTCGAGCTGGTCGACGAGCTCACCGTTGAGGAGGTGCCGGGCGGGGAGGACGAGGTCATCTGCCCGGACGTGGACGGTCCCAATCTTGCGTCAAAGGCGCTCGAGGCTCTTCGCGCCCGGGACTGGAACGAGCCCCCCTTGCGAATCGAGATCAGCAAGCGGGTGCCGGTCGCGGCGGGCCTTGGCGGCGGCAGCGCCGATGCCGCCGCGGTCCTCCGGCTGGCCCGCGGCGAGGTCGAGGGGATCCGCGAGCTCGCCGCAGAGGTCGGCGCCGACGTCCCGTCCCAGCTGCAGCCGCGGGCCTGCCTCGTCGCCGGGGCGGGCGAGGTGGTCGAGCCGCTTCCCGACCTCGGCCAGCACGCCGTCGTCCTCATCCCCCAGCAGGAGGGCCTGGCGACCGCGGACGTGTACGCGGAAGCCGACCGGCTCGGCCAAGGCCGCGGCGCCACCGAGCTCGAGTCGATCCGCCGCAAGCTCCGCGACGCGACCACCGACGGCGATTCTCCACTGGTCTATCTCGACCTGCTCGTCAACGACCTGCAGGCGGCCGCCCTCGCGCTGCGTCCGGAGATCGCCGATGCGCTCGAGGCCCTCGAGCGCGCCGATTCGGCCCGCGCCCTGGTCACCGGGTCGGGCCCCACAGTCTTCGGCCTGTTCGAGAGCGCCGGCGCGGCCGAGGGCGCCGCCGAGAAGATCCGCGCCGATCTCCCCACCGCGATAGCGGCAACCCCGAGGCCCGGATGAGACACGGCGGCCACCGCAACACCCTGATCTTCATCGGCGCGATCGCGCTGATCGTCTTCCTCTTCCGCGACTCGCTGCCCAGCGTCAACCTCGAGGAGCTGATCCAGGACCTTGCGGACTCGCTCGGCTCATGGACCTACCTCCTCGTCGGCGGTCTCGCCTTCCTCGAGACCGGCGCCTTCGTCGGCCTGGTTGCCCCGGGCGAGTTCACCGTCATCCTCGGCGGCGCTGTTGCCGGGCAGGGCGATATCTCGCTGCCGCTGATCCTTGCGGTGACCTGGTTCAGCGCCTGGGCCGGCGACTCGGTCAGCTTCCTCCTCGGCCAGAAGCTCGGCCGCCAGTTCCTCGTGCGGCACGGCCCCCGGGTCGGGATCACCGAGGAGCGTCTCCATCAGGTCGAGTCGTACTTCCAGCGCCACGGCGGCAAGACGATCCTGATCGGACGCTTCATCGGGCTGGTTCGCGCACTGGCTCCGTTCATCGCCGGCACCTCGAACATGCGCTACTCGGCGTTCGTGCCGTACAGCATCCTCGGCACCGGCATCTGGGCGACCGGCCTGATCCTGGTCGGTTACTTCGCCTCGCAGAGCATCAACACGGTCGCCGACCTGGTCGGCCGCGGGCTCCTCCTGTTCGGCTTCGTGGTCGGGGCGATCGTTGTGATCACGCTGATCGTGCGCCGCCTGCAGGTGCCGGAGAACCGGCGCCGGCTGGTGGAGGGGATGGAGAGGCGGCCTTGGCTGCGGCCCCTGGTCGGCTGGGGCAGGCGCATGCGCCCTCAGGCCGAGTTCCTCTGGAACCGGATTACCCCCGGGCAGCTCGGACTCGAGCTCACCACCCTGCTCGCGGTGTTCGCGGTCAGCCTGTTCGTTCTCGTCTCCTACGCGGGCATCGTCTCGGGCGACTTCGGCCCGACGCCCGGCGACGGCACCGCCGCGCGGTGGTCTGAGGATCTGCGCGACGGGATGAGCTGGCTGATCGATCTCGCCAAGGTCGTCACCGCCTTCGGCGCTTCCTGGGTGGTGCTGCCGCTGGCACTGCTGGCGGCGGTCACCCTGGGGGGACAGGGTCGCTGGGACGAGGTCTGGGTCCTGGTCGCCGGCATGGCGGTCATCGTCGTCGGCACTGACGTCCTCAAGGAGACGATCGAGCGGCCTCGCCCGGACGCGCCGCTGGTCGACGTCGACGGGTTCGCATTCCCCAGTGCGCACGCTTCGTACTCCACCTTTTGGGTCTGGCTCGCGGTCACCCTGAGCCTGCGCTGGGAGCCGGGGATCACGGTCCGCACCACCCTGATCGTCGCCGGAATCATCGTCGCCGCCCTGGTCGGGTTGACCCGCGTCTTCCTCGACGCCCACTTCTTGAGCGACGTCTGGGGTGGGTGGGCGCTGGGACTGGCTGCATTCTCCGGATGCGGGGCGGTCGCCCTAGTCGTTGCCCACTTCCGCAAGAATGGGCGCGCTCATGAGTCTGCCTAGCGTGGTCGCCGCCCTGCTCGCGGCGATCGCCGACATCAACGACGAATACCTCCTGTTCGGCGGAGCGGGCGTGATCACCGTGCTCGCCTTCACGACCCTGATCCTCTCGCCGGCCCTGGGCTCGTTCAGCCGCGGCTGGGAGAAATTCGCGGCCGGCCTGCTGTCGCTGTTTGTGCTCGCCGCCCTCGTGCTCATCGGCCTCGCCGTGGGCTTTCTCGTCTTTTACAACTGGGACGAGATCTCCAACCGGATCTAGGCGCTCCTAAACTGTCCTGATGAGCGAGGCGAAAAGCCCTGCTAGGACGGGGGGCACAGGAGCGCACGGCTCAGAGGCGCCCCTCGAGCTCCTTTCGGAGGCGGTCGAGTCCGGCGCCGGACTGCCCTCGGTCGCCCGCGCCGCGGCCAAGGTGCTGGGCGCCAGCGTCGCCATGATCGACCGCTCGAGCGCGGTGCTTGCGGTCGCGGCCGCCTCGCCGGCTGACGAGCAGAAGCTTCTCGCGCAGGCCGAGGGGGTCGCGACCCTGGAGCTGAGGGTCGCCGACAACGCTGTCGGCCAACTGCGCTACCGGCCGCGCGGGGAGGAGCCGGACGCGGCGATTCTGCGCATGGTCTCGACCCTTCTCGCTCTCGAGCTGGAGCGATCACGGGCGCCGGAGTGGGCCGGCGACGAGGCCGCGGGCGACTTCGTGCGCGCCGTTCTGGAGCGGCGGTTGACCGACCGCGGCGACCTCCTGGCGCAGGCGGCGGAGCTCGGCGCCGAGCTAGAGGCCGGGGCGGGGGTCCTGATCGCAAGGGCCGCGCCCCATTCCGCCCAGAGTGGCGAGTGGCGTTCGCGCGTGCTCGTCCTGGCGCTCCGCGCCGTCCGCGCCGTCAGCCCCGGATCGGTTGCCGGTCGGGGGGAGGACGAGAGCGAGGGCGCCGAGGTGACCGCGATCGTGCCGGCCGACGGCGAGCCGCAATTGCAGCGCGCCGCGCAGGCACTGGCGCGCGAGCTCGCCGACGGCCTGACCGGGTTCGGGATCACCGTTTCGCTCAGCCGCTTCGCCACCGACCCGGTCGATCTCTACCGCGCCGGACAGGAGGCGAAGCTGGCGGCAAACGTCGGGGAGGCCGAGGGCGAGCCGATCATCGCGTTTGAGGACACGGGCGCCTACCGGCTCCTGCTGCCGGCGATGAGCGAGGACCCGGCCGAGCTCCAGCGCTTCTATTCGGAGACTGTCGAGCCGCTGGCCGACTACGACGAGCAGTACGAGACCGACCTGCTGGCGACAGTCGAGGCGTACCTCGCCAACGACGGGAACGTCGCCGCGACCGCCCAGCAGCTCTTCACCCACCGTCACACGATCCGCTACCGGCTCGAGCGAGCCCGGGACCTCTGCGGACACGACGTCACCTCGACCGAGGGCCGGGAGAAGCTCGGCCTGGGTCTGAAGTCGATGCGCGTGCTCGGGATCGCGCCACCGCGTGGTCCGGCGAAGGAGCCGGGGACCGCAGCCGGCAAGGTCAAGCGGCAGACCGAGTCCTAGGCGCTGGAGTCCGGGGCGCCGGTCAGAGGCCGGCGCGGATGCGCTTGTTGCGGCGCCTGCACTTGCGCCGCGACTTCTTCGACTTGAGCGGGCGGCAGCGCCGCAGGCCGGCCCGCTTCGCCGGGGTGGTTGAAGTCAGAGGTGAGCCGCCGCCTGCGGGACCGCCGGCGCCACCGCCGCCGGGCGGATTGTTCGGCGGGCCGTTGGGGGTCGGGTCGCAAGCATTGCCGAGCCCGTCGACGTCGGTGTCCTGCTGGCCGGGGTTGGCGACCCCCGGGCAGTTGTCGTTGCCGTCGACGATTCCGTCGTCGTCGGCATCCTCGTCGGTCGGTGCCTCGTCGCAGGCATCGCCGAGCCCGTCCTCGTCGGTGTCGGTCTGGTCGGCGTTCGGGACGCTGACGCAGTTGTCGTCGCCGTCGAGGACCCCATCGTCGTCGGCGTCCTCATCGGTCGGATCCTCGTCGCAGGCATCGCCGACGCCGTCCTCGTCGGTATCGGCCTGGTCGGCGTTCGGCACTTCGACGCAGTTGTCATCGCCGTCCAGCACGCCGTCGTCGTCGGCGTCCTCGTCGGTCGGGTCCTCGTCGCAGGCGTCGCCGAGCCCGTCCTCGTCCTCGTCTTCCTGGCCGGGGTTCGCGTCGTCGGGACAGTTGTCGGTTGCGTCCGGGACGCCGTCGGAGTCCGCGTCGGGCTCGTCGTCGCACGGCTCGTCGGCGGGGAGGTTGAGGAAGTCAATGGCGAGCTCGTAGCCGGCGGGCAGGAACTTGGCGGCGGGCTCCTCGACCAGGCAATTGAGCGCGCCGGGCTCCTCGACCACCGGAAGCCGCAGCTCCAGGTTGGAGACGGCGACCGGCATCTGGCCGTTGGTGACCCGGCCGTACGGCGTGTCGAAGGGGAGCAGCTCGAGCTTCGGGACGTGGCCCTGAGCAAAGGTCCAGCCGTTCGGATGGAGCTGGAACACCTGCTTCACCGCTCCTTCGAGGGTGAGCGCCTGCGGCCGCCACAGCCCGCGCGCCACCAGAGTCTGGGTGCCGTTCGGTGCGACATCGAGCAGGCGGGCAGCGACCTGGGAGTGGGGGCCGGGGGAGAAGAAGTCCGCGACGACCGTGGCTGACCCCATCAGCGTGTAGCCCCCGGCCGGCGCTGGGTCCAGCCGGTATGTCGCCGTACCGGTCTGGTCTTCGGCAGAGCTCGAGGCACAGGCGCCGCCGCCCGCGATCGGATCGAAGGTCTGACCCAGTTGCGGGCTGGTGGAGACCGGCGCAATGATCTGCTCGACCAGATCGCTGTGGCGAATCTCGCCGGGAGCAATCTCGGCCCATGTATCGGCCCGGAACGGCGCGTCGGTATCCGGGTCGTCGAAGGCGCCGGTCGCACCGCCGGAAGGGCCGCCGCAGGTCTGGGTCAGGGTTTGGACGCCACCGACCGGCTCGGGGCCGGTGCCCTTGACGTAGTAGTCCATCCAGTTGATCAGCTGGCGGTTGCGGAAGGTCCCGTCCGGCCCCTTGCCCTGCCCGCGCTGGTGGCCATGGTCGCTGAACATAAGCGCGATCGGGGTGGCCGGATACTGGCTGCGGGTCCGGTTGTAGAAGCGGATCGCCTCGTCGGCGGGGAAGAGGTCGTCGGTCCAGCCGTTCGAGATCAGCATCGGCGCCGGCGGCTGGGAATGGTCGATGTAGTAGCTCGAGTGGTGAGTGGTGATCTCGTCGGTCACGTCGGCGGCGAGAGGGTTCTCGTCGTAGGGCTCGCCCGCGTTGACCGACGCGTACCAGCGGGTCAGGTCGGCGTCGGGGTCGGTGCCGGGAGGGGCGTAGTTGCCGGTCGCGAGGCCGATTCCATAGAGGCCGGCGACGAACGACTGCTTCAAGATCCCGATCTTGCGGTCGCCGTTGGGACCTAGGTAGGGCGCGTCCTCGACGTAGTCGAGGGTGGCGCCGTTCGGCTGCAGGGAATACGCGAGGTCGGTCCAGGGGATGTCGGGCTGGGCCGCGGCGATCCGCATCGGCTTGCCCTCATCGCTGACCCAGGGCACGAGCTCGCCCTCGGGGTCGTCCTCGTTCACCATCTTGCGGTCCTTGAGCGCGCCCAGGGCCGCGGAGATGCCGCCGCCGTAAGAGCCGCCCTGCGCGCCGATCCGCTGCGGGTCGATCAGGCCCTCGCCGGAGGTGGCGCCCTGCGCGGCCCGGTCGGCGAGCGCTTCCCAGACCTCCTGCGCGTCGCGGACCTCGAACCGCGTGTCCATCAAGTGGTTGTAGCCGTCGGCGCAGGCGAGGGTGATCCGTTTCGGGTCGGTGCCGCCGCACGACATGCCCCAGCCCCGGTCGCTCATCGAGAACACGGCATAGCCGCGGTTGAGCCACTGCTGCATGCCGCCGCTGGTCAGACCGATCTTCGAGCCGCCCCAGCCGTGGAAGACGCCGATCACCGGGAAGTCACCGTCGGGCCCCGACTCGGGAGCCGGCGGGAAGCCGACGTTAATGTCGATCGGGGAGCCGTCGAAGGTGGTGAAGATGCCCGAGCAGTGGCGCTCGCCGGCGTTGTCGCCGGCCTGGACGGCGCAGGTCAAGCTGCCGTCGTCGCCGTCGGGGATGTTCGGGATCGCGGCAGTTGCCGCCGGTGCACCGATCAGCGCCGCGGTCGCGGCGACGAGCCCTGCCAGGGTGACTTTCAGCGATCTCCTCCGCATCCGATGCCTGGGGCAGGGTAGCGAAAATTCAGTAGGTGTCTAGCCGCTTGGCTGGATGTCCGGTCCGGTCAGGCGCCGCGAGAGAGGATCGCGGCGATCACACCGATCAGCCCGACCACGATGCTCCCGCCAACGCCAACTACGGCCCGCGTGAGGGTGGTGCGAAGGTCCGCGACTTCGTTTCGCACTCCCGCGAGTTCGCCCCGAACCACTCCGAAGCCGTCCTGCATCTCGCGACGCAGCTGGAGCAACTCGGCATCCACACGATCGAAGCGGCCGTCGAGGCCGTCGAATCGGTCGTCAAGCCGCTCATCGGTCCAGGTCACGCGTTCCATCATCCCACCGTAATCCCGTGAATGTGACGGGTGGTGCGCGGACTGCGCCATTCGGCGGACCAGTTCCGGGAGGAGGATTCGAACCCCCGCTTCCTGGACCAAAACCAGGCGTGCTGCCAACTACACCATCCCGGAGCACACCGCGAGCGTAGCGCCCGCGGTGGCGCTGTTCGGTGCAAGCGCGTGGCCGCCTGATTCGCGCCCGCCGCTCTACCCTCCTGGGGTGAGCGAGGCAACGACCGTGCTCGTCATGGCGGCTGGCGAGGGCACGCGTATGCGGTCCTCTCTGCCCAAGGTCATGCACCCCGTCTGCGGGCGGCCGATGGTCGCCTGGCCGGTGCTGGCCGCACTCGACGCGGGGGTGGACAAGGTGGCGGTGATCGTCTCGCCCGACCGCGACATCGCAGCCGCCCTCCCCGACGGCGTCGAGACCGTGGTCCAGCCCGAGCCCGATGGAACCGGTGGCGCCCTGCGCGCCGCCCTCCCCCTGGTACAGGAGGCGGAGACCGTCCTCGTCCTCTCCGGCGACCACCCGCTCATATCGACCGAGACGATCGCCGGCCTGCTCGAGACCCACGACGAGTGGGACGCGACTGCCACCGTGACCACGGTCGAGATCGAGGACCCGGGCTCCTACGGCCGCATCGTCCGCGGCAAGCGCGGCCAGATCAAGAAGATCGTCGAGGCCAAGGAGCCGGGCGATGCGACCGAGGAGGAACTCGCGATCAAGGAGGTGAACGCCGGCACCTACGCCTTCGATGCCGCCCAGCTTGCCGAGGCCCTCGACGAAATCGACAACGACAACGCCCAGGGCGAGTACTACCTCGGCGACGTCCTCCCGATCCTGGGCAAGAACGGTCCGGTCGTCGCCTACCGCTCACCCGACCCGGGCGTCAACCTCGGTGTCAACACGCGTGCCGACCTCGCCCGGGCAGGGGAGGAGGCTCGCCGCCGCCTGCTCGAGGAACACATGCTGAATGGAGTCACGATCATCGACCCCTCGTCCACCTGGGTCGAAGCCGAGGTCGAGCTCGAGCCCGACACCACGATTGAGCCCGGCTGCTTCCTGCGCGGGCGCACGCGCGTCGGCGCCGGCTCGGTGGTCGGCCCGCTCACGACCCTGATCGACAGCGAGCTCGGCAAGGTGGTCAAGGTGCCGCACTCCTACCTGGTCGAGTGCGCGGTGGCCGACGGCGCCTCGATCGGCCCCTTCGCCTACATCCGCCCCGGCACCAGGCTGGGCGCCGAGGCGAAGGCCGGCTCCTTCGTCGAGATCAAGAACTCCGAGGTCGGCGCCGGTACCAAGATCCCGCACCTCTCCTACATCGGCGACGCCGATGTCGGCCCAGGCACCAATCTGGGCGCCGGCACGATCACCGCCAACTACGACGGACGCCGCAAGCACCGGACAAAGGTTGGGCGTGGCGTGCGCACGGGGGTTGACACTGCACTGGTTGCTCCCGTAGACATCGGCGATGGCGCATACACTGGTGCCGGTTCGGTGATCACAAGCGACATCCCCGAGGGCGCGCTCGGGATAGCGAGGTCGGAGCAGCAGAACATCGAGGGTTACGCTGACCGCAAGGACAGCGAGGAGGACACGAAAGAGGACTCGTGAGCACTGTCGATGAAATCCGCGAGGCATCGGTGACGGCTGAGGAGCCGCAGCTCCAGAGCGCGATCACCCAGGACTACTCCAAGCGCCTCATGGTCTTCGGCGGCCGCGCCTCGATGGAGCTCGCCGCCCGGATCGCCGGCCACCTCAACGTCGATCTCGGCGAGGCCACCCTGAAGACCTTCTCCAACGGAGAGGTCTACTGCCGCTACGAGGAATCGATCCGCGGCGCCGACGTCTTCCTGATCCAGTCGACCGCGGCCAACGAGGGCGAGGGCATGACCCCGAACGACGCCCTGATGGAGCTGCTGACAATGATCGACGCGGCCCAGGGCGCCTCCGCCCACCGGATCATCGCGGTGATGCCCTGGTACGGCTACGCCCGCCAGGACAAGAAGTCGGCGCCGCGCGAGCCGATCTCCGCCCGAATCGTCGCCAAAGCGCTCGAGGGAGTCGGGGTGGACCGCGTCCTCACCATGGACCTCCACGCGGGTCAGGTCCAGGGCTTCTTCCACGTGCCGCTCGATCACATGACGGCAACGCCGATGCTGACCCAGTGGATCCAGGACCAGGCGTTCACCGAGGAGCCGGTGATCGTTTCGCCGGATGCCGGACGGGTCAAGACCGCCCGCAACTTTGCCCGCAAGGTCGGCTGCCACTGGGCCGTGATGGAGAAGGAGCGGCCCGAGCACAACGTCGCCGAGACCGGCTACGTCGTCGGTGAGGTCAAGGGCAAGACCGCCGTCCTGGTCGACGACATGATCGACACCGCCGGCACCCTCTGCGCCGCCGCCAACACGGTGATGGAGGAGGGAGCCGCCCGCGTGATCGCGTGCGCGACCCACGGCGTCTTCTCCGGGCCGGCCTACGAGCGCCTCGGCGACTCCAACATCGAGCGGATCGTCGTCACCGACACGATCCCGCTGCGGCCCGGCGCGCCGGACAACATCTCCGTGATCTCGACCGGCAGCACCCTGGCCGACTCGATCCGCCGGATCTTCACCGACGACTCGGTCTCAGAGATCTTCGCGGGCGAGAACCAGCTCTTCTAAACAGCTGGCCGATAAGGGCCATTCATGCCGAGCCCTGCCCCGGCATCCCCGGAAGCGAAGCTGAGGAGATGCCGGTGGATGTTCACTGCAGGGCGGCGATCCGCCACTCGCCGTCCTCGTCGACCAGCCGCAGCTGGATCCGGCTCGGCGGCTGGCCGTTGCGGCTGACGTTGAGATCGGCGGCTGCCTGCTCGTCGCGCACTCGCACGTCGATGATCTCCAGGGTCAGTGCTTCGCCGCCGGCACCGAGCTCCGCGGCCTGGCCCGAACAGGTGTCGCCGAGGCCGAGCTGCGCCTTGAGGTCGACGCTCAACATGTCGCAGATCGCCTGCTCGTCCCCCGCCTCGCGGGCGGCGATGTAGTCCTCGACCGTTTCGCGGGCCTGCTCCTCGTCGCTCTCGCCGCAGCCCGCCGCCGCAGCCGTGAGCGCTGCGCAGACGAGGGCTGTGAGCACGAATCGCAGTCGCATTGGTGAGACCGGCCGGACGGGCGCAACCTAACAGAGGTGGGTAACGTCCCACTCTGGGTATTCCTCCCGCCAGCGTCTATGGCTGAAAAGCAGAAAGAACTCGAGCGAGAGCCGTTCGACCCCTCGATCGGGGATACGGATGAGCATGTGACCGGTAACGGCCACCCCGAGCCCTCGCGGCGGGAGCGCTGGCGCGCACGCCGGGGCACGCGCAAGGCCGAACGCGACGCGAAGCGCTCCGAAAAGGAGGCCGAGAAGGCCGCGAAGAAGGCCGAGAAGGAGACGGGCAAGGGCCCGAAGGACAAGACCAAGGCGAAGGCGGCCAAGAAGGACGCGAAGAAGGACGCCAAGAAAGACAAGGCGAAGGCCACCGCCACCAAGAAGGCGGCCAAGAAGGAGAGCAAGAAGGCCGCGAAGCCCAAGAAGAAGCAGGCGGCCAAGGCCAAGGCCAAGCCGAAGAAGAAGCCGGCCTACAACTTCAAGCGCATCGGCCACAAGGGCGCGGACACCCTGGTCGAGGGGAACACGATCGAGAGCTTCGAGGCGGCGGTGGAGGCGGGAGCCGAGATGATCGAATTCGACGTCCTCCGGACCCGGGACGGCCAGCTGATCGTCGCCCACGACTACGGCGACGCCGCCCGCCGCCGGCCGCTGCGTCTGGTCGAGGTCCTCGATGCGTTCACCGAGCCGCCTCTGGACCAGGTCGAGATCGACTGCGACCTGAAGCTGCCCGGTCGCGAGATGGAGCTGGCCGGTGCGCTCGCCGGCCATGGCCTCGTCGATCGGGCGATGATCTCGACGATGGAGATCGAGAGCCTCGCCAAGCTGCGGGGCATCGACGAGGACCTTCGTCTCGGCTGGACTTTCCCCAAGACCCGCCGCGACTGGACCAAGGAGCGCTGGGCCCGGCCCGCAATGGGCGCCGGCCTCTACGTCCTGCGACGCCGCTTCCCGCAGCAGATTCGCGAGCAGGCTCCCGCCCTCGGGGTCGAAGCGGTCTGGGCGTATCACTTGCTGGTCACGCCGGAGGCGGTCGAGGCCGCCAAGGACGTCAATGTCGACCTGATCGCATGGACGGTCGACGAGGCCGAACGGGTCAAGGAACTCGCCGAGCTGGGCGTCGACGGGATCGTCTCCAACGACCCGCGAATCCTTCAGTGAGGCGCCGGCCCCCCGCGCCGAGCGCGAGGGGCCGGAAACCGCCACTCAGGAGCCGAGCAGTACCGCGCCTACTTCCTGGTAGTCGCCGGCGAGGGTGGACACGCCGAAGTTGTCCGGGCCGCTGCCGCAGGTGCCGTCGAGCTCAACCGAGTAGGTGCCCGCAGGCAGCGGGCCGGTGACGCCGATCATGTTGAAATGGTCGCTAATGCCTGAAGTGGCGCTTCGGGCCGTTCCCGGGACGGCTACCGTCGGAGCATCGTCGGCGGGATTGACGTAGAGCCCCATGACCGCGGGGCCGGTGTCGCAGATCGGAATGAAGTCACCGTCCAGCATGACCAGCAGCCGGCCGGCGCTCGGGGTCGTGATCGTGTTCCTGAAGGAAACGACCCCGCCCGGCTCCGGCGGCGGGTCCGTCTCACCGCTGTTTTGAGTGAAATCCGCGAACGTGGGGCCCGGAATCCCTTGAAGGCCCTGGATCCCCTGCTCGCCCCGCTGACCCTGGAGCCCTGCCGGCCCCTGAGGCCCGACCGGCCCCTGCGGCCCCCGCGGGCCGCGCTTCTTTTTCGCGGCAGCGGTCGCTGGCTGGTCGTCGCCGGATCGCTCGACGGCCACGCTGGTGCCTCCCAGCGCGACGGTCAGTGCAAGCAGGCTTATCGCCATCGACGGCGACACACGCATGTCCCTGATCAAGTAGTCCTCCCGTGTTCTGCAGGTCCCGACTCCTGCTGCTTTTAGAGTCGCCTCGGAAGATACACGGAAGGGCTCGGGGCAACCCTCTTTCAGCGAGCTAGACGCGGTCGATCAATGGCACCTGCGAGGTGCCGCGCTCCTCGAAATAGGCCCATTCCATCTGGCCGAGCTCGGTCGCGGGCGGATCGGCGTAGACCCACTCGCGCATGATCCGGTGCCAGTTAGCGGTCGCTCGCAGGTGGGCCAGCACAGCGAGCAGTCCGGTCTCCATCCGGCGGCCGAGCAGCTCGTCCGGCGGCAGGCTCTCCTTGCGCACCAGGTCGTAGAAGTCCGAGCGGGGGTCCGAGGTCACCTCGACCATCTTCATCACCCGCTTCGCGGTGATCTGGAGCTCTCCGTCCTCCAGGTACCAGCCGCCGACGAACTTGACGTGCTGCATCAGCCGCTCGGCGTCGATCCGGCTCGGGTTGGCGAGGAACCCGATCTCGTTCAGCGCGTCGAGTAGCGCGTCCGGGTCCTCGCGCGCTGCGGCGTCCACCGCGCGCTGCTCGAGCTTGATCTGGTCATCGCTCAGACGCTTCGTCATCCCGAAGTCCAGGAAGGCGACCCGGTCGTCGTCCATCAGCACGTAGTTGCCCGGATGCGTGTCGGCGTTGAAGTGCTGCAGGTGGTAGATCGAGCCGAAGCAGAAGCGGTAGATGATCTCGCCGAAGCGGTCGCGCTCGGACTGCGGCAGCTGCTTCACCTCCTCGAACCCACGGCCGTCGACCAGCTCGGTCACCAGAACCCGCCGGCGGGAGAGTCGCGTGTAGACGTCGGGCACGTAGATGAAGGGGTGGTCGCGATAGGCGCGCGCAAAGGACCGCTGGTTCTGGGCCTCGAACTCGTAGTCGAGCTCCTCCAACACTCGCTCGCGCAGCTCACCAGCCACCGCCTTCGCGTCGAGGCCCGGGGCCAGCGCCTTCCCAAGGCGCATCAGGACACCGGCATTGCGGAGGTCCGACTCGAGCGCCTCGGCGATTCCCGGGTACTGGATCTTGACCGCGACCCGGCGGCCGTCCGGGAGCTCGGCCCGGTGCACCTGGCCGATCGACGCCGCCGCGAACGCCTCCTGGTCGATGTCGGCGAACAGCTCACTCAGGGACTCGCCTTCGAACTCCTCCTTCAGCACCTTCTCGATCTTGCTCCAGGGCATCGCCGGTGCTTTGGCCCGCAGCTTCGCCAGCTGCTCCTGGTAGACCTCGCGGTACTCGGGAGGGACGAACTCGACGTCGACGATCGAGGCGAGCTGCCCGATCTTCATCGCCGCGCCCTTCATCTCTCCCAGGGTCGAGGCGAGCTTCATCGCCGTCTCGAGGTGCCGGTTGGAGAGCCGCTCGCTTGCCTCCTCGGGCGAGCGCCCGAGGTTGGTCGCCATCGTTGCCGCGGTGCGCGCCGTCTCGAGCCCGATCGCCGATCCCAGCTTGGCCGACCGCCCTACCTGGCTCGTGGGCAGTGCTGGATCGTCCTCGGCCTGCTCCCCGCGATCCTGCTCGTCGGCCTCCTCGGACGGCTCCTCGGGGGCCTCCTCCTGCGGTGCTTTCTTGTCGTCAGCCACGGATCGAGGTTACTTTCTATCCTTCGTCGCCATGGCTGCCGACCGCGCAACCCTGAAAGTCGCCCCTCGCGAGAGCTTCGGCTCGCGCGAGAGCCGCCGTCTGCGCCGAACCGGGCTCGTCCCGGGCGTCGTCTACGGCGAGGGCGGCGACGCGCGGCCGTTCCAGGTGAACGAGCGCGAGGTCCGCGTCGTCCTTGCGGAGGGCGCGGCGCTCTTCGATCTCGAGATCGAGGGCTCCGATCCGGTGCCGGTCGTCCTCAAGGAGCAGCAGAACCACCCGGTCCGCGACCAGCTCATCCATCTGGACTGCCACGAGGTCCGGCTCGACACCGCGATCGAGGCCGAGGTCCCGATCGAGCTGGTCGGCACCGAGGATGCGCCCGGAGTGAAAGAGGGCGGCGTGCTCGAGCATGTCACCCGCGAGATCACGGTCTCGGCTCTGCCGACCGAGATTCCGGAGGGCCTCGTCGCCGACGTCTCCGGCATGTCGATCGGGGACACCCTGCAGCTTTCGATGATCGCTCCGCCGGAGGGCGTCGATTTCACCGCCGAGGAGCCCGACGAGGTCACGATCGCGACCCTGAACCCGCCGCGGGTCGAAGAGGAGCCCGAGGTCGAAGAGGAGACCGTCCTCATCGGTGAGGACGGCGAGCCGATCGAAGTGCCCGAAGGCGAGGAGGGCGAAGTGCCCGAGGGCGAGGAGCCCGAGGAGGGCGAGGCCCCGGCTGCCGAGGGCGAAGAGTCCGCCGAGGGCGGAGGCGAGGACAAGGAAGGCGAGTAGGCCGTGGGCCTGCTCGACCGCCTCTTTCGCTCCGGCCGCGGACGGACCGGCCCAACGACGGACGACACGCGCCACCCGCCGCTCGATCGCGACGATGATCGCGAGGACGAGGATGAGAACGGCGACGATGACAACTCGGACAGCGGCGGAGACGGCGGTAACGGCGGGAACGGCGGCAATGGCGGAAACGGCGGGGGCGACTAGCTGAGGTTTCTTCGCCGCCGCCGCGGCGGCGAGGACGAAGGCGCCGGCGACCGCATCCTGGTGGTCGGGCTCGGCAACCCCGGCGACCGCTACGCCGGTACCCGCCACAACGTCGGCTTCAGGGTGACCGAGGAGTTGGCGCGGCGCTGGGACCTCTCGAAGCCGAAAAAGCGCTTCGGCGGCCTGATCAGCGAGGGTCGCGCCGGCCCCGGCGGCCCGCGCGTTGCCCTGCTCCAGCCCCTTACCTTCATGAACGAATCGGGCAAGGCGGCGGGGCCTGCCCGAGGGTCGCTGCGCGCCCCGCTCGACCACGTCGTCGTCATTCACGACGAGATCGACCTCCCCTTCGGCGAGATCCGCTCGAAGCTCGGCGGCGGGGTTGCCGGCCACAACGGCCTCAAGAGCCTCCGCGACGGGCTCGGCGGCGCCGACTTCTGGCGGGTGCGGGTCGGGGTGGGACGCCCGGATAGCACCGATCCCGAGATCGTTTCGGCCCACGTCCTCGGCCGCTTCAGCGAGCCGGCGGATCAGGTCGAGGCCCTGGTCGCCGCCGCCGCCGCCGAGACCGAGTCGCTCCTCGCTGGGATGGAGGGCTCCTCCATAGAGTCCGCGCGGTAATGGGCCTGACCAGCTACTCGGTCGACGAGAACGGCATCGCCCTGCTCCGGCTCGAGCGAGCGGACGCGCGCAACGCGCTCAACACGCCGATGCTCGAGGAGATGCTCGGCCACATCGGCTCGGCGCGCGAGGACGGCTCCGTCCGGGTCCTCGTCCTCTCATCCAACGACCACCTCGGCTTCTCCGCCGGTGCCGACGTCCGCGAGGAGATGGACGACGACGGCAAGGTTCGGCGGATGCAGCTGTTCGCCGACCTCTACGACCGGCTCACCGATTTCCCGAAGCCGACCGTCTGCGCCTGCCACGGCAGCGTCGTCGGCGGCGGCGCCGAGATCGCGGTTGCCTGCGACCTCCGCGTCGGCGGCTCCAACTTGCGCCTGCGCTTCCCGGGAGGTGCGCTCGGCGTTCCGGTCGGTCCCGCGCGCCTCGTCACCCTCTGCGGCCTCGCCACCGCCAAGTACCTGCTGCTCACCGCGCGCAATGTCAGCGCCGACGAGGCGCTGCGCATGGGGCTCGTCCACCGCGTCGCGCCGGCTGCCGCGACCGAGGATGCGGCACTCGAGCTCGCGACCGAGGTCGCCGCAAACCCGCCCGAGGCTCTGGCTCGCCTCAAGCAGATGCTGCACGAGCACGACGGCGTGGTCGAGCGCTCGAAGCTGGAGGGCACCGGCCAGGTCGAGTGGCAGCGTTCGGGGCCGGGCTTGCCCGGGCCCGGTTCGCCCGGGTAAGCTTGAGGGGTGACCAGGGACTTTGGGACACGGATTGGTCTCGGCGTGGTGCTCGCCCTGCTGGTTCTGCTCGGCCTGGCGGCCAACGCCTCCGCCTTCACCGTCACCGACGAAGACGACACTGGGGACTCGACCCTCAACGGAATCTGTGATGCCGACGGGGGAGATGCCTGCACCCTCCGCGCCGCGATCCAGGAAGCGAACAACACGGATGCCGCGGATCCGATCGACTTCAATCTGGTCAGCATCGACCTGACGGTCCAGACCGCGCTGCCGCCGATCACCGAGCAGGTCTCGATCGACGCCTGCAATCCAAATCAGGCTGCAAGCCTCGTCCCCTGCAAGAACCTGAACACGTTCCAGAGCGGCACCGACGGCCTCCGGCTCGCCCAGGGCGACGTAGATGCCACCGATGCGGACAACAGCACCATCCGCGGCTTTGCGATCTACGGATTCACGCGAGGCATCTCCACCAGCTCCGACATCAACGGAGCCACGATCCGCAACAACTGGTTCGGGTTGACCCAGGCCGGATCACTTGCGGAGAACCCGAACGGAATCGGAGTGCTGCTGGAGGGGAACAACTCGACCGTCGGCGGAGTCGTTGGTGGCCAGGGGAACGTCTTCGCCAACTATCGCTCGAACCCGACTCCCCTCAGCGGAATCGGCCTCCGGATAGATGGTGGTGACGCCAACTCCGTCCAGGGGAACTTCTTCGGCACCACCTCGGGCGGAGTCGGGAGCTTCCCGCAGGCGTCCAACATCGAGATCCGCAGCATCGGCCCGAATCTTGCCAGTGGCAACACGGTCGGCGGCCAGCTGGATGCGGCGGCGGCTGCGACCACCGCCTGTGATCACGCCTGCAACGTGATCAACAGCGCGACTGGTGCGGGCATCGACCTCGACGCCGGTGCGGACGGCGAAGAGGCCGCTGCCACGATCATCAGGGCCAACTACATCGGGCTGGACTCCGCAGGGGTCTCCGGGACCGGTAACAACGTCGGAATCGACATGGGCAGTGCGGACGACACCACCATCGGCGGTGGCGGCATCAACCCTCAGGACCGCAGCAATTGGATCGCCAACAGCGCCAACGACGCGATCACCGCCGACACTGGTTCCGAAGGGGCGGACATCGATGCGAATCGGATCGGCCTTGAACGGGACAACAACACCTCCGCTCCCAATGAGGGCGACCAGGTCCAGCTCGGCACCAACTCGACCGTCTTCAACAACTTCATCGCCGGGGGCACCGACACGGTCATCGGCGTCCACATCCTCGGCGACAACAATGGGGTCTTCAGTAACGCGATCGGCCACAACATGGCCGGCGCGGCGCGACCGTTCCTCGGGCCCGCGGTCCTGGTCGAGGGGGACGTGAACGAGATCGGCCAGGTGATCGGGATTACCGAGCAGGGGAACTCGATCACGAGTGCGGGTGGCACCTCGCCCGGAGTTCTGATCCTCAACGCCAGCGGCAACACGCTCGAAGCCAATGCGATCGGGACCAACTCGAAGGCAAGCACCGCGGACCTCGGTAATGCGGGAGCCGGCGTCAGGATCGAGTCGCAGGGCACCGGGGCATCGAGCGGCAACCTGATCGGTGGATATTCCGCGCTGGCACAGAACAAGATCGCCTACAACGGCGGCGACGCGATCGAGATCGTCGGCGCGGCTTCCGACGGGAACGCGGTGGGTCGCAATTTCGGCGACGGCAACGGGGTCGCGGCCGGGGATCTCTTCCTCGACCTCGGCGATGACGACTTTGGGAACACCACCGGGATCAACAACGGCATACAGGCGCCGGTCGGGTTCGTTTCAACAACCCAGGCCGCGGGCCTGGCCAGGCCCGACGCATTCGTGCAGAGCTTCGACTTCAACATGGCCGGTGGACAGAGCTCCCAAGGGTTGTTCGCCGGCTCGGATACGGCCGACTCGCGCGGCCTCTACCAGGTCGTCTACACGACCCCACCGTTGACAGGACTTGCGACGAACCAGAGCATCGAGGGGGAGGGGACCTCGGAATCGGACGTCCTCGCCGCGCTTCAGCCATCCGATCCGACCCCGCCCCAGGTCACGGTCAGCGGCCCCGCATCCACCACCGACACGACGCCGACCTTCAACTTCGGCGAGGTCAGCCCCGACCTGGGCAGCGATCTCGAGATCTTCGTCTGCGCCTTTGACGCGCAGCCCTACCAGTTCTGCACCGACCAGCCGACCTACACGCCGTCGACGCCGCTCGGCATCGGGGCGCACACGATCACCGTGAACGCGATCGACGACGGCGCCAACATCGACGCGACCGAGGCGGTCTTCGGCTTCACGATCACGGCGCCGCCAGGCGCCACGCCGCCGGCGACTTCGCCCCCCGTCAGGCTCAGGTGTAAGAAGGGCTTCAAGCTGAAGAAGGTGCGGGGCAAGCGGCGCTGCGTCCGCAAGAAGAAAAAGAAGAAGTAAGCCCCGGGCGGTAGGGGCGCCTCCCTAGAATCGTGTCGTGCGCCGAGCGCGCGCTCGGCAGCACGTATCCATAGGTCACCCCGGCCGGACTGCGATCCGGTCATTCGTCATGCCCGATTCGCCACCGAAGACAAACCCCACGCTGCGGCCGCTGCTCGACCTCGCCTTCGAGGACGGCCGGTTCCGCGGGCTCGCGACGGAGCTCGCCGGGCAGGGCGGCCCGATCGAGGCGCAGGTGGCCTCGGGGCTGCGCGCGTTCCTGCTGGCAGCCCTGCTCGAGGCTCCGTACGGGCCGTCCGGCCGTCCGGCCCTGCTGGTCACTCCCGACGATCGCTCCGCCCGCGACCTCGCCTCTGACCTGCGCGCATACCTGGGTGGCGAGCGGCTGGTCCGCCATTACCCCTCGCGCGGCACCGGCTACCTCTCGCACATCGCCCCGCCGCCGCACCTCGCCGGCCTCCGGGTCGCGGCGCTCGACGCCCTCGCATCCGCGGATGCCGCCACCGTCGTGGTTGCCTCGGCGGTTGCGCTCGCGGAAGCCGTGCCGGACGCCGAGCTGCGTCCGGGCGGCTTCTCGCTCAGCGTCGGCGAGCAGGTGGACCTCGCCGACCTCGCCGAGCTGCTTGCCGCCGCCGGCTACGAGCGGGCCGACCAGGTCACCGAGCGCGGTCAGTTCGCGGTCCGCGGCGGCATCCTCGACGTCTTCCCGGCGACCGAGGACCGCGCGGTCCGCGCCGAGCTGTTCGGCGACGAGGTCGAGTCGCTGCGCTGGTTCTCCACGTTCACGCAGCGTTCGCTCGGCGACACGGACCGCGTCGAGCTCGCCCCGGCCGCCGAGCTCTCGCTCGAGCACCGCGAGCCGGTCGCGGTCACCGAGCACGATGAGCGCCCCGACCTCGCGAACCTGCTCCCGATCGACCGCTTCGGGGCGCCGCTCGACCTCGTTCCCAAGAAGGCCTTCGTCGCCGTGGTCGGCCACGAGGACCTGGCGCCGGTTCTCCATGACCACTGGGAGGACGTCACCGCCGCCATGCACGCGGACGACGCCCGGCATCTCTACGTCGACGTCTCCGACGCACTCGCCGCGCGCGCCGAGCTCCGGATCGCCGCCTCGACGCCGGACGACGAGGACGAGTTCTCCTTCCGCGCCCAGAGACCGGCCTCCCCGGCACGCAGCCTGCGCGAGGCCGAGACCCAGCTGGCGAAGCTGACCGGCTCGGGCTACCGAACCGTGGTCGCGTTCGAGCATCGCGGAGAGGCCGAGCGAGCCCGCTACAACCTGCGCTCCGATCCGGAGTTCCTCGGCCACCTGGCCCCGGAGGAGGCCTCGGTCAGGTTTGCCGAGGCGCGGCTCCGCGAGGGGTTCGTCTCGCCGGAGCTGAAGCTGGCGGTGATCCCGTCGCGGAGCCTGGTCCACGCCCGCCGCTCCGCCGAGCCCACACCCGCCCGCGGCCGCCTCTCCGCCGCGATCGAGCTCAGGGTCGGAGACTTCGTCGTGCACGAGGACCACGGCGTCGCCCGCTTCGCCGGTTTCGACACGAAGACGGTTGCCGGGGTCACCCGCGACTACCTCGAGCTCGAATACCGCGGCGAAGACCGCGTCTTCGCGCCCACCGACCAGTTCGCCAAGATCAGCCGCTACGTCGGGGTCGGCGCCGGCGACGGGGGGCCGCAGCTCTCCCAGCTCGGCGGCAAGCGCTGGCAGAACCTGAAGGCGCGCGCCCGCCGCGCCGCTCACGAGATGGCCGGCGAGCTCATCAACCTCTACGCCGAGCGCCGTGTCCGCCGCGGCCACGAGTTCGCCCCGGACGGCGAATGGCAGACCGAGTTCGAGCACGCCTTTCCGTACGTCGAGACTGCCGACCAGCTCGATGCGATCGAGGCGGTCAAGAGCGACATGGAGTCCGAGCGGCCGATGGACCGGCTCATCTGTGGCGACGTCGGCTACGGCAAGACCGAAGTCGCGCTGCGGGCCGCCCACAAGGCGGCAACCGACGGTCTCCAGGTGATGATGCTGGTACCGACCACGATCCTCGCGCAGCAGCACTTCGGCACGTTCAAGGAGCGCTTTGCCGACACCGCCTTCTCGGTCGAGATGGTCTCCCGCCTGCGCAAGCCCGCCGAGCAGCGCGAGACCCTGAAGCGCTTCACCGACGGCAAGGTGGACATCCTGATCGGGACCCACCGGCTGCTCTCCCGCGACGTCCGCGGCAAGCAGCTGGGCCTGATGATCGTCGACGAGGAGCAGCGCTTCGGCGTCAAGCAGAAGGAGCTCCTGCGGCAGCTGAAGATGAAGGTCGACGTCCTCTCGCTGTCGGCGACCCCCATTCCGCGCACCCTGCAGATGAGCCTGGCGGGCCTCCGCGACATCTCGGTGATCGAGACGCCGCCGGAAGGGAGGCGGCCGGTGCGCACCTACGTCGGTCCCTACGACGAGGACCTGATCAAGCGCGCGATCGACCGCGAGGTCGGCCGCGGGGGCCAGGTCTTCTTCCTCCACAACCTGATCGAGACACTGGACGAGACGCTCGAGCGGCTGCAGGCGCTCTGCCCCGGCGCCAAATTTGCCGCGGCCCATGGGCAGATGGGGGAGGAGGACCTCGAGTCGACGATGCTCTCCTTCCTCCGCGGCGACATCGACGTCCTGGTCACCACGACGATCATCGAGTCCGGACTCGACATCCCCACGGCGAACACGCTGATCGTCGAGCGCGCCGACCAGCTCGGCCTTGCGCAGGCGTACCAGATCCGCGGCAGGGTCGGCCGCTCTCGCGAGCGCGCCTTTGCCTACCTGCTCTATCCCTCGCCCGAGACGCTCAGCACCGAGGCGTCGGCCCGGCTGGCGACCCTGGCCGACAACACCGAGCTCGGGTCAGGCTTCCGGGTCGCGATGCGCGACCTCGAGATCCGCGGGGCCGGCAACCTGCTCGGCGACGAGCAGTCGGGTCACGTCGCGGCGGTCGGATTCGAGCTCTACGTGCAGATGCTCGAGCAGGCGACCGAGGAGCTGCGGGCCGAGGTCGCCGAGGAGGGGGAGGAGGCCGCCGCCGAAGCGCCCGAGCCGCTCCGGATCGACGTCGAGGTCGACGCCTATGTCCCGGCCGAATACGTGCCCTACGAGGCAGCCAAGATCGACGTCCACCGGCGGCTCGCCGCCGCCCGCGAGCGTGGCGAGCTGGCCGAGCTCCGGGCCGAGCTCGAGGACCGCTTCGGCCCGGTCCCCGATCCGGTCGGCAACCTGATCGAGCTACAGCGGGCGCGGATCGAGCTTGCGTCGAGCGGCGCCCGCAGCGCCGAGTTCCGCGGCGGGCGCCTCTCGGTCACCGGGGTCGAGCTCGATTCCGAGGCGGTCTCGGTGCTGCGCGAGCATGTCAGCGAGGCCCGCTATGAGTGGCGGACGCAGACCGCATCGGTGCGGGTCCCGGAGGAGCCTGGCGCCCGGCTCGCGGCGCTGCTGGCGCTTGCCGACGCGATCGCCGCGGCCAAGGCTTCGCTCGCGGCAGCCGCCTGACGAGCGGTCCCACTGGGGGCCTTGAGCTCCGCTTGAGCCAGTCTCGTTATCCTGCCGCACTCGTGAGATCGGTCAGCAAGACCACCGTTGCGATCGTCCTGGGGGCAATCCTCGTCGGCGTCTTCGCGTTCGTTGCCGTCACCCAGGGCATCGGCAGCCCGTCCGTCTCGGACGACGCCGTCGCCAAGATCGACGAAGACATCGACGACATCACCGTCGACGACATCGAGATCATCCGCGACGGCGAGATCACCGAAGCCGGCTTCGACCGCGCGCTGCAGCAGGCCGCCAAGCGCCAGGGCCTGCAGGAGCCGCCTGCCGAGAGCGATCCCCAGTTCGAGCTGATCCGCAACGAGGCCCTCGGCGACCTCTTCGACATCGCCTGGATCTCGGGCGAGGCGAAGGAGCGCGGGATCGAGGTAACCGACCTCCAGGTGCAGCAGGAGCTGGCCACGATCAAGCAGCAGAACTTCAAGACCGACGCCAAGTACCAGCAGTTCCTCGAGCAGTCCGGCTTCACCCAGGGCGATGTCGACCTGCGGGTGAAGCTCCAGATCCTGAGCGGCGACATCCAGGAGAAGGTCTCCTCCGGCCTCCCCGAGGTGAGCGATTCCGAGATCGAGGAGTTCTACGACGAGAACAAGGTCCAGTTCGAGCAGCCCGAGCAGCGCGACATCCGGCTCGTCCTGACCAAGGACGAGGCCGCGGCCAACGAGGCCAAGACGCAGCTCGAGGCCGACCCCTCCGACGCCAACTGGCTGAAGGTCGCCAAGGAGTCATCGACCGACCCGGCCTCCAAGGACAAGGGCGGTGTCCGCAGCGCGATCACCCCCGGCGTTCTCGAAGGCGAGATGGACGCGGCGGTGTTCGAGGCGCCCCTGAACACGATCCAGGGTCCGGTCCAGACCCCCCTTGGCTTCTACGTGTTCGAGGTGACCAAGGAGACGCCGGGCGGCGCCCAGCCCCTCGACCAGATCAAGGAGCAGCTGAAGCAGCAGCTCGAGGGACAGAAGCAGCAGGAGGTCTTCTCCGCCTTCGTCGAGGACTACCGCTCCAAGTGGACCGACCTCACCACCTGCGCGGAGGGCTTCGAGTTCGATCGTTGCGACAACTTCACCGCCGAGTCCCAGATCGAATGCACCGACGAGCAGGCTTCGCAGACCGGCTGCCCGCCGCCGGTGATCGGCCGCAACCCGATCTCACCGGGTCAGGGCGGCGGCGGCGTCTTCGGCGCCAGCGGCGGTGCCCCGCAGCGACCGCATCCGCCGGGCGAGGGTGCGCCTGCGCCCACCGGCATCCCGGGTGGCATCCCCGGCGGCGCCGTGCCCGCACCGCCGGGCGCAGCTCCCTGAGCCTCGAGGCCCTACAGAGCCTCGACGAGATAGTCCGCCGGCTGCGGCGCGACTGCCCCTGGGACCGCGAGCAGGATGAGCGCTCGATCGTCCCGCACACGATCGAGGAGGCCGGGGAGGTTGCCGAGGCCGCCCAGGCCGGCGATGATGCCGCCCTTCACGAGGAGCTCGGCGATCTCCTCTTCCAGGTCTGGTTCCTGGCGCTGCTGCTAGAGGAGCGGGGCGCCGGCGACATCGGCTCGGTCGCCGACGCGCTCCGCGAGAAGCTGATCCGCCGCCATCCCCATGTCTTCGGCGACGTCAAGGCCGAGACCGCCGAGGAGGCGATCGAGGTCTGGCGGCGGATGAAAGCCGAGGAGTAGGCTCCGCCGCGGGACCGGTGTCGACGGGACGCCGGCGAGAGCTGCGGCGGCCGCGAGCTGCCGAGAAGGAGGGATCAGATGAGGAGAGTCGGACTGGTGGTTGCCTGCATCGCCTGCGTCGCCGCTGTGGCGGTCGTCGCGCCGGCGCTGGGAGCGCCGTCGCTGAAGAAGCTCGCCAAACAGCTTCGGATCGTCAAGAACGATGTCCGCGGAGTGAAGGCGGCGATGATCGACACGATTCAGGTCCGCAGCGTGGAGTCACCCACGGTCAACGCGGCGCAGAACACCGGCGCGGTAACCGCGGCATGCGCGCCGGGTGAGACCGCGACCGGCGGCAGCGCGGTAACCGTGAGCGGCTCCGGCGCGGTGGTCGAATTCGCGTCGAGCCGCGACGGACAACCGATCCCGGCCGGAGAACCGGTCGCCTGGACTGCCGCCGGCTTCGCCTCTGTGGATGGCACCCGGATCCTGGTGCAGGTGATCTGCGCGTCCTAGATAGCGTTCCGCGCTCGATGGCAAAGATCGAGCAGATCAGTGCGCGACAGATCCTCGACTCGCGGGGCAACCCGACGGTCGAGGCCGACGGTGGTTCTCGATACGGGCGCCGGCGGCATAGCGGCCGTTCCCTCCGGCGCCTCGACCGGCGAGTTCGAGGCGGTCGAGCTCCGCGACGGCGGGGGGGAGTGGGGCGGCAAGGGAGTGGCAAAGGCCGTCGCCAATGCCAATGGCGAGATCGCCGAGGCCCTGGCAGGACGTGACTCCACCGACCAGCAGGGCCTCGACCGGGCGATGATCGAGCTCGACGGCACTCCGAACAAGGGGCGGCTGGGGGCCAACGCGATCCTCGGGGTCTCCCTGGCCGCGGCCAAGGCCGCCGCAGCCGATTCCGGCCGCCCCCTCTACGCGTACCTCGCGGGTCTCGTCACTGGCGGCAACGCCGAGCGCATCGTTCCGGTGCCGATGATGAACCTGCTCAACGGCGGGGCCCACGCCGACAACTCGGTCGACTTCCAGGAGTTCATGGCGGTGCCCGCCGGATTCGGCAGCTTTGCCGAGGCGCTCCGCGCCGGGACCGAGGTCTTTCACGCCCTCAAGTCGACCCTCGCCGAGCGCGGGCTCGGCGACCGCGGTCGGGGACGAGGGTGGCTTTGCACCCAACCTGTCCTCGAACGAGGAAGCGCTCGAGGCCCTCGTCGCCGGAATCGAGGCCGCCGGATACAAGCCCGGCGAAGACCTCTTCATCGCCCTTGATCCCGCGACCAGCGAGATCGAGCGCGACGGCCACTACGTGCTCGAGCACGAGGGTCGTGACCTCGGACCCGGAGAGATGGTCGGCTACTGGGCCGACATGGCCGACCGGTATCCGATCGTCTCGATCGAGGACGGCATGGACGAGGAGGACTGGGAGGGCTGGCGCGATCTGACCGAGCGGCTCGGGCAGAAGGTGCAGCTGGTCGGCGACGACCTCTTCGTCACCAACCCCGAGCGCTTGCGCCGCGGAATCGAGGAAGGGGTGGCCAACTCGATCCTGGTCAAGGTGAACCAGATCGGCACCCTGACCGAGACGCTCGAAGCGATCGCGATCGCCCGCGAGGCCGGGTACACCACCGTGATCTCGCACCGCTCGGGCGAGACCGAGGACACCACGATCGCCGACCTCGCCGTGGCCACCGGCGCCGGCCAGATCAAGACCGGGGCTCCCTCCCGCAGCGACCGCACCGCGAAGTACAACCGCCTGCTGCGGATCGAGGAGGAACTCGGCGAAAGTGGTTCATACCCGGGCATGAGCGTGTTCGAGCGCTAGGCCGCTCGCTTGTTCAGGCAGGCGTTCGTGCCTGGGCGCCGAACACTCGGGCATGGCGGCACGCAGGAAATCGCGCCGGCCGGCCTCCCGGAGGAAGGGCCGGGTCAACTGGGACCGCTTCGGGCGGGTCGTGCTCACGATCGTGCTCGGCGCCGTCCTCGTCTCCTATTTGAATCCGGTGGTCAACTTCGTCGACGCCTGGCGCGACTCGAAGGCTGGGCAGCAGCGGCTGGCCGAGCTGCATGCCGAGAACGCGCGTCTTCAGGAAGAGGCCGCCGAAGGCTCGACCGAGGCCGTCCTCGTGCGTGAGGCGCGCAGGCTGGGCATGGTTCGCCCCGGCGAGCGCGCTTACGTCATTCATAACCTGCCTGATTAGCCGACCGCACTAGAATGCCGCGCTCGCGCGCCCCGGCCTTTGTGTGAGGGTGCCGTAAACCGAGCCCCATGAGCCTCAGCGACTACCTCCTGGGCGCGGGCGAGTTGGCGCTGATCGCAGCGGCTCTCTGCCTCGGCGCCTACTCAGTGAGAAAGGCAATCCTGCCGACGTGGTCGGGTGCGCCGGCCCGCCTCGCCGAGTCGATCCTGGCGCTGACCGCACTGGTCGTGCTTGCCGAACTGCTCGGCGTGGTCGGCCTGTTCGAGCCGGGCTTCCTCGTCGCCGGGAGCGTCTTGGTCGGATTCGCGGGGTTCAGCTTGCGAGCGAAGCGAGGCCCCCGCGCGGGCCCTGCGGCGGCCGCGCCCCCTGCACCTCCCCTCGACCGCTGGATGCTCCTGGTCGCAGCCGCGGTCTCGGCCCTGGTGGTTGCCCACTGGGCGATACCCACCCAGCAGGCGCTGGAGGTGGGCATGTACAGCCAGGACACCGTCTGGTACCACATGTCCTTCGCGGGGCGGTTCGCGCAGGAGTCCCAGGTCGGCCCGATCCTGGTGACCGACCCGCTCAAGGTCGTCTCCTGGTTCTACCCCCAGAACTCCGAGCTCCTGCACGGGATCGGGATCTCCTCGTTCGGGCACGACATCCTCTCGCCGCTGATCAACATCGGCTGGCTCGCCCTCTGCCTGTTGGCGGCGTGGTGCATCGGCCGGCCCTACCGGGTCGCGCCGCTGACCCTTGCCGCCGCCGCGGTCGTGCTCGACACGCCGATGATGGTGGAGCAGGCCGGCAACGCCCCCAGCGACACCATCGCCCTCTTCTTCCTGCTGGCGACGATCGCGATCCTCGTCAACGCCGATGCGGCGCGTCGGGCGGCCGCCGGCGAGGGAAAGCCGGCGGCGATCGGCACCGCTCCCCTGATCGTCGCCGGCCTCGCGGCAGGGCTCGCGATCGGGACCAAGATCACGCTGCTGGCCGCGATCGGCGCCCTCACCCTCGCCCTGATCTATTTCGCCGGGCCGGGCAACCGCCTCCGCTTCACCGCGATCTGGTCGGGGGCCCTCGCGCTGCCGTCGGCCTTCTGGTACCTCCGCAACCTGGTCGAGGCCAAGAATCCCCTTCCCTGGGTCCAGGCCGGGCCGCTCCCCGGTCCGGACCAGCTCGACCTCTACCCGCGCAAGCCCCACACGGTCACCGACTACGCCACCGACCCGGGTGTATGGAGCGACTGGTTCTTCCCGGCGCTCGACGACCGGCTCGGGCCGCTCTGGCTCCTCCTCCTCGTTGGCGCCGTCGCCGGGCTTGTGGTCCTGATGCTGAGGGGGCGCAGCACCATGCTCCGGGTCCTCGGCGGGGTCGGCCTGGTAGCGATGCTGGCCTACGCCTTCACCCCGCTGAGTGCCGCCGGCGCCGAGGGCAGCCCCAGCGGGTTCGGTCCCAACCTGCGCTACTTCTCGCCCGGGCTGGGGGTCGGCCTGGTGCTGCTGCCGCTCGCCGTCTCGCTGGTGGGGGAGACGAGGCGCCGGCTCGTACTCGGGGCCCTGGTCGCGGCGCTCCTGGTGGGCACGGTTGTCCAGGCCAGCTTCGACGCGCCGACCTTCAACCCGGCCGAGATCGAACAGATCGCCGCCGAAGGCCAGGACGGTTTCCGCTCCTTTGCCCAGGAGAGCTACGAGGCGGACAAGCTCCCCGGCGCCGCCCTGCTGGTGGCGCTGCTCGTGGGGATCCCGCTGGCGCTCGTCGTCGCCAGGAACCGCGGCGCCCGGCTTGCGGCCGGCGTCGCCTCGCTCGCAGTGATCGCACTCGCGTTGACCATGGGGCGCTCCGCGACCCGCGACTACGTCGAGGACCGCTACAGCACCTCGCTCTCCAACCCGTTCGAGCGCGAGGCCGGCTTCCGCGCCTCCCCCCAGTGGAAGCAGATCCAGGAGTGGGGCCGCGGGCTCACCGGCAAGCGGATCGCCGTGGTCGGCCGCGCCGCCGCCTTCGGCCAGTACGTCTTTTACGGTCCCGACATCTCCAACCACGTCCAGTACGTCGCCGAGGAGATCCCCAAGGGCGGCGCTCGCCCGGTCGAGTCCTGCCCGCTGTGGCGAGACCTCCTGAACGAAGGTGACTACGACTACGTCGTGATCACGCCGCGGCTCGGCGATTCGGCCTTCTCGGTCCCGCCCGAGATTGCCTGGACCCGCAAGGACAAGGCGGTGCGCCCGCTGGTCGAACCGGGGCCCGAGGCCGCGGTGTTCGAGCTCAGCGGCGACCTCGACCCGGCGTTCTGCACGCCGGCAACCGCATGAGCGCCAGCCTCTCCTCCTACGTGCTCGGCCTCGGCGGGCTCGGCGTCCTCTTTGCCGCGATCGGCCTCGGCGCCTTCCGTCTGCGCCAGCGGCTGCTGCCGGGCTGGTCGGGCGCGCCGGCGCGGCTGGCCGAGCTCGTCCTCGGGCTGGCTGCGTTCGTGTTGGTGCTCGAGCTGGTCGGCCTCGTCGGCCTCTACCGGCCCGGATTCGTCCTGGTCGGGGGCATCGCCGCCGGGCTGGCACTGGCCTGGTTTGCAGGCCCGGAGCGCGAGGAGGGCACCGGGCCGCCGATGCCGCCCGTCGGCCTCGCCGTGATCGTGCTGGCGACGATCGTCGCCACCGCGGTCGCCGCCCACTGGGCCTTCCCGACCCAGGCGGGCTTCGACATCGGCATGTACCTGCCGAACTCGACCTGGCACAACATGCCGTTCGCGGCGCGGTTCGTCCAGGACCACGGGGTCGGCGAGCTCCTGTTCACCGAGCCGCTCAAGCTCTCGGTCTGGTTCTACCCCCAGAACTCGGAGCTGCTCCACTCGGCCGCCTTCCTCTTCGTCGGCAACGATTTCATCTCGCCGCTGATCAACATGGGCTGGCTCGCCGGCTGCATGCTCGCCGCCTGGTGCATCGGCCGCCCGTACGCGGTCGGCGCCGCCGCCGTCGTCGGCGTCGCGCTGATGATGGACGCCAACATGCTGCTCCTCTACCAGCCGGGGGACGCCAAGAACGACGTCATGGGCCTCTTCTGCCTGCTGGCGGCGACCGCGCTTCTTGTCAACGGTGAGCTCGAACGGCGTGGGACCGCGACCGTCACCCCGACGGCCGGGGCGCCGGTGCGCCTGGCGCCCCTGAGCCGCTTCGGCACCGGCCCGGTGATCGTCGCCGCGCTCGCAGCCGGGCTCGCGATGGGGACCAAGATCAACCTCCTGGCGCCGCTCGCCGCGCTGACGATCGGGGTGATCGCCGTCTCGATGCCCGGAGAGCGCCTCCGCACCGCCGGCTACTGGGGCGCCGGCCTCGCGCTCGGCGGCGGCTTCTGGTTCGCGCGCAACCTGATCGCATCGGGCGGCAACCCGCTGCCGTGGATCGACCCCGGGCCGCTGCCCGGCCCCGAGCAGATGGATATCTACGTCCGCGACTCGCACAACATCGGCGAGTACCTGACCAACTGGACCGTGATCTCCGACTGGTTCTTCCCCGGGCTGGAAAACAGCTTCGGGCCGCTGTGGCCGCTGGTTCTGCTGATCGCGCTCGGCGGTATCGCCCTGGTCATCTGGCGTGCGGAGACGCCCGGGCAGAAGATGCTCGGCGTCGTCGCGGCGCTGGCTGCGGTCGCCTACGTGTTCACGCCGCTGACCGCGGCCGGGGAGGAGGGGGCGCCGACCGGGTTCGAGCGCAACGTCCGCTACTTCGCCCCGGCGCTGGTGATCGGGGTGTCGCTGCTGCCGCTGCTGCCTGACCTCCGCCGCGGGCGCGGGCCCCAGATCGTGCTCGGCGTCCTCACCCTGCTCTTTGCCGAGTCGATCCTCACCTCGAATCAGTGGGAGCACCCCGGCTACCGCCAGGGCGCGATCGCGCTCGCCGTCATCCTGATCGCGGTCCCTGTGGGAGCCACCGTCGCCCTCCAGCGCCGCCTGCTGCCTCGCCTCCTGGTCGCCGCCGGCGTCCTGATCGCGCTGGCCGGCGGGTTCGTCTACGGCCGCGAGCGCGAGAGCGACTACCTGAGCGGCCGTTACAAGGTCGAGACCGTTCCCGACCAGATCCCGAACGGCGTCCCCGAGGCGATGGCCGAGGCCAACGGCCTTCGCGATCAACGAATCGCGCTGGGGGGCACCACCGCCGGCTTCAAGCAGTACCTCTTCTACGGCCGCGACATCTCCAACCACGTCCAGTATCTGGGGAGGGAGGAGGACCACGGCGCCTTTCTGCCGATCGAGGACTGCAGCGAGTTCCGGGCGGCTCTCAACGACGGCGACTACGGCTACGTGATCACCGCGCCGCCGCACGTCACTCCGTACGCGCGGCCGCCAGAGACAGCCTGGGTCGAGCCCGACCCCAACTCGCAGCTCCTGGTCAGCCGCTCCAACGTAAGTGTCTACAAGCTGAACGGCCCCCTGGATCCCGCCGGGTGTGAGGCCCTGGCGCCGTCGCTGCGCCACGTCAACCCGCTGGTCGAAGGCGAGGGGGACTCCTGAGCTTCGCTGAGTACGCGGCGGGCGCCGCGGCGCTGGTCGCGGTCCTCGGCGGGCTTGTCTTCGCGGCCTACCGCCTTCGCGTTCGCCTGCTTCCCGGATGGACCGGCGCCCCGGCCCGGCTCGCCGAGTGCGTCCTGGCGCTGTCGGCGCTCACCGTCCTGCTCGAGCTGCTCGGCACGCTGGGCATCCTCGAGTTCTGGCCGCTGCTGGTCGGGGTGGTCCTGATCGCGGTTGGGGCTGCCGCCCTCGGCCGCGAGGAAGGCCCGGTCGAGACGTTGGCGGCCGGTCCGCTCAACCGCTGGCTTGCGGCTGGGGCAATCGCGGCGGCGGTCCTGGTTGCCGCCCACTGGGCCACCGGCGTCCAGGCCAGCTGGGCCAACGGGATGAGCGGCTTCGACACGATGTGGTACCACGCGCCGTTCGCGGCCCGGTTCGCCGCGGAGGGATCGATAAATGCCCTGCATTTCACGGATCCCGAGTATCTGCACTGGTTCTACCCGCAGAACTCGGAGCTGCTCCACGCCGCCGGCATCCTCCTCTTTGATCACGACCTGCTCTCGCCGCTGCTCAACCTCGGCTGGCTCGGCCTCGCTCTGCTCGCCGCATGGTGCATCGGCCGTCCCTACGGCGCCGCTCCGCTGGCGCTGCTGGCGGTCGCCGTCGTGCTCGACACCAACACCATGGTTCCGCGCGAGCCCGGCAATGCCGCCAACGACATCGGTCCGATTGCGTTGCTGCTCGCCTCGGCCGCGATCCTGGTCACCGGGACCAGAGGCAGGCCCGCGGCCACCGGCCCGCTGATCGTCGCCGGGCTGGCGGCCGGGCTGGCACTTGGGACAAAGCTGACCATGGGCGCCGCCGTCGGTGCCGCTGACGATCGGCGTGATCGCGATCGCATCTACCGGGTGACCGGGTGCGAACCGGCTTGACCTGGACAGCATCAGTGGCGGCGACCGGCGGCTTCTGGTTCGTCCGCAACATGCTCCATTCGTCCGGCAACCCGCTGCCCTGGCTTGCCGACACCTTCTCGTTCCTGCCGGGCCCCGAGCGCGGCCTCGAGGGGCGCGACCCGTTCAGCGTCTCCCACTATCTCCTTCCGCCCGACGGCGACGTCTTCGGCACCTACTTCTTCCCTTCGCTGGACGGCGTCCTCGGCCCGCTCTGGCCGCTGCTGCTGGCCCTGGCCGCCGGCGGCATGCTGGTGGCGCTGCTCCGCGGCCGCAGCCCGACCGTGAAGCATGCTGGGGGCGGTCGCGATCGTCGCCGCGGTCGGCTACCTGTTCACGCCCCTGACCGCCGCCGGGCCCGAGGGCAGGCCGGACGGCTTCGCGATCAACCTCCGCTACCTCGTCCCTGCCCTCGCGCTCGGGCTGGCCCTGCTGCCGCTCGACCGGGCGCTCCTCGACGAACGGCGCCAGGCGGTCGCCTTCGTCGGCCTCGCCGCGACTCGGTCTCTCGGTCGCGCTCTACTCGGACTCGAAGCTCGCCTGGCAGGGGGATCGAGGCGGGCGCGCCGGTTGCCCTGCGCCGCGGCGTCTCGGCCTCGTCTGATCGCGGTGCCGGTTGCGCCTGGCGCTCCTGGCGCGCGCCCGGCCGCTGCTCGCCGGCCTGGCGACGGTGGGCGCCCTCGCTCCTGGCGCTCGCGGCAGGCTGGGCGCGGCAGGACGACTACCTCGACGGCCGCTACACGCGGCACCTACCGCTTCCACCTCGAGACAGCCTTCCGCTGGGCAAACGAGGTCGCCGACGAGCGGATCGCGGTCGGAGGGACCAGCGCCGCCTTCCAGCAGTACGGCCTCTACGGCCGCGAGGCCGACAATCACGTCCAGTACATCGGCCGCCCTGGCGAGGACGGCGACTTCTGCGGCGATCACGAGCTGCCAGGAGTGGCGCACCGCTGTCAACGACGGCGACTACGACTACGTGGTCACCTCCCCGGGCCTCGACCTCAACGATGCCGGCCGAGGCCTTCGCCTCGCCCGAGAGTGTCTGGGCGCGAACCGACCCGGCGCTGGAGCCGCTCGCCCGGACAGGGCGGATCGAGGTCTTCCGCGTCACCGGCCCACTCGACCCCGCCGGCTGCGGAGCGGGTGAACCGGGCAGAGCGGGCGGCAGAGCGGGCGGTAGAGCGACCGGATGACCTCGTTCGGCGAATACGTCCTCTCCTGCCTCGGCCTGGCGGTCGTCGCGGTCTCCCTCGCGCTCGCGGCCATGAGTCTCCGGCAGAGGCTCCTGCCGGAGCTGGAGCGGGGCCCCGGCGCGGCTCGCCGAAGCGGTGCTCGCGGTCGGGCTGCTCATCGGTGATCCTGCAGCTGCTCGGCCTGGTCGGCCTGCTCGTCGGCTGGATGATCGTGGTCACCTGTGTCGCGTGGCCGCGGCGTGCATGGCGTCGGCCCTGACTGCGGTCGAGAAGGCCAGCCCAGGCGCGCTTGTCGAGTCCGCACGCGCAGGGACGCAGCCCACGCTCCCGCGGGCGCTTGCGATCGGGATCGCCATCAGCCTGCTCCTGGTCGCACAGTGGGCGGTGCCGACCCTGCTCGCGCTCGACCGCGGCATCTACGGCGGCGACTCGCTCTGGTACCACCTGCCGTTCGCGGCCGGACTTCGCCCAGAGCGGCTCGATCACCGCGCTCCACTTCACCGACCCGCTCTACCTCGACTGGTTCTACCCGCAGAACTCGGAGCTGCTGCACGCCGCCGGGATCTGCGCTGTTCGGCAACGACTTCCTCTCGCCGATCCTCAACCTCGGCTGGCTCGGCCTCGCCCTGCTCGCCGCCTGGTGCATCGGCCGCCCCTACGGCGGCGCGGCGCCGGCGATCGCGCTCACCGGGACCGCGATCCTGCTCGCCGCCGACCTGATGTTCTCGCGGCAGCCGGGCAACGCCAACAACGACATCGTCGGGCTCGCTCTGCTGCTCGCCGCCGTCGCCATTCTCGTTCAGGGGCGGCCGGGACAGCCGCTCTCAGTCGAGAACTGCACAACAAACCCCAATCGACTTCGAGCGGCATCCCGACCGCCGCTCTGGCTCTGGCAGGCCTTGCAGCCGGTGCTAGCCCTGGGCACGAAGCTCACCTTCGCTGTCCCGGTTGCGGCGCTGACCGTCGGCGTCATCGTCATCGCGGCCGGCGAGCAGCGCGACGCACAGCGGCTCTGGCCTGGACCCTGCCGCTGCTGGCCGGCGGGGGCCTCTGGTACATCCGCAACCTGATCGTCGCCGGCAACCCGCTGCCCTGGCTCAAGCTCGGGATCGGGCCGGTGGCGCTGCCGCGCTCCGAGGAGCTCGAGGGCCGCGACCCGTTCTCGATCGCCCACTACGCCACCGACGGCGCCGTCTGGCGCCACTACTTCTTCCCCGGGCCTGAACGAGCGCTTCGGCGAGCTCTGGCCCGCTGCTCCTCGGCCTGGCCGCGATCGGCGTCGTCCTGGCACTGGTCCGCGGCGGCCGGATCGAACGCCTGCTGGCCGCCGTCGCCGCGATCCTGACCGCGGTCGCCTACGTCTTCACGCCCCTGTCGGCCTCCGGCCCGGAGGGGGCCCCGCTCGGCTTCCGGCTCAACCTCCGCTACCTCGCGCCGGCCCTCGCGATCGGGCTCTCCCTGCTCGCCTTTCCCTGCGCCCGGCTCCCGCGCCGCGACCGTGGCTCGGGGCTCGTCGTGCTCGGACTGCTTCGGGGCGGTCCTGCTCGCCGGCCACTCGCCGCTGGCGGCACTCGACGACGGCCGCCTCGCCGCCGCCCTGGTCGCCGCTGCCGTTGCCGCCACCGCGATCGCGATCGCGCTGCTCGCCTGGCGCGGCGAGTCGCGGCTCGCGCTTGCCGGCGCCGGCGCGGCCCTCCGTGGTCGCCGTCGCCGCCCTGGGCTGGGACCAGCACCAGGACTACGAGCGCCACCGCTACGCGCTCGACGCTCCCGACTACCCGCCGCCTGAGCGAGCACCCCGGCAGCGAGCTCGCGGCGGGGCTCGGCTCCGCCTACGAATGGGCTCGCGGCATCCGCGACGAGGAGATCGGTCTCGGGGGCACCACCGCCGCCTTCTTCCAGTACGGCCTCTACGGCCCCGACTCGTCCAACCGCGTCCGCTACATCGGCGAGCGCGGCGAGCGCGGCTCGTTTGACGAGATCGCCGATTGCAGGAGTTGGCGCACGGCGATCAACGATGGCGGCTACCGTTTCGTCGTCACTTCTCCCGGCTACGACCAGGACGTGCCCGATGAGCCGCTGCCTTCACCGACCACCGAGTGGACCCGATCCGACTCGGCTGCGGTCCAGGTGCTGGAGGAAGGGGACGTGACCGTGTTCCGGATCGACCGCGAGCTCGACCCATCAACCTGCCCGGCATGAGCTACCCGCGATGAACGACCCGCCATGAGCTACCCCTTGGACAACGCCCTTTACCAATGGCAGGAGGGCCACCGGCGCCTGCAGGAGCTGAGCGACCGGCCGGTGTACCGCCACCTGATGCGCGCGATCGACGCCATTCGTGACGAGCTCCGCCGCCGGATCGGGCCGACCTTCTCGGCCGATCAGCTCGCCGACCTCTACGGCCGGGGTACCGACTGGGCCCTGCAGGTCTCCGATGCTGTCTCGCCCGACGACCCGACCGACTGGGACCCGCAGGTGATCACCGATTCCGCCTTCTACCTGCACCTGCGTGGCGCCCACGACTGGGCGGGAGGGCGACACGTGGAACCGAAAGCCGAGCCGGCGGGCTAACGCCGCCCGGCCCGCCGCCCGCTACTCCTCGTCCTCTTCTTTCTTCTCGGGCTCGTTCTTCTCGGGCTCTTTCTCGGGCTCGTTCGCCCGCTCGAGCACGATCCGGGTCGGGCTCCACCGTCAGCTTCAAGTCCTTGTGCCCCTCCCAGTGCTCGGAATAGATCGGGTCGTCCTTGAGCTTTTTCTCGAGCTTGAGGAGGAAGCCGTTTCGATCCTCCTCCAGGGTGGCCTCCATCCCGGCTCCGGGCCGCCGCCGCCGGCCCCGGCCGCCGCGCCGCCGCCGTCGCCTTTTGCGCGGCTGCTTCTCCTGCCCTTCCTGCCCCTCCTCACCCTTCTCCTCCTTGGGCTCGTCGTCCGACTCGAGCTCCGTCGCCTCGATCTCCGCCTCGATCTCGTCGCGGAGGTCGACCTCGGCGCTCGCCGAATCGTCGCCCTCGGCGTCAGATCGTGGCGCTTTCGAAACTCGCTCAGCTGCGAGGTCGAGACCTCGAGCTGGTGGGCGATCCATGCATCGGTCCGCCCCTGGCGGACCCAGGCGCGGATCTGGTTCAGCTGTGGTCGCAGCGACTTTCTGGCCATGCGGAGGCGGGGATGCTAGTGGGTCGGCAAGACCGGTCTACCGGTGCCGGTGGGAACGCCTCCGGTGCCACTTGACTATCCTGGCCCGACCTGGGAAGGTGCTTTCGGGGCCGGAACGGGGGCAATTGAACAAGGGGTATGACGGAAGGGAAAGACCCGATGCTGGTACTGACAAGGAAGACGGGCCAGAGCATCATGATCGGTGACGACATCGAGGTCACCGTGCTCTCGGTCGCGGGAGAGAAAGTGCGCCTCGGCATTACGGCGGCCAAGGACGTCCCGATCTATCGCGATGAGGTCTACGAGCGGATCGAGGCCGAGCGCGAAGAAGAGGAAGCGTCGTCGAAGCAGAGCGTCGACGACGCGCTCCAGGAGCTCTCCACCGGCAAGTAGTTCCTGACGCGCTTCTGAGCGGCTCTTCGAGCGGCGGTGTGGGGAGGAGGCCTGCGCCTCAGCCCATCAGCCAGGCGAGCGTCTCGAACATGACGACGACCACCGTGACCACGGTGACCGTGAGCGCGACGAGGAGCACGCCGAAGCGGATGTTGCCCTGCTGTTCGGTCCGCTCGATCCGGCGGGCGCGCGAGCGGTTGACCGCGCGCTTGCGCAGCTGCTCGCGACGGCGCCGCTCGAGCGCCATCTCCTGCTCAAAGGCCTTCTCGAACTGAGCCGTGCTCTGTCGCATCCGCATGTTCTGCGCCATCGTGCGCGAGGCTAGCAAAGAATCTTGCGGATCCCTCACGCCTGACAGGCGTGCCAGAGGCCGCGGCCGCTGCGAGCGGCCGATCCCTCCAGGCGCTCGAACAGGCGTGCTTTTGAGTCATTTGGCTCGATCTCGAGCGTGCGGGCGAGGCCGCGTCGGACCAGTGCCGCATTCACCAAAGCGGGGCCCAGGTAGACATAAGCCAGGAGCCGGTCGTAGCGATCGCGCACTTCGGCGTCGAAGACGAGGGTCACCTGGCGGCCAGCCACAAGATGCTTGTTGAAGTCGCTTGCCTGCGGCCCGAAGCACTGCACCGGCTCGCCTTCGGCCACGGTCTCGGGCGTGTCGATCCCGATGTAGCGGACGTCCTCGATCCGGCCCTCGGCCTTGCCGGCGTCTTCGAGCAGCCGCACCTCGATCGTGTCGCCGTCGGTGACGTCGATAACGAACGCGGCGACGCGGCTACCGGGAGAGAGGGGAGCTGCCTCCCGGGAGCCGCGCCGCCCGGGCCCATCGTCGCCGGGCACCTCGCAACTCGGATTGACGAGGAGCAGCAGCGCGACCACGACCATCAGGAGAGGGCCGGGTCCGGTGCCGCGGCCCCGCAGCGAGCTCATACCTCCTAAGTCGTACCGGGAGCAGAAATCTGCCCCCGGTCTGCCCGGTGTGGCTAATTCGCAGTCCGGCTACGGAATCCGGCGAACGCTGGAGAGGAGGGTCTCCTTGATCTGCTCGACGATCTCGAGCGCCTCGTTCCACTCGCGCTGCCAGACATTGCGGCCGAAGATGACGCCGGAGCCGCCGGCTTCCATGATCGACTTGGTGTTGCCGAGCACGGTCTCGTCGTCGGCCTTGGAGCCGCCCGAGAGGACCACGAGCGAGCGGCCCGCCGACGCGACGCAGTGGCGGATCGCCTCGTCGATGTCGACATCCATCTCGTTGTAGGGCTCGGGAGCGTCCTTGTCCTTGTCCGGGTTCAGCTTCGGCATGTTGAGCTTGACCACGTCGGCGCCCATCTCCATCGCCATCCGGGCGGCGTAGTCGATCGCGTAGAAGGAATCGCGCCCGCCCTTCTCCTGGATCGCCGAGCCGCGGGGGTAGGCCCAGATCACCAGCGGCATTCCGTAGCGGTCGCACTCCTCGCGCACCTCCTGGAGCTGGCGCAGATCCTCGTCCTGGCGCGGCGAGCCGACGTAGAGCGTGTAGCCGACCGCGTCGGCGCCGAGCCGGACCGCGTCCTCGACCGAGGCGTTGGTGGTGGAGAGCGCCTCGTCATCCGGTGGCACGTCGGTCTTGCCGTTCACCTTCAGGATCAACGGCACCTGACCGGCGTAGTCGGGGTAGTACTTCGTCGCGAGGCCGATCTGGCAGGCGATCGCCGAATAGCCCGCCTCGGCCGCGAGCCGGAACTGGTACTCGGGGTCCTTGGAGGCCGGGTTCGGGAAGAAGTCGCGAGGGCCGTGCTCGATCCCCTGGTCGATCGGGAGCAGCATCAGCGTGCCCTTGCCGGGGCCGAACTCGAACAGAAGCCGGCGCAGCCTGGTCCGCTTCCCGGGGGAGAGGGTGGCGAGAAGCGACTTCTGCTCGGCGATGCTCTTGACTTCCATTCGGGTGGGGCTCCTTTGCTGTCGCTTGCTGGTCGGACGCGCGGCTCTCTCAGTCGCGCTGCTCTCTCACGAAGGGCAACCTGAGTATACGAGCCACCGGAAGTGCAAAGCGACCTCACGCGTGAGCCGGGCAGGCTGGATACGAAAAACGTACCAGTAAGGCCGCTGCTTACGGCCTCTGATACTATTTTCGTACCGATGCGTCGCCCCGCATTTCTCCCACGGTGTTCACGAGCATTCGACCTGCTCGGAGCCGCTGGGCGCTTCGAATCGTCTGGGAGCTCCGCCGCGACGCCCTCGGCTTCTCGGCCCTGCAGGAACGGCTCGGCGCCAGCCCCTCGGTTCTCTCCACCCGGCTCTCGGAGCTGAGCGAGGCCGGGGTCTTGGAGCAGGACGGCTCGCGGCGCTACGTCCTGACCGCCCAGGGCCGTGAGCTCGCCCGGCTCCTGTTCGAGCTCAATCGCTGGGCCGAAACCTTGAAGCTCGCGCAGTTATCCTCGAAGGGATGAGTACCGAGCTCGGTGTCGTCTGCAAGAACTGCGGGGAGGAGGTCAGCCCGTACATCACCGAGTGCCCTTACTGCGGCAACCGGATGCGCAAGCGGGCGCCGAAGCTCGAGCGCCGCGGTGACGAGCTTGCCGCGCGCGAGACGCGGCGCAAGCGGATGCGGGCGCGGGTGCCGAAGCTCTCGCTCGGCAGCGACCAGCCTTTCGCGACCATCCTCCTGATCCTGGCGCCCGCTGTCGTGATGCTGGTCGAGCGAGCGAGCGACGAGCCGCTCACTGACCTTCGGGGCGATCATCGGCCCGGTCGGCGACGAGTGGTGGCGCTACCTCGCCTCGCCCTTTGTCTACGACGACATCGGCTACCTGTTCATGGTCGCGCTCGCGGTCGGGATCTTCGGCAGCTCCCTGGAGCGCCGGCTGGGGACGATCGCGACGCTGCTGCTCGCGCTGGCGTGCGGCGCGCTCGGCATGCTCGCCGCTGACGGGATCGAGCCGGCCGCCGGCGACGGCAGAGAGCATCATCGCGATCGGCGGCGACGGCATCGCCCTCGGCCTGCTCGCGCATGGCTCATGATCAAGTGGGCCGAGGTCCGCTCCTTCCCCGACGAGGACTTCGAGCTGATCGGCGTCGCGGCCGCCGCGGCGGTCCTGATCGCGCTGCCGCTGATCGATGACGCCGCCAACGTGCTTCGCCGGGCCGGCGGAGCCGCGGTCGGGCCGCTCGCGGGCGGGGTCGCCAGCCTCAGCCTCGCGCGGCGCGGAGCCTGACCGCGCTTCGGTGACCGACAAGTTCACCGCTCTCAGCCCCGAGCTCCACCGCTACGCGGTCGAGCACAGCTCCTTCCGCACTGACGAGGTGCGCGAGCTCGAGGCGCAGGCCGACGCGATGGGGGAGCTCGCCCTGATGCAGATCGCCGGTGACCAGGCGGCGCTGATCACGATCCTGGTCCGGTCGGTCGGCGCCCGCCGGTGCCTCGAGGTCGGCACCTTCCTCGGTTACGGTGCGGTCGCGATCGCGCGCGGGCTGCCCGATGACGGGCGCCCGCTCTGCCTCGAGCTCGAACAGGAGTACGCCGACCGCGCCCGCGAGAACCTGCGCACCGCCGGCGTCGAGCAGAAGGTGGAGATTCGCGTCGGCCCCGCGGCCGATTCGCTCGCACAGATTGAAGACGACGGCTCCTTCGACTTCGCCTTCGTCGACGCCGACAAGGAGAGCTATCCGGACTACTTCGAGCACTGCCTGCGCCTGATCCGCCCCGGCGGCCTGATCATGCTCGACAACGTGTTCATGGCCGACCGCATCCTCGATCCGCCGGACGAGCGCTCCAGGGTCATGGCCGAGCTCAACGACCGGCTCGCCGCCGACGACCGGGTCGAGGTTGCGATGCTCGGCATCGCCGACGGAGTGACGCTCGCGCTGAAGAAGTAGGGTCGCGGAGATGGACGACGCCGCCTGGCTCGAGCTGCTCAACCGCGCCACGGTGCGGTTCTGGGAGGAGTTGGCCGCGGTCTCTCCCGGCGGCCGACTGGAGAAAGTCGAGGACTTCACCGCGACGATCATGCCCGCGGCACCGAACCGCTCGATCTTCAATTCGGTTTTCTGCGCCGACACGGCCGGGCTCGGCGATGCGCTGCCCAAGCTCGCCGAGACCTACGACGAGGCCGGGATCAACGCCTGGACGGTCTGGATCCCCGAGGACGACGGCGATGCGGCCGCCGAGCTCGGGCGCGCCGGCCACGAGCTCGACACCAAGCCCCGCCTGATGGGGATGGAAATCGCCGACTGGCAAGAGCCGGAGCCCCCGGCCGGGGTCGAGACGCGCGAGGAGCTCGACATGCAGGCCCTCGGGCGCCTCAATGAGCTTGCCTACGGCTATCCGGAGGGCGACTTCACCGGCGCGCTGCCCGAGCCGGTTCCGGACAGCCACATCCACTTCGCGAGCGTCGATGGCGAGACGGTCGGCTGTGGCATGACCTGGGAGCACGACGGCGACGCCGAGGTCACCTTCATCGCCACCGTGCCCGAGGCTCGCGGCCGCGGGGTCGCGGGAGAGATCATGAGCGCCTGCATCCGCACCGCCCGCGACCGCGGCAGCAAGACGACGACGCTGCAGGCCTCGGCCAGCCGGTCGCTCGGTCTACGAGCGGATCGGCTACCGCGACTTCGGCGCGATGCACATGTGGGAGCGGCGCAAGTGACCTACTCCCAAGAGGAGATCGAGCGGGCGCTCGAGTCGATCTCCGATCCCGAGAGCTTCCGCGCCGCCGAGCAGGCGGTCGCCGAGTCGGCGCCGCAGCTGCAGGCGATCCTCGCCCAGGCGCTCGCCGCGGGCGGATGGTTCGGCGAGTCGCACGAGGCCGAGGTGCTGAAGGCGGCGACCGCTCCGGACGAGGAGGAGCGCCTCAGTGCGGTCCGCACCCTGCTCGCCGAGGAGGCGAGGATGGGAATGATGGTTGGGGTGGCGGTCGGCTGGGCACTCTCAGACGAGCTCAAACGCAAAGACAAGGAGGACTGAACCACATGGAGATCAAATACCACGGCCACTCCACCGTCAGCCTGATCGAAGGTGACACCAAGATCCTGATCGACCCGTTTCTGAAGCCGAACAACCCGGCGGCGGAGAAGACCGCTGACGAGGTCGACGCGACCCACATTCTGATCACCCACGGTCATGCCGACCATTTCGCTGACGCGGTTGCCGTCGCGAAGCGCTGCAACGCCGAGTGCGCCGCGGTCACCGAGCTCGCCAATGTCCTCGACGAGAACGGGATCGAGACGACTTACGACCTGAACGCGGGCGGCACCATCAGGTGGGATTGGGGCTGGGCGAAGCTGGTCCAAGCTGTCCACACCAGCACCCTTCCGGGCTCCGACGAGCGGCCCTACAGCCCGACCACCGGCACCGTGATCGGGCTTGCGAACGGCTGGGTGGTCAACATCGGCGGCAAGACCGTCTATCACCTGGGTGATACGGCGCTCTTCAGCGACCTGAAGCTGATCACCGAGCGGACCCCGGCCGACGTGGCGCTGATCCCGATCGGCGGCCATTACACGATGGACCGCCACGACGCCGTCGTCGCGGCCGACTTCGTCGGCGCCGGCACCGTGATTCCGGTCCACTACGACACCTTCCCGCCGATCGAGACCGACGCCGAGGCGTTCAAGGCCGACGTCGAGAAGGAAACGAGCTCGAAGGTGGTCGTGCTGAAGCCGGAGGAGTCGACCGAGGTCTAGTCGGGCCCGCTAGACCGGCAGCGCCGCTGCCCGATTGCGGCACTTCTTGCGGGCGCTCTTCGACTTCTTTTTCTTGCACTTCGCCAGCGCCTGCGCGCGCAGACCGGTTGCAGCTGCGCCGGCAAGCGGGGCCGCCGGTGTAGCCGGGGTCGTGGGCGTGACCGGGGCGGCCGGGATCACCGTGGTCGTATCGGTGCCCCCCAAGTAAGACGCCCCATCACGCGCGGTAGCGCTGAGCCGGGTTTGGACCCCCGGGACCCCCGGATCCGGTTCGGTGTCGGTTGGGGGCATTGCCAGCGCATGACCGGGGAAGCTGACCACGCAGAATGTGTCCGCAGGGAGCGAAACCCCACCTACTCCCGGTGGGTACAAGATGAAGTGCCCGGGGTCGTCCTGCTTTTCGAACACGGACCAGATCCCCACGCAGCCGTCGGTCCCGAAAGGGGGATCTCCCACGATGGGGAAGCGGTACGCAACCCCCTGCCCCGCCGGCCCGAACGAGAAGATCCCCGGCTCCACGCCTCCAGTGCAAAACACCAACTGATTGACGCAGGCCGCGTGAAGATGGATCGAGTCCGGTGAGTAGGTGCCGAGCCCGCTTTGATTGTCGATCTGCACGTGGGTCATAGCCGAGGAACCGCCCACCGTGTAGCTCTCCGGAGCATTCACGTAGGTGGCCTGTGCCGAAGCCGATCCGGCCATTGCCAGCGATCCCGCAACTGCAAGTACCACTCCCAAACCCAGCCGTTTCATCGATTTCCTCCCCAAAAGTAGGTTGCTCGGCGGAGGAGTATAGGACGATTAGAGCGGGAGCTTTGCCGCCCGCTTACGGCACTTGCGCCGCTTCTTCTTCGACTTTTTCTTCTTGCACTTGGCAAGCGCGGCGGCGCGCTGGCCGGTTGGGCCGCTGGCCGGCGGAGGGGGAGCCGGGATCACGGTGGTCTGACTGGCGTCGATCGGGTTGTCCGATCCCCCTCCGGAGGTGAACTGCCCGAGGACACTGAAATATGTCTGCACCCCGGCATTGTCCGGGTCCGTGTCCGTCGTCGGCACGCGGAGCGCCTGTCCGGGGAAGGTGATCGTGCACGAGTCGCCCGCGTCGAGCCCGAAGGCGTCCGGCGGATAGAAGACAAAGTGGCCAGGCTCGCCGGCCTTCTCAAAGATCGTCCACAACCCGGGGCAGCCATTCGAAGGCGGGCCACCGGTCAGGACTCCCGGAGCCGCCGGACCGACCGAGAACACGCCGCCCTCGATGCCACCGCTGCAGACCGCAGCAGTAGTACTGCACGCCGCATAGAGATTCAGCGTGACCAAACTCCCGAACTCCCCCGCGGTCGAGCTGTTGGTGATCTTCAAGGTGCTGTTCGCCGGCCCACCGCCAACGTTGAAACTGCCGGCCGGAGTCACGTCAAGTGCCATGACGAAGGCCGCCGAGGCTGAGCTCGCGGTGGATAAGGCAAGCGCGCCCGCCAGGGTGATCGTAAGTACGGCCTTGCTGAACGGTCCCCGGGTGATGGCGAGAAGTCTAGGACTTCTCAGTCGCTCTGCAGACCGCGGCGGAACCAGACCGAGCGGTCCTTCCAGTCATGAGCAACCAGGGCGCTGCCGGCGAGGGTCCAGGCGAGGGCGCGATGGCGGGCGATGGCGCTCCGGCGAGCGAGGCGCATCAGTCCGGCGCCGGCGAGTGCAATACCGGTGACCCCGTGGTGGAGGCGCTGCCCGCCGATCCAGAGGCGGCGCAGCTGCGGGTCGTAGCCGATCCAGCGGTTGCCGACCGTCCAGGGGAATGCGGGTGCGGTTGGCGTTGCCGCGCCTACGCTTTCCATCAAATCCCGATGTCCCGTGTTCGTGTCCATCAACACTTACTTCGGCCGAAATTGGGCTTTTCGTGAGTGTGAACCGTCACCCGGAAGGCAAAAAACTGGCCAGACAGCCAGTCCTGCCGTTAAGCTAGGCGCCCCGCCTGAATAGGCAGGCGTGGCCGAGGAGAGGAGCGGATGTGGAAGTCCGGACGTCGGAGGCAAGGACCCAGGAAAAGCGGACCGACCGGGAGGATTTCCAAGCCACCTCCGACCCGGCGCTGAAGGAGTCAGCCGACCGCGGCGAGACGAAGCTCCTCACCTACACCGAGCTCTACCAACTGTGGGAGCGCCAGCAGTGGGCGACCCAGGACCTCGACTTCACCCGGGACCGGATCGACTGGCAGGAGAACTTCAGCGAGGAGGAGCGCTTCCAGCGCATGTACGGGCTCGCGTCCTTCTTCGTCGGGGAGCAGAAGGTCGCCGACGAGCTCGGCCCGATCATGCGCGCCTGTCCGCGCGAGGACCAGCGCATCTTCCTCTGCACCCAGATCGCCGACGAGGCCCGCCACGTCCGCTTCTTCGAGCGCTTCTACCGCGAGGCCGGCGTGGTCGAGGCCGACGATCTCGGCGACATCCTCGAGCAGACTTCGGTGCACCTGAACGACAAGTTCGCCGTCCTCTTCGATGACATGCTCAAGACCCGGGTCGACCGGCTCGGCACCGACCCGAGCGACCAGGTTGCGCTGGTCGAGGCGATCACGCTCTACCACATGGTGATCGAGGGAATGCTGGCGCTCACCGGCCAGCACTTCATCATCGACTACAACGAGCGGGAGGGGACCCTGCCGGGGTTCGTCGAGGGCTTCAACAACGTTGCCCGAGACGAGCACCGCCACGTCGCCTTCGGCGCCCGCTTCCTCCGCGACGCCGCCAACGAGGACGAGCGCTACAAGGAGGCGATCCAGAGGACGATGGAGGAGGCCCTGCCGGTCGCCGACGCCGTCCTCAGCCCGCCGTGGGCCGAGCCCGACGGCGACTTCGAGCTCTTCGGCGTCACCCTCGAGGAGACCCGCGCGTTCGCGATGCAGGCGCTCACCCGCCGTCTCAAGGTGATCGGCCTCATGCCGCCCGCCTGACGGCGTCCGGCGCTACAGCTTCAGGCGCGCGCTAAAGAGCAGGCAGAGAGGAGTCTGGGGCACTGCCGCCTGCCGTTGTCCCACCGGCAGTGCCCGGATCAGGGTTTGTCTGATCCGGAGGGGGCGGGGGAGGCGCGGGATCGGCACTGCCCGAGTCCGAGTTGCCGGTGCTGACGGTGCCGCCGGAGCTCTGGGTCGAGGGGCCGCCTGAAGAGGGACCATTCGAATCGGCGAGCGCGACCTTGCGCCTGCGCTTGCCCTTGCCCTTCCTGCCCTTGTGGATGAGGACGCCGCCCGTGGCTGCCTGAGTCTCGGTGCCGGGCTCGACCGGGGTCGGCTCGACAGTCTCTTCGCCGGGGACCGCGCCTTCGGCGGCGGCGCCTTCCTCGGTCGCCGTTGCCGCGGTGGTCGGGTCCGTTGCCTCGTCGCTTGCGACCGCGGCCGTCGGCGCTGCCGACTGCTCGCCCGCGGCTGCGACCTTCTCGGCCTTCGGCTTGGCCGCCGGCTTGTCGGCGATGTGCTTGACCTCGGCCGCACCGGCCGTGAGCAGGACCGCGCTGGTCAGGCCGACGCCGACCTTGGTTCCGATTGCGGCGCCGACGCCTCCCGCAGCAGCAGCCGCTCCTCCGGCCGCCGCCGCGCCGCCTGCCGCCGCTGCCCCGCCCGCGACAGCCGCTCCCCCGGCCGCCGCTGCCCCGCCACCTGCACATGCAGCCGCGCCGCCGCCCGCCGCGGCGACTCCGCCGCCGCAAGCAGCGCCGGCGCCGCTCCCTGCTGCTCCTGCGCTACCCCCACCAAATCCAAGCTTGCCCAGAATCGCTCCCTTGAGCAGCACCAGCGCCGGCACCGGCAGCAGCGCGGCGAGCGCCTTGCTGTCGGATCGGAGCTGGCTGCGGAAGTCCTTGCACTCCTCGCAGTCCTTGACATGACGGCGTACCGGGCCGGAGGCCTTGGCCAGGCCCTCGGCGGCTTCGGCGAGCTCGATCTTGACCTCGTCGCAGGTGAGCTGGCGGGCCTGGTTCGACTCGGCCAGCGCGATCCGGGCGCGGACCAGGAGGCTCTTGACGCCGGGGACGGTGGTGTCCATCGACTGCGCGATCTCCTCGTAGGACATCGCGTCCATCTCGCGGAGCAGCAGTGCGCTGCGCTGCGTCTCGGGAAGCTTCTGTACGTCGGTGAGGAGGTTGCGGAAGTCCTCGCGGTTCTGGACCCGGTCGTCGGTGGAGGCGCCGTTCTCCATCGGCAGCACGTCCATCGAGTCCTGGCCGTCGGGGACCGGGCGGCGGAGGTGGTTGAGGCTGCGGTTGCGGGCGATGCGGTAGAGCCAGGGCCGGACCGCGATCGGCCGCTCGTCGGCGACCATCGCGTTGTAGGCCGCGACGAAGACCTCCTGTAAGACGTCCTCGGCGTCCTCGCTCGAGCGCAGCATCTGCCGGCAGAAGCCGAGCAGCCGCGGCTGGTAGCGGGTGACCAGCGCCTCGAACGCATGCTGGTTGCCCTTGCGGGTCAGCGCGACCAGGCGCTCATCGCCCTGCAGCCTGAGCAGGGGCGACGGCCTTGAGAAAAGGCCGCGCTTCTGTGCGTGTGTTAGTGCGGAGGCTTCCACCGGGTTCCCCTGCCTGTCGTGAACACGGTAACAGGGGTGTTGTTGCGTTTCAGTTGGGTTTGTGCCCGGAAGACCCGCTATTTGCGAGTTTCTGGGCGGTCTTTCTTGTGCGCGCTCATAATCGGGATCGGCAGGCGCCTAAAGCTACGATCAAGCGTGCCCGGGTAGACAAACTGGCAAAGTCCGGGGACTTAAAATCCCTCGCCCTTCGGGGCTCTGCGGGTTCGACTCCCGCCCCGGGCACTCCGCAACACAGGGCTAGAACAGCAGCGGGACGACGACGTCGATATGGAGGTTGACGTCGAGCAGGACCAGGGGCCACAGCAGGATCGCCAGCAGCGCCGAGAGGATCCGCTCGATGCTGTCGAGGTTCTTCAGGTAGTTGTTGTCGGAGGCGACGAAGATGCCGATCACGACGTAGATGATGGTGAGGAGGCTTGGTCGTCCGAACATGTCGGCCCTGAAGTACCCCGGCCCGGCGCCCCGAAACCCGGATAGGGTGTCCAGCCGTGAGACGTCTGGCCATTCTGCTCGTCCTGGCGCTTGCCGGGACCGGTGCCGTGGGAGTGGTCCAGGCCGGCGCCGCCTCGAACGTTTCCCTCCTCTGCCTCAACAAGGCCGGCAGCAGATACAAGGTGAAGACGGCGCCCACCAGCTGCGCTCACTTCGGATCGGGCGGCGCCTTCGGCGGCGGGGTCAACCTCGAGCAGCTCGTCTGGACCGGTTTCGGCCGCAGCAGCGCGACGGCGAAGGGGATCGAGTGCGGCTTCCACCTGCCCTGCTCCAACATCCCGGTCGACGTCACCGCCTCCCGGATCCGCAAGCGCTGCGGTGATCGCGTCTACACCCGCCTGCGCGCGACCTCGAGCTTGGGGACGACGGTGGTCAGGGTCGGCCACTGCGCCGGGCCGACGTTCTAGAGCCCCGCGCTTCTAGAGCCCCGCCGCGACTTCCGTACTGGTGGTATGGTTTTGCATACCCGGAGTACGCAACGCAACCGCGACTCACACCTGACCAAACACCACCGCTTGGAGGCGACATGCCGGCCACAACTGAAGCCCTCGACCTGAAAGCAATCTCGGAGCGCTACTTCTCCGCCTGGGCCGATCGCGACCCCGACGCGATCGTCGCCCTCCACACCGAGGACACGCAGTTTTGGACCCACCTCGGGACCGAACCGGTGAAGGGGAGGGACGCCGTCCGCGCCGCCTTCGCCGAGATCTTCGAGCGCTTCCCCGAGTTCAGCTTCGAGACCTACCGGGTCCTCTACGGAGAGGGCTTTTGGATTCTCGACTGGGCTCTGATCAACGGCGAGACGCGCTTCGACTGTCTCGACGTGGTCAACGTCAGCCCCGACGGACTCGTTTCGCGCAAGGACACCTTCATCGACACGGTCCAGATGCAGGCCGCTCTTCCCGACCTCGACGTCGAGGCCGAGCGCGACGGTTCCGCGGTCAGCGGCTGACCCACGATCGTGGCGTCCACCGTGCTCGACCAGAAGCGGGTCGCGAAGCGCTCCAACTGGGTCGTCCGGAGGCGCGGCCGCCAGCAGCGCTTCTGGTCTCGGCAGCACGCCCGCCTCTACCGCCTCACCGGCGGGCGCTTCCTGCCGAAGTGGTTTGCCGGCGCCCCGGTGATGGTGCTCGAGACCGTTGGGCGCAAGAGCGGCAAGAAGCGGGAGAGCCCGGTGCTCTACCTCGAGCATGAGGGCGATCTGGTGGTGATGGCTTCGAATGCCGGCTCCGAGCGCGCCCCGGCCTGGTGGCACAACCTGCGCGAGGCGGGAGAGGCCACCGTGGTGATCAAGGGAGAGCGGCGCCGGGTCCGCCCGCGGGTGCTTGAGGGAGAGGAGAGGGGGCGAGCCTGGCACGCCTTCGTCGAGATGTACCCGCAGGCCGAGCACTACACGGCTTTCACCGACCGCGAATTCCCGCTGGTGGCACTGGAGCGGGTGGAGGAGGGGCCGGCATGACCCCGACCCAGGCCGAACGCCGCGAGGCGACCACCGCCTCCCTGGTCGCAGCCGCCCGCGAGCTCTTCGCCAAGGACGGCTACGCGGCCACCTCCCTCGACGCCGTCGCGAAGAAGGCCGGCGTCACCAAGGGCGCCGTCTACCACCACTTCGAGGGCAAGCAGACGCTGTTCGAGGCCGTCTTTGCGCGCGAGGTCGTCGGGCTCACCGCCGCGATCGCCCGCGTCTACGCGCGCCAGCAGGATCCGTGGAAGGCGTTCGAGGCCGGCAGCCGCGCCTTCCTCGAGGCCTGCCTCGATCCCGGCCTGCAACGGATCGTCCTCCTCGATGCCTTCGCCGCGATCGGCTGGGAGCGGATCCGCCGCCAGGAGGCACCGCTGCTCGAGATGATGCAGCTGGGGATCGAGCGCGCGATCGAGGCCGGCAAGATTGCGCCGCGCGATGCGCTCACCCTCGCCAACTTCCTTTACGGCGCCCTCTGCGAGACCGCCATGGTCGTGGCCCGCGCTCCCGACCAGAAAGCCGCCCAGCGCGAAGCAGTTGCGGAGCTCGGCCGGGTGATCGACGGGCTCGCCTCCTGACGCCCGCCCCGGGCGGCGAGTGGCCCCCGCGACGGCTGGCAGTTGCGCCCCGACCGGCGATCTACTAAATTTTCGGGGCTCTTGAGGGGAGTTCGTCGGATCTCCGCCGCGGTCGTCGCGGCCGCGGCGCTGATTGCGTTCAGTGCCGGTCCCGCGCTGGCCGCTGACGAGATCAAGGTCAAGGTCGTCTCCAACCGGGCCGACCTGATCTCCGCCGGCGACGCGCTGGTCGAGCTCGTTCTCCCAGCAGGCACCACGCTCGAGGACGTCACGGTCACCGATGACGGCGACGACGTCACCGGCGAGTTTGCGCTGCGGCCGAATGGGCGGATCATGGCGCGGCTCGAGGGCCTCGACCTCGGCGATAACGAGATCGAGGCGACCGCCGGGGCGCTCACCGGCGCCGCCACGATCACCAACCATCCCAACGGCGGCCCGGTCTTCTCCGGCCCCCAGGTCCAGCCCTGGGTCTGCCAGGCGAGTGCCGTCGACGAGCAGTGCAACCAGGATGCGACCTACTCCTTCCAGTACATGCCCGAGGGCGGCGGCGGGCTCTCTCCATATGACCCCGACAACCCGCCCGACGACGTCGGCACCACCACCACCGACCAGGGCAACACCGTCCCGTTCATCGTCCGCACCGAGACCGGCTACCAGGACCGCGACCAGTACTCGATCTCGATCCTCTACGACCCGAGCCAGCCGTTCGAACCGTGGGATCCCCAGGACGGCTGGAACCACAAGCTGCTGATCACCCACGGCGCCTCCTGCGGCATTCAGCGCCAGGCCGGCTCCGCTCCCGGCACCGTCAACGCTGCCGCCCTCGGCCGCGGCATGGCGGTGATGTCGACCGCGCTCAACAACTCCGGCCACAACTGCAACCTCGTCACCCAGGCCGAGTCGATGGTGATGGCAAAGGAGCGGCTGGTCGAGCGCTACGGCGAGATCCGCTACACGATCGGCACCGGCTGCTCGGGCGGCGCCTTAGCCCAGCACCAGGTCGCGAACGCGTACCCCGGCATCTACCAGGGCATCCTCCCGGCCTGCTCGTTCCCCGACGCGTGGTCGACCGGCCAGCAGCTCGCCGCCTACCACCTGCTCCGCGACTATCTCGAGGACCCGACCAAGTGGGGCCTCGGCGTCTTGTGGGATCCGGTCTCGATCGGGCTGGTCGAGGGCCACCCCAACCACGTCAACTCGATCGTGTTCGACACGATCTACTGGACCGACCTCGGCGTCCCCGACGACGGCTGCTCCGGGGTCCCGGCGAACCAGACCTACAACGCCCAGACCAACCCCGGCGGCGTCCGCTGCACCCTCGCCGACTACATGATCAACGTGCTCGGCCCGCGCCCGCCGGACCAGTGGGGGCCGGTCGAGCAGGAGCTCGGCCGCGGCTTCGCCGGCCTGCCGCTCGACGACGTCGGGGTCCAGTTCGGGCTTGATCCGCTGAAGAAGGGCCTGATCACCCCGGCGCAGTTCGTCGACCTGAACGCCAAGATCGGCGGCACCGACATCGACATCCAGCCGACCGAAGAGCGGTTCGAGGCTTCCCAGCCGGCCCTCCGCAACGGCTACCTCACCGGGGCGATCAACCAGGCCAACAACATGGACTCGCTCGCGATCATCGACCTCCGCGGTCCTGACCCGGGCGCCTTCCACGACGCCTACCGAACCTGGGCGATCCGCGCCCGGCTCGAGCGCGAGCAGGGCAAGTTCCCGCTCAACCACGTGATCTGGTTCGGCGCGGTCCCGCTCACCGGCGGCTACGGCGATGACGCGGTCCAGGCGATGGACAGCTGGCTCACCGAGGTCGAGGCCGACGACGGCGCCGGCTCGCTCGCCGACAAGGTCGCCGAGAACCGGCCGGGCGACCTCCAGGACAAGTGCTCCAACGTCGAGGGCGTCGAGGCAGTCGAGCTGCCCGGGATCGGCACCGTCTGCGAGAACGAGCAGGTCCAGACCCGCTACGGGACGCCGGCCACGGTTGCCGGCGAGAGCATCGCCACCGACACCAACAAGTGCGCGCTGAAGCCGCTCCGCCGCACCGACTACTACCCGATCGAGTTCACCAACTCCCAGTGGGCCCAGATGGAGGCCACCTTCCCGACCGGCGTCTGCGACTGGTCCAAGCCCGGCCCCGACCAGCAGGGCTCGGTCCCGTGGCGGACCTACCAGGACGACGAGGGGGACGTGATCTACGGCGGCACCCCGCTCGGCCCGGCGCCGACCGGCTCCGGCGGCGGCTGGACCAGCCCGGCATTCGCCTCCTGGCTCCAGGCCGAGCCGGGCAGTGAAGATCCCGACGGCGAGGACCAGGACGTCGACGGCGACGGGATCGCCGACGCCGAGGACAACTGCCCGACCAGCCCCAACCCGAGCCAGCTCGATACCGACGACGACGGGCTCGGCAACGCCTGCGACGACGAGAACGGCCTCGATCTCGACGAGGACGGGGTCGCCAACGCCGAGGACAACTGCCCCGACACGCCCAACCCCGGCCAGCTCGACTCAGACAACGACGGGCTCGGCAACGCCTGCGATTCGGTCAACAACGTCGACGGTGACGAAGACGGGGTCGCCAACGGAACCGACAACTGCCCGACCGAGCCCAACCCCGGCCAGCAGAACAGCGACGGCGACCTGCAGGGCGACAACTGCGACCCCGACGACGACAACGACGGCGTCGCGGACACCGCCGATGCCTGCCGCACCCAAGCCGGCCTCGGCGCCGACGGCTGCCCGGTCGTCCCCGGCGGCGGCGGTGGCGGCGGAGACGGTGGTGGCGGTGGTGGCGGCAGCGGCGGTGGCGGCCAGACCAACCCGCCCGGCTCGAACCCGCTCAGCAACTTGGGCGGCAGCCAGGGCACGGCCGCGGCCAAGAAGAAGTGCAAGCGCCTCAGCGCCGCCAAGGAGCGCCGCTGCAAGGCAAAGCGCCGCAAGCGCCGCCGCTGAACAGCTGGACGGCTAGAGCAGGGAGGGGAGGCTGTCGATCCGGCGCCAGCCCTCGCCGCATTCGACCTGCTCGACCTCAATCCCCTCGAAGTAGTCGTCGAGGACCGCCTCGCGCTCCATCGCCAGCGGCGGTGAGCAGTAGTCCTCCTCTTCCCACAGAGCGCCGCCGTCCTCGGCGCGGCGGGCGTCCTTCAGGGCCTTGGTTATCGCCTGCCCGAACGGCCGCATCTCGATGAACGCATCGCGGCCGAGCTCGTCGCGGAGCTGGTCGAGCTTCTCCTCCTTGGGCTTGGCGCTGACCAGGTAGTAGGCCATCGTCAAGGACTCGTCAGGTCTCGACCTTGTCGATCCCGGCCGCGGCCAGAGCCTTGTCGCGGTCGAGGAACATGCGCAGGCTGGTCGCGAGCCCCTCGTCGTCGTGGGTCAAGAGGTGCGCGTCGTGGATGTCGATCGGGACGCCGCTGGCGCGGCCGCGGGAGCGGGTGGTGAGCAGGACGAGCACGCAGCCGTCGCCGTCGAGGATCTCCTCGACCTGAATCGCTAATCCCGACATTTCCTCGTCAAACAGGCGAAAGAACTCGCGGACGCCCTCGTGCCCTACATAAGGCTCCTTGCGCTGGACGTCCTCCTCGGGCGTCTGCCATTCGATCTCCGGATGGAGATAGGGCATGAGCGCTTCGATCCCGCCCTCCCTGAAGGCCATGTATCCCCGCTCGACGATTTCGACATTGTCCGCCGACATCCGGTTAGCCGTGTTCCTCCACGCCCACAGGGTAGCCAGACCCGCATAGGTTCCGATGTTCGCGGCTTGAAGAGGATGGAGCTGAATGTGCCTCAGTCCAAGACTAAAATCGAATCTGTGACCACCGGCAAGTACAGATGGCGGACCAGGATGCGCGGGCGTGTGCCCCAGGCCTTGATGCGCCTATTCCCCAAGGGCAGAGCTGACTGCGGCGCCCATGAGTGGTACCGGTCGGAGGGGGAGGTCTGGCGTTGCTACCACTGCGAGGCCGGTGCGACCACCGATCCGTCAGATGGGACCCAGCGCACCCCAGCCGATCCGATCGGCGCGCGGCCCTAGCCCTAGAGCTGCGCGAAGACGGTCTTGGTCTCGAGGTAGGCGTCGAGGTTGGCGTGGCCCTTCTCGCGCCCGATCCCGGAGGCCTTGTAGCCGCCGAACGGGGCCGCCGGGTCGCCGGCGAACCAGGTGTTGATGTAGACGTTGCCGGCCTCGAGCATCTCGGCCAGCTTGTGGGCGTTGGAGATGTCGCGGGTCCAGACGCCGGCGGCGAGGCCGTACTCGGTGTCGTTGGCCATCGCCGCGACCTCCTCGAGGTCGGCGTAGGGCATCGCGACCAGCACCGGGCCGAAGATCTCCTCCCGGGCGATCTTCATCCCGTTCTCGACGCCCGTGAAGAGAGTCGGCTCGACGAAGTAGCCGCCGCCGTTGCCGTCCGGTTGTCCTCCGCCGCGTGACCACCTCGGCGCCGTCGCGACTTGCCGGCCTCGATGTAGGAGGTGACCCGGTCGAGCTGCTCCTCGGAGACCAGCGGGCCCATCTCGGTCTCGGGATCGAGCCCGGGGCCGAGCTTCACCTGCCTTCGCCGCTTCGGCAGAGCCCGCTGACGACCTCGTCGAACTGGTCCTGGTGCACGAAGAGGCGCGAGCCGGCGTTGCAGGCCTGGCCCGCGTTGAAGTAGATCGCCAGGTAGGAGCCCTGGATCGCGGCCTCGAGGTCGGCGTCGGGAAGGATGATGTTGGGGCTCTTGCCGCCGAGCTCGAGCGTGACCCGCTTCAGGTCGCGGCCGGCGCGCTCGCCGATCTCGCGCCCGACCGCGGTCGAGCCGGTGAAGGCGATCTTGTCGATCGCCGGGATGCTCGACCAGCTCCTGGCCGGTCGCGCCGTCGCCGGTGAGGATGTTGACCACTCCCGGCGGGATTCCCGCCTCCAGGATCAGCTCGCCGAGGCGGAGCGCGGTCAGCGGCGTCTGCTCGGCCGGCTTCAGGTTCGTGGTGCAGCCCGCCGCCAGGGCCGGTGCGATCTTCCAGCTCGCCATCAGCAGCGGGAAGTTCCAGGGGATGATCTGCGCGCAGACCCCGACCGGCTCCTTGCGCGTGTAGACGAGCATGTCCTTGGTGCTGACCGGGATCGTCTCGCCCTCGATCTTGGTCGGCCACCCCGCGTAGTAGGCGAGGTGGTTGGCGGCGGCGGCGATGTCGCCCTTGGCGTAGGCGAGCGGCTTGCCGTTGTCGAGCGCCTCGAGCTCGGCGAGCTCGTCGCGGTTGGCCATGATCAGCTCGGAGAGCTTGTAGATCGCCGCCGACTTCTTGGCCGCGTTCAGCTTGCGCCAGTCGCCCTCGAGCGCCTCGCGCGAGGAGGCGACCGCGGCGTCGACGTCCTTCTCGCCGGCCTGGGCGACCTCGGCGATCGTCTCGCCGGTGGCCGGGTCGTTGGTGGCGAAGTTGAGCCCGTCGGCCGCCTCGACCCACTCGCCGCCGATCAGGAGCTTGCCGGCCCGCTCCAAGAATTCGCGGGCGGGAGGGGAAAGCGCGTCCTGGGTCGCGGTTGCGGGCATCGGGTGAATCCTAGGTCACCGGTCCCGCTTGTTGATCCCCCATTCCTGATCCTGAAACCGGATCGTCCAGTAGCTGAGGAAGCTGAACAACACCACCACGTAGATCGCCGCGACTGTTTGCGAGGTGTTCTCGTCAATGAAGAGGGCCATGGTCGGCACCATGACCGCGATCGCAAGCAGCAATGACTTGACTACCCAGCGGTTCCAGAGGCTCTTCATGCGATCGATCATACGCTCGCCAACCGCTCGATCAACCAGGCGGCAAGGCTCCAGGCAGCGCCGCGCCAACCGCGGCAAGTAGTCCTGAGAGCGGTCCGAGCTCGACCATGCTTTCTCGAGGGCCGGGCGCTGAAACTTCGCCCCAGCGGGAACAATCGGGGGCATGGCCGCGAAAGCTCAGGCGTCACCGACAAAGCCCCCGAAGGGGGCGAAGGTCCCCGAGGAGCGGGTGCGCTCCCTATATATAGGGGCGCTGGAGAGCTTCACGGCTGAGCGCAACAAGCTCGCGGGCGAACTCGACGGCAAGGCGGCCGCCTGGGTCAAGAAGCTGCCGAAGCCGAGCCGAGCGGCGTGGCTCGCGAATCAGCTCTCGGCGCGCAAGCCGAAGCAGGTGGAGGAGCTACTGGGCGCGGCCGAGGAGCTGCGCGATCTCCAGGGGTACTTGTCGGATCCCGACCGCCGCGACGACCTGCGCGAGGCCGCCCGCCGCCAGGAGAAGGCGATCGACACACTGGTCTCAACCGCGCAGAACCTGGGCCGCGAGCACAAGGCGGGCCCCCAGATTCTCGAGCGCGTCGGGCAGACGCTGCAGGCCGCGGCCCTCGATCCCGAGGTTGGAGAGGCCCTCCGCCGCGGCCTGCTGGTACGCGAGGAGCAGCGCAGCGGGCTCGGGTTCGGCCCCGGCAAGGCGACCGGGGCGAGGAAGGGAACGACGCGCCGCGCCACCGGTGCCGAGAAGCGCCGCGAGCAGGAGGAGGCTCGCAAGCGCCGCGAGCAGGAACGCAAGCTGAAGGTCGCTCGCCGCGAGGTCGAGAAGCGTGCCGCTGCGGTCGAGAAAGCCCGCGAGAACCTCACCGAGAAAGAGCGCGCTCTCCAAGAGGCCGAGCGCGACGCGCGCAGGCTCGAGGGGCCGCTGGAAGACTGATCTCCGGTTAGTCGAAGAGGCCCCGGCGGAGGGCCTCGGCGACCGCGGCCGCACGGTCATTGACGCCGAGCTTGGTGAAGCTCCGATGGAGGTGAGTCTTTACTGTCGCCACGCTGAGGTAAAGGGCCTTGGCGATGTCGCTTGTCGGGACGCCATCGGCGACAAGTTTCAGGATCTCCAGCTCGCGAGGGCTTAGTAGCCGCGGGTCAGTGTTGTTCCCGCGACCCCTGATTTCGTCGGCGAGCGTCTCTTGGATCTCCGGCGGCCAAACGGTGTGGCCGGCAGCAATCGAAACAATCGCATCGCAGATCGCATCCGCATCGACTTGCTTGGGAAGGTAGCCACTCGCCCCGCAGGCAATCGCGTCGTAGACGGCCGTTTGCTCGATGGCCGCCGAAACGACGCAGATCTTGGTAGGAAGCGATTCCTCGGTGATCGAGCGCATCACCGAATGGCCGTCGAGTCCCTGAAGATTGGGATCGAGGATGAGGACATCGGGCCGGTGCCGCCGGATTTCCTGCAATGCCTGACTTCCGTTGCCAACGGAGCCCACGACCTTGAGCCCGTTGTGGCGGTCGATCGCCGTGCGCAGGCCCTCCTGATAGACGGGCTCGCCATCGGCGATCACAACAGTGGTGTTCTTGTTCAAAGCGCGACGCCTCTCACTGATTCCGAGAACCTGTGCATTCACGATCAGTTGAGTCGGTCGCCCCCGCCCAAACATGACACGCGCCTTCCCTTCCGATCGTGTCCCAGAACACGGGAGGCACAAACGGACGGAGGGACTGTAGTTCCAACTTCGGGCTCCGAATAGTGGGTGTAGTCGTTCGGATGACAACCGATCGGTTGATCCTTGTATCCCCATCGGTAGGCGTCCGGACGATTGACCGCCCCTCACCCCGCGGAAAGACTTGCGCGGTTTGGCTAGCTAGACACTCACTACGAGGGGAGTACGAATGGCAGTACAGATTCGCTTGTCCAAGGTGGCGGTTGCCGCCTTGGCGGCGGCGGCGTCGCTGGTGTTTGGGTTGCTTTTGACCCAGCCGGACGTCGCATCCGGAGCAAAAGCGAAGAAGGCCCAGAAGAAGAGGGGCAAGCGCGGACCCCCAGGACCCGCCGGGCCGGCTGGCCCGGCTGGTGCTGCCGGTCCTGCCGGGCCGGCCGGGCCAGCAGGGCCTGCCGGGGCGACGGGAGCGACGGGAGCGACCGGAGCGACCGGCGCAACTGGTGCGACCGGCGCAACTGGCCCGCAAGGCCCACAGGGCCCGACCGGACCCACCGGAGCCACCGGGGCGACTGGAGCCACGGGCGCAACCGGGGCCACCGGGCCACAAGGTCCCCAGGGCGACACCGGGCCGCAAGGTCCGATCGGCCCCCAGGGTCCTGTCGGAGACACCGGCCCGACTGGCGCCACCGGGCCACAAGGTCCCCAGGGCGACACCGGGCCTATCGGACCACAAGGTCCCCAGGGCGACACCGGGCCTATCGGACCGCAAGGTCCTCAGGGCGATACGGGTCCCCAGGGCGACACCGGTCCTGCCGGACCTGCGGCTACGTCCGTAGCCACGGCCACTGATCCGGGCACGACGGCCGACGTCACATGCGGCGTTGGCGAGATCGCAACCGGCGGTGGCGGCACAGCAGGCGGCGAGCTGGTCTCTAGCCAGCCGCTCACTGCCGCTGCCCCGTCAGCCGGCGGTGACACGCCGGATGGCTGGCGTGCTATCAGCACGCTCGGCCCCACGACAGTGTGGGCCATCTGTGCACCTGGTCCGTAACAGGTAGGAGCAGTTCTGGCATCGGGCGGGGGCCTTCGCGCCCCCGCCCGGGTCAGCTTTCGGGCGGTGGCCTCGACCTCTCTAGCGCTGTGGCAATAATCGAACCTCCGGGGTGGGTGAAGTGGAGCTGATCCTCTGCTGGATCGTGGGACCGATCGGGTTGCTCGGGGTGGCGGCAGGCCTTTCCTTGCTGACCGAAACGATCAGCGGCATTCGGCTCCCGTGGTCATTGAGGCCGGCCCTGGGCCTCGCGGCGGCAATCGTCCTTGCTCGAATCGGCATTTCGACCGCTGCCACAGCCGACTTGACGGTGCCGGCGATCATCGTTCTCGCGGCCGCCGGCTGGATCATCGCCCGGCGGGGCCTCAAACGCCCGGCGGGAGCGATTCTCGTGGTAGCCGGCGTCGTCCTGTTCGTTTATGCGGCCCCGTTTCTGGTGAGCGGCCGGGCTACCTGGGCGGGTTACATCAAGCTCGACGACACGGCGACCTGGATGGCGCTGACGGACCACATCTTTGAGTTCGGAACGAAGACCGAAGCTCTCGAGCCCTCCACCCACAGCTCCGTTGTATCGGCATATCTCGGGACCCCCTATCCGACCGGGAGCTTTGCACCGCCGGCGCTGATGTCGGGTCTGGTGGGACAGGACATCGCATGGACCTTCCAGCCGGCAATGGCTGTCGCCGCCGTGGCGCTTGCCTTGACGGTGATGGAACTCGTGAAGCCGCTTGTATCGAGCCAATGGGGGAGAGCGGGAGTCGCTATGGGCAGCGCCCTCTCGGCGATGCTCCTTGGCTACTACCTCTGGGGCGGTATCAAGGAGATCTATGCGGCCGCCCTCCTGCCGCTCGGGCCGGCGCTGTTCGCGGTGCTGCTCCCGCGGAACCAGTTGCGGTCGCTCTGGATTCCACTCGCGATTTGGGCCATCGCCCTGGTGGCCGTGCTCGGCCCCGGCGGGGCGGGATGGGTCGGACCGATCCTGGTTCCTCTTCTGTTCCTGATCGTCTACCGGAGCGGAGCGCTGGCCGGCGTGCGTGTTGCCCTGCCGGCGATCGGCTTGGCGGTCGCTCCCTTCGTGCTCTTCTTCCTGTTCCTCGGCACGTCGGGTCTTCCCCCCCTGCTCACCCCCGACCTCACGTCCGACGAGGAGCTCGGCAACCTCACCGGCCCCCTCAGCCTTCTCCATCTGACCGGCGTCTGGCCGGCCGAGGACTTCAGGTCGCAGCCCTCTCTCGAGCCGCTCGTGGTCGGGGTACAGATCGCCTGCTTCCTCCTCGCGGTGGGCACTGTCGCCGTCTCTGCCCTGTCGGCGCGCCGCGGTAACGACACCGGAATCCCCCTGCTGAGTTACACCAGCGGGGGGCTGGTTGGGGCGCTGGTGATCATCCAGTTCGGGTCTCCGTGGGTGGATGGAAAAGCGATGACGATCGTCTCTCCCGCTCTTTTGGCCGCGGCCCTGGTCGGGGTTGGGTTGATTCTCGAGCGGAGCCAGTTCCGCTGGGAGGGGACCGCACTTGCAGTTGCCACAGGAGGGGTGATCGCCTGGGGGGCTTTCCTCGCCTATCAAGGGGCTTGGCTGGCACCTCAGGAGCACTACCGCGAGCAGCAGCGAATCGCCGAGCGCTTTGACGGGGCCGGGCCGACGCTGGTCGTCGAGGTTTCGACCTACGGACATCGCCACTTCTTCAGGAAGCTCGCGTCAGAGGGCGCGACCGACTTGCGATTCAGGCCCGTCCAGCTGACTTGGGGGCGCACCTCCACCGACGATCAATACGTCGACACAGACGACATCGAAGCGACAGAGTTCAGCCCGTACTCCACGGTCATCGGCCGGCGCGGCCCAGCCACCAGCAGACCGGGACCGGCGTTCGAGCTCGCTTATGCCGGGACGTACTACGAAGTGTGGCGGCGGGGGCCGGCCCAGCCGGGACGCCTGGTCGAACACCTCCCGCTGGGCAATACTCTCGACTCAGGGGGGTTGGCCGCGTGTGGCCAGGTTCGCTCCCTGGGCGAGGCTGCCGGGCCCGGCGGAACGCTGGTCGCCGGAGTGGTCGGGATGCCGGTGGCCCTTGACCTCGCCAACGCCTCCCGTCCGGAGTCCTGGAGCAGCCCGACGCGTCAGGTGGTGAGACCCGATGGGGAGGGAACGGCGGCGGCGCCGATTGTTCTTCCCACGGATGCCGAGTACGAGGTCTGGGTGGCGGGAGCGGTGCACAGCGAGCTCGAGATCCGGGTGGATGGAGAAGAGATCGCATCGCAGCGCGGGGTCCTGAACTACGAGGGGGGCTACGAGCCGCTGGCGCGGGTTCAGCTCGCGGCCGGGCGCCACCTCGTCGAGCTCGACTACGCGGGACCGGACCTTCACCCCGGCAGCGGGTCCGACCCCTATGCGATCGGGCCCGTCGTCTTTGACGACACGACTCGAGGAGACCCAGGCCTCGAGGAGGTACCCGCCGCGCGCTCCGCCGACCTCTGCAACCGCCGCTGGGACTGGATCGAGGCCTACGCCTGCGAGAGCTCTTGCCAGGTGCCCGTCAGAAAAACCACGAACGAGGAGACCTAAATGGAAATGCCCGACAACACCGGATCCCGGAACCGCGACCCGCGCACCATTCGAATGGTGGTGGTCGGTTTGGCGATCGCGGCGCTGGCCGTCTTCCTCATCGCCAAGTTGCTTGGGGACGACGACTCCGAAGGGACTGCCGCCCAAGGCCCGATCACCCTCTCGGAAGAGGAGCTCCTCGACCGGGCCGGCGACTTTCCCCACCCCGTCTACTGGGTCGGCCCGCAGCCCGGCGCCGATCGCTACGAGTTGACCTCGACCGCGGACGGCCGGGTTTATGTCCGCTACGTGAAGGCCGACACGCCCGCCGGTGAGAAGAAGACCTACCTCACGGTCGGGACCTATCCGGTCAGCGACGGGCCCGTGTCCCTGTCGACCGCCGCCGAGGACAGCGGGGCGGACCTGCTGCAGGGCAGCGGCTTCCAGTACCTCGTCTCCGGGAAGTCGAGCGTCTACGTGGTGATGGACGACCAACCCGGGTTCCAGCTCGAGATTTTCGACCCTCGGCCGAACCGGTCGCTGCAGTTGGTCGAATCGGGCGCGGTAAGGCCCGTGGGCTGAGCGCCGACTGGCCAGCTGGCCAGTCTCAAGACACCCATCAGCACGCTGCGAGACAATGTCTCGCATGGTCCCGCGTCCGCTCAACTGGATGTATCGCAAGCTCGGGCGGCGCTATCCGGCCGTCTTCCTGACGCTCGAGCTGCAGACGGCGTTCCTCGTGGTCGCCGGCACCCTGGCGATCTTCAGCTTCTACTACGAGGACCTGAAGAGCGAGTTCCTTCCGATCTACCTGCTCACCGATGCGCTCACGGTGCTCGCGATCGGCTACGTCCTCATGCGCACCTACCCGCGCCTGCGCCCGATCAGCGCCTGGATCGGCGGCGAGCGCGGCCAGCAGGACTCGGCCGACGCCTGGCGCGCCGCGGTCACTCTGCCGCTCGACCTGGTCAAGAGCTACATCGCGATCCCGATCTTCCTGGTCAATCTGCCGGTCTCGATCGCGTCGGTGCTCATCCTCGACCTGAGCTGGGCCGCGGCGATCCCGTTCTTCGTCGGCGGCCTCTTCTCGATCGGCTACGCGGCGATCCTCCACTACCTCGCGGTCGAGCTCGGGATGCGCCCCGTGGTCGTCGACATCTCCACCCAGATGGAGAAGACCCCGCACATCAACCGGCCGGCGCTCTCCCTGCGCCACCGGCTGCTGCTCACCCTGCCGCTGATCAACGTGATCACCGGGATGGTGGTCGGGGCCCTCTCCTCCGATGGGGGAGGGGCGGAGGCGCTCGGCATCAACGTGCTGCTTGCGCTCGCGGTCGCGTTTACGATCAGCTTCGAGCTCACCGTGCTCTTCTCGAAGAGCGTCATGCGCCCGATCGAGGACCTCGAGGCGGCGACCGAGCGGGTCCGCCGCGGCAACTTCGACGAGCACGTGGCGGTTACCACCGGTGATGAGCTCGGCGACCTCGGGGTCGCCTTCAACCAGATGGTCGACGGCCTCGCCGAGCGCGAGCGCCTGCGCGAGGCCTTCGGCACCTACCTCGACGAGGAGGTCGCCCGCTTCATCATTAGCGAGGGCTTCGATCCGGCCGGTGCCGAGGTCGAGGTCTCGATCCTCTTCTGCGACGTCACCGGGTTCACCCCGGCCGCGTCCACCGCCGACGCGAAGGAGATCGTCGCGCGCCTGAACGAGCTGTTCGAGTGCGTGGTCCCGATCATCAGCCGCCACCACGGCCACGTCGACCAGTTCATCGGCGACGGGCTGATGGCCGTCTTCGGCGCGCCCGAGCGGATGGAGGACCACGCCGACCGGGCGGTCCAGTGCGCGGTCGAGATCGCGCGGACCGTCAACAGCCGCCGCCCGGGCGATTTCGAGGTCGGGATCGGGGTCAACTCCGGCCGCGTCGTCGCCGGCGCGATCGGCGGCGCCGGCCGCCTCTCCTACAGCGTGATCGGGGACCCGGTCAACCTCGCCGCGCGGGTCGAAGCCCACACCCGCGAGATCGGGGAGAAGGTCCTGATCACTGCCGCCACCCGCGACCTGCTGAGCGAGACGATCGAGGTCAAGGGCTGCGGCCGCCAGCGGCTCAAGGGCTATGACGAGGAGGTCGAGCTGTTCGCGCCGCTGGTGCCGGAGGCTGTGCCGACCGACGGAGGGGGAGAGGACCTCGCCGCCACGATCACCTCGCCACGGGCACCGGCCCTCGGCGGAACCGGCAACGGCGGCAGCGGCGGGCTCGGCAAGGCGACCGCGAGCGGTCTCGGCCGCGGCGGCTCGAGCTTGATGCCTTAATGGAGAAGCTCGGCCCGTACCGGATGCTGCCCGTGTTCTGGGTCTTCCTCCTGGTCCCGATCGTCCTCTGGGTCACCGGCGTGATCGAGCTCCAGATCGCGATCGCACTCGCGGTCTTCTTCTCTCTGGCCGAGGGCGCCTACATCGTCCTCGTTGCCAAGCGCGGGACAGACGTCTGATCGGGTTAGCTGATCAGGTCAGCCGGATGTGCCGGAACTCGATCCGGCCCCCTGCGACTTCGGCGATCCCCATGCTCTTTGTCGGCGCCCGCCTCCGCTCGGTCGGACTGCCGGGATTGAAGATCTGAAACCCGTCCGCTTCCTCGTGGAGCGGCATGTGCGAGTGGCCGAAGATCACCGCGTCGGCGTCGGGGAATAGCGCCCGCATCCGCTCGAGCCGCCCCTTTGTGGGACCGGCGTCGTGGACCACGCCGATCGTCGCTCCGCCGGCTTCGAACTCGGTCGCTCTTGGCAGCTCGTTCCGCAGCTTGGTGTCGTCGACGTTTCCATGAACAGCGACCACGTCGCATCCGTAATCCCGCAGCTGCTCGAGCACCTCGTACGCCTGAAAGTCCCCCGCGTGAACGATCCGGTCTGCCTCGCGCAGCTCCGCCACGCACCGCTCGGGCAGCTCCCGCGCGCCGCGCGGCATGTGAGTGTCGGCGATCACGGTGATCCTCACTGGTGCTGGGTCAGCGGGCGGCGGGGCTTCTGAAACCGCCGAACAGCTCATCATTCGGTAGTAGTGTCCGCGAGGTGTCTCGTCCGTTTAGACGGTTGGGGTTTCTTCCTTCGGCGGTGCAGTATCTGCTGCTCGGCACAGTTCTCGTCCTGTTCCTCGGAGCCTTTGCGACGGGGTACATCATCGGCGATGACTCAAACAGCAGCCCGAGGTCCGAGAATGCCGCCTCCGCCGGAGGCCCGTTTGGGGGAACGGGATCGGAGGAGGAAGGGTCTGAGGAGGATGCACCATCGGTGGACGACGATGAGCCAGAAGAGGCAGAGGAGGACGAGCCGGTTTCGCTCGGCGAATCTGGGCTTGATGAAGGCCTTGAGATAACGCTGAATAGCTTTGAGCAAGAGGATTCGCTCTCGGGCGATCTTGAAACCATCACGCCCGAGGAGGGCGCAAAGCTGTACGTCGCTTCCATCGCCGCTGAAAACCTGGGGAAGTTGGCGGTTTCGCCCTTTTGTGGCGGCGGCGGAACGGTGCTCGTGGACGATGAGGGACGAAACTTCGACGCGCAAGCGTTCATTTCATCGGACTCAGATGCCTGTGAGGATGTTCAGCCGGGTTTCAGCGCCGACGACATCGTGGTCTATTTCCAGATCCCGCTGGATGCACAACCGGACTCCCTTTATCTCTGGAATGACGACAAGTTCAACAACATTGGCCTGGTGTACGACGTCGCGCCGCAGTCAGCATCCGGATCAGGGTCATCTTCGAGCCAATAATTCGCTCGGCGGGCGCCGCTAGCAAGTCCACGGAGCGCTAGCGCACAACGTTCCACACCAAGTGCCCGCCCGCTACGCTCGCAAACGTGGCAACGGATGAGAAGGTCAGAGTTACCAAGATCAGCGGCGAGCCGCCGCCGCCCGCGCCCGAGACGGGTCCAGTCCATGGCGGCATCCACGTCGCCCGCGCGCTCAAGGCCCGCGGCGTCAGCCACCTCTTCACTCTCTCTGGCGGCCACCTCTTCTCGATCTACGACGGCTGCGTCAGGGAGGGGATCGAGGTGATCGACTTCCGCCACGAGCAGTCCGCGGTCTGGGCCGCCGAGGGCTGGGCGAAGGCGACCCGCACCCCAGGCGTCTGCGCGCTCACCGCCGGGCCCGGGGTCACCAACGGAATCAGCGCCCTCACCGGCGCCAAGTTCAACAACTCGCCGATCGTCGCCCTCGGTGGGCGCGCGCCCGAGATGCGCTGGGGGAGCGGATCGCTCCAGGAGTTCGACCACCTCCCGGTGGTCGAGCCGATCACCAAGTCCGCCGAGACGGTCAAGGACCCGGCAAGAATCGCAGAGGTCACCGCCGCCGCGATCGACCGCGCCTGCGAGCTGCCGAGCGGCCCGACGTTCGTCGACTACCCGCTCGACGTCGTCTTCATGGAGTCGGAGGCCGAGGCGCCCGATGCGCCGGAGCCCGAGGCCCAAGTCGCCGAGCGCGCCGAAGAGGCAGCCGCCCTGCTCGCCGCGGCCGAGCGCCCCGTGATCATGGCCGGCACGAACTTGTACTGGGGCAGGGGAGAGGAGGAGCTGCGCGAGCTCGCTGAGGCCTTCGGGGTCCCGGTCTTCCTCAACGGGATGGGTCGCGGCTGTCTCCCCGCACGACACGAGCTCTGCTTCAGCCGCGCCCGCGGCACCGGCTTAAAGGGCGCCGACGTGGCACTGGTGATCGGGGTGCCGCTCGACTTCCGGCTCGGCTTCGGCGGCTCCTTTGGCCCCGAGACCAAGATTGTCCAGCTCGACCTCGCGGCGAGCGAGCTCAAGGGAGAGCGGGTCGCTGACGTCGAGCTGGTCGGCGACATCGCCGCGACGATGGCCGCGATCCGCTCCTCGGCCAAGGGCGACGCCACCAAGACCAAGCCCTGGATCGAGGAGCTGGAGAAGGTCGAGGCCGAGAAGCGCGCCGCCGAGGAGCCCGAGCTCAACGACGACCGCGCCCCGCTCCACCCGATGCGGATTTACAAGGAGCTGATGGACCTCCTCGACGACGACGCGATCGTGATCGGCGACGGTGGCGACTTCGTCTCATACGCCGGCCGCGTGATCGAGACCCAGCAGCCCGGCTGCTGGATGGACCCGGGCCCCTACGGCTGCCTCGGCGCCGGACCCGGCCAGGCAATCGGCGCCAAGCTCGCCCACCCCGACCGCCAGGTCGTCCTCCTCCTAGGCGACGGCGCCTTCGGTTTCTCCGGAATGGAGTTCGACACCGTGGCCCGCCACGACATCCCCGTCGTCGGCATCGTCGGCAACAACGGGATCTGGGGGCTGGAGGAGCACCCGATGAAGTTTCTATACGGGTACTCGGTTGCGGCACGGCTCCAACCCGGCACATGCTACGACCGGAATGTCGAAGCTTTTGGGGTCGAAGGAACCTCCGTTCACCACCCGGCGGAACTAGGAGCAGCCTTTCGGGGGGCTTTTGAATCCGGGCGGCCGGCATTGGTCAATGTGCTGACCGAACCCGGAATTGCCTATCCGCGGCGGGCAAACCTCGCGTAATCGTCTATTGGCTACGGCCGCGTCAGGATCGATGGGGAGATCGAGCGGCTTGTCAAGATTTCCTAGGTAGGGTGCGATCCCCAACGGAGGATTTGTGCATGGCAGCTCCTAAACAAGAACCCGGACAAATTACGAATGCCTATGTCCGGAATTACAAGAGCCTGGCAGAGGTGGCCGTTGGCCTGCCGAGATTTTGCGTCCTGATCGGAACAAACGGCGTGGGGAAGAGCAATTTCATTGATGCCATGGCTTTTGTAAAGGACTCACTGAGTGAATCCATGGACCTTGCGTTCAAGAAGCGAGGGGGACAAGGTGCGGTTCGACGGCGCTCTGGGGGTCATCCAACACATCTAGGAATTCGGCTCGTGATCAATCTCCCAGAGCATGGTCGTGCGGCATACGCGTTCGAGGTGGCGGCTAAGGCTCATGGGCAGTTCGAAATCTCCCGAGAGCGGTGCCGAGTCGAGCCGTTCATGGACGAAGTCCATGAGTTCGAGGTTCAGAACGGCGAGTTCACCAAGGAGATTCCGGGGATCAGTCCGCGTCTTACCTCAGATCGTTTGGCGCTCTTCGCCGCTTCAAGCGTCGAGCCGTTCCGTCACGTCTTTGACTTCCTCACCAGGATCGAGACGTACTCGATTGTTCCGGATTTGATGCGCGAGCCCCAGCCGCCGGATGCAGGCGAATCACTCCGGAGGGACGGATCCAACGCAGCCGCCGTGTTAAAGCGAATCAAGGATCGACGCGACGGTGCGTATGACCAGATTTGCAATTTGCTTGAAAAGACCGTCGAAGGACTGGTCGGGGTCGATTATCGGGCCGTCGGGGGGCAGGACACACTTGAGTTTCGCCAGGATGTCGGGCAAAGCCACCCTTGGCGCTTTCCTGCGAGCAACGTGTCTGACGGTACGTTGCGCATGCTCGGTCTACTTTTATCGGTCCATCAACCGGAACGGCCCGCGGTTCTGGCGATCGAGGAACCCGAAGCTACCGTTCACCCAGGCGCTGCTGAAGTCATCACCCAGGTACTGGTGGATGCTTCACTGGACCAGCAAGTCCTCGTCACAACACACAGCGCGGACCTTCTGGATTTCAAATACATCGCCGACGATGCACTGCGAGTGGTCGTAAAGGAGCACAACTCGACGCTGATCGGTCCGATGGACGAATCGGGACGGCGGGCCGTTAAAGAAAAGCTGTTTACCCCGGGAGAATTAATTCGCGCAAGAGAGCTAGACCTCGATCGCTCGGCGGCTGAGCGGGAGGCCAGTCAGACCTCTCTCTTCTCGAGAGTGCCGGCATCTGCCGATTGAAGCGGTGACTGTGATCGTTCCCCTAGTGGAGGGGCACGGCGAGGTAGAGGCCGCTCGCTTGCTTCTCCGACGCTTGATCAATCGGGAAGGGAGGTTTGACGTCGAGGTAGCGCGACCATTTCGTGTCAAGCGAAACCAGATTGTCAAGAGTGACGTGCTCGAGCGGAGCTTGGTATTTGCCATTCGGCAGCGCGGTGGGACGGCTGCTTTGGTTCTTCTTGACGCTGATGATGATTGCCCTGTTGAACTCGCCGAAGACCTTGTTGAACGCGCTGCGAGCGCAACTAACGTTCCGGTGGCGATAGTTTGTGCATGTCGGGAGTTCGAGGCCTGGTTCCTCGCGACCAAGGATTCGTTGCGAGGCACATGCGGCATCCGACCTGATGCAGCTACTGTGCTTGACGCCGAACAGATTCGCGATGCAAAGGGTCGACTGACAGCGAATATGGATGGCGAGCGACGCTACCTCGAAGTGGCTGACCAGCCGGCGCTTGCAAGCGTGATGGATCTTGATGAGGCCGAGGAAAACGCCCGGTCGTTCCGGAAGCTCGCCGACGAGGTCCGCCGTTTGCTCGGCGCCGTGCCCTAGGCGACCTGAGGTCGCCAGGACCCCGACACCTCCCGGACCTATTCAGCTGTGGCTCCCGCGAGCAGGCTCCGGGCGCCGCCCACTGAGCGGGCGACGCCAAATCGCCAAGTTCCAAGCTCGCCCCAGTTGTTCACAGCCTCGATCCACTGATTCGCGGCAGTGATTTTCGCGTCGTCCTTTTCCCGCTTGCGGCCCTTGGTTTCGATCAGGAGGATTGGACCATTCGCGAGCTTCACGATGAAATCTGGTCGATAGCGTCCGGTCGTCCCGAGATGCCTATAAGGAATTTCCAGGAAGAGGCGATCGTTTTTCGCGTACGCGACGACCTCCTCCCGCTCCTCGAGTAGGGCTGCCACGTCTCGTTCGAGCTTCGAATCGCAGACAACGTGCGATACGTGTGACTTCGTTGTGGCGAAGCAGTCTTTGACCGTTTGAAAGTCGCAGTCGGTCGAGGCAATCGACTCGTACTCGTTCAAGACCGGGATCAGGCGGTCCTGGTCGGTTGCACGGAAGGCCGCAACCGTGCGGTTGCGGATCTCCTGCACATACCGCAGGTTGCACAGCTCCCTCTCGTCTACTCCGTCGTCAAACTCGACCTTCTCCGCGAGCACTTCTGCGACCAAGCGAGCAACGTGGGGAAAGAGATGCCGCTTGCCGGCTGATTCGACGATGTCCGCTGCGACTCGAAACACGAGCCGCTGCGGGCGGAAGCGCTCGTACGCGGTTGATCGGTCTTGGGTTTCGCCCCCGATGCCAGAATGAGCCTGACCAACCTCGAATTCGACCCATGTCGCGGTGGGATCGTTCTCCGGCGAAACGAGAATCGGCTCGATCGCGTCGAGATCAACGGTCACGTCCTCGCCGAAGTCATGAATGATTTGCTCCACGCGCGGGAACTCGAGGCGGAGCTCCTTTCGCTCGCGGAGGCTGTGCACTCGGGTGGTCTTCGGTGGCTCGATCGGAGTGTCCGTGCCCGCCTTTGCAAACGGCAAGAGCTGGAAGGGAACGCCGTAGACGTCGACGTACTCGGGGGTGGACAGATCGGTTGTGTCGGAACGTCTCAAGCCCCGGCCGATGACCTGCTCGCACAGGAGCTGACTCTGAAAAGCACGGAGACCGAGAATCTGAGTGACATTTCGAGCATCCCAGCCCTCGGACAGCATCCCAACCGAGATGAGGCACCGAACATGTTCCCCAGGCTCGCCCTCCCGCCCGACCGTAGACACGAGCTCCCTGAGCCTCTCTGCGGCATCGCTCGCTGACTCGCCTTCGAGGCGAGCCTCGGCCGAATCCAACAGGTCGGAGTCGATTCGCACCGTGTACTTCTCACCGTTGCGGTTCTGCAGCCAGGGGCCTGCCTCTCCTCGCTCTGCGATATGGCGTTCAAGGATCCGAGCCATCTTGGTTTCGGCGCAGACAACGATCATCGCGGGCGGGATTGGACGGGTGTGCCCCCAGCGCTCGAACGTGTCGAACCACTCTCCGGCCAGCTGTTTCAGGGGCCCGTCGACTTCGGCCAGGTACGCATGCATCGGATGAGCGTCGTCCTCGGTGTCGTCCCCGCGCTTGGGGGCCGCCGCCTTGACGTGCTCCCAGAGGTTCCGGTACTTCGGGACTGCCGTGCCCGAGTCGTCAGTCGTCGGAATGCGCGGGATCTTCACGATTCCGCACTCGATTGCGTCGACCAAGCCGAAATCCGAAATCACCCACTCGAAGGGCGTCCACGCTTTCTCGCCGCCCACGGCGCCGGGGTACATCGGCGTCGCAGAGAAGTCGACCGCTCGAAGAAGCTCGCGCTCGCCATGGATGCGCTCGAGCCCCGAAACCCAGACCGTCGCCTCCTCCAGCTCTTTCTTCTCTTCTCCCTTTGCCCTTAGTCCAGCGGGCGGGCGCCACGCGTGGTGAGCCTCATCGTTGAGGACCATCAATCTTCGTTTTGATGCAAGCTCGCCGAGCACCCTTCGGCAATACGCGCCGTCGGATTCGGGGCCGCGCTTTAGAACCCGATACTTGGAGTCCTCCTTCTCCGCGAGAGCGTGCCAATTGGTCACCGCTACCTTCAACTGGCCGAGCATGCCTTCGAACTGACCAGGAACCAGGCCGAAGCCCTCAAACGCACTCGCTGGATGAGCAGGGTCGATCCCGTCCTCGCCCAGGAGTCGCTCCTTGACAGTGAGATTCGGACAGACCACTAGGAAGGCGTCAGCGAACCGGCGGTCCTGCCTGTTCGCGACCTTATTGAACCCGGACCAAAGAATCGTCATTGCCATGACGAGTGTCTTGCCGCCGCCGGTAGCCAGCTTGACTGCCCAGCGCTCATAGGGCTCGGGGGATCGAGGCACTTCGCGAACGCCTTCCGAGAACGAGGCAGGCGCTTCGCTCAGGAAGGCAATGGTTTCGATTGCTTCACGCTGCGCGAAGAAGAGCCGCCGCTCCCGATCGGGGTCGAACCATCGGGCAAACAATTCCTTTGTGACCTGCGTCGCCCCGTCGTATTCCCTCTCGCGCCAGTCGCGAACACGTGCTCGGATGCGGTTGACGTGCTCTAGGCGCACCAGCTCGTCTGCCACACGAAGTTGGGTTTCCCCCTTCGGCGCCGGCGGGATGTAACCGGCCTCGCGTCGTCCACCGACCTTGCGCGGAGCGCCGTCACCGAACTCCCAGTGGAATCTCGGCTCCTCGAACGGACCATTAATGATCGGGTTCTCCGCCGTGACCTGGGTGACGGGTTTTTCGTCCGTCGCGGCAGACGCCATCAATCTGGGAGCTCCAAGACGGCCTCACTGACGGAGCCGGCGTCATCGATCACGCGGATCGCACACTTGCCGGTCTCGCCACGGCGGAAGGGAAGAGACTTGAAGGTTTTCAGCTGATCCATCAACCCTTCGTCGACAATGCCCTTGATCGCGCGAGTCAGCGCCTTCCAAGCATCGTCCCTCGTGAAGAACGCCTGGTTGACGTGGAAAACCGAGCCATCGTAATCGTGGTCAAGAAACCACGCGGCGATTTCATCTTGGCCGACAGAGCGAACCTCGCCCGTCGCGGCATCGAAGCTGTCCATGCCCTGGACCTCGACCTGATAGCCACTGTCGGGGTCACGCGCGACGGTGGCCTCCGGCGCTGAGTACAGTCGGAAGGTCTGGCTGGCTTGTGTGTTCTTGAGAAGGTCCCCGAGAAGAAGGTCGGGGTTCGCCTCGAGCAGAGCAACATCGATACGCCCCCGCTTCCCGGGACGAAGGTACTCCTGAGCCTCAGCGTGGGCAGCAAACCCGGCGAAGACAACCAGGTCGTAGCCAGGCGCTTCATGGAGCGCTTCATCGACCTGTGCAACTGTGATCGCCCCATGTCGTGGCCCCAAGCTCACGACGAATCGCTTCTCCTCGCTCCCCTCATCCCGGCAGGTCCCTTCGGCATGGATAACGGTGCTTCCCGAGAGAGGCGAGAGACTCTCAATCGGCAGCGGCTTGCCCTCGTGACGCGGAATCCCATGCGACTGCAACGCGTCGAGGAGAATTTGGATGTGATCGGCGCCTTCATCGGTGCTCGCTCGCGCTCCGTCGCCGGCGGGGTCAGTAAACGGATCGTCGGCATACCGGGAGAGCGCTTCGAAGGTGAAAGGACCGGAGACCCTGATGCGACTACGCTCAATCTTTGGTCGGTCGTACAGGATTTCTGTCTCTGGGTCACGGCCGTAGCCGATTGAGCTCGCAGTAATTCGCTCGAGTTCGTCGTACTCGAATCCACCGTCAACGCCGCGCTTCTCATCTTTGAGTTTGTAGTAGTCGAACTTGCCGGTGAGGAGGCGCTCCCTCGCCAGGGCAGCGGCCACCCGACTCGTGTCGATCGTGATCCAACGCCGCCCAAGCTTTTCGGCACACCACGCTGTTGTTCCCGAGCCGCAGGTGGGATCCAGGACCAGATCACCTGGATCAGTTGTCATTGCGATGCAGCGCTCGACTATCTTCGGGTTGGTCTCAACAACAAACTGCTTGCGCCTGCCTCTGGCGCCGGCTTGCGTTACGTCCGTCCAGACATTTGTTCGGCGGATCCCTGCGAAGTCATCGTGGTACCTCACGTAACTCAGCGTGTTGCCGTTTAGGTCAAGCCGTTTAGCCTTGTTCAACCCCTTCATCCCCTCCTCGCGAATTGCCCACTGCCGGTTTCGTGGGGGTTGCCTTGACTCGCCCCGAAACTCAAAGTCAAAGCGGCGGCTCGAACCCTCGGAGGTGATTTGGTCGTATCGAAAGATTCGCGAATCCGCCGGAAGGAGTCCCGGGTTCGCGCGCTCCTCCTTAGTCATGTTCCGGCGAGAACCGTCTGCCATCTCGACTCTCCTGTAGTCGGGATCATTAATTGGTGCCGGGCGATCGCCAAAGAGGTGACGGAACTTGGATTCCGCGGCAGCCTTATCGCGGGCGTACCAGACCAGGTAGTCGCAGACCTCAGGTAGTAGTGATGAGTCATGCCCGGATGTCTTTTGGACGGTGATAAAGGGACACTGATTCTCGGGTCCGAAGATCTCGTCTAGAAGTGTGCGCACCAAATGCAGGTTGTCCGGTCCAATCTGGACGAAGATCGAGCCGGACTCGTTCAGAAGATCCCTCGACACGGTCAGTCGTGTGTACATGTAGGTCAGATAGGAATGAATCCCCAACTCCCATGTGTCCCTGTACGCCTGGATCTGTTCGGGCTCCCTTGTCATGGACGCATCTTTTGTCTCTCGTGGCGCGCGGTTTGAGATGCGGGCCTGAAAGTTTGAGTTGAAATTAATGCCGTAGGGAGGGTCGATGTAGATCATCTGTATCTGGCCGGCGAGGCGTTCGCGCTCAACCAGGCTGGTCATGACGTGCAACGAGTCCCCGAGAATGAGGCGGTTGGTCCAGCCCATTTCGTGCTCGTAGAATTCGACGGCCTGCGATCGGTCTAGCTCTGGATCGCCGAAGAGAGCCGGCTGGGGATCCTCCCGCTTCGCCGCGCGAATGATTGCGTCGGTCGAGAGCATCTCGTGCACGTGGATCGAGGGTGCCTCGACCTCGAAGCTCTCACTGGCGTCCTTTCCCGCCCAGAACAGCTCAGGTGGTAGATGCGGGTCGTACTCGAAGCGCCGCTTCGGTGGCGCCTCGATGTCCTCCCGAGCGAGCCCGGCCGGAGGATTGTTTAGCCGCGTCGCCTCATCATGCCGGTAGTCGACAACTTCCTTCTCTTTTGCACGGCGTGCCATCCCGAGAACCTACTGCGTGGGGGGTCGGCCTTCTCCGCCATTGCCTGAGGCGTCGCCGGCTGGCCCGGTGTAGGTGTGAGTTCCGCAGACGCCCGCCATGTCACAGCGGTCGCACGTGCGGTCACGATCCGCGCTCGCTTCCCCCTTCGGGCGGCGGGGGAACTCGTTCGACCGCATCAGGGTCGCCGCCTCGCCGACGGCCGCTCGTGCCTCGTCAAGCGTCTCCTCTGTGACCGGCTGCTCCCGGCTACTCAGGTCGTCGAGATTATCGACCACCACCGAGTGTGCGTTCTCGCCGGTGGCCTGTCTGTATCCCAGCGCGTAAAGGCGGAGCTGAAGGTCGGTGACCTCCTCCTGCTGAGCACGAGGGCTGGACTTGAAATCGATCACGACTACCTCGTTGGTGTCACGCCTGCGAACGAGGTCAATGCGGCCTGTCACGCGAACGCCGTTGCCGAGCTCGATCTCGACCGGTCGCTCCGCATGCTCGATCTTGTCGAAATCGATCGATCGGGCTGCTATGTAGGCACGGAGGCGCTCAATCGCCTTCTCGCTCAGCTGTGTCTTCAGGCGTGGATACGCAAACGGAAGGTTGAGGTGGCGTTCGACGAGCTCTTCGCAGACCTCCTCGGAGGTGTCGCCGCCATTGAGTGCACGGTCGTGCAACTCAAAGAGGCAATCGTGCAGCCCTTTGCCGTACCCGAGTGCCTCGGCGATCGGCGGGTTAAACCCGTAAAGGAACCGAAGTTTGAACGAGTACGGGCACTCGAACGCGTAGCGCAATTCTGAGAACGAGAGTGCGACGTCCTCGATTGATTCCGTCTGCGACGGCTCAACCTTGGCGCGCTCCACGGCAGAATCTGGGGGGCCGATCGCATCAAGGGCGGCCGCAGCCTCCTCCCAGAGAAACGAGGGCGTGCGATAGGTCTGCTTCTCACCGGGTTTGTAGTTGGCTCGCGTCAGCGTCAACCATTTCTTTGCTCGCGTGCAGGCAACGTAGAAGAGGCGACGCTCATCCACCTCGCTTTCCTCGTAGTCGGCCTTGTTCAAAACCACGCCATCTGGGATCGCATGCCAGGCAGAGATCCCGCCCCCGCCACGCGGCGGGAAGTAGTTCTTGGTCAGGCCCGGAACGAAGACCGCCGGCCACTGGAGACCCTTGGCCTGATGAATCGTGAGGATCTGGACAGCATCCGGGGTGACGTATCGCGTCTCGAGCCAGCCTTCCGGGTAGATCGATTCAGCCTGGAATTCAAGAAATCCGGCGAACTCTTCGTACTTGCGCTGCGGGTCACTCTGGAAGTGGATCTGCTCAAAGTCAGAGATCGCCTGCGAGAACTTGCCCAGGTTGTAGAAGACCACCTCCGCGCGCTGGTGGGCGTGGCTCGGGGAATCTCCGGTGATCTTCTCCTCGCGCAGTTCGACCGCTTCGAGGAAGCGAAGGAACGACCGCTGAAGGTTGTAGATGCCGAAGCGACCCGTCCCGTCCTCAATGGCGGCTCGGTCTTCGCGAACCGCGACGATACCTCGATCGAGGTCCTCGTCAGAGAGTCCCAAATCCGCAGCCTCCCATGCGCTTCGGAGGCTCGCATCGTCGACGCGACCAGCCAGGAGGTAGAAGAGCTCGCGGGCTGCGAGAGCCTCGGGGGCGCGGAAGAGGTTCGCGAGGCCGGCGACGACGTACGGAATCTTGGCGAGTTCCAGGGCATTCGCGAGCGGCCCGATCAGCTTCTTAACTCGAACGAGAATCGCAACGTCGTTGTAAGAGAGACCACGCTCAGCGCTCTCGGGACGATCCTTGAACGGAGTCCCTATGAGGTCCCAAATGCGAGAGGCGATTGCGGAGGCCTCGTCTTGCGCTGAATCGGCCTCCTGCATCACGATGTCGTCCTCCTCGAACGCTTGGTTCCCCGCTGAAACCATTCCCTTGTCGAGCCGTTCGCCGCCGTTTCGCTGAATCACGTGTTCCGCCATGTCGACAATGCCCCGGCTGGAGCGGAAGTTCCTCTCCAGGCGTTCGACTTCGACGTCGTCGTAGCGGTCGGTGAAGGTGAGGATGTTCGACACCGACGATCCACGCCACGCATACAAGAGCTGGTCATCGTCACCCACAACGGTCACCTTGGCCCCGGCCGCGGCCAGGGCGCGGACAAGCCGCTCTTGGACCGGATTGACGTCTTGGTACTCGTCCACTGTCAGGTATCGGACCGGCTCCGCCACCCGTCGGCGGAAGGCGTCGTCCTCCTCCATCATCGCGACGGCCTCGCTGATGATCGAGCTGAAGTCGAAGCTCCTCTTCGTGCCCAACAGTTCCTGGTAACGCGCGAGACACTCGCCCGCATCCGTCCCATCAAGCGCTGCGTAGTTGATCTCGCCTTCGCGAAGAATCGCCATCAGGTCTGCGAAGGCTGGTGCCTGCCAGTACCGGTTCCAGCCTAGGACTTCTGTCAGGCCTACCTTGCGGCAGTTCCTCGAAATCAAGAGGCGCTGCTGAACGTCGTTCAAGACGGTGTAAGCAAGCGCGTCAAAGGCGTTCTGCTGGAGTAGATCCAGACAATAGCCGTGGATCGTGCCCACGTACAGATCCGCCAACCCGTCACGTGTCCCTTCGGCCTCCTCGTATCGTTTCGCGATTCGGTCCTTCAGTTCGGCGGCAGCGCGCTCGTTGTATGTGAATGCCACCACGTTCTCGGGTTGAATGTCGGCGATCTGTAATTGCGCCACGACGCGCCGCGCAACCCTCTCGGTCTTGCCAGCTCCTGCGCAAGCTATGAGCTGCAGGTTCTCGTCGAGATACTTCTCTTCTGCGATCGGCTCGGCTAGATCAGGCAACGCGCCCAGTCCTCCCTATGGCGGCATGCACCGGACAAGGTACATCGACGAACAGAATCTCTACCCACTATCCGGCCTGTGGCCTGGTTCCTCTGGCGATGTCGGCACATTCCTTCCGGGCGGCCTTGATCGCCGAGGCGTCGGGGTTCGACCAGCCGGTCAAGTTCAAAGGCGGGCAGGCCAGAGCGATCAGCTCCTTCTCGGCTTGATCCGGTTCCGACAAGGGCGCGACTGCCACGACCAGGTTGCGGGTCATCCAGTCACTGAGCCGTTCCTCGCCATCTTCCCCGAATCGGTAGTTCGTAAAGTTGGTCCTGCTCGTTCCGGTTCCACGCGGTATAGGCACGAGATCGAGCTCTTCCTTGAGCAGCGCACCGAGAGATCGTCGAAGAGTGGAGAATCCAGTTTGACCCGACGCAAAGTGAGTATCGAACTCACGTTGTGCGAGATTGCCTGTCGTTCCGATGTACAGGGGCCCTGCGACTTTGCCGACTCCTCGTAGCTTGCTTTCCTCAGTCAGGAAGAATCCGTAAACGCCGGGTGTAGTTGGTGCGCGCAGGTCTTGGTGGCGCGCCTTGGTTTTCTGCATATGCTCGATTAGCTGGCTGGCGTCCAAGTTGGCTCCCCTCAGGTAATTACGCGGTGTAGTCGCCGCCCCATCGCCGCCCCTGACGCCCCGAACTTGTCGCATAGCCAGTCGAACTCCAGGCCGCGCTCCCTCATCTCCTCGTACTTCATCCTGATCAATGGCGTGGGCATGAGCAGCGCGGCCGCGAAGTGATTGGCCTCCGACTCAATCGGCGGGTAGGATTTGGGCTGGTCCTCCTGAGGGTCGACCGTAGCCGAGCGACAGAAGACCTGGTCATTTTGTTTGTTTCGGTGAAGCAGCCAGTGCCCGATCTCATGCGCAACCGTGAATCGGCGGCGGCCGGGCCACTGGCGCGACTCGGAGCCATTGACCCAGATCTCGCGGCGACGAGTGAGGAGGAGGCCGGAGACCGAGGTTTCCTCTCCGTCGGGACCAGGCGGGGGACAGGGGATGTCGTCTCGATCCCGTACCAACAGGCCGAGTTGCGAGTCCGCAATTTCCTCAACAGGGATAGGCAACGAGGCGCCATCCCAGATGTGAGGTGGGAGAGAAACCAACAGTTCGGTCGCCCGTCGCTCAATCTCAGCGGATGTGACCTCAGTCATTCCCTCCTCCCAAGAAAAGCTCGTCGAGGTCATCTTGGGGAGGCTGACGCTCGGGCGTGGGGGCATCCACTTCTCCCGCGCCTCCCGGAATTCGCGAGAAGACAACCTCCTCCGGGACCTGTCCGCCACCCGGAAATGCACGGCCGGCGGTCCGCAGCCCCTCAGCGGTCCAATCCAGGATTGATGCGAGAGCCTCCAGGACTTTGGTCGAGACCCCCTCGCTTGGGAGCAGTCCGCTCTCCATCTCGTGGTAATAGCTCTCAACCCTGCCCTTACTCTTCGAGTGCCCGATCTCGCTCGCGAGACGGGCGACCACCTCGCTCCGCTTCAACTTCGCCCGCATCCGAAGCTGGGGGAGGAGGGAAGGCCATAGGCCGTTCGTCCCGGCGAGGGCAGCGTGAAGGCGATCGGTCAGCTCAGCGGCGCCTGATTGGTTGTACCCGGACGAGTTCCAACCTCGGGGGGGAGCACGGTCCAAGTAGGCGTCAATCAGAGCCTCGAGCTCGTCGCGATCAACTCCCTCGAGGTCAGCCAGGTAGTCCTGTGGATCGGCATCGCCGTTCATTTCAAATGCGGAGACGAACTCTCGAAGCTTGCGCTCAACCTCAGCCATGAGCAGCCTCCGGCGATCCACCCGCGAGAGCTTCGCGCAGCGTCGCTCTAAAGCGGCTTGCGATTTGGTGGACATTCGCTTCTGTCATTGGGTCGGTCAGGGACGCGCCAAGCTGACTGTTCACCCGGTCGCAACATTCGGCGGCCGCGTGTCCCTCGAGCACGTAGAGCTGGACGACTAGGCGGTGGGCCTCGCCAAGCTCCGTCAGCATTTCTTGAATCAGCATTCCGGCTTCGGCTCGCTCGATCTCTCCGCCCGAGGAAGGCTCGGCGGGCCCTTGAGTCGTTTCTTCGTCACTGCCAGTGGGGTCAAACAGCTCCATTCCTGCCGCGAAGCCCCCGGAGCGGTGGTAGTCGGCAATGCGCCGCTTCGTGATCGTCATGAGCCAGGCGCGGAACTCGGCCGGCGTCTGACCACTGAAGATCGAGTTGAGGACGCTCATGAACACCGTTGCGACGAGATCGTCGGCGTCGCTTCGGCTCACTTTCAGCAGGACCTTCGCTCTAACAAGTCCCTCATAGCGGAACACGAGCACCGCAAGTGCCTCTCGGCTCGCCACTGCGGCGTCTGTATCGACAGCCTCACGTAGATAGGCGATTAACCGCTCGTCGTCGAGCCCGTCGAGCTCCGTCTGCGTTCGCCTCTTAAAACCGATCGTCCTCGTCCTCCTGTCAGGGAGGAGGGTAAAGGCCCGACCGATCTGGCATGACTTTGCCTGGTCCCTCGCGAACGATCATCGTTGAGCCGGTCGAGGCACCCAAGCCGGTTCCCAACGCGCCGCCCGATCGGCGGCCGGCGCCGGAGGAGGAGCCAGCGCCAGCCCAGCCTCGCCCAAGTCCTGACAAGCCCAGGGAGCCCGAGCCAGTGCCGGGGTGAAGCCCGCAACCACTGCTGGCGAGACGACTCTCGTCCCCGGCCCGATTTACGGCATCCGGAAGTGGAGCACGCATTGGCGAGGTGACCGGCCGGTCCTGCGTGCCGCTGTCCAAGGGGGGCGCTGGAAAGGCGGCGGTGAGCCAACCAAAGCTCGGTGCCGTTTTGCGAAGGAGGACCACGACGCCCCGGATCCGCACTGCGGCTGCGGTCTCTACGGAGTGCATCCAGCGCGATACGAGGAATGGGCCAAGAGCCGCTTTGGCGTGCCGGATCTGGATCCAGGCTCAGAGGTCCTCGGAGTCATCGAGGCCTGGGGCCGGGTCGAGCTACACCGGGATGGGTTTCGCGCCGAGTACGCGAAGCCCCACGCGATCGTTCGCATCGGCGGGACCGGGGTCGGAGGGACGCGGGCAATAGCCGAGCGCCACCGAGTTGGCCATCTGTCGTTCGACTCAACCGCCGAGCTGCTCAGCTATTGCGAGTCGCATGGACTCGGTCTGAGCGAAGGCTCGATCAGGGATTTGGTTCCGGCCGGGCCCAGCTACGGGCCGGGCTATTCTCCGCCCAGCTCCCGCACTTCCATCCGAAGCTTTGCGAGCTCCCTTGGCGAGCTGGCTTTGGCACTTGTGACAGGCGGGGGCCTCCTTGTCGGCTACGCGCTCGTCGGCATCCTTTCCCTCACGGTCATGGCGATGGCGCTGGGGGCAGGCTTGGGATGGCTAGGGATCGATGTTGATACCTCGCCGCCGACCAAGATCAGGCAGGTCAAGTTCGATCCGGAGACCTGCAAGGTCACGGCGCGAGTCAAATCGGACGACGCCGTGAAGCGCCTGCGCCTTCGTCTGGTCGCCAAGGATTCGTCTGGCAACCGCATCTCGGGCGGAACGGGGACGGTGACCATCCAAGATGTTCCCGAGGGAACTCGCCGGCTGAGGCTCGCGACTGCGAGAGGTGAACTCTGCAAGGCGCCGATCGCGACCGTAGGGGTACGGAGGATCAAGCGCTTTGAGTGAGGTGTCAGGTCGCCCTATGCCTGGCGACCTTTCAGGCATGGGACGCATCCTCCCGGAGCACTTCCGCCACGACGGCAAACCGAAGAAGCAGTATCGAGATCGCGAAGCCGCAACGGAAGCGGTTCTGTTGGCGACGCCGAAGCACGCGTACCGATGCAGCTTCTGCGGGCATTGGCACGTCGGGAGTAAGGGAACAAAGTGAGGGGGAGGAACCGAGATCACGAAACCTGGAAGCCTCTTCGTTTCCCGCCGTATTTCTCGCTAGAGGTCTTCGATGCTGAAACGCAGAGGTGGATTGCCTGGGCGTACTACCGAGCTGAGCAGGTCCACGCGCTCGGCAGAAACGCCTATGTCGCTGTCTCTGATGGCATGCCGGTCTACTTTCGCTGCGTGCAGAAGGAGGAGGACTGGATCATCTCCGTGGCTGGCACTGGCGAGCTGATTCGATATCGCGTTACCGAACAAGACCATCGTGAGGAGGAGAGATGAAGGACCTGGTCGTTTACTGCGCAGATGTCGGCTCGATCGCCGGGGGTAACTTCGGGTGGGCACGTCTCGATGTTGATGCGGGCGAAACCACTGATGGTCAGGACATCGAGGACTTGGTCACGTCGCTCACTGATGATTTGGCTAGCCGCCCCGTCACTCTGGGGCTGGAATGTCCTTTGTTCGTGCCGCTGCCGACGGACTCAAAGGACCTGGGGCGGGCGAGGGCGGGTGAAGGCACACGTCCGTGGTCTGCCCATGCCGGCGCCGCAGCTTTGGGGGCCGGACTGGTGCAGGCTCCATGGATTCTCGGAAAGGTCCGGGAGGACGCAGCAACGGCGTCCGCATTTTTGAGCTGGGAGTCATTCGTAGCGGCAGGAAACGGGCTTTTCGTTTGGGAGGCTTTCGTGTCCTCAACCGCCAAAGGAAGCACCCACGCCGAGGATGCGGAGATTGGCGCCCGAGCATTCTCTGAGGCGTTGCCGGACCCGACTGGAGCAAACGCCGTGCCGGATAGCGGCGAGGTCCTTTCCTTGATCGGTGCCGCCTTGCTTCGCACTGGGTGGCTGCTTGAGCCAGACACGCTCTCAACACCATGCCTTGTGATCAAGGCGGAGGCTCCCGAGTAGACGCAGGCCACCCCGAAGCCAAGTAGTGGTGTGCCCGGCCTGGTGGGCAGGGGGAGTCTTCGGCGTCAGGATTCGTCTTGTGTCCCAGACTCTCCGGAAGTGGAGTCATCTGGCAAGAATGAGGCCGAGGAGCGATATGAGCGTCTTCGCAACGCGCTCATCGAGCTCGGGGTGCCCCCTGAGGGATTTGAGCGACTCGGACTCGTTCCGCCCCCGACAGGTCTGGTCGATCGTGCCCGCGCTAGGTTCGGAAGCGCCCGTTGGCGTTGGGGACAACGTATTTCTGGTCGTACTGGCCCGCAGCTAACCGATCTCGGTCTTGACGAAGCATTGGAGATCGCGCGGCAAGCTGTGCGGGACGTCAAATACCGCCAGGGCCGCGACAAGTGGTTGCAGAGCGAGTTCGCTCGAGGTGATCTGCGATTTCGACCAAATCTCCCGCCTCGCTTCGTCCTTCTCGACGACAACGACGTTGCTTACGGGCCGTACTACGCGCAACTAGCAGTTCGCTCCCCGCTTGCCGGGAATCCGTGGGTAATCGCAAGCCCCGAGTCAGAAGTCGTGTTCCGTGTCGTCCGCCACGGCCACGATGGGCGGGCCCTTTGGACCGAGGACGATCGCTTGCTTCGGATCCTGCCTTTAAGTCCGTAAGGCACCCGGTCTGACTTCACGAGATCCGAGCGGTGGAGGTCTCAATCGAGGATCCAACTCCCATCCCACTCGCAGATGGCATGCCTACCTGAGTCTTCTGGCGGAGCTATGAGCCGACGGCGGGTTTTCGGGACAGCCACTCAGGAATCCAGGACCCGTGGATTTGCCCACTCACCTTTTCGGATCAACTCCGCCGGGCTTCAAGATCGACTCGCAGCTGATCAAGACGAGAGAGCTCTCGCGCGTAGAAATCGACTTCGTCCTTGACGGAGCGACCTGCAGGTTCGCTCTTCGCTAACCCGATGCGCGCCTCGTCTGCCAGATCGAGGAAACGGGTCGACTGGCGTCGCTTTACCGGAACGTTCGATGGCTCTGGAAGCCCACGCGCGTCGAAGTGTTGCTTAATCAATCCTTCGGATGTAGTTGAAAGGACGTCCTTGTATGTCTCTTTCTGCTGTGGTGTTAGTGGCACGTCTGGAAGCCGAGCCAGGTAGCCCGGCCAGTGATCAACGAAGAGAAGATCGGGCGCTGATGCGTCAATACCCTCAAAATCCGATGACTTGAGCCAAATCAGATGGTATGAGCGGCGTGCCACCTTCGAAAGGGCGTCGGTTCCCAAGTCGTATTCGAGTTCCGGCGGTAGCGGTTCCTTTTGAAATTTTTTCAGAAGGGTTTCGTGACAGTCCGGTGTGAACTGCACGCCCACGCCGCGATACCAGGATTGGCACTCCCAAACAAAGGCCTCCACAATGGGTTGACCCACGAATCGTGAGTTGGCTGGGTCGCACACGGCCTCTCCGGTTGCAATCGCACCTCGAAGTGGGACACCGGCCTCAAGTGCCGACACCGTTGTTTGCTTGAGTGCTCGTACTAGCAGGAGGAGGGATGCCCACGAATCGTCGAGCGTGAAGAGGATCATCGAATCGGAGAACTGCGAGACGTCGATGAAAGGCCCAACGGGGGAGTCGTTTATTGCCCAATCCCGAGCCCCGATTGCTGGTCCGACGGCGGCTTCCAGGCGACGAGCGACCTCGTCGGGGCCGTCCTGCTGTACCCAGGCCTTCATTCCGAGCACGTCGAGAAATCCAACGAAGCGGGCAGTGGCCGGCAAAAGCGGCTTGGGACCTTCGGTGATATTGCCGCCGATGATCTTGGTCATCCAACCGCCATAGAAGCACGGAACGACTGACCGACAGCATTCAGTATTACGAGAAGCCGGCTCAATCTGGCGAACAGGCCCCTTAGTAGAGTTGGCTTCACTGCCCCCTTACGGGCGCTAGCGGATGCCCGGCTCGGGACCGACGCATATGCGGCCGTCCTTTCCAGCCCTGATGCCGGCAGCGGCCTCCTTCGTCCTGCCAATGGAAGGATTCGGCGCCACCAGCCGCCCAGGGATCGCAACGCGCGGGGGCACGAATTCATGATCCTGCAATGCGCCGCGCGGCGTGTGCGTCAACTCAACTCGCCCGCATGCGGGATGTGACGAATTCTCGCCTCGAGCGCGGCCTCGATCTCTTCGCCAATGCGCCCCTGCAGGTCGGTAAGGATGTCGCGCCTGCGCTGGGAGAAGGCAGCCTCATGGATCGAGTAGCCGGAAACCAACTCCGGCGCCACAGGCATCCAATTGCCTGAACGGCACCGCGGTCGACGCGCCCCCGACCCAAAGAACCACGCTTTCTCGGCTTCGGCGATCGTGAACGCATTCAGGTTCTCGGCATGGTGGGTTCTCCCTCGAAGGGGCGACGAGTCATCCGGCACGTCCCGCCAGGTCATAAGAACCGCAGTCGACGGACTGGTTGGCAGGCGGACTTCGAACAAGTTGCCGATCCCGATTTCGCCTGGCGAGGCTGGCTCCGCCGACCTGCCGCGATCAGCCGGCGGCCAAACAACTACCGGATGATCGGAGGTGGCAAGGGCTGGAGAGCTAAAGCGGATGAGGCTCCAGTGCATTGACCCGAAGGCGCTTGCGATCCTCGATGTGAGACGGAGCATTGTCATGAGTCGCTCTGTGCTCCCTTGAACGTGTTCAAGTGCGGCCCTGTGAATCTCTTCTTCAGTCGCCTGAGTCCCTGGCCTGGGTTTGAACCGTCCCTCCTCGCGAAAGCGCCCCAAGTTGTCCACCGCGAATCTCTTATGCCATTCGAACCATCTCGGTCCGCGGACAAGCTGGGCGGCGACAAACATCGCGACTGTGGCCTTCTGGTTTCCGTCCAACGGCCATTGATCCTCGAGCCCCCGCAGTATCGGCGCGGTTGCGTTTTCGATCCTGTGAAGCGACACAGTCTCAATGTCATCGCTCCGTTCGCCGCTCGGGCGTTCTCGTTTGTAGAAACCCCCGCCCCTCACTCCCGCTTCTTTCACAGGGACGCGCTTTGTACTTCCGTGTTCCACAAGGAGCATCTCGAGGCAATCATTTTCGTCGGCCCACCGGCGCAGGTACATGGCGGGAACGATGTGTGAGTGGTCAACCGGCATGTCGCGTCCTGGTGCTTTGGGATTCGGTTCTCGTCCGAAGCGGCTACTTACTCGTCGCCGGCTTCGAACTCATTGATCACTAGGACGTCGAGTCCTACCGATCGTGCCACCCGGTCAAGGAACTTCGTTGAAGTTACGAACCATTCGGACCCCCCGCGAAGGGAGCGGTTGCCTGAATGGTCCGCATCCTTAAGCCAGTCGTGGAACTGCGCCTCGGCCTTCGCCGACTCTTCGACCGGGTAAACCCTCAGAAGGATCGGGTCTTCAGGCAGCGCGGTCAGCTTCCCCTGAGACGTTGCGCGATATATGGCGTCATGAGCGGAATGCCCGATTTTGAGGAGCGTGCGCCCAGAATCCACCTCATACGGATGGCGCAGATAATGTGGCAAGGTGTAGACGTAGATACCGGGACCCGCCGCCGCCTCAGCAGCTTTCGTTTTCTGGACTGCCTCTCCGACCTCCTCCTCCTGGGCCTCTCGATCCTCGGCTCGGGACATGAGCAGTGACTCCTGCTCAATGAAGGCTTGGCGCAATTCAGGACTAAGCTCGAGGTGCTTCAGCCAGGAGCGAACTCGCCGCGCGCCCTGAAGGGCCCCGGTAGGACTTGACGGAATCTCCCCATCCCGAAGGACCCCCAGCAATGAGCGGTAGTTGTAGGTCCAGCCCGCAGTTGCGGTTCCTTCTGCTTCCTGCATCTGCTCCGCCGAGAGCCCCTCGCTCTCATAGCGCCAAAAACGACCCAGCACAGTCTCGTCCTGTTCAAGCAGGCTTTCGACCTCGGTCCGCCGGTCGAATGTTGCGTTGGAGCCTTCCCCCACGAGTCAAGCTTAACTGTGCCCACCCACGGTCTTGGCGTCCTCACTTCAAGGCCGCAAGTCTGCCTCGAACGCCCGCTTCCATGCGAAGCAGCTGTTTCTGGGGTCCGCTAGCTATCCAGGTTTGTGGCCTCGCGGATTCTCGCCGGGTGATAGCGAGAAACGAATCGGGCCGCCTATTCGATCTTTGGAAGACCACGGATTAGATTGCTGCTTCTCGCGCAAAGCCGGAGAATGCTGCCATGAGCGAAGAAGTTGACTCAACCCCGAACCCCTGGGAGATTCGGGTGCGTGAACACCCAGCGCGCCGCGATAGCTCCGAATGGAGGGACGCCATAGGCGGCGCTGTGGAGGCTGCCTATCCGCAGGCGCCGTTCACCTCGCCGCACCTGAAGGCCGCCAGGTTCACCGTCGAGGTGACCTTCCGGATGACCCCTTTGGACCTGGCGAGGCCGGCCGTCGACCTCGACAACTTCGTCAAGCCTGTCCTCGACACACTCTTCACCTCGCAGAACGTCCGGAGACTCACCGGGGTCCTTCTCCCCGACGTGGACGACACGCGGGTGTTCCGACTCCTCATCGAGAAGGAGGAAGTGGATAGTCCCGAGGACCAGGGGGCGGTTATCACCATCTCCTGGGATCCCTCAACCACCCCGGATCTCAGCGCCCCCTGAAGCTCCTCGCACGAAGGGGAAGCGAGAGCATCGCTGTGTTCACTTCGACACGAATACGGTGTTCAACTGATCACAGCCCCCTTGTCGGCGCCTCCTTTCGCGTGAAAGCGGGAGTGCTCTAGTCGAGCCGGCGAGTGGTCTCTCGGATTCGCGTGCGGTCGTAGCGAGAAACGAATTGGGCCGCCGATTCATACCCGCGACCAAGGGCTGATCAGCGGGAGCTGCAAAGCCAATCGGAGCCTCCGATCAGGCTCCAGTCTTTGTCTTTCGCGCAACTTTCCGCCGCGCTGTCTTCTCCAACTCCGCCTTCCGCAACCGCACGCTCTGGGGCGTCACTTCGACCGCCTCGTCCTCGCGCAGAAACTCGAGCGCCTGATCGAGCGCCAGCCGTCGCGGAGGCACCAGCTTCACCGTCTCATCGGCAGCCGCCGCACGCACATTGGTCTGCTGCTTTTCCTTGGTCGCGTTGACGTCGAGGTCGTCGGCGCGGGAGTTCTCGCCGACGATCATCCCCTCGTAGACGGGCTCGCCGGGGCCGACAAAGAGGGTGCCGCGCTCCTGGAGGCTGAAAAGGGCGAAGCTCGCGGTGGGGCCGGCGCGGTCGGCGACTAGGGCGCCGGTCGGGCGGGTGCGGAGCTCGCCCGCCCACGGCTCCCAGCCCTCGAAGACGTGGTGGAGGATGCCGGTGCCGCGGGTCTCGGTCAGGAACTCGGTGCGGAAGCCGATCAGGCCGCGGGCGGGGACCAGGTAGTCGAGCCGGACCCAGCCGGTCGAGTGGTTGACCATCTGCTCGAGCCGGCCCTTGCGCAGCGCCAGCATCTGGGTGATCACGCCGACGTAGTCCTCGGGCGCGTCGATCGCGAGCCGCTCGACCGGTTCGTGGAGGGCGCCGTCGATCTCGCGGGTGACCACCCGCGGCTGGCCCGCGGTCATCTCGAAGCCCTCGCGGCGCATCAGCTCGAGCAGGACGACGAGTTGGAGCTCGCCGCGGCCCTGCACCTCCCAGGCGTCGGGGCGCTCGGTGTCCAAGACCCGGATCGAGACGTTGCCGATCAGCTCCTGGTCGAGGCGGTCGCGGATCTGGCGCGCGGTCACCTTGTCGCCCTCGGTGCCGGCGAGCGGAGAGGTGTTGATCCCGAGCACGATCGAGAGCGAGGGCTCATCGACGCTGATCACCGGCAGCGGCCGCGGATCCTCGGGGTCGGCCAGGGTCTCGCCGATCGTCACCTCGGGGAGGCCGGCGACGGCGATGATCTCGCCTGGGCCGGCCTCGGCGGCCTCGACCCGGTCGAGCGCCTCGGTCACGTAGAGCTCGGTCACGGTCGCCCGTTCGACCGTGCCGCCGGCGCGGCACCAGGCGATCGGGGCGCCGTTGCGGATCGTGCCGTTGTGGACGCGGCAGAGCGCCAGCCTCCCTACATAAGGGGAGGCATCGAGGTTGGTGACGTGCGCTTGGAGCGGGTGGTCGGGGTCGTAGGTCGGGGCGGGAATCCGCTCCAGGATCAGGTCGAGGAGGGGGGAGAGGTTCTCGCCCTCGACGCCCTCCTCCAGCGACGCCTGCCCCGCCTTCGCGTTTGTGTAGACGATCGGGAACTCGATTTGCTCCTCATCTGCATCGAGGTCGAGGAACAGCTGGTAGACCTCGTCGACGACCTCGCCGATCCGCGCGTCGGGGCGGTCGACCTTGTTCACGACCAGGATCACCGGCAGCCGCGCCTCCAGCGCCTTGCGCAGGACGAAGCGCGTCTGCGGCAGCGGACCCTCGGAGGCATCGACCAGCAGCAGCACCCCGTCGACCATGGTCAGGCCGCGCTCGACCTCGCCGCCGAAGTCGGCGTGGCCGGGGGTGTCGATGATGTTGAGCTTGACCTCGCCGTGGCGGACCGCGGTGTTCTTGGCGAGGATCGTGATCCCCTTCTCGCGCTCGAGGTCCATCGAGTCCATCACCTGGTCGGGGACGTCCTGGCCGCTGCGGAATGCGCCGGTCTGCCACAGCATCGCGTCGACCAGGGTGGTTTTGCCGTGATCGACGTGGGCGATGATCGCGACGTTCCGGAGATCGTCGCGGGTGGCGCCGCCGCCGCTGCTGATGTCGATGGTCATGGTTCCGGTCTCAAGGACCGGTCATGGTAGGGAGGAGGACTCCTCCCCAGCCGAAGCTAGGCCTACCCCTCCACCAACCCCAACCGCACGCGCGCCTTCTGCACAGCAGCGCCCGAGGTGTGGCAGGCCTTGGCGATCTCGCCGTTGGGTCGGTCGGGATCGCGCTCGAGCTCGAATGCGACCCGGGCCTGGCCCTGGAGCTTCACGCGCTCGTTCAGGGGGGCGTCGTCGGGCGTCTCGGCTGCTTCGGCCGCGATGTCGCGGCGGCAGCCGAGGCAGTGGAGGCGCTCGTCGACTCGCTCCCAGTTGGGCGGCAGGTCCCGGTCTTCGTCGACGTGGTCGACCATCCACTGCACGGACACCTCGCAGCGGTCGCAGGTCCAGCTCTTCGTGCCTTCAGCGGCCATCATCAATGCATCGGTCAAGGTCAAGTTCCTTTCGGTCCCCTCGAAAATGGGTCGCGCGAGGACGAAGGGGGAGGCCGCCGGGCGATTCCTACCTGAAGCTGCCTACCCAGGGTACTCGGTGTGGGGGCCTGCTACGGTGATTTGCGTCGGGTGACCGCCGCCACGCGGATTCGTCGCCCGAGAGGTTCCGTTTCTCCCCTGCGCTTCTTGAGTTCTCGGGGCTACTGGATCTCCCCGAATCAACTCATAAGGAGTAAGCACTACATGTCATCTGAATCATTCGCCGATCTCGGCGTGTCGCGTCCAGTCGTGGACGCACTCGCCAAGCGCGGCATCGAACAACCATTTGCGGTCCAGAGGCTCGCAATCGCCGATGTTCTCGGCGGCCGCGACGTACTGGTCCAATCGCCTACCGGGTCGGGCAAGACGCTCGCCTTCTCCGTGCCGATCGTCGATCGGCTCGAGAAAGGCGGGCACCCCCAGGCACTGATCCTGGCGCCGACCCGCGAGCTCGCCGAGCAGATCGTCGAGGAGACCGAGGCGGTCGCCCGCGCCCGCGGGCTCAAGGTCGCACCGGTCTATGGCGGGGTCGGCCTGCACGCGCAGGCCAAACGCGCCGCCAAGGCCGACATCGTCGTTGCCACCCCCGGCCGGCTCGAGGACCTGCTCGAGCGCCGCGATATCTCCCTGGCGAAGATCAGCATCCTCGTCCTCGACGAGGCCGACCGGATGCTCGACATGGGCTTCAAGCCCCCGGTCGACCGGATCGTCTCCCAGATCAAGGGCAAGCGCCAGACGCTGTTCTTCTCGGCGACGCTTGGAGGGCGCGGTCGGCAAGCTCGCCTCCGCCTACACCAAGGATCCCGCCCGCCACGTCCATGCGCCGCAGGGAGAGAAGGGTCTCGAGATCGAGCACCGCTTCCTCCACCTCCGCCACGACGACAAGGTCGATGCCCTGGTTGGAGAGCTGCGCGCGGCCGAGAACGGCCGCACGCTCGTCTTCGTCCGCACCAAGCGCGGCGCCGACCGCCTGGTGAAGAAGCTCGACCGCCACAAGGTCCGCGCGGTCGCGATGCACGGCAACAAGTCACAGGGGCAGCGCCGCAGGGCGCTGGCCGGGTTCGAAGCCGGCGACATCGACACGCTCGTCGCCACCGACGTGGCCTCGCGCGGAATCGACGTCGACGACATCACCCACGTGATCAACTTCGACGCCCCCGAGGATCGCGAGACCTACGTGCACCGGACCGGGCGCACCGCCCGCGCCGGCCGGGCGGGAGCGGCGTCGAGCTTCGTCCTCCCCGACCAGAGCCGCGAGATGCGCGGGATCGCGAAGGCGCTCGGGCTCACCCGTGAGTTCCATGCCGAGCAGCCCCCGGGCTTTGACGACGTGCCGCAGGGAACGCAGAAGCGGCGCGGCAACGGCGGCGGCGGGAACGGCGCCCGCGGTAACGGCTCGCGTAATGGCGGCCACCGCAAGGCGAAGAGCAACGGCCACCGCTCCGGCACCGGGACCAAGAGCTATCGGCCAAAGAACGCGCGGCGGCGCTGAGCTCTAGCCGGCGGCGAGGGCGAACGGGTTGCCCTCGGAGTCGCGGCAGATTGCCCAGCGCTCGCCGGGGTGGATCACCGAGCCGCCGAGTTCGGTGATCTTCTCGATCGTCTCGGCGATGTCCGCGACGGTGAAGTAAGGGAGGGAGGCGGTGTCTCCTGGGCCGGGTCCGCGCTCGTGGATTCCGAGCCGGAGCCCGTCGCTCTCCGATTCCCATCCCGCTCCGGCTTCGGTAGATCGTGCCTCCAGCTGGGCGCCGAGAACACCTGCCCAGAACCGCCGCGCCCGCTCAGCGTCGTCGGCGGGAAACTCGACCAGCGGTGCCGGCATCAGCAGCGCACGACCGGCGCGGCACTCTGCACCACCTCGAACGCAGTTCCCGGGATGGCCTTGAGCTGGCCCAGGTTGTCGTCGTCCCAGCGGACGTCTGAGGTGCCGGAGACGAACCAGTTGGAGCCGTTGTCGGCGACGACCAGGCCGTAGCGCTTCAGCGCCTCGGCGATCGCGCGGGCGGGGCCGGTGATGGCGGAGAGGTCGTAGCCGGCGCTGAGCCGGAGGCGCAGACCCATCGGCGGTGCATTCGGATCGGTGGTGCTGCTGGCGCAGTGGGAGCCGGGGTTGACGTAGGCCTTCTGGGTCTTGGAGAAGGTCACCCGGAACGCGTGGTTGATGACACCTGCGGCGGCTTCGTCGAAGCGGACCAGTCCGGGGAAGATCGGTAGGCCGGCGGCGTCGGCGGAGGTGAAGCCGGGGGTCCGGAGCGCCGCCGAGCGCAGGTTCCAGACGACGCCGCCGTCGGCGAGCCAGCGCGGCTTCGGCTTCTTCCTCGGGAAGGCGCGGTAGAGCTCCTGGAGCAGGCAGCGCTTGCGGTCGATCACGAGCACGTGCCGGTCGCCGTCGGCAGTCGGACCTCCCTCGACCGGCGCCCCCAGCGGCACCCGGTAGGGCCCGCGGGTCGACTCGTCGCCGTAGGCGACGAACTTGACCTTGGTCTTCTTCTGCTTCTTGCCGACCACCGCGTAGGGAAAGCCGTACTCCCGCGGAGAGCCGAAGTCGGGATGCAGGTTGTCGCCGCCGTTTGCCTGGATGAAGGCGATGTAGTTGGCCGAGTTCGGGTCGACCGGCGCCGCCGAGATGTCCTGATTCCAGGCGGTCTGGTCGGCGGCCGCCGGCGCGCCGGGCGGGGCGACAGACGGCGGAAAGACCGGGCAGGCGCCGAGCGAGGGGTAGGGCCCGCGCGGGAACGGCTTCGCCGGCTTTTTCTTGGCAGCGATCGAGGCCGCGGCTCCGACCGCGAGCAAGCCACAAAGGAGTACTGCGATGAGGCGTCTAGCCCGCAGGAGGATCGGTCCCTACCGTGGCCGCGATCTCGGCGATCGCGCTTCGCTCCTTCTCGGAGACGCCCTTGACCTCGCCGACGTGCTGGGCAAGGTCGATGATGAAGCGCTTGTACTCCTCGAGCTCCTCGGGCGTCGCCTTCGACTCGACCAGCTCCACCGCCTGGCGCAGGTTCTCGAGCTGCTTCATCTTCATCTCCTCGGGGGAGGAGGCCTTCGCCTTCTCGACCTTGGGCTTGGAGTTGAGGATCGTGTCGAGGAGCTCGCTCTGGCCCTGTTTCTTGCGCGCCTCGCCATAGGCGCCCGCGACCGAGAAGCTCTCGCGAATCATTCCGCCCTTGTCGGCGGCCATGACGACCCAGCCGGCGCTGGTCGGTCCCTCGAGGACCGTCGTCCATTCCTCCTCGGTGAAGTCTTGCTGGCCGGTCATCTGCGCTGTCGCGCAGCCTAGCCGCTGTGGCATAGTCCGCCGCTGATGGCCGAGGATCTGGAGGCGCCGCACCTATGAGCGATCGGAAGCTTGGCATCACCTTGGGCGTGCTTGGGCTGCTCCTGGCGGCGTCGGCTGCGGTGATCGTGTGGTGGCTGGTCGGGCGGGCGTCGAACGAGGTCGAGTCCTCGGCCGACCAGTTGGAGGTCGCTTCCGAGGAGCTGGTCGTTGCGGAGCGGATCGCAAGCGCCGCTGGCAGCCCGGGCGAGTCAACCGATGAGCTCGAGGAAGCCCAGGACGAGGCCAACTCACTGCTGGACCGGACCGAGGAGTCCGAGGAGAACCCGGAGGTGATCGACGAGCTCTCGCGTGCCGCCGAGAATGAGCGGGACTCGGCGGAAGCGCTCGTGGAGATCGGCGACACCCTCGACCGCGGCGCGACCGCGCTGGAGGAGGAGCGGGAGGCATCGGATGAGGCGAACGCCGAGTACCTCTCCCTGTCTGACGACGTCGGCGCTCTTACGGACACCGCCGAACAGGGGCGCGAGGACCTGGAGCGGTCGCTCGGCTCGGTCGAGGACGCCCTGGTCGAGATCCGACGTGTGCTCGAGGACGAGGACGAGCTGGATTCCGAGCGCGAGGCTCGCTTCGAGGAGATTGAGGAGCAGGTTGACGAGACCCGCGACGTCCTCGACGACCAGTTCACCGAGCTCCTGGCCGAGGTCGACGACACGACCGGCGAACTTGCCGCGCGCGCCGAGGAGCTCGAGCCCGACATCGTCCTCGACTGCCCGGAGCTGGAAGCAACGATGGGCGCCGGCCTCTACGACGTCTCGGTCCGCAACATCAGCTGTTCGGACGCGGGCGTGCTGCTCGGAGACTTCGGCCCGCCCCCCGGCTTCTCGTGCACGGTGCTCGAGGAGGGCTACGAGTTCGCCTCGTACCGTTGCATCAACGGTGACCAGGCGATCCGCTACTCGGCGGGAGCCTGATGAGGCGGCCTCTGAAGATCCCAATGCTGATCGTCGTTCTGGCGCTGGCTTTCGCCATCTCCGCCTGCGGTGACAACGAGAATGTGGACGAGGCGCTCGAGGGCTTCGGCGGCGACGGCGGGACGACCAAGAGTTCCGAAGCCGAGAACGGCGATACCACCGAGGAGGACGAGGGAGGCGCGGCCGAGGATGGTGATGCCGCCCAGGAAGCCGAAGTCCTGGTGCGCGACTACTTCGGCCGCATCACCAGCGGCGACTTCGAGGCCGCCTGGGGCATGCTCTCGCCGGACCTGCAGGAGAATCTCGGCGGGTTCGAGGAATGGAGCTCGGGCTACGAGACGACCAAGCGGACCGAGGTACTCGAGGCCGACGGAGAGCCGAGCTCAGACTCCGACACGCTCCCGGTCGAGGTCCGGATCGAAGCGATCGACGAATGTGGCGAGGAGACCATCAGCCGCGAGTTCGGCGGCACCTGGAGCGTTGATCTCGCCGCCAACGAGATCGAAGAGGCGGCCTTCGAGCAGACCGACGGGCCGGCCCTGCCCGACGACTGCTAGCTAGCTCGTCAGAGATCTGCGAGTTGCAAAGAACGCGGCGCAACCGCAAGCGGCTGCGGATGCGATCCCGAGATTGGAGGTCGCATACAGCCAGAAGCTGGCAATGAATGCCCCGGGGAAGCCGTTTCCAGGCGCCGACGCCGAGGTGATGATGCCGCCCAAGCTGACGACTGAGAAAGCGGCGAGCAGTACAGCAGCGGCCACTCCAAGCCAGAGTTCTCGGTGAGGTATTGAGTGACCTCGCCTTCCGGCGCCGCGAGCGCTGAAGCAGCCTGCGGCGGCTATGACCGCGCTTGCCAGCCCAATGAGTTCCCCTCCGGAGGCGACACCTAGACCAGCCGTGAATCCACCGGTGGCGCCCAAGTCGGAAAAGACGGTCAGAAGCAAGATGCCGGAGGTGGCCCCGGCAACGAAGCTGACTCCTACAAGGACTGCTCCCACCCCAATTCGCCAATCGCGGCTCCCGAGGTCCCGATGCGCGGCAAAGGCCGAGGCCACGATGAACGCGCCAGCCGCAAGCACGGCGTCGCTGATAACGCCGGCGATGTCCGAGCCGATTATTCGGCCGCTGGCGTCCTCGTCAATGTCGACCACCGCCTCGATAACGCCCGAAACCAACTCGAGAGCGAAACCGATTCCCAGGACCACTGCCGCAATCGTGAGCCGGCGACCCCGTTCTTGGCTCGCGCCAAAGAAGGCGAAGGCGGCCAGTGCAAATGCGACGACGCTCACAGTCCCGCCGGCAACACCGACCCCGGTATAGATGCTTTCTCCGGTCAGAGCGTCGTGATCGAGGCCATAGATCAGCTCGATCACATCGGCTACTACGGTCAGAAATGCCGCACAAGCCAAGAGGATGGCTGCGGCTCCCAACAGCGTGTATCGAATCGGCCGACCCAAGTCGGGGACACCTTACTTCCTGCTGACGTGGTGCGACCAGCCACGCGGACCTCGGGAGCCGTGAGCCGTTCTCCTCAGCAGTCTGCGCGTAAGCGTTAGGGTCCGCCGCCGATGGCCGAGGATCTGAAGGGGCGCGCGGTGATCATGTCGGGCGGCAGCCGCGGCATCGGGCTGGCGATCGCGAAGCGGATCGCCGCCGACGGGGCGAAGGTCGCGATCCTGGCGAAGACCGCCGAGCCGCACCCGAAGCTCCCCGGAACGATCCACACCGCGGCCGCCGAGATCGAGGAGGCGGGAGGGGAGGCGCTGGCGCTGGTCGGCGATGTCCGCGACGAGGCGAGGGTGGAGGAGGCGGTCGCCGAGGCCGCCGAGAAGTTCGGCGGGATCGACATCGTCGTCAACAACGCCAGCGCCATCAACCTGGCGCCGATGCGCGAGCTCGAGGTGAAGCGCTTCGACCTGATGCAGCAGATCAACGCGCGCGGCACCTTCGTCCTCTCCAGGGCGGCGCTGCCGCATCTGCGCGAGTCAGAGCACGCGCACGTGCTCACGCTCAGCCCGCCGCTGACCTCCGACCCGAAGTGGCTTGCCACCCACTCGGCCTACACGCTGTCGAAGATGGGGATGACGATGATCACCCTCGGCCTCGCCCAGGATGAGAAAGAGGCCGGGATCGGCGCCAACTGCCTGTGGCCGCGGACGATCATCGCCACCGCCGCGGTCCAGAACCTGCTCGGCGGCGACGAGGCGATGAAGCGCGCCCGCACTCCCGAGATCTACGCCGACGCCGCCTACGAGGTGTTGAAGCGCGACCCGCGCGAGTGCACCGGCAACGCATTCATCGACGACGAGGTCCTGGCCGAGGCCGGGATCACCGACCTCGACAAGTACACCGCCGGCGACGGCACCGACCTGCAGCTCGACATCTTCGTCGACGGCTGGCCCGACGGTCAGCCGAGTTCATAGGATCAAACCCCCAACGCAAGGAGGCACAGATGGCTTTTGCACGCATAACCAGGTTCACGGATGTGACCGAGGAGCAGCTCAGCGGGATCCTCGACCGGGTCAAGTCGGGAGAGGGGCCCCCCGAGGGCGTCGACTCGACCGGACTCAAGGTTTTCCACGACGCAGATCAGGGCACGGCGGTCGTGGTCGGATCCTTCGAGACCGAGGAGAAGATGAAGGCGGCAGACAAGATCCTCGAGAAGATGGACCCGTCCGACACGCCGGGCACCCGGGCCTCGGTCGACCGCTGCGAGGTCAAGGCGGAGGCGAACGCCTAGTTCGCGCCGCGCGGAGCTGGGCCGGAGCTACTTCGGCCTGATGTAGGAGCGGAGGTACTCGGCCTCGGCGACAAAGCCGTCGTCGGTCTCTTTGCCGAACTCGCGCTCGAGCTCCTCGCACTCCTTGCGGAACTCGGCGTAGTCGTCGGGCTCGAGCACCTTCTTTGCCATCACCATCGGGCCGAGCTTCTCCTCCATCATGCTCATCATCGCTTCGATCGACTCGGCGCCGAACTCACAGGTCGCCTTCTCGAAGCTGAGCTCGCAGTCCTTGCCGTCGAACAGCTCGCGGACGTGGTCCTCGTCGCCCCAGAGGACCGGCGACTGAACCTCGTCGGGGGGAGGAGGCATCTTTGAGCCGGCGAGGGCGAGAAAGCGGCCGTTGAGGCCATCTGGAGTCCAGGTGCAGTTGATCGCGAGACCTCCGGGCTTGGTCACCCGGAACATCTCGTCAGCCGCCTGCTGGTTGACCGGCGCGAACATCGCGCCGAAGACAGAAGCGACGCGGTCGAAGGAGGCATCGTCGAAGGGAAGGTCGGCGGCATCGGCTTCGATCCATTCGACCTCGACCCCGGCATCGGAGGCGCGTTTGCGCCCCGCATCGAAAAGCTCCGGAGTGACGTCGACACCGGTCACTTTGGCGCCGGCCTGAGCGGCCGGGATCGCCAGGTTGCCGCTCCCGGTGCCGATGTCGAGCAGGGACATGCCGTCCTCGATCTCGAGCTTCTCCACCAGCTCGTCGGAGACCGACTGGATCAGCTCGGCGAAGCTGGGCCAGTCGCCGGAGGACCAGACGGCGCGCTGCCCCTCGCGGAATGCGGTTGCGTCGAAGGCCACGGCGCGATTCTATGCAGACGGGGCACATTTTCTGGCCCTCGTCCATCTATATAGAGATGGATCCGATCGGGACAATTGCCGATACCGCTGCGGTTGGTGCTGTAGTGGGCACTGCGATCGCGTTGGCGCGCAAGGAACAGACTTGGGAGTACGTCGAGTGGGGCTTGGTGGCCGGAGGATTGCTCGGCGTTTGTCGAGCGCTTTTCGAGGGGCTAAGGTTTTAGTCGTGCGAAGAGGCGTAATGCCCAATGGCGTGGCAGTCGCGATCGTGGGCGTGGCCACGGCGCTCACCTTCGTCCGGTGGGCGGCCCCTGGAGACAACCAGGCTCTATCGATCATCACTCTGGCGCTGTTTGGCCTGATGCTGGTGTGGGGGCGGGACGTCTTTCGCTCGGGTCGGTCCGGGCGGGCGGGCGACTAGTTCGACCTGAAGCGGCGCTGACAAGAAGAAGGGCCACCTTCCCGGTGGCCCTTCTAAATTCGGCCCCATCAGGACGGGCAGGGGGTACGTCGTAAGGGGGCCTGTACTTGGGGGTATGTGTTGGTCCAGGCGACGGGAGGCGCCAACATGCGGCAAACGCCTGAACCGAGGCCGAAAGGCGAGCCGAGCATCCAGCTCGACTCTGTCCTCCGGCAACGCGAAGTATCCGTTGCGAAGGGCGGTTAGTAAATACTCAAAAGGCGTGAACTTTCGCGGGAGGCCAGGCAGCGCGCCCGGCGAGCGGCTCAGGCAGGCGCCATCTCGGCGGCGAGGGCCGAGCCCCAGAGGATGTCGCGCTCGGAGGCCTCGATCTCGTCGAGCCCGAAGGCGCGCATCACCTCGACCAGGATTACGACACCGGCGACGATCGTCGGCGCCCGGCCGGGGTGGAGGCCGGGGATCCGCAGCCGCTCGGCGAGCGGCAGGGAGGCGAGGCGGGAGAAGATCTTCTGGATCGACCGCAGCGAGACCCGGTGGCCGTGGACCCGGTCGGGGTCGTAGGGGTCGAGCTCGAGGTCGATTGCGGCGAGGGAGGTCGGGGTGCCGGCAACCGCGATCCCGTGCTCGGCGACCGCACCCGGCTCCTCAGCGACGGCCGCGTCGATCTGGGTGCGGACGTCGGCGGCGAGCTTCTCGAGCTCGGCCGTGTCGGCGGGGTCGGCGGTCAGGTGGCGCTCGGTGTGGCGGACGGTGCCGGCCTGGAGGGAGGCGTGGAAGTCGACCCGCCCGCCGCGGCCGCAGATGAGCTCGGTCGATCCGCCGCCGATGTCGAAGACCAGGGTGCTGCCCGACAAATCGCCCGGGGTGATCTCCCCCGAGGTATCGGGCTCGCGTCCCGCGGTGGCGCCGAGATAGGTGAGGCCGGCCTCCTCTGTCCCGGTCAGGATCCTCGCGTCGAGCGCGAAGCGCTCGCGGAGCTCGGCGATGAACGCTTCCCGGTTGTCGGCATCGCGGACCGCGCTGGTCGCCGCCACCGCGACCCGCTGGGCGCCCAGCTCCTCGTAGATGGCGACGTACTCGCCGACGCAGCGGCAGACGTCCTCGATCGCCTCGGCGCTGAGCTGATGGGTCAGGTCGACACCGCGCCCCAGGCGGGTCACGGCCGTCCGCCGCTCGACCTCGCGAACGCGGCCCTGCTCGACGTCGGCAACCAGCAGCCGGGTCGAGTTGGTGCCCATGTCGATCACTCCGACGCGCACCGTCTCATCTAAGCAGCTTCGATCCCTCGCGTCAGGAGAGTACGCGCGGCTAAGCTGCTAGCCGATGGGCGCCGAGGAACGAGCCGACCGGGTCGAAATCGAGATCACCGGCCACGTCGCCGACGTGCGCCTGGTCCGCGCCGACAAGCACAACGCGCTCGACTGGCAGATGCTGGTCGCGATCAACGCGGCGATCGACGAGCTGGCCGACACCCGCGGTCTGCGCGCGATCGTGCTCTCCGGTGAGGGGCCGAGCTTCTGCTCCGGACTCGATTTCCCCTCCTTCATGGGGGGACAGGCTGAGATCGGCGACATCTTCGAGCGGCGCGACGGCGACGGCGCCAACTTCGCCCAGCGGACCTCCTACGGTTGGCAGCAGCTGGCGGTGCCGGTGATCGCCGCCCTCCACGGTGCCTGCTTCGGGGGCGGCCTCCAGATCGCGCTCGGCGCCGACATCCGGATCGCCGCTCCGGACACCCGCCTCTCGGTGATGGAGATGAAGTACGGCCTCATCCCCGACATGGGGATCACCGCGGCGCTGCCCGGCCTGGTCCGCGCCGACCACGCCCGCGAGCTCGTCTTCACCGGCCGCACCGTCGAGGCGGAGGAGGGGCGCGAGCTCGGCCTGGTCACCTCGACCATCAAGGACCCGAAGCGGGCCGCGCACAAGCTCGCCGAGGAGATCGCCGGCAACTCTCCCGACGCGGCGCGGGCGGCCAAGCGCCTCCTTCGCGACGCCTGGCGCACTCCCCCGGCCGAGGGCCTGGCGCTCGAGGCCGAGCTCCAGAAACAGCTGATCGGCTCCAAGAACCAGCTCGCCGCGGTCCAGGCGGCTCTCTCTAAGGAGACCGCCGAGTTCGAGGATCCCGCGCCGGCCGGCTAGCTCCAGGGCCCAAGGCCCTGGGCCCGCGCAAAAAAAAGAGGGCCCGGATCACCGGGCCCTCTCCTGCACAAGTCGATCCCGGCCCGAAGGCCGGGACTTGGCTAGACCGGCTGTACGTTCGCGGCCTTGGGTCCCTTGTCGCCCTCTTCGGCGTCATAGGAGACCTTGGCGCCCTCGGCGAGAGTCTTGAATCCCTCGCCGGCGATGGCGCTGTGATGAACAAACAGGTCCTTCGACTGGTCATCGGGCGTAATGAACCCGAAGCCCTTTTCGTCGCTGAACCACTTCACGGTTCCGGTAGGCATATTGCTCCTTCGGAATCTTGTGCTGCGAACTCCGATGGATGCAATAGCTGCAACTACGGTGAGCGCTGGCACGACTTTGCCGAGCTATCTGCCCAGCCTGACGCGCGGACCGTAGCAGGGTCGAGGGGCGGCCGGTACTGCTTGTCGGGCTTGCCGACGCATTTATTCCTCCCTCATCGGCGCTTCCTCATTACGTGCGCGCATAGCTATCCGACGAGAAATCAGGCAACAGGAATATTGCGCGTCGGACGCCACCCTGGCGAATCGAGCCGATGCGCGGTAAAATCCAAACCCCGACGCGGGGTGGAGCAGTCTGGTAGCTCGTCGGGCTCATAACCCGAAGGTCGCGGGTTCGAATCCCGCCCCCGCTACCTCATTCAGTAAGACTCGAGAAAGGCCCTCACTTCGGGGGCCTTTCTCGTTTCTGCGTCTCGGTGTTCCTGACTCGGGCCAACTGAACCCGAGGGTTCTAAGCGTCGTTGTTCCATTCTTTGTTCCAATTTGTCATGCGACCCGCTTCTTACTTGCGCTCGCCGGGTCGATCCGTAACCTAAGTGCATGACCGCGCAGCGCGAAATAGAGATGGTTTTCGAGCCCCAGGAAGAGGGTGGGTACCACGTGTACGCACCCGATTTGCCCGGCCTCCACACCCAGGGCGAGGACCTCGACGACGCAACGAAGAACGCTGAGGAGGCGTTGGCTCTGTATGTCGAGGGGCTTCGCGAGGATGGCGGGTCGCTTGAAACGGGAGTCATCCGCCGCAAGGTCGCGCTGCCTGCGTGAATCCAAGGCAGCCGGTCGTCTCGGGCAAGGACCTGATCCGCGCGCTCGAGAAGGACGGCTGGTCCGTCGCGCGGCAGCGCGGAAGCCACGTCCGGTTGAAGAAGAGCGGCCGCCGCCATGCGTTGACGGTTCCGCTGCACAAGGAGCTGAAAAAGGGAACGCTGGGGGGAATCCTTCGAGACGCCGGTCTCACCGTCGACCAACTCCAGAAGCTCCTTTAGAACAGCGCTCGGAGCAATCGAGATTGGCCCCAGATGGTGCGGTGCTCCCTTTCGCGCAGCGGAGCCGCGGCGGCCCCTCTCACCGTTCTCCTCGTGCCCAAGAGGGGACGACTAGCGCGCGCCGCTCGAGAGCCTTCCTTAGGGGGGCTCACTGACTCACGATCCCTTGGCGCCGGGCTCGAGGCCGCGCGTCGACCACCAATCGTCGCCGTAGGAGATCGTTATCTCCTCGCCGGCCTCGATCTCGCGCAATGCCGTGAACTCGTAGGTGTTGGCGTCGAGAATGGCGTACTCAGCGCTCGGATCGGAGGAGTGGTTGTAGAGACTGCCGTAGCCGAGCATCAGCGCGAATCCCTTCCCGTCGGCGAGGTAAACCACATAATCGGCAAGCACCCAGTCGGCCCCTTCGGGGCTCAGCTCGATGACTGGGCAAACCTCGATCGTCTCGCCGGCAGCGATCGGCGCGGTGGCGAAAACACCGCGGCCGTGGATGCTCTCGCCGATGCGAATCGATGTCGGTGGACGAATCTCGCTCCCCACCCTGCCAGCCTATGTCGCGGGAGATAGAGAACGGCCCTGACTTCGGGGGCCTTTCTCGTTGCTGGCCATTGCCAGAATCAATCGAGCGGGTCGGTACGGCGCAAATCGCGCGGAAGTCTGGGATGCTGCGACTGCGCAGCCGGGATCGGCATCGCCACGTCCACAACGTCCGGCAAGCGCAAGGTCATCACGCTCGCGATCAAGCCCGAGTTCTTGACCCAGGCCCGCGCCCAGGGCCGGGTCACGGTGCAGCGGACCGTGAAGAGCAAGGCCGGCGGCAAACGCAAGAAGCGCTTCCTCTCGCGGCCGCTGCTCGGCTAGCCCGTCACCTTCTAGGCTCGTACCGCATCGCCACCGCCCCCGAGTCGTACTCCAGCCGGCCCACGGGCTTCAAGTCGACGCGCTTCGATAGCCCCGCGAACAAGGTCGGCCCGTGGCCCGCCAGCATGGGATGCACCACGAACTCGTACTCGTCGATCAATCCCAGCTCCGCCAGCGCAAGCGGAAGCTGCACGCCCCCCACGGACAGTCCCTTGCCCGACTCCCGCTTTAGCTCCTGAACTGCTGTTCCAAGCTCCCCGCGCAAGAGCTCCGCGTTCCAATCGACCCGGTCCAGGGTGCTCGATACGACGTACTTCTTTGCCGCGTCGATCGTCCGGGCGAAGGGATCGGTCGGGTCAGGACCCTCTCCCGCCTGCGGCCTGAATCCCGCCTCCATCATTTCGTAGGTCACCCTGCCAAAGAGGAGAGCATCGGCCCGCGCGAGGTCTGCCGCTGCGCGGCGATGTAGCTCCTCGTCCGCGGGGATTGCACGGTGATCGCAGCATCCGTCCAATGTGACGTTGATGGAATACCGAAGGGGTCGCACGGCGTAATCAGTAGCACCGATCGGACACCTCCTCGCGCAGAAATGGTTGTTACTCTTTTTTGAGTAGGCGGGGCGTCGGGGCTCCGGAGGATTTCGACACGGGAAGGAACAGCGTTCCGGGAATGCGGGTTAGCGCTAGGAAAGGGAGGCCGAGCCTCTGGGCGTTGTTTGCGTGCGCCGCGATCGCGCTGGCCGTCGTCGCCGTTCCGGTTGGAGCGGCTGAACAGCAGGCCGGCATCGCGAAGAAGTGCAAGAAGAAGGCGAAGAAGAAGTGCAAGAAGAAGCGGCCCGCCTCGCTACCCATTTCCCCGCCGGCGATCCCGCCGGCGACCCCCGCTCCGGCCCCGGATCTGACCGACGACCTACCGAGCGCGGTCGGCGACTTCGCGACGATCGGCGAGGACTCGCCCGCCACCGCGGTCGACGTGCTCGCTAACGACGTCGATCCCGATGGCGGAGTGAAGACGATCATGTCGAAGACCAACGGCTCCAAAGGGACCGTCGTAATCACCGGTGGCGGCAGCGGCCTCACCTATACGCCGAACATCGACTACTGCGGGCCCGACATCTTCAGCTACACGCTGAACGGAGGATCGACGGCGATGGTCGGCATCTCCGTGGCCTGCGTCGATGACGGACCGATCGCCGCCGACGACTCGGTAACGGTCCAAATGAACACGACCAGCAATTCGATCACCGGGCTGCTGGCCAACGACTTTGACCCCGACAGCTCGCTCTCGATCAGCGCGGTCGAGCCCGCGATGTTCGGCACGGTTTCGCTGTCCGGGGGGACTCCGCTTTACACGCCGCCCCCGGGCTATTGCGGGACCGACACGTTCAATTACAGGGTCGGCGACGGGACCTTGACCGACACCGCGACCGTCACCGTCTCCGTGAACTGCGCGCCGATTGCCAGCGACGACCCCGCTGGAACCAGCGAGGACACGCCCTTGTTGATTTCAACGAGCACTCTGATGGCAAACGATTCCGACTTCGAAGGAAACCCGCTTTCGGTTGTGGCGGTCCAGAATGCAATCAACGGGTCCGTCTTTCTGAGCGGGAATACCGTCACCTTCACGCCGGCGTCGAACTTCTGCGGCCAGGCCCAGTTCGATTATCTGGTGAGCGATGGGAACTTGACGGATGTCGGAACGGTCACCGTCACCGTGAGCTGCCTAAACGACGGACCGGTTGCCGCTAATGACGCCGCAACCGTCGCAATCAATTCGACCAACAATCCGATCCCCAACCTGCTCGCCAACGACATCGACCCCGAGGGCGATGCCATCTCGATCGTGGCGGTCTACAGCCCGACCAACGGGTCCGTCGTGCTCTCGGGCGGCACGCCGCAGTTCACACCGAACGCCGGTTACTGCGGACCGGCCGGATTTGAGTACGTCGTGAGTGACGGGAGCCAGAGCGACTCCGGCCACGTCACGGTGACCGTCACCTGCTGAGGAAGTTCAGGCACCAGGCGTAGGCGTCAAGCCTCAGCCTGAACGGCGTGAGGTTCAGCCGCGGCGCTTGCGCTTGCAGCGTTTCAGCTTGCGCTGCTTGCCCCGCTTCACTTTTTTGCGCTTGCACGTCTTGCGCTTGACGTACCTGCGCTCGAGGTTTACCTGGTAGACCGAGTCCGGAGGGGCTGTACCGGGAGCAGGACCGCCTCCGGCGGGAGGCGCGGAGGCCGCGCAGCCTCCAGGATCGCCGCTCAGCTCTGCGACCAGCCGGCAGTAGGACGCAAACGCCGGCTTCTCGGAGTAGTCGGACTCCATCAAGCCGTAGTGCTGCTGGAAGTCCAGGCTGGACGTGTCGCCGTCGCGCAGGGTGAACCAGTTGTAGTCGGTGACGTTGAAGTTGCCGCGGAATTCGTTCACGGTCCCGACCATCGTCTCGAGGTAGCGGACCTGCTCCTCGTAGGTGCGGTAGAGGAGACCGGTGGGAAAGCCGTTCTCGGTGATGTGGATGTCGACCTCGTCGCCGAGCCCGGCGAGGGGCATGTAGCAGTCCCGCAGCACGTCGAGGGCGTTGATCATTGCCCCGCGTCCATACGAGCGATCCGTCAGCGGCGGGAAGAACGTGCCCGGATAGGCATCGAGCCCGACCCAGTCGACCGCGGCGCGCCAGGCATCGCCGCCGAGAGTGCCGAGTGCGGTCCAGTGGTCCTCCTCGGCGCCGGGGACGGTCCGGTAGAACCAGTTGAAGCCGACCTCGAGCGACAGGCCGAGATCTTCTGCCTCCTCGTCGGCGGCGAGCACTCCGGCGACTAGGGCCTCCTTCGCCATCGGATAGGCGCCGTCGGCGGAGTCCGGTGCGGCGGTGAAGTTGGTCTCGTTGGTGACCTGGAGCGCCTTCAGATTGGGCTTCCGCGCTAGGCGCTGGACGACGGAGCGGATGAACGCCGCATAGCCGTCGACGTCGCCGCCAGCCGAGCGGTAGCGGACCACCTGCTCGACCGTGTAGCCGCGGGTGGCGTAGAGGTCGATCGCCGCCTCGGCGAGATCGAGGTTGGTCGCGTTCTGGGCCGCATCGTCGGTGTACTCGGTGTAGAGGTGGACCGAGAACGGGGCCGTCGCGGGCCGCAGCCGGTCGAGGGCGGCGAAGATCTTCGCCTGGTCCTCGGGCACGGCCGGCGGGCGAATCGGCAGGATCGAGCCGGCTGCGCCGCCGGGGAAGACCCCAAAGCCGAGCCGCGAGCTGGTCTCCTTGGGAGTCGGCTCGTCCCCCGGGAGGGGCCCGGCGCAAAAGTCCTGCGCCGCGGCCGTGCTCGGCAGCGCCAGCGCCCCCAGCGTGCAAGTCGCAAGGATCAGCCCTCGAATCAGTCTCCCGCCAGCCATAGGGGGAGGCTACAAAGCCTGCTGGCGCCGGCGAGCAGGTGCCGTTAATTACGATCGAGTCGTGCCGCTCGCTGGACTGGAATTCGAACTCGAGGGAGGGGGATTTCTCGACAGCGCGGGACAACGCGCCGGGCTCGTCCTGCTGGCCGGGTTTCTTCTCTCCTTCGGCTTCATCCGCATGAGCACAAGACTGATGCGCAGCCCCAAAGTGCCGTGGTGGCCGGGCAGCATCGAAACCGGCGGGATCCACATCCACCACCTCGTCTTCGGGATCGTGATGATGATGGCTGCCGGGTTCCTCGGCTTCGCCGTGCAGCCAGACCCTCCGTGGCTGGAGGTCCTCGCCGCCGCTTTCGGCATCGGTGCGGGACTGACGATCGACGAGTTCGCCCTCTGGCTGCACCTCGAGGACGTCTACTGGTCCGAGGAGGGGCGGAGCTCGGTTGACGCGATGATCGCCGCCACGATCATCGGCGGCGGCTTCGTGCTCGGCTTTGCACCCCTCGACATCGGCGGCGGCGGGGCGACGATCGTCGTGATCGCGACGATGGTCGTCAACCTGGGCGCCTGTGTCATCGCGGGGCTGAAAGGAAAGGCCACGTCGACGCTCGCCGGAATGTTCGTGCCGCCGATTGCCTACGTGGCGGCGATTAGGCTCGCTCGACCGTGGTCGGTCTGGGGGCGCCGCCGCTACGAGCCGGGAAGCGAGCGGCTCGTAGAGGCGACCGAGCGCGACGCTCGTTACCGCGCACGCCGCCGCCGGCTGCAAGAGCTGATCGGCGGCCGGCCGTCCGCTTGAGGCAAGCCCTTTTCCTTCCCGGGTGGGAGCCTCCTCGACGCCGGCCGAAGCGCGCTACTGTTGGTGTCGTGGTTTTTGCAGGGAGGCACAAGGGACGGTTTATTCGCGCGGGGCTGACCGCGGTCGTCGCGGGTGCACTTGTCGGCTCCGCGCCGCATGTGGCTTCCGCGGCGGTGGACGACACGGTGCTCGCCAGCACCGGCCAGTCCGGAGCATCCAACGGCGTGAGTCAATACCCGTCAATCTCCGACGATGGCTGCCGGATCGCCTTCCAGTCTTACGCGGACAACCTGGCACCGACGCCTCCGGGCGACACCAACTCCGGGGCCGATGTCTTCGTCCGCGACGTTTGCGCCGGCAACACCTTCAGGGCGAGCGTCAGCGACACCGAAGTAGAGGTGCCAGACCCATACGAGTCCGGACTGCCGGCAATTTCGGGCGACGGGACCAAGGTCGCCTTCGCGACAACCGCCCCGAACCTCGACCCGATCTCACCGGAAAACAACGGGATGCCCGATCTCTACCTGCGCGACCTGGGCGCCAACACGACCAGGCTCGTCACCATCAACGGCAACGGCATCGGTGCTGGCGGCTTCTGCACCGTCGGCAACAGCGCGACGCAAGGCGACCTCCCGGCGATCTCCTACAACGGAGGCCACGTCGCCTACAGCAGTGCCACGAGCGCAGTTACCGTCGCTGGAGCCACCGGCGACCCGAACGTCACCGAATGTGACGTTTTTCGCCGGAACATGGGCGCGACGGTGAACGCGAACGTACTGATCAGTGCCCCGAGCGGGTCCAACTCGGCGGGCAACGCGTTCTCCGACGCTCCCGCGATTTCGAACGACGGAAGCAAGGTCACCTTCGAGAGCTACTCAGACAATCTCGGCGAGGATCTGAATTTCAATGCCGATGTGTTTCAGCGCGTAGTCGGCCCAAACACGACGACCCTGGTCAGCCGCGGCCCGGGTGCAAACGGTGTGATCGGAAACGACTCGTCGAACTTCTTCTACAGCGGCGCCTCGACCGATGGCTCGGTGGTCGTCTTCTTCTCCGGCGCGACCAACTTCGACGGCGGCGGTCCTGAATACGACGTCTTCGCCCGCGACATGAACGCGGGGACCACCGAGCTGATCAACCGCCAGTCGGGAACCGAAGGCGACCTCGGCGCGCCCCAGGCCACCGGCTCCGGCTACGACCAGCGGGTCTCCGGCGACGGACGTCTGGTCGTGTTCAGCGCCGAGGATCCGCTGCTTGCCGAGGGAGCGCTCGGCTTCCAAAACGTCTTTGTCCGCGACCGGCTGAACAAGACCACCTTCGTGATCAGCCGGGCAACCGGGGCCGTGGGCGCAGAGGGGGACGGTCAGTCACACGACGGGGACATTTCCGCCAACGGACGCTTCATCGCCTTCGAGTCGGCGACGTCCAACCTCAGCCCCGCCGACAACAACGCTCCGGGCATCTACGACATCTTCCGGCGCGAGATCTTCGAGCCACCGGCACCGACGACGGCGGCGACCCTCAACCTGCGGCCACTGAAGGGAACTGTGCTGGTTACGCCCCCAGGCGGCGCCCCCGTTCCGCTCGAGCATTCGAGCCAGTTCCCGATCGGCACCCAAGTCGACGCAAGGCAGGGGAGGGTCGAGCTGACCTCGGACTTCACCGGATTGAAGGAGTCGATGAAGTTCTTCGAAGGGATGTTCCGGACCCAGCAGACGGGCGCGGATCCGGTCTTTGGCGCCAAGCTGAGCGGTCCGCTCAAGTGCAAGAAGAAGAAAAAAAGGGGAAGGGAAAGAAGGGCAAGAAGAGCCTTGCGACCACGGCGGCGAAGGCCGGCCGCGGACTGTGGGCTAGCGGCAAGGGCCACTACCGGACCAGCGGCTACCGAGGCTCGGCCACCGTGCGCGGGACGATCTGGCGCACCGACGATCTCTGTAACAAGGCGACGAGGTTCACCGTCACCAAGGGCATCCTCGCCATCGACGACTTCAACAAGAAGGGGAAGTCCAACAAGATCCTGAGCTCGGGCAGCTACACCGCCAAGCCGCGCAAGGGCAAGAAGGGCAAGAAGGGCAAGAAGTAGGAGTCCGAGGGGAGCGGCCTTTTTCGCTTGACACGATGGGCGCGATACTGCGCTGGCGATGTCGGAGGAGAAAGTGGAGGTCGTTGAGGGCGTGCGAACGGCGCTCGCCATTCGCAGTGAGACCAGGCGGCGGGCGCTCGATGAGCGGATCTTCGTCCGCTTCCCGGGGCTCGTCCGCGTGCTTGCTGCCGCTTGGTCGCGGCTATCGCCGCGCTCGCGACTGCGCCGGACCTTCCTCTCGCGCTTCATTCGCCGGGGGTGTGAGGCGGTGAATCGGAGGGACTTCGAAGCTCTCTTCCTGGGTTTGGATCCTGAGATCGAGTTGCACTTGAATGAGAGCCCCATTGGCGGCTTCCTTCCCCCCGATCTGCTCGGGGTACATCGCGGCCATGAGGGCTATCTCCGGGTCTGGGGGGCAGGGATCGAGGCAATGAGTGATCTCAGGCTCGAAGTCGAGGAAGTCATTGACTACGGCGACCGGCTGCTCACCAAAGGGCGGAACACGGGCCATGGCACCTCCAGCGGGATCCCGATTGATCAACCCGTGTTTCAGGTCTTGACCTTGCGGCGCGGGTTGGTGATTCGGCAGGAGGATTTCACCGAGCGGGACAAAGCCCTCGAAGCCGCTGGGGTGCCGGAGGCCCTTCACCTCGAGGGCCCTCGCGCTTGAGGGCTTCACCCACGCCCGAGGGAAGAAGCGCTGCGTCAAGAGAGGAAAGGAAGGGGAAGCAGCGCCCCGCTTCTTGACTGAATCCGTCCATCCCGGGTAGGGTTCCCGACGATGGATTCGACGGCGACCGTCTCGCCCCGTTCGCGCCTGACGGCGGCACTGGCTTTGGCCACGGCGCTGGCCACGCTGATGATCATCGCGATCGGCGGCGCGACTGATGACGCACGGGCGCAAGGCGTAGTGGCAAAAGTGAAGGCGCTTGACAACCGCTTCCTGCCGGCCAAGATCACGATCTCCAAGGGGCAGGTGGTGCGTTGGAAGAACGCCGGCAACGCTGCCCACAACGTCAAGGGCCCCGGATTCGCCTCGAAGACGCTCGTCACCGGCGCGATCTACAAGAAGCGCTTCGCGACCCGCGGCACCTTCGCCTACGTCTGCACCTTCCACCCGGGCATGAAGGGGAAGGTCGTCGTCACCAAGTAGTCGGGCGCTGGGGCGGACCGGCTGAAGCGATGTACAAGCTCTACGTCATTCCCGGCTCGCACGCGTGCCGCGCGGGGATGCTGATGCTCGAGCACAAGCGGGTGCCCCACAGGCGGGTCAACATCGTGACGCTGTCCCATCCGGTGGTGGTCCGGCTGCTCGGCTTTGACGCGGCCGGCCAAACCCGCGAGGCCGGTGGCCGGCGGACGTTCGGGCTGCGCTTCGGCGACCGACTCGGCACCGTCCCCGCCCTGGCCGCCGATGGCGAACGGATCTCCACCAACCACGGAATCGCGCGCTTTCTGGACGAGCGGCATCCACAGCCGTCCCTCTTTCCGGCCGATCCCGAGAAGCGGGCGGCGGTCGAGGAGGCGGAGCGATGGGCAAACGAGACGCTGCAGATGGAGGCGCGGCGCATCCTGGGCCCGGCCGTGATCCGTGATCCGGAGGGAATGGCGCGCACATCTGGAGACGGCCGCCTCGGGTACCTGCTCTATCGGCGCGAGTGGGCGCGGCGCCTGCTCATCCCGAGGATTCTCGGCGGCGTCTTTGCCGCCGGCCCGCGTGCCGATCGCGAGATCCTGGAGAAGCTGCCCCGGATGCTCGATCAGGTCGATGCCTGGATCGAGGACGGCGTCCTCGGTGGGGAGGAGCTGAACGCGGCGGACTTCATGGTCGCGCCCAGCCTGGCGCTGATCCTCTACCGCCCGGACGTCCACCCGACTTTCGAGGGCCGCCCCTCGCTCGAGCTCGTCGACCGCATCCTTCCCGAGCCGCCCACGTAGACTCGTCCCTCCCCATGGAGGAGGCCTCTTGCGCCGGGCATTGATTTCGAGCTGTCTTTCGGTAGTGCTGTCGGCGGTCGTCGTGAGTTCGGCGAGCGCCGCCACCTTCAACCCGCCGTTCATTGACTTCGGCAAGCAGCCGCGGGTGACCAGAAGTGCGCCCAAGACGTTCACGGTGACGAAGGAGGCCAGCCTGCAGCAGGAGGTCATCGACATCAACGTCGTCATCACCAAGGGCAGCCTCGACAGCTGGCAATCGACCAGCAACTGCCCGCAAGTCCTGACCGCGGCGGCGCCGACCTGCACGGTCTCGGTCCGCTTCACGCCGTTCATGCCCGGCTTCACCAGCGGGACCATCTACACCGATTACTTCGACCCCAAGTTCTCCACCGGAAGCTTCTCGGGCGTCCCCACCAGGCCCTGCGTCAAGAAGAAGCAGACCGGCAGACTGCTCCAGTACAAGAAGAAGTGCAGGGGCTTCCCCAGGTACCTCCAGCCCGACGGCTAGGGGCTTCACCGCCGGCAGCGGCGAATCGAATACGGTCCGCGCTCAACCAGCCACGCAGCTTCGGCTGCGGGAAGGAGGAGGGCATGGAGACCTTGTTTGTCTTTCACGAAGTCGACGACGTCGACCACTGGCTTGCTTCACCGAAGCGTGAGGAGGTCATGGGAGCGGTGGGAATCAAGCACCGCCCGTTCACGGATCCCGAGGGATCGAAGCGGGTCGGGCTGATCATCGACACGCCCGACATGGACACCTGGGAGAAGCTGCTTCAGAGCGATGAGGCGGCCGAGGCGATGAAGCACGACGGAGTTCATCCCGACACGATCGTGACTCTCAAGGAAGGGAACGCCTGAGAGGTCCCGCTTAGCCGATGCGCGCCGATTGGCCACCGTCGACCGGCAGCATCACCCCGGTGATGAACTTCGCCTCCTCCGAGGCGAGGAAGACCGAGGCGTTGGCGACGTCCCAGGCGCTGCCCATCCCGCCCCGCAGCGGAATGCCCTCGTCCCGCATCGCCGCGTAGGCGTCGCGCTCGAAGCCGAGCATCTCGGCGACCGAGTCGACACCCATCGGCGTGTCGATCAGGCCGGGCAGGATGGCGTTGGCGCGGATCCCGTCCCCGGCATAGTTGAGGGCCAGCGAATGAGTGAGGGCGTTGAGCGCGGCCTTCGACATCTTGTAGGCGATCGGAGAGTTGTTGACCCCGGTGGTGCCGGCGACGACCGATGCGATTGAGGACACGTTGGTGATCGCGCCGCCGCCGCTCTCGCGCATCAGCGGAACGGCGTGCTTGGCCATCAGCATCGCACCGCCGGCGTTGACCCGCAGGATCCGCTCCCAGTTCTCCGGCTCGATCCATTCCGGCCAGGCGTCGCCTGCCGCGATCCCGACGTTGTTCTGGAGGATGTCGAGCCCGCCGAATTTCTCCCGGCAGGTTTCGAGGGAGCGGCGGCAGTCGTCTTCGCTGCTGACGTCGCAGACGACTACCTCGGCCTCGCTTCCTTCCTTGACGATCTCGTCCGCGGTGGCCTGAGCCGAATCCTGATCGAGATCGAGGAGCAGCAAGCGCGCACCCTCTCGCGCAAACGCGATCGCCGTGGCCCGGCCGTTGCCGATGTTCTGACCGGCCTGCTGTCCGGCGCCGGTGACGATCGCGATCTTGTCCTGGAGCCGGCCGGGCATTGGGACGACTCTATGGCAGCGTGCCTGCCCGGTTGGGGCGGCTTCAGGGCCGAGACTGCCGGGGCTCTATCGTGTGAGCGACATGAACGATCAAGGAGAGGCGATGTCCGAAAAGACCGAGAAGGCGATCCTCGCCGGTGGCTGCTTCTGGGGAGTGCAGGAGCTGCTGCGCGACATGGACGGCGTCATCTCCACCCGGGTCGGCTACACGGGCGGAGACGTCCCGAACGCGACCTATCCAAATCATGGGTCCCACGCCGAGGCGGTCGAGATCGTCTTCGACCCCGAGCGGCTCTCCTACCGCGACCTGCTCGAGTTCTTCTTCCAGCTCCACGACCCGACCACCATGAACCGCCAGGGCAACGACAGGGGGGAGAGCTACCGCTCCGAGATCTTCTACACGAGCGAGGAGCAGAAGCAGGTCGCCGAGCAGACGATCGCGGACGTCGACGCCTCAGGCGTATGGCCCGGCAAGGTCGTCACCGCCCTCAGCGAGGCCGGCGACTTCTGGGAGGCCGAGCCCGAGCACCAGGACTACCTGCAGCGGATCCCGAACGGCTACACCTGCCATTACGTGCGGCCGGAGTGGAAGCTGCCGGCTCGGGAACCGTCGCGATCCTAGGGCCTGGGTCCTAGGCCGGGTCGCTACTTCTTTTTCTTCTTCCGCTTCTTGCGCTTTTTCTTGACCGGTGCGGACGGAGCGGCCTGTGGCGGCGCGGCCGCGAGATAGGTCTGGCCGTCGCCGTGGAGTACGGCGTCGGTCGGGCCGGCGACGCCGAAGTCGTCGATCTCGAGCCCGAGCGGATCGTCGGTGTGGTTGAGGGTGATCAGCGTGCCGGCACAGGTGTCCTGGACGTTCCAGTCGGTGCCCCGGACCGTGGCGGCGCCGCGATAGCCGCGGGTCCGGAAGCGGCCTTTGCCGCTGCCGAAGAGTGAGCTGGTGGCGCGACGTTCGATCGCTGCCCGGTTGCGCTTCTTCTTTTTCTTCTTCTTGCGCTTCTTCCTTACGACGGGAGCGGCCGGCGCCGGGCAGGTGACCGGCATCAGATTGAGGTCGGTTACGGGGTCCACGGTGAGCTGCTGGTTGACGATGAAGTCGCCGCCGAAGAACCTCATCGAGTCCTTGAGCGCGTTGTCCGAGGTCAGCTCGATGCGGCCGTTGGTGGCATCGATGTAGGTACCGACCGGCACCTGGGTCGAATGCTCGAACGGCGTGCCGGCGATCGAGGCGGATCCGGCGAGCAGCCGCAGGTTGACCGTCTGCCCGGTCTGGACCTCGCCGGGCTCGCCGAACTCGCGGCGGAAGACGTCCTGGACATTCCCATTGGTGTCATCGGGAGTGAGCGGAGTGGTGGAGGAGAAGGCGACGAAGTCGCCGTCGTCGGAGATCTTTGCGTCCTGGCTGGTCGTATCGAGGGCGGTCGGGCCGATGCCCCCCGAAGCGCGACTGGCGAGGAAGGTCGTCTGGTTGAGACGGTCGCGGAGGTAGGTGTTGGTACCGCCGGCGCCGGCATTTGCGCCCTCGGCGAGCGGCGTCGCGCCGGTGTTCCTGGCGTCGAAGGCGATGAAGCGGCCGTCCTCCGATGGATCACCGAATCCGACCGTTCCCGCCTGCTGGCGCTGGCCGTCCTCGCCCGAGATCCGGTTGACGACTTCGGTCGTGTTCGGCGTCCGCATCGGATCCAGGGGATCGACATCGAGATCGCGGATCAGCATTACGTCCTTGGGGCTCGATTCTGCGGTCCCCTGGGAGCCGCCGCCGAAGAGAGGCGCGTTGGAGGAGAAGACGACGGACTTGCCGTCGGCCGAGATGCGGCCGGTCTGGGAGGCGCCGTCCGCCGGGGTGCCGGCGCTGTCCTTGGAGATCAGCTGCGTGGATGTCGCCGGCGGCGCGGGGGTGCTCATGTCACGCATGAGCACATCCAGGTTCGGATTGGTGTCCTCGGCGGTGAGGTTGGTCGCCGTCGATTCCCAGACGACGCGGCTGCCGCCACCCGAGATGGAGGGCTGCCGCGAGACGTTGTTGCCGGTCGTATAGGCGCCGGGGATGTGGCTGACGAGCTGGTTCTTGCCCGGCAGCGGCGAGTCGCGATCCCAGCGAAACACGTCGTGGTCGCCATTGGTGGGTAGACGGGTCGGATCGGAGGTCGCCGCCGGGTCGATCGTCGTCGCGTCCTTCTGGCTGACCCAGGTCACATAGCGGCCGTCGTCGGAGATGTCGACCGTGCCGGAGAAAAAGTCAGCAGTCACCGACGCGGTGCCGGTCTCGTCCACGCTGACAAGGCGGGTGTCGCCGGTTTGGATTTCGCGCGCGAAGACGAAGGTGCAATCGAACATGGAGGCGCAGGCAGCCGCGGGAGTTGTGCCGAGGTTGGTCGCGTTGCTTGTCCAGGCGACCCACTTGCCGTCGGCGGAGATCGCCGGCTGCTCGAGCGGAGTGTTTCCGGGGCTCCCCGGGGCGCCCCGGCTCTGCATCGCGCCACTCAGTCCGTTACGGCTGACCAGCGTCGTCGTGGGGGGCATCGCGCACTGGTCGCGAAGGTAGATCTGGATCGGGTCGACGTTGGGGACCAACGTCGGATCGTCCGCAGTCAGGTTGTTGGCCGCGTTCACGGTGTCGATCGAGGCCTGGAAGGCGATCCGGCAACCGTTCTCCGAGACCGAGGGGAACTGGCTGAAGCGTGGGGCACTCAGCTGCTGCCCGGTGCTGGACACGCTGGCGCGGACCACATCGTCGACGGCGCCGGAGGCGGGGGAGGCAAGAGCGGCCGCCGCGAGCATCGTTCCCGTTAGGGAGGCGAGGCAGTAGCGCGGTCGCCTCGTCATCACTTGGCGGTGTAGCTGCCCCTGCGCAGCACCTTGTTGACCCTCTTCTTCTTGGTGAAGTCGTCGATCGCGAGCACGCCCTGGAGCACCCGGAAGGTGGTGGTCCGGTCCTTGCCCTTGCAGCGGTCCGTGGTCAGCCAGTGGGTGCCACGCACCGTCGCCGATCCTCGGAACCCTGTGGTGCGGAACTTGCCCGTGCCCTTGCCCCAGAGCTTGCGGCTGCCTCCGGCTGCGGCGGTGGCGATCCGGCCCTTGCCCTTTTTCTTGCCTTTGCCCTTGCCCTTCTTGCCGCCCTTGCCTCCACGCCCGCACGGCCCCGAGAGCTTCGCGACCATGGGGGCGGCGGCGGCGGCGTTCTGCTGGGCGAGGAAGAGGCCGTCCCAGAAGTTGGCCGAGTCCTCGGCGCCGTCACCGCGCTCGGCGACCAGCTCGACGACGCCGTTAGTGGTGTCGATCTCGGTTCCGACTGGCACCCGCCGCGGGTCCTCGAGGTTGATCGGTGCGGCGGTCGGCGCGTCGACACGGACGTTGCCTGAAACCGGCCGCACGACCACCCTCTGCCCGTGAACGGGCCGTGGCACCCGCCGGAACGCCCAGCGGACCTGGAAGGTGTCGCTGGCCGCGACCGGAAGCCCGGAGCTGCGGCGGTCGTCCCATTGCGCGGCCGAGGCGGTGTCGTGGAGCCCCTCGTCCGCAGTGTTCCCGAGCCCGGGACCGCCGGGCGCCTGGATGTCAGAGACGATGTTGCCGGCCGCACCTTCTTCGTAAGCGCTCCAGCCGCGGATCTCCTCGAGCCCGTCGCCGGTCTGGTACGGATCCGAGAGCGAGCCGACGAAGCGCGGCGGCCCTGGATCGAAGTGGCCGACACCCTGGTCCTCCAGGTCGGTGCTCAGGTCGGCGGCCACCGTCGCGCGGAACGGGCTGGTCGCGATCGCCTCGACGTTCTCGAGCTTGTAATCGGTCGTGAACGTGGTTTCGCCATTGACATAGGTGACGGTCTCGGTGATCAGGGGGTCGTCGTTGCCGGGGGCCGGCGAGCTGGTCGTGTATTTGACGCTGAGCCTGAAGACGTTGCCGTTCACCTCGAGCTCCGGCGGGCCGACCGGGACGAACTGGCCGTTGGCGCCGAAGACGCCCTGGCTGTGGCCGGACGGGAAGCCAAGGGTCAGTCCCGCCTTGGCGCCGTTGGCGTCGGCGTCCACCTCGAGCCCGGGCTCCGAGTCGAGGCTGACCGAGAGGTGCCCACGCGGGTTGACGATGATGTTGAGGGGGGAGCCGTCAATGAACGGGATCGACGAGAACCTGGTTACCGTGGCGTCCTGGTAGGTCCCGAGGGTGCGGTCGAACGCGCCCGGCGTCGTGGGAAAACCAGGGTCCGTGGTCGCGCCGGAGTAGTAGAGCTGGCCCGAGGGGTCGAGCCCGAGCTCCCCGCCGACGAAATCTGTACCGTCGGAGCCGAAGAAGGTCGAGGTGATCAGCCCATCTCCCCGCGGAGTTCCGCCGTCATCGAACAGCGGCTGCAGGATCGTGATTGTCGGGTCGCCCTGGAAGTCGGTCGTCGTGTCCACTGCGTCGGCGGTGAGCGGGAAGTCCGACGAGCGTGAGGTGCCCAGGATGTATGCCGTCGGAAATTCGTTCGCGGGGGCCGAACCCTGCTCGACCGCGATCCCCGTGCCCACGTCGCGCAGGCCGCCACCGAAATAGGTCGAGTACTTCACCACCGGTGCGCCGGTGCCGTATCCGAACAGGGTGAGGAACATGTCCGCGTTCCCCTCGGGCGTGGCCTGATGCGCGTCACCGACGACCGGGAAATCAGCGGTCTCCGTGACCCCGGTGACGTACAGGAGGTCGCGGCTGGCTTCGATGTCTCCGTTCTTGAGTTCGTCGATCCCTGTGCCCCCGAGGTAAGTGGACCACTTGAGGCTGGCGGCGCCGATGGCCTCGGTATCGATGGCGGCAACGAAACCATCGGTGGAACCGGCGTCGAAGGTACTGTCGGAGGCGTTCAGGATCGGGAAGCCCAAAACATTCTCGGTATCCCCGAGCACGAGCGTGATGTCGTCGTCGGGGTCATGGACGAGGTTCCAGACGTCCTGCCTGTTACCCCCCCCTAAATAGCTCGAGTACTCGAGTCCCGCCGTCCCTTGACCCGGATCGAGCCGGGAGATGAATCCGTCCTGGGGTTGGACCCCGCCGGAAGCACTGGGCTGGACCGCGTCCTGAACCGGGAAGTTGCTGGAGGTGGTAATTCCGCCGACAAGAATGTCGCCGTCGTCCAGGCCGAGCGCACGGGCATTGTCCATCCCGTTGCCGCCGAGGTAGGTCGAGTAGGTGAGCGCCGAACCGGATGGGCTCAACCTGGAGACGAATCCTTCACTACCGCCGCCCCCATCGGAGGGGGCATAGGCGTCGTCCTCGGTCGCCGGGACGCCGTCGGTCGTCGGGTAGCTGCCGCCCGTTGTGCCGCTGACGTAAGCAACGCCGGTCTGGGGATCGACGATCCCGTCCTCGACGAGGTCGAAGCTCCCTCCACCGATGAACGTGGAGTAGATCAGGAATGTCCCCGACGAGGAGAGTTTGGCCACGAAAGCGTCGTAGTTCCCGTTGAAGCTCGTGTCGTAGCCGCCCGGGGTGGTCGGATACTCGGTCTGGTTTGTAGTGCCGAATATGTATGCGTCGCCCTGGTAGTCGAAATCGATCGCCCCCGCAAACTCCTCGTCACATTCGCCCGGAATGATGCAATCACCGTCATAGCCCGGCGCGCCCCCGCCGAGGAAGGTGGAGTAGGCGAGGAAGATCGGGTCGATGATCAAGGGGCGGGAGGGGTCGTACTCACCGAGCCGGAATGAGACGACTCCGTCGCGGAGCTCGTAGGCAGAAGCGACCGGGCGCCGTTCGCCGTCGATCCGCTGGAAGCTGACCGGGGCGAGCTGGCGGATGGTCTTACCGGAGGCGCCGATTAGGAGATCGCCGTTAGGGGCAAGGCGCAACGAATCGGCGCCGTCGATGCGGACCTTGATCTGGCCGGGATCGGCACCGGGGGCAAGACGGAAGTCGTGCTCGAGGGTCCCCTGGCGTCCGTACCAGTCGACGTCGATACCGGGATATACACCTTCGTACCGCACTCGCTCATATGTGGGGAGGTTCTGCCGCCACTTCGAGGCGTCGTCCCCGGTGATGCTGTTGGTGGTCCCCGGAAGCTTTCCGAGCCCGGTCGCGGCTGCCGCCTGATCGGCACCGACCAGGTTCATTGCCAAAGCGTGCCCGCGCTTCTTGGACGTGGCGAGGTCCATCACGGCTCCGGTGCTGGTCAGGAAGAGGCTGTAGCCGGAGCCGCGGCTGATGAAGTCCGCACGGGCGTCAGTGCGCCCGGCGTTCGGCTCGAACGACAGCGGCAGCTTGCCGTAGTCCTCGGCAGCCTGAAGCTCGGCCGATTTGCTCGTCGCCGGCGCCGCTTCATGCGTCAGCCGCAGCGCCGCGAAGGCCAGGATCGCAAGGAGGGCAGCAGCAGACATCGCCATCGCCACCAGGCGCGGCCCGAACCCCAATCTGCCCGCAAATGCTCCCACCGGATCCCTTCTCCTCGAGCAACCGTGCTCAGTAGCGCTCCGCCCCTGTATGTAGGGACGCTGAAAGAGTACGCCCTTCCTCGGTCTGGCGCAAAAAGAAGAGGCCGGCACATTGGCCGGCCTCTTCCGTTCGTCAGGTTCCGCTACTGGCTAGCAGGGCTTGAAGACTCCACCCGACTTGACCTTCAGGCCGAGCAAGGAGAGCAGGGCGCCAGTGCCCCTTCCTCCGAGCAGGCTCGCCGTGGCGAAATCGGTGCACTTGTCACCGAAGAACCGCGTCTTGTTCGTGAGTGCCGAGTTGGGCAGCACGAAAACGGCATCCTTTCCGGTGCCGACACTTGCCACCGACGAGCTTGCTGTGTTCGTGCCCGAGGTGGTCGGCGTGGTACCGGTGGTTGCCTTGGCATCCATCACCGTGATGCAGTTTCCATCCGCGTTGCGTCCGGCCGGACACAGCGCGGTGTTTGTCTGGTCGATCGCGTCTCCGACAGCCGCGAGGTCGCCGGAGTTGGTACCGCCGGTGGCGTTACCGTCCTTGACCAGCAGGTCCATACCTCCAACCGAGAGGCGCGTCACCTTCGACGAGCTCTTGGTCGTTTGGACCTTGTTCACCGTGATCAGGCCGGGATAGTCGACCGCGTAAGCGGAGGAGTTGCCCGGAGCCGACGATGCCTGGGCAACGCCGTCGATGTTCGCGGCGGTCATTGCCGTGAACGTGTCGGTGAGGACCTGGCCGAGCCCCTCCTGGTACTCCGGAGGCAGCTGGTCGATCACCTGTTGAACTTCAGGGGGTATCGCCTGGGCCGAAGCGGCCGGCGCACTGACCATGACCGCACCCGAAACAACCGTGAGTGCAGCGAGGACGCGTACAGAACGCATATATGTCTCCCTCTCCTTGTCCCGGGGAATTGCCGGTGACATCCGGCCACCGAACCCCAAATTCAGGGCAGGACCCTAACACAGAAAATCAGGTAGCTGGCTGAACAGCCAGGCCGAGAATGCTGAGTCCCACGGGTGGCGCACGAGCTCCAGGTTCCCGCCTTGGTCCTAGGACACCGCTGGATTGCTCTCCGCCCAGGCCGCGATCGTCTTCGAGCCCGTGACCACTTCGCCGTCGTCGAGGACGAGCACAGGGACCCAGCTCTCGCCGGTGAGCCGCTTCACTTCCCGGCGGGCGGGCGTGAAGTCGGGGAGCTGGCCGAACCCGTAGGCCCGGACAACCTCCGGCGTGTGCCCGGCCTCCTTCAACGCGTCATGGGCGACCTTGCAGGCATGGCCACTCGGGCGCCATGTGTTTCCCTTTCGGGGCCAGGGGATGGGAAAGGTTCCCCAACAGACGTAGAGCTTCATTGCGAAGAACCTAGCGATCCTGGATTGGATCTCGCGGAACAGAGCGTCTTTCGGCGCGATTCGCGTGTTAGCGTGGCGCCCTCAATTACCCACTCCTTGGGAGGAGAGCTAGATGAGAAGGCGCGTTCTTGCCGTCCTGTTCGTGATCGCGGCCTGCGCGGTATTCGCTGCGCCGGCATTCGCGGTCAAGTACGTCGCCCTCGGTGACTCGTATTCGTCGGGCACCGGGACGCGGAGCTACTACGACAGTGGTTGCCAGAAGTCGACCACTTCGTATCCGTACCTGCTGCGCAACGCCCATCCGAGCTGGGCTTTCGTGCACGCGGCCTGCGCCGGCGCGAAGACGGGCGACCTGCTCGCAAATCAGGTCAACAGCGTCACCTCGGACACGAACTGGGTCACGTACACGATCGGTGGCAACGACGCCGGTTTCTCGAGCGTGATCACCGAGTGCGCGAAGCCGAGCTGGGCCTCCAACTGCAACGGGGCGATCGACAATGCCCAGAACTACATCAACAACACGTTGCCGGGGCGGCTCGATCAGGTCAACAACGCGATCAAGTCGCGCGCACCCAGCGCCAAGGTGCTTCCGCTCGACTATCCGCGCATTTTCAACGGCACGGATTGCAATGGGGGCACCTGGTTCAGCGGAACCGAGATGACCCGGCTGAACCAGACCGCCGACCTGCTGCGGACGAAGATCAGCCAGGCGGCTGCGCGCGCGGGAGCGAATTTCATCTTCCGCGACGTGATCCCGCCGTTTGTCGGACACGCGGTATGCGATGGCGGTGGCGGCTCCTCGACGGAGTGGATCAACGGACTCTCCAATCCGATTGGAGAGAGCTACCACCCCAAGTCGACCGGCCATGCCAACGGCTACTTCCCCGTCGTCCGCGGGGTGACCGGCTGAGACAACCGAGCGGCGCACCGCGCCGCCACACGATTTCCGAGAAAGGCCCTCGCAAGAGGGCCTTTCTCGTTCTTTGAGAGAGTCCCGCGCGTGCCAGCGGTCGAGCACGTCGAATCGGCGGACGGGACCCGGATCGCCTACCGCGCGGAGGGTGACGGCGACCCGATCGTCTTCGTCCACGGCGCAGTGACCTCGGGCATCGACTGGCTCCTGGTGATGCCAATGCTCCGCGACCGGTTCCGGGTCGTGATCATGGACCGGAGGGGGAGAGGGGAGAGCGGGGACGGCCCGGGCTACGCAATCGAGCGCGAGGCCGAGGATGTGCTCGCGGTGCTCGACGCCACCGATGCCGCGATGCTGGTCGGCCACTCCTACGGAGCGATGTGCTCGATCCTGGCGGCCGAGCAAACCGACCGGCTGCGGCGGCTCGTTCTCTACGAGCCTCCGATCAGTGCCAGCAAAGAGCTGGCGGCCGCGGCGCAGGAGATCGTTGCGAAAGGCGATGACCCGGCCGCGCTCGAGCTGTTCCTCCGCGGGACCGGGATGGGCAACCAGCAATTCGAGACGATCCGCTCTTCCCCCGCTTGGGACTCCCTCCTCACCGGGGTCCCGGCCTTGCCCCGCGAGCTGCAGGCGGCCTCAACCTGGAACCATCCCGATGGCCAGATCGACGTGCCGACTTTGTTCCTGCTGACGAAGGGCAACCAGAGCCCCGCCTTCTTGACCGGACTGGACGAGCTCCTCTCGCGGTTTTCGAACCTGGAGCGAGCGGAGGTGACCGGCCCCGTGCACGTTTCGCACCTGTTCGCGGCGGAGGAGTTCGCCGAGCTGGTCGCCGATTTCTGCGGTCAGTAGCGTCCGTTCAATGGCAGAGCTCGTGTTGGGACCGCTGCTGCGCTACGTCGACGAGGTGCAGGCGACCGTCTGGGTCGAGACCGACTCGGCCTGCGAGGTCGAGGTGCTCGGCCGGCAGCAACCGACCTTCTGCATCGCCGGGCACCACTACGCGGCGGTCTTCATTGAGGACCTCGAGCCGGGAAGCTGCACCGAGTACCAGGTGCACCTCGACGGGCAGAAGGTCTGGCCGGAGCCCGACAGCCCTTTCCCGCCGAGCGTCATCAGGGCCATCGACCCGGCCGAGGAGCTCCACCTGATCTTCGGCTCCTGCCGCGTCGCCGCCCCGCACGAACCCCCCTGGACCCTGGAGAAAGACGATCACGAGAAGGGGCGGGAGCCCGATGCCCTGCGGACCTACGCCCTGCGGATGCTGGAGCAGCCGGTCGAGGAGTGGCCCGACCTCCTGTTCATGCTCGGCGACCAGGTGTACGTCGACGAGGACGCGCCCGAGACCCGCGAGTTCATCCGATCGCGGCGCGACACGTCGGAGCCGCCGGGTGAGGAGGTCGCGGACTTCGAGGAGTACACCCGCCTCTATCGGGAGTCCTGGAGCGAGCCGGTGATCCGCTGGCTCCTGTCGACGGTCGGCTCGGCAATGATTTTCGACGACCACGACGTCCACGACGACTGGAACACCTCGATCGCCTGGCTCGAGGAGATCCGGGCGCAGCCGTGGTGGGAGGAGCGGATCGTCGGCGCGCTCGTCTCCTACTGGGTCTACCAGCACCTGGGCAACCTCTCTCCGAAGAAGCTGCGCGAGCGCGGCCTGCTTCAGGACGTCTACGAACAGGACGGCGATGCCTGGCCGACGTTGCGGGAGTGGGCCGACGACGCGGACTGGGGCAGCGAGGGGCGCCGCTGGAGCTACTCGCGGACGCTGGGACAGGGGGGAGTCCGCATCGTCGTGCTCGACTCGCGCGAGGGACGGGTGCTGGGCAAAGAGCCCCGCGAGATGTTCGACGAGGACGAGTGGGACTGGCTGAACGAGCGGATCACCGGCGACGTCGAGCACCTCGTGATCGCCGACACCCTGCCGATCCTGCTGCCGCCCGCCATGCACGATCTCGAGGCCTGGAACGAGGCGGTCTGCGCCGGCGCCTGGGGCAGCGCCTTCAAGCCGGTCGGCGAGAAGATCCGGCGCGCAATCGACCTCGAGCACTGGGGCGCCTTCAACGATTCGTTCCGCCGCATACTCGGATTGATCGAGGAGGTCGGCGCCGGCAAGCGGGGCGAGCCGCCAAAGACGATCACGATGATCGCCGGGGACATCCACCACGCCTACCTGGCCGAGGTCGGCCTTCCCGCGCTCGGCCGGGGTGAAGAGCTCGGTTTTCCAGGCGGTCTGCTCTCCATACCGGAACCCGCTCGACAACAAGGAGCGCCGGATCGCGAGCTTCGGCTGCTCACGCGCCGCCCGCCCGATCGGGCGAGCGCTGGCCGCCTCAGCCCGGGTCCCCGACCCCGGGATCCGCTGGCGCCTGGTCGAGCCGCCGACCTTCGACAACCAGGTCGCAACCCTGCGGCTGCAAGGGGAAGGCGCGAGCATGGAGATCGAGCGGACGAGGCCGGCGGAGGAACCCGAGCTGGAGAGCTCGCTGAAGCGGCGCCTGTCCTGAGGCCCGGCTAGGCGGGCGTCCGCGACTGCGACTGGTCCGGTCGTGACTGATCGGGCTGCGACTCACCGGGTTGCGGCTGCTCGCTGGTCAGGCCGATCTGGTCCTGCTCGGAGCGGGCGACGTCGAGCGTCTTCTGAAGGTTGATTCGACCCAGGTAGAGCTCGACGACACGCTGGACGACCGGGCGGATATGGAGCAGCGGCCCGACCCAGCGCGGCGAGACGATCCGGCGGCGGCGGTCGCGGATGCCGCGCTCGAGCGCGTCGATCGCGGGCTCCACCGGTGCCGGGGGCTTGAGTCCGTGGCCCCCGAGCGGCATGCGCTTGGCGGCCTTGGTCTCGAACCCGCGGCTGGTCATCTCCGTGTCGAGCTCGGCGAAATAAGCGACCCCGACCTTGGCTCCGGAGGGGCGAACCTCGATTCGCAGCGAGTCGCAGAGCGCTTCGATTCCCGCCTTCGACGCGCAGTACGCAGCAATGAGCGGCACGTGGACTGCCGCGGCGAGCGAGGCTGTCCCCAGGAAGTAGCCGCCCGGATGGCTGACGTGCGGTCCCGCCGCCCGAACCAGGTTGTAGGTGCCCATCAGGTTGACCGCCAGGGTCGAGTCCCAGATCTCGGCGTCACCGTCGACCAACGTCATCTGCGCACCGACCCCTGCGTTGGCGACCGCGATGTCGAGACCGCCGAGCTTCTCGACCGCCTCGGCGACAGCGGTGTCGACGTGGGCGCGATCGCGTACGTCGCACTCGATCGCCGGGGCGTCGCCGCAGTCCGCCGCCACCTCGGCCAGCAGCTCGGGCTCGATCCCGAGCAGCGCGAGCCGGGCACCGCGCTGGTGCAGGCGGCGCGCGAGCATCGCCCCGATCCCGCGGGCGGCGCCGGTGATCAGGATCCGGCGGCCCTCGAGCGTGGCCTCGCTCATCGGCCGCCCCGGTTTCCGCCGCGGGTGACGGCCTTCTGCAGCATCCGGATCGGCTTGGCGGGCTTGCCGAGGTGCTGGTCGGGCTCGATCCGCAGCGAGTTGATCGTCATCGCCAGCATCTCGTAGTGGCCGACCAGCATGCAGAGCTCGATCAGCTCCGGATCCGAGAGCAGGGGGCGAAGCTCGCTCCAGAGCGGATCGGAGATGACCCCGTCACCGTGGAGCTCGTCGGCAGCGCGCAGCAGGAGCTGCTGGCGGGGCGACCAGCCGTCGGCGCCGGGACCCGCCTTGGTCCGCTCGATCTCCTCGGGCGAGAGGCCGGCGGCGCGTCCCAGCCGCTCGTGATGGCCCCGCTCGTAATCGCAGCCGGTGTTGGCGGCGACGCGGAGGATGACCAGCTCGGTGTCGGCGCGCGGCAGCACCCCTCCCGGCATCAAGCCGCTGGCGAAGCGGAGCCAGCGGCGAAAGAGCTTGCGGTGGCGGGCAAGCGTTGTGAACAGGTGGGGCGGGGGGCCGCCCATGCCGGCACCGATCGCGCGTGTGATCCCGGCGTTGACCCGTCCGATCTCGGCCGCCGATCCGGGCGAGATGCGCGGCCCGTCACTGCCGGGGACGGTGTTCCGGCGTGTGCCTTCGCTCACGGGGGCATCCTATTCAGCACTGATCAGGGCAACCGGCAACCCGAGCCCGGCCTCCTTGCGCACAGTGGCGATCCGCCGGCCGGGCTGAACCGCGTCCCGAATCGACCCCAGCTTCTCGCCGAGCAGATCCGCACAGGCGTCGAGGTCCTCGACCGCGAAGGTGATCCCCCAGAACCGGGCCGGGCCCGGTTCGACTTTGGCGTGCTCGACCACTTCGAGGATCACCTCCCCGAGGCGGAAGAACCCTTGGCGGAGGGCGCCTCCGTCCAGCTCCACCTCGCGTACACGGCGGCACTCGATCCCGGCAGCTTCGAAAGCTTCGGTCGTTCGCTCCAGCTCGGGAGTGAAGACGACCAGATGGTCGATCTTGACGGTTCCGTTCAGGTGCGCGGGCTGGCCAACGGCGAGCGGATCCCGGTCCTCGGTGGAAGCCGCTGGAAGGCCGTCGAGCTCGCGATCATCGATTCCGGCCAGGGTCCAGCCCAGGATTCCCCCGCCCCGCCCATCCGTGAACCCCAGCGCGACCTCACCGGCCATTGCCGAGGCGTCGATAACCGCGAACCCGGCCGCCTCCCAGGCGCGCGGGTCGGCGCCGACCACGATCTGTTCTATCCGGGCATTTGACACGGGTGGGGGCGATTGTCGAGGATCCGTCTGGAATATCGTCCCGGCCACAACGACGAGGAGGGACCAATGCCTTCAGGAACCGCCGATACCGAGCTCAAGGGCCGCCACCGCAAGATGTGGGCGTCGGGGGACTACCCGTCGATGGTCGAGACATTTCTGCTTCCGCTGGGGCCGATCCTGGTCGAGGCCTGCGGCATCGGCCCGGGAATGAAGGTGCTCGACGTCGCCGCCGGCACCGGCAATGCCTCGATCCCGGCCGCGAAGGCAGGAGCCGAGGTCACCGCCAGCGACCTTACCCCCGAGCTGTTCGACGCCGGGAGAGAACGGGCGAAGGCGGAAGGGGTCGAGCTCGAGTGGGCGGAGGCCGACGCGGAGAACCTCCCGTTCGAGGACGAGTCCTACGACGTGGTCATGTCCTCGATCGGGGCGATGTTCGCCCCGCATCACCAGGAAGTGGCCGACGAGCTCGTCCGGGTCTGCCGCACCGGCGGCACGATCGGCCTTCTCAGTTGGACGCCCGAGGGGATGCTCGGGGCGCTGTTCAAGACGATGGGCCAGTTCGCGCCCCCGCCGCCGCCTGGCGCACAACCGCCGCCGCTCTGGGGAAGCGAGGACCACGTCAAGCGAGCTGTTCGGCGACCGGGTCGACTGGCAGCACGCTCGAGCGCGACGTTCTCGAGATCACCGCGTTCGAGAAGGCGCACGACTACGGCGAGCACTTCAAGGCGTACTACGGCCCGACGATCGCGGCCCGCGCCAACGCCGAGAAGGAGGGCCGGGAGGACGAGTTCGACCAGGCGCTGGATGCGTTCTGTGACGAGTGGAACCGCGGCAGCGACGAGAAGGCGCGGTTCGAGAAGGAGTACCTGATCGCGGTCGCCACTCGCGCCTGAACCCATCTCACGCCGCGGCCCCGGGGTGAACGGCGATTTTCATGCCGCGATGCGGATAATGCCCCTGTGCAGGCATCTCAGGTACCGGAGAGGGAGCTAGAGCTCGACCTGCCCTCGGAGCCGAGCAGCGTCACCGCGGCTCGCCTTGCCGTGGGCGATCTCGCCAGGGATGTAGGCGCCTCCGAAGAGAACGTCAAGCTGGCCGTGAGCGAGGCCGTCGGCAACGCGGTGATCCACGCTTTCCGCGGGAGGCCGACCGGGCTGATCAAGATGACGGCGCGCGCGAGCGGCGACCGGCTTCTCGTGATCGTCGCCGACGACGGAATCGGCATGTCCCCGAACATCGACAGCCCGGGGCTCGGCTTCGGCATCTCCCTGATCACGAAGCTCGCCGGAGAGGTGCGCTTCGACTCTTCTGACAGCGGCACCACCGTAGCCATGGAGTTCCCGATCGGAAAGGCGGACTGATCATGGTTGCGCCGCCAAACCCGACTGAGCTCCGGATCGAGGTCGAGCGCATCTCGCAGGGCGATGGCGGGCTCGCAATCGTCGTCGCGAAGGGCGAGGTCGATCTCGGCAACTCGGGCGAGCTGGCGCAGGCACTCCGGTCCGAGATCGGTGCGGGCGTCAACGGAATCGTGCTCGACCTGACCGGGATCGGATTCATGGACTCGAGCGGGTTGCGAGTGATCCTGGTGGCGGTGAGCGAGTTCGAACCGAACATCTCGCTCGTGGTCACCCCCGACTCGCCGCCAGCCAATCTGCTCGATCTGACCGCGCTCACCGACCGGGTACAGACATACACGGATCGCGACCAGGCAATCGCCGCAACCGAGAAGGGAACCGATGGCGACGCGTAGGGCGATCAGGACGCAGCCGGCTGCGCAGGTCCCCCACGATCACTTCGAGGCGATCGTCGAGTTCTCGGACGACGCGATCCTGAGCAAGGACAGCCAGGGACTGATCACCAGCTGGAACCCGGCGGCCGAACGGCTCTACGGGTACACACCGGAAGAAGCAGTCGGACAGCCGATCTCGATTCTGATCCCACCGAGTCGCCGCGGTGAGGAACGGGAGATCCTCGACCGGGTTCTCGCCGGGGAGCAGGTCGACCACTACGAGACCGAACGCCTGACCAAGGACGGACGGCTGTTGGTTGTCTCGCTGACTGTCTCGCCGATTGCGGACGAAAGCGGCCGAATCACGCGGGCATCGGTGATCGCCCGAGACGTGACCTCCCGGAACCGCTCGCTGGAGATGTCTTCGCGGCTGCAGTCGGTGACCTCGCTGCTGTCCAGGGACATGTCCGCCCAGCAGGCGATCGATGCTCTGCTCGAGCAGGTTTCGGCCGGCCTCGACGCGGGCGGCGGAGCCGTTGGGCTTCTGACCGAAGCGGGCGACGAGATCGAACTGGTCGACAGCGTCGGCTACTCGGAGGAGGGGGTGGCGGACTTTCAGCGGTTTCCGCTCGATGCCGACCTGCCGATGTCATGGTCGATCAGGGAGAACGAAGCCGTGTGGACCAGCACTGCGCGAGAGCTGGCGGAGCGCTTCAGCCTGGTCGACGCGTCGGCGGTCACCTTTCCCTCGCTCGCGGTCATTCCATTGGCCGTCGGCGGCCGGGCCTTCGGGGCGGTCTCACTCAGCTTCAAGGAGGAAATGGGGTTCGACCCGGAGCAGAAGGCGTTCTTCAGCGCGGCCGTTCAGCAAGCGGCGCACGCGATCGACCGGGCGAGACTGTTCGAATCGCAGCGGCTCGCTGCCGAGCGCCTCTCGTTCCTGGCCGAGGCGAGTGAGGTGCTGGCCGAGTCACTCGACCCTGACGAGACCCTGCAGCGGGTATCGGAGCTGGTGGTGCGGCGAATCGCAGACTGGTGCGGAATCGACCTGGTCGAGGAGGACGGCGGCCTGAAAAGCGTTGCCGTTGCACATGTCGACCCCGCCCAGGTTGCGATGGCGCGGCGACTCCGGGAGGAGTACCCGACCGATCCCGAATCCCCGATCGGAGCGCCCAATGTGATCCGGACCGGGGTCAGCGAGCTCTACTCGGAAATCCCCGACGAGCTGCTGACCAAGTCAGCGCAGGATGAAAAGCACCTGGAGCTGATCCGGTCGCTGGGACTGGCTTCGGCGATGATCGTTCCGCTGCAGGCACGCGGGCGGTCGCTGGGCGCGCTGACCCTGATCTCATCGGACCCCGAACGCCGCTACGACGAGGCGGATCTCGAGTTCGCCGAGGACCTGGCCCGGCGCGCGGCACTCGCGGTCGACAACGCCAACCTCTACCGGCGGGAGCACGAGGCGGCCCTGACCCTGCAGAGGTCGCTGCTGCCGCAATCGCTTCCCGAGGTCGAGGAACTCGAGTTCGCCACCCACTATTCGCCGGCAGGGCTCGGGCTCGAGGCGGGGGGCGATTGGTACGAGGTGGTGGTCCACGAGAACGGCGACGTGGGGCTTTCGATCGGCGACGTGGCCGGCCGCGGGATCAAGGCGGCGGCGGTGATGGGGCGGCTGCGAATGTCCCTGCGCGCGTACGTCCTCGACGGCCGTTCCCCGGCCGAGGCCGCGGAACGGCTTGACCGCCTGATGAAGGAAGCCGCGGAGCCGGAGATGGTCACCCTGTTCCACCTTCGCTACCGGCCGCAGACCGGAAGCGCCGAGTACGTCCGCGCCGGGCACCCGCCAGCCCTGCTCAAGCTTCCTGACGGCGAGGTGGTCGAGCTCGCGGGGCGGGGGACCCCGCCGCTCGGCATCCTCAGCGAGATCGAGTACATCCAGCACGAGGTGGAGATCCCCGCCGGGTCGACCCTTCTCGTCTACACCGACGGGCTGATCGAGCGCCGCGGCGACGACCTTGAACATGGGCTGGCGCGATTGAAGCAGGCTTTCTCCGAGGCACCCACAAACCCGGAGCAGTGCCTCGACTTTTTGCGCGATAGGTTCGGCGCGGACGAGATCCCCGACGACGTCGCGATGCTGGCCATGCATCGCCGAACGGAGGCCCAATGACCAGATACGAGCTCCTCACCTTCCTGCACATTGCCTCGTCGATCATCTGGCTCGGCGCCGGCTTCGTGCTCCTGCTGCTGATCCTCGGGGCCGAACGGGCCGGGGACAAGATGAAGGAGGCCGGGCACCATCAGGACGTCGGCTGGCTCGCGCCGCGTCTGTTCATCCCCGCCTCGCTGTCCACCTTCATCTTCGGCCTGCTGCTGGTGATTGACGGCCCGTGGAGTTTCGACCAGCTCTGGATCACGATCGGGATGACCGGCTGGCTGGTCTCGTTCCTGCTCGGGATCCTCTACTTCAAGCCGGAAGGCGAGTGGATCGGGGCGACGGCCGCCGAGCGCGGGCCAGACGATCCGGAGGTGAACCGGCGCCTTCACCGCCTCAACGTGGTCGACCGGATCCAGATGACGATCCTGTTCATTGTGGTCGCCGACATGGTCATGAAACCGACCGGCGACGATTCGGATCTGCTGGTGTTCGGCGCGCTGATCCTGGCCGCCGCGATCGCCCTCGGCATCTATTCAGTCCGGAATCGGCCGGCGGCCGCCTAGCCGGGGATACTTCGGCTCGATGCCCGAGGGGGTCGAGTGAGGAGAGGTCGGACCGTGACGCTGCTCCTTGTGGCGGTTGCAGCCCTTGCCGCAGGTCTCGCACTGCTGCTCTACGCGACCGGGGTCATCGACGAACTCGAGCTCGACACGGTCGATGCGCGGTTCTCCGTCCGGGGTGAGGACGAGCCGCGCGACGACATCGTCCAGGTGCTGATCGATGACGACACCTTCAACGAGCTCAACATCCGCTTCCCGTTCCCTCGCTCTCTCCACGGAAAGGTGGTCGACGCGATCGCGGCCGGGGGGCCGAAGGCGATCGCCTATGACATCGAGTTCCTCGAGCCGACCAAGCCGCGGGAGGACAACGCCCTGATCGCGGCCGTCGCGCGGGCAGGTCCGGGGAAGGTCGTGCTCGCCGATACTCAACCCGACGCCGCAGGGCAGAGCGGGGTCTTCGGCGGCCAGGCGGTGCTCGATCGGATCGGTGCCCGCGGTGGCAACACCCAGCTTCCGGAGGACTCGGACGGCGTCCTGCGGCGGATCCCGCGCGAAGTCGGCGGACTGGACACCTTCCCGGTCGCTACGGCGGAGACCCTGACCGGCGAGGAGATCGCCGAGGAGGACGTAGGCGGTCCCACGGCGTGGATCGATTTCGCCGGCGAGCCGGGCACCTATCCGGGCCATTCCTTCTCCCAGGTGCTGAACGGTGCCGTTCCGCCGTCGACATTCACCGACAAGATCGTTGTCGTCGGCGCATCGGACCCGAGCCTCAAGGACATCAGGCCGACCTCGGCCCCCGGGGGGACGCCGATGACCGGTCCCGAGGCGGAGGCGAATGCGATCGCGACGGCGCTCGAGGGCTTTCCGCTGCAGTCGGCGCCGGTGGGGGTCGATCTCTTGCTGATCACCTTGATGGGACTGATCGCCCCTGCCGCGGGCTATCGGTGGCGGCCCCTGCCGGCCCTGGGGCTCGCTCTGGGCGCCGGCGCCCTCTATCTGCTCATCACACAGCTGGCGTTCAACGCGGGAACGATCCTGCCGGTGATCTTTCCGCTGGTGGCGCTGGCGATCTCGATCGTGGGCACGCTGATCGTCAGTTACGTCTACGAGGCCGTGGAGCGCCAGCGCGTCCGCGACCGCTTCGCGCAGTTCGTGCCCGAGCAGGTCGTGGGGGACGTGCTCGAGCGCACCGACGAGGACCTGCGCCTGGGCGGGCGGGAGCTGGAGGTCACCGTCCTCTTCAGTGACATCCGTTCTTTCACTAGCTTCTCGGAGTCGCGGACACCGGTTGAGGTGCTCGAGGTGCTGAATCGCTACCACGACGAGATGACCGAGGCGGTCATGGAGTACGGCGGCACCCTGACCTCGTTCATCGGCGACGGGATCATGGCCGTCTTCGGGGCTCCGATCGAGCAGGCCGACCACGCCGACCGTGCCCTGGCCGCGGCGACGGAGATGCTGGAGGAGCGGCTGCCGACGTTCAACCGGTGGGCGCTGCAGCGCGGGATCGAGCAGCCGTTCCGGATCGGGCTCGGTCTCAACAGCGGGCCCGTGATGGCGGGCAACCTGGGTGCCCGGCGCCGCCTGCTCTACACCGCGATTGGTGACACGGTCAACACCGCCGCTCGCCTCGAGGGTATGACCAAGGGCACGCCGCACCAGATGTTCGTGGCCGACTCGACCAAGGAGCGCCTAACCGTTGAAGCGATCGGGCTCGAATTCGTAGATGAGATGACCGTTCGCGGCAAGGCCGAGGCGGTCAAGATCTGGGCGCCGCACTAGCGCCGCGCGCCGACTAGTCCTCGGCGAAGTACTTCTCGCCCGGCCCGAGCGCGATCAACTTCTTGAGGCCCTTGACCTTGACGTCGATCCCGATGCCCTGGGTGACCTTGAACAGGGTGCCGTCGCAGCCGTCCTTGGTGAGCCAGGTGGTCCCGCGGACGCTGCCGGTCCCGCCGCTGCCGGCGGTTGCGTAGCTGCCGGTGCCGCTTCCCCACATCTTGCGCTTGCGGCGGCCGGCGGCGACGGCAATAGGTCCACCGGATGATGCCTTCGCGGCCTCACCGTTTCCGCCGCCATTGCAGGAGAGCTTCTCGACCAGCCGCGCGGTCGCGTCGGAGTTCGCGGTGGCCGGCTGCGTGATCCGGAAGAGCCCGGCCCAGAACTCAACGGACTGGTCGGGGGTGGTGTTGCCGAAGTTTCCGGTCGCGGCGGTGAGTCGCATGCGACTGCCGCGAGTATCGATCACCGATCCAACCGGGATCTCACGCAGCTGGGTGAGCGGAACGAATCCCTTCTGACCCGGAACCTTGACCTCGGTCTCGCCGCTGACGGGCTCGCCGATCAGCTGGACGCCGTGCTGGGGCGCGATCGCCTGTGGCGCCGACTGGGCCGTCACTGCGGGGGGCTCATCGGGATCGGGGGGTGGGGGAGGGGCGACTCCGCCGACAGGTCCAACCGCATTGGAAGCGACCCACTTCTCGCCCATGCTGGTGCCCTTGGCGATCACCCGAACCAGGCGGCCGAGGTCCGCGTCGGTCAGCGTGTAGGCACGGAACTCCTGGCCGTGGGCGTTCGGGATGTCAGCCCACTCGGCGGCATCAAACTGGGTGGCGGCGGCGCAGTCGGCTGCGTCGGGGCTGCAGCGTTGCCATTTGTAGAGGCCGGTATCGTCGACGTCGCTCGCGGTGAGGACCTCCCCGACCTCCGGATCGCCGCTGATGGTGGGCCCCCCGCCCGTGCCCGCGGACGAAACCGCAGCGATCACAAAGAGAGCGAGACTCGCGGTCAGCGCAACTGCGACGCCCGCGGTTCGCCTCGAGCGTCCGGTCAAACCCGTTCGACTGCCTGCACCCAGCCCCATCGCGCCTAAATTCAAGCAGGTTTTGCGGCAGCTTTGCGTGGGTTCCATCACATTCCACGCCAGACCCCGGGCTAGCCGTCGGCGACGCAGGAGATCGCGTCGGCCATCAGAGCCGCGGCCGCCTCGTCATCGAGTCCCTGCTGGTTCAGTCGCCGCCAGGTCCAGAAGTCCAGCGCAACCGCGACCACTGCCGCGATCCGCTCCTTGCGACGGCCGCGTGCCTTGAAGCCTGCCGTCAGGGCCTCGCCCAGCTGCCGCATCGGCTCGTCCACCGTGAGTGCGACCCGCTGGTCGAGCGCCGGCAGGAGCAGCCGGTCGCGAAGGACCTTCTCGGTCATCGACTGCGTCTGCCTGTACCGGTCGTAGATCAGCTTCAGCACCGCGCCGAGACGCTTGCCGGGATCCTCGATCGCGAGGGCGGGGCTCAGGTCGGGCATCGGATGCTGCGAGAGGTAGTGCCCCGAGCAGGCCTCGAACAGCTCTGCGTCCTCAGGAAAGTGCTTGTAGACGGTCAGCCGCTGGACGCCGGCGCGGCGAGCGATCTCGGCGACCGTCGTCTGCGCCGGACCGACCTCTTCGTGCAGGGCCGCGGTGGCCTCGACGATGCGGCGGCGCGTCTCTTCCTGGCTCTTGGCCCGCTGCTTCAACTCGTATGTGCGCTTCCCGGAGGACGTCTTTTGAGATGACATAGCGTTCATCTAAATGATACATTCCTGGCCAGTCAGTGAACGCTCTGTTTAACGAAAGGACACGAGATGGAAGCCACGAAGCCAAAAATTGTGGGCCCTGAAGACGGCAAGCTCTGCGACCTGATGTCGATCGGAGCCCGCCTGATGGTCAGGACGGAGGAGACCGATCGCGGCGCCTTCTCGCTGGTGGAGCACCCGATGCCACCGCGGGCCCTGGCGGCGCCGCTCCACAGGCACAGTCGCGAGGACGAATACAGCTTCGTGCTGGAGGGAAGGCTGGGGGCGCTCCTCGGCGACGAGGTCGTCTACGGCGAGGTGGGTGACCTGGTGTTCAAGCCGCGGGACCAATGGCACACCTTCTGGAACGCGGGCGACGAGCCGGCGCGGATCCTCGAGATCATCTCGCCGGGGGGGTTCGAACGCTTCTTCGAGGAGATGGCCGAGATGATCGGTGGCTCCGACTTCAGCCCGGAGAAGATGGCCGAGCTAGGCGGCACCTACGGGCTTGAGGCAAAGCCGGAAACGATCCCGGGGCTGTGCGAGGAACACGGGCTCGAGCACCCGCTCTCGACGGCGTAGCGCTGCATCCGCGCTGGATTGCGGCGCCACCTCAGAACTCGATGTCCGCGCCGCCGGACTCGTTGACGGCTGCCCCGTTCATCGAGTTTCCGGCCCAGTCGGTCGGGGTCGTCACCGGGTCCCATGACATCTGGCCGCTGCCGCCGGCAGTCAGCACTGACTGGCCCGAGTGGGTGCCGAGGGTGATTACGACCGTGCTCCCGCTCATCTGCATGGTCGAGGCAGTGCCGGTGTCGCCGAAGCGGGCGATCTCCCCGCCGAGCAATCCACCGACGTAGTCGCCGCGACCGAGGTCGAGCTGGCCGAAGGGCAGCTGTGATGAGTCGGCCGCGTTGTAGATCTCGACGCCGTCGTTGCCGAACAGGATCAACCCATTGATCATTCGCACGACGACGGGCGTTGATGAGCCGCTCCAGCCGGCGAGGATCGAGGCCGGCTCCATCGGCTCACTGAACGTGTAGGTGATCGTGTCGGTGATCTGGGCACGGCCGACGATGGTGTTGTTGTTCTGGGTCTGGATGTTGCTTGCTGCCGGCTGGGTGTTGTCGACAGTGACCGAGAAGTTGGACGTCGTCTGGGAGCCTGCCGTGTCGGTGAGAGTGAGCGAGTAGGACTTGGAGCCGGCGCTGAGACTCCCGTTGGCGGTCTGCTGTGCGCTTCGGTAGTTGTAGGTCTGGCCTCCGACCGTGAAGCTGCCGTGTGAGAGGGCGACCGCTGTGGCGCCGGTGGTGATCGTGCTCACGTTTGCGGTCACGGTTGACAGCCCGCTTGGCGGGTTGCCGGATCCGGTCACGTTCGCGTAGATGAAATAGGTCCCGCCCTGCTTGATGTAGGCCGGAACGCCGCCGGCCGACTTCGCGAGCGTCGAAGCGCCGACCTCGGGGCGGTTCACGGTGACCGACGCGCCGGGCTGGTCGCCCTGGCTGCCAACGGCGTAGATGGTGTGGACGCCGTTCGGGGTTCCGGCCGGGAGCGTCACCGAGACGGTGGCGGTGCCGCTGGCCTGGACCGGGGTGGGATTGATGCTGCCTGAGAGGACGGTGCCGCTACTGGGATCGTCGAGACGGTAGGTGACGGTCTGGCCGGCGATGAAGTTGTTGATCTGCCCGGTGAACGTCTTCGGCAGACTGGTCGTGGTGGACTGGTCGAGGCTGAACGAGGCCGCGGCGACGGTGGCGGTCGCACTCCTGGCACTCTCGGCTCCCCGCCAGTTCCCCTGTACGGGAGTGACGGAGTACTTCCACGCGCCGCCGGGGACGGCGTTCTCGACGCAGCTGAGCGCGGCGACCGTTCCGGAGCACCCGGCCCCCACTACCTGCTCGACGTCCGAGGCGTTGTAGCGCTTGACCAGATAGCCGCCGACCGGCGTGCCACCCGTGGCCGCCCAGCTGACCGTGACGTTACGCCCGGATACGGAAACGGTCGGCGTGTTCCCTCCCGAGAGGGTGTGCGCCTTGGAGTAGGCCGATCCGCTGCCGCCCAGCATCCATGCCGCCGGGGCGGTGGCCGCGAACAATGCACTGGTGAGTGCGGCGATCAAGAAGGCGCGTTTCATCGCGCTTTCGTCCGGGCTCGGAACTTGAGCGGGAAGGTCGCTCCCTGGCACGCGTCGTCGGCGTCGGGATCCATCCTCACTCGCATGCGAACAAACCAGTCAGCCTTCGGCGCCAGGATCACTCCCATCCGGCGTTGTGCAATCTGGAGGTTTCCGGCCGGGCAGGTGGGGCTCGCATCCTTGACCTTCGCCTTGATCAGGCTGACGACGATTCGCTGGTTGGAGCGGTTGCGAATGGGAAACACGGTCCATCTGACCAGGCCGGGATAAAGCCCATCGACCTCGCCGTGGACTCGCAGCGGGGAGCGCTGTCCCGTCGCTGCCGCCTTCGCAGTGGCTTGATCAGCGGCGCCCTCGCGGAGCGCGGCAAAGCCGCTCCCCGCCGAGAGGGCGAGGGCGGCTACGCCGATATAGGTGGGGATTGTCCGCATTGGACGGTCGAATCGTTGGTGCTCGACCGCGCGCGGGATGCCCGGTCAGGGCACTCCCTAGGCGTTGCTCCCGCCAGTGAGGGTGACCGGAATCGTGAATGTCGCACCCTGACAGCCGTTCTCAGACGCGTTCGACATGTGAGCGGCGCCCGAGAGCGTGAATGTGGCCGCCGAGCTGGCCGCGACGTCGAGGGTCTGGCCCGTCTGGTCAGTGAAGGTGACGCCGGTGGTGGTGCAGGTTCCGGCGCCGCCGCTGGCGGTGATCGCGCCGTTGCCGGAGACGGCGGTGACGCGGACGGGATAGGCATTCGGGTTGTTGATCCGCAGCAGAACGTCGCCGTCGGCGCCCGGGTAGAGCGTCGCGGTGGTGGTTGCCGAGACATCAACCGTGGTTAGCGCCTGGGCGCTGCCCGCCTTGGCGTACCCCGAACCGCTGCCGTTGGTGGTCCAGGCGGCATAGACGAGGCCGACCACCCCTACGACGAGGAGGCTGACGGCCGCCCCGACGATCCGATGTTTTCTGAGCTTGGTGAGCACTTGGGACTCCTTGAGGTTGGGGGAAACGAGTCCCAGTTAGGACTCTCGTCCAGACCATCGGCCTCCTGCCTGGCAAGCTTGAGCCGTGGGCCTACCCAAAACGATGGGGTGGAGCGGAATGGCCTGCCTCGCTACGGTTCTCGCCCAGCCAGGCATGCCGCGCCCACGCAGACAGATCGTTACTCCACTGACGCTCTGCGTGGCCATCGTCGGATCCGCAGCCGCGCTCGCGTTTGGATCGGCGGCATGCGGCGCCGAATCTGCCTCGCCGGCGGTTGCCACCAGTCCCCAGGAGCTCTCGACCGACCTGACCGAGAACGACGCGGCACTGCGGACGGCAATCGACGCCTGGCGCGCAGACGGCGATCCGCCCTCCGGACCGCCGCCGCAGGAGGTGCTCGACCGAGCCCTCTTCCTGCAGGAGTCAATCCGGGTACTGGCGCGGCGTCCGGGCCTGTACACGGAGACGATCGCACTGCTGCCGGCGCGACTGGCGCGCCACGTGCGCGACTTCACGGCGGCGGCGCGCAAGCTGCGCAAGCTCTCGCACGGGTCGGGAACGGTCGAGGTGCGGACCGGCGAGCCGCCGCCCCTTGCCGACCTGGTCGCGTTCTACCGCGAGGCAAAGCAGCGCTCCCGGATTGCCCCTCATTTCCTCGCGGCGATCCACCTGGTCGAGACCAAGTTCGGCCGGGTCAAGAACGACAGCGTCGCCGGCGCCAAGGGGCCGATGCAGTTCATCCCGTCCACGTGGAAGATCTACGGCCACGGCGGCAACATCCAGGATCCGCACGACGCGATCCTGGCGGCGGCGCGGCTGCTGCGCGCCAACGGTGCCCCATCCAGCTACGCCCGTGCCCTCTACGCGTACAACCCCTCGAAGCTTTACGTCGCCGCGGTCAGCCGATATGCAACGGCGATCGCGCGCGACCCGGTCGCGATCCACTTCCTCTACTGCTGGGGGCCGTAGCCCTCAGGCGGGGAGCTTTGCGGCGCGACGCCGGCAGCGGCGGCGCTTCTGGGCGGTCCGCTTGCGCTTGCACCGCCTCAGCGCTCGCGCGCGGACGCCGGTCCCCGACGCTGCGCCGCTGAGGGGTGATCCCGCCCCCGGTCCGCCCGCCCCGCCGCCGGAGCCTCCGCCCGGGCCCGGATCCGCCGGCGGCTCGATCTCCGCTTCGGTGACCTCGATCGTCCGGGTGATGGTGCCGGTGGCGCCCTCGTCATCGATGACCTGAAGCGTGATTTCGTAGCTGCCCGGGTCGAGGAAGACGACGTTGATCTCCTCTCCTTCGGCGTCGTCGAACGCGCCGTCGTCGTCGAGATCCCAGTCGTGGGAGACGATCTCTCCGTCGGAGTCGGTCGAGGTCGAGCTCAGGATGACGACCTCGTCGACGGCCGGATCTTCAGGGTCGTAGTCGAACCCGGCGGTCGGTGGCACGTTCGCGACCGGGTCGGAAACCACGATCATCTGCGTCTCGGTGTCGCTGGCGCCGTCGGAGTCGGTGACCTCGAGCTTCACCGGGTGACTGCCGGCGGTGGTGAAGGTATGGGTGGCGGTCAGCCCGGTCTCGTCGTAGGTCCCGTCGTTGTCGAAGTCCCACTTCACCTTGTTCGGATCGAAGGTGGTGCCGTCCTCGGGGTCGGTCGAAGTCGAGCTGACGCTGACCTCTTGGTTCGTCTCCGGCGCCGTCGGCGAATGGGTGAAGCTCGCAGTCGGCGCCTGGTTGCCGACCGGCTCGGTGCCGCAGGCGCCGCCCGCGCGCCAGTTCACCGTGACCGTCTGATTGCGGGCGATTTCGACCGCCGTCGTGAAGGGGTCCTGGCCGGGCTGCTTGCAGGCCATCGTCCACTCCTCGTCACCGGGGGGCAGTGGGCTGTTGGGGATCTGGGGCCGGTCGGAGGGCATCACGTGCCACTCGTACGTGCCGTCGGCGCGGGCATTCATGGTCGAGTGGAGCACCTCGTGGGTCGGCGCGCCGCCGTTGCTGGGATGGCGCGGCGCGTCAAACTCCTTGTGCAGGGTGAGGGTGGCACCCGGCGGAGCCGTCCCGGTGATGACGCCATGGTTGTCGGTGTCGATCGCCTCTTCGGCCGCGAGCAGGTAGGCCTCGCGCACGCCTCCACCGGGGCTGACTCCCGGCAGGCCGCCGTACTCGGCAACGACCATCAGCTGGTAGAGCCCGTGAAAGTCCGGCCCGCGCGCCTCCGGCGTGTAGCCGTAGCTCCCCTGCGCGAAGTAGTTCCAGTCCTCGGTGGCGCCGGTGATGTCGCCGAGCTCCCAGCCGAGGTCGGAGGGCCAGCCGGTGGCGCCCGTCAGCGGGTTGTCGGTGCCGCCGTCGCCCATCGCGTCACCAAGCGCCTTCATCGCCGGCTCGTCGGGCGTGATCGCGCCGCCGCCCGGCTGCTGAGGGAAGAAGGAGCCGTTGAAGCCCGGCTGTCGCAGCCACCAGCCGTTCTCGGTGAAGGTGTGGTTCGAGATGACAACGGTCGGGTGCATGCGAGAGCTGAACTCATGGACAGCCTGGGTCTCCGGCTCGGAGAACGGGGCCGCCCCGCGGTAGGTGTCGTTGCCCGGAGAAGCGCTGGCCCCTGGGCCGCCCCAGTAGTAGCCGTAGTTGCGGTTCAGGTCGATGCCGGAGGTAGTCGGCCGCTGGGCGCAGGGAAGGGCCGCCTGCGCTGCGTCGGCCGGGCGACAGTTCTTGCGCCTGTACTCGCCGGAACCACCGCCGATCCCGAGCACGCCGGCGCCGCCGACCGGGCTGATCGCCGCGCCGCGGGAAACGCTGAAGCCGTCCGGGTTGACGACGGGGACGATCACCGTGCGGGCCTTGTTGACGATCTCGGTGATCCGCGGGTCGTCCGCGTTGAAGCCGTTGACGAGATCGAGCGCGAACTCCATCGGGAACTCGCCCGAGGGCCACTCGCGGGCGTGATGAAGGCCGGCCTGCAGGAAGACCGGGCGGCCGTCGTCGGTGCGATCGACCTCGGAGGCGATCTCGACCCCGATGATGTCGCGACCCTCGATCGACTCGCCGATCTTGACCTTGCGGACGAACTCCGGGTTCTCCTCCGCGAGCTGGTTGAGCTCGGTGACGTAGTCCTCGTACACGCGGTAGGTCTGGCGGCCGCTCGGGAGCAGGGAGGGCCCCGCCGCGGCGGCCTCCGCCTCGCCGGCGCGGTCGGCGCGGTTCTTCGCCGCGAGGTCAGCGATCAGCGTCTGCGATTCGAACCCCGCGCGGTCGAGCTGGGTCCGCTCGGCATCGGAGTAGAGGGCGACGGTCGCGGTGCTCTCGGTGACGTCGTGGGTGACGTCGAGCCCCATCTGCTCGAGCTGCCGCACGTCCGCCGGGCCTAAGATCGCGACCTGTTCGAGTGACGTGCGCTCGAGCCCCGTCGCGGTGTCGTCAACGCCGCCCGTGGCCCCGGCGGGCAGGGCAATGCCGACCGTGCAGGCCAGCATCCCCGCGGCTGTGATCAAAATCCGGCGCCTCACCGCCCGCAAAGGTACAGATCTCAGGCGTGGGGTGCCTCACTTTTCAGTAGGGGTTTCAGCGTGCGCGGCGACGGCTGTACTCGTCGGCCCCGATCACGACCGGCGGCAGCACCAGCTCGATCACCATCAGGACCGTGAGGAAGGGCTCGGGGGCGCCGGCGCTGAGGAGGGAGATCACCCGCGCGAGGCCGCCGAGGAAGACGGCGCCCATCAGCGCCCGCAAAGTGTTTCGGTGTTCGGCGACCCGCGGCACCAGCCAGAGCGCGACGCAACCGAGCGCGAACCAGAACACCGAGAGAAAGCGGATCTCGCTCTCGAGGTCGGGATCGGCGGACTCGACCCCCGGCAGGGTCGCCGCACCCCCGATCGCCTGGGCGAGGCCGGTGCAGATCGCGACCGCGCCGCCGACCGCGAGCGCAATCTGAACGAAGAGAAGGGCCGCCGGACGGCGGCCCTTCTCGAATGCTTGGGTCTCAGCGCGCCGGGCTACGGGCAGCGGGCGATTGCGTCGCGCTGCGGGCCTCCGCGACAGCGGTCACGGTTGAGCCCTCCGTTGAGCGCGTCTGCGCCGAACCCTCCGCGCAGGCGGTCGCGCCCACGGTTGCCCTTGAGCACGTCGCCGCCATTGGCACCGGTCAGCTGGTCGAAGCCCAGCCCGCCGATCAGGGCGTCGAGCCCGCCGCCGCCGAAGACGACGTCGGAGTTCGCTCCGCCGCAGACGATGTCGTTACCGGCGCCGGCGAAGATGCGGTCGTTGCCGGCGAGGCCGACGATGATGTCGTGCCCGGGCGTTCCGACGATCGTGTCACTGCCGTTGGTACCGACGATGGTGGGCGTGGTGCAACTCGCCTTCACCTTCTTCTTGCCCTTGCCCTTGCCCTTGCCGGCGGTCGTGGTCGAGGCGAGGATCGTCGTCGGCTCGGTGTCGGTGTTGTTGGCGCTGTTCGTGTCCTCGGGCGACTCAACAACCGCGACATTCGTCGCCGTGCCTGTCTTGTCAGCCCTGGCGATGATCGTCACCGTGGCGTTGGCGCCCTCGTTCAGCTGACCCAGATTGCAGGTGACGACTCCGCCGGTCTCAGAGCAGCTGCCCTGGGTCGTGACGCTCGAGCGGTAGTCGACAAAGCTGTCCGGGAGCGTGTCGCGGACGATGACGCTGCTCGCGTCGGCCGACCCAGGCGTGGGACCTCCGAGGTTCCGAACAGTGATCGTGTAAGTGATGTCGCTCCCCTTGGTGAGAGGATCGGGGCTGTCCGTCTTGGTCAGCGACAGGTCGGTGGCCCCGACAAGTGCGTTTGCCCCGCCCACGGAGGCCACCATCACGATCAAGACCGCAAACACGGCGCTTGAGATCCCCAGCTTCTTGAGCATCTGGCTCCTCCTTAGTTGGCGGGGTTCTTGTACCCGTGTGCAGTTACACCGAAACGGACCGCCCAGGGGTTACGGATACAGGGGGGGATCCGTTCCACGGGTCCGTCGTCGCCTAAGCGACTGCCGCGCTGCCCCGTGATCTCGGAGCACGGTCCTCCACCGACATCCAGCGAGGCGGGCCGCCGGGCCGCGGCGGCGTGATCAACACCTGCTCCCAGCATGGCGCGCAGAGGATCAGCCCGGCCGAGTTCGAGTACGAGTCATCGCCTGCGGGATGCAGGCAATGGATGCAGCGCGCTGATGAGTGTTCCCGACGCTCCTCCAAGTGTTGGGCGGGCAAGTACCCGCAACTCCGGATCTGAAACCGGGCATCCAAAAAAAGAAAAGGCCCTCGCGGGCCCTTTCACAAGAGAAAAGGCCCTGACGGGCCTTTTCTGGAGATGCTGTCTAGGCGGGCGCGAGGGTGCCGGCTTCGCGAAGCTGCCGGCGGACCTTGCGCACGGTCGCCGAGGAGCACTGGGCCCGCTTGGCGACCTCGACCTCGGTTGCCTCCGGGTCGCGGACCAGTTCGAACTCGATCAGGGCCTGACGCCTGGGCGCCCAGCCCTCGGCGCCGTTCTTGGCCGCAGCCTTGTCCATGACCTCCTCGCGGCGGCAACGCAGGCAGAGCCACTTCTTGCCGCTCTTGGCCCAGCCGGCGGGCTGCTTGGGAGCATTCTCGGAGGGATAGCTGACTTCGACGGCGCATCCATCGCACGTCCAGGCACTGCGCTTACTCATCTGTTCTCGTGACTCCTTTGTCTTCTCGGGGTGTGATTCGGGGGGCGTCTCGCCGCGTCCGTAGCTGAGGCAGAAGCCCCCGCGAGGCGAGTTGCTGCTCGTCGCGAAGGCTGCTTGGGAAAGCGGTGACTGCGCGAAGCCCTGCGCTTCAAAACGTAATTTTAGCAGGCGCAAAAGGTGCCCGCAAGCAGGGAAAAAGGCGCTCTTAGCGGAGGTTTTCGACCATTTCGACACCGTGGCCGTTGGCCCGCCACAGGTGCACGAAACGCTTGTCGAACTGCTCGCGGGAGAGCCGGCCCTGTGCCTCGAGCGTGCCCTTGACCACGAATCCCTCGTCGACCTCCTCTACTGCGTCGGCTTCGTAGTTGAAGACCCGGAAATCCTCCTCGATCGCCTCTGCGTAGCCAGGCAGGTCTGTGATGGAGAGTGCCTCAGGCGCGGGTGCCTTCTCTGCGCTCCACTCGAACTCGGGCGCGGCGATCTCCTCGAGCTTTTCGACGAATTCACGCCGCTCGGGCACGCGCGCCCAGTTGTGCCCGTAGAGCTCCTGGATCTCCTCTGGTTTCACTTCGGTGCTCATAGCCGGTCTGGGTTCGGATACCCGTCGCTCAGGCGTCAAAACCACGACCCACGCTTGTTGGGCCGCAGCGTCCACACCTCTGGCCGTCTGATTACGAGCTGCCGCCGCCACCCCCGCCGCCGGACTCATCGGGGGCGGTGTCTTCTTCCAGCGCCTCCTCTACCTCCTCGCCTGGATCAGGCGCGACGTCTTCCTTTACCTGCTCGGCGGCATCCTGGCCGTCTTTTTCGTCGTTCATTGCGGTCCTTTCGGTCGCTTCGCCGACGGTGTACCCGCCGCTTGCGCTTCTTGCACTTCCGCCTGCGCTTGGCGGCCGCGCCCGACAGCGGGGCGCCCGCCTGCGGCGCGGCGTTGGCACCGGCGCCTCCCGATCCGCCGCCGCCCGGGCCGGGACCGGGACCGGGGCCGGGACCCGGCCCTGGATCCGGGTCGGCCTCGATCCGTCGAATCAGGATGACCCGGGCGCCGTCGGCCTCGGGGATCTCAATCGAGAGTCCCGAACGGAGAGCGGCGGCGCTTGCGGTCCCGATCGGGTCGTTCCCCGGGCCGGAGCTCAGGCGGTAGTCGCCGTCGGGCACGTTCTCGAGGGGGACCGTCCGGGAGGTGTCCGCTGACCCCTGACGGAAGGCGAGCAGGGCGCCGTCGCCGGCCTCGGGGTCCCAGGGTTGAAGCGCGGTCCAGCCGTTCTCGATCGGATCGGCGAGCAGGGGGTAGATGACGCCGTCGAGCAGGTCGCGCGCGCCGCGGTAGAAGTCAGTCCAGACCCTGGCCCGGTCGATCACCGGTCCGGGAAGCCGGCGGATGTCACCGAAGAAGGTGATGTGGGAGAGGAGCGCGCCGGCCATGAGCGAATCGACCGGGTAGCGCGAGAAGTTCTGGTTGGCGAGCGCGTTCTGGCCGAGGGAGAAGGCGGGGACGAACGGGCTCAGGTTCCAGAGGTTGTGGAGCATCTGCTCGAGCGGCGGGCCGCCGTTCTGGAACCATGACGGGCCCCGCGCCACCGACTCGAACGGGAAGAGGCGGTAGTCGTTGGTCTCGTCGATCTGCAGCGTTACCCCGGGGTGGTCGACGGCGATCCGGTCGAGCATGGCGACAAAGGCGTCGTGCATCTCGTACATGTCGCGAACGAGGCCGTCGGAGGTGACGCAGTCGAACCAGGCGAGGAAGTCGAACTTGAAGTAGGTGGCGCCCCAGTTGGTGATCGCATCGCGGATGCGCGACTCGACGTGGGGGAGGGCCGCTTGGCTCCAGGGCCCGAGGCCGGCCTCGTTCGAGCCGCCGTCCGGGTCGGCGATGTTCTGCGCCACCAGCGGCACCGCCAGCGGCTCGCACGCCCACTCCGGATGCTGGGCGAAGGTCGCGGCGCTCGGGTTGAAGAAGGTGGGGCTCATCCAGAGGCCGAGCCGCATCGGCGCGATCGCCTCGCGCACCGCTGTGAACGTCGGGTCGGGGAAACGCGGCGCGAACTTGGAACCCGGGTCCCCGTCCCAGCGCGGCTCCGGGTACTGGGGCGAGTCGGGCTGCCAGTCGCCCGAGCGGGCCTGCCAGCCGTCGTCGAGGATGAACGTCTCGACCCCCAGCCTGCGGGCGATCTCCGCGACCTGGGCGGTGGCCGCCAGGTTCATGTCGTCCTTGGCGCCGGTCGAGATCACGTTGCCGTCGATCCCGTTCGAGTTGAAGGTGACCGCGTGGGGATAGGGCGCCATCCGGTGACGGGTGAGGTAGCGGTGGAATTGCCACGGCTCGTCACCGGCGTGGTCACCGAACCCGGTGAACACGGGCGCCAGCGCCAGCGGCTCGCCGGGGCGGACGATCCGCACCCGGCCGACCCCGATCGGGATCGGGTTCTCGACGTGGATGTTCTCCTCGAACGGGCCAAAATCGATCACGTCGCGGGAGTGGTCGATCACCGCCTTTGCCGTACCGCCGTCGTAGGCCATGCGGGAGGAGGGGAAGTCGTTGCGCTCGAGCACCATGAACAGGGACCGCCCTCCCGCCTCGAGCGAGAGCCATTGGGCGGGGCCGGCGAGCGGCTCTCCGTTGCCGGCGGTGGCACTCTGGCGCCAGGTGCCGGCGTGGGGATCGCCGACCGAGATCGGCGGGCCGGCCCATTCGGGCTCGCGCCAGTCGGCGCCGCCGCGGAAGGCGTGGATCGAGGGGGCGCCGGCGCCGGCCGCGGCTGAATCGACGATTGCGCCCGAGAGCGGGAGCGGGATGGGAGAGGAGAGCGTGGTCTCGGTGCGGAGGCCGGCCACGCCGGGATAGGCCTCGATTGAACGGGTCACGGTGAGCAGTGGCAGAGAGGCAGGCTGGAGGTCGAAGCTGAGCCGGAGGCCGCCGCGGGCAAGCTCCGAGACCCGCGCGCCGGTCGCCGCGAACGACTCGCTGCCGAGCTCGAGCCCGGCGACCGTGAGGGAGAACTCGCGCGCGCCCTGGCTCCAGACGCGACCGTCGCCGCGGAGATCCTCGAGCGCCGCGGTGCGGAAGCCGCCGAGTTGCCAGCGATGCTCGACCAGACCGTTGCCGAGGGTCGCGCTGCCGTCTTTCACCCGCGCGTAGACCGACCCGTCGCGGGCGTCGATGTCCGGGACCGCGGCCGACGTCCCGGCCGGCCAGGCCAGCGCGCAGAGCACCGCAGCGGCGAGAACACCTCCCTTCACACCACCACCCATGGGCGCAGAATAGAGCGGAGGCTCTCCCTGAGCGCTATTCGCTCTCGCCGGTCACACGGCGTAGAATCACGCCTCGTGGAACAGGGCGTCAGAGAGCAGGCGGATGTCAACCAGGAGCAGACCGATGCCTGGGACGGGGTCCTGTTCGACGCCTGGATCAAGTACCGCGACCTGGTCTGCGACGGGCTCGCCCTGCACGGCGACGCCGCCCTGCGGATCCACCCGCCGCGTCAGGGCGACTCGGTGATCGATCTGGGCTGCGGGCTCGGCGACACGACTCAGCAGATCGCAGAGCTGGTCGGGCCTCAGGGCCACGCCTTCGGCGTCGACGTCGGCCCCCGCTTCATCGAAGCCGCGCAGCAGGAGGCGGAAGACGCCGGCAACGATCGGGTCAGCTTCGCGGTCGCCGACATCCAGACCGACGACCTCGGCGGGCCATACGACTACGCCTACTCCCGGATGGGAATCATGTTCTTCGACAGTCCGGTGGCGGCACTCCGCAACGTGCGCGAGGCGCTGGTGCCGGGGGGCCGCCTGAGCGCCGCGGTCTGGCGCCGCAAGCTCGACAACGACTGGCTGCACCGAGCCGAGCAGGTGGTCGAGAAGTACCTGGACGAGCCCGAGGAGCACGACGTGCCGACCTGCGGGCCCGGCCCGTTCTCGATGGCGAACGCCGACACGGTCAGCGAGCAGCTTGGGATCGCCGGCTTCGAGGACGTCTCCCTGACCCGCTGCGATGCCCCGATCAAGATCGGCAACAGCGTCGACCACGCGATCGAGTTCGCGATGGCCCTCGGTCCCGCCGCCGAGGTGCTTCGCGTCTGTCCGCCGGAAGAGGTCGAGGAGGTCCGGCCGCAGGTGGTCGCCGACCTCCGCGAGGCGCTCACCGACTTCGTCCAGGAAGACGGCACGGTGGCCGCCCCCGCATCGACCTGGATCGTCGGCGCCCGGAATCCCGGCTAGCGGCGCTGCAGCTTCTTCGCGCGGCGCAGGCAGCGGCGCTTCGCCCTGACCCGCGTGCGCTTGGCGCAGCGGCGCTTTGCCGCGGCCCTTGGATTGCGCTTGGCGCTCAGCGCTCCCCCCGCTGCCGGCGCAGCGGCGCAGCTCTCGCCCGTGACCAGGGGACAGGGATCCGAGTAGTCGGGTCGAGAGTCGCCGTCGCTGTCGAGCGGCTCCGGCGGCGTCGCCAGGGGCGCGCCGATTGCCGTCACCAGCTGACACGGGATCGGCCGGGCGTGCTGCGGAGGATTGAGCGCGTTCAGGATCAGGATGCCCGCGATCGGATCGGCGGCGACCCCCATGTGCTCGGTGAGATCGAGCTCGCAGTGCTCCTGGAGGGTGTGGTTGGTGACGTTCGGCCCGGCCTCCATCAGACCGCTGGTGTAGGGCTGGACGAGCTCGTCGTAGCGGGTGACGATGTTGGTGTAGTCGACCGCGGGGTGGGGGACGCCGCCGGCGCGCATTTTCTGCATGAAGTTCGACCCGCGCAGGAACTGCGTGCATGAGTCGCAGAACTGGGCGACGAGATTCGCGGCATCCGCTCCAAGGCCGTACTGGTTGGCGAGAATGGCCAGGGTTGCGGTCCCGAAGAACTCGGTCCCGTTCCAGATCGTCGTCAGGCCGACGTAGTCGTCGACCTTGGCGGCTCCGTCGAGGTACTTGACGTAGTAGTTCGGCATCAGGCTGCCCTCGGAGTGGCCGACGATGTCGACCTTCCTGGCACCGGTCGCCGCCAGCACCTCGTCGATGAATTCAGAGAGCTGGCGGGCGCTTTCCTCCATCCGCTTCAGCCCGCCTGGTTGGTAGAACGGGAATTCGACGCCGGCCTTGGTTCCGTAGGTGAGTGCGAAGACGCAGTACCCGTCGTTGGCGAGCAGCGGCGACATCGTGTTCCAGTTGACGGTCTGGTTCGCCAGCAGGCCGTGGACGAGGACGACCGGCTGCGGGTGCGCGATGCTCGGCCGGCAGGAGAAGTCATTGGCGCCCGGCGGCGACACGTGTTGCGCGTTGCCCTGCGTGGCGGTCGCGTCGAGGAAGTTGTACGAGACGGGGTAGGGAGGAGCGGCCGACGCCGACGCCGGCAATGCCGCCAGGCTGATCCCGACGACCACCAGGGCGGTTCGCAGGCGCATCGCGCTTGCGAATATAGCTGTGTGAGGGCACTTCCCACGCCAGATGAGATTGCCGCCGGCGTGGCGAATGCGTGGGACGCGGTAATCGGCGGCGGCATCGCCGACGTGCGGCCGATGCGCTCCTCGATCATCGACGAAGGGCCGAAGCGGGCCGTACACCGTTACTGGGCGCCTCCCTCGACGACTCCGCACGGCGCGCCGGTGCTGCTGGTGCCGCCGTTGGCGGCGCCGGCGCTCTGCTTCGACCTGCGCCGCGGCTGCAGCCTGGTCGAGTACCTGCTCGAGGCCGGCAGGCGGGTCTACCTGGTCGACTACGGAGCGATCGCCTTCTCCGACCGCGAGCTCGGGATCGAGGACTGGATTGACGAGATCCTCCCCGAGGCGATCGAGGCTGTCCGCCGCGACGCGGAAGCCCCCGACGTGCAGATGATCGGGTGGTCGCTCGGCGGAGTGCTGGCGCTGCTGGTCGCCGCCGACGGCCGCGTCCCGGTCCGCTCGGTTGCGATGGTCGGCAGCCCGTTCGACTTCACCCAGGTGCCGCTGATCGCGCCGCTGCGGCCGCTGGCCGACCTCACCGGCGGCCGGATCATCACCACCCTCTACAGAATCCTGGGAGGGGCGCCGCGGCCACTGGTGAAACGCGCCTTCCAGCTCTCGTCGTTCGACAAGTACGTGACCAAGCCGTTCGCGATCCTCCGCAACCTCGACGACCGCGACTTCCTGGCCCAGATCGAGGCCGTCGATCGGTTCACCGCGAACATGTTCGCCTACCCCGGGCGCACCTTCGGCCAGCTCTACCACCGCTTCTTCCGGGTCAACGACCTCGCCGACGGCACCCTGGAGCTGACCGGCCGCACGATCCGGCTCGTCGACGTGAAGCAGCCGGTGCTCTCGATCGCCGGGGAGGGGGACGGGATCGCCCCGCTGCCGTCGGTCCACGCGGTCGCCGAATTCCTGCCGAAGGCGCGGCTCGAGTCGGCGCCGGGAGGACACCTCGGCGTTCTCACGGGGCGCAAGGCGCGCAAGACGACCTGGCCGATCCTCGAGCGGTGGCTCGGGGAGCACGATCCCACGTCGAAGGGTCCCGCCCTCGGACGAGAACTGCACAACAAACCCCAATCGTCCTCTGGCGGGACCCCCCGCCGCGGGATCTAGTTCCCCGTGAACTCGGCGTCGCGCTTCTGGATGAAGCTGAGGACGCCCTCGACGAAGTCCTTGGTCTCGCCCTGCGCCTTCTGCTGGTCGGCCTCGGCGTCGAGCTGGCCCGCCAGGTCTCCATACACGCGCCGGTTGAGGAGCTGCTTGGCGCCGGCGTAGGAGCGGGTCGGGCCCTTGGCGAGGCGCTCGAGCATCTCCTGGCCCTCCCGCTCCAGCTCGGAGTCGGGGTGGACCCGGTTGACCAGGCCCCAGTCGTGTGCCTTCTCGGCGGGGATCTTCTCGCCGAGCATCATCATCTCGGCGGCGCGCGCGACCCCGGTGAGGGCGGGGATGAAGGCGGTCGACCCTCCATCAGGCACCAGACCGATATTGACGAAGGCGAGCAGGAAGTAGGAGGACTCGGCGGCGAGGACGAGGTCGCAGGCGAGTGCCAGTGAGCAGCCGATCCCGACCGCGGGGCCATTGACCGCGGCGACCACCGGCTTCGGCATCTCCCGGATCCCGGTGATCACCGGGTGGTAGATCTCCTTCAGCCGCAGGCTCAGGTCGGGGAGACCGTCGCCGTTACCCCCTTCGTTGTTGCTGCGCTGCTCCTTGAGGTCGGCGCCGGAGGAAAAGCCGCGGCCGGCGCCGGTGATCAGGACCGCCCGCACCGACTCGTCGGCCCCGAGCGTCTCGATCGCGTCCTTGAGATCGAGCCCGAACTGCTCGTTCCAGGCGTTGAGCGCGTCGGGCCGGTTGAGCAGAATCTTGGCGCCGCCAGCGCCATCCCCGAGGCCGGTGGTGACGTCGATCGTCTCGTGCGAGGGCACCGGCGAAGCCTAACGGCGGCAGCCCCGTCCGGCTACGAGACCCGGACGCCTGCGAAAAGCGGCTAGAGTCTGGTGTCCAGGGGCCACGGCAGGAGGCCGGGGCACGAACGAGAGGGAGAGGGTTCTATGAAGGCTGCCAAGGTCATGCGTCGAGCAATGATTGCGACGGCGATGGCGTCGCTGAGCCTCGCGGCGAGCGCCCACGCGGCCGTCTCGATCGAAGTCACGAGCGCGACTGACGACAACGCGGGTTGCACTCTGCGCGAGGCGATCACCTCGGCCAATGGTGAGACGACTGCCACCGGTTGCACCATTACCGGGAGCTACGACAACGGCCTTGACGAGATCACCTTCAACATCCCCGGCCTGATCGACACGATCACCCTCGCGGAGGCGCCGCTCACGATCACCAGCGACATGAACATCGTCGGCTCGGGCGTGAACACGCTGACCATCAACGGCAACGGAGGGAGCTACACGACTCTCGCCCAGTCGAGCGGAACCGCGACGATGAGCAACCTCTCGATTACCGGCGGCGTTGGAGAGTTCATAGCCACCGGCCAGTTCGGGGGCGGCGGGATCTACAAGACGGCCGGGACCCTGACGCTCAACTCGGTGCGGGTCCACAACAACACCATCTTTCTGGCCAGCGCTTCGGTCCCTGTGACAGTGAGCGGCGGTGGCATCTACAACGCCTCGGGCAGTCTCACCGTCAACGACTCGATCATCGAGGACAACAAAGCCACGGCGGACCTCGGCACAACCGGGACCGGCGATGCGATTGCCCATGGCGGCGGCATCGCCAGTCTGGGGCCGCTCTTCGTGAATCGGAGCACGATCGACGACAACGATGCCGAGGCCGGGCGCAACGCGGGCAACGACGTCACCGGTGAGGGCGAGGCCGACGGCGGCGGTATCTACAGCACCTCGACGATGGACATCGACCGCAGCACAATCAGCAATAACAGGACGCTCGCCTATGCCAACAACGCGTTGGCGAACCTCCGGACCCACGCTGGGGGCATCTCGAAGTCCGCTGGCGCGGGCTCGATCGAGTTGAGCACAGTCGCCGGCAACCGGACAGCCGTCCTCTGCGGCTGCGCGCCACCGGTGCCCGAGGATCACAGCGGCGGCATTCAGACCCGCAGCACCGCGACGCTGACCATCGTCAGCTCGACGATCGCCGACAACGGTCCTGAGGACGGCACCGCGACGTCGGGGAAGAACATCAGCCAGGGCGACACATCGACGATCTCGTTCCGGAACACGATCGTCGCCGATCCAGTCACGGGTGGCGCCAACTGCAGTGGCCTGGCCGCGAACCTGACCTCGCTCGGCCACAACATCGAGTACTCGACGACGCCGGGTGGGACCTGCGACGTGACTCCCGCGGTCACGGACCTATTCGTCGATCCGGACCTGCAGCCACTGACCGCCTTGAACGGCGGTCCGACCGCGACCATGGCGCTCCTTTCGACCAGCCCCGCGGTCGACGCGGGCACGGTCGCCGGCCAGGTAACCGACCCGGGCGTCGACCAGCGGGGAGCCGGCTTCCCGCGGCCGCTCGACCACCCGTCCAAGCCGAACGTCGCCGATGGCTCCGACATCGGGGCGTTCGAGGCCGCACTACCGCCTGTCACGCCGCCGCCTCCCGCACCCCCGGCCGGCGGCCCGACCGGCCTCCGCGCCGCCGCGTTGCAGAAGTGCAAGAAGAAGAAGGGCAAAAAGCGCAAGAAGTGCAAGAAGAAGGCGCTGCAGCTGCCGGTCTAGTCAGACGCGTCTGAGCGCCGAGGCGTCGAGCTCGGCCGGGCGGCTGTGGCCGCTCAGAGCGAGGGTGAGGTCGAGCTCGGCGAGCAGGCAGCGGAGCACGGTCTCGACTCCCGCCTGGCCGTCGAGCGCCAGTCCCCATAGGTAGGGGCGGCCGATCAGGACCGCGTTGGCGCCGAGCGCGAGTGCCTTGACGATGTCGGCGCCGGAACGGATGCCGCTGTCAATCAGGATCGCCATCTCACCGCCGGCCTCCTCGACGATCGGGGGCAGCGCGTCGAGCGAGGCGATCGCCCCGTCGACCTGGCGGCCGCCGTGGTTGGAGACGATCAGCCCGTCGAGTCCGCGCTCGCGGGCGCGACGCGCATCGTCGGGGTGGAGGATTCCCTTGAGCACGATCGGCAGCGAGGTCTGCTCGCGCAGCCAGGCGAGGTCGTCCCAGGTGAGGGAGGGGTTGGTGAAGACGCCGAGGAAGTGGCCGACCGCGGCGCCGATGTCCTCGTCCGGCGACTTCTCCAGCGCCTCGAGGAAGACCGGGTCGGAGAGGTACTGGGCGATCCCGATTCCCTCCAGGAAGGGGAGATAGGCCTGCTGCAGGTCACGGGGCTTCCAGCCGACGATGAAGTTGTCCACCGTGAGCACGATCGCCGAGTAGCCGGAATCGCCGACGCGCTTCACCAGGCTCGCCGCCAGCTCGCGGTCGTTGGGCCAGTAGAGCTGGTACCAGCGCGGCGCCTCGCCGTCGGCTTCGCCCATGGCCTCAGAGATGTCCTCCATCGAGGTCGACGAGGCGGTGCTGACGACCAGCGGCAGGCCGAGGGAAGCGGCGGCGCGAGCGGTCGCCAGCTCGCCGTCCTCGTTGAGGATCTTCTGGACGCCGACCGGCGCCAGCATGACGGGGGCCGGCATCTCGGTACCGAGCACCGTGGTCGAGAGGTCGCGCTCCGACATGTCCCGGAGATACCGCGGCACGATCCGCCAGCGGCGGAAGGCCTCCAGGTTGGCTCGCATCGTGTCCTCGCTGCCGGCGCCTCCCCAGACGTAGGCGACGGCGCGCTCGTCCAGCGAGGCCTCGGCCCGCCGCTCGAGCTCGTCCCAGGCGATCGGCAGCGCCGGCTTCTCCCCGGCCAGCATCCCCTTGGCGTAGATCTCGCGGTAGTAATCCCCGTAAGGGACCCCTTCATGAGGAACCGCCGGCTCGTTCACCGGCGGCTCCTGAGGGATGCTGATCCACCCGGGTTCATCCGGGAGGAACCCTACGCGCTCAGGTCAGTCCCGAGCGCGTCGAATCAGTAGGTCGGCCTACGGCCGGGTCTCGGCCGGTTCGCGCTCGACCGGATCGCGGTCGCGCTCGTCGTCGGGGTTGACGACGTCCTTGACCTTGTCGGCTGCGTCGCCGATCTTGTCCTTGACGCTCGCACTGGCGCGATCGACCTTGCCCTCGCGCTTGAGGCCGTCGTCGTCGGCGAGATCGCCGGCCGCTTCCTTCACGCGGCCCTTGGCTTCATCGATCTTGTCGCTCATCGTCGTCCTCTCGTCGCTTTCATCGGGTCCTTCTTCGCTACCCGCTGCTCACTCTCGAAAACAGGCGCAAAAACCTCGACCGGGGTGCGCTTGCCCTTGAGCTCCACGCCTGGCCTGGGCTCGAGCTCGATCTCGCCGCTGAGCTTCTCGGCGGTGCTGCCGCTGACCAGGAGCGTGTCACCGGTCTGCCTGGTCGCCGCCTCCACCCGTGCAGCGACATTGACGGCGTCTCCGATCACGCTGAACTCGAGCCTGCCGGCACCGCCGACGTTCCCCGCGATCACCCGTCCGGTGTTGATTCCGATCCCGATCTCGATCTTCCGCTGGAACTCCTTCTCGACCGCGGTTGCGACCTCGCCCGCGGCGCGGAGCGCCTTGTCGGCGTGGTCGGTCTCACCGTGCAGCGCGCCGAAGACCGCCAGCAGGCCGTCGCCGATGAACTTGTCGATCAGGCCGCCGTGCTCGTGGATCACCGGGACCGCGATCTCGAACAGGCGGTTGATGGTCGAGACCACCTCGGTCGGCTCTGAGCGCTCGGCAAAGCCGGTGAAGTCACGGACATCGAGGAAGAGCAGGGTGACCTCGACCTCCTCTCCCTCGAGCGAAGGCCCCTGCTCGAGGATGTGCTCGGCGACATCGGGGTCGAGGTAGGTGCCGAGGGCCTCCCGCATCTGCTCGCGTTCGCGCAGTCCGGCAACGGTGCGGTTGAAGCCGGCCTGGAGCAGGCCGACCTCACTGCCGTCGTAGACGGGGACCTCGACGTCGAGGTCGCCCTCCTCCACCTTGGCGAGTGCGTCGCGGACCGAGCGGATCGGATCGGCGGTGGCGCGGGCGGCGATCGCGGTGACCAGGAGGCCGACCAGCAGGGCGATCCCGGAGAGCGCCAGCACCACGAGGGCGAGCTGGTCGCGGGAGAAGTCCTCCTCGACCAGAGTCGAGACCGCGACCGAGACCAGGCCGAGCAGGGCGACCCCGGTACCGAGCATCCAGGCAAGCAGGCTGCGGGCGGCAACCCCCGGGACGACCGGCCGTTCCGGTGCCTCCGTGGCAAGCACCCGGGCGGTTGCGGGGCGCAGCAGACGCTCGGTCAGCAGATACGTGACTGCCGTGATCACGACGCCGGTGACTCCGACCGAGGCGCCGACGCGGAAGGCGAGCTCTCCCGAGAAGGAGGCGTTGAGTGCCGCGAAGACAGGCACGGCGACCCCCCAGAGCACGATGTGAACCACGGCAATCCGCAGTGGTCCCCGCAGCACCATCTTGCGGTCCTCGGGAGTTGGATCGCGGGCGCCGCGCAGGAACTCGCGCAGCGGCCGCATCCGCTTCACCCCCCAGACGATTCCGACGATGAGCGCCAGCGAGAGGTAGACGCCGAGGGCGATCGCGTTCGCGACCAGGACCTCGGTGCGGTCTTCGATGCTCGGGGCCCCGATCAGGCTCGCGAATGCGAACACGATCACGGCCGCAATCGCGTTGGCGATGATCAGCGCGATCACGACCGCGACTGCGGTGAGGCGGGCCAGCGCGGTGCCCGACGGACCAGCGCCCGGGTCACTCCCGAAGAACGGCAACCTCATGCGCTGATCGTAAGCCCGGCGTCAGCGAATCGTGGTCCATTAGGGTCACCCTCGTGGAGGCCGCAGCGACGCCACCGGAGCACGCAGGAACCCCGCCACCCGAGTCCGAGCACCGGATCGCGGTCCGGGTCCTGGTCGTGGCGGCCTCGGTCCTCGCCTTCCTCTCGATCTTCACCACATGGATCGACCGCCAGGCGCTTGATACCGACGAGTGGGTCGACACCAGCGGGCGCCTGCTCGAGGACGAGGAGATCTCGGACGCGGTCGCCAACTACGCCGTTGACCAGCTGTTCGCGTCGGTCGACGTCTCGAAGCTCCTGCGCGAGCGCCTGCCGGACGACATCAAGCCGCTCTCCGGCCCGGCCGCCGGCGGCCTGCGGGAGTTCGCGGTTCGCGCGGCGGAGCGCGGCCTGCAGACCCCGCGCCTGCAGACGACCTGGCGCGACGCCAACCGCACCGCACACCAGCAGCTGGTCGCGATCCTCGAGGACCGGAGCGCCGCTGTCTCGACGGCCGAGGGGGTGGTCATCCTCGACCTGAAACCGATCGTCGAGCAGCTCGCAACCCAGATCGGGCTGGGACAGGAGATCGCGCAGCGGCTGCCGCCAGATGTCGCCCAGCTCGAGATCGCCCGCTCAGACCAGCTCGACACGGCCCGGACGGTGACCAAGCTGGTCAAGGGGCTCGGGATCCTGTTCTCGCTCGGGGCTCTGGCCCTATTCGGTGCTGCGGCGTATCTCGCGCGCGGGCGCCGCTGGATGGTGGTGCTCGGTTACGGGGTGGGACTGGTCGTCGCCGGGGTTGCGGCCCTGGCGCTGCGCGAGGTGATGGGTCAGCTCGTTGTCGACGAGCTCGTCAAGAGCGAGGCGGTCCGCCCGGCGGCGCAGGACGCCTACGCGATCTCGACCGAGCTGCTGACCGGGGTCGCGACCACGGTGATCGCCTACGGAGTCCTTTTCGTGCTCGCCTCCTTCCTGGCCTCACCGGCAGACGGTGCGGTTGCCGTCCGCCGCGCTTTGGCGCCGAGCTTCCTCTACCGCCCGGGCATCGTCTGGGGGGCATTCGCCGGCGGCGTCCTGCTCTTCCTGATCCTGTCGCCGCCGCAGTCCAACCGGGAGTTGCTGACCACGCTGGCGCTGCTGGTGATGGCCGCCGCGGGGATGGAGGCCCTGAGCCGAAAGATCCGGCGTGAGTTCCCGGGGGCGAAGCCCGGAGACCTGCGCGAGCGCTGGCGGGAGCGGATCGGTGAGCTCGGCGCCGAGGGCACGCGACGGATGCGCTCGGCGATCGACGAGCTCACCGACGGCGATGGGCGGCCCAGCGATCCGGAGGACGTGCGGCTGGAGCGCCTGGCGAAGCTCGGGGAGCTGCGCGACCAGGACATTCTCACCGAGGAGGAGTTCGAGGCCGAGAAGCGGCGGGTTCTCCAGGGCCAGGGCCAGGGCACAGACCCAGAGGGATGACCCCGGAAATCCGGCCGGCCACGCGCGAGGACGTCGAGGCGATCCTGCCACTGATGGTGGCCTATTGCGAGTTCTACGAAGTCGAGCAGCCCGACCGCCCGGGACTGGAGCGGATGCTGGAAGCGCTGATCGATGCACCCGACGATCAGGGATTTGTCCTGGTCGCGGACGATGGAGCCGTGATCGGCGTAGCAACCTGCGACTGGCGCTGGTCGAGCCTGCGCGGGGCCCGCATCGTCGTGCTCGAGGACCTGTTCGTCGATCCCGCCCACCGCGGGACCGGAGTCGCCGATGCGCTGATCGAGGAGTGCGCGGCCCTCGCCCGCCGCCACGGCGCCGCGGCCCTTGGCTGGTACACGCAGCCCGGCAACAAACGGGCGCAGGCCGTCTATGACCGGCTCGGCGGCACCAGCGAGCCCCTGCTCGAGTACGAACTGAAGCTCTAGCGCCCGTAGCGCGACGGTATCCCTCGATGTCCATCAATAAGGTGACCGCGAGTCGATATCGACTGATATCCACCGATATCGACTCATCGCGGGAGGCCCGGCACCTCTACCTCGACTGGCTACCCAGCCAGTCGTTGTGTAGTGTCATGCGGCGATGAGCGGCAACGGCACCAGCAAGGCGGCGGGCGGCAAGACCTACGTGGTCGGGGTCGGGATGACCAAGTTCGACAAGCCCGGCACCAAGGATGGGGACTACCCAGACTGGGCCGAGGAGGCTGGCCGCAACGCCCTCGACGACGCCGACGTTCCCTACGACAAGGTGGAGCAGGTCTACGCCGGCTACTGCTACGGCGACTCGACCTACGGCCAGCGCTCGGTCTACGGCCTCGGCCTGACCGGCGTCCCGGTCGTCAACGTCAACAACAACTGCTCGACCGGCTCATCGGCGCTCTTCCTGGCGCGCCAGGCGGTCAAGGGCGGGATCGCCGATTGCGCGCTCGCCGTCGGCTTCGAGAAGATGGAGCCCGGGTCGCTCGGGGTCAAGTACACCGACCGCACCAACGCGCTCGACCGCCACGTCTCTTCAATGATGCGGGTTCGCGAGCCGGAGGCGAGTCCACCCGCGCCGCAGATGTTCGGCAACGCGGGTCGCGACCACATGGAGAAGTACGGGTCGGAGCCCGACCACTACGCGTGGATCGGCTGGAAGAACCACAAGCACTCGGTCAACAACCCCTACGCGCAGTTCCAGGACGAGTACACGCTGGAAGAGATCAAGGAAGCGAAGATGATCCACGAGCCGCTGACCAAGCTTCAGTGCTCGCCGACCTCGGACGGTTCGGCCGCGGCGGTGGTCGCCTCGGAGAAGTTCGTCGAGGAGAACGACCTCGGCGACCAGGCGATCGAGATCGTGGGACAGGCGATGGTCACCGATCTCGCCAACACCTTTGACGAGGACACCGACTGCATCAGGATCGTCGGCTACGACATGTCGAAGCAGGCGGCGGCGCAGGCCTACGAAGAGGCCGGAGTCGGTCCCGAGGACCTCGACGTCGTAGAACTTCACGATTGTTTCTCGGCGAACGAGCTGATCACCTACGAGGCGCTCGGTCTCGCCGAGGAGGGGGAGGGGCACAAGCTGGTCGACTCCGAGGCCACCACATATGGAGGGGACGGGCCCGTGGTCAATCCCTCCGGCGGCCTGATCTCGAAGGGCCACCCCCTCGGCGCCACCGGGCTCGCGCAGTGCTCTGAACTCACCTGGCAACTTCGTAACAAAGCGGACAAGCGCCAGGTTGAGGGCGCCGAGACCGCGTTGCAGCACAACATCGGGCTCGGCGGGGCCTGCGTGGTCTCCATCTACCGGCCTGCGGCGTAGTTTTCGGCGCGGCGACGGCCGCTCACCCCTCGGCGGCCGCTCACCCCTCGGCGGCCGCTCACCCCTCTGATACAAGGGCGCGGTGGAAGTAGTCCTCATCGTCGGGGTCGGTGCGGCGCTGGTGGTGCTGATAACCGCCGGAGTCGGGCTGAATCGCTGGCGCGAACGGCGCGCGGCGCGGAAGCGGGCACTCAAGATCGAGCAGGCGGTGATGGTCGGAGGGCAGGCCGCGGTCAAGGGAGCAATCCGGACGGCGGCCCGGGTGCGGGAGCAGGGGATGGGGGCGATGCTGCGCGCTCCGGTCGAGGCGTTGTCGACCTGGGCGGACGTCGAGCACCCGGAGCTCCGGCGGATCGCGAGCGACGGGTCGGTCTCGATCCTGTTCAGCGACATCGAGGACTCGACCGCCCTCAACCACGAGCTCGGCGACCGGCGCTGGCTCAAGGTCCTCGGCGCTCACGACGAAGTGATCGAGCGCGAGGTCGCGGCCGAGGGCGGACACATCGTCAAGAACCAGGGAGACGGCTTCATGGTTGCCTTCTCCGAGCCCGAGGAAGCGCTGCGTTGCGCCGTTGCGGTACAGCGCGCGATCGAATCCGGCCGCGGACCGCTCCGCAAGACCCCGATCAAGGTCCGGATCGGCATCCATTCGGGCGAAGCGGTGACCAAGAAGGGCGATCTCTACGGCCGCAACGTTGCGCTGGCGGCGCGGGTGGCCGAACAAGCCGGCGGGGGAGAGGTCCTGGTCTCCTCGGAGGTGATCCAGAGGGCCGAAAGGGCGTCCGAGGAGCTCGAAGAGGCCGGGATCGGGTTTGGGCAGCCGCGCAAGGCGGACCTAAAGGGGATCGGCGAAGCCGAGATCGCCGAACTGCGTTGGGAGGAGACCTGAACCGGGCCTGCGACCCCTCCTTGAGCGACTGTTAATACCTGCAAACGGGGCAAAAACGCGGACGTCCGACGAAAGCGCTTGTATCTCCTTCGACAAGGCCGTGCAACCACGGCCAAAGAGCATGCACATAGGAGGAATCACGCATGAGTGATCGCACGTGGAGGAAGGTCGGTTCCCTCTCGGGGATCGGCTTCGTTCTCCTGCTGGTCCTGGCATACATCCTCGGACCGAACGATCCACCCCCGCTCGACGGCGGCGCGACCGGCATCGCCGGTTTCGTCAGTCAGAACGGCGATGACATCAACGTGTCGTCGGCGCTCTATGCCGCCGCGCTCGTCCTGTTCGCGTTCTTCATCGGCGCAATCGCGGCCAACAACCGCGCCGGCGACCGTGAAGGCCGGCTCAGTGCCGCAGGTCACGCCGGAGGCATCGCTGCCCTGATCTCAGGCGCGCTGTCGGTCGGGTTCGCTGTCGCGTCATCGGCGGCGATCGACACGGGTTACCCCGGCAGCGAGGCGCTGTGGATCATGTCCTGCATCTCGTTCCTCGGTGTTCTGCTCGGCATTGCCGTGCTGGCGCTGGCGACCGGGAAGATCGCGCTGGACGGCCGAGCTGTCCTGCCTGGCTGGCTGGGGCTCGGCAGCGTCGTCGTCGCAGTGTTCCTGGGCGCGGTTGCGATTATCGCCCTGGTCACCCGCGAGGGCGCGTTCAGCCCCTACGACGGTGAGATGGTCCGCATCGCGTTCCTGGTGGCTGCTCTGTATGCCGCTGCGTTGAGCTGGAGCCTGTACGACAAGGTCCGGTAAGGCGACGAAACGCGTCTCAACGAAGCGGGCGGCCTTCGGGCCGCCCGTTTTCGTGTTGCGCCTGTTCGGAAAGGCCGCGTGGTTGTTTGGGCCGGCTGAAATGTCGTGTTGAGGGAATTCCTGTGGTCCAACCGGGTTTATCACCGACGCAGAACGCACGCGTCCGACCAAATCGCTTGTATTCCCCGCGCATGAGAGCGCCGCGGCTCGTTCCGCGGCCAAGTCAACCGAATGGAGAGATATCTCACATGAGTGATACTGGCTGGAGAAAACTGGGAGCTGCGGCGGGAGTTGGTTTCGTCGCGCTCGTGGTTCTCTCGTACATCCTCGGCGCAACGGACGCCCCGGGCTTCAACGAAGGCGCGGGCGCGACGGCTGCGTACGTGGCTGAGGAAAAGAATGCGATCGACGCGGCTGCGGGCCTGCTCGCCGGCGCGCTGGTCCTGTTCGCGATCTTCCTCGGCGCGGTTTCCGCCAACAGCCGGCGCGTAGATCGTGATGGCCGAGGCACCGCTGCGGGCCACGCAGGCGGCATCGCCGCTCTGTCGCTGGCACTCGTCGGTGTCGCACTGACCGCAGGCGCTTCGGCGGCCTCGGGCAATGGTTCGGATCCGGGCGTTGTCTCGGCTCTGTTCCAGACTGGCGCGCTCACGTTTGCGTGCGCGTCGCTCGGCGTTGCCGTGTTCATCGGCGCGACCAGCATCATCGCGATGCGCTTCGGCGCGCTGCCGTCGCTGCTTGGCATTGCGGGCCTCGTGCTCGCCGTCGCCACCGCAGCCGTGGCAATCATCTCGCTGACCACCCGGGACGGGGCGTTCAACCCCTATGACGGCGTCCTGCCGCTCATCCTGCTCGGGCTGTTCGGCGTCTGGGTGCTCGCCACCGCCGCGTCCCTCTGGGGTCGCGCCGGTCTCAGGCGGTAACCAGGACCCCAAGTCCAGTTACGAAGACGGGCGGCCTTCGGGCCGCCCGTTTTTGTTTCAGGCGTGGCGGTCTCGCGGCCGCGCTCTACTTGCGGCGCTTCAGCCCCAGGACGCGCGCTGAATCGATTCGCTCATTGAGCTGGTCGACCTTGTCGTTGAGCTGGTCGACCGAGACACGCATCAGCTTCACCTCGTCGTCCATCGAGGTCGCCGCCTTCTCGATCTCCCGCAGGCTCTCCAGCATCGCCTGCAGCGTCTCGAGCAGGTCCGGCAAGGTCTGCACGCCATCGGCGATCGCCTGCACGTCGCTGAGTCCGCGCGAGATCTGCTTCGGCACTCCGTTGAGGGCGTCTCTGACCGTCACAGCGCCCAAGCTACCAGCGCGCCCGGCCCCCAGGTGACCCGCATCAGGCGGTTTCTTCTGCCAGCAGGTCCTCGACCGTCTTGCCGCTGAGCACGGACTCCGGCTGGGTCGAGACCGGATTGCGCCGGGCGTCGGCGCCTTCGCCCTTTTTCTTGACCAGGAGCCACGACTCGCGCTCGTCCTCCTTCGAGATCCGAAAGAGGCCGAAGGGGCCGCGGACCTTCTCCCCGAGCAAGAAGATCTTCAGGTCGCCCTTGGCGAGCGATTCCTCCAGGGTCAAGTCCGAGATGTTCTCGAAGACGCCCCGGTCCCAGACGATCATCGGGCCTGCGCCGTAGCTGCCCTTTGGAATCACGCCCTCGAAGGTGAGGTACTCGAGCGGGTGGTCCTCGGTGCGCATCGCCAGCCGCTTGTCCCGGGGATCGGTCGAGGGACCCTTGGGCACGGCCCAGGAGGCGAGCGCGTCGCCGACCTCCAGCCTCAGGTCGTAATGGAGGGAGGTGGCGCTGTGCTTCTGAATCGCAAAGCGGGGATGCCTGAGCTGCGGCTTGCGCTTCCGGCGCTTGCCGCTGGGCTCAGGGGTCCGCTTGAAATCGCGCTTCTGCTCGTATCGCTTGAGGCCGATGCGCGGAACCTAGCGCGGCCGCCACCGTTACCTGTTGATCAGGCGTCCGAGCACTCCGGACCGGTTGCCGTTGCGGGCATCCTCGTCCTCGTCGTCGACATCGTCGTCGGACGCATCGACGTCGGGGTCGAGCCGGTCGGCCATGCGGGCGCGCTTGTCTGCGGCCTCACGCTCGCGCTCGGCTTGCGCTTCAGCCCGGCGCGCGGTCTGCTCGCGCTCCGCTGCTTCGACACGAAGCTCGCCGGCTTTCTCACGCCGACGCTCCAAGCCTCTACTCCACAAGGCCCTTCCGATCAGGAATACGAGCAGCACTGCGGCTGCTGCGATCACGATGATCAGGGCGGTATCCATGTTTTCGCCTCCTTCCTTCCTCGCTCCGCGTTGGTGCTACCCCGCGCCCACCGAGGCAAACTTGGTCCTTTGGCCACGGGAATAGGCTTTCGCAGTGGCACGAAGCGATCCCGATCCCAAAGTCGAGCCCGAGGTGCTGGCCGCCGGCGGCGTGATCGTGCGCGGTGGGGAGGAGGGGCCCCGGGTAGCGGTGATTCACCGGCCCAGGTACGGAGACTGGTCGCTGCCCAAGGGCAAGCTCGACCCGGGCGAGTCGTGGGAGGAGGCGGCCCTGCGCGAGGTCGAGGAGGAGACCGGCTTTCGCTGTCGCATGGGGGCCGAGCTTTCGGACGCCTCCTACCGCGACCGCAAGGGGCGGGAAAAGCGCGTCCGCTATTGGCGGATGGAGCCGGTCGAGGGCGAGTTCGCGCCGGGGGAGGAGGTCGACGAGCTGCGCTGGGTCGAGCTCGCCGACGCCGAGGCACTGCTCGACTACGAGCACGACCGCGAGATCGTCCGCGAGGTGCTCGGCTAGCCGGGCGGGTCGCCCGCGCGCTCGGCGATTCGCACGTCGGCGCGGCGCTTTGCCCCTTCGGTCACCGGCTTTCCGAACACGGTCCGGTGCTCGGCGACCCAGCGGTAGCCGCGGACCGCGGCGGCCGGGAGCCGCTCGGCAAGTGCAGCGAGAGGCGCCCCGCCGGGCAGTTCACGAAACAGGGGTGCGAGCGCCTCGCCGCCCGACCGGACCTCGCCGTCGGGGCCGACCAGGTGCCAGGACGCCATCCGCTCCTCGCTGTTCATCCCTCCCAGCAGCCGCTCGGCCTCGGGATCCTGGAGCGGAACGGGCCGCAGGGTGCGCCCGCGGTCGGCGGCGAGGATCTTTGCCAGCGCCCAGCGACAGAAGCCGCAGTCGCGGTCGTAGAGGACGATCTGTCGAGGTGCTGCTGCGGTCACGGACAGGCACCTTAGGACGGCACGGCGTAGCCTGCCGGCGGTGGCGTATCTGTTGAAAGCGGGGTCGGGGATCGCGCTGTTCGCCGGCGGGGTCATCCTCTTCAACCTGAAGCTGCTCGAACTGCTCGAGACCGGAACCTGCGCCTCGGGCAACGTGCCGTACGAGATCACCCGCGAGTGTCCGCAGGGGACCGGCGGCGACATCGCGCTGCTCAGCGCCGCATTCCCGATCGGGCTGGTCGGATGCGCCCTGTTCGCCTTCCGCGGCAACCCCCCGTGGGGGGAGCGCTCGATCAAGACCCCGCTGGGCGGCTTTGCCTACGGCATGTTCGCCTGGGGCATCTTCTTCACCGCGACCGGGGCGGTGGCCCTGATCAGCTCGCTCACCGACGAGAGCTTCGGTCCCGATGCCGAGCTCGGTGGGACGATCGTCGGGATCACGTTCCTGGTCATGGGCGTACCCGCCCTGGTCATCACCGTCTGGGGCCTGGTCAAGCGGCTGCGCCAAAGAGAGCGGCCTGCAACCTCGGCACCCGGGCTCGGGTAGCCTTCGGGCGAGACTGATGGGGCGTACTTGGAGAGGTTTTCTGGGCTGCCTGGCTTTGTTGCTCGTGGCGGCTCCTGGCGCCGCGGCAGCGGGCGGCAAGCTGAACGCGGAGATCCGCCGCGACCAGCACGGGATCCCGCACATCAAGGCCGACAGACTTCAGGGGAGTCGCCTTCGGCTACGGCTACGCGCTTCGCCTCGGACAACCTCTGCACGATCGCGGAGTCCTACGTAACGGTCCGCGCCGAGCGCTCCCGCTACTTCGGCCCTGACGCGGGCTACGCCGCAGCGCGGCAACGGCTTCAACGCCAACAACCTCAACTCCGACTTCTTCTTCAAGCGGATCATCGACAACGGCACGGTCGAGGAGCTGCTGGAGCGACCTCCGCCGCAGGGCCCGGTCGACGAGATCCGCGAGGGCGTGACGGGCTACGTCGCCGGCTACAACAAGTACCTGGCCGACACCGGCGTCGAGAACCTGCCGGATCCACGCTGCCGCGGGGCTGAGTGGGTGAAGCCGATCAGCGAGATCGACGTCTACCGCCGCTTCTACCAGCTGGCGCTGCTTGCCTCGGGCACGATCGCGATCGACGGAATCGCCTCCTCGCAGCCGCCCCTCCCGGATCCGGAGGCGCAGGCCGGTTCGCAGCCCCGCTTCAACCCGGACGCCAAGGCGGCGGACCTGGCGGAGGCACTCGACGACTTCCCTACCGGCGGCATCGGCTCCAACGGTGTCGGGCTGGGCTCGGAGGCGACCGCAACGGCAGCGGCATGGTGCTCGCCAACCCGCACTTCCCCTGGGACGGCCCCGAGCGCTTCTACCAGACCCACCTCACCATCCCCGGTGAGCTGAATGTCTCGGGCGGCAGCCTCTACGGCGTGCCGCTGGTCCTGATCGGCCACACCGACAACCTGGCCTGGACCCACACCGTCTCGACCGGGTACCGGTTCACGCCGTTCCAGGAGATCCTCGACCCGACCAATCCGACCCGGTACCTCTACGACGGCCAGTTCCGGGACATGATCCGGGACCGGGTCACGGTGCAGGTGAAGACCGCGAACGGCCTCGAGCCGCGCACCCGCACGCTCTACTCGACCCACCACGGCCCGGTGTTCGACCAGCCTCGCCGGGGTGCCGCTGCCGTGGCTTCCCGCCGTCGCTTTCACCATGGGCGACGCCAACGCCGCCAACTTCCGCTACCTCAACCACTTCTTCGAGACCAACCAGGCGCAGAGCACCGACGAGCTGCGACGAGATCCTCGGCGCAACCAGGGGATCCCGTGGGTGAACACGATCGCCGCGGACTCGCGCGGCCGCGCCTACTACGCCGACATCTCGGTCGTCCCCAACGTCCCTGACTCGAAGGCGGTCCTCTGCAACACGCCGCTGGGAGTCGCGACCTCGGCCGCTGCTGCGGCTGCCCGTCCTGAACGGCGCCCTCTCCGCAGTGCGAGTGGGACAACGACGCCGACGCGCTCGCAGGAAGGCATCTTCGGCCCCGTCGAACCTCCCGTTCGCACTTCCGTGACGACTACGCCAGCAACATGAACGACAGCTACTGGCTCTCAAATCCGGAGGCCCCGATCGAGGGGTACGACCGGATCATCGGCGACGAGCGGACCCCGCGCGCACTGCGCACCCGCCTCGGCCTGCGGATCATCCAGGAGCGTCTCGACGGCTCGGACGGGCTGCCGGGCAACCGCTTCACCCGCCAGCAGCTGCAGGACGCGGTCTTCAACAACCGCCAGTACGCGGGCGAGCTGTGGCGCGACCAGCTGGTGACCCTGTGCAGCACCGCCCCGCTGGGGCTTCCTGCTCGGCAGCAACGGCCCGGTCAACGTGAGCGAGGCCTGTCCGGTGCTCGCCGCCTGGGACCTCCACGACAACCTCGACTCGAACGGAGCGATCCTCTTCCGCCGCTTCGCCACCCGCGCACTGTCGGCGAGCCCGCTCCCGATCGGGCTGCCTCTGCCGACCGGCGACCTCACCGTCTTCTCGACCCCGTTCAGCTCGGCCGACCCGGTCAACACGCCGCGCGGCCTGCAGATCCTCTCTCCCAAGGTGCAGCTTGCCCTGGCCGATGCGGTCAGCGACCTTCGCGGCGCCGGGATCCCGTTGAACGCGCCGCTGCGAGGCTGGCAGTACGAGCGGCGCGGCGACGAGAAGATCCCGATCCACGGCGGACCGGGCACGGTCGGAGTCTTCAACGCGATCAACGTCGGCTGGGTCGGCGGAGGCGCCGAGCCCGGGTACCCGAACGTGCCCCACGGCTCGAGCTTCGTGATGGTGACCTCGTTCGCCCCCGGGGGCGCGGGCTGCCCCGACGACCGCTCGATCCTCACCTACTCACAGTCCGAGAACCCGAACTCGCCCTATTGGGCAAACCAGACGAGGATGTTCTCGAACAAGGAGTGGGTGAACCCGGCCTTCTGCGAAGCCGAGGTGCTGGCCGAGCCCGGACTCGAGACGACCGCACTGGACGGCTGCTTGCCCGAGGGCTGCGGCGACGACACCGATCCCGGCCCGGGACCCGGGCCTGGACCCGGTCCCGGCGACGGCTCCGGCCAGAACCCGAATCTGATCCCGCAGTCCGGGGCGGGAGCGACGCTCGGCGCCCAGGCCGGCAAGCGCCGGTGCAAGCGCATCCGCAAGAAGCGCAAGCGGAAGCGCTGCTACAGGCGGGCCCGCAAGCGCAACCGGAGCTAGCCCGGTGATCCGGCGGGGCCTGTTCGCAGCCGCCGCCGGCGCGCTCCTGCTCGTCATCGCTGCTCCTGCGGCGCTCGGTTCCCCCTATATACAGGCGCACCGCGGCGGCTCGCTGGTCGAGGGCGTCCCCACCTACGGCGAGAACACGCTGCCCGCGTTCGAGGCGGCCGCCGAGGCCGGCTTCGTGCTCGAGCTCGACACGAAGCTGACCGCCGACGGGGTGCCGGTGGTGATCCACGACCCGGCTCTCGACCGCACCACCGACTGCGCGGGCCTGGTCCGCTCCCTGACCGCGGCGCAGCTGCGGGCGCAGTGCCGCTCCGACATCCTCGGCACCGAGGGGAACTCGGTGGCGCTTGCGCCCGGCGACCCGCGCCGGGTGCCTGTCCCCACGCTCGAGGAGGTGCTCGAGCTGGCGGTCGAACACGGCTCCGTCCTCAACCTCGAGATCAAGAACGTGCCGACCGACGCCGACTTCGACCTGACCCTCGGGTTCGCAGAGGCCGTCGTCGACGTTCTCGAGGCGAGCCCGCTGCCGCGATCGCGCCTGATCGTGCAGAGCTTCTGGCCGCTCAACCTGCTCCCGGCGCAGTCGCAGCTGCCCGGCGCCGAGACCTCGCTGCTCACCCTGGCCGCCCTGAACGACGGCGGCCCCGCGGCCGCGATGCTCGCCGGCAACGAATGGGTCTCGCCCGCGTGGCCGGTGTCGCCGGTCTACGTCGCCGAGGCGCACGCGCTCGGCCGCCAGGTCGTTCCCTACACGCTCGACGCCGAGGCTGACATCTCCGCCGCGATCACCGCCGGGGTCGACGCGGTGATCAGCAACGACCCGACCCGCGCCCGCCGCATCAACAAGGCGCTCGAGCCGGCGGCGCCACAGCTGCCGCCGCCGCCGAGCGAGAGCCAATGCGCGGCCGCCCGCGCCAACCGCACCGCGCCGGCAATCGACGCGCTCGACCCCGAGCCCGGTGCCCCGCGCGTCTTTGCGATGCAGCCCAAGCAGGAGCTTCGCCACGTGACCAGCTACGAGAGCTTCCGGATCAAGATCGAATGCATGATCCGGGAGCAGGTTGTGCCGCAGATGGCGTCCGAGCGGCCGAACGTGGTCGCCTTCAACGAGGACATCGGCCTGATGACTATCGCCACCGGCAGCCGCGGCCGGCTCACTCGCGACATCTTCGGTGATCCGTCCCTGGCCGGGGCCTGCTCGCCTGCCGGGGTGCCGTGCGCAGCCCTCGGTGCGCTCGGCTCCGTCGGAGTCAGCTACGGGCCGCCTCTGACGCTCTACCGGTTGCGCTTCCCGATCTCCGGGCTGGTCTCGGCACCGTTCGTCGCCGCCACCGACACCTTCGGGCGCGGCTGGATGCAGACTTTCTCTTTGCTGGCGAAGCGCTACGGCGTCTACATCCTGGGCTCCAACAACCAGGCACCGTTCCGCGAATCCCGCGACCCGGTGGAGATCGCAGCCTTTGCCGACCCCGACCAGCCCGCTCCGGACTCCGTCTTCGTTGCGACCAAGGGCGAGGTCTACAACGAGGTGTTCATGTGGGGCCCCGAGGACGTGAGGGAGGAGGGACCGCGGCCGCTCCGCAACGTGGTCGCCCAGAACAAGAAGGTGCCGCTGACCCCGATCGAGGAGCAACTGCAGCTGACCCCGGGCCCGTCGACCGGGCCCGACGCGATCGAGAACCTGCGGCCGTTCCGGATCCCCGGCACGGATGCCAGGATCGGCTTTGCGACCAGCAAGCCGGCGTTCGAGTACGACGGCGATGCCTCGCCCTCGAGCTTCGGCCAAGCCCTCGCGCCGGGGATCGATCCGTGCTCCGACACGGACGCCTATTACATGCGCTGCCTCGACCGTCTCGGAACGAACCTGGTGATGCAGGACGAGGCCAACGGCGGCGGCCAATGGCCGGGGACGAGTGGAGAGGGCGCCTGGCAGCCGCTCGAGTGGATGCGCTCGACCTGGCGCACCGCGGCGGACCCGACCGTGTCCTTTGCCTACAACGTGACTCCGTTCATGGTCGGCAACCTCGCCGACCTCGGCTTCGACGGCCAGACCTCGATCACCCAGCGCGGCCTCGACGCGAACCCCGGCTGCCACTACATCGGCAACTCGAGCTTCATGCCGGGCCCTCCCGAGAACGACCCCGCCCGCCTTCAGCCCTATGCCGGCCCCAAGGGAGAGTTCCTGGCGATCGTGCCGTGGGTGCGCCCGGACGGCCCGCGCGACGAGTTGCGGGAGGTCGGTGGGCGGCTTGCCCCCGGATCCGGCGACCAGCTCGAGAACGACTACCTGGAGACGGCGATCGTGGCCGACCTGCCCTTCCCGCCGGACCCCTCGCGCGCCGGCTGCCTCACCGGATCACAACCCGGTCCCGGGCCCGGGCCCGGGCCCGGATCAGGGCCGAGCCCGGGCTCCGGCACCGGCCTGACCCCGCAGTCAGGCACCGGCGTCCCCGGTGCTGCGGCCAGGCGGGGGAAGCGGCGCTGCAAGAAGCTGCGCTCCAGACATAAGCGGAAGCGCTGCACCCGCAAGTTGCGCCGCCGGACATCAAGCGCCGGCTCCTCCGCTTCGCGTCCGGGGCCGGCTTAGCTCGTCTGCGGGCGGTTCGGCTCGTCGCGGGGCTCGAGCTGCAGCTCCTTCTCGGCCCGCGGCACACCCTCATCGATCTCGGCGCTGCGCTCCCGCTCCGCGTTCAGCTGGTGACCGAAGAGGATGGCGAGATTGGTGATCCAGAACCAGATCAGGACGACGATGACGCTCGCCAGGGATCCGTAGGTCTTGTTGTAGGAGCCGAAGTTGGCTACGTAGAGCGCGAATGCCACGCTGGCCACGATCCAGACGACGAGCGCGAACACGCTTCCCGGCGTCACCCATTTGAAGCCGCGCTGTCTCACGTTCGGCGACGTGTAATAGAGGAGGGAGATCATGACGACGAAGGCGACGGCGATTACGGGCCACTTCGCGATCTCCCAGGCCGTCACCGCGGCGTCGGAGAGCCCGATCGGGTCCGCGACCGCTTCGACGATCGGTCCGGTTAGCACCAGCGCCAGGGCGATCAGTGCCAGCAGCAGGACCATCCCGAGCGTGATCGCGAGCTGAAGCGGCCGCAGCTTCCAGAACGGCCGGCCCTCGGGGGTTTCGTAGATCACCGCGGAGGCGCGCATGAAGGCGCCGACGTAGCCGGAGGCAGACCACAGCGCCACCGCCAGGCCAAGCACCAGAGCGAGGCCGGCGGTGCCGCGACTCTCGGTCACCTGCTCGATCGGACCGGAGAAGGTCTCGGCAGCCGAGTCCGGGCCCACGTCGGTGACGATCTCGGTGATCGTCTCCGTCGTCTCCCGGGGATCGCCGACCAGGCCGACGATCGAGACCAGCGCGATCAACGCCGGGAATATTGCCAGCAGGCCGTAGTAGGTGAGCGACGCCGCCCAGTCGGTGAGGTTGTCCTCCTGGAACTCGGTCGCGGTCCGCTTCAGGGTCGGCCATAGGCCGGATTCGCGGTCGACTCCTTTGGGACGGTGATAGTCATTAACCGGCGGCTCCTCAGCGATCGGGCTACTCCTCTTCGGGCTTTTGCTCGCCCGGCCAGGCGCCGGTCATCCGCGCAAACCCGCGCCGGGTGCCGTGGTCGAACAGTCCTCTCGTGATCCGGAAGATCGCCCCTTCGAGCGCCAGGGCAGCGGCGAGCTTGGGCACGCTGATCTCACGGTGCTTGGCATCCGGGGGCTCCTCCTCGTCGACCATGCCCCAGAGCTGCTCGAAGGCCTTCTTGCCGACGAGGCCTGCGACCACCCCGCCGGCGATCCCGAGCGGGACGAAAATCAACTTCACCGGCGGACCCGCCTGCTTTACCGGCGCCTCTGGCTGCGCCGGGCTCACGACTGGTTTCCCCGGGCCTCTTGGACCGCGCGAGCCAGCTCGGCCTTGTTCATCTTGGAGCGGCCCTCGATCCCGAGGCGCTTGGCCTCCTCGTAGAGCTGCTCGCGGGTGCGGCCGTCCAGGTCGCCGGAACCGTCGGTGTGCACCGTCTGCTCGGGAGAACTACTCGGTGAGGACTGGTTCCGCCGGCGCTCCGACGACTGCCCGTCGTCCAGCAGGTGCCGGATCAGGAAGTAGAGCCCGGCCGCGATCGCGGCGGCCGTGACGATTCGGAGCGCCAGCTTCATCTCAATCAGGCCGATACCCGCCCGGAGGGGGCGAAAACCCGCCGCCGGGTGCGCAAAACAGCTGTTTCCACGCACAAAAGGGGCCAGAAACGAAAGAGGGGCCTGGACGCATTGTCCGAGGCCCCTCGATCACGGTGGAAACCCCTCCCGGGGTCAGTTTCAGCTGTTGAAAACCCGACTGCGGCGAAGAGTTGCGGTGTTTCAGCGGGTGCCTGGAAGGCCGGGCGGATAGGTTGCGAGCCACGATGAACTCGATCAGCCCCGGCGAGCGCAGGGTCGACGTTGCAGTGATCGGTGCCGGCATCGCCGGCCTGGTGGCCGCCCGCCGCCTGGAGGGGGCGAAACGCTCGGTGATCGTGCTCGAGGCGCGCGACAGGGTCGGGGGCCGCACCCTGAACGCACCGATCGGGGACGGCAACGTGACCGAGATGGGAGGCCAGTGGGTGGGGCCGACCCAGGACCGGGTCCTGGCGCTGCTCGACGAGCTCGAGATCGAGACATTCCCGACCTATTACGAGGGCCGCAATCTGGTCGAGGTCAAGGGCCGACGCAGGCTCTACAAGGGCACGATCCCGAAGCTCGCCCCGCACGTTCTGCTCGACATCGCACGGGTGCGGCGCAAGCTCGACAAGCTCGCCTCGAAGGTCCCGGCCGAGTCCCCGTGGACCGCACGGAAGGCGGCTGAGCTCGACTCACAGACGCTCAGTTCCTGGCTCGACCGCGTCTGCCTGACCCGGCGAGCGCGAAGCCTGATCGAGATCGCAGTGGAGACGGCGATGGGCGCCTCCTCGGCACAGCTCTCGCTCCTCGGCATGCTCGCCTACGTTCAAGCCGCTGGGGGCTTCGACGCGATGCTCGACACCGAGGGCGGCGCCCAGCAGGACCGGATCGCCGGCGGCTCGCAGCTGATCTCGCTGCGGCTAGCCGAGGATCTCGGTGACGCGGTCCTGCTCGGGGTGCCGGTGCGCCGGATCGAGCAGGGCGGCGCCGGCGTCCGGGTGGAGGCGAACGGGGTCGTCGTCAACGCCCAGCGGGCGATCGTCACGGTGCCGCCGCGGCTGGCGTCGCTGATCGACTTCTCCCCGCCGCTGGGTGGGCAGCGCGACCAGCTCGCCCAGCGGATGCCGGCCGGGGCGATGACCAAATGCGCCGCCGTGTACGCCGAGCCGTTCTGGCGGGAGGAGGGGCTGACCGGCCAGGCCGTGACCGAGACCCAGCCGGTCCTCACCACCTTCGACAACTCGCCCCCGGACGGATCGCGCGGGGTGTTGATCGGCTTCATTGCCGGGGCCGAGGCGATTGCCCACGCGCGCCGCCCGGAGTCGGAGCGGCGGCAGATCGTGCTCTCCGCCTTCGCTCGCCTGTTCGGGGACGAGGCCCGCCACCCCGCGATCTTCCTCGAGCAGGCCTGGGCCGAGGAGGAGTGGAGCCGCGGCGGCCCGGTCTCCACCTTCGGTCCGGGCGCGCTCAGCACCTATGGCGAGGCGCTGCGGCGGCCGTCGGGGCGCATCCACTGGGCCGGCTCGGAGACGGCGAGCGTCTGGTGCGGCTACATGGACGGTGCGGTCCGCTCCGGGGAGCGCGCCGCCGAGGAAGCGCTCGATGCGGAAGGATGGCGGCTCTAGATGGATCCCGTCGACCTCGCCTTTGCCGGAGTCGCGCGCCAGGCTCAGCTGATGCGCTCGGGCGAGGTCACTTCGAGGGAATTGACGGAGCTCTACCTGGAGCGAATCGAGCGGATCGACCCGGAGCTGAACGCCTACCGGGTGGTGATGGCCGAGGAAGCCCTCGCGGCCGCCGACGCCGCCGACCAGCGGCGCGGCAACGGCGAAGACAAGCCCCTGCTCGGCGTCCCGATCGCGGTCAAGGACACCACCGACGTTGCCGGACAGATCACCGCGCTCGGCACGGGTGGCTTCGATACCCCGGCAAAGGAGGACTCGGCCCTGGTCTCGCGCCTGCGGGACGCGGGTGCCGTCATTCTCGGCAAGACCAACCTGCCGGAGCTGGCGGTCTGCGGCTTCACCGAGTCAAAGACGTGGGGGGCGACGCGAAACCCGTGGAGCCCCGCACACACGACGGCCGGCTCCAGCGGCGGCTCGGGCGCCGCCGTCGCGGCCGGGCTCTGCGCCGCCGCGCACGCCTCCGACGGGATGGGCTCGATCCGCTTCCCGGCTGCCAACTGCCGCCTCTTCGGCCTGAAGCCGCAGCGCGACCGGGTGACGATGGCGCCCCACCGCGGCGAAGACGAGTGGTACGGGCTCTCCGTCAACGGCTTTCTGACGCGCTCCGTGCTCGACACCGGCCTGCTGCTCGACGTGGCTACCTCCGGGGAGCAGATGCCGGGCGCGCCGCCGCCGCCGGAGGTGTCCTTTGCGCAGGCCGCCGCCAGCGATCCGGGCAAGCTGCGGATCGCCTACACCACCCGGGCGCCGCGGCTGGTCGTCCCGACCAAGGTCAATCCGCAGCTGTCTGCGGCGCTCGAGTCGACTGTGGAGCTGCTCCGCTCCCAGGGCCACGAGCTGGCCGAGGCGCACCCCCCATACGGAAGCACGATGGGAAACCGGATCGTCGCCCGGTTCCTGGGCGGGGCCCGCTTCGACTTCAAGAACGTTCCGCATCCGGAGAAGCTCGAGGAGCGTACCCGCGGCTTCGCCCGGCTCGGGGGGCTGGTGGGGACCAAGGGCGCGCTCGAGAAGGCCTGCGGCAAGGGCCTCGAGCGCGACCAGCAGCGGCTCGGGAAGCTGTTCGAGGACTACGACGTGCTGATCACACCGACCACCGCGCAGCCGCCGGTGGAGGTCGGCCGCTGGGAGGGCAAGGGGGCATTGCGGACGCTGATCGGGATGAACGGCGTCTATCCGTTCGGCGGCACCTGGAACCACACCGGGCAGCCGGCCTGCTCGGTCCCGGCGGGCTTCGATACCAACGGCCTGCCCCTGGGCGTGATGATGATCGGGCGGCCCAATGCGGAGACGACGCTGCTCTCTCTCGCCGCGCAGATCGAGGCCGCCCGGCCCTGGGCTCAGGACCGTCCGCAGCTCGCGACCCGCGACTACGGCGAGCGCAGCGGCAGCGTCAAGGTCGAGTCGGTGCCGGCGCCGAGCAGTCCGCCGAGCGAGCCGACGTAGGGCTTGTAGAAGCTGAGCTCGCCGGCGCTGATCCAGAGGAGCAGCGAGTGCCCGGCCGGGACCAGGGCGCTGGTCTCGTTGCCGCGCACAGTGACCTGCCGCTGCATCCCGGGCGTGGCGCCGCGGATCCCGGTGGCGCCGCGGGTGAGCAGGGTCAGCGTCCCGTCAGGGGCCCGGTCGAAGAGCTTGATGATCACCTGGGAATCGGGAGTCAGCGGCGTCCAGGGGACCGACACCTCCACCGGGCCGCTGAGCTCGCGCGCCGCCCCGAACGGCTGGGTCTGGAACCCGGCGATCATGCCCGGCAGGTTGGTAGCCGGGAGCTGGGAGGGGATGGGGGAAGTGCCCAGCGGCGTCGCCGACAGCGCCGCCGCGCCCACCGGGTCCGAGGCAAAGTCGATGCTGAGCGGCGCCAGGACCAGCGCTCCGGCCTGGGCTCCCGAGGCGACGGCGCTGCCGTTCGCGCCGAGCTGGAGTGTCTCCTCCCCGGTGCCGGCGGGAGGCCAGGTGTTTGCGGTCAGCCGCGTCCAGGCGTTCTCGGGCCAGCGGTAGAGGTTCCCCGGCACGGCGACGCGTGGGTCGCGCCGCCAGTAGACGATTCGCGGCCCGCCGTCGGTCTGGCCCGACGTCGCGGCCTCCTGCTCTGCCTGGGAGATCAGCTTGCGGCCGGCCCGGACAAGCGCCTTGCCGCGTTTCCGCAGCTTCTTCGCCTTGGCGCGCTTGCCGCGGCGGCGCAGCCTTGCCGCCCGCCGCAGCAGGCGCTTGCCCCGCTTCAGCTTGCGCTTGCCCTTGTGTTTGCGCTGTGCCGCGAGGGCGCTGGCGCCGCCCGGCTTCAACACCGAGTTCAGGAAGCGGACCTGCGCGTCGAGCTCGTCCTGTTCGGCGCCGGCGGGCGTGAACGGAGCGGCGTGGCCGCCCATGTTCAGGTAGAGGCGTCCGTTGCCCGGCATCTGCCGCCAGACGTTGATCGCCATCTCCGCGGGGAAGAGCCAGTCGTCGAACGACTGCGCCCACAGGGTCGGCACCGTCATCCGCTCCGGGTAGCAGCCGACCGAGCGGAAGGCGAGGTCGGATTTCATCGTGGAAGTGGGCGTGTCGTGGCCGGTCGCATCGCAGATCTCGCCGCCCGCGAGGCCGGGCTGGTCCAGGGCCGCGACCGCGATCCATTTGTGGACCGTCGGTGAGACTTGGCCGCCGGCCCCGACCAGGTACGTCTGGACCAGCCCCAGCCCGAAGCTGAGCTTGACCACGTTGTTGGGGACCAGCGCCTCGTAGACCCGGTCGGGGGTGTTGCCCGGAATCAGCGCCCGGAAGCGGATCCCGTAGGGGTTGTACTGGGGTTCGGTGCTGTGAATGAACGGCACGTTCGTGTTGAGGCCGCCCTGGGACTCGCCGCCGGCCGCGATCCGGGAGGCATCGATCCGAAAGTCGGAGTGGGGAGGGGAGTCCCGCCCGCCAAGGCCGAGCGCCCAGGCGAGCACGTCGAACATGTCGCGGACCTCCTTCGGGCCGGCGACCGAGGCCTGGCCGTCGGAGTTGCCGTGGCCCCGCTGCGAGTACGCGATCACGGCATAGCCGTTGCGGACGAACTCCTCCGCGTGGTAGACGACGAAGTGCTCGCGCTTCTGGTTGCCCCCGCCGTGGGAGAAGACGAGAAGCGGCCATCCCGAGGCCGGCGCCTCGCCCTCCGGCAGATAGACGTCGGTATCGAGCCGCACCGGTGCCCCGAGCTCGTCGGGCTGGGTCACCGGGACAAAATGGGTCGAGGGAGTGACTGCCCCGGCCGGCGCTGCCGCCGCCAACCAGGCAACGGTGATCAGGCCGAAGAGCCCGATCCATCCCCTGAGCCGCACCCCGTCCGGCACCGCGTGCCCCAACTCAGCCGGCCGGAACCGCGGCGCCGCGCGACGCGCCGACCTCGAGCTCCCCCATCTCGGCGGCCATCTCGACCTGCTCGGGCCGGCCGCCGAGCTCGGCCCATTTCTCCTTGGCCGAGGCGTGCAGCTGATCGAGGGCTTCATCGGCGTGGAGCGGGTCGTGATGGAAGAGCAGCACCCGCTCGGCCTCGACCCGGTGGGCGAAGGTGATCGTGTCGGTGACCCGCGAGTGGCCCCAGCCGACGTGGGCGGGGTACTCCTCGTCGGTGTACTGGCAGTCGTGAATGAGGAGGTCGGACTTGCAGGCAAGATCGAAGCCGGAGATCCACTCGGGCTCGAGCTGCTCCAGCGGCGCCCCAAGGGCCGGCTCATGGTCGGGGATGTAGGCAAGGGTCGTGTCTCCGTCGGTGATCCGGAACCCGAGGGTCGGCCCGCGATGGGTGACCGCCTCGGCGGTGATCTGGGCCGAGCCGATCTCCCACTGGCTCGCCGGGGTATCGACGAAGGAGACGTCGCAGGGAAGCTCGCGGACCTCGACCGGGGACAGCGGCTCCGAGATGTAGCGCGCGATCCGGGCCTCGAGGCTCGCCTCCGGCGAGGCCGGGCCCCAGATGTTGATCTCGCACTCCTGCCGGAAGCAGGGCGGGAAGAACATCAGCCCCTGGATGTGGTCGAGGTGGAGGTGGGTGAGGAGGATGTTCACCTTCGGCAACTGGTTCACGAGCGCGATCCCGAGGCTGCGAATGCCGGTGCCCGCGTCGAGGATCAGCTCAGTGCCGTCCGAGAGGGTCAGCTGCACACACGAGGTGTTGCCGCCATAGCGGTTCATCTCCGGCCCCGGTGCGGGGACCGAACCGCGTGCACCCCAGACTTTGAGTTTCATCGACATTCTTCTCTCCTACCTCGTATCTCCGAGCCTACTCCCTAACTCGCGTCCACTTTGCCATCAGTCGGCCAGAAAATGACCATGGCGCCCTGCCGGCCCTCTTCGGTCATGATCGGGATCGCGCTCACCTCGACCTGGTGCTGGGCGCCGTCGGTGGAGCGCACCGTGTGCAGGGCGTGGAAGGGACGGCCGCCGCGCAGTGCCTTGGTCACCGGGAGGTCCTCTACCGGGATCGGGATGCCGTTCTCGTCGAACGGCCCGACCATCTCGCTCCACTGTTCGGGAGCCATCTTGCCCGACTCCTCGAACGAGAGCCCGAGCAACGCACCCGCCGCCTCGTTGTAGAAGACAAGCGAGCCGTCCTCGTCGGCGAGAAAGGCGGGGGTTGAGAGGCCCGTAAGCAGGTTGCGGGCGAGGATCAGCTCGAGGGGCTTCTGCGCGCTGTCCACGGAAGGCAGGCTACCCTGCTTGTGCGAGATGAGTCGAAGGCGCCTGACCTCGATCGCAGTGGGGACGTTGATCGCAGCCGCGATCGCGATGCCCGCCGGTGCCGGCGCCCAGATCCCCGGGGTGCCGCCGCTGCCGATCCTCGGCCCCAGCCTGTCGCCACCGCAGTCCTTCGAGGGTGCCGAGGCTGTTCCGAACCCGGTCCCGCGCACGCCTGTACCCCGGCACCCGTTCATGGCCCCGAACGGCCGCTCGAACATCCACGACGACGCGTACATGAGCGGCACCAACTCGGCGCCCGGTCCGCTGGGCCGCGGCACCGCGACCTCCTCGACCCTGTTCTTCCGCGAGTGCGCCTCGGTCACCTTCGACAGCCAGGGGAGGATCGTCTCCGTCTGCGTCGGTCTCGACTTCCCGGTGCTCACCCTGATGGATGCCGAGAGCCTGGCGGTCCTCGCCGCGATGCCGCTGCCGCCGCGGATCCTGAGCGGCAGCACCGGCAACCCGTTCCAGGACTTCTCCGGCGGCGGCTACTTCTACCTCGACCATCGCGACCACGCGATCGTCCCAACCAGCTCCCGGCACATCCTCGATGTCGAGGTGGTCGAGGGACCGCTTGGGCCGAGCTTCCGTGTCGCCCGCGACTACGACGTCAGCTCGATCGTGCCTTTCGGGCAGGGGATCGTCTCGGTCCTGCCCGACTGGAGCGGCCGGATCTGGTTCGTCAGCCGCGGCGGCGTGGTCGGCACGCTCGATCGCGACAGCGGTGCGCTCAAGTCGGTTCAGCTGCAGGGGGAGGGGATCTCGAATTCGTTTTCGGTCGACGAGACCGGCGGTGTATTTCTTGTGTCGGACACGGCGCTCTATCGCTTCGATGCCGCCCCCGACGGCTCGCCGCAGGTGACCTGGCGCGAGGCCTACGCCGACTCGGGGATCCACAAGCCCGGCCAGAGCGACGCAGGCTCGGGGACCACGCCCGACCTGATGGGCTCGGACCTGGTCGCGATCACCGACAACGCCGACCCGATGCAGGTGGTGGTCTATCGCCGCGGGCGCGAAGCCTCGGGCCCGCGCCAGGTGTGCTCGGTTCCGGTCTTCAGGCAGGGGGCGGGCTCGACCGACAACTCGCTGATCACCACCGACGACGCGATCGTGGTCGAGAATAACTACGGCTATTCGGGGCTCGCAGCTACCCAGCTTGGAGGTGTGACCGAGCCCGGCCTCGCCCGGATCAACGTGGTGCGCACGCCCGACGCACCGCTGGTCGCCCAGACCAAGGCGAAGAAGAAGAAGAAGAAGAAGAAGAAGAAAAAGAAGAAGAAGCGCAAGCGGCGCAAGGGCAAGCGCGGCAAGCGCGGCCATGTCAAGAAGCCACGTAGCGGCCGCGAAACCAACGCACGCGATTCCATCAACTGCCGGCTCGCCTGGGAGAGCCAGGAGCGCTCCCCCTCGGTGGTGCCGAAGCTGTCGCTCGCCAACGGCCTCGTCTACGCCTACACCAAGCCGGCGCGCGACGACAACGCCGACGCCTGGTACTTGACCGCGATCGACTTCCGCAGCGGCGCCACCGTGTTCAGGCGCCTTTCAGGCGTGGGGCTTGGCTTTAACAACCATTACGCACCGGTGACGATCGGCCCGAGCGGGGCCCTCTATGTAGGCGTGCTCGGCGGGCTCACCCGCTTCGTCGACTCCCCCTGAGTCCCCGCTGCCTGCCTGGGCTCCCGGCCCCGCCTGAGAAGTGAAGCGAGCCCGCCCGCCCCAGCGTGCGCCAGGGCGGGCGGAGCAGGCTTACTCCATCTTGCCGATCTTGAAGATCTTCGTGCCGCAGTCAGGGCAAGTGCCCTGGATCGCAGGGCGACCGTTCTTCATGGTCACCTGCTGCGGGTCCTTGATCTCCACCTTCTTGCGCTCCTTGACGCAGTAGCCCTCTGGCATAGCGAAGGGCCTCCTTTCGTGCCTGGTTGGGCACAAGCACGGTAACCCAGCTTTCGGACGCCTGTGCGTGCGTGAAAGGATCCCGGCCCTCCGATGCAGCCACGCCTACCCGCCAGATGCCGCCAAATCGCCGATTCACAGCCGTTCCAGGCAGGAATCTTTGTGGTGATTGTTGCAAACGCGGTGGTGCTCGGGCTGCAGACCTACGACGGAATCGAGCGCGAGGCCGGCGCCACGCTCAACCTCCTGAACGAGGTTTTCCTCGGAATCTTCGTGCTCGAGATGGCGATCCGGATCACCGCCTACGCGCCCAAGCCCCAGGATTTCTTCCGCGACGGCTGGAATGTCTTCGACTTCAGCACGGTCGCGGCCGCCTTCATCCCGGGTGTGCGCGAGAACGCGACCCTGCTCCGCCTGGTCCGCCTGCTGCGTGTGGTCCGACTGGTCAGCGTGCTGCCCGACCTGCGCGTGCTCGTCCGCGGAATGGTCCGCAGCCTGCCGCCGATCGCCAGCATGGGCGTGCTCGCCCTGCTCCTGATCTATGTCTACGGGATGGTGGGCTGGCTCCTCTTCGGTGACGAGCTTCCCTCGCGCTGGGGCAACATCGGCGAGGCGATGTTGACCCTGTTCACGGTCCTCACGCTCGAGGGGTGGAACGACGTCCTCTACCAGGCGCAGGAGGTTGCGCCGCAGGCATGGATCTTCTTCGTCAGCTTCGTCCTGCTCGCCTCTTTCCTGGTGATCAACATCGTGATCGCAATCATCATCAACTCGGTCGAGGAGGCCCGCGAGGCCGACCGCGAGGAGCGGATCGAGCAGGCCCGGAGCGAGGCGTCGGAGGCCGGGGAGGAGGTCGACGAAGACGTCGAGGTCGAGGCCCGGCTGATGGCGCTGCGCAAGGCGCTCGAGGATCTCGAGACCGAGCTCGCCGTCCGCGACCACCTGGAGAAGGGAAAGACTCCGCGCCTACGGGCTAGCGCCCGGCGTGGCCGCGCCTAGGGAGTGGCGGCGCCGCCGGCGCCACCGAGGCCGCCCCCGCCCCCGCCGCCGGCCGGCTGGCTCTCGAGCGCGGCGATGTCGGTCGCCTGCTGGTTCTGCTTGGTGCGCAGCTGCTGAATGTCCTGCTGGATCTGGGTCAGCTGCTGGCCCTGCGTCTCGATTTTCTTGTTCGAGGCCTGCTGGGCCTCGAGATCTGTGCGCAGCTTGGTGATCTCCGCCTTGGCTTCCTCCAGCTGGTCCTTGGAGGCGGAATCGCGGTTGGCGCTGATCCCGAGGTAGAGCGCGGCGCCTGAGGCGACCAGCGCGATCGCGGCCGCCGCGGCGCCAAAGTAGGACATCCGCTGCTGGCGGCGCTCGATCTGGTCGAGCCAGCCGCGTAGACCGTCGATCCGGGCCGGCAGGTCGGGCTCGGGCGGCTTTCCAGTGCCCGCGGATCCCGTCAGGCGCCCGAGCGTCTTCTCGCCCAGCGACTTGGAGGCGACCTCGGCACCGGTCGGCTGCTCCGCGGTCTTCTCCTTGTCGGAGCCGAGTTCGCGCGTTTCGGTCTCGTCGGGCTTCGAGCCGGGCTTGCCGCTCTCGGGGCTTTCACCAACCTCGGGACGGCCGCCGCCGGCCAGCGAGCGCAGCCGGTCGCTGAGTGAGCGCTTCTCGGTCGGGTTCTCGTCCGCCATCGGGGCGGCAATGCTAGCGTCCTGCCCCCGCGACCCCGACGCCCGGACTGCCACCGGCGCCGCCAAGGAGGCCTCCCAGATGCCAGAAGCAGTGATCGTCGACACCGTCCGTACCCCGATCGGGCGCGCTTTCAAGGGCTCCCTCGCCCAGCTGCGGCCGGACGAGACGGGCGCCCACGTCGTCGACCAGCTGCTCGAGCGAAACGAGGCGGTCGACCCCGCTTCGATCGAGGACCTCTTCTGCGGCTGCGGCATGCCCCAGGGCCTGCAGGCCTTCAACGTCGCACGGATCATGGTGCTGCTCTCGGAGAGGCTGCCGAAGGAGGTGAACGGCGTGACCATGTCTCGCTATTGCGCCTCGAGCCTCGATTCGATCCGGCACGCCGCCAATGCAATCCGGGCCGGCCAGGGCGACACCTACATCGCGGCGGGTATCGAGTGGGTGAGCCGCTACAACGAGCGCACCGAGCCCGCCGGCGCGGCCGACCAGAACGAGAAGCTCCAGGGCAAGAACGGTCAGCCGAACGCCTACATCGACATGGGGATCACCGCGGTCAATGTCGCCAAGAAGTACGAGGTGAGCCGCGCCGACATGGACAAGTACGCGCAGCGCTCGCAGGAGCTCGCCGTCAAGTCCCAGGAGGACGGCTTCTTCGACCGCGAGATCGTTCCCGTCAAGGACCAGGAGGGCGACGAGGTCGCCAAGGACGACGGCCCCCGTCCGAGCTCGACGCTCGAGAAGCTCTCCGAGCTGCCCGAGGCGTTCGAGGGAGGCGGCGGCGTCACCGCCGGCAACTCCTGCCCCCTGAACGACGGCGCCGCGGCTGTGCTGGTGATGAGCGACGAGAAGGCAAAGGAGCTGGGCCTCGAGCCGCGGGCGAAGATCATCACCGCGGCCACCCACGGCAACGAGCCGGAGCTGATGGGAGTTGCCCCGATCGGCGCGATCAAGAAGGTGCTCGACCGCGCCGGGATGAAGATCGACGACGTCGACGTAGTCGAGCTCAACGAGGCGTTCGCCGCCCAGGTGATTCCGATCATGGACGAGTGCGGCATCCCGCTGGAGAAGATGAACACCCACGGCGGGGCGATCGCGCTCGGGCATCCGTTCGGGATGACCGGCGCCCGGATCATGGGCACCCTCCTGAACGTAATGGAGACCGACGATCACCAGGTCGGGATCGAGACGATGTGCGTCGCCGGCGGCCAGGGCGAGGCGATGATCGTCGAGCGGCTCAACTAGCCCGCTCTCAGCCAGCCCGGGGAACCAATTGCCACGCGTCGGCCTGTGAATAGGCACAGTCCGCACGTTTCTTATGCGTGGCTGCGGGACATGCTCTACCCGTGTCCGACGATATCCACCGTTATCCACCGATATCGAGGCGCTCGTGAAGGCGTCTCTGCCCGAGCTCTCTCCCGAGGCGATCGAGAAGGCGCGGTCGTTCCGGCAAGGAATCGACCCCTGGCCCGAGGCTGAAGAGTTCTCGTCGGTCGAGGCCTATGTCCACTTCGCTGAGGCGATATCCCGCCTCAACCACAACCTGCCACTGGAGACCCTGGGATCGACCGGGAGCCGGACAACGGACCGAGTCGGCTTGCGCCAGGTCGGCCCCCGCCTTCCTTCAGAGGATTACGACCGACTTCGCAAGGTTGCCACCCACTATGGCGTGGCTCCGGCAACGATGGCGAGGATCTTCGTGGTTCGGATGGTGCGCGGATGGACCTGATCCCGACAGCGATCAGTGTCGGCTATGCGTCGGGGCTGAACGCATACGGCACCGTGCTCATGCTCGGACTGCTCGGCCGGGCCGGTATCGGCGAGGTGCCCGACGAGCTGACCAAGGACCCGATCCTGATCGGCGCCGGGGTGATGTACGCGATCGAGTTCGTCACCGACAAGGTTCCGTATCTCGACAACACCTGGGATCTGATCCACACCGCCGTGCGGCCGGCGATCGGCGGCGCGCTCGGGATCGAGTTCGCGGCCACCGACCAGGTGAGCGGGGTGGAGGAGGCCCTGGTCGGCACCGGCTCGGGCGCAACCGCCTTGACCAGCCACGCGCTCAAGGCCGGGCTGCGGCTCGGAATAAATGCTTCGCCCGAGCCCTTCTCGAACATCCTGGTCAGCCTCACCGAGGACGGGCTCGTTGCGCTGGTAGTCGCCTTCGCCGTGCAGGAGCCGCTGATCGCGCTTGCGATCGTTGTCGTTCTGCTCGGTCTCGGGATCGCACTGGTCCTGTGGCTGCGCAAGCGGATCAGGTTGGCCTTGGAGCGGCGCCGGGAACGAAGGCGTGGGCCGCCGCCCGCCGGGGGTTGACAGCTACCCGGAACTCTGTAGCCTCGCCCGCGCCGAGAAGCTTCTGTAGTTCGAGGGAGGAATGAATGGGCCCGCGCGAGCGGGCCCGTTCATTTGTGGGGCCGAGAATGAGCCCTTGCTAAAGTAGTTAGCAATGGCAACCAAATCTTCGGTCGATCTGGAGCTTGCCGCGCAGCTGCGCCTGCTGCTGACGCGGACGGCACGCCGCCTCCGTCAGGAGGCGGGCAGTGAACTCGGTCCTGCCCAGGCGGCCGTCCTGGCGACCCTGGAGCGGGGCGGGCCGCTGGCGCCGAGCGAGCTCGCCTCGCGGGAGCGGATCAAGCGACCCACCGCGACCCGGATCGTGGCGCGGCTGACAGAGCTCGGCCTGGTCGAACGGACCCCCGACCCCGAGGACGGCCGCTGTGCGCTGGTCAGCATCACCCCTGAGGGACGCTCACTCTTACGGCGGCTGCGCAACCGCAAGACCGCCTATCTGGCGAAGCGGCTAGCCGAGCTCGACCCGGAGGATGTGAGAACGCTGGAGGCCGCCGCCGGTGTGCTCGAGCGGATGCTGGCCGAGGACGGTGAGGAGCAATGACCGCGGCGCTCAGCCGCTCGTTCGAGTCGCTCCGCGTCCCCAACTACCGCCGCTTCTTCACCGGCCAGCTGGTCTCGATCTCCGGCAACTGGATGCAGACGGTCGCCGAGATGTGGCTGGTACTGACCCTGACCGGCAGCGGCGTGGCGGTCGGTGTCACGAGCGCGCTGCAGTTCGTGCCGATGCTGCTCCTCGGTGCCTGGGGCGGGCTCGTTGCCGACCGGGTCGAGAAGCGTCGGTTGCTGATGGTCACCCAGACACTTCACGCGACGGTCCCGCTGACGATGTTCGGACTGGCTCTGGCCGGCGCGATCGAGCCGTGGATGGTCTACGCGCTGGTCTTCGCCCGCGGCACGGTGAACGCGATCGACTATCCGACCCGGCAGGCATTCGTGAGCGAGATGGTGGGGCGCGACCAGGTCGTGAACGCGGTCAGTCTCAACAGCGTCCTCGTCCACAGCTCGCGCATCATCGGCCCGGCCCTCGCCGGCATCCTGATCGCAACCGTCGGCATCCAGTGGTGCTTTGCCCTGAACGCGCTCACCTTCGCGGTCATGGTCGCGGCCCTGATGGCCATGGACACGGCGGCGCTGCGGCCTGCCACACCGGTCCCGCGTGCGCCGGGCGCGGTCCGCGCGGGCCTGCGGTATGTCCGCTCAATGCCATCGCTGTGGATTCCGCTGGCGCTGATGGGGCTGGTCGGGACGCTCGGCTTCAACTTCCAGAGCGTGCTGCCGCTGCTTGCCCGGATCAGTTTCGACGGCGGGGCCGGCACCTATGCGGTCCTCGTCAGTGCCATGGGCGCCGGCGCAGTGATCGGTGCCCTCGTCAACGGATCGCGCGGACGGGTGAGTCCGGCGCTGCTCGCCGGAGCCGCCACCGGGTTCGGAGTCCTGTCGCTGCTCGCGGCCGGCGCCCCCGGCCTCGCGCTCGAGGTGCTGGCGCTGATCCCGCTCGGGGCCGCCGCGGTCATTCTCGCCGCAAGCATCAACTCGGCCTTGCAGCTGGCCTCGGAGCCCTCCATGCGCGGCCGGGTGATGGCCCTCTACTCGGTGGTGTTCCTGGGCTCCACCCCGATCGGGGCGCCGCTGGCGGGCTGGCTCTCTGAGGCGACCGACCCGAGGGCGGCGCTGCTGATGGCCGGCCTCTCCGGCCTGGTCGCTGCTGCGCTGGCGAGGCTCGCCTACCGGCGGGCGGGAATGCTGCCGGCCATCTAGGCCGCCGGGGCGGTCCGGGCTCGCGATCCGGGCCCGAGAACGGCGACGGGGCCCCGTCGGGGCCCCGTCGATGTCCTTTTTCCCTCCCAGGCTTTCTACGTTCAAATGGCTAAGCGCCGCTGCCCTGACATGGGTTACGGGTAACGTCCCGTCCGACATGGGGAACGAGCCGTTCAGCGATCTGCTCGCGGGGGCAAGGGAGGGGCGTGAGTCGGCCTGGGCGGAGCTCTACCACCGCTCGGCCCCGTTGGTGCTCGGATATTTGCGTGCGAACCGCGCGCCCGAGCCCGAGGACACGCTGAGCGAGACGTTCCTGCAGATGTCCCGGGACATCCACCGCTTCGACGGCGACGAGCGCGGATTTCGCGCCTGGATGTTCACGATCGCGCACCACCGCCTGATCGACTCCCGCCGTCATTCGGCACGACGCCCGGTCGATCCGGTGGCAGAGGTGCCGGAGGCTGAGATCGAAACCGTGCCCGATGCCGCCGAGACGGCAATGGCCCAGATCGGCGCGGAGGAGGTCCACCGCGTGCTCGAACAGCTCTCGCCTGACCAGCGCGCCGTGCTGCTGCTGCGCATCCTCGGCGATCTCACGGTGGCCGAGTGTGCAACCTCGCTCGGCAAGCGCGAAGGGGCGATCAAGGCGCTACAGCGTCGCGGTCTCGCCGCCGTGCGCAGGCAACTCCGCCGCAGCAAGCAGGGGGGCGTAACCCTATGAGCGAGAACGGCGCTTTCGATCAAGAGATGAGCAGGGAAGTCGACACCTTCTTCGCCGCCGTGCGCACGGCCGTGCCTGTCCGGCCCGATCCCAGGATCGAGCAGGAGCTGATTTCGCGCCTGGCCCAGACCGCGCGGGTTGCCGCGCCGCCTCCGGCAGCCGCGACGCCGGTAGGCATGAGGCCGTCGCCCGCTCCACGCCGGAGCCGCTTCGCCCTTCCGGCTCGGATTGCGATCGCGGCCGGTTTGCTCGTCGTCTCGATGACGGGCCTCGCAATCGCGGGGGTCAAGCTCCCGGGGCCGGTCAATGACGCCCTCGACTCGGTCGGCGTGACCCTGCCGAATCAGGACGAGGATGACTCGACCAGCGTCCCGGCCGTTCCCTCTGGCACGGGTCCCGGCAAGCCTGCCGGCGCGCCCGGCAAGGCCAAGGGCAAGTCGAAGAAGAACAAGGCGAAGAAGAAGCGCAACAACGGCAAGAAGGACAACCCGCCCGGCCATCAGAACAACCCGGCTGACCCCCAGGGCCAGGCAATCGGGCACGGCGGTACCCCGCCCGGCCAGGCAAAAGTCAAGCCGGACCGCGGTTCCACCGGCAGCGCGGGCGCTACCGGCACCTCCAACAGTGGCGGCAGGGGCGGCGGCAGGCCGGTCGGAAAGATCGCGCCCGTGCGCCCCGTGAAGCCGTCACCGGCGCAGCCGCTGCAGGAGAAGCTCCTGAGCGAGATCCTGGCGCCCTAGTCCTCGAACAGGGCGTAGCCGTAGGAGCCGCGCTTGTAGGCGAGCTTCGCGATCCCCTTGACCCGGTCGTCGTCATTCGACTCGATCTGGTCGAAGCGGCCTCTGACCCGGTCGGCGGCGCGGTGGCAGAAGGTGTCGGCGATGAACCGCTCTTGGCCCGAGGCCTCGATTCCCTGCTCGTCGAAGATGTGCCCGACCCTTGAGAGCAGCGCGATCTGGGCGTAGATGTCGGCGATGTTGTCGGCAAGCCGCTTCTGCTGGAACTGCGCCTCGATGATCCCCTTCTTGTGCTCGCGGAGCAGCTTCTCGGAGACGTGGCGAAGCTGCTTCACCTGGTCCGAGATCGCCGCGGCCTGGTCGGTGAGCTCGTCGTGGGCACGGGTGATCTTGTCGGGCCGGACCTCGCGCTGGACCCGCTCGGTCGCGTAGTCGAGCAGGACCCCGATTGAGCCGATCGGGTCGTCGAGGCCGATGTCCCCGAGCTCGGAGAGCTTCTCGCCGAGCGGCTTCAGCCCGGTGAGCGCGATGAAGGCGCGCATGACGTCATTCGCGCCCTCGAAGATCGGATAGATGCGGGTGTCCCGCAGGGCCTTCTCGTAAGGCTGGTCGCGCATGTATCCCGAGCCGCCGGCAAGTTGCAGCGAGCGGTTGACCGCGTACCAGAGGAACTCGGTCCCGGAGACCTTGCAGATCGCCGATTCCAGGGAATAGTCGGAGACCCCTGAATCCGCCAGCCCGCAGGTGAGGTAACACATCGACTCGAGCCCGAAGAGGTAGGAGACGAGCCAGCCGACCTTGTCCTGGACGAGCTCGAACTCGGCCAGGGAGCGGCCGAACTGCTTGCGCTCGGAAACGTGCTCGATCGTCAGGTCGAGCAGCTTCTTGGCGCCGCCCACCGAACCGGTCCCGAGACCGATCCGCCCGTTGTTGAGGATCTGCATTGCGACCCTGAATCCCTCGCCAGGCTCGCCGAGCACGTTCTCCGGCGGCACCCGTACGTCGCGGAAGTAGAGGTGGCGGAGGTCGTTGCCGCGCAGCCCCATGGTGTCGTAGCGCTCGCCGACCTCGAACCCCTCCATGCCCTTCTCCAGGATGAGCGCGATGTGGCGGTCCTTGCCGCCGACCTCGGCCCTCGCGAAGGCCGTGAAGACCGAGCCCTTCGAGCCGTTGCCGATGTAGCGCTTTTCCCCGTTCAGGACCCATGAGCCGTCGGTTTGCTGAACAGCGCGCGATTCGATGTTGTAGGCGTCGGAGCCGGCGTTTGGCTCGGTCAGTGCGAACCCGGCCAGCTTGCGGCCCGATGCCAGGTCAGGCAGGAAGCGCTCCTTCTGCTCGTCGGACCCGAACATGTGAATCCCCTTGAACCCGATCGACTGGTGGACGCCCAGGACGATCGCCAGGGTCGCGTCGATCTGGCCGATCGCCTCGAACACGCGCGAGTAGCCCGTCTGGGAGAGGCCCTGGCCGCCGTACTTGCGGTCGACGTAGAGCCCGAGAATGCCGATCTCGCCGAGGGCGGCGATCGTCTCGTCGCCGACCCAGCGCTGTTCCTCGACCGCGCGCGGGTCGTAGTTCTCGTCGCAGTATTCGCGCAGCGAGGAGATCAGTCCCCGGATCTGCTCCTGCTCCTTGGGATCGGGCCGGGGAAACGGGAAGACCAGTTCCTCGTGGATCTCGCCGAGGAACAGCGACTTGGCGAACGAGGAGACGGCCTCGGCTGCCGGCTTCTTGTCCTCGAAGGTGGCGGTCTCCATCACCGCCAGCCTAGTGGAGCTTCAGCGCCCGTCGATCGAAATCAGACCGGCAGCTTCAACGCGCGCTTCCGGCACTTCTTGCGCTTCGCTTTCGACTTCTTCTTTTTGCACTTCTTGAGTGCGGCGGTGCGTTGGCCCGTCGGCGGGGCGCCGGTCGTGGTCAGCTCGAGGCTCCAGCCGCCGTTGATCGCTCCGCCGCCACCGACGGCGTCGTCACCCACGTAGAGCTGCCAGAGGCCGTTCGGCGTCGTGCCGTTGAAGCCCGCCAGCGCTGTGGGGTGCGGGCCCGCGGGTGCCGGTGCCAGAAAGGCGGTGCTTCCGCTGATGTCTGTCGGCCTGAAGGTGCCGCTCGGGCAGGGCGCGGCCGCCGGCAGCGGCGCGGCGGTGTCATCGAGCGCGAAGGTCACGGGCGCACCGGTCGTATCGGTGCCGTTGCAGACGTCGTTGACCAGCAGCGCCCGAGCGCCGCTCGGGCCGGTCAGCAGGACCTCTAGCTCGTCGAGGTCGCTGTAAGCGATTCCGCTCAGCATCGCCCGCACCGAGGTCAGGGTCCCGGCCTCGCCGTTGACATCGATCGTCGACGGATAGGGCAGCAACGGCCCCGCCGCCCCGACGAAGGGGTCCATCCTGATCGGGGTCGGGCTCGAGTAAGTCGCGGCGCCGGCGCCGACGGGCACCGCCAGCGAGAGGAGAGCGATGAGTGCGACGCGCCTGGCCACGGTCACGGCTCCAGCCTACTTTGCTCCGACGGCATCGACGCGATCGGCAATCAGCCGGGCCAGCGGCAGCGCCGAGGTGGCGGCGGGGGAGGGAGCGTTGCGCAGATGGACGGCACGCTCGGTCTCGTGGAGGACGAAGTCGTCGATCAAGGTGCCGTCGCGGTCGATTGCCTGAGCGCGGACGCCGGCCGGGCCCGGCGCCACGTCTCGCGCCCGCAAGTCCGGGACGAGCCGCGCCGCCTCGCGAACATAGGAGCGGCGGCTGGCCGCGTGGAGCAGCTCGCGCATCCCGGTCCGCCACTGGCGCGCCGCGAGCCGCCAGGTCGCCGGCGAGGCAAAGCCGCCGATCAAGAGCGCGGTGGGACCGAGCAGGACCTGGTCGTCGATCGTCCGGGTGAGGTGGGCGCCGAGGAAGGGCAGCTCCGGATCGGGAACCGGATAGATGTTGGCGCGGACCAGCTCGCGCCGGTCCGGGCTCAGGCGCAGGTAGGCGCCGCGGACTGGGACGAGCTGGGGCCAGCGAGGGGCGCCGGCGCCGGTCGCGATCCGCGCCGCCGCAGATCCGGCGCAGTTGACCGCAACCCTCGCCGCGGTGGTGCCGCGTTCGTGCACGACCTCGACCCGGTCGCGGCCGGGAGCGAGCTCGCGAACCGGGCAGCCGGTGGCGACGGCCCCGCCGCCCTCTCGGACGTCCTCGGCGAAGGCCGCGGCGACCGCGGCGAAGTCCACCACCCCGGTGGCGGGAGAGTGGAGCGCCGCCACCCCGCGAGCGTGCGGCTCGATCTGAGCGATATCCGCCGCCCCGAGCCGGCGCAGCCCAGGCACGCCGTTCTCCCGCCCCCGCCGCTCGAGCTCGTCCAGCGCAGGCAGCTCCCGCTCGGCGGTGGCGACGATCAGCTTGCCGCTGCGGCGCGCCTCGATCCCGCGCCCGTCGCAGTAGACGTAGAGCTCGGCCGCGCCGCGCGCGCAGAGCTCCGCCTTCAGCGACCCCGGCCGGTAATAGATGCCGGCGTGGACGACGCCGCTGGTCTGGCCGGTCTGGCCGGTCGCGATCCGGTCCGCCCCCTCGAGAACACAGACCTCGTTCCCCGGCCGGCGGGCCAGCAGCTCCCGGGCCACAGCCAGGCCCACGATGCCGCCGCCGATCACCACGACGTCACAGCTCTCGGGGGACGAGGCAGTACCCGACATCGATCCGATCCTAGAGTTCGGCGATGAGATCGCGGGCCCGCCCCGGTCTCAACAGCAGATGGCACTTCCCCTCAAACCCCCGCTGAAGCCGCAGCTGGCGAAGTCCGCCAAGCCCGGCGCAGGCCTGCCCGGGGGGCCGGGGTGGGTCTACGAGCCGAAGTACGACGGCTTTCGTGCGATCGCGTTCATCGATGGAGACGAGGTCTTCCTCCAGTCGCGAACGGGCAAGCCACTCCTGCGTTACTTCCCCGAGCTGCGCTTTCCCAAGGGGCGCATGGTGCTCGACGGTGAGCTGGTGATCCTCGGCGAGGACGGCGCCGAGCAGTTCAACTCGCTGCAGATGCGCCTCCACCCGGCCGAGTCGCGGGTGAAGCTGCTTGCCAAGGAGATCCCGGCGCGCTTCCGCGCCTTCGACCTGCTTGCGCTGGACGGGGAGAAGCTTCTGGCGGAGCCGTTCAGCGAGCGGCGTTCGCAGCTCGAGAAGTTGAAGCTGGGTCGCTCCTCGGTCGAGGTGACTCCGATGGCGAAGACGGCCCGGGGGGCGGAGAAGTGGCTGGCCTCCGGGGAGGGTGTGATCGCGAAGGAGCTCGGCGCGATCTACGAGCCGGGCAAGCGCCGGGGAATGATCAAAGTGAAGCGACTGCGAACACTCGATTGCGTCGTCATGGGCTGGCGTCCGGGAAAGGAGGAGGGGACGGTGGGCTCGCTGATCCTCGGCCTCTACGAGGGCAAGACCCTGCGGCCAGTCGGGCACACCTCAGGTTTGAAGGCAAAGGAAAAGCGCGAGCTGGTCAAGACCCTGGAGCCGTATGAGACCGGAGAGCGCGGCTCAGCCGATCCGAGCCGCTGGGACACCGATCGCGATCTCGAGTGGCGCAGCCTGCGCCCGGAGCTGGTGGTTGAGATCAACTTCGACCACGTCAGCGACGGACGCATCCGCCACGGCTCCAAGATCCTCCGCTGGCGAGAGGACAAAGACCCGAAGGAATGCCGCTTCGATCAGCTCAAGTGACCGGCATCCGTCGCCCCCTAACCCTTCTTCGCCTTGCTCGGCTGAACCCGCTTCGGCTCGCCCTTCTGCTTGCGGAAGTGGGGAGGCCAGGGAGCGTCCCCGAGGCCCTCGGCCTCGTCGCGGGCTGCGAGTTCGAGTAGCTCCTCCAGCGACCCGGGGTCCTCGTCGATCTCAGCGGACGGATCTCCTTTCGCGAACCGATCGGGGACCGTCTTCAGGGTGAACTCAGCAGGGTCGACGTCGGGCACCTCGCTCCAGTCGAGCGGGGTGGAGACCCGCGCGTCGGGGGTGGGGCGGACCGAGTAGGCGGAGGCGACGGTGCGGTCGCGCGCATTCTGGTTGTAGTCGACGAAGACGCCGTGCCGCTCCTCCTTCCACCACCTGCTGGTCGCCCGCTTCGGCTCGCGCCGCTCGACCTCGCGCGCCAGCGCCAGGGCGGCCCGGCGCACCTCGGTGTAGTCCCAGTGCGGCTCGATCCGGACGTTGACGTGGATGCCCCTCGAGCCGGAGGTCTTCGGATAGCCCTGGAGCCCGTGGTCGGAGAGCACCTCCTTCACGCAGAGCGCGACCTTGCGGACCGTGTTCCAGCGAACCCCCGGGGTCGGGTCGAGATCGACCCGGAGCTCGTCGGGGCAGTCGAGGTTCGAGCGGCGCACCGGGTGCGGGTTGAGATCGATCACGCCGAGGTTGACTGCCCAGACCAGGTGGGCCGCGTCGTTGATCACCAGCTCGGTCGCGGTTCGTCCGCTGGGGAACTTGAAGGTCGCGGTCTGCAGCCACTCGGGCGCCCCCTTCGGTACCCGCTTCTGGAAGAACGGTTCCTCGGCGGCGCCGTTGACGAAGCGCTTCATCGTCCCCGGCCGCTCGTAGTGGTGGAGGACGGCGCCGTCGGCGACGGCTAGGTAGTAGTTGACCAGGTCGAGCTTGGTGTAGCCGGCCTTCGGGAAGAAGACCTTGTCGGGGTTGGAGAGGCGCACCTCGTGGCCGGCGGCCTCAATCGTGGTTTCGTTCTTCTTCGCCATCGTCGTCCTCGCTGGGCATCTTCGCGTCTAAGGACTCGAGACCGCCGCGAAACTGATCGCTGATTGAATTCCGTTTTCGTGGACGAGCTCCAGACGCTGACCTACGAGGTGGACGGGCGGATCGCCCGGATCACCCTGAACCGCCCCGAGCGCGGCAACGGGATCACGCTGGAGATGCCGCGGGAGCTCGCCGCCTGTGTCGAGCGGGCCAACCTCGATCCTGCCGTCCACGTGATCGCCCTCGCCGGCAACGGCTCGGGCTTCTGCGGCGGGTACGACCTGGTCGCGTCCGGCGAGCACAACATGGAGGGGATCGGCGACACCGATGCGCCCGAGGGCTCGCCGCTCGACCTGATGGTCCAGGCAAAGAATCACGATCCCGAGGGCACCTGGGACCCGGTCGTCGACTACCAGATGATGAGTCGCAACCTGCGCGGGTTCATGAGCCTGTTCCACTCGGAGAAGCCGACGGTGTGCAAGGTGCACGGCTACTGCGTAGCCGGTGGCACCGACATGGCGCTCTGCTCGGACCTGATGGTGGCCGAGGACAAAGCCAAGATCGGCTATCCGCCCGCGCGGGTCTGGGGCGTACCGACCTCGATGCTGTGGGCGTTCAAGATCGGGCTCACGCGGGCCAAACGGCTTCTGCTCACCGGCGACTCGATCGACGGCACCACCGCGGCCGAATGGGGGCTCGCCGCCGAGGCCGCTCCGGCCGACGAGCTCGACGGGCGATTCGAGTCGCTGCTCGAGCGGATCGCCAACGTCCCGATCAACCAGCTGGTCATGCACAAGCTCGCCCTGAACCAGGCGCTCTGGTCGCAGGGGCTTGCCTCGACCCAGGCGCTCGGGGTCTTCTTCGACGGGATCGCGCGCCATACCGAGGAGGGCTTCGCCTTCCAGCAGCGGATGGCGGAGAAGGGCTTCAAGCAGGCCGTCCAGGAGCGGGACGAGCCCTTTGGCGATTATGGGCTGCCCGGCCGTGGCTCGGAGTGAGCAGCTTCGACGCAATCGTGATCGGCGCCGGGCCGGCGGGAGAGGTCTGCGCCGGCAAGCTCTCCGACGGCGGGTTGAAGGTCGCGATCGTCGAGAGCCGTCTGGTCGCCGGCGAGTGCTCGTTCTGGGCCTGCATGCCGTCGAAGGCGTTTCTTCGCTCCGGCGAGGTCCTGAACGAGGTCCGGCATGCCCCCGGGGCCGCGCAGGCGGTGAGCGGGGATCTCGATGTGGAAGAAGCGCTTCGCTGGCGTGATGTCGCCGCTTCGAACCGCGACGACACCAGCCATCTCGAGTGGCTCGAGGAGGAGGGCATCGAGCTGCTGCGCGGGCACGGGAAGCTTGCGGGTCCCGGCAAGGTCGAAGTCGATGGCGAAGCCCATGACGCCGAGCGGATCGTGATCGCCACCGGGTCGGCCCCTGCGATCCCGCCGATCGAGGGTCTGCATGAGATCGAGGGCCTATGGACTAACCGCGAGGCGACCGAGGTGACCGACCTGCCGGAGCGGTTGCTTGTCCTCGGTGGCGGGCCTGTCGGCGCCGAGCTCGCGCAGGGGTTCGCTCGCTGCGGAGTTTCAGTTGCGCTCGCCGAGGGTGACGACCAGCTGCTGCCGCGCGAATCGGCCGAAGCCGGTGCCGCGGTCGCCGAAGCATTCGAGTCCGAGGGGATCGAGCTCAGACTCGGATCCACGGTCAGCGGCGCCGAGCGCCACGGTGACCGGTTCAAGCTTCTCTTCGACAACGCGGACAACCTCGAGGGCGATGCCCTGCTGGTGGCCACGGGCCGCAAGCCGAACGTCGACGATCTTGGCCTCGACAGCCTCGGGATCGAGCCCGGCGACGACGGGATCGAGGTCGACGAACGCCTGCGGGCCGCCGACGGCATCTGGGCGGTCGGGGACGTGACCACGCTGCCGAAGTTCACCCACGTCGGCAAATACCAGGGCAGGATCGCTGCAGCGGACATTCTCGGCCGCGAAGCAAAAGCCGATTACCGCGCGGTGCCACGGGTCACGTTTACCGATCCCCAGGTGGCATCCGTCGGGGCGAGCGAGGGAAAGAGCACGGCGACGGTGAAGCTCGCCGAGGTACCGCGCAGTTCGACCTATGCGCGCGAAGGCGAGGTCGCGCGCGATGGTGACGAGCTGCCCGGCTTCCTCACCCTGATCTCCGACGGCGAGAAGCTGACCGGAGCCTGCGCAGTTGGCCCGGAGTCGGGCGAGTGGATCGGCCAGGCGACGCTGGCGATCAAGGCCGAGCTGCCGCTGGGGGTGATGCGCGACACGATCCAGCCCTACCCGACCTTCTCCGAGGCGTTGATCATGGCCGTCGAGCAGCTCTAGTGGGCGGCAACCCCGAGATCACCGCCGAGTCGATCGCGCAGTGGCTGCCGGACACCTTCCCCGGCGACATGGCGATCGAGCCGGTTGAGGTCACCGACGAGGCTGCGACCGGGCGGATGGTGGTCGACCGCCGGCACCTGCATCCTGGAGGCTTCGTTCATGGGGGCGTTTGGACCGCCCTCGGCGATTCGGTCGCGGCGTGGGCCACCTTCCGCAACCTGCCGCCGAACCACGACTTCACCACGATCGAGCTGAAGCTGAACGTGTTCGCCGCCGGCCGACTCGGCGATGAGCTGATCTGTGAGGCACGGCCGCTCCACGTCGGCCGCAGCACCGTCGTGATCGAGGCGCGGATCTCCCGGCACGACGACGGGGAAGAGAAGCCGGTCGCCAACCTGATCGTGACCCAGTTCGTCCTCCCCGACCGCGACCCGCGGGCGGAGCGACCGCCATTGGAAGAAAACTCCTAGGCCCTACGGGACCCGGTGCACCTCGAACAGGTTGGTGCCGATCTCCTGCGAGGGGAGGCCGGCGGTGATCGCGATCTGATCGCCTGACTTGGCGACTCCTGCCTGCTTGGCCAGGTTGGCGCACTCGTCAAGCAGCTTGCGCAGACTGTCCCAGGGTTCCGCCGGGGCGGCGATGACCCCGAACAGCAGGTTCATCCGCCGCACGGTCGAGAGGCTGGAGGAGACGGCGAGCACCGGCTCTCGTGGGCGGAAGGCAGAGACCAGCCGGGCGGTCCTCCCGGAAGTGGTCGGGACGACGATCGCGGCGAGGTCGAGCCGGTAGGTGGCGGCAACCGCGACCTGGGCCACTACTTCCGCAACATCGTCTCCACGCGTTTCAACGCGGCTGAACACCCACTCTCCATAGGGGAGATCCTGCTCGGCGCGGCGGGCGATCTTGTCCATCACCCGGACCGCCTCGGCCGGGTGTGCTCCGACCGCGGTCTCCTCGGAGAGCATCACGGCGTCGGTGCCGTCGTAGATCGCGTTGGCGACGTCGCTGACCTCGGCGCGGGTCGGTCGGTTGGCACGGACCATCGTCGCCAGCATCTGGGTCGCGGTGATCACGGGCTTCGAGGCGCGCCCCGCGAGCCGGATCAGCCGCTTCTGGGTCCCCGGAACCTCCGACAGAGGCAGCTCCACCCCGAGGTCGCCTCGGGCGACCATGATCCCGCCGCCGGCCGCCTCGATGATCTCGGGGGCGCGCTCGGCTGCCTGCGGCTTTTCGATCTTGGCGATCAGCGGCACGTCGCGGGCGCCGTGCCGCTCGAGCATCTGCTGGATTGGCTCGAGGTCGGCGGGGCGGCGAACGAAGGAGACGGCGAGCATGTCGATCCCCTGCTGGCAGGCGAATTCGACCCACTCCTCGTCGTGCTTGCCCGCATCAGGAAGCTCTTCGTCGGCCCCGGGGAGGTTCACTCCCTGATGTGAGCTGACCGCGCCCCCGGCCTCGACCTCGCAGGTGACCTCGCCGTCGCTGACCCCGGTGACGCTGAGCCGCACCCGTCCGTCGGCGAGGAAGACCGGGTCACCCGCCTTCACGGCCGAGGCGAGGCCTGCCCACTGCACCGGGAGCCGCTCGGCATTGCCGACCTCGCCCGCAGCACCGGCGGCCAGGAGGACGCTGCCGCCGGAGTGGAGCACGGCCACGTCCCCCTCGAGGTCGCCGAGCCGGAGCTTCGGCCCTGGCAGGTCGCCGAGGATCCCGACCTCGCGCCCGGCGCGCTCGGAGGCGGCGCGGATGCGGGTCACGTTCTCGGCGTGGTCCTCGCGGGTGCCGTGGGAGAAGTTGAGGCGGAACACGTCGACCCCGGCCTCGAGCAGCTCGTCGAGCACCTCGGGCTCGCGGCTGGCCGGGCCGACCGTGGCGATGATCTTGGTCCGGCGCCGCTCGGACGCCCCGTCGCTCATGTGGGGGAGGAGACGTTGTCGAGCATGTCGGGATTGTCGACCAGTTCGGTGATCGTCTCGACAATCTGCGCTGCACCGGCCGCCTCGAGTTCGGCCCGCGCGTAGCCGCCGGTGAGTACCGCGATCGTCGGGATCCCGGCTCGCTTCGCCGCTTCACAGTCCCAGATCGAGTCGCCCACCATCACCGCCTCGTCTTCCTCAGCCTTTTCGAGCGCGGCGGCCACCAGGTCGGGCTCGGGCTTTGTCTCCTCGACATCCGCGGAGGTCGTCCAGGCCTTGACCAGCTCCCGCGCGTCGAGCAGGTCGAGGTAGTGGTCGACCTCGTCTTCCTTGGCCGAGGAGGCGAGCACGACCTCGGTCTCCCGCTCGCTCAGGACCTCGAGCAGCCGGCGGGCGTCCTCGAAGGCGACCACCTCGTCGATCATCTCCTTATAGAGGGGGGCCTCTGCGTCGCGGATCGCGTCGCCCTTCTGCTCCTCGACCTCGTCGCCGGCGAGCGCCGCGACCAGCTTGTCGCCGCCCATCCCGATCGCGCGGTGAATCCGCCACACCGGGACGGTCACGTCGTGCGCGCGGAAGGCACGGGACCAGGCCAGCGCATGGTGGTAGTTGGTGTCGACCAGGGTGCCGTCGATGTCGAGGATTACCGCGGTCATGCGGGCTGCCGTCGCCGCCGACGCGACACCCTTGGCTCACGCTCTTCTTCGAGCCGTTCGACCGCGGGCAGCCGCCAGACGGCGCTCGCCAGGACCAGGCCGGCCGCCGCCGAGAGCATCGCCAGGAAAAGCTGTCCGCCGCCCAGCGGGGTCAACTCGAAGAAGTCGCGCAACGGCTCGACCGCGAGCGCCAGGGCGTACAGCGCTCCGAGCGCAGCAACCAGCGCCAGCATGTAGCTCTGGATCGCGATGTGCTCGCGCCCGGGGCCCCTCTCCAGCAAGAGAATGAAGCAGAGCCCGAGGATGACCAGGGTGGTGGTCGCCGCGGTACGCCCCTCCTCGAGCGAGCCCCCGAAGACGGTGTCGACCAGAAAGAAGGAGGCGAGCGAGCCGCCCGCGATCGCCAGCCCCGCAGGCACGGCGAAGGCTGCGAGTGCACGCAGGAGCCTCCCTCTATATAGAGGGCCGTCGCTGGGGGCGAGCGCAAGCACGAACGAGGGGATCCCGATCGTGAGGAAGGCGGCGATCGTCAGGTGCCGGGGGAGGAAAGGGAAGGCCCAGCCGGCGATCCCGACCGTGGCGATCAGCGCCGCGGCGTAGACGGTCTTGGTCAGATAGAGGCGGCCGAGGCGGTGGATGTTGCGCGCGATCCGTCGCCCCTCGGCCACCGCGCGCGGCAGGCGCGAGAACTCGTCCTTGAGCAGGACGATGTCCGCGATCCCCTTGGTGATCTGCGAGCCCGAGCCCATCGCGACCGCGAGCCTGGCCCGCTTCAGAGCCGGGACGTCGTTGACGCCGTCCCCGATCATCGCCGTGTGGTGCCCGCTGTCGGAGAGCGCTCCGACCAGTGCCTTCTTCTGCTCCGGTCGGATCCGGCAGAAGATCGTGTTCTGCTCGGCCGCGGCCGCCAGCTCGCGCTCGGTCGCCGGCAGCTGGTCGCCCTCGATCACGCCGGCGTCTGGCGGCACTCCAACAGCCTGGGCCACCGCGGTTACGGTCGAGCGGGCGTCCCCGGAGATCAGCTTCAGGTCCATCTGCTGCTCTCGCATGAACGCGATCGTCTCGGCCGCGTCGGGACGCAGGGTCTCCTCGAGAACTACAAGGGCGAGCGGCGCCAGCTTCGGCGGCGGCTGCTGAGCTGGGTCGGCCGGTAGCGGCCCGGCGGCGCGGCCGAAGGCGACCACCCGCCGGCCCGCGGCGGTGTGCGCGGCGAGGTTCTGCTGCAGATGCGGTGGCAGCTCCAGGGCACCGGCCGCGGTGAGCACGTCGGGGGCGCCGAGCACATAGCTCTCGCCACCCGGCCCGGCTCCGTTCAGGGTGAGGCCGCTCCACTTCCACTCGCTCGAGAAGGGCACCTCGCTCACCGCCTGCTCGGCGCGGCCCGGGTGGTTCTCTGCAATTACCTGGAGCGTTCGGTTGCGCTCGCCGGAGGAGGCCGCGAACCGGGCCAGGGCGCGGTGCGCTTCGGACGGGTCGGCGGTTGCTGGGTCGACCGCGACCAGCTCGAGCTCGCCGCTGGTCAGGGTCCCGGTCTTGTCGACGCAGATCGTGTCGACCGCGGCCAGTGACTCGGTGGCGCTGATCTGCTGCACGAGTGTGTTGGCGCGGGCCAGCCGCACCGCGGCAACCGCCAGGGTGACGCTCATCAGCAGGACCAGGCCCTCGGGGATCAGGGTGATCAGGCCGGCGGTCGCCGTTTGTGCTGCCTCCCGGACCGGCTCGGTTCGCGCCAGCAGGGCCGTGACCAGCGCCGCCGCGAGCGGGACCATCAGCCAGGTGGTCGCCTTGATGATCTCGTTCACCTCCTCCTGCAGGGGGGAGGGGGGATGGCGGAAGGCGCGTGCCTCGCCGGCGATCCGCTCGGCGTAGCTGTCCTCGCGCACCGCATCGACCTCGTAGTAGCCGGAGCCGGCAATCGCGAACGACCCCGAGAAGGCCCGGTCGCCGGGGCGCTTGCGAATGCCGTCTGGCTCTCCCGTGAGCGCCGACTCGTCCAGGGTCAGCGCGCGCGAGTCGATCAGCTCGCCGTCGGCGACCAGCGCGTCGCCGGGCTCGACCCGGACCAGGTCGCCTGGGACGACCTCCTCGGCGCGCAGCTCCTCGACCTCACCGTCGCGAATCACCTGCGCCTTCGGCGCGACGGCAAGCGCCAGGTGGTCGAGGATCTCCTTCGCCTTCAGCTCCTGGCGGATACCGATGTAGCTGTTCAGGATCGCGACAAGGCCAAAGAGCGCGTCGGCGAACAGCCCCAGCGACAGGATCAGGACGAAGAAGACCCCGATGATCGCGTTGAACAGGGTGAAGACGTTGCCGGCGATGATGCTGGCCCGAGAGCGGCTCGAGCGCTCCGGCGGCGGCCCCAGCTGGCGCAGCCGCTTCTTCGCCTCCTTCGCCGAGAGGCCGACGGGGTGCTCTGCTGCGCTCACCCGCCAATTCTTAGCGCAGCGCTCCTGCCAGCGTGCGTGACCGCCCCATGTTTAGTAGGGTCGGCGCCGCCTCGGGGTTTTGCAAGCTGCGGATGGGAGGATGCTGTGAAGAAGCTGTTCGGACTGCTTACCGTCATCGGGATGACCTTGGCGTTGGTGCCCGCCGCCGCCAGCGCGAACCTCATCACGGTCACCACGCTGACCGACGAGAACAACGGGTCCGCACCATGCTCCCTGCGCGAGGCGCTGATCGTCGCCAATGGAACCGCGACAACCGGCTGCGCCACAGGCGCCGCGGGGCACGACGACATCGATTTCCTCCCGTCCCTGTTTGCGCCCGCGGGGCAGCAGGAGATCGACCTCGGCAGCTTCCTCTTGCTCGAAAGCGACGTCGATATCCAGGGACCGGGAGTCGGCGAGCTCGCACTGGACGGCCAGAACGCCACCCAGATCCTCTACCTGAACAACGCAGGTATCTCCAAGATCTTCGATCTCGCGTTTACGCGCGGCCGCCTGGGTGCCGTCGATGTAGCCGACCAGAAAGGCGGAGCGATCTTCAATGACCAGGGGAACCTGACCCTGACCGACGTCGCACTCACGGACAATCACGTGATCACGACCGTCAACACGCTCGCGACCACCGCCTTTGCCTCCGGGGGAGCGATTTCAAGCAACGGTGCCCTGACCCTTGATCACGTCGTCATCAGCGGCAACAGTGCCGAAGCGTCTAATAACTTCAACGACAACAACGCCGCGCAGGGTCGAGGCGGCGCGATCTTCGCCGAGGGGGCCAGCTTGACGATCAAGCACAGCATCCTCGACAGCAACACGGCGAAATCAAATGACACCGGCCCGACGGCGGGCGGCCCGCAGTCACTCGGCGGGGCTGTGCGCACCGACGCTACGGCAACCAACATCGACCACAGCTCCTTCACCAGGAACACGGCGGAGGCAACGTCAACGACCCCCAGGGTCGACAGTGCTGCCGGTGGTGGCGGCATCGTCGCAAATGGCGCCAGCACGCAGATCGAACTGAGCACCATCGCCGAGAACAAGACCGTCACCCCGGGGTTCCACGACGCCGGTGGACTGAGTGTCTTCAACCCGGTGAGGCTCTATGGCGTCACGATCGCCCGCAACGGCCCGAGCCCGTTGACGACCGTCGTCGGCGCCAACATCAGGACCGGGGGGGCTGGCGCTGTCACGATGCGGAACACGATCGTCGCCGAGCCGCGAGGGACCGGCAGCGAGAACTGCGCGGGCACGGTCACGTCAGACGAATACAACATCGACTTTGACGGGACCCCCGGAACCACCTGCGACGCGACGCCGACAACCGGCGACCAAACCGCAGATCCGATGCTCGCAGCCTCGCTCGGCCTCAACGGGGGCGTAACAGAGTCATTACTGCTGCTGCCCGGCAGCCCCGCGACTGACAAGGGCTACAACCTGATGGGCACGTTCGCGATCACCTTCACGACCGAGGATCAGCGGACCAGGCTGCGGCCGGTCGACTTCCCGGGGATTTTGAACGGTCCGGGTTCGAGCAACGGCACCGACATCGGCGCGATCGAGATGCAGGCGGACGCCGATGCCGACCTGCTCGAGGATTTCCGCGACAACTGCCCGGGCGCAGCGAACCCCGGCCAGCAGAACAACGACGGCGACGGACTCGGTGACGCCTGCGATCCCGATGACGACAACGACGGGGTTGCCGACGCCAACGACGGCTGCCCGCTCCAGGCCAACGCCACACCGACCGGCTGTCCGCCTGTGCCGCCCGCGGCGACGCCCGCAGCCGGCACGGGCCTCCGCGCCGCAGCGCTGAAGCGGTGCGCCAAGATCAAGAACAAGAAGAAAAAGAAGAAGTGCAAGCGGCGGGCGCGGGCACTGCCGGTATAGGCGTTCCCGCGTGAAGCGCCTCTTGGTCGCCCTCGCTGTCCTGGCGGGGTCTCTGACGCTGCCGCCAGCTGCGGTTGCCGGAATCGGCGATCTCGACCCGAGCTTCGGCAGCGGCGGGATCCTGCTTAACCTCGCCGACAACAACCTCGACTACCGCGAGATGGCTCTCGATTCGCAAGGACGGATCGTGGTGGTCGCCGGGGATTCGGCCGGCGGCGACATCCACCTGTTCCGGTACCTGCCCGGCGGGCAGCCCGACCCCAGCTTCAGCGGTGACGGGAGGATCACCTATGGAAGCGGGGGAGCCAACTGGAGTCCCACCGACGTCGCGATCGACTCCCAGGACCGGATCGTCGTCGGCGGGGTCAACCCGCTCCTGGTCGCCCGCTTCACCACCGACGGCTCCCAGGACTCCACCTTCCCGATCACCGACAGCGTCACTTTTGGCAGCAGCGCCCGGCTCGAGGACGTGCTTGTCGACAGCGCCGACCGGGTTCTGATTGCCGGGGACGAGGGAGCTACCAACAACGATGACGGCCTGATGGTTGCCCGGTTGACCTGGAACATCGTTGACGGAGTGGTGCTCGACACGACCTTCGCCACCACTGGAGCCGACGGCTTCGAAACGGTGGAGTTAGGCGTGGGAGACGTTGACGATCGGAGCGAGGAAGCAACAATCGACTCTCAGGACCGGATCGTGGTTGTCGGCTCGGCCGAGCCGACAAGCAGTGGAGACGAGGACGTCGGGATTGCCAGGTTCGCCGCCAACGGCGAGGTCGACGCGACCTTCAGCCCCGACGGCCTTGACGGCAGCGACCAGATAGAAATCTCGTCGGCTGTCGACGACGGAGCGACCGACGTCGTCACTGACGCGACCGACCGGCCGGTGCTCTCCGCCTCGATCGCGGCGGGGTCAGGTATCGCGGGGGTGGTCCGAATGACGGCGGCGGGAGTACCGGATTCGAGCTTCAGCAACGACGGCGTCGCGACCTACGTCTACGCGAACGTCGCGGGTGACGCCAACGCCGTGGCCGTCGACGCCCTCGGCCGCATCCTGCTCGCCGGGCAGGTCAATGCCCCGGGGACGGACAGGCCCTTTGGCGTCCTCCGGATCGACGGCTCGACCGCGCTGCCAGACACCACCTTCTCCGGCGACGGGACCGCGATTTACCAGTTCGATCCTCGTCCAGATTTCGACGACGCTGCCCAGGACCTCGCGCTTGACGCGAGCGGCCGCATTCTGGTCGGAGGGAGCTCGTCCAACTTCGGCATCGCAGACCACATCGGCCTTGCCCGGCTCAGCGTGACGCCGGATGCCCCGCCTGCCGGCCCGCCCAGTCCCGCTGCGGCCCCTTGCTCAACCTTGAAGGGCAAGGCGCGCAAGCGCTGCCTCTGCCGGCAGAAGAAGAGCAAGAAGAAGCGGAAGAAGTGCCTGAAGCGGCTGAAGGGCCGCAGGCCCTAGGCGGCGGGCGCTAGCTGCCGGCGCGGCTGCGCCAGTAATCGGCGGTGGCGGCGTGCTCGAGGCGCATGCGCTCGGCTTCGAGCGCCTCCTCGACCAGGCCGCGCTGCTCGCAGCGCTGAACGACCCCGGCATAGTGGACGGCGCGACGCTCGGCCTTCGCCGCCTTCTCGAGGATCTGGTCCTTTGGGATTCTCTCTACGAGTGTGCTCATATCGCCTGTCTTGCTCTCTCTAACCCGATCGGAGCCCCGGCGTTGCGGCTTTAGCCAATCTTCAGGTCACGCGCCAGTGCGAGCAGCGACATTTGCAGGGAGAGGCGGCGCTCCTTGCAGGACACGGCCCAGCACGAGCGCGAGGGAATAGGCTCCCGTCGTGGCCCTGAAGCTCGGACTCAATCTCGGCTACTGGGGAATCGGGCCCCAGGGCGACGATGCTGTGGAGGTCGTCAAGGCCGCGGAGAAGGCCGGGTTCGACTCGGTCTGGGCAGCGGAGTCCTATGGATCGGACGCGGTCAGCGTGCTCGCCTACATGGCGGCGAAGACCGAAACGATCGGGCTCGGCGCCGCGATCCTCCAGGTCCCGGCCCGGCCGCCGGCCGCGGCGGCGATGGCAGGGGTGACGATCGACGCGCTTTCCGGCGGGCGGTTCATCTTCGGCTTCGGGCCTTCCGGCCCCCAGGTATCTGAGGGCTGGTACGGAATCCCCTACGCGAAGCCCTGGGGCCGCACGCGCGAGTACATCGAGGTCGTCCGCGAGATCGTCCGCCGCGAGGGACCGATCGAGCACGACGGAAAGCACTACACATTGCCCCTGAAGGAGGGGGAGGGGGTCACCGGCCAGGGCAAGGCGCTGAAGCTGAACATGCACCCGGTCCGCAGCGAGATCCCGGTGTTCGTGGGGGCGATCGGCCGCAAGTCGGTCGAGATGGCGGCCGAGATCTGCGACGGCTGGATCCCGATCTTCTTCTCCGTGGACGAGTGGGAATCCGCCTGGGGAGAGCACCTCGAGGCCGGGTTCGAGAAGGGAGGCCGTCAGCGCGAGGACCTCGAGGTCTCCCCGAGCGTCCAGGTCGCGATTGACGGCGACCTCGACGCCGCCCGGGGCATGGTCAAAGCCGGCCTGCTCCTCTACCTCGGCGGCATGGGCAGCCGCGACACCAACTTCTACGTCGACCTTGCCTGCCGCTTCGGCTTCGAGGAGGCCGCGCTCGAGGTGCAGAGCCTCTATCTGGACGGCAAGCGCGAGCAGGCCTACGAAGCGATCCCGGATGAGCTGGTCGAGGCGACTTCGATGATCGGGACCGAGGAGGAAGTCTCGAAGCGGATCGAAGCATTTGCCGCCAGCGGCGTCGACCGCCTGATCGTCTCGCCGATGGCGCCGACCGCGGCAGAGCAGATCGCGACGCTGGAGAAGCTCGCCGAGCTGACAGGCGCCGCGAGGGCCGGTTCAGAGCAGCCCGTCTCCGGGTAGCCCTTCCCGGTGCCCGAGCAGGACGAAAAGCTCGACGTTGAGGCGGCGATCAAGCGGCTGAACGACGCGCTGCGCCTGCAGCAGCGCTCGGTGATCCAGTACATGGCGGCATCCGGCAGCCTGTTCGGGGTCGAGTTCCAGTCTCTCGGCGACCGCTTTTGGAGCTTTGCGGAGTCCGAGCTCGCCGATGCGCGTCTCCTGGTCGAGAAGATCGTCGCGCTCGGCGGAGAGCCAACCACGGAGATCGCCGAGCTCCGCTGGGCGGGAGATCCCGAGAAGGCGGTCGAGTGGCTGATCGAGTCCGAGGAAGAGGCGGTGGAGGCGCTCCAGGACGCGATCGAGCCGACCGGAAGGGAGGGCCGTTCCGAAGCCCTCGAGCACATGCTCGAGCACCTGATCATGCGCAAGCAGAACCAGGTCGACTTTCTCACCCGCGCCAGCCGCCAGTCCTGAGCTTCCGCCGCCGTCGGGGCCCGGCCCTCACCTGGATCCCGGCCCCACCCCTTAATCAATAGGCTGCCGCCCGCCCAGCGATGAAGATCGGTATTCCGAAAGAGACCGCCGAGGGAGAGCGGCGGGTGGCGATGGTGCCCGACGTCGCCAAGCTCCTCACCGGCAAGGGAATTGACGTAGTCGTCGAAGCCGGCGCCGGCGAAGGCGCTGCCTATCCCGACGCGGACTACACCGAGGCCGGCGCCGAGAACGGCGATCCCTGGGGAGCCGAGATCGTCGCCAAGGTCGGCCCGCCCACCGACGACGAGATCGGCAAGCTCTCCTCCGGCCAGATCCTGATCGGCCACCTCCAACCCCTGACCAACGGCGAGCTCGCCAAGTCGCTCGCCTCGGCCGGCGTCACCAGCTTTGCGATGGAAGCGATCCCGCGCATCACCCGGGCGCAGTCGATGGACGCGCTCTCTTCGCAAGCGAACCTCGGCGGCTACATGGCCGTCCTGATCGCCGCCCGGGAGTCCGGAAGCCTGTTCCCGATGATGACCACCGCCGCGGGGACGGTCGCTCCCGCGAAGGTGCTCGTCCTGGGCGCCGGCGTCGCGGGCCTGCAGGCGATCGCGACCGCGAAGCGCCTCGGCGCCGTGGTCACAGGCTTCGACGTTCGTTCCGTGGTGAAGGAGCAGGTCGAGTCGCTCGGGGGCCGTTTCCTCGAGGTCGAGGCGGTCAAGGACGCCGAGGACGAGGGCGGATACGCCCGGCCGCTGACCGAGGAGGAGAACGAGAAGCTCCGCGGCGAGCTCGCCGAAGCCGCGAAGCGCCAGGACGTGATCATCACCACCGCCCAGATTCCGGGGCGTGACGCCCCGCTGCTGATCACGGCCGACGCGATCAAGGGGATGCAGCCGGGCTCCGTGATCGTCGACATGGCTGCGGAGACCGGCGGTAACGCCGAGCCGAGCAAGGCGGGGGAGACGGTCGAGGAGAACGGCGTCAAGGTGATCGGGCCCACCAACCTGCCAAGCGAGATGGCGGGCGATGCTTCGGCGCTCTATGCCAAGAACATCCAGAACCTGGCCGAGCTGATGGTCGACACCGGCGACAAGGACGAGGAGAAGGCGCCGGAGCTGAAGCTCGACTTCGAGGACGAGATCATCGCCGGCGCCTGCATCACTCACGAAGGCGAGATCCGGCACGAAAAATCGAAGGAGGCGGCGGGAGCCGGCTAGGAGGAACGCATGGACCTGATTACCGAGTTCACGATCTTCGTCTTGGCCGCCTTCGTCGGTTTCGAGGTGATCTCGAAGGTGCCGACCACGCTGCATACACCCTTGATGTCCCAGACGAACGCGGTCCACGGGATCGTCATGCTCGGCGGGCTGATCGTCATCGGCGCCGCCGACGACACGCTCGAGAAGACGATCGGCGTGATCGCGATCGCCTTCGGCACGATCAACATCGTCGGCGGCTTCCTGGTCACCGACCGGATGCTCGGCATGTTCCGCGGTAAGAAGAAAAAGGAGACCGAGGAGGAACCCGCGACCGTCACCCCGTCCGAGTCGGGCGGCGAGGCGGGCCAGTGAACCTCACCGCTCTTCCGCTCGGGGCCTTCTCCCCCGACAACGACCTGGTCACGGTCGCCTACATCCTCGCGTTCTCGCTGTTCATCTTCGGGATCCGGCAGGGGACCCACCCGACCACGGCACGCCGGGGCAACATGATCGCCGCGGTCGGGATGGCGATCGCGGTCGCGATCACGCTGGCGCTCGACCTGATCGGCAACGGCGCCCTGATCTTGGTCGGGATCCTGATCGGCCTGGCGGTGGGGACGGTCGCCTCGTACCGGGTGCAGATGACCGAGATGCCGCAGATGGTCGCCCTCTACAACGGAGTCGGCGGCGGCGCCGCCGCGCTGATCGCGTGGTCGGAGTTCCGCCACTTGACCGAGGGCCATGGCGGCATCGAGCTCGAGGTCTTCGTCCCGATCTTGTTCTCGACGGTGATCGGCTCGGTCTCCTTCTGGGGCTCCAACATCGCCTTCGCCAAGCTCCAAGACCTGATCCCGACCCAGCCGATCCTGCTGCCGGGCCAGCACATCTTCAACGGCCTATTGCTGCTGGCCATCCTCGTCGGCTGCGTCATGCTCGGAATCGACCACGAGTCGCCGTCCCAGGGATTGTTCATCGCCGTGCTGCTCGGCGGTGCCCTGCTCGGCAACCTGTTCGTGCTTCCGATCGGGGGCGCCGACATGCCGGTGGTGATCTCCCTCTTGAACGCATTCACCGGGTTGGCGGCCGCGGCGGCGGGCTTTGCCCTCGACAACGTGGCGCTGATCGTCGCCGGAACGCTGGTCGGCTCCTCGGGAACGATCCTCACCCTCGAGATGAGCAACGCGATGAACCGCTCGATCGGCAACCTGCTCTTCTCGGGATTCGGCGCCGCCGCTGCGGGCGGGACCGGCGACCAGGAGGAGCGCCCGCACACCTCGATCGGTCCCCAGGACGCCGCGATCAAGCTCGGCTACGCCGACTCGGTCGTGTTCGTCCCCGGCTACGGGATGGCCGTGGCCCAGGCCCAGCACGCGGTCAAGGAGCTCGCCGACGAGCTCAGCAAGCGGGGGATCGAGGTCAACTATGCGATCCACCCGGTTGCGGGGCGCATGCCCGGGCACATGAACGTGCTGCTCGCCGAAGCCGACGTCCCCTACGAGCAGCTCAAGGAGATGGAGGAGATCAACCCGGAGATGCCGCGCACCGACGTCGCCGTCGTCATCGGCGCCAACGACGTCACCAACCCAGCGGCGCGCGAGGATCCCGATTCGCCGATCGCCGGGATGCCGATCATCGACGTCGACCAGGCCCAGGAAGTGATCGTCATCAAGAGGTCGTTAAGCCCCGGGTTCGCCGGGATCGACAACGACCTCTTCTACAACGAGAACACCTCGATGCTGTTCTCCGACGCCAAGGGCGCCGCCTCAGAAATCGCGGCGGAGGTCGAGAACCTTTAGTCGTGTTCGCGGGGGTCACGGCGGAGCCGCGCCAAGGTGTAGCCGACAACCATCCCGAGCAGAATCGAAATCAGCAGCGCGAAGACCAGCGGCGCCGTGGTCTCCCCGACGATGAAGTCGATCTCCACTTCCTGCCAATTGAGCAAGCAGAGGATGACCGCGATCAGCGCCGCAACCGCACCGAGCAGGAACTTGGCGCTCGGGCCCTGACGTTGAGGTATGCCCTCCACGGCGCGACCCTATCAATGGTCGGGCACAGAGAAGTGGAGATCTGCGCGCCACCCGTGAGCCAGTGCTGCCTAGTTTCGCTCTATGGCGGAACGCGGCCGAACCGGTCAGTCCGCGGTCGAGTGGGTCGGCCTTCTGGCCCTGGTGGCGCTGCTGCTTGGGGCCGTGCTCGTGGCGGCCGGCGCGCGGCTGCCGGGCGCGACCGTCGCCGATGCGATCGCCGAGCGTCTCGTCTGCGCGGTTCGGCTCAGCGAGGACTGCCGGCGCGAGCCGCATCTGGTCGCGGCATACGACCGGGAGACGGCGGACCTGCTGCGCGTGCATTCCCCGACGATCCGGTTCGAGGAGGGGATGACCGCGCTGCCCGTGGACTACCGACGCTGTCGCGAGGACGGCTGCGCCGCGGGCGGCGATGGAACGGTCGCGCGGACCGACAGCCGCGGCGCCGTGGCCGCGTTCACCCACGTGATCCGGCGTGGGGGCACCACATACCTCCAGTACTGGTTCTACTACCCGGGCAGCGCCACGGCGGAGGGCTCGACCCCGCTCAAGGGGGTCATCCGGAAGGTGAGCTCGGCGGTCGGCAAGCCGAGCTTTCACCAGGATGACTGGGAGTCGTTCCAGATCAGGATCGACCGCCGCGGCCGCTTTGCCCGCGCCAGCTCCCACCACGGCTACGGGCCCGGCTGGGTCCCCGATCCCGGCGTCCTCTACGTGTCAGGCGGCAGTCACGCCGGCCAGGCCCGGCCGGTGCGAGACGGACGCCGCACCAAGGACCACCGCCTCGTCCTCATCCCGATCGAGCAGATCGCTCGCATCGACCGCACCCGCTTCGCGGTCACCCCGCCGTGGCTGAAGAAGGTCTACCGCGACCCGGAGTACGGCGGGACCGACTAATGCGGGGGACTCTGAACCAGAAGAAAGCGATCAAGCTGATGCGGAAGAACGGCTGGACCAAGACCTCTGGCGGCAAGCACCAGGTGAAGATGACGAAGCCCGGGCACCGCCCAGTGACGCTGCCGCGCCACAAGGGCCGGGACTACCCACCGGGGCTGGCCGCGGCGATCCTGAAGCAGGCAGGTCTAAGATGAATCGAGGCGGCACGAGCATGGAACTCACAGCAAGCATCCGCGCGGAAGACGGCAGCTATTGGGCTGAGGTAGTCGAGTTGCCCGGCTGCTTCGCGTCGGGCGAAACTCTCGACGAGCTGTTCGAAGCCCTTCGAGAGGGGATCGCGGCCTATCTTGCCGAACGCCCAAGCGAAGGTCGAGAGATCGACGGCGAGCTGCAGATCAAGGCGGTCGTGCTGAGCGACCACCCGCAGGTTCCGGCCTAGCGGGGCGGCATCCGGAGCGCGCCGTCGAGACGGATCGTCTCGCCGTTCAGCATCGGGTTGGAGACGATCTCGGCGACGAGGTCGGCGTACTCCTCGGGGCGGCCGAGGCGAGAGGGAAAGGGAATGCCGGCGCCGAGGGCCTGTCGCTGCTCCTCTGGCAGGGCGGCCAGCAGCGGCGTATCGAAGAGGCCCGGCGCGATCGTGACGACGCGGACGCCGCGACCCGCCATGTCGCGCGCCGCCGGCAGGGTGAGCCCGACGATGCCGCCCTTGGAGGCGGCGTAGGCGACCTGCCCGATCTGTCCGTCGTAGGCGGCGATCGAGGCGGTGTTGACACAGACCCCCCGCTCGCCCTCGTCGTCGGCCTCGTTGTCGGCCATCGCCGAAGTGGCGAGCCGAAGCACGTTGAAGGTTCCGATCAGGTTGACCTTGATCACGTTGTGGAAGACCTCGAGGTCGTGCGGTCCCTGTTTGCTCGCGGTCCGCTGCGCCCAGCCGATCCCGGCGCAGCAGACAGAGATTCGCAGGCCGCCCTCGGCGCCCGCCGCCGCGTCGACAGCCGCCTTCACCGGTTCTTCCTCCATCACATTGGCCTCGAGGAAGCTCGCCCGCTCGCCCAGCTCCGAGGCAAGCGCCTCACCCTTCTCGGAGTTGAGGTCGGCGATCACGACCCTGGCGCCGCCCTCGTGCAGCCGGCGCACGGTCGCCTCGCCGAGGCCTGAGGCCCCGCCGGCTACGAGCGCGCTTGCCCCGTCGAGCTTCATCGGCGCGCCACGATATTTGACTTCGGGCTTAGGTCTCGATCCCGGTGACGCTGACCTGCACCTGGCCGCCAGGTGATGCGCCGATCGTGAAGTTGGCCGAGGACGCCCGGCCTGGCGTCGCCGTGTCCACCGGGTTGAAGACGACGTCGAACTGGCAAGTCCCCGCCGGTGCCAAGACCATAGTGCTGCACATGTTGTTGGCGATCGAGTAGTCGCTCGGATTGAGTCCGCCGGCCACGATGGCGCCGAGCGCTCCGGTAGGGACAGCCGCGGTGTTGGTGACAGTGAAGGTGTTACTCAGAGGCGTGCCCGGCGTGGTCGCGGCGAACGGGAAGGAAGTGGGGCTCACCGTTAGGCCGGTCGCTGTGCCCTCGAGCGGGGCCGAGATTGTCGGGCCGGGCACCGGGGCAAAGACATCGAGGCTTGCGGTGCACGGACTGCAGACCGCATTGGGGTTGAACTCGACGGTGATCATGCAGGTCTGCCCCGGCCCCAGGTTGTCGCCGGAACATTGATCGCCCAGCACCGGGATCGTGAACTGCGTCTGGTTCGCACCCGTCAACAGGACCGTTAGGTTGCCGGTGGGCACGCCCCCCGTGTTGGTCACGGTGAAGCTCTGGCTTGCATCCGGATTGTTCGAGGCGATCACGGACGGATACGTGTTCATCGTCGGCGAGATCGTCAAGGTTGCGGGATCCGCACCGCTGCCGCTGAGGGGAACGTTGACGTTCCCCCCGGGAGAGGCGGCCACCGCAAGGACTCCGGCTCGTGCCCCGGCCATGATCGGAGCGAATTTCACGAAGAAAGCACACGTAGCACCTGGCCCAAGAGCGGCGGTGCAGCTGTTGGCAACGATGCCGAACTCCGAGGCTCCGCTGACAGCACCGGTCGGGACCCCGCTGGGGCTTCCACCCACGTTCTTGACGGTGACCGGGAGGGTCGGCTGTCCCCCGACCACTGTGGCCCCGAACGGAACGGCCGGCGGGCTTACCGCGATGCTGGCGGGGTTCGCAGGGGTCGTGGCTCCCGGCCGCTTCTTTTTCTTGCAGCGCTTCTTTTTCTTGCCCTTGAGCTTCTTGCACTTCTTCTTGGCGGCGGTGTCGGCCGCGGGACCGCCGGCACTGGCGATGCCCGTGGTCATCCCGGCGATCAGAACGGTCGCCAGCAACGCGATGCCCAGCCGCGATGCAAGCCACGCTCCCTTCTCCCTGAACTCCTGCATTACGGGCGAGTCTACCGCGCTAGGGTTAGCCAATCGCCCCCGAGGTCGGGATCCGTCCAGATACGTCCAAGGAGGGAATTGCCGAGCGGCTCGCCGAGGCCCGCGCCCGCACGCTTTCCCTGATCGAGCCGCTTGGCGACGAGCAGCTGAACCGCGTCTACTCGCCGATCCTGAGCCCGCTGGTCTGGGATCTGGGCCACATCGCCAACTTCGAAGAGCTCTGGCTGGTGCAGCGCATCGGCGGCAGGGAGCCGCTGCGCGACGAGCTCGGCGACCTTTATGACGCGATCGAGCAACCGCGCAAGATTCGCGGGGAGCTGCCGATCCTGCGCGCCGACGAGGTCCGTCCCTACCTCGAGCAAGTCCGGGAGCGGACCCTGGAGGTGCTCGAGCAGATCGAACTGAATGAAGCAGGTGAGCCGCTGCTCCGCGACGGCTTCATCTACGAGCTGATCCTCGCCCACGAGCACCAGCACAACGAGACGATGCTGCAGCTGCTGCAGATGGTCGAGTCGTATGACCATCCAGCACTCGGCACCGCACCGGCGCACGGAACCCCGGCCGACGGTCCCGAGATGGTCCCGGTCGAGGGTGGCCACTACGAGATCGGCGCCGGTCCCGACGGATTTGCCTACGACAACGAACGCCCGGTCCACACGGTCGAACTGGCGTCCTTCGAGATCGACCGGACTCCGGTTACCAACGGCGCCTGGATCGAATTCCTCGAGGACACGGGCGCCGAGCCGCCGATGTACTGGGAGCGGGACGGCTCCGGCGGGTTCACCAGGACCGCGATGGGGAGGACCGAGCCGGTCGATCCCACCCTCCCGGTGATTCACGTCTCCTGGGAGGAGGCCGACGCTTTCGCCCGCTGGGCGGGCAAGAGGCTGCCGACCGAACTCGAGTGGGAGGCGGCAGCGGCCGGGGCCGACCGCGACGAGGCCAACCTGGACTGGCCCACCTTCGGCCCCGCGCCGGCGGGCTCCTACGCAGACGGCGCCGCCGACTGCGGCACGGTTCAAATGCTGGGAGATGTCTGGGAATGGACCTCCTCAGATTTCCTCCCGTATCCCGGATTTCGCTGCGTTCCCATACCGCGAATACTCGGAGCTTTTCTTTGGCTCGACCTACAAGGTGCTCCGCGGCGGCGCCTGGGCGACGCGCCGCAACGTGATCCGCAATTCTTTCCGCAACTGGGACCTACCCGAGCGCCGGCAGATCTTCGCGGGCGTCCGGTGTGCAAGGAATCTCTGACCAGGCACCACTGATGGAGCCAGTCCAGACCACCACCACTCGTGAGCGCGTCTCGATTGACGTGAGGCTGCCGCCCGGCGGCCCGCTGTCGGGAATGGCGGCCGACGTCCGTGCCGGCCTCACCCGCCCGTTCAAGGAGCTGTCCCCGCGCTACTTCTACGACGAGCGGGGCTCGCAGCTGTTCGAGCAGATCACCGAGCTCCCCGAGTATTACCCGACCCGCTCCGAGCGGACGATCCTGGAGCAGCGCGCCGGGCAAATCTGCGAGGCGGCCAATCGCCCGGCCAGCCTGATCGAGCTCGGCTCGGGCTCGGCCTCGAAGACCCGCGTCCTGCTCGATGCGATGAGCGAGGTCAACTGCCTCGAGACCTTCTGCCCGGTGGACATCTCCGAGGAGATCACCCGCGAGACCGCGGAGATGGTCGCGGACGAGTACGAGGGGCTGGCGGTTCACGGCCTCGTCTGCGACTTCGAGCTGGACCTGGAGCGAATCCCGGTTGGTGGGCCGCGCCTGATCGCGCTGCTCGGAGGGACGATCGGCAACTTCGCTCCACAGCAGCGCGCCGGGTTCCTGCGCCGTGTCGCCAACTTGCTCGGACCGCGGGACCGCTTCCTGCTGGGAACCGACCTGGTCAAGGACCAAGCGACTCTCGAAGCCGCATACGACGATTCGCAGGGAGTGACCGCCGAGTTCAACAAGAACGTGCTCGGCGTCCTCAACCGTGAGCTCAGCGCCAATTTCGAGCCCGACGCGTTCGAGCACGTGGCCCGCTGGGACCCGGAAAACCTCTGGGTCGACATTCGTCTCCGTTCGCTGGCCGACCAGACGGTCGCGATCGAGGCGCTCGACCTATCGGTCGACTTTGCCGATGGGGAGGAGATGAGGACGGAGATTTCGACGAAGTTCGCGCGCGCGGGGTTGGAGGGGATCTATGCCGAGGCTGGACTCGAGTTGACCGACTGGTGGACCGATCCGGACGGCCTTTTCGCTCTCAGCCTGGCGCGCACAGCGTGATGCACAGGAGGGCCGCAGTTCTCGCCACGGTGGTGGCGTTGGGAGCCGTGCCTGCACTGGCCGGCTGCGGCGACTCGACCACGTCGGGCCAGGAGACGCCGAAGTCGAGCCTCGGGTCTGACGACGGCCGCGGGGCCCCGGAAACGACGCCGACCGGCACGACCGAAACGCCCGCCACCGACGACTAGGGCGCGAGCGCCTCGATCAGGTCGCCGACCTTGTCAGGTGTGGTGATCGGGGTGATCACGGGCAGGGTGATCCCACCCTCGACATAGGCATCGAGCCGCAAGCGCATCTCCTCGGGGGTGCCGAACAGGAACGTGTCCTCGATCAGCTCCCAGGGTGCCGCCGCGGTGGCGCGCTCGCGGTCCTTGGCGTTCCAGGCCTCCACCATCTCGTCGATCTGCTCGCCGTAGCCCAGCCAGCGGAAGAAGGCCTCGTACACGGGCACCGTTATGTAGGCGGAGAACATGAAGCGCGCCAGCGGCTCCACCTGCTCGCGCTCGCCCGCGATGCAGAAGAAGCGGCACCAGAGCTCGAAGTGATCCCCGGCGCCCGCCTCCTTCAGCTCGCCGGCGATCTTCGGCAGCCCCGCGAGCGGCAGGAAGTTGGTCATCGCGCCCTCGGCCTTCTCCACCGCCAGGGCCAGCATCTTGCCGCGCAGCGCCGCGAGCACGATCGGCACCGGTTGCGATGGCGCCAACTCGATCTTGAAGCCGCCGTCGGCACGCTCGCCGGCTAGGGCGGTCCGCAGAAAGTCGACCCGCTCGGACACCAGGGAGAGGGGCTTCTCGAACGGCATCCCGTTCCAGCCCTCGACGATGCGATCCGACGAGGCACCGATCCCGAGCACAAACCGCCCGCCGGAAGCTTCCTGGAGTGCAGCCGCCTGCTGGGCGAGCAGCGCGCGGCCGCGGAGGGGGACCGCGACGACACCGGTGCCGAGCCGCATCTCCTTGGTCCACACGGCTGCGAGAGCCAGCGGAGTGAAGCCGTCGGGGCCGTTGGTCTCGCCCGAGATCAGATCGGTATACCCCGCCTCCTCGGCTCGGCGGATTGGCGCCTCGAGCTCGGCGAGCGGCACCCCGGTGATCGGCAAGGTCAATCCCCAGCGCTGCAAGGTGTGGGCAACCTACCTGCTCACCTTTGGGATAGGCTCGCGCCCGATGGACTTCTCGCGACTTCGGGGTTCAGAAGTGGTCGGTGCCCTCGCGGGGCTGGTGCTGATCATCAGCCTCTTCCTCGAGTGGTTCTCTCTCACCAACACACCCGAGCGCCTCGAGCAGGGCGCCTGGATCTGCGGCGAAGGGGAGTTTTCCTGCTCGGCCTGGGACACCTTCCCGATCCTCCGGGTCCTGCTTGTGCTCGCTGCTCTGGCGCCGATCATCCTCGCCTACCTGATCGCAACCGATGCCCAGCTCTCCTGGCCGGCGGGCGAGGTAACCACGATCGTCGGCTTCACCGCGATCACCCTGATCGCCTACAACGGCATCGTCGACCGCCCCGGCGAGTTCGGCAACAGCCTCGGGATCGGGTACTGGCTTGGGCTGCTCGCCGCTTTCGGGATTGCCGGCGCCGGGGCCTACCGCACGGTTGAGAGCGGCGGCGGCGGCCAGCGCAAACCTCCAGCCACCTTCTAGTCATTCCCCGGCCACCTCCTCGGGCTGCGCCCTGCGGCGGTGCCGGTCGAGGGCTCGCAACGGATGGCCCATATGAAGCTAGCCTCTTGATCGATGGCTGAGGAGACACACGTGATCTCGCAGGAGGTCCGCTCCGGCGCAAAGCCGGACCGCAACCTCGCCCTCGAGCTCGTCCGCGGCACCGAGGCGGCGGCGCTCGCCGCATCGCGCTGGGTCGGCCGTGGCGAGAAGGAGGAGGCCGACGGCGCTGCGGTGGATGCGATGCGGCTGATGTTGAGCACGGTTCCGATGGACGGGATCGTTGTGATTGGGGAGGGGGAGAAGGACGAGGCACCGATGCTCTACAACGGTGAGCAGATCGGCGACGGCAGCCCCCCGGTGGTCGACATTGCGGTCGATCCACTCGAGGGGACGACGCTCACCGCCCGCGGACAGCCCTCGGCCCTGTCGGTGATCGCGCTGTCTGAACGGGGAACGATGTTCGATCCGGGGCCCTGCGTCTACATGGAGAAGATGGCGACCGGCCCGCGCGCCGCGGACGTCTTGAGCCTGAACGATCCACTTCCCGAGGTCATCGACCGGATCGCGGAGCGCAAGGGCGGCGAGCCGGGCGACGTCACCGTGATCATGCTCGACCGCGAACGTCACACCGAGACGGTCGCCGAGCTGCGCGAGTGCGGCGCCGGCATTCGCTTCATCAGCGACGGCGACGTCGCCGCCGCGCTGCTGGCGGTCTCCCGCGATACCGGCATCGACCTGCTCTGGGGCATCGGCGGAACGCCGGAGGGTGTGCTCTCGGCCGCCGCGATCAAGTGCCTGGGCGGCCGCATCCTCGGGCGCCTCTGGCCCCGCAACGACGAGGAGCGACAGGCTGCGATTGACGCCGGCTACGACCTTGACCGGGTACTCGACACAGACGACTTGGTCGGTGGCGAGGATGTCTTCTTCGCGGCGACCGGAGTCACCGACGGCGATCTGCTCAAGGGTGTGCGTACCCTCGACGACGGCCACGCCACGACTGAGTCCCTGGTCATGCGCTCGCGCTCGGGGACCGTGCGCACCGTCCAGGCCCGGCACGACCGGCCAAAGCTGCGCGAGGTCACCGGCGGGCTCTACGGCTGAGGCTTGAATCCCGCGCTGGCGGGTAGCTCCTAAGTTGCAGATGCAGGCGCAGCCGAGAAACAAGCGGGTCATCCTCATCGCCGCAGTGGCAATGATCGTCGGCGCCGTTTCCATTGGAACCGCCGTCGCCCACAAGGTCAGGTACACGGCATCGGTCAACCTCCAAGTCAAGGACATTGCGGCAACGCCCCCGGCGACCGAGCCAACCACGACCGAGTACTCCGGCAAGGTCAACTCGACCTTCGCCCGCTGCGAGCGGTTCCGCCCCGTGACGATCACCTCCAGCACGGGGCTGTTCGTGCAGACCATCACCAACATCAACGGCGACTACGCGATCACCGGCCCGAAGCAGGCGCAGGGGGTCACCGTCACTGCGACGATCAACCGCAAGGTGCTGCGGAAGAACCGCCGTCACAAGCACGTCTGCCTCGCTGCGGCAACCACCCACAAAGCTCCCAAGTAGCCGCGGGCAGCCGGCGCTCCCGCGGCTCTAGTCCGGAGCCGGTTCGGTCCTTGCCGGCTCGGCCGGGAACTGGACATCGGTGGTCTCGTTCCCCGAGAGCTCGCCCGTCTCCTCCTCGACTGGCAGCACTCTGGTCTCGTCGAGGCGCACTCGGCCGGTGGTTGCCGCTTCGTGGCGGAGTGCGTTGATCACCGCACCCGCCAGCAGCGCCAGGCTGAGCGCATAGAACCAGAGAAGGGTGATCAGAACGAAGCCCACCGTTCCGCCGAATCGACTCAGGTCGGAAACCGAGTCCAGATAGAACGGAAATGCCCAGTTCGCAAGCCCAATCACCAGCGTCACGAACAGCGCGCCCGGCCAGACGGATCGCCAGGGCATGTGTCCCTTCGGAGTTGCCCAGTAGATGACACAGGCGATCACGAAGCTCAACGTCACTGCACCGGCGATGAGGATCAAGTTGTCGAGGAAGCCGATGTCCGACAGCCCCAGGGGAAGATCGTCGGTGGTCGAGAGGATCGCCCCCTCCGCCGCGGGAATGGCGACACTTGCCGCCAGGAACAACGCAACCACGGCCAGCATCACCAGGGCGAAGCGCTTCTGCTCGAGCCAGCCGCGGCTCTCGACGTGGTAGATGCGGCCGAAGGCGGTGTCCATCGCGCCCCAGAAGGAGGCGCCGATCCAGAGCCCGCCGACAATCGCCGCCACCCCGATCGTGGTCGAGCTGTCCCGGATCCGGTCGACGGCGCTCTCGAGTTGGTCCTGCTCGACATTGGGGAAGAGACGCTGGAGATCGAGCAGGATGCTCGACTCGACCGACTCATTGCTCTGCAATACCTGGCCAACGATGAACAGGACCAGGAGCACGAACGGGAAGATCGAGAGCATCAGGTTGTAGGCGACCATCGCCGCCATCCCGGTGACGTTCTCGCGGTAGGCGCGGTTCCAGAAGGCGCGGGCCCAGGGGGAGCGCCAGAAGAAGAGACGGTTCATGCGTGGCCGTCGTTCATGCGTAACCGTGCGCGGCCCAGGTGTAATTGCGAGCCGTGGCGCAACTCCGCCTCACGCAGCCGGTTTCTGGCTGCGGGACGCCTATTGCACGCACGGCGGACGCCTTGACTTCAGAATGTATAGTGAGTAGGATTCGAACGCACGCTTGAGGTGGTTTATCCCCGGCGATTGCCGGTGACAATCGAGACGAGACGCAATCCGCGGACCGACATGCGCCGGGTCCGCGTTTTTGTCGTCCGAGAAGCTTGCCGAAAGTAAAGGACACGAACCGATGCTAGTTGCAGAGCTACAAGAACTTGAAGAAGTAAAGACGCTGATCACCCAAGGTCAGAAGGTCGGCGTGCTCACTTACGGCGACGTCGCCACGGCGGTCTCCGAGGTCGATCTCGACGAGTCCGACGTCGAGGACCTCTACGGGCACATAGAGAAGTCCGGAATCGAGCTGGTCGACGACGTCGATCCCGAGCAGGCCAAGGCCGCCGAGGCTGCCGAGCGCGACACCGGCAAGCGCGGCCGGCGCGCCAAGAAGGCGACGCTCGACCTGAAGCCCGACATGACCACGGACAGCCTCCAGCTGTTCCTGAAGGACATCGGCAAGGTCCGGCTGCTCACCGCCCAGGAGGAGGTCGACCTGGCGAAGCGGATCGAGCGCGGCGACCTCGACGCGAAGCAGAAGATGGTGGAGTCGAACCTGCGCCTGGTCGTATCGATCGCCAAGAACTACCGCAACCAGGGCCTGCCCTTCCTCGACCTGATTCAGGAGGGGACCCTGGGCCTCGTCCGTGCGGCGGAGAAGTTCGATTACCGCAAGGGCTTCAAGTTCTCGACCTACGCCACCTGGTGGATCCGCCAGGCGATCGCCCGTGCGCTCGCCGACAAGGCCCGGACGATCCGCATCCCGGTCCACGTGGTCGAGAAGCTGAACAAGATCGGCCGCGCAGAGCGGAAGCTGGTCACCGAGCTCGGCCGCGAGCCGACCCCCGACGAGATTGCCGAGGTCACCGGGATCGAGCCCGAGGAGGTCGACTCGATCAAGCGCTCGGCGCAGGCCCCGGTCTCGCTGGAGAAGCCGGTCGGCGACGAGGAGGAATCCGAGTTCGGCCAGTTCATCGCCGACGAGAAGGCCGAGTCGCCGTTCGACCGGGCTGCCGATCTGCTCACCAAGGAAGCATTGCGTGAGGCGCTTGAGAACCTCTCTTACCGCGAGCGCCGCGTGCTCGAGCTCCGCTACGGGCTCGGCGGCGAGCACCCGCGGACCCTGGATGAGGTCGGCCGCACCTTCAACGTCACCCGCGAGCGCATCCGTCAGATCGAGAACCAGTCGCTGAAGAAGCTTCAGTCGCTGGCCGAAGCGCAGAAGCTCCGCGAAGTCGCCTAGCCCAGCCTGTTGTGTAAGTAGGGCGGGCCTCACCCCTACGGGGAACCGGCGCAAGCGCTAATCGTTATTTAGTAGGATCGCCTCACCGTGGGGTGCATGGGAGAGGCAGCTGCCACGAGAGCCTTGACTGGCCTTCGGCCGGGTCGGACAGTCGCGCTCGCTTTGGCCCTGGCGGCCTTGGTCCTACCCGGCAGCGCCGCCGCCGCTGAGCTGCACGTCACCAGCTCGGCCGATTCGGGTGCGGGCAGCCTCCGCGACGTGATCGCCGGTGCCGGTGGGGGCGACTCGATCATCATCGACGTGGGGGTAGACCCCGTTCTCACCACCGGCCACATCGAGATCAACAAGTCTCTGACGATCGTCGGCGACGGCATCGGGGTCACCAACATCACCGCCGACAACGATCCTCCGACCCCGTCCTCGCCGTTCCGCGCCTTCGTAGTCAACGGCGGGGCGTCAGTCACCTTCAGCCGCCTCTCGATCACCGGAGGGCGTGCCCCGAACGGCGGCATGGGCCCCGCGGGCGGCCACGGCGGCAACGGCGGCGGCATCCTCGCCGACGCGACGGTTTTCCTAGACCGGGTTTCGCTGGTGGCCAACAGAGCCGGGAACGGCGGTACCGGCGCCACCACCGGCGGCAACGGAGGCTCGGGCGGCGGGATCTACGCCACCGGCGCCGGCACCGTCACCCTGTCCCAGGCGATGGTCACAAGCAACCGGGCCGGCAACGGCGGCACCGGCGGGCTCTCTGCTGGCGGTGCAGGTGGCTCGGGCGGCGGCATCGCCGGCACCGGCACGATCAACGTGATCCAGTCGACCGTTCTGGGCAACCTGGGCGGCATCGGCGGCGGCTCGACGATCGGGCCGAAGGGCAACGGAGGCTCCGGCGGCGGAATCGCCTTCAGCGGCGGCGGCACCGGTCTTCTCGTCAGCGGCTCGACGATCGCGGTCAATCACGGTGGGGCGGGCGCCGACAACAACAACCCCTCCGCTGAAGCGGGTACCGGCGGCCACGGCGGCGGGATCCACTTCGACTCCGACGGTCTCATGACCGTGGTCAACTCCACCCTGGTCGGCAACTTCGCCGGGCCTGGCGGCGCCCCCTTGGAAGAAGGGCCGGTCGCCGTGGGCCCGGGGCACGGAGGCGATGGCGGCGGTATCCACTTCGACGGAACGCCTGGGGCAGGCAACGTCGTCTTCGCCACGATCAGCAACAACGACGCCGGTCGCGGCGGGGAGGCCGGCTCTCACTTCGGTCACGGCGGCGGCTTCTACGCGGCAGGGGACACCAACAAGCTGGCGCTCCGAAACACGATCCTCTCGGGCAACACCGCGTTCCCGGAGGGCACCAACGGCCCCCAGTGCGCCGGCGTCGCGCCGATCGACGGCAGCGGCAATCTCACCATCCCCGGGGATCCGCACTGTCCCGGAGGATTTGCGGCGGTCGCCCCGGTGCTCGATCCGTTCGGGCTCGACAACCTCGGCGGTCCGACAGAGACGATTGCGCTTATCCCGGGGAGCGCCGCGGTCGACAGCGCCATCCTCTGCACTGACTTCTCCGGAGCGACGATCGGCACCGATCAGCGTGCCCTGCCACGTCCGTTCGGCCCCCGATGCGACATCGGCGCCTTCGAGCGCCAGCCGCTGCCGGAGGATGCGCGACCGCGCAACCCCAACCCGCTTTCAGCCCTGAAGAAGAAGTGCCGCAAGCGTGGCAAGCGCGTGGTCAAGCGCAAGGGCAAGTACCGCTGCGGCGGCAAGCTCAAGAAGAAAAAGAAGCGCCGCTAGACCCTGAATAGCCGATACGGCTAAAGGGCACGGGCCTCGTGCCCGATACAGGCATGGATGTTCGACATCGATGCCGCATTGCGCCACGTAGTGGAGAGGGAGGGCTCGGACCTCCACATCAAGGCCGACCATCCGCCGATGGCCCGGGTTCACGGCAAGCTGCAGCCGATCGAGGCCGGGACCGAGGAGGGCCATCGCTCCCTGTCCGCCAAGGACACCGAGCACGCTTTCCACGAGATCGTCGAAAAGGACCGGCTCGCCGAGTTCGAGGCCGAGGGCGAGACCGACTTCGCCTACGAGCTCACCGGGGTTTCGCGGTTTCGCTGCAATGCATATCTCCAGCGCGGCAAGATCTCGATCGCCTGCCGCGCGATTCCGTTCGCGGTCCGCACGATCGACGAGCTCGGACTTCCCGAGGTGATCCGCGAGCTCGCCGATGAGCCACGCGGGATCATCCTGCTCACCGGGACCACCGGCTCGGGCAAGTCGACGACGCTCGCGGCGATGGTCGACCACATCAACGCGACCCGCTCGAGGCACATCGTCACGATCGAGGACCCGATCGAGTACCTGCACGCCGACAAAGAATCGATCATCAACCAGCGCGAGGTTGGCTCCGACACGAAGAGCTTTGCGAAGGCCACCCGCCGCGTCCTGCGCCAGGACCCCGACGTGATCCTGATCGGCGAGATGCGCGACGAGGAGACGGTCCGGACCGCGCTCTCCGCGGCGGAGACCGGGCACCTGGTGCTCTCGACCCTCCACACGCTCGACGCCTCGGAGACGATCAACCGGATCATCGATTTCTTTCCTCCCCACCTGCAGCAGCAGGCCCGGGTGATGCTCGCCTCCACGCTCCGCGGCGCCGTCTCGCAGCGGCTCGTGCCCCGTGCCGACAAGGAGGGCCGTGTTGCGGTCGCCGAGGTGATGGTTGCCACCGGCAGGATCCAGGACCTGATCCTCAACCCCAACGAGACCGGGCGGATCTCCGAGGTGATCGCCGAGGGCGGCTACTACGGGATGCAGACCTTTGACCAGGCGCTACTCGGCCACGTGCAGCGGGGAGAGGTCTCCGAGGAGGTCGCGATGGAAACGGCGTCCAGCCCGCATGACTTCAAGCTGATGCTTTCGGCGAAGGGCCAGCGCGCCAGCGGGATCGAGCAGGTCGCCGCCCACGCCGGGAACGGAGCGGCGGCATGAGCGGAGGCATCCGACAGGCCCTGAACGAGAACAGGACCGTCCAGCTCGCCGTGGTCGGCGTCCTGATGGTGCTCGCCGCGCTGATGGTGATGAGCGGCAGCCTGACGGGAGGCGGTTCCACCTCCGAGCAGTCAGCCTCGCCGGTTTCGACTCTGCCAGGTGCGGCCTCGTCTTCTTCCGGCGCTGCCCCCGGCACAGGCGGTATCACGCCGGTGCCGGCCGCGAGCACCGTCACCGCCAAGGCGTTCGAACCCGGACCCGGCCTTCCGGGTGAGGTCGTCGCCGCCCATGAGCGCGGCCAGACCGTCGTCCTGCTGGTGGTGCGTGCCGGAGGGATCGACGACCGCATGGTTCGCGGCGCGGTCGATCGGCTTCGCGGAGATTCGCGGCTTGCGGTGTTCGTCACCCGTGCCGACGGGATCGCCCGCTATTCGAGGATCACCCAGGGCGTCGGTGTGAATCAGGTCCCCGCCCTGGTGGTCATCTCCCCGCAGCGCAAGCCGGGAGCTGCCCCGGAAGCGACCGTTGATTACGGGTTCCGCAGCGCCACGAGCGTGGTTCAGGCGGTCCGCGACGCGGCATACCAGGGCCGTAATCGCGGCTACGACCCGGGCTAGGCACGGGAGGCCGCAAATGGCCAAGGACAAGCCGACCAAGAAGGCGCATCTCGAGGTCGTCGCCGCAGGCGGCGAGGCCCTCGCTATCGACCAGCAGCAGCAGGTCGACCCCGATGACGTTCCGGGGCTGACCCCGGCGCCCGAGGCCGGCCCGACCGGCAAGTTCGCCACCGATGCGCTGGTCAAGCTCGGCTACCTCAGCGAGGAACGGGTCCAGCAGGCGGTCAGCGTCGCGCGCACCGCGGCGCGGCGGCCCGAGGAGGTCCTCCTGGAGGAGGGCGCGATCGACTCCGAACAGCTTTCGAGGGCGCTGGCGATGCGCTACGGCCTCGATCACATCGACCTCGCCGAGTACCGGGTCGACATGGCGGCGGCGAATCTGATTCCGGTCGCCGCGGCACGCCGTCACAACGCGCTTCCGGTCGGATACGTCGACGGCGACAAGACCGAGTCCCTGCTGGTCGCGGTCGCCGATCCGGCCAACGTCGTCGCCGTCGACGACATCCAGGTGGCGACCGGGCTCGACTGCCGGGTGGCGGTGGCGGCCGCCGAGGACATCGAGTCGCTGATCGGGCGCCTCAACACGCTTCAGAGCGCGGTCAGCGAGGCGGTCGACGAGGACGAGGGGGAGGGGGAGGACGGCGCCGCTGACCTGAGTGAGCTGCGCGCCTCCGCCGAGGACGCGCCGGTGATCAAGCTCGTCTACAGCATCCTCGGGCAGGCGGTGAGCGAGGGCGCCTCCGACATCCACTTCGAGCCCGAGGAGGGGGAGATGCGGGTCCGCTTCCGCGTCGACGGGGTGCTTTACGAGGCGGCGCGGGTGCCGAAGCGGATGGCATCGGCGGTCGTCTCCCGCGTGAAGATCATGAGCGCGATGGACATCGCCGAGAAGCGGGCGCCGCAGGACGGCCGGGTCAGCGTCACCGTCGAGGACCGCCGCGTCGACCTGCGGATCACCACGCTTCCGACCCAGCGCGGAGAGGGCGTCTGGGTGCGGATCCTCGACAGGGAATTGGCACTGCGATCCCTTGACGAGCTCGGGCTCGAAGGGGATCAGCGCGAGCGGTTCGAGGAGGCGATCGTCCAGCCGTACGGGGCCGTGGTGGTCACCGGCCCGACCGGCTCCGGCAAGTCGACCACGCTCTACGCGGCGCTGGACGTCCTCAACTCGGTCGAGAAGAACATCATCACGATCGAGGATCCGGTCGAGTACCGGATCCCCGGGATCAACCAGATGGGCGTGCATCAAAAGGCGAATCTCACCTTCGCCAACGGGCTGCGGTCGATCCTCCGGGCTGACCCCGACATCATCATGATCGGCGAAATCCGCGACTCGGAGACCGCGCGGATCGCGACCGAGGCGGCGCTCACCGGCCACCTCGTGCTCACCACCCTGCACACCAACAACGCTCCCGGGGCCGTCACCAGGCTGCAGAAAATGGGGATCGAGTCTTTCCTGACAGCCTCCGCTGTCGATTGCATCATCGCCCAGCGGCTGGCGCGCAGGCTCTGCTCCCACTGCAAGCAGCGCACGGCGGTGAACGAGCGGGTCCTGACCGAATCGGGATTCAGGGTCCGCGGCGACCTCGAGCTATACGAGGCGGTCGGGTGCCCCCGCTGCAATCAGACGGGCTACAAGGGCCGCTCCGGGATCTTCTCGGTGATGAGGGCGACGGAACGGATCAAGGAGATGATCGTCAACCTCGCTCCGGAGGCCGAGCTGACCGAGGTCGCGAGGGAGGAAGGCATGCTCACGCTCCGCGAGGACGGTCTGGCAAAGGTCCGCGCGGGACTCACTTCGATCGAGGAGGTCGTCCGCGTCTCAAGTTGAGGCGGCAAATGGACGATTAGAACGGCAATGCCGAAGCCATTCGATTTCGCGGACGTACTCACGGGGATGGTCGAGGACCGCGCCTCGGACGTCCACCTCACCCCGGGGTTCCCGCCGGCCGTCCGGGTCAGCGGCCGGATCGAGCCGCTCACCGAGTACGACCCGCTGACGCCCCAGCACACCCGCGACGTCGTCTACAGCATCCTCAACGACGACCAGCGCAAGCGGTTCGAGAACAACCAGCAGCTCGACCTCGCCTATGCGATCCCGAACGTGGCCCGCTTCCGCGTCAACTGCTACTTCCAGCGCGGCTCGATCAGCGCCGCGTTCCGTCACGTCCCGAACGAGATCAAGTCGGTCGAGGACCTCGGGCTGCCGAAGGTGCTGGAGGAGTTCGCGCGCAAGCCGCGCGGCTTCGTCCTCTTCACCGGGCCGACCGGCTCGGGCAAGTCGACCTCGCTGGCGGCGCTGGTCGACCTGATCAACAGCGAACGCGAGGAGCACATCCTCACGATCGAGGACCCGATCGAGTTCCTGCACTCGCACCGCAAGTGCATCGTCAACCAGCGCGAGATCGGCGCCGACGCGCCGGACTTCTCCCAGGCGCTGAAGGCCGCGCTGCGCCAGGACCCCGACGTGATCCTGGTCGGGGAGATGCGCGACCTGGAGACGATCTCGACCGCGCTGACCGCCGCCGAGACCGGGCACCTCGTGTTCGCCACCCTTCACACCCAGTCGACAGCGCAGACCGTCGACCGGATCATCGACGTCTTCCCGCCGCACCAGCAGCACCAGGTGCGGATGCAGCTCTCGATCGCGCTCCAGGGGATCGTCACCCAGCAGCTGCTGCCGACCGCGGACGGGTCCGGGCGTGTGGTCGCTTCCGAGGTCCTGGTCCCGACCCCCGCGATCCGGAACCTGATCCGCGAGGGCAAGACCCACCAGATCTACTCGGCCGTGCAGACCTCCGGCGCAATGGGCATGCAGACCATGGACGCCGACCTCGCGCAGGCTGGTACGGGCCGGTGAGATCACCAGCAGCTGGCCGAGCGGCGCGCCGGCGTGCCCGACGAGCTGAAGCGGCTGCTCGGCGGTGAGGGTGACGCGAGCGGCAAGCGGGTCAACGGCAAGCGCCTGACCGCCGCCGAGGCCTGAGGAACCGGACCCGATGAGCACCTTCGCCTTCCGCGCAGTCGATGTGGCCGGCGTCCCATCCCGGGGAGAGCTCGAGGCGCCCACCAAGGGCCACGTCGCCGACCAGCTTCGCGAGCGCGGGCTGATCGTCCTCGACGTCGCCGAGAAGCGCTCTGCGACCAAGCTCGAGGACCTCTTCAACCGCTTCCGCGGCGTCAAGATGCGCGAGCTGTCGGTGATGTCGCGCCAGTTCGCGACCCTGGTCGCCTCGGGCATGCCGATGCTGCGCTCCCTGCACACGCTCGAAGACCAGACCGAGGACGACACGATTTCCGAGGCGGTCGCCGGCGTGCGATCCGACGTCGAGGCCGGCAGCTCCCTGGCGTCTGCGATGGAGCGCCATCCCCGGGTCTTCGACCGCCTCTACCGCGCCATGGTCCGCGCCGGGGAGGACTCGGGCCGGCTGGAGGAGGCGCTCGACCGCGTCGCCTACCAGCTCGAGAAGCTCGATGCGCTTCGCCGTCAGATCCGCTCGGCGATGCTCTACCCGGCCTTCGTCTTCTCGTTCGCGCTGATCGTGATGGTCGTCGTGGTGGGGTTCATCGTCCCGATCTTCGTCGGCATCTACGAGGAGATCGCGGCCGAGAACCCCGGCGAGAGCTCGGAGCTGCCGTTCCTGACCCAGATCACGGTCGGCATCTCCGACGCGATCACCGGCCACTGGTACGTGATCGCGGCGGTGATCGCCGCGAGCGTCGTTGGCTTCCTGCAATGGAAGAAGACAGACCGCGGGCGGATCCAGTGGGACCACATCAAGCTGCGCCTGCCCGCGAAGATCGGCGACGTCATCCACAAGGTCGCCCTGGCCCGGTGGTCGCGGACCTTCTCCGGGGCGATCGCTTCGGGCGTGCCGCTGCTGCAGTCGATCAAGGTCGCGGGCGAGACGACCGGCAACGCCGTGGTCGAGCAGGCGATGGAGGACGTCTACGCGTCGGTCAAGGGAGGGGGCACGATCGCCGCCCCGATCCAGCAGAACCCCGTGTTCCCGGCGATGGTCTCCCACATGGTCGCGGTCGGCGAGGAAACCGGCCAGCTCGAGCACATGCTGACCAAGATCGCCGACTTCTACGAGGCCGAGGTCGATGCCAAGGTGAAGGCACTGACCGCGCTGCTCGAGCCGATCATGATCGTCTTCGTCGGTGGCGCCGTCGGGTTCATCGTGATCTCGATGTACCTGCCGATCTTCAGCCTTTACGACAAGATCCGCTGATCTGAGCCGCTGATGATGGTCCCTGATGCCGGTCCGCTGATGCCCTAGTCGAGCACCAGGTGCTCGAAGGGCACCCCGAGGCGTTCGTCCAGCTCTGCCGCGGCGCGGGCTCCCGCGCGGTCCTCGCGCGCGTTTCCGGTTGCGAGCAGAACCTTGGTGGCGGGAAAGCTCCCGAGGCTGTCCTCGACCGCCTGCACCAAATCGGCGTCGCCGACCTGGGCCCGGGCATCGAGATCGGCACGAGCAAGCGACGCGACCGAGATCACCAGCTTGCGTTGCGCCTCGGTCCGCGCCCGCCGAACATCGGTCGCCCACCGGTCGAGAAAGCCGGAGGTTGCGGGGGCGAGGACGAGGATCTCTCCCGCCGCATCGGGGTCGTTTGCGCCGACGGCCTCGGCGATCGCCGCCACGGCCTCGGGGCTTTCCACGGGGCGGCTGAGCGCCACCAGGACGTGCCTGCGGTGATCCTGGGCAGCGGTCGGGCGGATCTGCTCCCTGGGCTTCTGGCGCGCAGCCAGGACGATCAGTGCGGTTGCCGCGAGCGCCCCCACGGCCAGTCCGAGCGCCGGTCCCGCGACCAGAAAGCCGGCGATGATCGGGACGGCAATCGCGGCCACGATCAGCGGCAGGCTCCACGGTGGCAGCTCGACCATCCGTCCGGCTCCACGCGGTGGCGGCTCAACCATGCGTCTGGCGAATCTAAAGCATCTCCTCAGGCCCACCGATAGAGCACTGGAAAGTAAAAGAGGCACCAAGCACGCCTCACTGACAAAGGCAAACCCGTCGCGAGGCGGGGGCGCAAAGCCCACGGGGCTCTTCACAAGAGCCGGCCGGGCTACCAAAGGAGGAAGTACATGTTGCAGAAAATGCGTGAGCGCATGGGGCGCGAGGAGGGTTTCACCCTCGTCGAGCTCCTGGTCGTGATGCTGATTCTCGGCATCCTGGCCGCTATCGCAATTCCCTCGTTCTTCAACCAGAGGGACAAGGCACGTGACGCGGACGCGAAGGCTGACGCGCGTACGGCCCAGACCGCGATGGAGACATATGCCACCGACAACGGCGGCGCCTACGATGGACCCCCCGCGCCGACTGTGGCCGCGCTGAGGCTGATCGAGGAAACCATCCCGGCCGCCGGGACGACCATCCCGGCCGTCGCGGCGGATTCGTACACGGTCCAGACCACGTCCGAGACCGGTTCGACGTTCAGCATCAGCCGTCTCGCAAACGGCCAGGTCGACTCGGACTGCGCCCCGCGCAGCACGGGTGGCTGTCCGACGGACGGCAACTGGGCCGGCGACGGCTCCTAGGAGCATGCGCAGTTGACCGACCGGATTTCCGATCGGTTGCACCGGTTGAGGGGCCGGGCCACGGGCCCGCCCCTCGACCGGTTGCTGCGTTCCATCTCGGCCCGGCTCGGTTCCGAGTCGGGCTTTGCCGTGCCCACGGTCTTGATGATGCTGCTGGCCGCGACCGCGATCGTCACCGTCGGGCTGGTCGGCTCGATCGGCGTGATCGCCGGCACCTCCCGCGACCAGGGCACCAAGTCGGCGCTCGGGATCGCTGAGGGGGCCGCGGACCAGGCACTCCTGCACTTCAACCGGATTCCCGCCGGTCCCAACCCGTGTGCGCCGGTGAGCGGCAGCGGCCCGGACGGCAGCGGCTGGTGCCCTGCGGTGAGTGGCAGCTTCGACGGCGGCACCTACAGCTTCCAGGTCCGGCCGCTCGGCACCGAGCTCGAGATCGTCGCCACCGGGGTCAAAGGGGAGGCGCAGCGCCGCATTCACCTGCATGCGACCTCCTCCTCGGGACTGCAGGTGTTCGCGAACGCCTCGGTCCTGTCCGAGGACGGCATCCACCTCGACGCCAACGCGAGCATCGTCTCCAACGTTGCGGCGGGTGGCGACGTGCTGCTCGATTCGAACGCTTCGATCTGCGGCGACGTTTCTCACGGTGTCGGCCACCAGCTGACGTTGACAGGCAACTCGACCCACAGCTGCGGCGTGGTTCAGGAGGCGCCCCTGTCTCTGCCGCCCGTGAACCAGGGCGACGCCGCAACCAACAACGACAACAGCCGCCTCTTCGCACTCGACCAGGTCAGCGGCAACCGGGACACCGCCTGTTGGAACGGCGTCCGTGCCAACGGCTCCGCCGGTAGCTGCGGTTCCCGCGAGCTGATCCTGAGCAGCAACAGTGCCGTCACCCTGGGTGGCGCCGTCTACAGCTTCTGCAAGCTGCAGCTTGCCAACAACAGTGCGGTCTACATCGCCCCCAACGCGGCGGTGACGATCTACTTCGACTCGCCGGAGAGCTGCGGCTATGGCTCTGGAGTCGCTCAGCTCGAGATGTCGTCGAACACCCGGATCTCGCCAACCGGAGGGGCTCCGTTCAATGCTGCCCTGCTGTTCGTCGGATCGCCCACGTTGCAAACGCGGGTCCTGATGAACAGCAACACCGAGCTGCCCGCCGTCTGCCAGCAGAACTTCGTCGTCTACGGGCCGCTGACCGACGTCACTCTGAACAGCAACAGCACCTACTGTGGCGCGCTGGCCGGGAAATCGCTCGAGTTCGACTCGAACGCCCACGTTGCCAGCTCAGACGACGCCTCCAACTTCCAGCTCCCGAACACTGCCGCCCACTACGCGGTCGACCGCTTCGTCGAGTGTCGCAGCGCCGCCGCCAACCCGCCGAGCTCGGGGTGTTGAGGTGAACCCGCTGCGCCGGCTGGGCTCGAGGCTCTCCCGCGAGGAGGGGGGCTGGACCCTGATCGAGATGCTGGTCGCTTCGGCGTTGGGGCTGGTTGTGGTCGGGACCTGCGTGATGATCTTCACCGCGACGCTGAAGAGCGAGCCTCGCGCAGCCTCGCGCGGCGGCGACATCCAGAACGCCCGCTTCACGATGGAGCAGCTGACCCGGGAGCTGCGGCAGGGCTCAAGCGTCCCGGTCGCGACGTCGACACAACTATCGATCGTGACGTACGTCCAGAGTGCAACCTGTGGTGGCGCAGCGGCGACGACGGCGCTCTCCTGCCGCGTCACCTACAACTGCTCGACCGGGACCTGCACCCGGACCGAGGCCAACCCCGACGGCAGCGGCGGCGGCCCCGCCCGCCAGGTGGTGACCGGGCTGGCGAGCTCCAACGTGTTCAGCTACACGCCGAGCGCCGCGGACCCGAGTTTCATCGGGCTCAACTTCTCCTTCCCCGCCGACAACGGCGATGACTCGATCACCCTGCGGGACGGGGTCTCGCTTCGCAATCCGGAGGCGGACTGATGAACCTGCGACGTGAAGAGGGCATGACCATGGTCGAGGTCGTGGTCGCGGCCCTGATCGTGATGCTCGGCGCGCTCGCGGTGCTGTCTCTGGTCGACACGACGGCGAGGACTACCTACCGGGCCGAGCAGAGCCAAGTGGTCTCGAACAAGCTCCAGGACGAGCTCGAGCGGGTCAAGGACCTGCCCTACAGCCAGATCGCGCTGACCTCGGTGCCGGCGGGCACCGGTGACCAAGCCAGTCCCGCCTCGCGCCTGCTCGGCACCAACTACAACGTCGCGAAGCAGGGGACCGACTTCAAGCCGCTGGTCTACAACGGCAGCGCGCTCGAGGGCGGGGGCACCGTCAGCGGCGGCGGCATCAGTCCCGCGCCGAGCAGCTACACCAGCGGCGATGTCTCCGGAACCGTGCACCGCTACGTGGTCTGGGAGAACGACGACAGCTGCTCGGAGTCGATGTGCCCCGGCGCCCAGGACTTCAAGCGGATCATCGTCGCCTCGACCTTCAACCCCTCGGCCTCCGGCGGGACCCGGGTCTACCAGGAGGTCCAGGCGCGCGTCGCCAACCCGGACGCCCAACCGGTCAACAACCCGAACCCGATTCCGCCCGGGGGGGAGAGCCCGACCCCGTGGACCTTCTTCCTGACCGATACCCCGTGCAACAACAGCGACCGCCAGCCGATCACCGGCGACCACTCGACCCACAACACGCGGGGAGCCTGCAGCAGCGGCCCGCGGAGTGGGAACACGCCGGGCGCGCCGGACCTGATGTTCCCGGAGGCACCGCCGGCCAATGAGGCACAGCCGCTCTACGACTACGCGACCGACGTCGAGCCGGCCCAGAACCCGAGCGCCGACAAGGGGCTGACGATCGTCAAGCTCGGCAATCTCGACAACTGTCTTGTGAACAGCCTGCTGAACCCGGTCACCAACATCCTCGGGGCGCTGATCGGGGACCTCGACTCGACCAAGTTCCAGAAGGTCCACAAGTGGGTCTCGCCGCCGATTCCGAGCGGGCTCAACCTCGAGCTGTTCGGGGAAGGCTCACTCGACCTCTGGACCAAGACCGTCAACGGCGCCAACCACGCCGGCAAGCTCTGCGTCTTCCTGTTCGACCGCCAGCTCAACGTGCTCGGGATCCCGGTCGACACCCCGATCGTCAGCCTCAGCGGCCTCGAGATCGATCACTTCACCTACAGCCAGAACCCGTGGCCGTCGGAGTGGACCGAGGTCCACATCCCGATCAACTTCATCGCCGACGTCCCGCTGCTCCCCGGCCACCGGCTCGGCGTCGCCGTCGCGGTGGAGCGGCAGGGGACGCCCTCGGGGTCCGGGCTCGAGTTCATGTACGACAGCCCGAGCTTCGACAGCAGGCTGACGGTGCAAACCAACGCGCTGCTCCCCTGGTAGGGACGAAATGCCTGCAGTTGCGCTTATCCCCGCCGGCCTCATCTTTGGCAGCTTCGCCACCGCGGTCAGCTACCGGCTGCCGCGCGGCGAGTCGGTGGTCACGGGCCGCTCGCACTGCACCAGCTGTGGGGAGACGATCGCGGCCTACGACAACATCCCGGTCCTCTCGTGGCTGCTGCTGCGTGGCCGCTGCCGCCATTGCAGCGAGCCGATCTCGCCGCGCTATCCGTTGACCGAGCTGGCCTCGGCGCTGCTGTTTGCGTTGGTCGCAGCGGTGATCGGCACCGGCGATCCGGCGGCGCTGGCGCTCGGGCTCGCCCTGACCCTGACGCTGGTGATCGTGACGCTGACCGATCTCGAGCGCCGGGTGATCCCGAACCGGATCCTGGCGGCCTCCGCGCTCTCCGGGCTCGCCCTCGTCGCGATCTCGGATCCGGCGAGCCTGCCGGAGCGCGGCGCCGCGGCGATCGGGGCCGGCGGGTTCTTCCTGCTCGCGGCGCTTGCCTACCCGCGCGGGATGGGCATGGGGGATGTCAAGCTTGCCGCGCTGCTCGGCCTCTATCTCGGGCGGGATGTCGCCCCCGCCGTTCTCGTCGCCCTGGCAGCGGGGACCCTGGTCGGGGTCGCGATCATGCTCCGCCACGGGCCGGGCGCCCGCAAGCGCGCGGTCCCGTTCGGGCCGTTCCTGGCGCTGGGCGGGATCGTCGGCCTGCTGGCGGGCCCGGAGATCATCGACTGGTACGTGGAGGGGTTCGTCGCCTGATGGGCTCAAGCCCAGTGCGCTTCAGGCCGATCAATCAACACATGTTCTCGAACAGGACCAAGTCTGTCGTGGGACTCGATATCGAGGCAGGCTCCGTTGCCGCGACCGAGGTCGAGTTCAACGGCACCGCGAGGGTGACCAAGACCGCGATCGGATCGCTGCCCCCGGGCGCGTTCGATGAGGGCGAGGTCGTCGACAGCGAGGCGCTCGGCGGCGCGCTGCGCACCCTGTTCGCGGAGCACAAGCTTGCGAAGACCGTCCGGCTCGGGATCGCGAACCAGCGGGTCTCTGTCCGGGCGATGCATCTGCCCCTGATCGAGGATCCGGACGAGCTCGACACCGCGGTCCGCTTCCAGGCGCAGGATCAGCTCCCGATGCCGCTCGATGAGGCGGTGCTCGACTACCAGGTGGTCGGCAAGGGCACCAACGAGGACGGCGACCGCCAGATGGACCTGGTCGCCGTCGCCGCGCGCCGCGACATGCTGGTTGCCCTGTCGGAGTCGATGCGCGCCGCCGGACTGCGGCCGGTCGGAATCGACCTCTCGGCGTTCGCGATGATCCGCGCCCTCAGCGGCGAGGCCGATGACGCCGGCACCACGCTCTACTGCCACCTCGGGGACGTCACCAATCTCGCCGTCGCCAAGGGCTCGGCCTGCCTCTTCGCCCGTACCGCCCAGTTCGGAATCGAGGACGTCGCCGAGCGCCTTGCCGAGCGCCGCGAGATGTCCCTGGACGAAGCCCGCCGGCAGCTGATCCTCGTCGGGCTGGAAGGCGAGCCCGAGCAGGCCGCCGGTGAGCTCGAGGTCGAGGCGGCGCGCGAGACTCTTTCCGAGGGAGTCACCAAGCTCGTCTCGGAGCTCCGGCTTTCGCTCGAGTTCTACGGCGCGCAGGAAGGCGCCGAGGCGGTCGAGCGGCTGGTTCTCTGTGGCCCGGGGAGCACGATCCCCGGAGTTGCCGACCGACTCGAGCGTGAGCTCGGGTTCCGGGTCGACGAGGAGCGCCCGTCCGCACTCGGCTCGCTCGAGGACCGCGAGGCGGCCCGGCTGACCGTTTCCTACGGACTTGCGCTCGAGGAGGCGCCCGCCTGATGCGCGCCGTCAACCTGCTTCCCAGCGATGACCGCCGGATCGCCGTCCCCGCCGGCCGCCTCAGCGTTGCGCATCTCGTGATCGGCGGGCTCGCCGCGGCCCTGATCGCGGTGCTCGCAGTGGTGATGACCGGCAACAAGATCTCCGACCGCACCTCCCAGGTTGCGAAGCTCGAGAACGAAGAGCGCGAGCTGGCCGCCAAGGCCGATGCGCTGGAGTCGTTTTCGGCCTTCCGGACGATGGAAGAGCAGCGCGCCACCACCGTCTCCAGTCTCGCCAAGAGCCGCTTCGATTGGGAGCGTGTCATGCGCGAGCTCGCCCTGGTGCTGCCCAGCGACGTGTGGCTGGTGAAGCTGACCGGCACGGTCAAGCCCGACGTCCAGATCGACGAGGCGGCCAGCCTCTCCGCCCGCGGCGGCGTCACCGGCCCGGCACTCGAGATCGTCGGCTGCACAGTGAGCCAGGACGCGGTCGCCGGCTTCGTCTCCGCGCTCGAGGACATCGACGGCGTCACCCGCGTCGGCGTGCAGAGCTCCGAGAAGGCCGAGCAAGCCGTCTCCGGCGCCAGCACCGGTGCGGGGACAGGCGGCGACGACTGCCGCACTCGCGACTTCATCGCCAAGTTCGAGCTCGTGGTTGCTTTCGACGAGGCGCCAGTGGCAGCAGCCACCGCCGCGCCCGCCGTCCCGGCCCCTGCTCCGACCGACGGATCCACTCCGACGCCAGCCAGCACTTCGACCGGAGAGTGAGATGAGCGCCACCCGCAACCAAATGATCTTCGTAGTCGCCGGACTCGCCCTTTTCGCGGCCTTCTGGTTCATGGTGCTCGGTCCGAAGCGGGACAAGGCAGCTGAGCTCGAGACCCAGATCGCCCAGCTCGAGCAGTCGGTCTCCGAGCAGCGCGACCGGATCGAGTTCGGCGAGGACGCCCGCGAGCAGTTCCCGCGCAACTACCAGCGGGTGGTCGTGCTCGGCAAGGCGGTGCCGGAGAACAGCGATACCGCCTCGCTGCTGGTGCAGCTGAACCGGATCGCCACCGACGCCGGCGCGGACTTCCGCGGAATCGTCCTCGGCAGCGAGGGCGCGACGGCCGCACCGGCCCCCGCCACGGGCGCGGCGCCGCCGGTCACGAGCCAGCCGACCACCACCGATGTTCCCGGCGAGGGCTCCGAGCCCGCCACTGCGGCGCCCCCGACCGAGGCCGCGGCATCGACCCTCGCGATCGGCGCCTCCGTCGGTCCGGCAGGGCTCGCGGTGCTTCCCTACAAGCTCCGCTTCCAGGGTGACTTCTTCGAGATCGCCTCGTTCATGGACCGCCTCGACCGGCTGGTCAGCAGCAACAAGGGCCGGCTCGTGGTCGACGGGCGCCTGACCACCGTCGACGGGTTCTCGCTCACCGCCGACCAGGCGAAGGGATTCCCGCTGCTGAACGCCTCGGTCTCGGTCACCACGTACCTGACCCCGACCGGACAGGGCGTCACCGGCGGCGCTTCGCCTCAGGGTCCCGCGACCTCTGTCTCCGGGGCGGATCCGCAGCTGACTGCGAGCGCGGGAGGGACGGAATGAAGAAGCCCGAGCTGAAGAAGCCGAATCTGAAGATGCCGAATCTGAAAGGCCCGGAGGTAAAGGTGCCCGAGCAGCTCTCGGCCCTGGTCGACGACCTGCGCGAGCGCCGGCTGCTTCCGGTCGTGATCCTGCTGGCCGCCGCGATCATCGCTGTCCCCGTGCTGCTCTCGAGCGGTGCGGAGAAGACGCCGGCGCCCAGCCCGGTCCCGGCGGCCGTTGCCGCCGGCACCGACGTGCCCGAGGCGCAGCTCGCCGTCCTCTCCAAGACCGAGGGCCTGCGCGACTTCAAGCAGCGGCTTCGCGATCTGCGGGCGAAGGACCCGTTCATGCAGCAGTACACGACTCCGCAGAAGAGCCAGGCCGCTGAGCAGGCCGGTGCGCTGACCCAGACGGTCGAGGAGCCGAGCGCTCCGATCGCGTCCGAGGGCGGTTCCGGCACCAAGAAGTCCGCGAGCGCGAAGCCCTCGAAGCCGCAGACCTCCAGCCAGGCCGCCAAGCCCGAGACCCAGCTGGTCAGCTACGAGATCGATGTTTGGACCGGGGAGTCGGGGAACCTGAAGCTGCGCGAGGGCGTCTCCCGGTTCACGGCACTGCCCTATGACGCGAAGCCGGCGGCGGCCTTCATCGGGGTCACCAACGACGGCAAGAAGGCCCTGTTCCAGATCTCCTCGAGCGTGCTGACCCTCAGCGGCGACGGGGTCTGCCTGTTGGGGATCGGCCGCTGCGACACGATCTCGCTCTCGCCAGGCAAGAGCGCCACCATGCTCTTCGGCCCGAATGGCGTCACCTACGGGCTGAAGCTGGTCCGGATCAACCGGGTCGTAAAGGACGCCTAACCGCCAAGCGCCGGCGGACGGCGCATATGGTTGCCGGGTGGCCGTACTCGGCAGCTACGAATGGGCGAAGGCGACCGGGGGCAACCTGACCCGGGCCGAGAAGCGACGGTTGGCGGCGCGGGTAGTGCGCTCGTATCACCGCCTGCTGCTCGGCCGGATGCGCCTCATCCTGGGCCGCGTCCCGGAGGAGGCAGGGCGAATCGACGCGGACTCGATCGTCCCGCCGGATTCGGAATTCGCGCAAGAGGGGGAGAGGGCTGCGGCGCGGCAGCCGCGCAGCGTGATCGGTCACGGCTACCGGACCTGGATCTTCGGCTCCGCTCTGGCGCAACTTGACGGGGAAGAGCTCGACCCCGAGCTCTTCTACGTCGGCTCGCTCCTGCACGACGCCGGGATCGTCGAGGCGGTCGCCGATCAGGACTTCACGATTCGCAGCGCCGAGGCGGCGATCGATGTGGCGGTCCGAGCCGGGGTGGAGCGCGACCGCACCGAGGCGATGGCTGATGGCATCTGCGGCCACATCACCACCAGAGTCGAGGCCGAGCAGGACAGTCCCCTGGCCGAGTACATCCAGCACGGCGCGATCGCCGACCTGCTCGGAATCCGGCGTGGGGAAGTCTCGAAAGATGTCCGCCGCCGGGCGTCGGAGGAGCACCCGCGTGGATCGGTTGCCAAAGACGTCGCGGCCCTCTGGCGCGCCGAGTCGAAGGCCGTGCCGAACGGCAGGGCAGCGTTGCTGACCCGCTGGGGCCGTTTCCCGGAGGCGATCCGGCTCAGCGCCGCCGGCGATTGACTACCTTTGCCCGATGAGACGGCTGGCGTCACTCGCGGCCCTTCTGGTGGTCGCGCTGAGCGGCAGCGCCGCAGCGCAATCGGCGGCATACCCGGATCCGCTGGGCTATTGCGCGGCCGCCAACACGTTCTTCAACCCCCTCGACACAAATCGACCGGTCGCGCCCGTCGAGCTGCCGGCCGGCTTCACCCGCCGTCGCGTCCAGCACGGGGGCTTCGAAACGGTCTTGATCGAGGGAGGGCCGGCTTCGGCAACCGAGGCGGTCGTCTTCGTCCACGGTAACCCCGGCTCGTCATCCGACTGGGCCGGCCTGCTGCAGGCGGCGCCGCCGGGCGCTCGCGTACTTGCCTTCGACCTGCTTGGCTTCGGCAAGGCCGACAAGCCATACGACTTTCCGTACACGCTCGAGCGTGGCACCGACCTGGTCGGGCAGCTGCTCTCTTCCCTCGGTGTCCAGAGGGTCCATCTGGTGGCACATGACCTCGGGGGCGTCGTCGCAATCGAGTGGGCGGTCCGTCACCCGGGGCGCCTCGCGAGTGCCACGTTGATGGGTGGTGGGGTGCCGCTCGGCTACACCGACCATCAGCTCGCCCAGATCTGGAAGACCCCGGTCGTCGGTGAGGTCTTCATGCTGCAATCGACCCGGGAGTTCTTCGTCAACGGGCTGCAGATGCAGAACTCCCGCCCGCTGCCACGCGAGTTCCTCGACCGGATGTACGACGACTTCGACCGCGGGACTCGATGCGCGGTGCTCAAGGGCTACCGCTCGGAGCCCGACGTCAACGCGCTTGCTCTTCGCCAGGCCGCGGCGCTGCGGCCGTACGACATCCCTGCACTGGTCATCCACGGCGAGCGCGACCCGTTCGTGAGCCCCACGGTTGCCCGGCGCCAGACCGAGGCGTTCCCCCGGGCCTCCATCCACATATATGAAGGAGGGGGCCACTGGCCGCAAATCGAGGAGCCCGACCGGACCATCGGCCTGCTCCGCCCGTTCCTCGCCGCGCGGCTTTCGTCCGGTGCGGCCAGCCCCGCCAGCTCGGTCACTCGCGCCCGCAAGCGAAAGAGATGCAGGCGGGGCAAGACAAAAAAGGCTCGCAGGCGGGTGCCGTGCAAGCGCAAGAAACGCCGCCGCTAACGCGCTTCACAAAATGAAGTTTTGGCGCTATACTCGTGAAAGCGAGGTGTGGAGAGAGCCGGAGAGACTCTCTTCCTCAAAGCTCGCACGCGCCAACCATGACTGACTCATCCTGTCCCGTCTGCCGTACCGCCGACATCATCTCCGGCAAGTGGACCCTCCTCGTGATTCGTGACCTGGCTGACCGCAGCCAGCGTTTCTGCGAACTGGAGCGTTCGCTCGAGGGAATCAGCCCACGCACCCTCTCCCTGCGCCTGAGGGCGCTCGAGGAGGAGGGGATCGTCGAACGGCGCACCTACCCCGAGGTCCCGCCCCGGGTCGAATACGCGCTGACCGAGAAGGGGAGCGCACTGGTGCCGCTGATCGAGGACATGCGCTCCTACGGCCGCCGCTGGCTGCCGCGCGAGCGCCCCAAGGTCGCCGCGTAACAGCGTCCTGCAAGTAAGCGTGCAGCCCTGCCTGCTCAGGCAGGGCGGCAGGAAGCGCCGAAGAACCCTGAGCCATGCCGAACGGCATGGACAAGGACGGAGATCTGGTCGCCTTTGCCGAGGCGATCGGCAACTACGAGGACATCGTGGTCAGCGCGAAGAACCGCTCGGCGGATAAGGGCCACCCGACGACCAGCCCTACCCCCGGCGGCCCCGGACGCGAAGCTGAGGAGCCGCCGGTCAGGTCGCTGCTCGTCAACGAGATCCAGGAGTCGCCGGTGGCTCCGCACGAGCCGCCGAGGCAAGAGCCGCCCGCCGACGTCGACCCGATGCCCGACGGGACCGCGATCGTTCCGCTTACCGGGATGAAGATGTCCGTGCCGGAGGTGGATCTCGGCTTTGCCCGGCTGGTTCGCTCCGGCGGCCTCGAGGATCAACCTGAGGAAGTGACCGGCTCCGAACAGAACGTCTTTGCTGTCATTGACGTCGGCCCGAGCGAGCAGGCGCCTAACGCCGCCGCCGCCCGGTTGCGTCAGACGGTGACCACTTTGCGGCTGCTGAAGCCCGGCGGAGTCGGCCTCGGGCCGCACGGCTGGGCTCGTCACGCGAACGGCTGGACCCGCTTCGTCACCGGGGCGAAGCGCGCCCGCGGAGGCGGCTACGCGCTCTCCTCCCACGACGCGGTGCAGCTGCGAAAGCTCTCGGACCAAATCACCGAGCGCACCACCCGGACCCGGGCTTTCGGCCTGGCGCTGGTCCGGTTCGACCAGGCGAACGAGCGCTCGAGCCAGCTCGACACTCTCAGTGACCATCTGCAAGCGCTCCGCACTCTGCTCGAGGGCGGCGGACCTGCCGGCGTCGACCTTGCCGAACGGGCCGCGGGCATCTGCGCCGGTGCCGAGGACCGCGACGAGCTTCGCAGCAACCTGGAACGCGCAATCGCCCTGGAGCGCAAGCTCCTGCGCGGTGAGCGTCCCGGCCCGGGTGACCCGACGCCGCTCGAGGCGATCGCGACGGTGGAGGAGATGCTGCGAATGATGCTCTGCGGCATGGCAACCGGCGAGCTCGGATCCGACCTGAGGATCACCGCGGACGAGATCCTGGTCGCCGACGGTCTCCGCGCGGGCGAAGGCTCGGCGCTCACCCAGGGCGGTACCGCCGAGTGGGGCCTGGCCGAGACCGGCCCATCCGGGGCCCCCATGCCTGCGGCCGAGCAGATCGAGACCCCTGACCTGGTCAGTGCGATGCATGAGGTTTCCGTGGAAGGGGACTCCGAGGAAGGTGTAGGCACCCCAGGCGTCGAAGGGGAGCCTTCAATGGCATCCGACACCAACGTAGAGACGCCTGACTGGCTCAGCGACACACTTGGAGGCGACCGCGACCGGGACCTGATCTGGCCCCAGTTCGCGAGCCCCCGGCCGCGTGGTCAGGAGCGACGCAGGGCCTCAGAGGCGAGCGTCAAGTTCCTGTTCCCGGTCCCCGATGCGACCGACTGGTCGATCGGCGACTACGGGAGCAAGCGCAGCGCCCGCAACCGCTAGTCAGGCAGCTTCCGCAGCCATCGCCTCGCGCTCCTCGCTCGAGGCGAACAGGAAGCGATCGATCTGCAGCAGGCCGCCCAGGTCATGGACGTCCTCGTCCAGGTAGGGGACGCGGATCACCCTCTTCTCCTTGAGCTCACGCACGAGCCGGTCGACGTTGGCGGCGTCGCGTGCCGCCAGCGCCTCGTAGTCGGCGAAGTTCTCGGCCACCTTGCCGGCGAGCTTTTTGCCGAACAGCTCCAGAAGTTCGGATTCGATCTCCGGACCGGAGTCGCCCTCCGTTTCGTAGTGCACCTTGTTGACGACGACGCCGCCGACGGGCAGCTTCGCCTCGACCAGCTTGCGGTGGAAGTACACGGCCTCCTCGATCGGCTCTCCCTGGGGGCCGCAGACGATCAGGAACGAGGTGGCCGGGTCGGCGAGCAGCTCGTTGACCCGCTTGGCCCGCTCCTGGAAGCCCCCGACCATGCCGCTGAACGCCGTCAGGAACTCGCTCAGGTCGGCGAGCAGGTCGACGCCGACGACCCGCTTCAGCACCGAGAACATCATCGAGGCGCCGCGGCCGGCGATCTTGGTCGCAAACCCGGTCGGCTTCATGAACATCTGGAGCGAGCGGCCTTCGATGAACTGGGTCAGCCGCTTCGGCGCGTCGAGGAAATCGAGCGCGTTGCGCGAGGGCGGCGTGTCGAGCACGAGCACGTCGAAGCGGCCTTCGGTGTGGATCTCGAACAGCTTCTCCATCGCCATGAACTCCTGTGAGCCCGCCAGCGCGTTCGAGATTTGGCGGTAGATCCGGTTCTTGAGGATGCGGTCGCGGGTTTCGGCATCCGGCGCGTGCTTGCGGACCAGCTCGTCGAAGGTCGCCTTGGCGTCAAGCATCATCGCCCAGAGCTCGCCGCGCATATCGATTCCGGCGTTGTCGAACAGCTTTGGGTCGACCTGCTTCGGCTCGTTGCCGAGCTCGTCGAGCCCGAGCGAGTCCGCAAGGCGCTTCGCCGGGTCGATGGTCAGGACCGCGACCCGCTGCCCGCGGGCAGCGAGGCCGGCGGCGATCGCGGCCGAGGTGGTCGTCTTTCCCACCCCGCCGGAGCCCGCGCAGATGCAGACCCCTTTGCCTTCGAGGATCTCGCCGACGTTCGCCATCAGGCTCCGGTCACGAGATGGCCTCGGCCATGCTCTCCAGGTCGTCGACTTCGATCTCCGGCTTGAAGATGAACGGCAGCGTCTTCACCGGTGCCTCGACACGGCGTTTCAGCCGCTGCAGCTGCAAGCGCTGCGAGCGACAGCGCCGGTTCTCCGACAGGGCCGCCCGGATCGCACCGCGGGCCGATCCGTTGACAGCCTCCAGAGACTGCTCGAGCTCCTTGACGTCCCCCTTGCTGAATCGCTCCGGGTAGAGCGCGTTCATGTAGATCCGGTCGACCGCGACTCCAACCTCTCCTCTCAGGGTCTCCTCCAGCGAGGCTGACTCGTTCACCGGCATCTCCTCGGGCAGGGAAACGATCGCGACTCCGGTCTGCGACTTGTCGGTGATGAAGGCGTCGAGCTCCTCTGCTTGCGAGTGAATCGGGCCGACCCGCGCAATGCCCGCGAAGGTGCGCGGCGTCTGCAGGAAGCCGACCCCATGCCCGGTCGCCGGCGCGTCGACGATCACCAGGTCGTACTTCTGGCCCTTTTTCACCTTGCGATCAAGCTGGGCGAGCTCCCAGATCTTGCCGATCGTGACCAGCTCCTTGAGCCCGGGCGTGGCCGCGGCCAGGTAGGTGAAGATCTTCGAGCGAAAGAGCAGGTCCCTGGCGGCCTTCACCTTGAGCTGGAGCAGCACGTACTCGCGGATCGACTCGTCGGGGTCAATCGATATCGACCAGAGGTTGGGTGCCATTTCGACCTCGTGGAAGCCCACCTGGGCACGCTTGAACACGCGCGACGCGTTCTCCTGGGAGGCGACTTCGCAAATGATTGTGCGTTTTCCCTGCGCGGCCGCGGCCAGGCCGAGGGCGATCGAAACGGTCGATTTACCCACGCCCCCCTTGCCCGTGACGACTACGAGGCGCTTGTCGAGAAGGTCCAGGTCAGGCACGGGGGGCGGTGATTCTGTCAGGCACGCGGGAAAAGCACGTTACGCAGGCAGGAATGTTGCTCCCGCGTGCGAATACCCGCCCTTGTATGGGTGCAAAAGCCTCCAAGACGAATCCCCGCGTGGCCGCGGAGGATGCCCTTTCGCCCAAGCGCAAGAAGGGCAAGGAGAAGGCCGAAAAGGCCACCCACAAGGGGGAGTCGGCGCCTGAGCCGAAGGTGAAGACGCCGCGCTCGCGCAAGGGGCTCCAGGTGATCGCCTTCGCGAACCAGAAGGGCGGTGTCGCCAAGACCACTACCACGCTCAACCTGGCCGTGGCGCTTTCCGAGTCCGGGCACCGGGTCCTCTGCATCGACATGGACCCGCAGGGCAATCTGACCATGAGCCAGGGCATCGACCCCGACAAGGTCGAGAAGAGCCTCTTCGACGTGCTCGTCCACCACATTCCGCTTTCGGAGGTGATCCAGAAGCGCGAGATCGACGTCGCCGTCGCCTCGATCGACCTCGCCGGCGCCGAGATCGCGATGAGCGCCCAGATCGGCCGGGAGCGCTCGCTGCAGAAGGCGATCAAGGAGATCGCCCACGAATACGACTTCATCTGCATCGACACGCCGCCGAGCCTCGGACTGCTGACCGTGAATGCGCTCACCGCCGCCGACAAGGTGATCGTCCCGGTCCAGTGCGAGTACCTCTCGATGCGCGGGCTGGTTCAGCTTCAGAACACGCTCTCGATGATTCGCGAGAACCTGAATCCGAAGGTCGAGATCGAGGGGATCCTGCCGACGATGCTCGACTCCCGGACCGTCCACGCCAAGGAGGCCGTCGAGATCCTCGAGGAGAACTTCGGGGAGCTGGTCTTCAAGTCCCGGATCAAGAAGGCGATCAAGTTCGCCGAAGCGCCGGTCCGCGGAAGCTCGGTGATCAAGTACGAGCCCGACGGCCAGGCCGCCACCTACTACCGCGACCTCGCCAAAGAACTGCTCGCAGGGGACAAGGACGATGGCTAACCGGGCCAGCATGCGAGAGGGCCCGCTGGCCGACCTCTTCCGTGCGACGGAGGAGGGGCTCGAGCCTGGCGACATCCACATCGCGGCCAAGGTTGAGCGCGAAGAGACCACGGTCCTGGTCGAGCCCAACGAGGTCGAAACCCCCGACAACGATCCGCAGGTGGTCGAGGTCGAGCCTGATCCCGAACTGGTCGAGCCGGAGGCCGAGGTCGTCGAAGCCGAGCCCGAGACCGACGAGGTTGAGGTCGTCGAGAAGCCCGCTCCGAAGCCGAAGAAGCGCGCCAAGGCCAAGGCGAAGAAGCGCAAGCAGCCGAAGGCAAAGCGCGCGGTCGAGGAGGAGCAGACGGTCGACTTCAAGGTGAAGGAGGAGCCGGGTCCGGTGAAGGAGCCGCGCGAGCGCCTCCGCAAGCTGATCAGCGACCCGATCCTGCCGCCCGCCGAGAAGCCGCGCTTCGGGCGCACCGAACCCGATCCGAATCACGTGATCGTGCCGCGCAGCCACAACGCCGTTCTGCGTGTTGTCGGCGTCGGCGGCGCCGGCGTGAACGCGGTCAACCGCATGGTCGAGGCCGAGATCGAGGGCGTCGAGTTCATCGCCATGAACACCGACCTCCAGTCGCTCGAGGGCTCGAACGCGGACACCACTTTGCACATCGGCTCCGAGCTGACCAGGGGCCTGGGCGCCGGCGCCGACCCGAGGGTCGGTTACCGCGCCGCGTTCGACACCCAGGACGAGATCAAGGACGTGCTCAAGGGCTCCGACATGGTCTTTGTCACCGCCGGCGCCGGCGGCGGCACCGGCACCGGCGCCGCGCCGGTGGTCGCCAAGCTCGCCCGCGACGGCGGCGCGCTCACCGTCGGTGTCTGCACCAAGCCCTTCGCGTTCGAGGGCGTGCGCCGGGCTGCGCAGGCCGAGGAGGGCGTCTCGGCGCTGAGCGCCGAGGTCGACACCCTGATCGTCGTCCCGAACGAGAAGCTGCTGACGATCCTCGAGCGCAAAACGTCGATGGTCGACGCCTTCCAGGTCGCCGACGACGTCCTCCGCCAGGCCGTGCAGGGCATCTCGGACCTGGTGATGCTCCCCGGCCTCATCAACCTTGACTTCGCCGATATCCGGACGACCATGCTCGAGGCAGGCGACGCGATCCTCGGGATCGGGATGGGCTCCGGTGACCACCGCGCCATGCACGCCGCTGAGAAGGCCGTCAACTCACCGATCCTCGAGACCTCGGTCGAGGGCGCGCGCTCCCTGCTCCTTTCGATCACCGGCGGGCCCGATCTGTCCCTGGTCGAGGCCTCCGAGGCCGCGCGGATCGTCCAGGAGGCGGCGCACCCCGACGCCAACATCATCTTCGGCGCAAACATCGACGAGGACCTCGACGAGCAGGTCTGGATCACGGTGATCGCCACCCGCTTCGACTCGGCCTATGCACGCCGCTACCGGCGCGCTTCCCGCGACGGCGAGGTCGACCGCGGGCGCGACTTCGATGGCAACGGGCACGGCCACGTTTCCGGTGTCCACAAGGTGCCTGAGATCCCCCGCGTGCCGCGTCCGCCGACCAGCCCGCCGACCCGCGGTGAGCTGAGCCAGGCCGACATCCCCGAGTTCATCCCGGGTCACTAGAGCGACTTCACACACCACTGAAGTACGCTTGCCGCGACAGGCAAGCTAACGAAGGGGATGTGATGAGGGATGTAGGGAGACCGCGCGGCGTTTTCGCGCTGCTGATCAGCTTTGCGCTGCTCGTCGGCACCGTCGCTGGAGCTGAGCTCTCCGGCGCCGACACCGGTGCCAGTGCTGCGAAGAAGAAGTGCAAGAAGGGCTTCAAGCTCGTCAAGAAGAACGGGAAGAAGAAGTGCAAGAAGAAGCCGGTGACGGCTCCGGCTCCGGCTCCGGCTCCGACGCCCGTTCCTGCCTCCACGGTGCGCGCGACGCTGACCTGGAGTGCCGGAGGCCCCACGGCGACCGACGTCGACCTGATCGTCTTTGACGAGCTCGGGAACATCGCGAAGCCGGCCAGCAATGCGATCGCGAGCAGCGCCCACTCGGGCGACAACGGAGAGTTTGGACCGGAGACGTTCACCGACCTGCTCTCCCCGAGTACGCGCCAGTTCACCTACTCGATCTGCATGGTCAACGACAACGGCACCAACGACGCCCAGGCGACGCTGACCTACAAGACCGCCGACGGAGCAACCCAGGTCTACACGACCAATCCCGGCGGCCTGGAGAACATCGGGGACATGGAGACGGTTCAGCCACCTGGCGGGTACAACCACGGTTTGGGCAACAACTGCCTGACCCTGTTCTGAGCCGCATCTGAATCATCGATTGAAACCGGCCGGCGCAAGCCGGCCGGTTTTTCGCTTGACCCGCGCCGGTTTATTTGTATAGAGTCACCGGTGAATGGCGAGACTTTCACGCAGGAGCAAGGGAACGACCGCGCTGGCGCTGCTTGCCGCGCTCGCTTTGGTTGTCACCGGCATCGGCCCCGTATCGACCGCCGCGGGCGGCGACGGCGCCTCGACTGCCGCGAAGAAGAAAAAGAAGAAGTGCAAGCCGGGCTTCAAGCGCGTCGTGATCAAGAAGAAGAACGGCAAGAAGAAGCGGAAGTGCGTGAGGAAGCCCAGTCCCCTCGGCACCACGCCGGTCATTCGCGCCACGTTGACATGGACGGGCGATAACCCGCTCACCAACCTAGACCTGTTCGCCTTCGACTCGAACGGCCTTGTAGGCAAGGCCACATCCAACCCGATCCCGGGCTCGACCTTTTCTGCCAACGCCACGGTCACCCCGCCCACCGGCGGCACTACCGTGGCCACCGAGACCTTCACGGACCTCGCTCCGACCCCGGCGCGCAACTTCAGCTTCGGGATTTGTTACGGGGCGCCCGATGTAGGGTCGGCCCACGCCTACGCCAAGATCGACTTCGTCACCGCCGACGGCCAGCATCACGTGGTCGGGACTACCGACAACACCTCGGCGATCGATCTCGGCTCCAAGGGCGCTCACCGCGAGTTCGACGGTGGGGCTCCCATTCCCGCGACTTACTGCTAGCCGCACCTCGCGCGACCGTCATTCGCTCCAGCCGCGCCCGTAGGCTGAGGGCGTGAGCGGAGGAGTAGTCGCAGCCGGTCATCCGGAGACCGCGAATGCCGGCGCCTGGGCGTTGGGAGAGGGAGGAAACGCGGTAGACGCGGCGGTCGCCGCGGTGATGGCGTCGTTCGCGGTCGAGAGCCCGCTCACGGGGTTTGGCGCCGGCGGCTTCATGCTCGTCCACGGCGCCGCCGAAGACGCTCTGATCGACTTCTTCGTTGCCGCGCCCGGCAAGGACGGGACCGAACGGGGGGCGGAGCTGGTCCCGGTCCCCGTCTATTTCGACGAGACGCCGCAGACGTTCAACGTCGGCGCGGCGTCGTGCGGGGTCCCTGGGCTGCCCGCCGGCCTCGCCAAGGCGGCCGAGCGCTTCGGGACGGCCGCGATCGCAGATCTCACGGCTCCGGCGATCCGCCTCGCCCACGACGGCGCCCCTGTGAACGCCGAGCAGGCCTACATCTTCAAGATCCTCGCTCCGATCTACACGATGACCGAGCAGACTCGCGAGCTCTACGCGCCGAATGGCCAGATGCTGCGCGAGGGAGAGGTATTCCGCTTCCCGGAGCTGGCGGTGGCCCTGGAGCGCTTCGGCGCCGAGGGGCCCGAGCCCTTCTACCGGGGCGAGATCGCGGCGGCGGTGTCCGAGTTCGTGATCGAGCAGGGGGGGACGCTCGGGCGCACGGACCTGGCCGAATACGAGGCGATCGAGCGCCCGCCAGTCCGAGCCAGCTTCCGCGGCACCGAGGTATTGACCAACCCGCCGCCATCCTCGGGCGGCATCCTGATTGCGTTCTGCCTCGGCTTGCTCGAGCGCCTCGGGGAGCGCAGCGACGTCGAGCGAGTCGTCGCCTCCATGGATGCGGCCAATCGCAGTCGGGGTGAGGAGTTCAGCGAGGGCCTCTACAGCGACGACTTCGCCGAGACGTTTCTCGACCCCGAGCGCCTCGACGTCGAGGCCCAGGACGAGCGCCACGGGTTGCTCGGATCCGACGGCAACGGCGAGGTCGGAAAAGGGGGTGGGGGAGACGCGCTCGGCTCGACCACCCATCTGGCGGTCCTCGACGAGAAGGGGATGTGCGCGACCGTCACCTGCTCGAACGGGACCGGCTCGGGGTTGCTCGTTCCGGGCACCGGAGTCCACGTCAACAACATGCTCGGCGAGGAGGACCTGAACCCGCTGGGCTTCCACAAGATCGCGCCAGGACGGCGGGTGCCGTCGATGATGGCACCGACGGTGGTGCTGGAAGGTGGGGAGATGGCCATGGGCCTGGGCAGCGCCGGCTCGAACCGGATCCGCTCGGCGATCCTGCAGACGATCATCCGCTCGGTCGAGGAAGGCATGGGCCCGGACGAGGCGGTCCGTGCCCCGCGCCTGCACTACGAGGCGGACACCGTGCAGGCCGAGCCCGGGATCGACGAGCAGGCACTGGCGCGACTCGAGGAGCGCGGAGTGCCGGTTGCCCGCTGGCAGCGCCAGAACCTCTACTTCGGCGGCGTCCAGGCGGTCGCCCGCGACCCGTCCAGCGGCGAGCTCTCGGGCGGCGGCGACCCGCGCCGGGGCGGCGCGGTCGTGCTGGTGTAATCCGCGCGTGGCAGAGATCGATTTCGAAGACGAGGGGCTGCTCGAGGGCATCGAAGGAGATGTGCGAGAGGCACGGCTCGAGCTGCTCCGCTCTCTCGCGGATAAGGGCGTCACCGTTGAAGAGATGCGCGAAGCCGTTGCCGAGGACCGCTTGGCGCTGCTGCCGGTCGAGCGCGCCCTCGCTGGCGAGTTCAAGTACACGCCCGAGCAGGTAGCCGAGCTCTCCGGCCTGGATGTCGACTTCCTCGAGCGCGAGATCAGGGCCCTCGGTTTGCCCGTCGCCGGGCCGGGCGAGGTGCTGCTGACCGAGGAGGACCTCGAGGCGGCGAAACGGTCCAAGGCCTTCAACGATGCAGGCCTGCCCGAAGAGGGAATCATCGAGGTTGCCCGTGTGATCGGAATGTCGATGTCGCGCTTGGCGGAGGCGACACAGTCACTGATCGGCGAGGTCTACCTCCAGGCGGGTGATACCGAGCATGACCTGGCCCGGCGCTATGCCGACATGGCGAAGTTGATGACTCCAGTCCTGGGGACGACCATGGAGTACGTCTTCGCCCGGCACCTGCGCGAGTCGATCAAGCAGGCATATATCTCGGAGACCGAGCTCACATCGGGTGAGCTCGAGGGCTCGAGCAACATCGCGGTTTCCTTCGCCGACATGGTTGGTTTCACGAGACTAGGCGAGCGGATCGAGGCGAGCGAAATCGGCGAGCTGTCGGGCCGCCTGACCGAGATGGCGAGCTCGACCGTGAACGTCCCGGTGCGGTTGGTGAAGATGATCGGCGACGCGGCAATGCTTGTGGCGCCCGACCCCGGGCCCCTCCTGGAGGCGACCCTCCAGCTGGTCGAAACCGCGGCCGCCGACGAGGAGATGCCGCCTCTGCGTGCCGGAGTGGCACTCGGTGAGGCGATCGGCCGCGCCGGCGACTGGTACGGCCGCCCCGTCAACCTGGCGAGTCGGATCACCGGCTTCGCCCGTCCGGACAGCGTCGTCGTCGACGCACCCACCCGCGAGGCGCTCGGGGGCAAGGAGAGCGAGAGGTTCAGCTTCTCGTTCGCAGGAAAGCGCCGCTTCAAGGGGATCAAGGACGAGATCGAGGTCCATCGTGCCCGCCGGCGCGCTGGCGACGACGACACCTGAGTCGGGGTCCGCTCAGTCCTTGCGGGCGGAGACGAGCAGGTTGTAGAAGAGCTGCGGCGGCAGCCGCGGCTCGAGCAGCTCAGAGTCAAGCTTCTGTAGGAGGAGATAGCTGGAGAAGGCGAGCCGGCGCCAGTCGGTGGGGACCGTCTCGGGCTCGGCACTTGCTTCGAGCGTGCGGGTCGTCCAGCCGCCGATGTTGGCGAGCAGTTCCTCGCCCTTGACGCGGACCGAGTCGAAGCCCGTGTCACTTGCGAGCCGCCGCAGGTGGGAGGGGGCGAAGGCGTGGACGTCGACCTCGGCCTCCAGGTCGTGGCCGTTACGCGAGGCCTCCGGATCGGGGAGCCGCCGCCGGGCGCCCAGCGCGAGCCGCCACAGTGGGGCGAACGCCCTGGCGCTGTACTTGGGCACGGCGGCGAGCAGGTCGCCGTAGCGGGAGGGCTCCCCACAGAAGGCGATCGTGCCGCCGGGGCGCAACACGCGGTGGAACTCCGAGAAGGCCGCGTCCAGGTCCGGGATGTGGTGAAGGACTGCGTGGCCGAAGACGAGATCGAAGCTCTCATCTTCGAAGGGCAGCTCCTCGGCCTCCGTGCGCACCGTTTCGACGTCGAGGTCGAGCTCCTCGGCATTGCGGCTCAGGGTGGCAAGCATCCCGTCGGAGATGTCCGTCGCGGTTGCCTCCTCGATCAAGCCGACCGCGAGCAGGTTGAGAGAGAAATAGCCGGTACCGGCCCCGATCTCGAGCGCGTGCCCGAACGGCTCGCGCGGTTCCTCGCCGAGTGCCTTGACCAGCTTGCTTCGTACCTGGTGGCGTCCGACCCGGCCGAAGTCGATTCCCCACTTGCTGTCGTAGGAATCGGCCGCGGCGTCGTGGTAGCGCGAATTGACGTCCTTGATGTGGTCGGGCGTCGCCGAGCGGGAGACAGGCATCGGCGAAATGTAACGTCCGCGCGATGAGCGAGCCCACCTATGCCCAGCAAGGCCAGCCTCCGGGTGTCCCGCCCTTGGAGCTGACCGGTGAGCGCACGCTGCCTGATGTGCCTGAGGAGAACTATTGGTACCGCCGCCACCTTGCTGTCTACGAGTGGATCGCGGGGCGCTGTCGCGGCCTGCGCGTGGCCGACCTCGCCTGCGGGGAGGGGTACGGGTCCGATCTTCTGGCGCGGAGCGCCCGGGAGGTGATCGGGGTCGATGCCAACCCCGACGCCTACGAGCACGCCCGGCTCCGCTACCGCCGGCCCAACCTCGAGTTCCGGCGCGAGCTGGTCGAGGAGTTCGAACAGGACGTCGACGCGATCGTCTTCCTGCAGACGATCGAACACGTGCACGAGCCGGGTCGCCTCCTGGCCGGTTTCGCCAGGGTGGCGCCGGTCTCCTACATCTCCACCCCCAACCGGCTCACCCTGGCCGGACCCGAGGCCGAGAAGTCGGACAACCCATGGCACCTGCGCGAATACGACATCGGTGAGTACCGGGAGCTGCTCGAACCGCACTTCTCGCGGGTCGAGATTCTCGGCCTCTTCCACGCGCGCAAGCTGCGCGCCCAGGAGATCGCAGTGAAGCTCGGTTGGGACCGGGTCCACAAGACGCTGCGTCTGACCGGGCCTTTCTACGACCGCTTCGTCCCCGCGATCAGCTCGCGCGACTTTGCGCTTCGCGAGCGGCCTCTGGAGAGGGCCCTGGACTTCATCGCCGTCTGCCATGCCTAGGGAGGACGCCGGCGATCTGGCGATCGTCCTCCACAGCCACATGCCCTACGTCGAGGGGTTCGGGACCTATCCCTTCGGGGAGGAGTGGTTGTTCGACGCCGTTGCCCGCAGCTACCTGCCGGTGCTCAAGGCCGCCGACCGCGTCACCGTCGGGGTAACCCCGGTGCTTGCCGACCAGCTCGAAGCGGAAGGAGTGGGGGAGAGAATGCTTGCCTTCCTGCGCGAGCACCGCCTCGGCGCGGCCGAGCGGGACCAGGCCGAGGCTGGAGACGAGAAGCTGGCGGCGGCAGCGGGCGCGGAGGCCCGGCATTACCGGGCAGCGATCGAGGCACTCGAGGCCACCAGCGGGGAGGCCCTGCCTGCTTTCCAGGAAGCGCAGAGGGAGGGCCGGGTCGAGCTGCTCGCCTCCTGCGCAACCCACGCGGTCCTGCCGAAGCTGGCGACCCAGGAGGCGCGCCGGCTCCAGGTCGACGCCGGGGTGCGCTCCCACACCCGCCGCTTCGGCGAACCGCGCGGCTTCTGGCTGCCCGAATGCGCCTACAGCCCCGGAATCGAGTCGCTCCTTGCCGAACGGGGCCTCGAATACACCTGCGTCGATCAAAGCGCGGTTGAGGAGCCGCTCGCGGCGCTGGCGCCGGCCAGGACAGCGGCGGGGCCGGTGGCATTCACGATTGACTGGCCCAGTGTCCGGCTGCTCTGGTCGCAGGGCGGCTATCCCTCTCACGGGGACTACGCCGAGTACCACCGCCTCTCCATCCACGGCAGCAGGCTGTGGAACGTCGGCGGGGCGCCCTATGACGCGGCGGCTGCCGAGGAGCGCGCCACCGCGCATGCCCGCGAGTTCCTCGGAGATATCGCCGAGCGGCTGCGGAACTTCGCCGATGTGCGCGGCCGCCGGGGCCTGGTCGTGTTCGCGATCGACACCGAGCTGCTCGGTCACTGGTGGTCCGAGGGCCCGCAGTGGCTCGCCGCCGTGATCGAATCGGCGGAGGAGGCCGGGGTTCGGCTGCTGACGCTCTCCGCAGCACTTGCCGAGCACGAACCCGAGGAGCGCGAGCTGGCCGAATCGAGCTGGGGCGAGGCGAAAGACCTCTCCACCTGGGATTCAACCGAGGTCGCCGACCTGGTCTGGGGAGCGCGGCGGCTCGAGCTGCGGCTGCTGCGGAGTCTCTCCTCGGGTCAGCTCAACGGGGCACGCGCCGACCGCGCCGCGCGGGAGCTGCTCGCCGTGCAGGCAAGCGACTGGGCCTTCCTCGACAAGCGCCGGCAGGCAGGCGACTATCCGTACAAGCGGGCCACCGCGCACGCGGAGGGCCTGTTGGAGGCCATAGAATCCACTGATCCGCCCGATTCGCGGCTGCGCAACCTGGCTCCAGATCTGAGCATCGCGCCGCTGTTCGAGCCGTAGTCCCCCTGACCCACATCCCCCCGCCATGCCACGCGTCCTGATCCTCTCCTGGGAGTACCCGCCGCTGATCGAGGGCGGCTTGGCGCGGCACGTCCGCAAGCTCTCCGAAGGCCTGGTCGAGCGCGGGGTCGAGGTCCACGTCCTCACCCGCGGCGGCGAGGAGTCGCCGGCGGAGGAGATCGACGGGGTCCACGTTCACCGGGTGCTCGAGCCGACCCGACCGACCGACCTCGGCGAGTTCGTCGCCTGGGTCGAGCGGATGAACTCCGACATGCTCGCTGCCGGGGTCGAGATCGGCGACCGCCACAGCTTCGACCTCGTCCACGGGCACGACTGGCTGGTCGCGAATGCCTGCGACCACCTGGCCCGCCGCTTCGACGCGCCCTTGGTGACCACGATTCACGCCACCGAGCACGGGCGCCACCAGGGCTGGGTCGACAAGCACCCGCAGAGCTACATCCACGGAGTCGAGCGCTGGATCACCAACCGCTCGGACCGGGTGATCGCCTGCTCCACCTTCATGCGGGAGCAGATCGTCGACATCTTCGGAGTCGACGAGAGCCGGGTCGAGGTGATCCCGAACGGGATCGACCCCGAAGACCTGCAACCGCAGGACGACGACGAGCTGCGCCGGCTGCGGGCCGAGTTCGCGCGACCGGAGGAGCAACTTGTCCTGCTGGTCGGCCGGCTGGTCTACGAGAAGGGCTTCCAGGTTGCGCTCGAAGCTCTCCCGGAGATCATCGAGCGCCGCCCCGGCACCCGGTTCATTGTCGCCGGGTCAGGGACACATGAGCAGGAGCTGCGACGCCAGGCGGAGGACCTCGGCCTGATGGAGCACGGCACCTTCGTCGGCTGGATCGGCGACGACGTTCTGCATTCGCTGTACCGGATCGCCGACGTCTGCGTCGTTCCTTCGATCTACGAGCCGTTCGGCCTGGTCGCCCTGGAGGCGATGGCCTCGAGCTGCCCATGCATCGTCGCCGACACCGGCGGCCTCCGCGAGGTCGTGCCGCACGACGAGGTCGGGCTGCGCTTCCGCGCACGCGACCCCGAATCCCTGGCGGAGATGACCGTGCGTGTGCTCGCCGACGCGAAGCTGTGCCGCCGGATCACTGCAGAGGCCTTTGAGCACCTGCGCAGGTTCGACTGGGGCGACGTCGCCGAGCGCACCGCTGCCGTCTATGACGAGGTCGTCGGGCGCCGGGCCCGGGCCTGATGTCGCGTCGCGAGCCTGACATCCGCGAACCCCGCATCCGCGAACCCCGCATCCGGAGCGGGCCGACCCTGGGCACCCAGAGGAACGTCAGCGTGCCGATCTCGATCGGCCTGCCGCTCGTGGTCGTCGGTGCATTTCTACTCCTCACCGCCTCGACCACGGGCCGCACCCTGTTCTGGATCCTCGGCGGCGCCACGCTCGGCCTCGGTCTGATGCTGTTTGCCTCCGGCAAGACACTGTGAAGCGTCGCGCGGTGGGCGAGCGACCGATCCGGCGGAAGCGGAGCTGGGACAGAAGCCAATCGGAGGGCTTCGGCTCGATCCGCCAGGTGGGGATCGCCACCTCGATCGGCTTCCCGCTGATGGTCGTCGGCTCGATCATGGTGATCCTGGTGATCGTTTACGCGGGCGCCACCGGCGTCCTGATCGCGGGTGGAGTCATCCTCCTGCTCGGTCTGATCGCTGCGGCCTCCGGCCGGATTCTCTGAGCCGTCAATCAGGTGGCGGCGGTGCGTCTTCGCTCGGCGTCGGCTCGACCGGGCGCGCCCAGCGCAGCTCCTTCGGTGCCTCGCGCATCCGCAGGACCTTGGCCGGGATTCCTCCGACGACTGCGTTCGGAGGGACGTCGCGGGTAACGACTGAATTGGCTCCCACCACCGAGTTGTCGCCGACGCGGACCCCGCGCAGGACGCAGGCGTTGTAGCCGATCCAGACGTTGTTGCCCACCTCGACGTCCTCCATGTAGATGCCCTGGGCCCGTACCGGGCGCTCGGCTTCTGCGACGGAGTGGTCGAAGTCGATGAACATGGCGCGATCGGCAATCACGCATTGCTCGCCGATGCGGAGATGGCGGTAGGCCGAGATCGTGCACTCCTGACCCATCACCGTCTTCGCACCGATCTCGACGAAGCCCTCGTGGCAGCGGATCTTGGTTCCGTCACCGATCCAGCAGAAGGGGCCGAAGCGGACCTCGGCCCCCTTCTTGATCTGGATCTGGAGTCCCTTGCCGAAGAAGACCATGCCGTCGGTCCGCCAGCGCCAGCCGGCAGGCGTGAGGAAGCGCCGCACGAGGTAGCGGCCGTACAGGCGTGCGTATTTCGGCGTCAGCATCCGGTTGCGCGCCAGAAAGCGCAGTAGGTGTGCGGGGCGGAGCATGGGCGTTGGATCGTATGCCGCCTCTAGACTCGGCCTGTGCCCTCGAAGACCGAGCAGACGTTTGCCGAGCGTCTCATCGCCGGCGACCGGCGCGCCTTGGCGCGTGCGATCACCCTGATCGAGAACGACGATCCAGCGGGCTGGGAACTGGTCAGGGAGGTGTTCCCCCGGACCGGGAAGGCGCGAATTGTCGGTCTGACTGGTCCGCCCGGGGTCGGAAAAAGCACCCTGATCGGCGCGCTGACGGCCGAGATGCGCAAGGCCGACCGGGACGTCGCGGTGCTCTCGATCGATCCCTCGAGCCCGTTCACCCGCGGCGCCTTGCTCGGCGACCGGATCCGCCTCTCCGACCACTTCCTCGACAGCGGGGTCTTCATCCGCTCGATGGCGAGCCGCGGGGCGCTCGGTGGCCTCTCCGAGGCCGCGTTGCAGGCGGCGTTGCTGATGGACGCCTCGGGCAAGGACGATGTCTTCATCGAGACGGTTGGCGTCGGCCAGGCCGAGATCGACATCGTCGACCACGGCGACACGATCGTGCTGGTGCTGATGCCTGGCTCCGGCGACTCGATCCAGGCACTCAAGGCCGGGGTGATGGAGATACCTGACCTGATCGTCGTCAACAAGGCCGACCACCCGATGACCGACACGATGGTCCGCGAGATTCGCGGTGTGCTGGCGCTCGGCCCCGACGTGAGTTGGAACGTGCCGATCCTGAAGACCGAGGCGGCAAAGGGGGAGGGGGTGGCCGAAGTCGCGGCGAAGATCGCCGAGCACCGCGAGCACATCGAGAAGGAAGGGACCCTGGAGGAGCGCCGCGCGCGCAACCTGCGCAACGAGGTGCTCGAGCTGGCTGCGGCCCGGCTGCGCCGCGAGCTCGAGGAGACCGTGGGCGATGATGCCGCGGTGGCCGAGATGCTCGATCGCGTGGTCAGGCGCGAACTCGACCCGGCAAGCGCCGCCACCGAACTGCTAGACAGACGCGATGGCTGAGGCGACAGAACAACTCGAACAACCGGCGCAGGCCGGCAACGAGATCGGCAAGATCGAGCTTGTGCCGCTACCGACTGTGGACGAGGCGCTCGCCTGGAGCGGGCTCAAGGTCGACGATTCTGCGGGGGACGCACTCGGCAAGGTCTCCGGCATTCACGTCGACGCGAACACGCGTGAGCCGAAATGGCTGGTCGTCAAAGTCGGCTTGTTTGCCGGCGACGCCGCCGTGCCGTTTGAGCACGTCGCCGAGGGCGGGGGCCGGATCTGGGTCGCCTATCCGCGCTCAGTCATCCGCAACTCGCCGAAGCTCGCCGCAGACCAGACGCTGACCGCCTCCCAGGAGCTGCAGCTGTGCGAGCACTACGGGATCCGGGTCGGGATCGGCCGCGCCTCGGAGGTCGCCGAGAGCGAGGCAGACGAAGTCACCGCGATCCCGGGCTAAGACCGCGCTAGTACGCGGGGGTCCGCTGCTGGCCCTCGGCCTTGCCCTTGAGGCGCTGCTTGCACTTCCTCTGCTTCTTCTTCGACTTCTTGTTCTTGCAGAGGCAGAGGGCGAGTGCGCGTCCGCGGAGACTGGCACAAGGACCAGAGCTTGACCCGCGCGGATTGCCGGCCGGATTGGACCCAGCCGGGGGAGAAGCGGGACAGTTCGTGACGCAGGGATTGACGGTGACCACGTTGGTATTACCAGTCGCCCCGCCGCCGTTCACGGAATAGGTGAGAGCCTGTCTAGTCTGAACCCCGGAGGTGACAGGGTCGACGTCGTAGGCGGGCATTCTGAGCACCTGGAGGTCGATGTGGATCCGGCAGGTTTCACCAAGGTACGCGGGTCCTACGGCCGGGACCTCTGCCAGCAGCGACAACGCCGGGGTTGGCTGGAGGCGAACGCGGCCGGTTGCCGGCACGGTGTCCTCGGCGACGACGGGGAAGCTGTCCTCGTTGCACATCGCTGCCAGCCCGGTCGCCGGGCTTTGAACCGCAAACACCCCGATGTCGGGGGTTTCGCAAATGATCGCGGCTCCGCACGAGGGCGTGAACCACATCGGATCCAGAGTCACTGTCTCCTCAGCCGTCGATTGGTTTTGGATCACGAGTTCCTGGCTGGCTGTTTGCCCAACGGTCATGTTCGTCGGGGTCTCCCAGCTCACGCTCACGCTGGTGGCCGCAGGCGCCGCCGGTGCCGCGCAGGCGAGCGCGACTCCTGCCGTCACGATTGCCAATCCCAGTCTTGTGCCCACCACTCCCCTCACAAGCTTGATGCTAGCGCGATCTTTTAGGTGATGGGCAGGGCGCGCGGCGGCGCGCTCAGCAGCCCAGCTGCCGCGCGATCACCATCTGCTGGACCTCGTCGGTGCCCTCGCCGATCGTGAGGATCTTGGCGTCGCGGTAGAAGCGGCAGACGGGGTACTCCTCGATGTAGCCGTAGCCGCCGTGGATCTGGACCGCTTCCTCGGTGGCGCGGACGGCGAGGCGGCCGGTGATCAGTTTCGCCTGGGCCGCGGTCAGGGTGAAGTTCTCGCCTGCGTCCTTCTCCAGAGCGGCCTTGTAGACGAGCAGGCGAGCCGACTCGATCGCGGCGGAGATGTCGGCGATCTTCGCCTGAATTGCCTGGAACCTCGAGATCGGCTGGCCGAACGCCTGGCGCTCCTTCGCGTACTTGAGCGCCTCGTCGAGGGCGCCCTGGGCGAGCCCCACGCCCATCGCCGCGACCCCGATCCGGCCGCCGTCGAGGATCTGCAGGAACTGCTTGAAGCCCATGCCGCGGGGGCCGAGGAGGTTCGCCTCGGGGACACGGGCTCCGTCGAAAGTGAGCGGCCGGGTATCCGAGGCATTCCAGCCCATCTTCCGGTACGGCTCGCCCGGCTCGTAGCCTGGGGTGCCGTTGGGCACGATCAGGTTCGAGATCTCCTTCGTCCCGTTCTGCGACCCGGTGACCGCGGTAATCGTGACGCAGCCGGAGATGTCGGTGCCTGAGTTGGTGATGAACTGCTTGGCGCCGTCGATCACCCATTCGCCGTCTTCCAGCTTCGCGCTGGTGCGGGTGTTGCCGGCATCGGAGCCGGCCTCGGGCTCGGTCAGCCCGAACGCGGCGAGCTTGCGCCCTGCGCAGAGCTCCGGCAGCCATTCGCTCTTCTGCTCGTCGGTCCCCCAGAGGTAGATCGGCATCGTCCCGAGCGAAGTGTGCGCCGCCAGCGTGATGCAGACCGAGGAGTCGACCCGTGCCAGCTCCTCGATCGCGAGTGCGTATGTGAGGTTGTCGGCGCCGCCGCCGCCGTACTCCTCGGGGTAGGGGATCCCCATCAGCCCGAGCTCGCCCATCTTGGCGACGAGCTCATAGGGGAACCGCTTCTCCTTGTCGAGCTCCTCCGCGACCGGGGCGACCTCGCCCTGGGCGAAGTCGCGGACGGTGTCGCGCAGGAGCCGCTGCTCGTCGGTCAACCCGAAGTCCACGGGTTGATCCTAGGCGGTTGCAGGCTCCTTCTGCCGGAACTCTTCCGGCATTCCTGGGCCGTCGATCAGCCGGGCCTCGCGGGCGCTGAGCTCCTTGCCGCACTTCTCGCAGACGCCCCGGTGGTTGACCTGGCCGCCGCAATCTCCCTTGTGGAGAAGGACCATGGGCGGACCGGTGTCGGCAAAGTGCTGGTCTCCCCAGTGCATCAGGGTGATCAGGACCGGCCACAGGTCGAGACCCTTCTCGGTCAGGAAGTACTCGTCGCGCCGCGGCTTCTCGCTGTAGGGCCGGCGCTCGAGGATGCCCTCCTCGACCAGCCGCTGCAGGCGGGAGGTGAGCACGTTGCGGGCGATGCCGAGCGACTGCTGGATCTCCTCGAAACGCCGCTTGCCGCGGAAGATGTCGCGGATGATCAGCAGGGTCCAGCGCTCGCCCACGAGCTCGAGCCCGCGGGCGATCGAGCAGATCTGTCCTTCGTAGTCGCTCTTCAGCATCAGCGTGATCCTCTTGTGTGAGTCTTGCACACATCGTTGCTTCATGCAACTCAGTCTGATACGGTCGCCTTGCGTTTCATCACGAAACCCCCTCCGGCGACAGGCCTGGCGGGGAGACAAGGAGAATGACCATGAGGCGACCGAGATACCGCAACCAGAACGAGCCACAGCCCCGGATTCGGCTGGCACCGAGCGAGATCAGGGTGACCAACGAGGAGATTCTCGGCGACCTGCTGTACCCGGCCCCGGCGCCGGTCCGGGCGGAGCCGGCCCGACGGAAAGCCCGGCGTTGAACGCCGCGATCGAGGCCGCCGAGGCCTTCGCCGAGACCTCGCCCGAGACGACCCGGAGCCGCGTAGTCACCTGGCAGGATCCCTTGCCGACCGCGACGGCCGGGGCGGAGCTCGCCGGACTCGACTACATCCGCCAGATCGTCAACGGCGAGGTACCACCGCCGCCGATCGCTGTTCTGATGCGATTTGCCCCGGTCGAGGTGGAAGAGGGCCGCGCCGTATTCGAGGGTGCTCCTGGAGAGGAGCACTACAACCCGATCGGCGTCGTCCACGGCGGCTATGCCTCGACCCTGCTCGACTCGGCGATGGGCTGCGCGGTGCACACGACGCTGCCGGCCGGGGTCGGGTACACGACCCAGACGATCGAGGTGAAGCTGGTCCGGCCGATCTCCCGAGACACCGGGGTGGTCCGAGCTGAGGCCGAGGTCATCCACCGCGGGCGCCGCCAGGCAACCGTCGAGGCGAAGCTGACCGACGCGAGTAGTGGCAAGCTGCTCGCGCATGGCACCTCGACCTGCCTCATCCTCGAGAGCTGATCGCCGCCCCCGGGTCCGTCTCGGGCGGATGGTTGACGACGGGGTTGCTCCGAGCATCCTCGGGCTGCTCGAGCGCGGGGTGGAGAAGCGGCCACAGGTCGCCGCCGCGATGCGCGGCCGCGTGGTCTTCAGATTCGCCGAGGGTTTTTCGCCGTTACGAATCGCCTTTCGCCCGAAGACGATCGTGATCGAGGACGGCGACCTGCGAAAGCCCGACCTGGTGATCGCCGGCAGCCTGCCTGACATCGTCCACTTCATCACCGTGCCGATCCTGGGAGGCCGGTTGGGCGGGGTGCCGAACCCGGCTCGCGCCCGCGGCCGGGTCGCGATCGCGCGGGTCGCGCAGGGACGGGTCCGGATCGAGGGCAGCCGGCGCCTCGGCCGGCGACTGCTGCAGCTGCTGGCGCTTTAGATCAGCGGCGCTTCTTTTTCTTCTTGACGCAGCGCTTTTTCTTCTTGCCCGACTTGGTCTTCACGGTCTTCAGCCGCTTGCCCTTGGGGCACTTCCTCGCGGCTGTCGGGACGGGGTCGGGCCCGGTGCAGTCCTCGTCGATGCCGTTGCCCGGGACCTTGGTAGCACCGGGCTTGATGCTCGCATTGGTGTCGTCGCAGTCCTGCGGCGTGAGAAAGCCGTCGCTGTCGCGGTCGAGGCTGATGTCCTCGATCGTGACATCGGCGGCGTCGGTGCTGACCAATGTATGGAGAGCCTGGACGGCTCCGACGCTGGCGAAGTTGACACCCCCGTCCAGGCCGGCCGCACCGAAAAAGGAGCCCGGAATCGTGTAGGTCGTGACCTGCGACGCGGGGACGCTGACCTGACCGAACGAGTAGTGAGTTGCGTCCGTGTACGCGAAAATCTGGATGCTCGTCGGCACGGTCGAGCCGACACGGATCAAAAAGGTGGGCGCCGGTCCGAGGTTTGTCCCTCCGAGGCCGGTCGGGTTCAACGTGCCTCCGGCCGTTCCGTCGTAGGTGAGCGTGGTGTAGCCGCTCCCGACCACGTTTGGCCCTGCGACGAGTGCACCGGCAAGCGTGGTGTTCCAATCGGCCGACATGATCGAACCGCCGGCCCCCCCGATCTGGTCGACGCGGACCTCGCGCACGCCACCGAGCGTGTTCGCCGCCGGAAGCGAAGTGTTGTCCGCGCTGTTCGAGATGTTCGGGCCCTGCGCCATGACGAAGCCCGTCCCCTGGCTGAAGTCGTCGATCGTGAGCGCCGAGGCCACGGTCGGCGCGCAGAGCAGCGCCGCAGCGGCGGCTGCGATTGAGACCCCGGCCCTGCGAGTCGGCTTCATCGGGCGCAAGTTTTTCACGTTTTCGACATTCCGCGCGCGAGCTCGACCAGCAGCCGAACCCCGAAGCCCGTCGGCCCCTTGCCGACGTAAGCGCGGCCGACGTCCCAGGCGGTGCCGGCGATGTCGAGGTGGACCCAGGGCTTTCCGTCGACGAACTCCTCGAGAAAGGAGCCGGCGTAGATCGTGCCGGCTTTTCGCTTGGACGAAGCATTGGTCAGGTCGGCGACCTCGCCCTTGGTCAGCTCCTTGTATTCCGCGTGCAGCGGCAGGCGCCAGACGAGCTCGCCCGTGGCGTCGCCGGCGGCGGCGACCTGGGCCGCCCAGTCGTCGTCGTTGGAGATCAGCGCGGCGTAGGTCGAGCCGAGCCCGATCAGAACGGCCCCGGTCAAGGTGGCCACGTCGACGATCCGCTCCGCGCCGAGCTTGACCGAGTAGGCAAGCGCGTCGGCGAGGATCAGCCGTCCCTCGGCGTCGGTGTTGTTGATCTCGACCGTCTTGCCATTGAGCTGGGTGATGATGTCGCCCGGCTTGATCGCGCGACCGCTCGGCATGTTCTCGGTCGATGGGACAACCCCGACCACGTTCACCGGAAGCTCGAGCTCGGCGATCGCCGCGATCGCCTCGATCACGGCCGCCCCCCCGGACATGTCCATCTTCATCTCCTGCATCGCCTCGGACGGCTTCAGCGAGATGCCGCCGGTGTCGAAGGTAACCGCCTTGCCGACCAGGGCGGTCAAGGGGCCGTCGCCGCCCTCGTAGCGGAGCACGATCAGGCGGGGCTCCTCCTCGGTCCCCTGGGAGACAGCTACGAGACCGCCCATCTTCTTCGACTTGATCTGCCTGCGGTCGAGGATGTCCGCACTGAGCTTTTCGTCCCTGCGTGCCAGCTCCTCCGCCCGGTCGGCGAGGTAGGAGGGGGTGGCCACGTTCGAGGGCAGGTTCTGGAGCTCGCGGGCGCGGTTGGCGGCCTCGGCGGCCACCCGGGCCACCTCGGCGGCATCCGAGTGCTTCGGATCGCCGATCAGGGTCAGCGCCTCAATCAGGGTCGGGGGCTCTTCCTCGTCCTCGTCGTCTTTCGACTTGAACCGGTCGAAGCGGTAGGACATGAGCACGGTCCCCTCGACCAGCGCCGCCGCGATCGCCTCGGGGTCGCCCTCATCGGGCATTTCCCAGGCGATCGAGCCGGCCTCGAAGCTTCGCGCCGTACGGGCCGCGATCGCCGCCACCACCCGGGCCCGCTCCGGCTCCCAGTCGCCCGGCTTGCCGAGCCCGACCACCAGCACCCGGGCCGGCTTCTCCGGATGGATCATCGCCACCTTGCGGTAGCCGCCCTTGGCGTCACCGGCACCGGGCGCATCGGCCAGGTCCTCGGGCAGCTCGGCGCCCTCGAACAGGCCCACCGCCACGAGGTCGGCGTCAACTTCGGCTATCTGCCTCTCGGCGACCTCGACCTTCATCGCGGCGCAGCATATTCAGCGGCTGCGGCCACACCTGCCCTGGCATGATGGGCGCGATGCAGATCGCCTTCCTCCTCTACGACCGCTTCACGGCACTCGACTGGATCGGACCCCACGATGTGCTCAACTCGCTGCCCGATTCCGAGTGCGTGACCGTGGCGGAGGAGGCCGGTCCGGTCAAGAACGAGTCGGGGAACCTCGAAGTAACGGCGGTGAAGTCGCTCGAGGAGGTGACCGCGCCCGAGATCCTGGTCATTCCGGGCGGGCTCGGCACGCGAGCCGTGCTCGACCACGAGCCGCTGCTCGATTGGATCCGCGGCGTGAACGAGACGAGCACGTGGACGACCTCGGTCTGCACCGGTTCGCTGCTCCTTGCCGCGGCCGGGCTGCTCGATGGGCTCAAGGCCACGACCCACTGGCTCGAGCGCGACCTGCTCGCCGAGCTCGGGGCCGAGCCGGTGTCCGAGCGCGTGGTCGAAGAGGGCAAGATCATCACCGCGGCAGGTGTCTCGTCGGGGATCGACATGGCCCTCACGCTCGTACAGCGGATGTACGGCGACGAGGCCTCGCAGGCGATCCAGCTGGGGATCGAGTACGACCCACAGCCGCCGTTCGACTCTGGGGCGCCGGAGAAGGCGCCCGCTGAGATCGTCGAGGCCGTCCGCGCGACGATGACGGCGCAGGGGATGGCGGGCCAGCCAGGGGCCTGAGCCGGCCCCGGCCGGACGCTATGGTTCCCGGCCGATGTCGAGCAACGGACACAGCGTCATCCTCGGAACGGCCCGGACGCCGTTCGGAAAGATGGGCGGGGGGCTCGCCAGCCTCGACGCCACCGACCTGGGCGGGACTGCGATCAAAGAGGCCCTTGACCGCGCCGGGGTCAAGCCCGATCAGATCGACAACGTCTTCTTCGGCCAGGTCCTGCAAGCCGGCCAGGGCCAGATCCCTTCGCGGCAGGCCCAGATCAAGGCCGAGATCCCGAAGGAAGTCCCTTCGGAGACGATCAACAAGGTCTGCGCCTCGGGCATGCGCTCGATCGGTCTTGCCGACCAGGCGATTCGCGCCGGCGACATAGGCGTCGCCGTCACCGGCGGGATGGAGTCGATGAGCCAGGCGCCCTATCTGCTTCCCGGTGCGCGCTTCGGCTTCCGCATGGGTGACGTCACCGCGATCGACGCGATGACCCACGACGGCCTCACCAACCCCTTCACCGAGAAGCAGATGATCAACGAGGCGAGCGAGGTCTCGAACGAGCTCGAGATCACCCGCGCCGACATGGACCGCTTTGCCGAGCGCAGCCACCAGCTCGCCGCAAAAGCGACCGATGAGGGCCGCCTCGCCGAGGAGATCGTCAGCGTCACGGTCAAGTCGCGCAAGAGTGAGGACGTGGTCGAGGCCGACGAGGGGATCCGCCCGGACACGACACTGGAGACCCTGGCGAAGCTTCCTGCGATCGGTGACGACGATGCCACCCACACCGCCGGCAACGCACCCGGGGTCAACGACGGCGCCGCCGCGGTGATCGTCGCCTCAGAGGAATGGGCAGGCAGCAACGGCGGCACGCCGCTCGCCAAGATCCTCTCCTACGGCACCGTCGCCGACGACTTCCCGTACCTGGCAAAGACCCCGGCGGGGGCGGCCAAGCAGGCGCTCGAGAAGATCGGCAAGAGCCCGGAGGACGTGGACCTCTGGGAGATCAACGAGGCGTTCGCTTCGGTGGCGCTCAACTCGATGCGGATGCTCGGCGTCGACGAGGAGAACGTGAACGTCAACGGCGGCGCGATCGCGCTCGGCCATCCGATCGGGGCCTCCGGCGGCCGCATCGTCGGCGCCCTTGTTCATGAGCTTCGCCGCCGCGGCGGCGGCATCGGCTGCGCCGCGATCTGCAGCGGCGGTGGGCAGGGCGATGCCATCGTCCTCGAAGTCAACGGCGGGTAGCCCGGTGACAGAGTCGGAAGGCCGCGCGGCGGCTTTCTTCGATCTCGACAAGACCCTGATGGCGGGGTCGAGTGCGATGCCGTTCGCGCGCGCCTCCCGCCGCCGCGGAATCGTCTCCAGGCGCCAGATGGCGCGCTGGGGACTCGATCACCTGCGCTACCGGCTGCGGGGCATGAGCGACGACCAGGCCGAGGAGGCGGTCCGGGTTGCCAGGGAAACGCTGTCCGAGGTCCCGGTGAGGCAGGTCGAGCGGATGGTGCCCGAGCTACTCGCCGAGATCCTTCCCCGCATCTATCCGCAGATGCTCGATGAGGTCCACTCCCACCAGGACGCCGGCCGCGCCACCCTGATCGTCAGCGCGGCAGGCAGCGGCATCGTCGAGGAGCTCGCGCGCGTGCTGCACATGGACGGGGGGATCGGTACCCGGTACGCGATCTCCAACGGCAGCTTCACGGGCGAGCTCGAGGGGCCGTTCGTCTACGGCGAGGGGAAGGTCGAGGCGATCGAGACCTACGCGGCCGAGCACGGGATAGACCTCCAGGCCTCCTATGCGTACTCAGATTCGGCCTCCGACCTCCCGATGCTGCGGGCGGTGGGCAACGCGGTGGTCGTCAACCCGGACGCTGCATTGCTCGGGGTCGCCAAGGCCGAGGGTTGGCGCGTGCTCCGGTTCGAGAAGCTCGGTCGCCAGCTGGCGATCGCCGGGGCGACCGCGCTCGCGGCCGCGATCGGCAGCGGCGCGCGGATAGCGAGCCGGCGCCGGGCGGCTTCCTCAGGAGTGCGCCGGCTCCGGACCCGCCGCCGCTGACAAGGGCGGCGACGGCTCCGGGCCGACTTCCCCTGCTTTACCCCTGCTGAGCGGCGCGCGTCTCGCCGCTCGGTGTGTGGTCCCGCTTTCCCCCAAGAAGATTCAGCCCCGGGGCGGCACGCCCTGCCACGGCTTTGCCCAATGCCGTCCCCGGGGCTTCCCCCATTTGCCCATCGAGCCGCTCCTCTGAGAGGGTGGCCGACGAGCAAGCTTTGAAGTCGTCGGTGCTGATCTGTGTGGGGGAGATTCGAGTCATGCACCCACCTCTTCGGTCGTACGCGTGAGCACCTGTGTGTCAGTGGTCACCCAGTGACCGAGCTCACGCCGCAGGGGTGATGGCTGTCACGGAGGGCCGCTCCAAGGGTTGCGCCTGGGGCCATGCAGCGGGTACGCTGAGCGCATGAGCGGGATCACGGGGATGCCTATGGAGGGGCGTTCGGCGGCGTTGCTGGGCATCGCCGCGGCTGGGTTGTGCTCTTTGCTGGTCCTTCTCGGATGGCAGCCGAGTGCGGGTCCGGCCTCGGTTCCCTCGTCAAGTGCCTCCGGCGCGAGCGCCAGCCTCGAGGCGCTCCCGCTCTCGTTCGAGCCGAACGCCGGCCGCTTCGGCCGGCGGACCGATTTCGTCAGCCGCGGACGCGGCTATTCGCTGGGGCTGCAGGCCGGCGGCGCGCTGCTGGCGCTCGATCGAGGACGGCGGCAGGCGTCGCTCGCGATCGAGCTGGTGGGCGCGGACCGGTCGGCGCCTGCGCGTGGGGCCGAGCAGCTGCCAGGCAAGGTCAACAGCTTCGTCGGCAATGACCCGGCCCAGTGGAAGCGGGGCATACCCACCTACGAGCGCGTCGTCTACGAGGAGGTATATCCCGGGATCGGAGTCGAGTGGTACGGGCGCGGCAGGCATCTCGAGCACGACTTCAAGCTCGCGCCGGGGGCCGATCCGGACCGGATCCGGATCGGCTTCGAGGGCGCCGAGTCGGTCTCGATCGCACCGAACGGCGACCTGCTGATCGGCGTCGCGGGGAAGACCCTGCGCCAGCGCGCCCCGGTCGCCTTCCAGGGAACCGGGGGCGCCCGCCGCTCAGTCGACTCGCGGTACGTTCTCGACGGGAGCCGGATTTCGTTCGAGCTCGGCGCTTACGACCGGTCGCAGCCCCTGACGATCGACCCTCTGGTGCTCACCTACTCCAGCTTCCTCGGTGGCTCTGGCTCCGATCAGCCTGGCGGAATCGCGGTCGACCCCAGGGGCTACAGCTACGTCACCGGCAACACCGCCTCCGCCGATTTCCCGACCGAGGTCAACAGCGACAACGTCTTCTACTCCCCGGACAGCTCGCGTGACGGCGCGGAAGACGCCTTCATCGCCAAGCTCGACAACACCGGCCGCTTCCTCGAGTACTCGACTTACCTCGGCGGGTCGGGCACCGACGGCGGGCTCGAGATCGATGTCAACGACGCCGGGGTCACGGCGATCACCGGAACCACGAACGGCGGCAGCTTCCCGATCTTCAACCCGGCGACGGCGTTCCAGGCAGCCGACCCGAGCCCCGCCGCGCCCGATGCCTTTGTCGCGAGGCTCGACGAGTTCGGCGACCTCAACTACTCGACCTACCTCGGCGGCCCGGCCGCCGGCACCCAGGGCCTCGGCGCCGCGATCGGGATCGAGTCGAGCGGGAGGCTGGTGGTCGCAGGCAACACCAACGACAGCGACTTTCCGATCACTGCCGCCACTGCCTTCGACACCGGTTACAACGGCGGCGTCGACGCCTTCTTCAGCAGGCTCAACCCGGCCGCAAGCGGCGCCGCGCAGCTCCTCTATTCGACCTACCTCGGCGGCGGCGGCGACGACTTCGCCAGTGCGCTTGCACTCGACAGCTTCGACAAGCCGTGGATCACCGGCGTCGCCGGCATCGGCTTCCCAGCCACGGCGAACGCATACGACACCGTCCACGGCGCAAACGCGGACGCCTACGCCGCCAAACTGGACCCGGTACAGACGGGATCCGCCAGCCTCCCTTACTCCACCTATCTCGGCGGGGATGGGAGCGACAACGGCAGTGATGTCGCGATCGACGCCGCCGGCAAGCCATACATCGCCGGGGTCACCTCGGCGCCGGGGGCGGGCACCCACTATCCGACCACGCCGGGCGCCTTCCAGGAGGCACCGGTGGTCGGGGGCGAGGACGCCTTCCTGACCCGGCTCGACCCGGGCGCGCCGACCAAGCCCGAACACAACAGCTATTCGACCCTGTTCGGAGGCGCGGGCCTTGACAATGCCGCGGGCGTCGCGATCGACTCGTTCGGCGATGGGACGATCGGAGGTCAGACCCTCTCTGCCGACCTGCCGACACCCGGCGGGTTCGACCAGACGTACGCCGGCCCGCCGCAGAGCGACGGGTTCGTAGCCAGGTTCGATCTCTCGCCGGGCGGGAACGGCGGTGGCGATCTGGTCTCGGCCACCTATCTCGGCGACGTCGACTTCGACACCGTCTGGGACCTCGCGCTCGACACGGCCGGCAACCCCCATGTCTTCGCGTGGACGGGCTCGGGCAAGTTCCCGACCACCGCCGACGCCTTCGATTCGAGCTTCAACGGAGGCCTCGACGTGGCCGTCGTCCGCCTCTGCCCGGGCGGCGCGCAGATCGACGGCAGCCCGCTCAACGTCAGCATCACCTGCCAGGGAAACCTGCAGGCGCACTTCGACGGCGAGGCTTTCGACCGCTTCGACGAGAGCCTTCCGGGTAGAGCCCTCGCCGGGCTCGAGCTGGCCGGCGTTGGCGGCGTCTTCGGGAGCTTCCCGTTCCAATCGCTTGCGCCACCCTCCATCACCGGGAGCGGCACCCCGGGCGACCCGTTCGTGATGACAAGCGAGTTCCGTGCGGTCTCGTTCGGGGCGCAGCTCGATGTGGTCGAGGTGGACACCTACGTCAACGGCGACGACGGCTTCACCTCGACCTACACGGTCTCCAACAGCGGCATGACCCTGGCTTTCTTCAACCCGGTGGTCGCGGCGGACCTGCAACCGGTCGGGGAGGACCTCGGAGTCGGGCGCCAGGACCTCGGCTCGCCGCGCTTTCTCTCCAGCCTCACCGATCCGTACCAGACAGGCGACGGGCTGATCGAGACGACCCCCTGGAGTACGTATGAGGAGGGCGACTTGAACGCGGTCCGGCCCGAAATCGCGTCAGGAACCCTCGACGGGACAATCGCGAGCTCCAACCACGACACCACCGTCGCGGCTGAGTGGTACCGCCACGGGGGAGGGGGCGAGGTGCCGCTCCAGGCGCCGCTCGATCCCGGGATGAGCGACCCGCCGTTCAGCGTGCGCTGGCAGTTCCGGCGCGTGCCCCCACCCATCCATGGCCAGAAAGTGGTGCTGAGAAACACCGGGGGCACGGTCCTGGTCAAGGCTCCCGGCCAATCGAGCTTCTTCAACCTCACCGATCCTCGCCGGGTTCCGATCGGCTCGCTGATCGACGTCCGCAACGGCTTCGTCGAGGTAACGGCAGAGAACGCCGCGGGCGTGGACGAGACCGCGACCTTCTGGAGCGGCCTATTTGAGGCCCAGCAGTCGGGTGACCCGTTCACGGCGAGGCTGGCAGAGGACCTGAACTGCGGCAAGAAGAAAAAGAAGAAAAGGAAGAACAAGAGCGCCGGCGCCTCCGCGCTGGCCCAAGCTGCGGCCGCCTCACGTCAGCTGTGGGCAAAGGGCAAGGGACGGTTCCGGACCAGCGGCTACAGGGGCTCGGCGACGATCCGCGGCACGGAGTGGCTGACGACCGACCGCTGCGCGGGCAAGAAGCGGACCACGCAGTTCCGCGTCGTCGAGGGCCAGGTCGAGATCGACGACTTCTCGAAGAAGGGGAGCGTCAACAAGCTGCTCTCCCCGGGCAAGCCGTATCTCGCCGGCAAGCCGAAGAAGAAAAAGAAGAAGTAGCCACTCCCACGGGCAGGGATCCGTTCGTGCAGGAGCCCGCTCTAGACTTTCTCCATGGCCATTGAGCCAGAGGCGCGCCGCCGCGCCCACCAGTGGATAGAGGAGGTCTACGGCAAGGAGGCCGAGCGCGAGGCGCTGTTTGAGACGATCTCGGGCGCGCCGGTGAAGCCTCTCTATACGGAGGAGGACCGCGCCGACGCCGATCCGGAGCGTGACCTCGGCTACCCCGGGGAGTTCCCCTACACCCGAGGCGTCTATCCGTCGATGTACCGAGGGCGGCTGTGGACGATGCGGCAGTTCGCCGGTTTCGGGACCGCCGAGGAGACGAACAAGCGCTTCCGCTACCTGCTCGACCACGGCAACACCGGACTCTCGACCGCATTCGACATGCCGACCCTGATGGGTCTCGACTCGGACCACGCCCGCAGCCTCGGTGAGGTGGGCGTCGAGGGCGTCGCCGTCGACACGCTCGACGACATGGAGACGCTGTTCGACGGGATTCCGCTCGACCAGGTCACGGTCTCGATGACCATCAACGCGCCGGCGGCGATCCTGCTCGCCTTCTTCGTCGTCGCCGCCGAGCAGAAGGGGATCCCGCCGGAGAAGCTGGGCGGCACGATCCAGACCGACATCCTCAAGGAGTACATCGCGCAGAAGGAGTGGTGCTTCCCGATCGAGCCGGCCCTGCGCCTGGTCGAGGACATGATCGAGTGGTGCAGCAAGGAGATGCCGCGCTGGCACCCGATCTCGATCTCCGGATACCACATAAGAGAGGCCGGCTCGACCGCGCAGCAGGAGCTCGCCTTCACGCTCAAGGACGGCTTCACCTACGTCGAGAACGCGATCGAGCGCGGCCTCGACGTGGACGATTTCGCGCCGCGGCTCTCCTTCTTCTTCAACGCCCACATCGACTTCTTCGAGGAGATCGCCAAGTACAGGGCTGCCCGCCGGATCTGGGCACGGGAGATGCGCGAGACCTATGGCGCCCAGCGCGAGGAGTCGTGGCGGATGCGGTTCCACACCCAGACCGCGGGCGTCTCCCTGACCGCGCAGCAGCCGCAGGTCAACATCGTCCGCACCGCGTTGGAGGCACTGGCCGGCGTCCTCGGGGGGACCCAGTCGCTCCACACCAACTCTTACGACGAGGCGCTGGCGCTGCCGACCGAGGAGGCGGTGCGGATCGCGCTTCGGACCCAGCAGGTGATCGCGCACGAGTCAGGGGTTACCAACACCGTCGATCCGCTCGGCGGCTCGTACTTCGTTGAGACGCTCACAGATGAGATGGAGCGTGCCGCCTACGAGTACTTCGCCCGCATCGACGAGCTCGGCGGCATGGTCGAGGCGATCAAACAGAGCTTCCCGCAGCGGGAGATCGCAGACGCCTCGTTCCGCTACCAGCAGGAGGTCGAGTCGAAGCAGCGGATCGTCGTCGGCGTCAACGATTACGAGGTCACCGACGACGAGGAGATCCCGACTCTGAAGATCGACCCGGCAATGGAGCGCAAGCAGGCCGGCCGGCTCGAGACGACCAAGTCTGCGCGGGACGCAACTGCGGTGGAGAAGACACTGGCCGATCTCAAGCGCGCCGCTGCCACCGACGAGAACCTGATGCCGTGCTTCCTCGAGGCCGCCCGCGCCCGGGCCTCCGAGGGCGAGATGGTGGCCGCCCTCCAAGAGGTCTTCGGCACCTACAGCGAAGCGCCGGTCTTCTAGGTTCGGCCGTTAGGCCGCGCGGCGCTCGGAAACGACTATCGCGACCACCGCCGTGTGCTCGATCTGCTCCGAGCCGGCGAGGAACATGCGCCCGACGCGGCGCTTGGCGGCCTCGCTGCGGGCGAAGTCGCAAGCGGTCTCCCGTGTCAGCCCCTCGGCCAACAGGGTGCGGCGGTCGCCACGGTCGATGTAGAGAACGTCGTACACCAGATCAGTCTCGCCTTCGGAAGTATGTTCGGCAGGTCGGGCGGAAACCTTGTGCAGGCCTCGTTGACGACCGCCGATAACCTCTGCCGCCAATGACTCCCGCCGCGGACACCGCAAAAAAGATCCGTGTCGTTGTCGCCAAACCCGGCCTCGACGGACACGACCGCGGCGCCAAGATCATCGCCCGGGCATTGCGCGATGCCGGCATGGAGGTGATCTACACCGGTCTCCACCAGACGCCCGAGCAGATCGCCGAGACGGTGATCCAGGAAGACGCCGACGCGATCGGCCTCTCGATTCTTTCGGGAGCCCACATGACCCTGGTCCCGCGGGTGGTGGAGCTGCTCAAGGAGCAGGGGGTGGAGGACGTGGTGATCACGGTCGGGGGCACTATCCCGGCCGACGACGTGCCGGAGCTCAAGAAACTCGGTGTGGCCCAGGTGTTCACACCCGGCTCCTCGACCGACGAGATCGTCGAGTTCGTGCGCGGAGCCGTTCCTACCGACTGACACTCGCCTATGGCTTCGTCCTGCATAGAAACGCGCTCAGGCGGGTACCGATTGACTGGTCAGTCAACCAGCCCGGCGCCGCGCTAATATGCCGCGCGCGCTCGGCCGGGAGAAAGGCCTGACGCGCCCGATCACTCCAAGAAGAACAGGAGCCCACCCTTGAAGATTTGCTGCCTGGTGAAACAGGTCCCGGACGCCGCAGTGGACAAGCGGATCGACCCGGAGACCAAGCGCCTCGACCGCTCTGGCGAGGAGAACTTGAACCCCTTCGACACGCACGCGATCGAGGCCGCGATGCAGATCAAGGAGGGTGGAGCGGACGTCGAGGAGATCATCGCCGTGACGATGGGGCCCGAGGGCGCCGTCCGCGCCCTGCACAAGGCGGTCGCACTCGGCGCCGACCGCTCGGTCCACCTCACCGACGACGCGCTCGCCGGCTCAGACGTGTGCGCCACCGGCTACGCGCTGGCCAAGGTGCTCGAGAAGGAGAGCCCCGACCTGGTCCTGCTCGGCCAGCAGTCGGACGACGGCGAGTGCTACACGATCGGTGCAGTCGTCGCCGACCACCTGAAAATGCCGAGCCTCACGCAGGTGATCAAGATCGACGCCGCCGACGGCAAGCTCACCTGCGAGCGCCAGGCCGAATATGGATACGACACGGTCGAGGTCGAGCTCCCCGCGGTGATCTCGGTCGGTGACGCGATCAACGAACCGCGCTATCCGAGCCTGAAGGCGATCATGGGCGCGAAGAAGAAGCCGCTCGACACCCACGGCATCGGCGATGTCGGGATCGAGGGCGAGCAGGTCGGTGAGTCGGGGTCGAAGACCACCGTGCTTGCCCTCAACCCGCCGCCCGAGAAGGAGGCCGGCGAGATCATCGAGGACGAAGACACCGCTGAGACCGTCGAGAAGGTTGTCGCCTGGCTCGAGGAAAGGAAGCTGATCTGATGATCTCCTCCCGATCAACGCACGCCCGGCTGATCCGCCCGGCGCTGCGCATTTCTTCGTCCTCGGGCTCGCCTTTGGCGCCACCAAAGGCTTCGCCCTGCGTCCTTGAACTGCTTGGCCGGGCGAATCCCCGGTCGCACGCTGACCGGAAGGAGACCATCTGATGGCCGGCATTCTCGTTTACGCCCTGCACGACGACGAGGGCAACTTCAACAACAACTCGCTTGGCGCGATCTCCGAGGCTGCGAAACTCGCCAAGGAGCTCGGAACGGAGGCAACCGCGCTGGTGGTCGGCGACGTCGCCGACGACAAGCTGGCACCACTCGGTGCCCATGGCGCCGCCAAGGTCTACCGCGCCAAGGACGTCCCCGAGGGTCTGGCGCAGCCGATCGTCGACGCGATGGCCAAGGTGATGCAGGACAACGACATCTCCTACGCGCTGTTCGGCGGCGGCCTGCTCGGATTCGAGATCGGCGCCGGGCTGACCGCGCGCCTGAACGCCGGTGTGACCATGGAGGTGACCGAGGTCAAGGTCCAGGACGGCAAGCTCGTCGCCGAGCGCCCGATCCTGCAGGACTCCCAGATCGCCGACGTCGGCTATGTCGACGAGCCCGGGATCATCATCGGCCGCCTCAACGCGTTTGACGTCGCCGAGAGCGGCGGCAGTGCCGACATCGAGGACGTCGAGGTCGAGCTCTCCGAGTGGTCGACGAAGGCGAAGATGGTCACCCGCGGCGAGCAGCGCGGCGAGGAGGTCGACATCGAGGGTGCGGACATCCTCGTCGGCGGCGGCCGCGGTCTCGGTGAGGCCGACAACTTCAAGGTCGCCGAGGAGCTGGCCGAGTCGATGGGCGGCGCCGTCGCCGCGACCCGGGCCGTGGTTGATGCCGGCTGGTACCCCTATTCAACCCAGATCGGCCAGACCGGCAAGACGGTGGCGCCGAAGCTCTATCTCGCGGTCGGCATCTCCGGCGCGATTCAGCACAAGGTCGGGATGCAGAGCTCCGAGAACATCGTCGCGATCAACAAGGACCAGAACGCGCCGATCTTCGAGTTCTGCGACCTCGGGATCGTCGGCGACCTGCACAAGATCGTCCCCAAGCTGACCGAGGCGATCAAGGCCAAGAAGGGGGGCTGAGACCAGATGGCGCCTGTCGCGCCGAGCGAGTTCCCGCCTCCGGTCAACGAGACCGAGGAATTCATCACCCAGCCGACCGATCCCGAAGAGGAGCGGATCGAGGTCGGGGTCGCGATCGTCGGCGGCGGGCCGGCCGGGCTCGCCTGCGCGATCAAGGTCATGCAGCTTCTCGAGAACGAGCCCGAGCTGACCGAGAAGCTCGGCGAGGTCCCAGTGGCGGTGATCGAGAAGGGCAAGACGCCCGGGGCTCATCTGCTCTCGGGGGCGAACATGGTGCCCTCCGCGATGGAGGAGCTCTTCCCGGACCTCGATAGGTCCGAGTGGCCGGTCTACCAGGAGGTCACCAAGGACGCCGTTTACTTTCTCACCTCGAAGTTCGCGGCCCCCCTGAAGCCGATGCCGCCCAACTTCCGCAACCACGGGAACTACGTCACCTCGGTCTCGAAGCTCGGGCGATTCCTCGCGGAGAAGGCCGAGGAAGCGGGCGTATACATCCTCAACGAGACCTCAGCCGACAAGCTGCTGGTCGAGGACCGAATCGTCAGAGGCATCCGCTCGGGCGACAAGGGCCGCGGCAAGGGCGGCGAGGAGCTCGGCAACTTCGAGCCCGGCTCCGACGTGGTGGCAAAGGCCACGGTGTTGGCCGAGGGAACCCTCGGCCACCTGACCAACACGGCGCTGAATTACTTTGACCTCCACGGCTCTGACCCTCAGCGCTGGGAGCTTGGCGTCAAGGAGATCTGGAAGGTCGAGAAGCCGCTCGACCGGGTCATCCACACTCTCGGCTGGCCCTTGCGCTGGCGGCCGAAGTGGAAGGAGGCCGGCGGCAGCTTCATCTACCCGATGGGCGAGGACAAGGTCTGTCTCGGTCTGGTGGTGGGCCTAGACACCACGGACGCAACCTTCTCCACGCATGACGCGCTGCAGCTGTTCAAGACACATCCGTTCATCAAGAAGATCCTCGAAGGCGGCGAGCGAGTCGCCTGGGGGGCGAAGACGATTCCCTCCGGCGGTTACTGGTCGATGCCGAAGCGGCTGTCGGTTCCCGGGATGGTGATCGCCGGGGACGCGGCGGGCATGGTCAACATCCCGCGGCTCAAAGGCATTCACTACGCGATGCACGCCGGCATGTACGCGGCGGAGGCGATCGTCGAGGCCCTGAAGGCGGACATCGACGCGGTCAACTTCGAGGCGTACGAGCAGAAGGTCGAGAGCTCGCTGATCGAGAAGGACCTCTATCAGTCGCGCAACATGCGCCAACCGCTCTCCAAGGGCCTGATCTTCGGCGGAATCATGGGAAGCGCCATGGTCCTCACCAAGGGCGCCTTCCCGGGCGGCCATTGGAAGAACGAGGACGACGCCGAGGTCCCCGTGAGCGAGGACGGCGCTGCCTCCAAGTACCCGGCTCCCGACAACAAGTACATCTTCGACAAGCTCAACTCGGTTTTCCTCTCGGGGAACGCGACCCGCGACGACGCCCCCAACCACGTCCGGATACAGCAGAAGGTGCCGCGCGAGGTCGCGCAGAGCTGGGTCTCGATGTGCCCGGCGCAGGTGTACGAGATCCCCGAGGACCAACTCGAAAGTGGCGCGGACACGGTGGACGTCCAGGTCGTGCCATCGAACTGCGTCCAGTGCGGTGCGATCACCGCCAAGGGCGGCCGCCTCACGCTCCCAGAGGGCGGCGACGGGCCGCTCTACCAGGAGACCTAGCTACCTCCGCTCGCTACTTCTTCTTTTTCTTCTTTTTCTTCGCTTTCGGTTTCCCGGCCACATACTGCTTGCCCCCTCCGAGCAGCTTGTTCACGCCGCCCCTCTTGCCGAAGTCGTCGATCTCGAGCAGGCCTTCGACCACACGGAACGTGGTTCTCTGCTTTTTGCCAACGCAGCGGTCCTCGGTCAGCCACTCGGTGCCGCGGATGGTCGCCGAGCCGCGGTAGCCAGTAGTCCGGAAGCTCCCCTTCCCCTTGGCCCAGAGCCGGCGCGAGGGTGAGGCGCTTGTCTGGGCAAGCCTGCCCTTGCCGCGCTTCTTTTTCTTCTTCTTGCTCTTCCTGCCCGTCCTCCCATTGCAGTTCAGGTCCTCGGCGAGTCGCGCGGTCAGCGGCCCCGAGGCTCCTTGCCGGGCGCCGGGCTGTTGCTGCACTTCGAACAGTCCGTCCCAGAAGACGATGGTTTCGTCGACTCCGTTGGCGTTCTCGGCGCTCAGCCCGACGAACCCGTTGCGGGCATCGATAAGCGAGCCGATCGGGATCCGGCGATCGTCCGTGAGGTTGTAGAAGTCGGCCTGGCCGGGCGCCTTGACCAGCACCGTTCCCGATACTCGGCGAACGTCGACCTTCTGCCCGTAGATCGGCGGCGGGACGTGGCGGAACTGCCAGCGTGCTTGAACGGTGTGTGTATCGCCGGTCATTCCGGACGATGCAAACGAGCGGTTCCACAGCGCCGCGACGGCCGTGTCGTGAATGCCGGGGACGGTCGAGTTGCTCGGTGAAGGCGGGCCGAAAGAGTTGAACAGACCGGCGACCGAGCCCCAGTCGCCCTCCTGAAAGCCGTCCCAGGGCGTCTGCTCGAGCAGCCCGTCCCCCGTCTGGTAGGGGTCGGTGAGCGAACCGAGAAAGCGGGGGGCGGCCGGGTCTAGCAGTCCGACCCCCGTGTCATCGCCGTCGATGTTCAGGTCCGATGTAAGGATCGCCGTCGGAGTCACGACCCCGGCCTCGGTGTTCTCGATCACATACTGGGAGCTGACCCCGTACTGACCGTTGACGTAGGTCTGCGTTTCGGTGATCTGCAGGTCGGGGACCAGGGGGTTTGTCACCTTGTAGACCGTCCGCAGCACGTAGGGGTCGCCGGGCGTACCGGTCCCCGAGAGCACCGGAAGCTCGACCGGCTCGTAGCCGGCTCCGAACGGACCGAACGAGTAGGGAGCACCGACGTTGTAGTTGAGTTGCAGGCCGGCCTTCGGGTCGCCGCCGTCGAAATCGACCTCGGACTCGGCCTCGCCGTCGATCGAGATATCGAGTCGGCCGTCCGTGGTCACCGAGATGTTCAGGGGACTGCCGTCGATGAACGGCGCGAAGCGAACCTTGCTGACGAAGCCGTCCTTGGTACCGCCACCGAAGCTGCCCTGGAATGGACCCGCGAGCGGGAAATCGCTTGAAAGCGTGAAGCCCGTGACGTAGGCATTCGCCCGGCCGTCGAGGGCCAGGGAATTCACCTGCTCCGAGGCGCTACCGCCGAGATAGGTCGAGTGTGTGAGGTCTGCGGCGCCGGCCCCCTGGGGATCGAACCGACTCACGTACGCGTCGGTGGCCCCCGCACGGCTCGATGCATAGGCTCCGGGCCTGGTCGGAAAATCATCCGAATCGGAGCTACCCGCGACGTAGACGCCGCCGACGCCGTCCAGGGCCAATCCGCCGGCGGAGTCGAACGCGGTTCCCCCCAACAAGGTCGAGTACGACAGGCTGGCCGAGCCGCTCAGGGTCGTTTCGAGCCGGCTCAAGAACGCATCGGTAGAGCCGATGCTTCCGTTCGCGTCTTCGTCGAAGGCCCCGGTCGTGGTCGGGAAGGTGTCGGTGGCCGAATTGGTCGAAGTCCCGGTCACCCAGACGCGGCCAGGCGCAGCTGGATCGTCGAGCACCTCATCGCCAAAATCGTCGTTACCGTCGGCCCCGAGGTAAGTGGAGTAGAGGAGGCCCGGTACGCCGCCCACGGCAGGATTGATCTTGGAGACGAAGGCGTCGAAGCCCGCGCCGTTGGTGGCCTTTGCCGCGTTGACCATCGGGAAGTCTGTGCTGCTCACGAAACCCGTGAGATAGGCGTTCTCGTTCCCGTCCACGGTGAGGTCATTGGCGTTGTCCGAGCCACCGCCACCCAGCATGGTCGAATAGGACAGCTGCGAGGCGGGGACCTGCGAGGTGTCCAGAACGGTCAGGAAGGTGTCGGAGAACCCGCTGTTGATGACGCTGTATGGCGAAACAGCGCCGTTGGTGGGGACCACACCCTGCGTGGTGCCGGCGAGGAACAGCTTTGTCGACGAGAACCCGAAGTCGACGTCCTCGCCGCTGTCATTGCCACCGCCGCCGAAGTAGGTCGAGTAAGCCAGGGCTGTGCCGTCGGCGCTGAGCTTCGTTACGTAGGCGTCATTACCGAGGCCGGGGGTCGACGAGTAGGCGTTGGCGCTGGTCGGAAAGTCCGGCGAGTTCGTGCTTCCGCTGATCGCAACTTCACCTCCAAAGCTCAGGGACCCGCCGAGCACGGCTTCAAAGCCAGAGCCCCCGATCAGGGTGGAATAGGCGAGATTCCCCGATGAATCGATTTTGGTCACGAACAGATCAGTGCTCGGGGGGCTGCAGGTGGGGCAGGGGATGGGCGCCTGGGTCGGGAAATCGGACGAGATAGTCAGCCCGGATACGTATGCCGCACCATCGCCGTCGACCGCGATCACCTCCGGTTCGTCGTCGCTCGACCCGCCGAGGTATGAGGAGAAGAGCAGCACCTGGGGGTCGATCACGAGTGTCCGCGAGCGGTCGTAGGCGCCCAGCCGGAATGAGACCTCGGGGCCGTCGATCTCGTAGGAGGCCGGGATCTCGTGGCGGCCTCCGGGTAGCTGCTGGTAGGCGACCGGCGCCCGCTGGCGGATCTGCCGCCGCCCGACGTCAATCAGCAGGTCGCCGTTACCGGCGACCCTGACCGAGTCAGCACCGCCGAAGCGAACCCCGATCGCACCCGGGTCCGCGTTTGCCTCGACGATGAAATCGTGCTCGAGCTTGCCCTGGTTCCCGTACCACTCGACGTCGATTCCCGGGTAGACCCCGGGGTATCGGACTCGACCGTAGGTCGGGATCGCCGTCTGCCATTTGGCCGGGTCGTTGCCGACGAAACTGTTGACGACGCCGGGAAGCCGCTCGGCGGGCACCGCAGCCGGATCGGCGGCGCCCAGCAGACCGATGTCCAGCGTTTCCTGCCGGCGCTTTGAGCCGGCCAGCTGAATCGATGCCCCGCTCGCACCGAGCCCGAGGCTGTAGCCCCGCCCGTGGTTGAGGAAATCGAACCGGGAATCCGTACGGCCGGCATTCGCTTCGAAGGTGAGCGGCAGCTCGCCGTAGTCGCGCAGCATGTTTGCCGACCCGCGATCGGCCACCGGCGGCACCTGCGCCTGCCAGCCGGAAAGCAGCGCCAGGATCAGCGCACCCGCCGCCAGGCAGGTGCTGATCACGGCTCTGGTCCCTGCGTGAACCTCCCCCGTCATGTGCTTGAGGGTACTCCCGCTGGTTGCGCGTGGCAACTTCGCCGCCCCGCTTCGCTTCGCCCCTGCACAGGGCGTTTATCGGCCGGCGGTGCAGCCCAGCAGTGTGAGACGGCTCACGCCGCCTAGGCGGCGGCGGGGGCCTTTGCCTTCTCGCGCATGAAGCCTTCGATCAGCTCGGCGACCCGCTCGGGCTGGTCCAGAGGCACGAACGTCTTCGCGTCGTCGATCCGCTCGACCTGGGAGTCGGGAATCAGCTCCGCGAGGCGGTCGGCGTGCTCGACCGGGAACCAGCGGTCCTCGTGTCCCCACGCGAACAGCGCGGGCGCCCCGAAGCTGCGGAGCTTCTCGGCGGCGCGCTCGGTCTGCTCGGGAGAGATCCCGTTGATGAACTTGCGGGTGTCGTGGCGAACGCCCTTGTTCTCGATACCGGGCTTGACCCAGTCGGAGAGCAGCTCACCGGGTAGACGCTTCTTGCTCAGCTGTCCGAAGGCGATCGGAGAGCGGCGGACCGCGGGGATACGCATGCTCTGGCCCATCAAGTCGAGCACCCCCGGCACTTTCGCAGCCATCACCAGGTAGCTGAACAGCTTCGGCGGGAAGTTGTCGAACGCGTCGCAGTTGGTGAGCACGAGGCGGCCGACCACCTCGGGGTGCTCGGTGGCGACTATCTGGCTGATCGCGCCGCCCGAGTCGTTGCCGACCAGGGTCACCGGTCCGAGCTCGAGTTCCTTGATGAAGTCGGCCACCAGGCGAGCCATCCCGTAGCCGGAGAGGTCTGCATCCTCGTTCATCGGGACCGGGTGCGAGCCCATCGGCCAGTCGGGGACGATGCAGCGGTGGCCGCGCTCTGCGAGGTCCTCAGCGACCTGGTCCCAGAGGCGCCCGTTGACGAGGAGCCCGTGGACGAAGACGATCGGTTCGCCGGCGCCAAGGTCGCGGTAGCGGACCGTGCCTTGGGGGAGAGTGATCTCGCGCTGGTCGGTGGCTAGGGGCGTGTGGCTCATCGTCTTCCTTTCTTCAGGTTGCGGAGCTGCATTCGGGCGAATCGGGGCCAAGACCGCGGGCTCAGTGCCACGGCTTTCAGAAAGGGGGTTGGGTCGGAGTAGGCAACCCGTTCGATTGCCTTGCCGTCGCGAAGCGTGACCCGGTCGGTGATCGACAACGCGAACTGCCGGCTGCCGATCGTTCCCTCGAGACGGAGGCTGATGTAAACGAGATCACCGTCCGAGGCCCAGGACTCAACCGCGCCGTGCAGGTCCGGGGCAAGATCGAACAGTGGCCTGGCAAATCCCTCGCGAAAGTCCCTGAAGCCCGTCAGGGTGGGGAGGTTCGGCTGCACCATCCGTATCTCCGGGTGGAGCCACGGCTCGAAGTGGTCGCAGAAGCTGTCGGCATCCTTCGGGTCGCGCCACCCCTCGGCGAAAGCCTCTACCCAGCGCGCAGCAGTGGCATTGGTCGTTTCCGAGCTCGCCGTTAGCATGCAGATTGTAGGTAATAACATACATTCTGTACGAATGTCGAGTGCCCAGAAGACAAAGCCCCGGACGCAAGCGGAGCGCAGCGAGTCGACCCGCACCGCGCTGATTGCCGCGGCCCGGCCCCTGTTCACCCGGCGCGGCTACGGGGGCGTCGGGGCGGAGGAGATCGTGCGCAAGGCCGGGGTGTCCCGCGGCGCGCTCTACCACCACTTCGGCGGCAAGCAGGGCCTGCTCGAGGCGGTCTACGTCCAGATCGAGAAGGAGCTGACAGAGAAGATCGTCAACGGGGCCCTCTCGGCCGAGACCCCGATGGACGCGATGCGTGCCGGCCATCGGATGTTCATGGATGCCTGCCTCGAGCCGGACGTGCAGCGGATCGTCCTGCTCGACGCGCCCGCGGTGCTCGGCTGGGAACGCTGGCGAGAGATCGCCGGCGAGCACGGCCTCGGGGTGATCGAGGCCTCGCTCCAGGCCGCGATCGAGGCTGGACAGCTCGCCGAGCAACCGGTCAAGCCCCTTGCGCACGTGCTCATGGGCGCCCTGGACGAGGCGGCGATGCTGGTCGCGCGTTCGGACGATCCCAAGGCAGCCAAGGCCGAGGTGACCCAGACGCTGGACGGCCTGCTGGACGCACTCTCTAGACTTCCGAAGCGATGAAGACTGATATTCATCCCGACTACGTCCTCGCGCACGTGCACTGCTCGTGCGGCAACGAGTTCTACACCCGCTCCACCGAGGCAGATCTCCACGTCGAGATCTGCTCGAACTGCCATCCCTTCTACACCGGCAAGCAGAAGCTTGTCGACACCGGCGGCAGGGTCGAGCGGTTCCGGCGTCGCGCTGCGAAGCGCGCCAAGCGGGGCGAGTAGCCACATGGGCGGCGCGGCGGGCGCTCCTCCCGGGGGAGGCTCCGGTGGCACGGGCGATGACCGGGTAGCCGCTGAAAAGATGCCCGACGGCGCCCTGGTCGCAAAGCGCGACGCGCCGGTGGGCGGTCAGGCGGTACTCGAGGGCGTGATGATGCGCGGCGTCTCGACCTGGGCGGTCGCGGTGCGCAATCCCGAGGGTGAGATCGAGGTCACCTCCGAACCGATCGTCTCCTGGGCCAAGCGCCACCGGGTCCTGCGCTGGCCGGTGATCCGCGGGGTGATCGCATTGGCCGAGTCGCTCAAGATCGGGTTCAAGGCGCTGGCGATCTCGGCAAATGCCCAACTCGAGGAGGACGAGGAGGGCGAGAAGCAGGAGATCGGCGGCTTCACCTGGGGCCTGACGATCGCCCTGTCCCTGGCACTTTCGGTCGGCCTCTTCTTCGTCATCCCCGTCGGGGCGACCAGCTTGATCAAGGATCAGCTCGGGTCGGCGTTCCTCTTCTGGCTGGTCGAGGGAATTCTGCGGACGGCGATCTTCATCGGCTACATCGTCGCGATCAGCCGGCTTCCCGACCTGCGGCGCGTGTTCGAGTACCACGGTGCAGAGCACAAGACGATCTCCACCTTCGAGGCGGAGGACGAGCTCGTTCCGGAGCGAGCCAAGCTCTATTCCCGTCTCCACCCCCGCTGCGGAACCAGCTTCCTGCTCATCGTCATGGTGCTGGCGATCTTCGTCTTCGCCCCGATCGGACTGCCCGCCTGGTACTGGCTGCTCGCCTCGCGGATCCTGGGGATCCCCCTGATCGCCGGCCTCTCCTATGAGGTGATCAAGTGGGCCGGCAAGAACCGCTCGAAGCGCTGGGTGCGTGTGCTGATGTGGCCGGGCCTGATGCTCCAGAACCTGACCACGCGAGAGCCCGACACCGAGCAGCTCGCGGTCGCGATCCGGGCGCTCGAAGAGGTGCTCGCGAACGAAGACCCGACCGAGGCCCGCAAGGAGCAAGAGATCGAGATAGTCGCGTAGCTTCTCCTGCGTGATTGAAGAGCTGGTCGAACAGATCGAGTCGCGCCACGCGGATCTGGAGCGGCAGATGTCGGATCCCGAGGTGATCTCGGACCGGGAGCGCCATGCCGCTGTCGGCCGGGAATACAAGGAGCTCGAGGAGGCACACCGGCTCGCCGGCGAGTGGCTGAAGCTGAAGGACGATTTTGAAGGCGCCCAGGAGATGCTCGCCGAGGACGGGGAGGACCCGGAGCTGAAGCAGCTCGTTGTCGAGGCCCCGTCGAAGCTGGAAGAGCTCGGCGAGCAGATTCGGCTGGCGTCGGTCGAATCCGATCCGCACGACACCAAGAACGTGATCGTCGAGATTCGCGCCGGCACCGGCGGCGACGAGGCCGCCCTGTTCGCCGGCGACCTCTACAAGATGCTGACCCGTTACGCCGAGGAGAAGGGGTTTAGGACGGCGGTCCTGTCGCAGTCGCCGGCCGATGTCGGGGGATTCAAGGAAGTCACTTTCGAGATCAACGGCGAGGGTGCCTATTCAGTGTTCAAGTACGAGGGCGGCACTCATCGAGTCCAGCGGGTGCCGAAGACCGAATCCCAGGGCCGGATCCACACCTCCACCGCGACCGTGGCCGTCCTCCCCGAGGCCGAGGAGGTCGAGGTCGACCTCGACGAGAACGACCTCCAGATCGACGTCTACCGCTCGTCCGGTCCCGGTGGCCAGTCCGTCAACACCACCGACTCCGCCGTGAGGATCACGCACAAGCCGACCGGGATCGTGGTCTCGATGCAGGACGAGAAGTCCCAGCTCCAGAACCGCCAGAAGGCGATGAGGGTGCTGCGCGCCCGGCTCTATGAGCAGAAGCTCGAGGAGCAGCGGGCCGAGCTCGACTCCGAGCGCCGCGCGCAGGTCGGCACCGGCGAGCGCTCCGAGAAGATCCGCACCTACAACTTCCAGCAGGACCGGATCACCGATCACCGTGTCAAGCTCACCGCAAGCGGAGTCGATCGGGTCCTCGGCGGCGATCTCGACGAGTTCACCGAGGAGCTCGCCGCGGAGGAGAAGCGCCGCCGGCTCGAGGCGCAGGCCGGTGAGGCCGGATGAGCCCAGCTCCACTGGCGGGCGGGACCGCGATGCGTGAGGCGCTCGAGGGCGCCGTGGGCGCGCTGACGGCGGCCGGCGTGGAGGACCCGCGCCTCGATGCCGAGGTGCTGCTGTCTGAAGCAACCGGACGGGACCGCGCCGAGCTGGCCTCACAGCCCGAGTCCGAGATTCCCTCCGACGCCGGACGAGAGTTCGCCGAGATGGTCAGGCGCCGGGTGCGGCGCGAGCCGCTCGCCTACATCACCGGTCGCAAGGGATTCCGCGGGATCGAGCTCGAAGTCGACTCGCGGGTGCTGATCCCACGGCCGGAGACCGAGCTCCTGGTCGAGGTGGCGCTCGAGATGCGGCCGTCGAAGGTGCTCGATGTCGGCACCGGATCGGGCGCGGTGGCCCTCGCGATCGCGGACGAGCTGCCCGGTATCGAGATCGCGGCCACCGACATCTCCGAGGGAGCGCTGGCGGCGGCGCGCGGCAACGCGCGGCGGCTCGGCAAGACTCACAAGGTGCGCTTCCTGCCGGGGCTGCTGCCCCCGTACGAGAGCTTCGATCTGGTCCTCGCCAACCTCCCGTACGTCCGTGAGAGCGAATGGGACTCGCTGGCGCCGGAGATCCGTGAATTCGAGCCGCGAGTGGCGTTGGTTGCCGCCGGCGACGGCCTCGCGTCGATCCGCGAGCTACTCGAGGCGCTCGATCCCGCGACCGCGCCGGCCATCGCGCTCGAGGTGGGTGCCGGTCAGGCCGATCAGGTCAGGAGCATGGTCGAGGCCGCCGGATATCCCAGCACCGAGGTTCGCCCCGATCTCGCGGGCATCGATCGGGTCGTGATCGGGAGGGCCGGCGGCTGACCGAGACATTCTCGATCGCCGAGGACGGCGTCGAGGTGGCCCGCACGGCGCTCGAGCGAACGGTCGCCGAAGGGGGCGTCGCGATCTTTCCCTCTGACGGGGTCTACGGGCTTGCGGTTGACCCTGTGAACCCGGAGGCGATCGAGCGGATGAACACACTCAAGGCTCGTGACCAGAACAAGCCATCCGCGGTGCTCTACTTCGACAGGCTGGCCATGCGCGAGCTGCTCGAGGCCCTGCCGGCGATGACCCGCTCGGTGGTCGCGGAGTTGCTGCCGGGCCCGGTGACACTCGTTGTCTTCAATCCCAAACACCGGTACCCGCTTGCCTGCGGCGACCGGCCCGAGCAGCTGGGGATCCGGCTGATCGAGGGACCGCTGAAAGGGACCCGGGTTGCGGTCCTGCAGACCTCGGCCAACCCCGCCGGCGATCCACCACCCCGCGAGCTCGCCGAGATCGACTCGAAGATCACCGACGGGGTGGACCTGATCATCGACGGCGGCGAGTTGAGTGGCAAGGCCTCGACTGTCGTCGACCTGACCGAGATCGAGGCGGGCGGCCGGTGGAAGGTGCTCCGGGAGGGAGCGATGCTCTACGGCGAGCTCGAGCGAGCCATGACCGGGTTGCAAATCGGCGGCTGAGGCTGGCGCGCCAGGGCCGGCGGCCTAGGCCCGGGCCGCCGCCATGGCCTGATCGCGCTCCGGGAAGACCTCGAGCTTGATCGCCTTGCCGTCCTTGATCGTCCAGACCATGTAGCCCTCCTGGGTGGTTTCGATCCCGGTGGTGCGGCCGGTGGCGTGAAGGGCCATGTCGACGACGACCTTGTCGCCGAGCGGGGTGAACTCATGGCCCTCGAAGTAGACGTTCTCCATCGCCTCGTAGAAGGACTCGAAATATCGCCGGATCCCTTCGTGACCCCGGTATGTGTCGGGCTCGGAGGCCAGCTCGGCGGGGGTGGTCGCCTCGAACTCGGGGTGGATGAAGGGCATCAGCGCATCGACGCCGCCGTCACGCAGCGCCGCAAAGCCCTGTTTGACCAGCTCTACGTTGTCGTCAGGCATGGGCAGCGGCGACCGCGGCACGGATGAACAGGTCGCGGGCGGAGGCGTATTCCCGGCCGCCGCCCCGCTCGATCCGTTCCAGCGTCAGACCCTGCGCTCCCGCGATCACCATCAGCGTCAGCGGCCTCACCAGCCTGGGTGGCGGTGCATCTGATGCTCTTGCGAGCAGCCGGTCGAGGACCTCGCGCCACTGGTCGTTGATCTCGACGATCGTCGCCTTCACCTCGGGCTCGAGCACCGACACCGCGGCGAGGTCGAAGTAGAGGCGGGGGATGCGCTTGTCCTCGGTGGCGAGCCGCTCGACCGCGGCGAGCACGCCGCTGACGACCGCCTCGACGGTGCGCGCCTCCTCGATCCTGGCCAGGACCCGGCGGGTGATCAGTGCCGCAAGCTCACGGCCGACCGCCGCGACCAGGCCGTCCTTGGAGCCGTAGTGGTAGGCGATCAGCGCCTTCGACTCGCCGGACCGCGCGGCCACCTTTGCGAACGTGAGCCCGGCGTAGCCGTCGGCCTTCAAGACCTCGGTGGCGGCATCGAGGATGCGCTCGCGCGCGCCGGTGGGGGGACGGCCGCGCCTCGGTGCGGCCGCCGTCTGGGGGGGCGGAGTCATCGCCGGTCCTCCCTAGGCCTCAGGCCGCTGCCCCTTCGCCGAGCATCGCCGGGTCGAGGCCCATCGCGGCCAGCTTCTTCGACAGCGACTTCGCTGCGTACTCGAACACCTCGCTCGAGTGGTAGAAGGGCGTGTCGAAGTTGTACGGGTCGTCGACCCAGGGCGGTACGAAGACCAGCGGGGCAACCGGGAGGCACTCTTTCAGCGTCTCCTCGACCACTTTGGCGTTGGCCGGGTCGTCCTTGATCGCGTCGGCGAGGAATTTGACCCCGAAGCCGACGTGGCGGGATTCATCGCGGTTGACGGCGGTGAAGCCGGCGACGAACCCGGGGAACCAGCCGCGCTCCTTCAGCGATTTGATCATGAACCGGGCCGCGGTCAGGGCGAGCATGCCCTCGATCACGATCATGTAGACGGTCACGCCGCGGACCAGCTTCGGGAAGTCGCTCGGATCCTTGCGGAGATCCTCGGCGCACTCGTGGAGGATGCCGTTGAACAGCGTCTCCCAGTCTTTGTTGACGACGTAGCGCTGCTTGTCGATCATTTCGCCGAGGCCGTCGGCGGTGGTCCCGAAGACCTCGCGGTAGAAGCCGTCCCAGAAGACGACATGCTTGGCCTCATCCGAGATCTGCGTGGTGAGGAAGATCTGCGCCTCGTGGGTGGGAGCGGCGAGGGCGAAGGGGAGGAGCTCGACCGTGACCCGTTCCTCGCCGAGGAAGAACTCGGAAAAGCCGAACTTGATGAACTCGCGCTCCTCGTCGGTGAACGCGTTCGGGTCGGCCCACTGCTTCTTGTCCTCCTCGAAGGTGAAGTCCTCGGTCGACCAGTGCTGGCGCTGCCAGCGCATGAACAGCTTCTCGTAGGAGGGAGCCGCCTCGACGATCTTGTCGAGACCCGACATCACCTTGTCGATGTCGCCGTCCATCAGGACCTGCAGGGCCTCGTCGTCGGTCGAGGGTCCTGCTGCGCCGTTGGTCGCCTGTTCGGTGGTCGGGTTCATCTCTCTCCTTCGGTGGGTGGGCTGGTGCGAGTTTTTTACCATACGGTCAATAATTATGCAGGCTGATGTGACCGTTAGCCTTGTCTCTATGACCGAGCTCCCCGACGACTTTCAGAGCGCACCGCTGGCCGAGACCGACCCGGACATCGCCCGGGTGCTCGAGCGCGAGCTTGCCCGCCAGCAGAACACGCTGGAGATGATCGCTTCGGAGAACTTCGTGCCCCAGGCGGTGCTCGACGCGGTCGGTTCGGTGCTCACCAACAAGTACGCCGAGGGCTATCCCGGCCGCCGCTACTACGGCGGCTGCGAGGAAGTCGACGTCGCCGAGCAGCTCGCGATCGACCGAGCCAAGGAGCTGTTCGGGGCCGAGCACGTCAACGTCCAGCCCCACGCCGGTGCGCAGGCCAACAACGCCGCCTATATGGCGATGCTCGAGCCGGGCGACAAGATCATGGGGCTGGCGCTCGACCACGGCGGGCACCTCACTCACGGGATGAAGCTGAACGTCTCCGGGAAGCTCTACGAGGTGGTCCCGTACCACGTACGCCGCGAGGACCTGCGGGTGGACATGGAGGAGGTCGAGGAGCTCGCCCGCGAGGAGAAGCCGAAGGTGATCGTCGCCGGCTGGTCCGCCTACCCGAGGCAGCTCGACTTCGCCGCCTTCCGCGAGATCGCCGACGCGGTCGGGGCGAAGCTGATGGTCGACATGGCGCACTTCGCCGGCCTGGTCGCGGCCGGGGAGCACCCGAGCCCCGTTCCGCACGCCGACGTGGTCACGACCACCATCCACAAGACCCTGGCCGGGCCGCGCAGCGGCATGATCCTCTGCCGGGAAGAGCTGGCCAAGGAGATCGACCGCTCGGTCTTCCCGGGCCAGCAGGGCGGGCCGCTCATGCACGTGGTCGCGGCCAAGGCCGTCGCATTGCGGATCGCCTCGTCCGAGGCATTTGCCGCCCGGCAGCGTCAGACGGTCGCCAACGCGCGAGCCTTCGCCGAGGAGTTGATCGCAGGCGGCATCGACGTCCTCACCGGCGGCACCGACGTGCACCTGGTCCTGGTTGATCTGACCAAGACGGGACTCGACGGGAAGACCGCAGAGGACCGGCTCGAGGAAGTCGGGATCACCGTCAACCGCAACGCGATTCCGTTCGACGAACGCCCGCCGATGAACCCTTCAGGCCTGCGGATCGGCACCCCGGCGCTCACGACCCGCGGCCTGGTCGAGGACGACCTGCGCGAGGTCGGCCAGATCGTCGCGGCCGCGCTCGGCGACGACTTCGACTCGCAGAAGGACGCGCTGCTCGACCGCAGCAAGGCGCTGATGGAGAAGTACCCGCTGTACCCACAGCTGTCGCCGACCGCCGTTTGAAGGTCGTTTGAAGGTCTGGGTCGACTGCACCGCGGCTGCGCACCCGTTGGTGCTGCGGCCGATCATCGAGCGCCTCCGGGCGGCCGGCCACGAAGTCGAGGTAACGGCGCGCGAGTACGGTCAGACCACGGGTGTGCTCGAGCGGCTCGGGATCCCGTTCGAGTCGGTGGGTCGTCACGGGGGAGCTTCGGCCTTCGGAAAGGGCGTCGCCCTGGCCACCCGGAGCGGGCAGCTGTTGCGCTGGAGCAGCGGACGCGGATTCGACCTGGCGCTCGCACACGGCTCGGTCGACATCGCGCTGGTCTCGAAGACGCGCCGCATCCCGCTGGTACAGATGAACGATTACGAGCACGCCGGACTTCAGCGGCGGATTTCGTTCCGCGCCGCACGACTGGTGATGGCTCCGGATGCGATCCCGGTGGGGGCGATGGAGCGCGCCGGTGCCAGGGAGGAGCGGCTGTTCCGTTACCCGGGGCTGAAGGAGGACTACTACCTGGCTGACTTCGACCCCGATCCCGCCGTGCTCGACCGGCTCGGGATCGAGCGCACCGACGGGGGGCGGCCGACGCCGCTGCTCTCGGTGCTGCGGCCGCCGCCGGAGACCTCCGAGTACCACCGCGGCAACCCCCTCTATCAGGGGCTGCTCGACCGCCTCGCAGCCGAGTCCGGGGCCGTGACCGTGGTCGTCCCGCGCACCGAAGACCAGGAGCGGGCTGCGCGCGAGCGTGGCGGGAGCCTGGTGGTTCCGGACGGCGAGATCGACGTGCAGAGCCTGATCGCGTTCGCGGACCTGGTTGTAAGCGCGGGGGGGACGATGAACCGGGAGGCGGTTGCCCTCGGGACGCCGGTCTACACGATCTTCAGCGGGGAGCAGGGGGCCCTCGACGCAAGGTTGATCGAGGAGGGCTCGTTGCGGCCGCTCCATGATCCCGCTGAGCTGCGTCTGGAGAAACGGACCGCCGAAGTAGGTGTCCGCAACCCGCGCGATCCGCAGTTGCTGACCGACGCGGTCCTCGGCGCCGCCACCTGAACCGCGGGTCCGCGACAATGCCGCCCGGATGAAGCCAGACGCAATCGACGCGCTGCTCGCCTTCCTCTTCGCGGGCTCGGTCGCCTGGATGCTGGTGCCGGCCGCGGAGTCCTTCGCGCGCCGCATCGGTGCGATCGACAAACCGAGCGATCGCGGACTCCACGACATCCCAACCCCGAAGCTCGGCGGCCTGGCGATCCTGGTGGCAGTCGTCCTGGCGGCACTGATCTGGCTGCCGTGGAACGGCGACACGCGAGCCATCCTCGCCGGCGCGGTGGCGATCACCCTGCTCGGGGTCGTCGACGACGTCTACGAGCTGCCGGCGCTGCCGAAGCTGCTCGGGCAGACGGCCGCGGCGATCATCCCGGTCGCCGGCGGGGTGATCGTCGACGTGACCACCCTGCCCTTCATCGGCGGGTTCGAGCTCGGCTGGGTCGCCTATCCGCTGACCGTGGTCGGGATCGTGGCGATCATCAACGTGATCAACTTCATCGACGGGGTGGACGGACTTGCTTCCGGGGTGTGCGCGATCTCGGCAGCGGCTCTCGCGGTGATCGCGGTCTCCCTGGACCGGACCGAAGCCGGCGTGCTGGCTGCGCTGACCGCAGGGGCCTCGCTCGGCTTCCTGCGACACGGCTTTCCGCCGGCGTCCAGCTTCATGGGCGACACGGGCTCCAATCTGCTCGGCTTCCTGCTCGCCGTGACCGCGGTCCAGGGCTCCCTGAAGACCAACGCGGTGCTTGCCCTCGCCCTGCCCCTGCTCGTTCTGGCGGTACCGATCCTCGACACGGGATTCGTCGTCGCCAAGCGGATCCGCTACCGCAAGCCCATCTACCAGGCCGACCGCTGGCATTTCCACCACCGGATGGCCAACATCGGCTTCTCGCAGCGGCGCACGCTCGCCTACCTCTACAGCTGGACCCTGGTCCTGGCGGGCCTGGCACTGGCGCTCCGGTTCGTCCCGTACAGCGACGATCACGGCAATTTCGACCCCTGGTGGACCGCGGTGCTCGGGTTATGCCTGCTGATTGCCCTTGCGGCCAGCGTCTACGTCGTGGTCGTGCTCGAGATCCTGAAGCTGAGACGGGTTCGGCTGCGCGAGCGGCTCGGCCGGCGCCGCAAGGCGCCTGCCCGGGCCGAGCAGCGAAAGGTCGACCAGGGGGTCGCCACCGAGCTCGAAACCGGCCAGTTCCCGGCGATCCGCACCGACGGCCGCCGCAGAAGCAGCGGCGCGAGCGGGAGTCGCCGTCCGCCCGCGCGGGGCTCGAATGCGGACACCGGCCGGGCGCGGGCACGCCGCAGCAGCGGGCGCTGACGCGCACGCGGCATGCCCGCAAGACGCACGCCGAGTTAGCCGATTACGATTGCCATTAATGAGTAGTCGGGCGTCGGGACAGACGCGCTTGCGCCGGATCGCACTGGCCGCGGCGGTGGTGACGTTTGCGGTGAGCGCCGCTGCGCCCGCCGAAGCGCGCATGGCGAAATCAGCGAAGTCGAGTTTCAGCCTCGGTGGCATCCCGTGCAAGGCGATCGCGGTGCCAGCGGCAGCCCCATTTGCCGCCGGCTCGTGCCCGGGCGTGCGTCCCGGGGCGGTGGTCAACACACCGAAGGGCTCGTGCACGCTCAACTTCGTTTTCAGCGGCAGCGACGGGCGCCGCTACATCGGCACCGCCGGCCATTGCATCCTCGGGACCCAGCTGACCACCGGCGAGAACGCGGGGGAGCGGGCCTGGGCGCCCGGACAGGGCCCGGGGGTCAGCGACTCAACCGGGAGACGAATCGGCGAGTTCGCCTACGCCGTCCTCCAGGACCCCAGGGACTTCGCCCTGATCAGGATCGACAACCACATCGCTTCCGACCCGCAGCTGTGCAACTTCGGGGGCCCCACCGGCCTCAACTCTGACGTGAACGGCAACTGGACCTACCTGCAGCACTACGGCAACGGCCTTGCCTACAGCGCCGTGGCCCCGGCCCGGACCGAGATCGCCTTCGGCATGCCCGACCCCAACTACGTCCTGGCCACCGGCCTGGCGATGGTCGGAGACTCCGGTGCCGGAGTGATCACCACCGACGGCAGGGCGGTAGGGGTCATGGTCAGCACCGGTCTCCACTCCCGCGGCGGCGCCACGGGGACGATCGGGATCACCAGGGTGGGGCCGCAGGTGGCGAGGGCATCGCAGGTACTCGGCCGCTCGCTCACCCTCCAGCACGCCCCGCTGCTCTAGCCGGGGGCCTGCGGGCATCGGATATTCTCGCGGGCCGGCTTTCTCCACCCCCGAGACCGCGTAAGAGACCCGCGTAAGAGAGTCCGATCTGGCTTGTCAGCTGCCCTAAGACCTGAAATCCCGGCCCTGCGCCACCTCGACCTGCTCGTGCTTGCGTTGGCGCTGGCGATTTTCCTGGCCGCGGGACTGCCGATGCTCGGCTATGCGGTCGCGGCGGGGGCGTGGCTCGTGGGCCGCGGCATCCAGTGGGCGGCCGACCGCAAGGTCGAGGCGGCACTCGACCGCGGCGACCGGCGCACGGCTATGGGCCTGACCGCATTCTCGGGCCTGGGGCGCGTCTGGCTGATCGCCCTCGCGGTACTGCTGGTCGGCCTCGCCGACCGCGACGCCGGTCTGGCGGCGGCCGTGCTCTCGGCCCTCCTGTTCACGGTCTATCTCGTCAACCTGCTCCTCGGCAGGCTCTTCGGCGGCGAATCGCAGGGCGGGACCGCCTGATGGGCGAGTGGTTCAAGCGCCGGCCGCGCTGGCAGAAGGTCCTGATCCCGCTCGGCATCTACTTCACGGGGGTCATCGCCTTCTACCTCATCTTCGGGAACGACGGGAAGAACGAGGAGTTCAAGCCCCAGAACGAGTTCAAGCTGGACAACTGGATCCCGATCGAGATTGGCCCCCTCGACATGAGCATCAACCGGGCGGTCCTCTACCTGTTCATGGCCAGCGCCCTGACCATCCTGGCGATGACCTGGATCGCGCGCCGCATGTCGCAGAAGCCGAACCGCGTCCAGACGGCGGTCGAGCTCGCCTACGACATGACCAAGAACAACATCACCGGGGACAACATGGACGGGAAGATCGCGGCCCGCTGGTTCCCGTTCCTGGCGACGCTCTTCTTCTTCATCTGGTTCTCGAACATGCTCGGCTACATCCCGCTGCCGACCAACTCGCACGAGACCGTTGACATCTTCGGCCTGGCCGTCCCGAGCTTCGCGATCTACGCGGCCACCGCGAACATCTCGATCCCGCTCGCCTTGACCCTGGTTGTCTGGGTCTCGTACCACGTCGAGGGAATCCGGGACAAGGGCCCCATCAACTACCTCCGGAGCTGGCTCCCCGCCGGGATCGAGGACATGCCGTTCCTGTTCAAGGCGTTCGTGTTCGTGATCGAGTGCATTTCGCACTTCGTCCGCCTGATCTCGCTCTCGGTGCGGCTGTTCGCGAACATCCTCGCCGGCCACCTCCTGCTGCTGTTCATGGGCGGCGGACTCGCCGTCCTCTTGGGCCTGGCGGCCCTCGGCGTGGTCACCCTGCCGGCGGCGATGGTCTTCTTCGTCTTCGAAGTAGGCCTGGTCGCCACGCTTCAGGCGTTCATCTTCTCCATCCTTACCTCGATATACATCGGCGGCGCGGTCGCCGAATCTCACTAGAAAGGAGCATCACCCAATGGACTTGCTGCCCCTGATCGCACAATCGACCGAGGCCGTCACCGATACCGGTGTCACGGACGCCGGCAAGGCAATTGCCCTCGGCGTCGGCGCGGGGCTCGGCTCGATCGGCGCCGGCATCGGCGTCGGAATCATCTTCGGCAAGGAGATCGAGTCAGTCGCCCGCCAGCCGGAGATGAAGGACGAGCTCCAGAGCATCCGCTGGCTCGGATTCGCGTTGACCGAGGCGGTTGCGTTCTACACCTTCATCTTCGGGCTGATCGCTTTCTTCCTCTAGGCCTGAATGGATCTGCTTTCCGACATCGGCCAGTTCTTCCTGCTGGCACAGGAGACGACTGGGCAAGCCGCCGAGAGCGGCGGCGAGGCCGCGGGCGGTCACGCCGCCGAAGAGGAGGGCGGCAGCTTCCTCGTATCGCCGGCGCTGGGGTTGATGCTGTGGACGCTCCTGTTCTTCCTGCTCACCATGTGGGCGCTCTCCAAGTTCGCGTTCCCGAAAATCCAGGAGGCGCTCGACAAGCGCGCCCGCGCCATCGCGGAGAACATCGAGGCGGCCGAGAAGCAGCGCAAGGAGGCCGATGACCTGCTGGGCGAGTACCGCGCCCGGCTGCAGGAGGCCCGTGAGCAGGCCGACGACATCATCGAGCGCGCCCGCAAGGCCGGTGAGACCGCAAAGGCGGAGGCGACCACCGAGGGCAAGGAGAAGCGCGAGGAACTGGTCGAGGCCGCCAAGCGCGACATCGAGGCCGAGACCCGCCGCTCGCTCGAGCGGATCCGCAAGGAAGTGGCCGACCTGACCGTGCTCGCGACCGAGAAGGTGACCCGCAAGACGCTCGACGACGCCGACCACAAGCGCCTGATCGAGGAGGCGCTCTCAGAGGTCGACTTCTCCGAGCTCTCGCCGACAAACGGGGAGCGCAGCTAGATGGAGCAGATCGCGAGGGTCTACGCCGACGCCCTGTTCGATGCGGCCAAGGAGGCGGGCAAGCTGGAGCGGATCCAGGAGCAGCTGCTCCAGTTCGCCGAGGCACTCGATCAAAACCGCGATCTCGCCGTGTTCTTCTTCAGCCCCTACTTCTCGACGTCCGAAAAGCAGGAAGGGCTGGGCAAGGTGGTCAGCGACGCCGAGCCGGAGTTCATCAACTTCCTCGAGCTGCTCCTCGAGAAGCACCGGATGCCGGCGATCTTCAGGATCCGGCGCCGTTTCGACGTGCTCTGCGCCGAGGAGAACAAGGAGCTCGAGGTGACCGTGACCAGCGCGGTCGCCCTCGATCAGGATGTGACCGAGCAGATCGGTTCCGAAATCGAGAAGCAGACCGGCCGCAAGGTCGAGCTGCAGAGCAACGTCGACGAGGACATTCTCGGCGGCCTGGTGTTGCGCGTCGGCAACATGGTCCTCGACGCGAGCCTGCGCAACAGGCTCGAACAACTTCGAAAGAGCGTCGCCGCGGCGGCCTAGGAAAGTGAGGCGGAGCTGAGATGGAGATCAAGCCGGACGAGATAACCAAGAACCTGCGCGAGCGGATCGAGGGCATGGAGGGCAGTTCGGCGGACCTCTCCGAAGTGGGGACGATCCTCTCGGTGGCCGACGGCATCGCCCGCGTCCACGGCCTCGACAACTGCATGTCGCTCGAGATGCTCGAGCTGCCCCACGACGTGACCGGGCTCGCCCTCAACCTCGAGCAGGACAACGTCGGCGCCGTGTTGTTCGGCCAGTGGGACAAGGTGGTCGAGGGGGACACGGTCAAGCGCACGGGCAAGCTTCTGGAGATCCCGGTCGGGGACGAGCTTCTGGGCCGCCTCGTCGACCCGCTCGGCAGGCCGCTCGACGACAAGGGCGATGTCAACACCTCCGAGACTCGCCCGGCCGAGTTCAAGGCGCCGGGCGTGGTCAGCCGCCAGCCGGTCGAGGAGCCGATGCAGACCGGCCTCAAGTCGATCGACTCGATGATCCCGATCGGCCGCGGGCAGCGCGAGCTGATCATCGGTGACCGCCAGACCGGCAAGACCGCGATCGCGATCGACACGATCATCAACAACAAGGACTCCGATCTGGTCTGCGTCTACGTCGCGATCGGGCAGCGGATGTCGACCGTGGTCCAGGTGATGGAGACGCTCGATGAGCACGGGGCGATGGAGAACACGATCATCGTCGCCGCTCCCGCCGACGAGGCCGCGCCGATCAAGTTCATCGCGCCCTACGCAGGGTGCGCGATGGCCGAGCACTTCCTCTACAACGGCAAGCACGCCCTCTGCATCTACGACGACCTGACCAAGCACGCATTTGCCTACCGGCAGATGTCGCTGCTGCTGCGGCGCCCGCCGGGCCGCGAGGCCTACCCGGGCGACGTCTTCTACCTCCACTCGCGCCTGCTCGAGCGCGCCGTCAAGCTCAACGACGACCAAGGCGGCGGCTCGCTGACCGCGTTGCCGGTGATCGAGACCCAGGCCGGCGACATCTCGGCCTATATCCCGACCAACGTCATCTCGATCACCGACGGGCAGATCTTCCTCGAGTCAGACCTCTTCTACTCGGGGGTCCGCCCGGCGATCAACGTCGGCACATCGGTGTCGCGGGTGGGAGGCAACGCGCAGACCAAGGCGATGAAGAAGGTGGCCGGGAAGCTCCGGCTCGACCTCTCCCAGTACCGCGAGCTCGAGGCATTTGCGCAGTTCGGCTCCGAGCTCGATCCCGAGACCCAGAAGACGCTCGCCCGCGGCGAGCGCATGGTCGAGGCGCTGAACCAGAACGAGCGGCAGCCGATGACCGTGACCGAACAGGTGATCTCGATCTATGCCGGGACCGCCGGCTATCTCGACCGTCTCAAGACCGAGCGCGTGCCGGATTTCCTCTCCGACCTGATCTCCCGGCTGCGGTCGGAGAACAAAGAGCTGCTCGACCGGATCTCCGAGAGCGGAGAGCTCTCCGACGAGGACGAGGAGGCCCTCGGCAAGGAGATCGCCGAGTTCGTCGACGACTTCGGCCCCGACTTCGACGAGGAGGGCCAAGAGCTCGAGGAGGGCGAGAGCGACCGGGTCAAGTCCGAGGAAGAGCGCAAGGCTCCTGGGCGGACTTCATCGAGCGATGACGATGAGGGGTCTTCCGACGGCGAGAGCGACGAGGCCGAGGACAAGGCGAGTGACGAGGAAACGAGCGACGAGGAAAAGGAGACCGAGGCGACCCCCGCCTAGGTCGCGCGAACCGAAGCCCCGATGGCCACCCGCAAGGACGTCAAGAGCCGCATCTCCAGCATCAAGAACGTGCACAAGATCACGCGCGCGATGGAGATGGTCGCGGCGGCGCGCCTGCGCCGAGCGGAGCAGCGGATCGACGCGCTGCGGCCCTACGCCCAGCAGCTGCGCAAGATGACCCGGCAGGTGGCCGAGGCGGCCGGCGAGACAGCCGCCGGCCGCGTCCCCGTGCTGGAGGAGCGCGAGGACGTGAGCAAGGTCGGGATCCTGCTGGTCACCGGCGACCGCGGGCTCGCCGGCTCCTTCAACTCCCAGATCATCCGCGCCGGGATCCTGCTGAAGCGCGAGTTGGAGGGAGACGGGAAGGAGGTGACGTTCTCGGTCGTTGGCCGCCGGGGCGCCTCAAGCATGCGCTTTCGGGAGGAGACGGTGAGCGAGGACTACATCGGCTTCACCGACCGTCCGAGCTTCGCCGACGCGCGCGGGATCGCCGATGACCTGATCACCGCCTATGTCGACAAGGAGCTCGACCGGGTCGAGCTGATCTTCAACCGATACGTCTCACCGCTGACCCAGTACGTGCGCCGTCAGACGCTGCTGCCGATCCAGCAGGCCGAGGTCTTCGGCGAGGGGATCGAGCAGCTGGTCGAGCCGGATCCCGAGCCGACCGAGATCGAAGAAGCGCATAAGCGCTCGCTGCTCGAATTCGAGCCGGAGGCTGAGGAGCTGCTCGCCGAGCTGATCCCCGAGTACGCCAACTTGAGCGTCTACCGGGCCCTGCTCGAATCAACGGCTTCCGAGCACGGGGCGCGGATGACCGCGATGCGAAGCGCATCCGAGAACGCCGACGCGCTGATCAGCGACCTCACACTTGAAATGAACCGGGTCCGCCAGGCAGAGATCACCCAGGAAATCCTCGAGGTGGTTGCCGGCGCCGAGGGCCAAGGATGAGACCGAAAGGAACCAATGGCTGAGGCCAACAACGGAAATGTCGGCAGGGTCGAGCAGGTAACGGGGGTCGTGATCGACGCTGTCTTCACGGACGACCTGCCGGAGATCTACTCGGCACTCAAGATCGAGATTGCCGAAGGCGACGGTCGCGCGCCGATGAACCTCGTTTGCGAGGTCCAGCAGCACCTCGGCGACGACCGGGTCCGCGCCGTGGCGATGGACGCGACCGACGGACTCCGTCGCGGCGACGACATCATCGACACCGGTGGACCGATCACGGTCCCGGTCGGCAAGGAGACGCTCGGCCGGATCTTCAATCTGCTCGGGGAGCCGATCGACGAGGGTGATGCAGTCGAGGGCGATGAGCGCTGGCCGATCCACCGCGCCGCCCCCGAGGTCGAGGATCTGACCCCCAGCCAGGAGATCCTGGTCACCGGGATCAAGGTGGTAGATCTGCTGGCCCCCTACGCCAAGGGCGGCAAGGTCGGCCTCTTCGGCGGCGCCGGCGTCGGCAAGACGGTGCTGATCCAGGAGCTGATCCGCAGCGTCGCCGAGGAGCACGAGGGCCTCTCGGCCTTCTGCGGTGTGGGAGAGCGCTCGCGCGAGGGGAACGACCTCTGGCTCGAGATGAAGGAATCCGGGGTGATCGACAAGACGATGCTGGTCTTCGGCCAGATGAACGAGCCGCCTGGCGCCCGCCTCCGGGTCGCGCTCTCCGGGCTGACCATGGCCGAGTACTTCCGCGAGCAGGGCGGACAGGACGTGCTCCTGTTCATCGACAACATCTTCCGCTTCGTCCAGGCAGGCTCCGAGGTCTCGGCGCTGCTCGGGCGGATGCCCTCGGCCGTCGGCTACCAGCCGACGCTCGAGACCGAGATGGGTGGCCTGCAGGAACGAATCACTTCCACGCGCGAGGGCTCGGTCACGTCGGTGCAGGCGATCTACGTGCCGGCCGACGACCTCACCGACCCGGCGCCGGCCTCGGTGTTCGCGCACCTGAACGCGACCACGGTGCTTTCGCGGGCCCTGGTCGAGAAGGGCATCTATCCGGCGGTCGACCCGCTCGACTCGACCTCGACCATCCTCAAGCCCGACATCCTCGGCGAGGAGCACTATCGAGTCGCGACCGAGGTCCAGGAAACCCTGCAGCGCTACAAGGAGCTGCAGGAGATCATCGCGATCCTCGGGATCGACGAGCTCTCCGACGAGGACAAGCTGACCGTTACCCGGGCCCGGAAGATCGAGCGCTTCCTTTCCCAGCCGTTCTTCGTCGCCTCCCAGTTCACCGGCCGCGAGGGAGAGTTCGTGCCGGTCGAGGAGACCGTGCGCGGCTTCGGCGAGATCGTCGAGGGCAAGCACGACGAGATTCCCGAGCGCGCCTTCTACATGAAGGGCGGCATCGACCAGGTGGTCGAGGAATCCAAGGGGATGAAGGAGGAAGCGGCCTAGCCGCGGATTCGGCCGTGGCGGAGGAGAACTCGTTCCCGACCAAGGTCCTGACCCCCGAGGGGCAGGTCTTCGACGGCGAGGTGGTGCAGCTCTCGACCCGGACGGCGGTCGGGGAGATCGGGATCCTTGCGAACCACGAGCCGCTGATGGCGCGGCTGCGCCCCACTGAGCTGCGGCTGAAGGTCTCCGAAGGGGAGACCAAGCGGTTCGCGCAAGCGGAAGGGTGGCTGGAGGTCTTCGGCAACAAGGCGCTGGTCCTGGTCGGCGAAGCGATTCCGCCCGAGGACCTAGACCGCTCGCAACTGGAGCAGCGGGTCAAGGATGCCGAACAGCGCCTCGGCGAGGCCGAGGAAGGCTCGGCAGCTCACGAGACCGCCGCCCGCGACAAGGAGCGCGCCGAGGCATTCCTGGCGGTAACCGAGTCGAGCGGCGACTAGCCGCCCCGGGGACTGCGTGAGCAACGAGGCTCGGGAGCTCGCCGAGCGCCTGATCGCCTACGACACCTCCGATCCCGAGGGATTGCGAGACGCAGCCGGCTTCGTCCAGGGCTGGCTTTCCTCACGAGGGATCGGCGTCAAGCAGATCGAGTCGCGCGGGCTGCCCGTGATGATGGCCGAGGTGGGGGAGGAGCAGGCCCCCACACTCGTCCTGCACGGCCACCTCGACGTGGTGCCCGGCCACGACGAGCAGTTCCGCCCCAGGCTCGAGGGAGACCGCCTGTTCGGGCGCGGCGCCTATGACATGAAGGGCGCCCTCGCCGTGATGCTGCTCGTCCTGCACGAGCTCCGGGATGCGGAAGGGGTGCGGGTGCGGCTCGGAGTCGTCTCCGACGAGGAGTCCGAGGAAGAGGTCGAGCGGGGCAGCGATGCGCTCGTCGACAGCGGCTTTGTGGGCGATTTCGCGATCACCGGCGAGCCGACCGACCTCCAGATCGGCGTGCAGGCAAAGGGGGTGCTGGCGATGCGGCTCGAGGTCGGAGGCACGGCCGCGCACGGCGCGACCCCGTGGCTGGGCGACAACGCCGTGCTCAAGGCGCTCGACGTGTTCCGCAGCATCGAGTCATTACCCTTTACGCGCCAGAGTTCCGACCTCTTCGATCGGCCCTCAATCAACCTGGGCCGGATCTGGGGAGGCGACGCGTTGAACAAAGTGCCCGATACCTGCGTCATAGACGTCGATGTGCGCTACCTGCCCGAACAGGACCCCGAGGCGATCCTCGGGCAGGTCAAGGACCTCCCCGATACTCGCGTGATTTCGACCTTCCAGCGTCCCCCCGCGGTGGTCTCGCCTGACTCCCCTTATGTGCGGGCGCTGGGGGAGGCGGCGGCCCCGCACCATCCCGAGCGGGTGATGAGCGTCGGCCGCGACGGCGCATCCGACGTCGTCTCCTTCCTGCGGGTCGGGGTGCCCGCGGTCGAGTTCGGCCCGGTCGGCGGCGGCCACCACGGCCCGCAGGAGTGGGTCTCGGTCGATTCTCTGGCCTCCTATCGCAGGGCACTGCTCGATTTCGGCCGCTCGCTGGCGACGGTCGAGCGGGGTGACCGCGATGAGTGAGCGCGAAGGCAACGGCGGTCACCGCCCGGACGAACCCGGGCCCGAGGAGCCGCGCGAGGAGGAGCCGCGTGAGGAGGAGCCGCGCGAGGAGGACCCGCGCGACGTCTTTGGAGGGGACGACGAGCTCGAGCTGGGCGACGACTTTCTCGCCGAGCTCGATGCGGAGATCGAGGAGGCAGTCGGCGCTCCTACCGAGGAGTACGAGATGCCCGACGAGCAGGCCGCCGACGTTGAGGAGCAGGAGGCGATCACCGCGGAGAGCGACGCCGAAGACGCAGCTGCCGACGACGCGAGCGAACAACACCACCGTGACCTGGTCGACGCCGAGGGGCAACCGCTGGGCGAGGAGATCCCCGAGGAGGAAGACCTCGAGGCTGAAGAGGAAGAGCTCGAGGACGACGAGGTCCTGCGAGCCGAGGACGCGGCCGTTGAGGACGACGACGAGGCGATCACGGCCGAACGCGATGCCGTCGACGATTACGACGAGGCGGGCGACGAGCGGCCCACCATCGTCTCCGGTCCGCCCAGCGCCGCGAGGGCCGCGGCAGCCGCCGCGGCCGGCGCATACCTCGAGGTCGGCCGGCCCCGGCGCCGGTTCCCTCTTTGGGCCCGGTTCACGCTCGCCTCGCTCCTGATCATCCTCGCCACCGGCGGGGCTACCGCGAGCGCCCTGATCCTCGGGGTTTCCGACATCGCCGGCGACCTCGGCGATGAGATCGAGCTGCAGGGAATCGAGAGCCAGCTCGCCTCGGTCGACGGCGGCGCCCCGCAGACGATCCTGATCATCGGCTCAGACAAGCGGCGCGGCGACGGTCAGGGTTTCGGCCTCTCCGACACCTCGATGCTGCTGCGACTGGATCCGGAACGCGACGCGATCGCGCTCTTTTCGATCCCTCGAGACCTCGAGGTGAACATCCCCGGCTACGGCTTCGCCAAGTTCAACGAGGCATTCGCGACTGGCGGGCCGAAACGAACCCTGGAGACGGTGAAACAGCTGACCGGGGTGGACGTCAACCACCTGGTCCAGGTCAACTTCGTCGGCTTTGCCAAGGCCGTGAACGCGATCGGCTGTGTCTACGTCGACGTCGACCGCCGCTACTACCACTCGAACGAGGGCCTGTCGGCCGCCCAGCAGTATGCGGAGATCGACGTGCGGCCGGGCTATCAGCGTCTCTGTGGCTACAAGGCGCTCGAGTACGTCCGCTTCCGCCACACCGACAACGACGTCGTCCGCGCCGCCCGCCAGCAGGACTTCCTCCGCCAGGCGCGAGCCCGGGTCCCCACCACGGACCTCCTGACCAGGCAAAACGAGCTGATCGACATCTTCACCGAATACACCAGCTCCGACATCAAGGACGCGCCGACGATGATCCAGGTGATGAAGTCGTTCATCGCGGCTCGTGACCAGCCCGTGCGGGAGGTCCACTTCCCCGGGTCGGTCGGCGCGCGCGTCACCGTCACTCCGAGTCAGATCGAACAGGCGGTGAGCCAGTTCCTCGGGATCGAGAGCAGCGGCGGCCCGCGGGGTGCCACCGCGGCTCCGGAGCAGCCGACCGGCCCGCCGGAAGCGCCGCCCGGGGAAGCGCCAGGCAAACCAAAGCCGGGCAGGACCGGACCGGTCCCGGCGACTCAGCAGAAGGGCAAGAAGAAGGGGGCGAAGAAGAAGGAAACGTCGAAGCCCGATGCGAGCTCGCTCGGACTTGAAGGCGGCAGCTTTGGCAAGAAGCTCGCCTACCGCATCCGCCGACGCGACCGGTCGATGCCGATCTTCTACCCGACCACGGTGATCGCCGGGTCGACCTACGACCAGCAGCCGCGCGCCTACACGCTGCAGGACCACTCGCTTTCAAAGGACGACACCTTCTGTTACCGCTTCACCCTGGAGACCCCTGCGGGCGACTTCTACGGGCTCCAGGGGACCGAGTGGGAGGACGCGCCGATCCTCGACGAGCCCCATGAGACAAGGGAGATGGGAGATCGCGAGTACAAGCTCTACTTCGATGGCGACCGTCTCCGCATGGTGGCCTGGGAGCACGAGGGCCGGGCCTACTGGATTTCGAACTCGCTGCTGCGGACCCTGACCGCCGACCAGATGGTCGCGATCGCCCGCGGGACGAAGTTGCTGCCCGGACCCAAGCCGCCGAAGGCGTGAGCAGCGGAAACGACCAGGCGCCGAGGGCGATCGGCGTCGTCGGGGTTGGCTGGGTCGGCCTGGTGACGGCCGCCTGCTTTGCCGAGCTCGGGAACAGGGTGGTGGCCCGCGACATAGACGCGGACAAGATCGAGCGCCTCGCCGCCGGCGAAGTCCCCATGCACGAGCCTGGCCTGCCGGAGCTGATCAAGAGGAACTCGGAGCGGCTCACTTTCGCGACCGAGCTCGATCAGCTCACCGACGAGGCCGAGGTCATCTTCATCTGCGTCGAGACTCCGCCGACGGCTGCCGGTGACGCGGACCTTTCCAGCGTCAAGACCGCGATCGAGGAGGTGACCGGCAAGGGACGAATCGTTGTCATGAAGAGCACCGTGCCGGTCGGGACCGGCCGCGCCATCCGCCACGAGCTGCCTGACACCGCCTATGTCTCCAATCCCGAGTTCCTGCGCGAGGGCTCGGCCGTAAAGGATTTCCTCGAGCCCGACCGGATCGTGATCGGGATCGAGCCGGGCGACGATGAAGCGGCCGGTGCTGTCGAGGCGCTCTACGCGGGGATGGACGCTCCGATCGTGCGTACCGATGTCTCCAGCGCCGAGATGATCAAGCTCGCCTCGAACGCGTTCCTGGCGACCAAGATCAGTTTCATCAACGAGATCGCCAACGTCTCAGAGGAGCTCGGCGCCGACGTCAGCGAGGTTGCTCGCGGCATGGGCCTGGACGAGCGGATCGGTCCGAAGTTTTTGAATGCCGGCCTCGGATTCGGCGGCAGCTGTTTCCCGAAAGACACACAGGCCCTGAAGCAGCTCGCCGGCAACTCCGGCTACCACTTCCAGCTGCTGAGCGCCGTGATCGAGGTGAACGAGCTGCAGAAGCGCCGGCTGGTGGGCAAGCTCCAGAAGCACCTCGGGATGTTGAGCGGCAAAACGGTGGCGCTGTTGGGTCTCGCGTTCAAGCCGGACACCGACGACATGCGTGAGGCCTCCAGCCTGGTTGTCGCCTCCCGCCTACGGAGCGAGGGCGCCGAAGTCCGGGGGTATGACCCGGTCGCCGAGGCAACCGCAGCCCAGCTGCTGCCGGAGGTCGAGCTCTGCGACTCGGCCATGGAGGTCCTCGACGGTGCGGATGCCGCCGTCCTGGTCACAGAATGGCCGGAATTTGCCGAGCTCGACTGGAAGGAAGCCGCGAAGCGGATGGCCAACCCGCTCTTGATCGACGGGCGCAACTTTCTCGATGCCGGAGAGCTCCGGGATGCCGGCTTCACGTACGAGGGCATCGGGCTCGCCGGCGAGGAGACGCCGGGCGACCCGGCGGAGAGCTGATGCAGGCGCTGGTCCTGGTCGGGGGAGAGGGGACCCGCTTGCGCCCGCTGACAGAGCGCCGGCCGAAGCCCGTGCTGCCGCTCGCAGGCAGGCCGTTCATCAGCTACCTGCTCGAATGGCTGCGCACCCACGGCGTCGACGACGTCGTCCTCGCCTGCGGTTTCGAGCCGGACCCCCTGCGGGAGGCGCTCGGTGAAGGGGACGAGGGCCAGCGGATCAGCTACGTGGTCGAGCCGGAGCCTCGCGGGACGGCGGGGGGGATTCGGTTCGCCGCCGACAGCGTCGAGCAGCTCGACGATCGATTCCTGGCATTGAACGGTGACGTCCTCTGTGACCTCGACCTGACCGCCCTGGTTCGCGATCACGAGGCGGCCGGCGCAGTGGCGACCCTCGGTCTTTTCCACGTTGAGAATGCGACCGGCTACGGGGTCGTCCGGCGCGACCGTAGCGACGGCCTCGCGGAGGTCAGAGAGTTTGCCGAGAAGCCCGCGGCGGCCGAAGCGGCGGCAGGCGGCGACATCAACGCCGGCATATACGTGCTCGAGCGCGCGGCGATCGAGCACATCCCTGCGGACCGCGAGGTGTCGATCGAGCGCGAGGTGTTCCCGAAGCTGATCGGGAATGGTCTCTACGCCCGGGTGCTCGATGGCTACTGGCTCGACATCGGTACGCCGGACCGCTTCCTGCAGGCGACCTGGGACATTCTCGAACGCCGGGTGCAGACTTCTGTCGGCGAGCTTGCCGCGCCGGAGGGCCTGCTGGTCGAGCAGGGCGCAGAGCTCGATCCGAAGGCGATCGTGAGGCCGCCGGCGCTGGTCGGACCCGGGGCCGAGATCGACGCGGAGGCAGAGGTCGGGCCCCGCGCGGTGGTGGGACCCGGCTCCCACGTCGGAGCCGGGGCGCGGATCTTCGAGTCGATCCTGAACGAGCGCTGCTCGGTTGGCGAGAGGGCGACCATCAACGGCGCGATTTTGGCGGCGGGGGCCGAGGTTGCCGCCGGCGCTGTGCTCGACCCGGGGACCGTCACCGCGGAAGGGGAGTTGGTGGAAGCGTGAGCGATCCCCTGGCGCCGATTCGCGCGGTTGACGCGGGCAACCAGCTCGACACCGTGTTGGCGATGCCGGACCACCTCCGTGACGCTCTGTGGCGGATCGAGTCGGCGAAGCTGCAGGAGATCGACGCACCGAGCGTCGTCGTCTGCGGCATGGGCGGTTCAGCGATCGGCGGCGATCTCGCCCGGGCAGCTTTCGGCTCGAGGCTCGACCGTCCGCTCCTCGGGGCGCGGGGATACGAGCTGCCGCCCGAGGCGCGGCCCGAGTCGCTCGTCCTGTGCTCGAGCTACTCGGGCAATACCGAGGAAACCCTCGCGTGTTACGCAGGTGCCGAGGCGTTGGGGGCGGCCAGGATGGTCGCCACAACCGGGGGCGAGTTGGCCGAACTTGCCCGATCCGACGGGGTTCCTGTGATCGGCCTTCCAGCCGGTCTGCAGCCGCGCGCCGCGGTCGGCTACATGTTCTGCGCAGCCGCCGAGGCAGCTGCCCTGGCCGGTGCGGCACCGCGTCTCAACACCGAGATCGACAGTTGTGCCGCCCACCTGGAATCGCAGCGGGGATCACTCGGCAAACGCTCGGGGGAGATCGCCGCCTCCCTTGAGAAGGCCACGGCGGTGATCTACGGCAGCGGCCTCACCGCGCCGGTCGCGATGCGCTGGAAGACCCAGCTCAACGAGAACGCCAAGGTCCCCGCTTTCTGGGCGATGATGCCCGAGGCCGACCACAACGAGATCGCGGGATGGGCGGGAGCCGAGGACTGCGGCCGGTTTGTCGCGATCATGCTGGAAGACGCCGACCAGCATCCGCGGGAGCGCGAGCGCTTTGAGCTGACTGCAAGGCTCCTCGAACCCCACGCGGCCGCGGTCTGCCGGATCGAGACAGAGGGGGAGACCCGGACAGAGCGGATGCTTCAGGCGGTGATGCTCGGCGACCTGGTCTCGCTCCACGTGGCCGCCGCTGCTGGCGTCGACCCGACCCCGGTGGAGACGATCGAGAACCTGAAGCGCGAGCTGGGCCGGCCATGAGCCCGGCGCGCGGCGCAGGGACCCGTACCCGCAAGACAGCGAGCCGCACCCGCAAGAAGGCGGCATCGAAGAAGAGCACCGCGCCGCCCGCGATCGAGGTCAACGGCCTGACCAAGGTCTATGGCGAAGGAGGCACCGAAGTCCGCGCTCTCGACGGCGTCGATCTCGAGATCGCCGACGGCGAGATGGTCGCGATCATGGGTCCGTCGGGATCGGGCAAGAGCACCTTGCTTCACCTCCTCGGCGCGCTGGAGACGCCCACCGACGGCACGATCGCGCTTGCCGGAACCCGGTTCGAGGGCCTCGACGACAGCGAGCTGACCCTGCTGCGACGCGACGGGATCGGTTTCGTCTTCCAGTTCTTCAACCTGCTGCCGTCCCTGAGCGCCGAGGAGAACGTGCTCCTGCCGGCGCTGATCGCCGGCCGCAACGACGAGAAGCTTCGCCGGCGTGCCCGCAAGCTCCTGAAGCAGGTACGGCTCAGCGCCCGCGCCGACCATCTCCCGTCGGAGCTCTCCGGGGGTGAGCAGCAGCGAGTCTCGATTGCCCGCGCATTGCTGATGGAACCGAAGCTGGTGCTCGCCGACGAGCCCACCGGCAACCTCGACTCGCACTCGGAGGCCGAGGTGCTCGACCTGCTGCAGGACCTGAACCGGAGCGAGGGCCACTCGATCGTGATCGTCACCCACGATCCCGGTGCCGCCGCGATCGCGGGCCGGGTCGTCTTCCTTCGTGACGGCAAGGTCGCCGGCGAGATCAAGGGCGGCTCGAGCAAGCGCGTCATCAACAAGTTCGCATCGCTCGAGTCCGGTGCGTAGCTACTACTCGCTGAGCCTGCGGCAGTTCCGGACGCGGCGGCTGCGGGTTCTGCTGACCGCGACCGGAATCGTGCTCGGGGTGGGGATGATCACCGGGGTCCTGCTTCTCTCGGCGACGATCCAGCGGACCTTCAGCAACCTGTTCGACGCGGTGTACGGGGAGACCGACCTGGTGCTCTCCGGCACCCAGTCCACCGGGTCGCTTCCGACGGACAGCCTCGATCGCGCCAAAGCCACGCAGGGAGTCGAGGACGCCAGCTCGGACATCTTCTCCACCCTTACCGTCATCAACACCGAGAACGAGGCGCTCAGCGGCGCCGGGTCGAGCGTGAACGTGATCGGGATGGACCCGGACGCCCCGGACTTCAGCGATTCCGAGGTGGTCGAGGGCCGCGAGGTCGAGGGTGGCGACGAGATCGGCATCGACAGCGGTTTCGCGAGCTCGAACGGGATCGAGGTGGGCGATCGTTTGAGGCTTGCGGCGCCGTCCGGCGTGATCGAGCCGAAGGTGGTCGGCATCGCCCAGTTCACGAACGGTCTCGAGTTCGGTGGGGAGGGCTTTGGCGTGCTCCCGATCGAGACCGCACGGGAGGCGTTCGACAAACCCGACGGCTGGGACGAGGTCAACGTCGTCGTCGACGGAGGCAAGGCCGAGATCTCCGCGGTCCGCAAGCGCCTCCGCGCCGAGTTCGGCAAGGGGGTCGAGATCGCCACGCCCGATGGAAAGAGCCAGGAGGTCGAGGACCAGCTCCAGGCTTTCAACGTAGTCCTCTACTTCTTCGCGGGGATGGCCCTGTTCGTAGGCGGCTTCCTCATCTTCAACTCTTTCAACATGACCGTGCTGCAGCGGATGCGGGAAATCGGCATGCAGCGGACGCTCGGGGCGACCGGCGGCATGATCGTGCGCTCGGTCCTGTTCGAGGCGATCTACATGGGCCTGATCGGCGCGGTCCTGGGCCTCGGCCTGGGGGTGCTGCTGGCCCTCGGCCTGATCGAGCTGATGAAGGCGCTCAGTTTCCCCATCGGGAACCTCCACTTCACCTGGGTCGCACCGGCGGCGGCGGTCGCGACCGGCTTGCTCACCGCCTGCCTCGGCGCTCTCAACCCGGCGCGCCGCGCCGGCCGGATCGCGCCGATCCGGGCCATTCTCGGCACCTTGGGCGTCCGCGACCGGCCGGGCCCGATGCGCGCCGCGATCGGCGTGGCCCTGATCGTCCCCGGACTGGCCGGGGCGTTCCTGCTCGGCGCCGCCGATGAGACCACAACCCCGGTGATCGCGGCCGGGATCGGGGGCACGATCGCGGTCTTCTTCGGGATCGCGCTGCTGGCTCCGTTCGTGATCGAGCCCATGACCCGGGTGCTTTCCTGGCCGGTGCGCCGGCTCTACCCGGTCGAGGGACGGCTCGCGGCGGACTCGGCCCGCGCGAATCCGATTCGGACCGCTGCCACCTCGACCGCGCTGATGATCGGCCTCGCCCTGGTCATCGCGGTCAACAGCCTCGGCTCCAGCTTCCTGACGACGATCTCAGAGGAGTTCGACAAGAGCTTCGCCCGCGACCTGACCGTGCAGCCGCGGGGCTTCTCACCGGGACAGGGGCCCCAGCAGTCGATCTCGCCGGCAGTGAAGGAGCGGCTCGAGCAGATCCCGGAGGCAAAGATCGTCACGCCGGAGCGCGTCTACTTCCTCGACAGCCTTCCGTCGAAGCGCGGCAGCTCCGAGAACCCGCAGGGACTCCTCTTCGCCTTCGATCCCGAGGTCTACGACGACGTCGACACGACCGAGCTCGACGGGGATGGCGCCTCGCGCGAGGAGATCTACGAAAAGATCGCGCAGGGTTCCGTCAACGTCGGCAAGGGATACGCGGAGGAGGCCGGGATCGGGGTCGGCGACAAGATGGAGCTCAACGGACCCTCCGGCACGCGAACGGCCGAGGTCGCATCGATTGTCGACACCGTCTTTGCCGGCGGCCAGACCGTGAGCATGTCGCTGGATACGATCGAGGAGATCTACGGCATCACCGCCGATTCGCAGCTGGCCCTGAAGGCGACCTCGGACGAGGAGAAGACCCGCGAGCGCCTTCAGAAGAAGGTGGACGCCGTCCTCAAGGGCGAGTACCCGAACCTGACCTCGCTCTCGAACGAGGAGTTCAAGTCAGACATCGAGGGCCAGGTGAACCAGCAGTTCGGCTTCTTCAACGCGATCGTCGGAGTCGCGATCTTCGTCAGCCTGTTCGGGATCATCAACACGCTCTCGATGTCGGTGATCGAGCGCACCCGGGAGATCGGCGTGCTGCGGGCGCTCGGCTCGACCCGCTGGCAGGTGCGGCGGACGATCGCCGACGAGAGCCTCGTGATCGCGCTGATCGGGGCGGCGATGGGGCTCGTGATTGGCACCGGGCTCGGCTTCGCCCTGCTCAAGGGGCTCTCCTTTGGTGTGCCCGGCGTCGATTACAAGCCTCCGATCGCGACAATGTTCGGGGTGGCGGTCGCCGCGGTGATCCTCGGCCTGCTCGCCGCGATCATCCCTGCACGGAGGGCTGCGCGCCTGGACGTGGTCGAGGCGCTCAGCTATGAGTAGCTCTGCCCGATAGCTCTCTATCCTTGCCCGACCCGTCAGACCCGGGCCCGACCGGGACCCAAGCCCGACCAACCTAAGGAGAACCACCTAACGCATGAGTGCCGTCACCGAGAAGCCCAGCGACACCGGCCTTGCCTTCAAGGTCGCCGATCTCTCCCTGGCCGAGTTCGGCCGCAAGGAGATCTCCCTCGCCGAGCACGAGATGCCCGGCCTGATGGCGACCCGCGAGGAGTTCGCCGGCACTCAGCCGCTCAAGGGCGCTCGGGTCACCGGCTCGCTGCACATGACGGTCCAGACCGCGGTCCTGATCGAGACCCTGGTCGCCCTCGGCGCAGAGGTTCGCTGGGCGAGCTGCAACATCTTCTCGACCCAGGACCACGCTGCCGCGGCGGTCGCGGTCGGCCCTGACGGCACCGCCGAGGACCCAAAGGGGGTCGCGGTGTTCGCCTGGAAGGGGGAGACCCTCGAGGAGTACTGGTGGTGCACAGAGCAGGCCCTGACCTGGCCCGAGCCCGGCGCGAACGGCGAGACCGGCGCCAACATGCTTCTCGACGACGGCGGCGACGCGACTCTGCTGATCCACAAGGGAGTCGAGTACGAGGCCGCCGGCGCCGTCCCCGGCGACGAGACCGCCGGATCGGAGGAGGAGAAGGTGATCCTGCAGGCGCTCCGCGACTCGATCGCGGCCGACCCGCAGAGGTTCACCCAGATGGCCGCGGGGATCCTGGGCGTCACCGAGGAGACCACCACCGGCGTCAACCGCCTTTATGAGATGCAGCAGAACGAGACCCTGCTGTTCCCGGCGATCAACGTCAACGACTCGGTCACCAAGTCGAAGTTCGACAACATCTACGGCTGTCGCCATTCCCTGATCGACGGGATCAACCGCGCCACCGACGTGATGATCGCCGGCAAGACGGCGGTCATCTGCGGCTTCGGCGACGTCGGCAAGGGTTGCGCCGAGAGCCTCCGCGGTCAGGGCGCGCGAGTGATCGTCACCGAGATCGACCCGATCTGCGCGCTTCAGGCCTCGATGCAGGGCTACGAGGTGCGCCAGCTCGAGAGCGTGATCGACGAGGCCGACATCTTCATCACCGCCACCGGCAACAAGGACATCATCACCGCCGATCACATGGCCCGGATGAAGCACCAGGCGATCGTCGGCAACATCGGCCACTTCGACAACGAGATCGACATGGCCGGTCTCGAGCAGACGGCGGGCATCGAGCGGATCAACATCAAGGATCAGGTCGACGAGTGGCGCTTCTCCGACGGCCACTCGATCCTGGTCCTTTCGGAGGGCCGCCTGCTCAACCTCGGCAACGCGACCGGGCACCCGAGCTTCGTCATGTCGAACTCGTTCACCAACCAGGTGATCGCCCAGATCGAGCTGTTCGGGTCCCCGGACCGCTACGAGAAGGCCGTCCACGTGCTGCCCAAGCACCTCGACGAGAAGGTGGCGAGGCTGCACCTCGACGCTCTCAGCGTCGAGCTGACCGAGCTCAGCCCCGACCAGGCGGCCTACATCGGAGTCGAGGTCGACGGGCCATACAAGAGCGACCACTACCGCTACTAAGACTGTGCGGCGGGGGCTGCTACTCGGACTGCTGGCGGTGCTGATGGTCGTGCCGGCCCGAGCCGGTGCGGTCGCACTCGATCCGGTTGGGACGTTCGCAGCTCCGATCTACGTCACGGCGCCGCCGGGCGACCCGCGCCTGTTCGTGGTCGAGCGCTGCGGCACGATTCGGATTGTCGGCGCGCCTGCCGGCACGCCTTTCCTCGACATCAGCACCAGTGTCGATTGCGTCAACAGCGAGCGTGGCCTCCTCTCGATGGCCTTCGACCCCGATTTCGCGAGCAACGGGCTCTTCTACGTGTTCTACACCGGCGACGGCGACGACCCGATTCCCGGCGGCGATCCTGGCGACGTCTTCATCGAGGAGTACCAGGTGGAGGCGAATCCGGGCGACGTCGACGAGAGCACTCGGCGCACGGTGCTCAGCTTCCCGCACTCGGCCAGCAATCACAACGGCGGCCAGCTGCAGTTCGGACCGGACGGCTACCTCTACATCTCGGTGGGAGATAACGCGAGCAGTAACAACGCCCAGATCGCAACCAACTTCTACGGCAAGCTGTTACGGATCAACCCGCACGACACCGGACCTGGCGACTACACGGTTCCGGCCTCGAACCCGTATTTCGGCTCCGGGTCGGTGGCAAACGAGATCTGGAGCTTCGGCCTCCGCAACCCGCATCGCTTTTCCTTCGACCATCTGAACGGATCGCTCCTGATCGGCGATGTCGGGTCGGGCTCCCGAGAAGAGGTCGACTACCGGCCCCAATCGATCGGCGGCGGCCGCAACGACAACTTCGGTTGGCCGTGCTACGAAGGTTTCCTTGATGTGGGTTCGCCCGGCGGCTGTACGACCCCCGGCAACCTGGCACACCCAGTGCTCGACTACGAAACCCACGTCGGCGGTACCTGCGCGATCATGGGCGGCTTCGTCTACCGCGGCTCGGACGTGCCCGAGCTCTCGGGTCGCTACGTCTACGCAGACCTTTGCGCCGCGGTGCTTCGGTCCTTTGTGCCGGGCATCCCGGCCGGCAGTGGCGACCGCTCCGAGGGTGTCCCCACCGGGGCGCAGCCTTGGTCCTTCGGCGAGGACAGCCGCTGTGAGCTCTATGTCGCCGCCGGGAACACCGTTTCGAGGGTCGTTTCCTCACCGGGCGCGACTCCGGGGTCTGGCGGCTGTCAGGTGGCCGCGCCGCCGCCCGCCGGAGCCCCGCCGGTCGCCAAGAGGCGCCGCTGCAAGAAGGGCAAGCGACTGAAGAAAGTCCGAGGCAAGCGCCGTTGCGTCAAGAAGAAGCGTAAGCGTCGCCGCTAATAGCCTGCCGAAGATGCGAGCGATGATCCTGGCAGCGGGCCTCGGGACGCGGCTGCGCCCGCTGACCGAGCTGACCCCGAAGCCGCTGGCGCCGGTGGCCAACCGGCCGGTGATGGAGCACATCCTCGAGTTGCTCGCCAAGCACGGGTTCACCGAGGTGATCGCGAATCTCTCCTGGCTCCCGGACCAGATTCGGGAGCACTTCGGGGATGGCTCCGAATGGGGCGTATCGCTCTCCTACAGCGACGAGCAGGAGCCGCTCGGGACCGCGGGAGGAGTGAAGAAGGTCGCCGACTTCCTCTCCGAAACGGAGTCGTTCCTGATCATCTCGGGCGACGCTCTGACCGACATCGATCTCGCCGCAATGCGCTCTGCCCACGAGCGGAAAGACGGGATCGCGACTCTGGCGACCAAGCGAGTCGGAGACACGCGGCCGTTCGGGGTCGCGATCACCGGCGACGATGGGCGGATCCAGGGATTCCAGGAAAAGCCCGATCCGGCCGAGGCGCTCTCCGACCTCGCCAACTGCGGCATGTACATGTTCAAGCGCGAGATCTTCGACCACTTTCCCGGCCCCGACCACCACAGCCCCGCTGGCGATGAGGACCAGCCCGCCGGCTTCGTCGACTGGGCGCAGGACGTCTTCCCGGCACTGCTCGAGGGCGATGTCCCGTTCCACTCGCACGAGATCGGCGAGTACTGGAACGACATCGGCTCGATCGGCGAGTACGTGCAGGGCAACATCGACGTGCTCTCCGGAGAGGTGCAGGTCTCTCTTGGGGAGGGCGAGCTGCAGGACTCGGTCCTGACCGGGCCCGGAACGAACGTGGGGGAGGGCGTCCGGCTCACCGGCCCGATGGTGATCGGCGCCGATTGCAGCATCGGCGCCGGGGCACACCTGCGGGAATGCGTCGTTCTGCCGGGGACCCAGGTGCCGGCCGGCGCGCTGGCCTTCGGCGGGGTGCTCGGGCCCGCCCCGGGCTGACCACCGCTGCCACGCGCCCGGGCAAAGGTCACTCACCGGCGCGACTTTCGTCACAGTCTGCGCGCCACCGGCGTGCCCGCGCGCCCGATCCTGGGCCGGTGTCCGGCTCAGCCTTGCGCGGCGCGATCGATCTCGTGGCTCCGCCCCGATGCGCGCTCTGTGGCGGCGGCTGCGATCCACGCAGCTCCGCCTGCGGCGCCTGCAAGCGCGAGTTGGAGGCGGCGGAGCCCCTGGTCGGCCCGGGGCCGCCCGGGGTCGACACGGTCGTTTCGGCCGGTCCCCATAGCGGCATAGTCCGCTCGCTTGCGACCTCGATCAAGTTCGGGCGCCGTCTGGCCCTGTCGCGTCGGGCTGCTGCCGCGATCCGCGCCGCAACGCCGCCGGAGCTTCTCCGCGGGGCGCTGGTGCCGGTGCCGCCGGATCCGATCCGGCTCCGGCTCCGGGGTTTCGATCCGGCTGAGGAGATCGCGATCGCGCTGGGCCGCAGCTGCAATCTCCGGGTCGACCGTTGCCTCGAGCGCGAGTCCGGCCGGCGGCAGGTCGGCCGCTCACGGCAGGCGAGGCTCGACGGACCGCCCCGGGTCACCGCCTGGCGCTCGCCCCCGCGCGCGGCCGTGCTCATCGACGATGTCTGGACGACCGGCGCAACCCTCGGTGCCTGCGCCGCCGCCCTGCGTGCGGCAGGCAGCGAGCGCGTCGTTGCGCTCACCCTCGCCCACGCACTGTGATCTTGGACGTTCGGCGAGCTTCGAGTGCTTGCCAAGCGAGCGGAGCGGGCGTACGATGTCTTCACTCACGATTCGCGAAAGGAGGTCGGTTGTGCGCATCGAGATCACGGGGCGCAACGTCGAGATCACGGAGGAGCTTCGCGACCATGTGAGGAAACGGTTCAAGCGAGTCGGCAGGCAGGTCTCCGATCTCGCGACCCTGGAGGTGGTGCTTTCCGAGGAGCGCAATCCCCGGATCGCCGAGAAGGAGGTCGCCGAGGCAAACCTCTATCTCAAGGGGAAGACCCTTCACGCACGCGAGGCGGCGCCGGAGATGGTGCATTCGATCCACGAGCTCGCCGAGGACATCCGTCGCCAGGTGAAGAAGCACCGCGAAATGCGCCGGAAGCGCAACCAGACGCGGAAGATGATGTCGCGGCTGCGCGGGCGCGCCGCATAGCCGCAAGCGGCTCCCCGGCTGGAACGCGTGCCTAGCTAACCTAGTCGCATGGCCAGAGGGCTCCTAGACCGCGCCCTTCGCATGGGCGAGGGCAAGCAGTTCAAGCAATACAAGGATCGGGTCGACGCGATCAACGCGATCGAGCCGGAGATGGAGCTGCTCGACGATTCCGAGCTGCGCGAGGAGGCCGACAAGCTCCGCGAGCGCGCCAAGGGCGGCGAGAGCCTCGATGACCTCCTTCCCGAAGCGTTCGCGCTGACCCGCGAGGCCGCGCGGCGGTCGATCGGCCAGCGCCACTTCGACGTGCAGCTGATCGGGGGCATGGTCCTCCACAACGGGGCGATCTCCGAGATGAGGACGGGGGAAGGAAAGACGCTGACCGCGACCCTGCCGGTCTTCCTGAACACGCTTGGCGGAGGCAGCGTCCACCTGGTCACCGTCAACGACTACCTCGCCCGCCGCGACGAGGAGTGGATGGCGCCGATCTACGACGCGCTCGGCGTAACCCACGCGTCGATCCAGGAGGGCGACGATCACGCGACCCGGCAGCAGAAGTACGCCTGCGACGTCACCTACGGGACCAACTCGGAGTTCGGGTTCGACTACCTGCGCGACAACATGTCCGGATCCCTGGAGGAATGCGTCCAGCGGGGCCACGATTTCGCGATCGTCGACGAGGTCGACAACATCTTGATCGACGAGGCGCGGACCCCGCTGATCATCTCCGGTGCGCCCGAGCAGGCCGCCGACCTCTACTACACCTTCGCCCGCCTCGCTAAGCAGATGGTCGGGGAGGAGCACAAGATGAAGCTGAAGGCGCTCGGGGAGAGCAAGGACACCTCGGAGGCCGAGTACGACTATGAGTACGACGAGAAGCACAAGACGGTTGCCCCGACCGAGCGCGGCGTCGCCAAGGCCGAGGAGTTCCTCGGTGTCGACAATCTCTACCTCGGCGAGCACGGCACCCTCGTCAACCACCTGGTCCAGTCGCTCAAGGCCGAGTCGCTCTACAAGAAGGACAAGGACTACGCCGTCGTCGATGGCGAGGTGATGATCATCGACGAGTTCACCGGCCGGATTCTCGAGGGCCGGCGCTGGTCCGAGGGCCTCCACCAGGCGGTCGAGGCCAAGGAGGGTGTCGCGATCAGGGAGGAGAACCAGACGCTGGCGACGATCACGCTCCAGAACTACTTCCGTCTCTACAACAAGCTCGCGGGAATGACCGGGACTGCGATGACCGAGGCGACCGAGTTCATGAAGATCTACAAGATCCCGGTGGTCGAGATCCCGACCAACGTGCCGATGGTCCGGGCCGACCAGAACGACCAGATCTACAAGACCAAGGACGGCAAGTGGAAGGCGGTGGCGCAAGAAATCCAGGCGCGTAACGAGCACGGTCAGCCGGTCCTGGTCGGGACGATCTCGGTCGAGGTCTCGGAGATGCTCTCCGCAGAGCTCAAGCGCCGCGGCGTCGACCACGTCGTCCTGAACGCGAAGCCCGAGCACGCCGAGCGCGAGGGTGAGACGATCGCCCAGGCCGGCCGCAGGGGTGCGGTCACGATCGCAACCAACATGGCCGGTCGAGGTGTCGACATCAAGCTCGGCGGCAACCCCGAGCAGATGGCCCACCACGCGCTGATCAACGAGGGTTTGAAGCCGGGTGAGGATGGCTTCGATGAGGCCCTGGCCGAGCGCACCGCCGAGCTCGAGCCGCAGGCCGAGGCCGAGGCGAACGAGGTCCGCGAGCTCGGCGGGCTCTTCATCTGCGGCACCGAGCGCCACGAGTCCCGCCGGATCGACAACCAGCTCCGCGGCCGCTCCGGACGCCAGGGCGACCCGGGCGAGTCGCGCTTCTTCCTCTCAGCCGAGGACGACGTCATCCGCCTCTTCGCCGGCGATCGCATCTACCGGATCCTCGACCGGCTAGGGCCGGTGAACGAGGAGGGAGAGGAAGAGCCGCTCGAGGCGAAGATGCTCACCAAGACCGTCGAGAACGCGCAGAAGAAGGTCGAGGAGCAGAACTTCCTGATCCGCAAGCACGTGCTCGAGTACGACGACGTCATGAACGAGCAGCGGCGGATCGTTTACAGGTACCGCCGCGAGATCCTCGAGGGCAAGGACATGTCCGACACCGCCAGGACGGAGCTGGCGGCGACCGTGCAGCGCATGTTCGAGTCCTACGCGCCTGGTGACATCTTCGAGGACTGGGACCTCGACGAGCTCGAGGTCCAGCTGAACCAGCTCTGGCCACTCGGGGTGGACCTCGCCGGGATGACAGCCGAGTCCTCGGTCGACCGCGAGGAGCTGACCGAGCAGCTGGTCGCCGATGCCCTCGCTGCGTACGACAGGCGCGAGCAGGAGTTCGGGGCGGACCTGATGCGGCAGCTCGAGCGCTCGATCCTGCTGCAGCTGATCGACAGCCGCTGGCGCGAGCACCTCTACGAGATGGACTACCTGCGCGAGGGAATCCACCTGCGCGGCTTCGCCCAGATCGACCCGCTGGTTGCTTACAAGAACGAGGGCTTCGCGATGTTCGAGGTCCTTATGCACGGGATCTGGGAGGAGTTCTCCCGCCTGATCTTCCACGTCGAGGTCAACATCGAGCCGGCGCAGGCCGAAGAGGCCTTCGCGCCGACCGCCGCCGGGGCCCGCAACGTCACCTACTCGGGTGGCGGCCAGGAGCAGCCCTCGGCCCTGACCGGCGAGGGGATGGAGGAGGTCGGCCTGCAGCCCGCTGCGCCCGGGGTTACTGGCCCCGCAGCTGGCGGGGTGGCCGCCGGTCCCGCAGCCGGCAACGGCGAGCCCGAGCCCGAGGTCGTCGAGACCCGCGTCAAGGACGAGCACGAAAAGGTCGGCCGCAACGACCCGTGTTGGTGCGGGTCGGGCAAGAAGTACAAGAAGTGCCACGGCGCCTGAACTAGCCAGTGGCGACCAACTCCGAGCAGGCGGAGCACTTCACCGCAGCGTTCAACCGCCAGGACCTCGACGCCTTCGTCGAGACGCTGCATCCAGAGATCGAGATTCACGGGATGAAGGGCGTGTTCAAGGGACGTGAGCAGGCACGCGAGTGGGCCACCCGCAAGCCGGGAGGCGTCCAGCAGACGGTGGTGATCGACGAGCTGCGAGAGGGAGGGGACAACGTCGTCGCCCTCATCCGCCGTCAGTGGCATTGGGACGGGACCGACGAGCTCGCGCGCGAGGATGAGATGGCGATGCTGTTCACCCTCCGCGACGGGCTGATCGTCCGCTGGCAGCCGTTCGAGGAGCGCGAGTCGGCGCTGCGCGCCGCTGGCCTGCCCGACTAGCTTCCCAGCAGCGCTTCGACGATTCGCTGGACCCGCCGCATCGAGCCCTTGTTGATCCGGGGCCAGCGGTCGCACGTTTCGTGGTGGCACGGATCGATGCCGCGCCAGACTTCGATCACTGCACCCGGCAGGCCTGCCAACTCGAACTCGCGGTGGTCGGAGTTGCCCTCACCCGAGTCGCGCGACCAGCGGAGGGTGACCCCCGCACGCCGCGCCGCGGCCAGCACCAGGCCTTCAACCGTGGAGCGCACTCCGGCTTGGGGCGAGCGCAGGTAGAAGCGCTTGCCACGGCCGACCATGTCGACCGAGAGCGCGTAGCGGAGGTCGCCCGAGCGCCCCTGGCCTCGGACGAACCCGACCAGCGCCCCCGCGCCTAAATGCGAGGAGGTCCCGGTGTACTCGCGCTCCTCGGCGCCGGTGGCAACCAGCCACACGTCGCAATCCGGCGCCAGCTTCGCGATCCGCGGCGCGAGGCCGACCAGGACGCCGACCCCTGAGGCGTTGTCGTTTGCTCCCTTGCCGCGGGAGACGCTGTCGGTATGGGCCATGTAGATCTCCAGGCACTCCCTCGGCGTCTCGTACATCCCGATCACGTTGCGCGAGCGGCCTCTGCCCGGGACGTTGAAGCCGTTCTCGGTCACCGCCAGGCCCGCAGCCCGGAACTGCCCCGCGACGTAGCGGTGGGCCTTCGCCTCGTTCGGGCTGGCCGCGGGGCGGTTGCCGATCTTCTTCGACAGGACGAGCGCAGCCGGATAGGCGCCGGTCGCACCCGAGGGTGCCGGTGCGACCAACCCGACCACCAGAAGCACCGCGAGGGTGCCGATGCTCAGCCGGTGATCTGGTAGGGGTCGCCGTAGACGGACCAGAACAGCGGCAGATGCAGGTCGAGGTTGCCTTCGTTCAGGAAGCGGCGCTGGGCATTGTCGATTCGGGTCACGTCGGAGTGGGCCGCCTCCTTCTTCATCTCGATCACGCGCTCGTCGAGGAAGGCGTGCAGGAAAGCCGCCTCGTCGCCTCCGGCCGCCGGGGTGGCGGCGCGCGCAAGAGCGCGCCGGCGGATGTCCTCCATGCCCTCGAAGCCGTGCACCACCGCCGCGTCGTAGTAGCAGAACTGGCCGAGCGCGTTCAGCCCGTCGGACTTGGCGAGGTTCACTGACGGATTGAAGTAGACGCTATCCCGCTCGAAGTCTTGCGCGCGGCGGAAAGCCGCCTGTTTGGCGGCCTTTCGCCAAGCCTTGACGAAGGGTTTTCCGAGCCCGCGGTGCGAGCTCGTCCCGTTCACCCTCCTCAGGGCCGGCAGGAACCTGCGGAGCGGGTTGCGCCGCTTGAAGCGCGTGTACAGCTGGACCACCTCGAGCATGTCACCGGTCCCCGAGGTGAAGCCGATGATCCCGCCGGTGTAGCCACGGCCGTCACCGATGTCCTCGATGTACTTGTACTGCGCCCTCCAATTGAGGGAGGAGTTCTCGGCGCTGGAGACCAGTTGCATGGCGATTTCCTTCTTGTCCGGCGCGGCCAGGTCGGAGGTAACGGCCGCTGCGCCATGCGTGGCGCCGACGAGAGCGAGTACGGCTGCGACAAGGAGCGCCGCCGGAACTTTGGCTTGAAAGCCGGCCATCGGCAAAGGCTATCGCCGACAGGGATAATGCAAGGCATGGCCGAGGCGCTCCCAACCGAAGCGGTGCCCGCGCGCCTCGCGGCGATCCGCGAGCAGATGAAGCTGCTCGCGGACTACCTTTGACCCGGCTTCCGTTCGTGAAGACGTAGAGCGGCTCGAGGCCGAGATGCAACGGCCCGGCTTCTGGGACGACCAGGCAGGGGCGGCGGAGACGTCGGCCAAGCATGCCGCCGCGCAGCGCAAGCTCGAGGGGTTCCGCTCACTCGAGTCCGACATCGGCGACCTCGACGAGCTGGCCGAGCTCGCGGCCGACGACGACGAGATGGCCGGGGAGCTGGCTTCGCAGGTCGAATCGATCGAGCGCCGTCTGGCCGAGCTAGAGGAGCAGCGCCTGTTCAGCGGCGACTACGACGCCGGCGACGCGGTTGTCACCGTCCATGCCGGCGCCGGCGGCACCGATTCCCAGGACTGGGCGGAGATGCTGCTGCGCATGTACCTGCGCTGGGCCGAGCGGCGTGGATTCAAGGTTGAGATGAAGGAGGCCTCGCCGGGGGAGGAGGCCGGGCTCAAGTCCGCCACCTTCATCGCCCGCGGCGAAAACGCGTACGGCCTCTTCTCCGCCGAGCGCGGCGTCCATCGCCTCGTCCGCCTCTCGCCGTTCGACTCGGCCAACCGCCGCCACACCAGCTTCGCCCAGCTCGAGGTGGCGCCACTTGTCTCCGACGACGTAGAGGTCGAGATCGAGGACACCGACCTCCGGGTCGACACATACCGGGCGTCCGGAGCCGGCGGCCAGCACGTCAACAAGACCGACTCGGCGGTCCGCATCACTCACCAGCCGACCGGAATCGTGGTCCAGTGCCAGAACGAGCGCTCGCAGGCCCAGAACAAGGCGGTCGCGATGCAGCTCCTGCGGGCGCGCCTGCTCGAAGCGGAGGAGCGCAAGCGGGCAGAGGAGCTTGCGAAGGAACGGGGCGAGACGAAATCGGCCGAGTGGGGCTCCCAGATCCGGAGCTACACGCTGCACCCGGACCAGCGGGTCAAGGACCACCGCACAGGGCACGAGAGCGGCAACGCACAGGCCGTCCTCGACGGGGACCTCGACCGGTTCGTCAAGGAGTACCTGTTGAAATCGGCCGCTGGCGATTCCGGCTAGGCTGGGGACAGGAAGCAAGCAGGGAAGGGCCGGGTCGGGCGGCAAATCCAACCGGAGGGAACACAGGGCGATGTTGAGCTGCGGTGAGACGGGTGTTGAAACGTCCCGTTTGAGCGGAGGGCCCCTTGGCGTCGTCCTGGTCGCGCTGGCGCTGCTGCTGCCGGCTCAGGCTGCGGCGGTTACGACGACGCAGCTCGATTCGACCGTCGCCCCGAACCGTGCGGTGGGCAAGCTCTTCGTTGATTTCCCCGACGGGACGACCGCTTGCTCGGCGGCGGTTGTCGACGCCCCCAACCAGAGCACGATCTTGACCGCAGGCCATTGCCTCAGCTCCGTCGACCACGCAGGCGGCATCAGCGGCGCCCGTTTTTATCCCGGCTGGCGCGACAACACCGCGCCCTTCGGCAGGTGGGAGCAGTTCCAGGTCCTGCCGGCCCCGCAGTGGGTGGGGACGACGAACTATCGCTACGACTACGGCTTCATCGTCCTCGCTCGCAACGCCGCCGGTACGGCGATCGAGGACGCGGTCGGGGCGCTGCCGATCGCCTTCAACCAGCCGCGGGTCCAGGACTACCGCGTGTTCGGATACCCGCGCGAACCGACCCCGCCCTACGACGGCCAAAAGCTCTGGGCCTGCGACACGACCTGGTCGGGTGACGTCACCACCGGAGCGGAGCCAGGCCCCTACCGCCTGGAGGTCGAATGCGATTTCGGGCACGGGGCGAGTGGCGGCCCATGGCTGAGCGCGCAGGGCGCCGTGGCTTCCCTCAGCTCGACCAGCCCGGTCGGCTTCCCGAACATCGAGCGCGGCCCCTACTTGGGCGGCGACGCCGCGGCGCTGTTCGCCACGGCCGGAAACATCTCGACCGCGCCACCCCCGGTTGCGCGGCGGAAGCGCAAGTGCAAGAAGAAGCGCCGCAAGGGTGCGCGGATCGCCAAGAAGAAGAAGTGCAAGAAGAAGCGCCGACGCTGAAATAGACTCGGCCCGTGGCGGAGGAGCTGACCCAGGCCCAGCGGGCGACGCTCCAACAGGTCTGCGACTCGATCATCCCGTCGCTCGAGCGGGATCCCGATCCCGCAGGAATCTGGGCGCGGGCGGCCAGCGACTATGGAACCGACCGGGCGGTCGAGCAGATGCTGCTCGGGGTTCCAGACCCGCAGATACGCGGCGGTCTGATCGAGCTGCTCGATGCCTTCACCGAGCAGAATCTGGGTGAAGCACCTTCGCAGGAGGCACGGGAGGCGATTCTTGCCGGTGTCGCCGCCAGCTCGGAAGAGGCCGCGGCCGGGGTAGCCGCACTAGCCGGCATGACGCTATTTCTGCACTACGGCGTCCCGGATCCCGAGACCGGGGTGAACCCCGCCTGGGAGGCGTACGGATTCCCGGGGCCGCCGGGCCCCCCGCCGGACGTGCCGAAGCCGCTCGAGGTGATCGAGCCCGCCGGCGAGGACCAGACGCTCGAGGCCGACGCTGTGATCGTCGGCTCCGGCTCGGGGGGCGGGGTCATCGCCGCGAGCCTCGCCGAGGCCGGCCTCGACGTAGTCGTGCTCGAAGCCTCGGGCTACTTCAACGAGTCCGACTTCGACGGGTACGAGCTCTCGGCGTACGAGCGCATGATCTGGCGCGGCGGCCCGACCCCGACCGCCGACGGGAACATCAGCATTCAGGCAGGGGTGACGCTCGGCGGTGGGACCACGATCAACTGGACCAACTGCCTGCGGACACGCCCGTGGGTGCGGGCGGAGTGGGCAAAGCAAGGGCTCGAGGGCCTCGACGGACCCGACTACGACGACCATCTCGACGCGGTCATGGACCGCCTCGGTGCGAACGACCGCTGCAGCGACCTCAACGGCCATCAAGAGCGGATGAAGCAGGGCGCCGAGAAGCTGGGCTGGAGCTGGGAGCGGATCATCCGCAACGCCGACCCGCGCAGCTACTCGCCCGAGACGGCCGGCTTCCTCGGTTTCGGCGACTTCTCGGGCTCGAAGCAGTCCGGGGAGAAGACCTTCCTCGCCGACGCAGCCGCAAAGGGAGCGCGGCTCGCGGTTCGGGCTCGCGCGCAAACCATCCTGGTCGAGTCGGGGCGCGCCGCCGGGATCGAGGCGCTCGCCGGTCAGCCCAACGGAGGCGCTCCCTCGAAGCTGACGGTCCGCGCTCCGCGGGTGGTGGTCGCCTGCGGCTCGCTGGAATCGCCTGCTCTGCTCCTGCGGTCCGGGATCGGCGGGCCCGCAGTCGGCAAGAACCTGCACGTGCATCCGACCTCTGCCGTGTTCGGCGTCTACGACGAGGACATGAAGGCCTGGATGGGACCGCCGCAGGCCGGGCTCTGCGACGAGTTCGCCGACACTGGAGAGGGCTACGGCTTCTTGGTCGAGGCGGCCCAGTACGCGCCGGGGCTGATCGGGTCGGCGCTGCCCTGGACCGGCGCTGTCGCCCACAAGGAGATGATGGAGAGCGTCAAGTTCGGCGGCAGCTTCATCTCGCTCACCCGCGACCGGGGCGGGGGAGAGGTGACGGTCGACGGACAGGGCGAGGCGGTGGTCACCTACGCGATCACCGACGAGCTCGACCTCACAAACCTGCGGCAAGGCCTCGACGCGATGGCCCGGCTGCACGAGGCGGCCGGCGCCAAGGAGATCTACTCGCTCGCCACCGGGCTGCCGGCGTGGGAGCGGGGAGAGGACCTCGACGCCGCGATCGAGCGGTTCCAATCGGTCCACATGGGCGCCGGGGGCCAGCGCCTGTTCAGCGCCCACCAGATGGGGAGCTGCCGTATGGGGTCCGATCCGAAAACTTCGGTGGCGGGCCCCTGGGGCGAGCTCCACGACACCCCCGGTGTCTGGATCGGCGACGCCAGCGCCTTCCCCAGCGCTTCGGGGACCAACCCGATGATCACGATCATGGCGCTGGCGCGGCGAACAGCAGGCGCTATTACCGCCGGCTGAGCAGCGCGGCGATCTTCTCGAACCCGTCGCTCCAGCCGTTGCGGTGCAACTCGAGCCGCTCCGTGGTGGCGAACTCGCCCTGAGTCAGGGAGAGCTCGGTCGCACCGTCGGTGTCCTCGAGCCGGAGCGTGACCAGGGTCTCCTGGTCATCGGGAGCGGGCTCTTCCCAGACGAAGGTGTAGGAGAGCAAGGCAACCGGGACGACCTCGCGGAACTCACCGGTGAGGTGGAAAGCCTCGCCCTCGGGCGGCTGCATCGTGAATCGGTAGCGCCCACCCTCGCGCAGATCAACCTCGACATCCGGAATCGTGAAACCGCTGGGACCCCACCACTGCTTCAGCTCCTCGGGTGCGGTCAAGGCCTTCCAGACATCGTCGATCGGGCCTCGAAGGCGCCGACCAGGTCGAAGCTGTGCTGCTCTCCGGGACTCACCGATCGACCTCGACGCCCTCGAGCCGCAGCAGGCCCTCCTTCATCCTCGGACCGCCGCCATAGTTGCCGATCCGCCCGCCGCTCTGCAGGACGCGGTGGCAGGGGACGATGATCGGCAGGGGGTTCGCGCCGCAGGCCGAGCCGGCGGCGCGGTAGGCGCGAGGATTGCCGGCGGTGGCGGCGATCTCGGCGTAGCTCCGCGTCTTTCCGTAAGGAATCCGGTTGATCGCCCCCAGGGCCCGGCGGCGAAATCCCTCGCCGCCGAGCCGCCAGTCGAGCGGCAGGTCGAACTTCTGCAGCTCCCCCTCGAAGTAGGACTCGAACTGCCGGCGCGCGTGATCGAGCCTCGCCGGCGACTCGAGGATCGCGGGCGAGATCTCTTCAGAGAGCCGGGCGAGGAACCCTTCGGGCTCGTAGGCGGGCAGATTGACCCGGACGAGGCCGCGGTCGGTGGCGGCCAGGATCACCTCGCCGAAGGGGGAGTCGATGCTGGCATAGGCGATTTCGACCAGGCCTTCCTCGGCAGCGCGCTCGGCAAACCGCTCTGCCGCTGCGCGGGCAAGGTCCGAATCGGGGCGGGTCACTTGGCTGATCGCGGTGGCTGGATCTGTCATGCGAGCTCCTCTCTGAGTCGTTTGACACCCTCGTGCACGTTGCGGCGGGCCGCTTCTTCAGAGCAGGAGATGCGCTCGCCGATGTCGCGGTATGGGAGGTCCCCGGCGAAGCGCAGCATGACTGCGCTCCGCTGTTTCGGGGGCAGTCCGGCGACCGCCTGCCACAGCCCCGGATCCTGCCCGGGGCCGGCGCCGTTCATGCTCCGCGCGATGGGCAGGTCGAGCTCGGCCGCATCGCCGGCCGGGACCGGCCCCTTTGCCCGGCCGCGGTGGTGATCGACTGCCTTGCGGTGGGCGATCGTCATCAACCAGGACTTGAGGTTGCGCTGATGCTCGAGCCGGGGATAAGCGCGCAGTGCCGCGAGGAAGGTCTCCTGAAAGCAGTCCTCGGCGTCTTGGGGCCCGACCGTCGCGATCAGGAAACCGAGCACGTCGCCGCAGTGGCTGTCGAGCAGCTCCTGGAACGGGGGGAGGACGGCCATCGCTTGATTAAACGCGAGTGGCGCGCGATTCGTGAGATCGCGTGAGAAATACGATGCGACGATGAGCGACCGCAGCGGTCTCACCGAGCTTGTCGAGCGCGCCCTGGCCGAGGACGTCGGCTCGGGCGACATCACCACCGAAGCGCTGATCGCGCCAGAGGACGGTGCGCGGGCAAGGATCGTCCAGAAGGCCCCCGGCATCGCTTACGGCTTCGACGCTGCAGAGGAAGCGTTCATGCAGGCCGGCGCCGAGGGCTTCGATTTGGTCGGCAAGGACGCGAACGCCTGGCGCGACGTGGTCCCGGCGACGATCGCAACCGCGCAGGGGCCTGCCCGCGCCCTGCTCAGCGCCGAGCGAGTCGCGCTCAACCTGCTCGGGCATCTGTCCGGAGTCGCGACGATGACCGCCCTTTTCGTCCAGGCGGTGCAGGGCACCGGCGTCCAGGTCCTCGACACCCGCAAGACGACCCCCGGCCTACGCGAGCTGGAGAAGGCCGCGGTCGCTGCCGGCGGCGGAGCCAACCACCGGATGGGCCTCTACGACGCGGTCCTGATCAAGGAGAACCACATCGCCCTCGCCGACGGCCTTCGCTCCGCGGTCGAGAGGGCGAAACGAGGCCGCCCGCACGATCCGGTCGAGGTCGAATGCTCGAGCCTCGGTGAGGTGAGCGAGGCGATCGCGGGCGGCGCCGACCGGATCCTGCTCGACAACATGGACCCGCAGACGCTCGACGCCGCGGTGGGGTTGGCACGCGGCGCTCCGGGAGACGGCGTTTCGGTAGAGGCGTCGGGCGGGATCACCCTGGAGAACATCCGCGCCGTCGCCGAGACGGGGGTCGACTTCATCTCGGTCGGCGCGCTCACGCATTCGGCTCCGGCGCTCGACCTGAGCATGGAGCTCGAGCCCCTATAGGGTCCGGCGATGGCGCTGCTCGGGCAAAGCCTGCGGGAGAAGCGAGAGGAAATCGTGCGCGAGCACATGGATTCCGAGAACCGCCACGAGTTCGACGCGACGATCGACACCTTTCACCACCCGCGCTATGAGCTGATCGGAACCGGCGAGGTCCACGACGGGGAGGAGGAGGTGCGTGCTTATTTCGAGGAGACCCGCAGGGCGTTCCCCGATCAAAGCAACGAGCTGCTCGAGCTCCACCACTCCGACGATGCGGTGATCGTCGAGTTCGTTCTCCGGGGGACCCACGACGGTCCACTGCGGGCGCTGCCGCCGACCGGCCGCTCGTTCGAGACCCGGATGACCGCCTTCTTCATCTTCGACGAGGACCGCCTCGTCTGCGAGCGCGTCTACTTCAATCCCGGCGACATCATGCGTCAGCTCGGCGTGGCCCGCGACCCGCTCAGCCTCAGCGGCCGCCTCGGCACCGCCGCCTCGCACCCGCTTCGGATCGGCCGCGGCCTGATCCGGCGCGCCACCGGGCGCTAGCCCGCAATCGCGCCCCTACTTCAGCAGCCGCGACAGGCGGCGATCCTTCAAGACCCGGCCGCCCGTCTGACACTCGGGGCAATAGTTGGTCTGGTGCTCTGAGAAGAACACCGCCTCGATGGTGGTACCGCAGCGCGGACATGGTTCGCCCTCGCGGCGGTGGACCTCAAGCGGCATCGGCATCTTGTCGGGGATCTCGTCACCGACCTCCTTCTCGTAGAACTCGATCACCTCCCCGAGCAGCGGCAGGGCGCCGTGGAGCGCGTCCACCTCGTCGCCGTCGAGGTCGCCGCCTTTCTTGAACGGGGAGAGCTGCGCGCGCCAGAGGATCTCGTCCACCCACGAACGGCCGATCCCGGCGATCGTCCGCTGGTCGCGAAGCAGTGGGTGGAGGTGGCGAGGCTGTTCGATCAGGGAGGCGAACTGCTCGGCCGGCGGGGGCGGCCACGCCTCTGGACCAAGGGTGGCGACCATCTCGTCGGCGACGACCTCCCCCGTAGGCAGCAACTTGGCCCAGGCCGACTGCCGCGTCCCGAACTCCCGCAGACGCAGCTCCCGCTCGCCGCTCCCTCCGGAGACCCGGATCCGCAGCCGCGAGCGCTTGTCCTTGAGCGAGGCCCGCTTCTCGAAGAGCTGCAGTCTCCCCGCCGACATCAGGTGAACCAGCAGCGACAGTCGGTTGGAGAAGTCGACCCGCAGCATCTTGCCGATCCTCCCGACGCCCTCGATCCGCTCCCCGGCGAGCGCATCGAGCGGTGGGTCGAACGTCTTCAGCGTGGCCACGCCTGTGGCCAGCGCCGACTCGACCTCAGCGCCGGCCAGGGCAGAGCTGAGGCGGCGCGCGGTGATCTCGACTTCGGGCAGCTCCGGCATTCCGGAGAGTATGCGCAACTGCAACCGGCGTACGGGAGGCCTGGCTTTTGAAATACTCGACCCGACGCATGGGCTTTGGGGGAAGACATGGGTAAGAGCCGGTCGCGGTGCCTGGCGGCGGTGATGTTCGTCCTCGCCCTCGGTGCCGCACTCCTGGTCTCCGCATGCGGGGGCAACGATGAACGCGATGCCAGTCTCGATGGCAGCGGGGGAGAGGCATCGGCCGAGGCGCCCGGTGAGATCACGCCGAAGCAGGCACAGAAGACCGAAGCCTTTTGGACCGAGAAGAGGCTCCGCCAGGCTGAGGACAATCCCGTCCAGCTGCCGAAGGTCCCCGCTAAGGATGATTCGTCGGAGCCGCCCGAGCCGCAAGGACCCCCGACCTCGGTTCCTGACGCCGGGCCCGCGAAGCCGCTCGACCCGGCGCCCGCTCCGAAGAGCCTCGGCGCGCCTCCAAACCGCGATGCCGAGCCCCTCTCGCTCAGCGGTGGAGCCCCGCCGGCTCCGGAGGAGCCACAGGGCGCGGCCGGTGCGGACGACCCGGACTACGAGCTCTACGAGTTTTCCGACGAGTCGACGGACCCACTGCGACTACACGGCAAGCTCTTCATGGATACGGGGCAGGGCTTCTCGGTTTGCTCGGGCACCTTGGTGAATGCTCCCAACAAGAGCTTGGTGGTCACCGCCGGGCACTGTGTCTTCGGAGCCAACGGCGAGGGCTGGGTCAAGCGAGTCGTCTTCGTCCCCGGCTACCGCAACGGCGTCGCTCCGTACGGGGTCTGGCCCGCGCAGCACGTCGTCAGCTCCGCCGGCTGGGTCAACAGCTTCAACTGGAACGAAGACGTCGCCTATCTCGGGCTGTTCCGCGACGACCAGGGCCAGACGATTCAGGACCGCCTCGGTGCCAGGGGAATCCTTTTCAATTACGACCCGGCCCAGTACTGGGCCGACTTCGGCTACCCGGCGGCGCCGCCGTTCGACGGGGAGCGCGAGTACATGTGCGACTCGTACACAACCGGATATTCGGACATAAGCGGCGTCGGGCCGGCGAACATCGTGATCGGCTGCAACATGACCGGCGGCTGCAGCGGCGGCGGCTGGATCGTCACCGGCGTCAACGGGACCCAGGTGGGGGCGGTTAACAGCAACCGGCTCGCGAACGAGCCGGAGAAGCTCCGGGGCGCCTACTTCGGGACCGTGGCCGAGACGATCTTCAACGAGCAAAAAGTGCGCCAGACCGATGTCCAGGCGAAACCGCCTGCAAAGCCACCGGGGGCTGCGCCGGCGCCGCCCACCGCGGCACCGCAAAAGAAGAAGAAAAAGAAGCGCAAGAAAAAGCGGCGCCGCTGACCCCGGCCCGGTATCCTTAGGTCAGTTCATTCGCCTGTCTCGAGGTCATTTTTGACCGGGGCGGCGAACATAACCGACCAGGTCCCGGCCCAAGCCGCGGACCGGAGGAACGCTCGATGCAAGAGCTACCGACGATCCAACCTGGAATCCCGAAGCCCCTCGATCCGGAGGAGATCCGGGAGATCTCCGAGGAGGTACGCGAGCTCGCCGCCCAGCGCGACGCCGTGATCCTGGCCCACAACTACCAGGTGCCCGAGATCCAGGACGTCGCCCACTTCACCGGCGACTCGCTCGGCCTCTCGCGTGCCGCCGCGGAGACCGACTCGGCGGTGATCGACTTCTGCGGGGTCCATTTCATGGCGGAGACCGCCTCGATCCTCTCGCCGGAGAAGACCGTGCTGATCCCCGACCCCGACGCCGGCTGCTCGCTCTCGGACTCGATCAACGCCGACCAGCTCCGGGCGTGGAAGGCCGAGCACCCGGGCGCCCTGGTGGTCATGTACGTCAACACCTCGGCCGAGGTCAAGGCCGAGACCGACTACTGCTGCACCTCCTCGAACGCGGTGCAAATCGTCGAGCACATCTGGCACGAGCACGGCCCTCAGACCGAGATCCTGTTCGGTCCGGACATGTGGCTCGGCGCCTTCGTCGAGCGGGAGACCGGCCTAGTCGATGACCCCGACCGCCGCGCGCGCTTCCACGTCTGGGACGGCGAGTGTCACGTCCACGCGGGGATCCGGCCGGAGGACATCGCCGAGACCCGCGCCGAGCATCCCGAGGCGGAGTTCCTGATCCACCCGGAGTGCGGCTGCTCGACCCAGGCGATGGAGTACCTCGCCTCGGGCGACATCGAGGCCGAGGGCGTCCACATGCTCTCGACCTCCGGGATGCTCGACCACGTGGAGAAAAAGCCCGATGGCTCCTACATCGTCGCCACCGAGACCGGGATGCTCTACCCCCTGCAGCAGGCGGCGCCGGAGGCCAACCTGATCGAGGCCAACCGGATGGCCTTCTGCAAGTACATGAAGATGATCACCCTGCCGAAGCTCCGGGACTCGCTGCGCGAGATGAAGTTCGAGGTCAAGGTCGACGAGGAAATCGCGGAGCGCGCCCGAATCCCGATTGAGCGGATGGTTTCGATCGGGTGAGAGCCACCGGCTGAGCCCGCAATTTCGTGCCTGAACAGGCACGGGATCCTGCCGGGAGAAGGTGCTTCGCCGGGCGGGGCGAAAGAATGGACTGCCTCCATGCCGTGGATAGAGCTATTTGCCACTTTCATGGTCGCTCACCTCGTGGGCGACTTCCTGCTGCAGACGACCTTCCAGGCGCTGTACAAGCGCAACGGTCTCAGCGGCGGCGTCGCCTTCAAGGCGCTCGCCTCCCACATCTTCTTCTACACGCTCTGCTACGTCCCGATCTTCATGTGGATCGCCGACAAGCGTGACCTGGGATGGGCGCTGCTCACGGTGGTACTGATCGCGATCCCGCACATGATCCAGGACGACGGCCGCCTGATCGCGATCTGGGGCAAGAAGGTGAAGAAGCTGGGCGACCCGCCCAGCGCCGCCGATTCAGAGCCGAACACGGTCTACCTGTTCGTGGACCAGAGCTTCCACGTACTGCAGCTGTTCCTCCTGGCCATGTGGATCGGGACTAACGTCTAGTTCCGCGTCAGGGAACTGCGTCTAGGCGCCGACGCCGGCTCCGATCTGTTCGGTCATCACGTCTTCGGCGCCCTCGAGCGCGTAGGCGACCGCCTCGTCCTTGGTCATCGCCTTGCCGGCGGCCAGCTCCGTTGCGTACTTGTCGGCGCCAAGCGTCTCCTTGATCGCCGGGATGTGCCGGTCGAGTCCGTCCTGCTCGGCGGCCCAGCGGTTGGCGCCGATCGAATCGCGCACGGCCATGCCCGCTCCCAGGAGCCGCGCAGAGCGCTCGCCGTTGCCCTTCCTGCCCTCGACCACGGACATGATCTCGAGCGACTCGGCGACACCGCGCTTGTCGCCGAGCTCGTTGCATAGGTCGAGCCGCTTCAGGCTGATCTCACTGGCCCGGCTCATATCGCCGCGGACGATGCAGGCGATCCCCAGCGGGTAGAGCGCCTCTACCGTCTTCGGCGAGTCCTGGAGGTCCTGGGCGACGGCCAGCGCCTCCTCGGCCGACTCCAGCGCCGCGTCGGGGTCCCCGGTTCGCAGCGCGGCGTGGGACATGTTGCTGAGCGAGCTCGCCAGGCCACGGCGGTCGCCGGCCGCGCGACGGTGCTCGAGGCTCTCGGTCAGTGCCTGGCGAGCTGCCTCGCCATCGCCCATCTCAGAGAGGGCGCGACCGAGGTTGCCGAGCGACTGACCGAGTGCGGCCTTGTCGTCGAGCACCCGCGCTGTTTTCAGTGACTCTTCGAACAGGCGCTTGGCCTCCTCGTAGCGGCCCTGGAAGAGCTGGATCCAGCCGGCGTCCCAGGTGCCGCGCATACGCTCGTCGTCGCTCAGCGCCGGGTTCTCGATCGCGGCGCCCAGGAGCTTCTCGGCCTTCTGGTAGTCGCCGAGCAGCAGACTGAGGCGGCCGGCCAGTCGCTGGGCCTGGCCTTCGGCCAGCGGCTCGAGCGAGTGGCCTCCCTCGAGCACCTTCTCCTCGAGCCAGTTGCGGATCTCGCTCATGTGGCCGCGCTCCCAGAGCGGCACCAGCAGCGAGGCGATCTCGACCGCGTCGCCGGCCCGGCTGTGCTCGACCATCCAGTCCATCGCCACCCGCAGGTTCTCGTAGACGATGTCCAACTGGGGCAGCCACTCGCGGCTCGAGCTGGTGTTAAACGATTCCGCCGCTGCCCGGGATAGGGAGAGGCAGTGGTCGGCCTGAAGCGCCTTCACCTTGTCCTCCTCGCCGCTCTCGGCCAGCTTGTTGGCCGCGAACTCGCGGATCGTCTCCAGCATCCGGAAACGCGGCTCGCCGTTCGGGTCCGGTCGCTGCACGACGAGGCTGGCATCCCGCAGGGTGCCGAGCAGGGTCAGGACCCGGGACTCGTCCATGCCCTCGACCACCCCGGCAGCTGCATCGGGGCGCGCGCCGGCGGGGAAGACCGAGAGCCGCTGGAAGATCTTCGACTGGTCGGGATCGAGCAGGTCGGTGCTCCAGGTGATCGCTGCATCGAGCGTCTGGTGGCGGACCGGCGCGTCCGTGAGCGCGGCTCCCGCCTCGACATCGGGGCTGGCGCCGGCGCCGACTTCACCCGCCTCGATCCGGCGGACGAGGGCGCGAGGCGTGAGCGTGCTCACCCGGGAGGCGAGCAGCTCGATCGCCAGTGGCAGGCCGTCGACCCGGCGGCAGAGGTTCTCGACGGCCTTGAGCTCGTCGCGGTCAGGCTCGAAGTTGGGCGCCGCCGTCTGGGCGCGGTCGAGGAAGAGCTGGACGGCCTCGGTTGCTCCATCGGCGCCAGAGGCGATCGAAAGAGTCGGCACTGCGAATTCGCGCTCGCCCCGGATCCGCAGCGGGATGCGGCTGGTGACCAGGAAGGTGACCCGCGGGGCGTTCCCCATGAGGTCGGCCACCGCGTTGGCGGCCCCGGTCACCTGCTCGAAGTTGTCGAGCAGGATCAGCAGGTGCTTGTCGCGGAGGTAGTCGATCAGGCGCTCGAGCGGGTTCTCGCCGGCAAGCTCGGAGATCTCGAGGCCCTTGGCGATCTCCCCGGGTACACGCGTCGGGTCGCTGATCGGCGCGAGGTCGACGAAATATGCGCCGCCGGCGAAGTTCTTCTCGAGCATGGCGCCGATCTCCAGGGACAGCCGTGTCTTGCCGGTGCCGCCGGGGCCGGTCAGGGTGACGAGCCGCTGGTCGGGCTGGGAAAGGAGACCGGTGACGGCATCGAGCTCCTCGCGGCGCCCGATCAGCTTGCTCGACGGGCGCGGCAGGGTTCCGCCGTATTCGGCGATAGAGGCGGACGAGACCAGGCGGCGGCGCTGCTCACTGATCCGAGCCTGCTCGCCGCCAAAGCGCTCGGTCCGCCACTTGAGCAGCGCCAGACGGGCCGCGTCGCGATCCTGGTCGCGCATCCTGCTGGTAGCGGTCGAAGCGGCTCTCGCGGATCAGCGACCAATAGGCCTTGCCCCGTGCGAACGGCGTGATGATCCGCTGGCGGTCCTCCTCGGCGATGACGCCGGTTTCGACCTCGGGCTCGAGCTGTTCGGCGATCACCCGCCGCTGGTAGCGCTGCCAGAGCCATACAGCGACCAGGAAACCGATGATCAGCATGTAGTCGAAGACCCCGAGCACCCAGCTGACCGTGTTCGCGGTGGTGTCGACGTCGGGGTTGAGGCTCAGGTCGTTGACCCAGTTGGTGGTCTCGTCGAGCCCGTACTGGAGATAGAGGATGAGCTCGATCAGACCGTTGTTGATCGCGTGGGCCAGGATCGCCAGCGCCAGGCCGGCCAGGCCCCAGAGCGCCTTGCCGCGGGTGGTGACCGCCCAGGTCGCGAGGCCGAGGCCGGCGCCGAACATCGCCGTGAACATCGGGTGGTGGAGGGCGGTGGGCCCGAAGAAGTCGCGCCGGCCGAGGAAGATGTCGGTGCCGCCCGAGAGACCCTCGTTCACCGCGTGGTCGGTGAAGTAGAAGAAGTCCTCGGTGAAGCCGAAGCCGAGCCCGATCGCCGCACCGCAGACCATCAGGGCGGAGACGCCGTCGAGACCGAAGACGCCCGCTCGCCTCAGCGCGGTTCGCCCCAGGAGAAGTGCCGCCAGCAGGGCCAGCCCCTTGGCGATCTCCTCGACGATCGGGGCCGCGATCGCGTCGCCGAAGACTGTCTTCGCCTCCGGGCTCAGCAGACCCTTGACCGCCTCGTTGCCGACCAGGGCGATGAACGCAGCGCCGGTGGCGCCCCAGAGGACCATCAGGGCGAGGACCCAGATCGGCTGCTTCTCGTAGGGATCGAGGAGGCGGACGAGAACCAGCAGCAGGCCGGCTTGCACCGCCGCGTAGGTGATGAAGAACCCCGGGTTGCTGAATACCTCGGTACCGATCATTCCCTCAGTCCCAACTCTATGCCCCAGGCGTGGTGCTTGTCACGGAGGCGCCGAAGGGGGTACTCGATCGGGCAGCCAACCGGCGCCATGCGGCGAGATCTCTGTCAGCATGGTCGTCGATAAGCCCAGTTGGGGGTTCAGAAATGACGGCCGAGTGTCGATTGCTGACCGAGTAGCGCCGAAATTCGGATAAGTTGGGGGTTACGAAGGAGATGGGGTACAGGTGAGTTCCGGACGTTGGATCAGGCTGATGATGTGCGCCGCGATGGCGGTCGCGTCACTGCTGCTGATTGCCTGCGGGCGGGACGACGACAAGGCTTCGCTCGGCGGTCAGGGGCCGGGAGGCCTGCCCACCGCCGACGAGAATGACCCGGTTCCGAAGAACGTTCCCAAGGACGGGCTGATCTACACCGGGCTCGAGCGCGGTGAGGACGGCAGCCCCTGCGAGGGGATGTTCGTCGTCAACGTGCCCAACCAGGACCCGGCCGAGCCGATCTGCTCGCACGGTCCCGACGAGGCCCCCGAGGCGCTCCCGGACGTACGCACGAATGTTCCTCTTGCCGAGCTCAAGCAGCGCGACGCAGTTCCACCGCCCCCGGCAGCCGAGAACGCGCCGCCCGGCGACGGCGAATCGCCCTCGGCGGCAGCTACCGACAACACGATCCCGTGCGTAGGCAGCGGCTCCGACGGCAACCGAGTCCAGGCCGTCTACGCGCACCTCGCGGGCCAGCCAGACCGGCTCAACACGCTCAAGTCTTCGATCATCCGATGGGCAGGCCAGGCAAGCGGTGTCTTCAACGCGAGCGCCGCCAAGGGTGGCGCGGTGCGCAAGCTCCGCTTCGTCACCGACTCCGGCAACCCCGGGTGCCAAGTGACCGTTCAGAGCGTCGAGCTTCCCGCGACCGCCGACGACAACTTCGCGAACACCGTCTCCGCCATGCGCACCGCCGGCTTCAGTGCGTCCAACCGCCGCTACCTCGTCTGGATGGACGCGAACGTGGTCTGCGGTGTCGGCCAGATCAGCCTCGACGCCAAGCCCGGCCAAGACAACTTCAACAACGGCAGCACCGCCGTCAAGGGCGCGATCTCCCGCGTCGACGAGCAATGCTGGGGCGGAATCGAAGAGGGCGGGATCTCGGTCGAGGCCCACGAGCTCGTCCACAACATGGGCGGGGTCCAGGAGGACACCCAAAGCGACCCGAACGCCGGCGCGCCGAACTCGAGCGGCGGATTCCACTGCACCGACGAGTCGGACACCATGTGTTACACGGATACGCCCAATAACCCGCCGATGCGGCAGATCTGTCCTCCCGCGTCAGAGGTCCTGCTCGACTGCGGGGAGAACGACTACTTCAGTGCGGGCACCCCGACCGGCTATCTCGCCAGCCACTGGAACGTCGCCAACAGCGCGTTCCTGCTCCAGGACAACCTCGGTGCGCCGATCAACGATTCATTCGTCGGCGCCGAGAAGCTGGCCGGCGCACGGTTGAGCCAGGTGGGCGACTACAACCAGGGATCCAAGAAGGACTCGGGTGAGCCGAACCATGCGGGGAACCCGGGCGGCGTTTCGGTCTGGTACCAGTGGGCTTCTCCCGGAGACGGGAATGTGACCTTGAATACTGCGGGCAGCAGCTTCGACACCCTGCTCGGGGTCTACACCGGCGGCAACGTCGGTGCCCTGTCGCAGGTCGGGGCCAACGACAACTCCGGAGGCACTCAGAGCCAGGTGACGGTGCCGGTGACTGCGGGCACGGTTTACCGGATTGCCGTCGATGGGGCCAACGGCGCCGTCGGAGGGATCGCACTGTCACTCAACTTCGAGCAGGCGGCACAGCCGTCGGGCGGCGGTGCCAAGAAGAAGAAGCCGGCCGGCGGCGGGGCGCCCAAGAAAAAGAAGAAGAAGAAGAAACGGAAGAAGAAGTGAGTGTGACCAAGCTCACCTTCGGAGGCCGCGCCGCTGCCGATCTCTGTAAGGATCAGGCCGTACTCGATGTTCCGTACTTGACGTCGTTCAACTTGGAGAGACACGATGCGCATGACGCGCGAGGGGGTTAAGTAGTCCATGAGCCAGTCCCGACCCGATTCAACCGATCCGCGGCGCCACAGCAGGCGCCCCGCCGCGATCGCCATGGCGTTGACTCTCGCTGCTTCGGTCGCACTCGCTGCCTGCGGTCAGGGTGGCGAGGACAAGGCTTCCTTGGATGCCGGCGAAGCGGGCAAGATCATTCGCGGCCCCAGTCTGTCTCCCACGGACGCGGCAGCAGTACAGGATTTCTGGACACCCGCAAGGATCAAGCAGGCCGAGAACAATCCGGTGCCACTGCCGACGCCGGAGCAGGCCGAGCCGAGCAAGGAGACAGAGCCGGAGGGTGGCGAGGTCACGGTTGACCCCGAGCAGCCCACTGAGCCCGGTGCTCCGGAGCCCGGCGGCAAGCCTCAGCAGCTCTCGGCCGGCAGCGGCGGAGGCTTCCAGGTGCAGCAGCTGCCGGAGGCCAGCGCCCCGTTCCCGACCAATGGCAAGCTGATGGTCACCTTCAAGGGCGGCCAGACCGGCTCGTGCTCGGGAACCCTGGTCCAGTCCGACAACCAGAGCCTGGTCGTCACGGCCGGCCACTGCATCGTCGATCACCAGAGCAATCTCGGCCTGGGCACCAAGTTCGTGTTCATCCCGGGCTACAAGAACGGCAATGCCCCGTTTGGCGAGTGGCCGGCTCAGTTCCACGCCACCTTCGCGGAATGGCAGAACAGCGGCAACTTCAACTTCGACGTTGCCTTCCTGTCGCTCTTCCGCAGTCCGGCGAATGTCCCACTCGGCGCGCTGATCGGCTCCCGCGGAATCAGCTTCAACTATCCCCGCGAGCAGCAGTGGGGCCTGATCGGCTATCCGGCCTCGCCGCCCTACACGGGCAACACCCTGCTCGGCTGCGCCAGCAGCTACACGGGCTCGATCAGCACCGGTCCCAGCGGGCCGCCCAACATGCAGGCGCCGTGCGACTTCACGCCCGGCTCCAGCGGCGGTGGCTGGCTGATCGGCGGCACCAACGGCGGCGCGGTCGGCTCGGTCACGAGCACCAAGGCGCCGGGCAACCAGCCGATCATCGACGGCCCCTACTTCGGGGACTCGGTCCTGGCGCTCTACAAGCAGGAGCAGAGCCGCCAGACCAAGGCCGGCGCTCCGAGCGGAGCCTGTCTGAGGCTGAAGAAGGCCCAGGCGGCAGTCGCGAGGGCGAAGAAGCGGGCCAAGACCCCGGCCGGCAAGCGCGCGCTCGCAAAGGCGAAGAAGGCGCTCAAGGCCGCGCGCAAGAAGGCAAAGGGCTGCTGAACTGAGGAATTTGGGCTCGAAGCCGTCCCCGGCTCCGTCGGGGGCGGCTTCTAGTGTTGCCCGCAATGATGCTGATCGCTCGCTCCGCTGCTGCTAGCCTCGTCGCACGTTGAGCCCGGCTGACGCAGAGCCGGGACCTGCACCGCAAGCGCGAGCCGAGCGCATCATGGCCCACCTGAAGCCAGTTCCGGACCCAGAGCCGCGCCGAGAGGCGTCGGATCAACCGCACTCGATCCCCGAGCTCGAGCGCTATGCCACGGTGCTCCGCACCCACTGTGTACGGATGCTGGCGGTCGCGAAGTCGGGCCACCTCGACTCCTCGCTGTCGGCCGCCGACATCGTCACCGCCCTCTATTACCGGGTCCTCCGTCACGACCCCAAGAACCCACTGTGGCCCGAGCGCGACCGCTTTGTCCTCTCCAAGGGGCACGCGGCGCCGATCCAGTACGCGGCGCTGGCAGAGCACGGCTACTTCCCGACCAAGGACCTGATGGGCCTGCGCCAGATCGGCTCCCACCTCCAGGGCCACCCAGACATGAATCGCACCCCCGGGATCGAGGTCTCGACCGGCTCCCTGGGCCAGGGGCTTTCGATGTCGGTGGGGATCTGCCTGGCGCTGCGGCTCGACGGCCTCGCCGACACCTCGCACGTCTTCTGCGTCATGTCCGACGGGGACATCCAGGAGGGCCAGAGCTGGGAGGGCGCGGCGACCGCCGCCCACTACAAGCTCGCCAACCTGACCGCGATCGTCGACTACAACCACCTCCAGACCGACGGCACCACCGAGGAGGTCATGGACATCGGCGACGTCCGGGCCAAGTTCGAGTCGTTCGGGTGGGACTCGATCGAGATCGACGGCCACGACATGGCGGCGATCGTCGAGGCCCTGGAACGCAGCCGCACTCTCGAGCGGCCGGCGGCGATCGTCTGCCAGACCAAGAAGGGTCGCGGTGTCTCCTTCATGGAGGGCCGCTTCGGCTTCCACGGAAAGCCGCCGAGCCAGGAGCAGGCCGAAGAGGCGCTCCAGGAGCTCGAGGCGACCCTGGAGCAGCAAACCGCGGCGCTGGAGAATGACGATGGCTGAGGCCCAGAAGGAACCAATCGCGACACGCCAGGCGTACGGCGATGCGCTCGTCGACCTGGGCGAAGTGCACGACGACGTGGTCGCGCTCGACGCCGATCTCGCCGTCTCGACCCAGTCGATGAAGTTCGGCAAGAAGTTTCCGGACCGCTTCTTCAACGTCGGTGCCGCCGAGGCGAACATGATGTCTATGGCATGTGGCCTCGCCGTCACCGGCAAGGTCCCGTACGCGTCGACCTTTGCGATCTTCGCCACGGCCCGTTCATACGACCAGGTCCGGCTCGGTATCGCCCACAACGAGAAGCACGCGACCGGCGACCGGACGCTTCGAATCCGGATCGGAGCCAGCCACGGCGGGGTCTCGCTCGGCGAGGACGGCGCCTCCCACCAGATGATCGAGGACATCGCTCTGATGCGGGCGATGCCGCGGATGCAGGTGGTGGTGCCCGCCGACTACAACCAGGCGTACCGGGCGACGATGGAGTCCTACGAGCGCGAGGGCCCGATGTACCTGCGCTTCGGCCGGCCCGCGACGCCGATGGTCTACGAAGACATCCCCGAGACGCTCGGCAAGGGCCTTGACGTCCTGCGACCCGGGAAGGACATCTCGATTTTCGTCTGCGGCCACATGGTGTGGCGCGGTCTCGAGGCGGCCGAGATCCTCGAGCGCGAAGACGGGGTGGAGGCAGAGGTGGTCAACGTCGCGATGATCAAGCCGCTCGACACCGAGGGCGTTCTCGACTCGCTGGCGAAGACCGGCGTCGCTGTCACCGCCGAGGAACACCGGGTCGTCGGCGGGCTCGCCGATGCGATCCGGACGGTGGCCGCCGAACAGCATCCGGTGCCGGTGTTCGCGCACGGGCTCGGCAACGAGTTCGGCGTCTCCGGCACCGCCGAAGCGTGCATGGAGCACTTCCGCCTGACGGCCAGCGGGATCGCTGATCGCGCCCGCGAGGCACTGCTGCTGAAGCCGGTCGTGCGCCACCGGCCGGTCCACGGCTGAGGGCTCCCGGTTGCCCGATGCCTGGGCGCCGGCCTGCAAGACGCGGGTCGGTATTTATTAACGTTCGCTAACCTGAATTCTCAGTAGCCGACAGGGGCGCCGTGGGTTACGCACGGGGTTGTGCGTAGAGGACGCGGCGCAGGAATCGGCCCGACCCCGGAGAAAGGCCACAGGCATGCGTAGATCGAAAGCGTCGAATCTCACCACCCAGGCGCGAGTCCTGGCCGAGCGCGAGCGCCGCGCGGCGCATCCGTCGAGCCGCAAGCCGGGGGCGCCGATCGTCGAGCTGCGCAGCGCCACCAAGATCTACCCGGGCGGTCACGTCGGACTCGAGCGGGCGACATTGCGGGTCGACAAAGGCGAGTTCGTCTTCCTGGTCGGGCCCACCGGATGCGGCAAGTCGACCCTGATCAAGCTCCTTATCCGGGAACTGGAGCCCACCGAGGGTGAGGTCCTGATCGCGGGCCGCGACATCGCCAAGCTCGGAGAGGACAAGATCCCGCACCTACGTCGCCGCATCGGCACCGTCTTCCAGGACTTCAAGCTGCTCCCGAGTCGCACCGTCTACGACAACGTCGCCTACGCGCTGCAGGTGATCGGCGCGCCGCGCGCGGAGATCAAGCGCAAGGTCCCCGACGCACTGCGCCTTGTCGGACTTGCCGACAAGATCAACAGCCTTCCGGACGAGCTCTCCGGCGGAGAGCAACAGCGCCTCGCGATCGCGCGCGCCTTCGTCAACCATCCGCCGCTGCTGCTGGCCGACGAGCCGACAGGAAACCTCGACCCGGCAACCTCCGTCGGGATCATGCAGCTGCTCTACCGGATCAACAAGACCGGGACGACCGTAGTCGTCGTCACCCACGACCATGAACTCGTCAACAAGATGCGCCGCCGCGTGATCGCGCTCGACTCCGGCCGGATCGTCCGAGACGAGGCGTCGGGCATGTACATGGACGACGAATCGACCAAGGAGTTCGCGGTTCGGGTCCGGGCAGAGCTCGGGATCGGCGACGAGGGCCAGACCAACGGCCATGATGAGCCGCTCCCTACGGGTGACGGCCGCCGATGAGCAAGATCATCTTCTTCATTCAGGAGGGCTTCCGGGCGATGCGGCGCAGCGCCGCTCCCAGCATCGCGGCGATCGTGACGATCAGTGTCACCGTCGTCCTGCTTGGCGTCCTGGTGCCGGTCCTCCAGGCGGCCCAGAGCAAGAACCAGGAGGTGCGCAACCAGCTCGAGCTGCAGGCGTATCTCTACCCGGACGCCACTCCCGAGGAGTCCTCCGAGCTGGAGAAGAGAATCGGCGCGATCTCGCACGTCCAGTCGGTCGAGTACATCGACAAGGACAAGGCGCTCGAGATCCTCAAGGGCCGGCTCGACGACCCCGACATCACCGACGAGCTCAACTCCAACCCGCTACCGGCCTCGTTCAAGATCAAGGCCGACAATCCCGACAACCTCGAATCGATCCGCTCGGCGCTCACTCCTCCGAACTCGAGCGGTGAGCCGCAGCCGATAAGCCCGATCATCGAGGAAGTCCGCGACTCGCGCGAGGAGTCCGACACGGTGAGGTCGGTCACCGGGGCGGTGAAGATCATCCTGATCGTGATCGCGGGCCTGCTTCTGGTCGCGTCGCTCGGCCTGATCGCGAACACGATCCGCCTCTCGATCTACGCGAGGCGACGCGAGGTCGAGGTCATGCGCCTCGTCGGAGCCACCAACTGGTTCATCCGCTGGCCGTTCATGGTCGAGGGCCTCGCGGTGGGCTTCATCGGCGGCCTGATCGCAGTCGGCGTCATGCTCGCCGGCAAGCTGGCGATCATCGACCCGCTCGCGGACAGCTTTGGGCTGGTCAAGGGCGGCGACACGATCGAGTTCGTGCCCCTGGTGGCGGTCCTGCTCGGCGCGGCGATGGCGGTTTCGGCGCTCGGCAGCGGCCTCACCCTGCGCCGCTTCCTCCAGGTCTAACTCCGCGGCGCCGGCGCCTCGCCTGAACCCAGCGGCTAGCTTTCCCGGATGAGCATCCGCGCGACAGCTGTCGTCGTTGCGGCCGTCGCATTGGCGGCCGGCATGTGGCTGGGCGGCCACCCGGACGTGCTCCCCTCGTGGGTGCGCGACACGTTCACCGACACGCGCGGAGACGTCACCGAGCAGGCTCTCAGGGAGATCGAAGACAACTACTGGCGCGACGTCGACAGCGGCGAGCTCGAGGACGAGTCCGTGCGCGGCATGGTCGCCACCCTGCGCAAGAAGTACAAGGACCGCTTCTCCCACTATTTCAACCCGGAGCAGTTCAAGCAGTTCAAAGAGGCGACCGAGGGCGCGTTCTCAGGCGTGGGGCTCGGCGTGAACGAGAGCAAGGAGGGGCTGCGCGTCTCGATGGTGTTCGAAGACTCACCGGCCGAAAAAGCCGGGATCAAGGAGGCCGACGTGATCACCCACGTGAACGGGCGCTCGATCGTGGGCGAGGACGCCGAGCTCGCGACGGGCAGGATCAAAGGGCCGGCCGGAACGGAGGTCACCCTGACCGTGGTCTCGAACGGAGCGGAACCCCGCGAGCTCGCCCTGCGGCGAGAGCGCCTCGACGTGCCGGTCGTCGACGGCCGCCTGGTCAAAGCCGGGGGCCGGACGGTCGCCTACGTGCAGATGGTCGGTTTCACGCCGGGCGTCCACGCGGAGCTGCGCGAGAAGATCACCGAGCTCGATGAGAAGGGCGCCGAGGGCCTGATCCTCGACCTGCGAGCGAACGGCGGCGGCCTCTTGACCGAGGCGGTGCTGAGCTCGAGCGTCTTCGTCGAGGACGGCGTGATCGTCTCGACCGCGGGACGAGCCCAAGAGGACACCGTCTACAAGGCGGTCGGCGATGCGATCTCGGCGCGCCCGACCGTGGTCCTGATCAATGGCGATACCGCTTCGGCAGCCGAGATCCTGACTGCGGCCCTGGCCGAGAACGACCTGGCGACGGTGGTCGGCGAAACCTCGTTCGGCAAGGGCGTCTTCCAGCAGGTGATCCCGCTCGACGACGGCGGCGGCCTGGACCTGACCGTAGGCGAATACCTGACCTCTGACGGCACATCGCTTGCGGGCAAGGGCGTCGAGCCCGAATTCGAGGCCACCGACGTGCCCGAGACCAACGCCGACGAGGCGCTCAGCCGCGCGCGTGCAGTCCTGGCCGGCGAGCTGGGCGGGTAGGCGGATGGATCCGCTGGTGGCGGTTGTGGCCAAGCGAGGCCGCTTTCTGGTGGCCGAGCCGCTGTTCGGGCGTGCCGGTCAACTGCCGCTCGGCGGCGGGCGCAAGGTGCGTCCTGGCCAGATGGCCCTGGTGGAGCCCGGGCGCGGGCGCGGGCAGCGGGCGCGCGTTCATCGCCTGCTCGGGGACCCGAGCAAGGCGAGGGACGTGGTCGAGGCGCTGATGCTCGACCGCGGCCTTGTCCGTGGCTTCCCGGCAAAGCTCGAGGAAGAGGCCCGAGCCGCAGCGTCGACGGCGCGAAACGAAGCGAATGGATCCAGGCGTGACCTGACCGGGCTTGACACCTTCACCGTCGACCCCGCGACGGCACGCGATTTCGACGACGCCGTCTCGGCCGAACCGGAGGGGGACGGGGTCCGCCTCTGGATCCACATCGCCGACGTCGCCGCGCACGTCCGACCCGGTTCCGGCCTGGAGAAGGAGGCTTTCCGGCGAGCCAACTCGGTCTATGTCCCCGGCGCGGTCGAGCCGATGCTCCCGTCGGCTCTCTCCAACGAGGCCTGCAGCCTTGTGCCTGGAGAGGAGCGGCTGGCGGTGACCACCGAGATCGAGCTCTCCTCTTCCGGCGAGCCGCGGTCACGGAGCTTCTACCGCAGCCGAATCCGCTCGGATGCGCGCTTCAGCTACGAGCAGATCGACGCCTTCTTCACCGGGCGCGACCGCCCCCCGCAGGAGGTGGCGAAGCCGCTCGAGCTGACCCGGAAGGCTGCGGCTGCACTGACAGAACGCCGCAAGCAGAGCGCGCTCGAAGTCCACACGGCAGAGCCCGCGTTCGAGTTCGACGGCGGCGATGTGACCCGTGCGATCGACGTCGAGGAAACCGAATCGCACCGCCTGATCGAGATGCTGATGGTGCTCACCAACGAGCAGGTCGCCGAACTGCTCGAACGCAAGAGGATCCCGGCTCTCTACCGGGTCCACGAGCAGCCGGACGGCGAGCGGATCGAGGCGCTGGCCGAAAAGCTCGCAGCGCTCGACATTCCGACGCCGGCGCTACCCGAGAAAATCTCACCGGCCCAGGCGGGGCAGCTTGCTGTCGAGGCGAGCCATCTCGTTGCCGCGGAGGCGAAACGCCGCGGCCACGGCCGCGAGGCGTATGCATCGCTCGTGCTGCGCTCGCTGAAGCCTGCCCAGTACACCGATCGCAACCTCGGGCACGCAGGCCTGGGCAGCCCCGCCTATTGCCACTTCACCTCGCCGATTCGCCGCTTCCCCGACCTGGTCTGCCATCGCGGGCTGCTCGGGACGGTGGGAGAGGGGGAGGAGCCGGCGCGGGCCGAGGAGCTCGCCGAAGCAGGCGTCCACTGCTCCGAACGCGAACGCGAGGCGATGAAGGTCGAACGGGCCGCTGACGACATCTGCTCGGCCTTCCTGCTCGAGCGCGAGCTGCACGACGCCGGGCCGGGAGCGCCGTTCGAGGGAGAGGTGAGCGGAGTGATCGAGGCCGGCGCCTTTGTCCGATTCGCCGGGGAGCTGGCCTCTGTTTACGAAGGCTTTCTGCCGGCCCGCCAGATCGGCGGCCGGGAGCGCTATGAGCTCGACGCGACCGAGACTGCTCTGGTGGGCGGCCGCGGCGGCAAGCGGATCCGCTTGGGCGATCCCGTCTCGGTCACCGTCGACAAGGTCGAAGCTCCGCGCGGGCGAGTAGACCTGGCACCGGTCGGAGACGACTGATGGCGGGCAAGCCCCCGCAGGCGGGAGACGTCGCCACCAATCGCCGCGCCCGCCACAAGTTCGAGGTGGTCGAGAAGGTCGAGGCTGGGATCCAGCTGCTCGGTACCGAGGTGAAGGCGCTGCGCGAGGGCAAGGCGCAGATCAACGAGGCCTACGCGGTGATCGAGAAGGCCGAGGTCTGGCTCCGAGGTGCGCACATCCCGCCCTATGGGCCGGCGGCCGACCAGAACCACGAGCCGGACCGCCAACGAAAGCTGCTCATGCACCGACGCGAGATCGAGCGCCTGATCGGCAAGACGGCGCAGCGCGGCCTCACCCTGATTCCCACGCGGATCTACTTCAAGGGCCCGCGCGCGAAGGTCGAGCTTGCCCTGGCGCGGGGCAAGGAAGGCCGTGACCGGCGCCGCGAGATCCGCGACCGCGACGTCGAGCGCGAAGTCGCCCGGGATTACAAGCAGCGGTTGTAGGCATCACTCGTGGCTGTTCGGCTTCGCCATTTACTGCCGCCGCCGCCTTGACCGGCGGCTGCTCAGCTTCGCTTCCGCTGCCGCCGGGGAAGGGTTCTTGGGAATGGCCCATATCGTGCGTGGGCAGGGCAACTATGCCTGCACGCGAAGGTTTTACGCGTGCGAGTATTCGCGTCGATGCCCCTTGCGGCAATTGATACGGGGGAGATCGTCGACGATGTCCAACGCTACGTCGAGGATCATCCCGAGGTCGTCGCTGCCGGTCTAGCCGGCTTCGTCGTCCTGCTGATCCTGCTCACCCTCCTCGCCCGCGGCAGCGGCCGCTCGGAGCGCCGAGCGGAGCGAAAGGCAGAACGCCGCGCGGCTCGCGAGGAGCGAGCCGCCGAGCGACGGGCTGAGGAGGAAGAGGAGCGCCAGGCATGGGAGGAGGAACGCGGCCGCCGCCGGGAGGAGAAGCAGAAGCGCAGAGAGGAGCGGCGCGCGAAACGCGCCGAGAAGCGCGCCAGCCCGTCACCGACCGCGGACGAGCTCGACGAAGGCGAGAAGGAGGAAGTCAAGCCCGACTCGGAGGAGCAGCCCTGGCGCGAACGCGCCCCGAGCCCGGCCGCAGCAGCCGACACAGGTGAGGCCGCGGTCACCGACGAGTGGGTCCCGCCAGGGGCGGGGCCGGCGCCTCCGGACCGCGACGAAGCGCGGGAGGCCGAAGAAGAGCGCGACGCCGTCACGGAGCCGGATGCCGAGCCGCTGTTCTTGACCTCCGCCGAACGCGACGAGGAGTCGCCTGAGGACGAGCGCGATGACGAGCAGGAGCCCGGCGACGCAGATGACTTGGATGCAGATGAAGAGGCCGAGGGCGTCGATACCTCCCTGGAGGAGGATGCACAGATCGAGGTTGCCGCCCTCGATCATCTCGAGGAGCTCGAAGAGGAGGAGCGTCGGGTACGGACCGAGGCCGAGGAGCGCTTGCGCAGCGCCGAACAGCTCGCCACTGAAGCGGAGGAGCGAATCGGCCGCGCCGAGCTCGAAGGCGAAAAGCGGTTCAGGACAGTCGCCTCCGAGGCTCGCCACGCCGCAGAGGCAAAGGCCCGGGCCGATGCCGAAGCAGAGCTCCGCGATACCGCGGACCGGCTCTACCGGGAAAGCGAGACGGAGGCGGAGCTCGAGTCCGAGCGGGTGCGCCAGGAAGTCGAACGCCGTACCCGCGAGGCGATCGACGAGGCTCGACGCGAGGCCGATGAGCGGGTGGCGCGCGCGGCCGAGCAGGCAAGTCGTGAGGCCGAGGAACGGGCACGAGCCGAGGCGGCGGAACGCTTCAACACCGAGTCGGCGAAGCTGCGCCGCGAGCTCGACGAGACCCGGGCGGAAGCGAGCAGCGGCCGGGTGGAAGCGCTCAGCTCCGAGCTGTCTGAGGCGCGCGACCAGTTCACGTCTGAGCGCGAGGCGAGGGAGGCGGCGATTGCCTCGGCCGAGGAGCGCCTGCAGCAGATCGAAGCCCGCGCCCAGGATGCTGAGCGCCGAGCGGCTGGCGCCGAGCGGCTGGCCAAACTCAAGGCCGAGGAGGCCGAACGCGAGCGGCGCCTGCGCGAAGTGCTCGACCGGGTCTCCGAGGCCGAGCAGAAGGCCGAAGAGGCCGAGCGGCGCGCTCGCGCCGCCGAGTCCGCAGTCACCGAGGTGCCGACGCGGCCGCCCGAGCCACCCGCGCCGCCGCCACCCCCGCCGCTCCGCGAGCCCGACCCCGAGCCCGCAGCTCCACTTGAGCCCGAGCCGGGGGCAAAGCCTGCGCCCGCGACCGCATCCGAGCCGGAACCGCCGAGCTGGTTGCTGTCGTCTTCAGAATCGACGCCGGAGCCCGAGGTCGCGGACGACGACCCAGATCCCGACGAGGGGGGCGACGACAAGGGGGACGACGACAAGGAGAGCGGGGGCGGCCTGCTCGGCCGGCTGATCGGCGGCCGTGGCGGCGATGACGATGATGAGAGCGCCGAGGGCGATGTCACCGACCTGAACAAGGCGACCTTCGAGCAGCTGCGCGAGCTCGGCTTCTCGGTCACCCAGGCGACCCGGGTGATCACCTACCGGGAACGGCAGCAGGGCTTCGACTCGGTCGACGACCTCGATGTGGTCCCGGGTATGCCGCGCAGCTTCCTGCGTGACGTCAAGGGCAAGCTCAGCGTCTAGACGTCGCCGAAGTCGCGCTCGAAGTAGGTCTCGGCGACGCCCACCGCCAGCGCGGCCGCGAGGCCGAGGTAGACGATCGCGACCAGTGCCCTGGTCCGGCCCGGGATCCGGTGGTACGCCCGCGCCTCGGGCGTGTTGCGTGCCTTCCAGCGGCGCCAGGTTTCGAAGCCTCCGAAGACCAGCACGAGCAGCATGATCGGGTTCGGGAAGAACACGGTAAGCACGATCAGCCCGGCGTAGCCGACGAACCAGACCCAGGGCGAAAGCGCGGCCATCGCACGGCCGCCGTCCAGGGGCAGGACGGGCAAGAGGTTGATCAGGTTGAGGAAGAAGCCGATGTACGCGAGGGCGCGCCAGAAGTCCTCGCCGGTCGCGAGCCAGATCCCCAGCGGGACCAGGGTGGCGATCGAGCCCAGGATCGGCCCGGCCAACCCGACCCGGGCCTCGGCTGCCGCGTCCTTGCCCATTGACTTTGCCGCGATCACCGCACCGAGGAACGGAATGAACATCGGCGCGGATGCCTCGACGCCCTCGCGCCGCAGCTGGATCACGTGCCCGAGCTCGTGCAGCAGAAGCAGCAGCACGAAGCCGACCGCGAACGGCCAGCCGAAGATCAGCGCGTAGGCCGCGATCGAGACCAGCATCGAGGCCGAGGTCGTGAACAGCTTCAGCTTCGGCAGCGCGACGAGAAGGACCTTGAGCTTGGCGCCGAACTTGAGCAGCACGGCACCGATCGCGAGGATCGCCCCGCCGATTCGCTTCCACCGTCCCTCGCTGCGCCCCGAACCGGGGTGAATCGGGTCGAGCTCTGGCTCTCGGGGAGCCGGCATGTTGCGTGCTTCCATCCCGATTCAGGCTAGCGGGGTGGCTGTTTCGGGCCCCCTGGTACGCTCGGATTCGTGAGGAGAGCGGTGCTGATCGGGGCGGTCCTCGGGGTCCTCGGCCTTCCGGCTACGGCCGCGGCGCAGTTTGCGCCTGTGGACCAGCCCGGGCCGCCGCTGAGCGTGCCGCAATCGAAGCTGGACGCGGCTCTGAACTGCACCGGCGATCTCGATGGTGCAACCAGGACCCCGGTGCTGCTTGTGCCGGCAACGGGGGTCAATCCGCACGCGAACTACTCGTGGAACTGGCAGCCCTACCTGAGCTCTCTGGGCATCCCCTGGTGCTCGGTTGAGGCTCCCGGCAACTCGATGGGCGACATCCAGGTCGCAGGCGAATACATCGTCAACGCGATCCGGACGATGTTCCACCGCGCCGGGCGGAAGATCTCGGTCATGGGCCACAGCCAGGGCGGGATGTCCCCGCGCTGGGCGCTGCGCTGGTGGCCCGATACCCGCGCCATGGTGGATGATCAAATCGGGTTCGCGCCGAGCAACCACGGCACCAGTTCCGCCGACCTCGTGTGCCTGCCGGGATGTTCTCCGGCCTTCATGCAGCAGCGTGCCAGCGCGCAGTTCATCGCCGCGCTCAACTCCGGCCAGGAAACCTTCCCCGGGATCTCCTACACCGCGATCTACACCCACACCGACTGGGTCGTGATCCCGAACCTGGACGACACCGGAAGCTCCTCGCTGCACGGCGGCGGCGGGCGGATCACCAACGTCGCGATCCAGGACATCTGCCCGCTCGACCTGAACGAGCACCTGCTGGTCGGAACGCAGGACCCGGTCGCGGCTGCGCTCGCGATCGATGCGATCACGCACGACGGGCCAGCCGATCCCGCGCGTATCCCCGGCACGGTCTGCCTGCAGCTGTTGATGCCGGGAATAAACCCCTTGACCGTCGCGACGGACACCGCCTCCGCCTCCCTGGTGCTGACCGAGACGATCGCGGCCTACCCGCACGTAAGCAGCGAGCCCCCGCTTGCCTGCTACGTGACCGCGAGCTGCCCGAGGCAAGGTGGCGCCGCCGGCGCAGCGCTATCAGCGCCCGCGGGGCGCAAGGCGAAACGAAGCTGCAGGCCCAAGCGCAAGGCCCGCAAGGCCAAACGCAAGTGCAAGCGCAAGAGGCGGCGGGCTCGCCGGTGAATCGACTGCGGCGACTTGCCGTCGGCTTCGCTGCGCTGGCCACCATGCTGGTGGCCCCGGCTGCCGCCGGGGCGGTCGACTACGCGCACCCGAACACGCCGGGCGCTCCGCTGAGCGTACCCCAGGACAAGCTCGACGCGGCGCTCGAGTGCAGCGCGGGTGTGGTGGGGGCCTCCCGTACGCCTGTCCTTCTGCTCCACGGAACCGGCTCGAGCTCGCACCACAACTGGTCCTGGAACTACGAGCGCATCCTCAACATCAGCGGAGTGCCCTGGTGCGACATCGACATGCCCGACCACGCCAACGGCGACGTCCAGATCAATGGTGAGTACGCCGTCAACGGGATCCGGAGGATGTTTGCGAGTGCCGGCCGCCGGATCGCGATCTTCGGCCACAGCCAGGGCGGCATGCTGCCGCGCTGGGCCCTGCGATGGTGGCCCGACACCCGGGCGATGGTCGACGACGTGGTCGGGTTCGCGCCGAGCAACCACGGGACGACGATGGCGGCCGCCACCTGCAACCCCGAGTGCTCGGCTTCGACCTGGCAGCAGCGCAACGACTCAAACTTCATCGCGGCGCTCAATTCCTTCCAGGAGACCTTCCCCGGGATCTCCTACACCCAGATCTACACGCACACCGACTTCATCGTCACCCCCAACTCCGACGACACCGGCAGCTCCTCCCTCCATGGCGGCGGCGGGGCGATCACCAACGTCGCGACCCAGGACATCTGCCCGCTCGACGTGTACGAGCACCTTGCGGTCGGCACGATCGACCCGGTCGCCTACGCGCTCGCGGTGGATGCACTCGAGAACGGGGGGCCGGCCGATCCGTCGCGGATTCCCTCATCCGTCTGCCTCCAGGTGCTGATGCCGGGCGTCAACCCGCTCACCTTCCCGACCGACGTCGCCGCGGCGCTGATCGATCTCGAGACCTCGCCCTCGACCGACATTCCTGCGGAGCCGCCGCTTGCCTGTTACGTGACCGCGAGCTGCCCGGGGCAGCGGGCGGCCGCGGAGAGCCCCTACACGGGCCTGAGCCGGAAGGCCAAGCCCAAATGCAAGCGCAAGCGCAGGCGCGCCAGGCGTGGGGCCCAAAAAGCCAAGCGGCGGGCCTGCAAGCCGAAACGCAAGCGTCGGTAGAATTCGTGACTGACATAGCGGGGGCGACAGGATTCGATTCCTTCGTCCGTGCACTCAGTTGCAGGTCGAGGTTGCCGGAGGCCTCGTAAAAAACCGGCACCAACCAATAAGTGCGGACCATGAGTTCGCTCTCGCCGCTTAGTTAGAAGCTAAGCAGCGTGCGTCGGCCCTCCCTCGGCCCGTGGGGAGGGGTCCCGGCGTCAGAAACGGGCTCACCCAGGCGGCTGCGCCCCGGCCGCAGGGGGACATTCAAGGGGCTTGGCTTCCCGGTAGTGCCCGTCGGCGCGGACCCCGGGAAGCGAGATCAAGCGCCGGCTATACCTGTAGACGCTGAGAGCTTCGGCGAGGAACACGCCCGTTCGATTCGGGCCGCCTCCATAATTTGTTCGTCACTGAGGAGCCAGTCCTGGTTCGGCCCGTGCCGCCGTTCGTGCCAGCCAAGGACGGCTCCAGCCGCATGGGCGGCCTGAATCGCGGCATCGATTTGTTCCTGTCTGCGTTGCCCCATGATCCCCCGTATTGACTGCATGATCGTGACTGCGCGGCCCCCAGCCCGGGTGATCCTCCAGCACTGGGACCAGCCCTTCTCCTTAGCCCGCTGCCCACCTGACCGCACAGGTTTCACCTTCACCAGTCGGCCGACTTCCTCGATTACATCGATGTCGCGACACTGTCCGACGATGCGAGGGCCCCGAGGGGAGGATGGTGGAGGTCGTACAAAGCTGCCCTCCCCTTCGAGCCAGCCGGCGAGCCAGTAAAGCTCTGCCCAGGTAAGTCCTGTGCCGGCGGCGGTGATTCCTCCGAGGCGAAAGGCCTGGGTTCTCCACGGAAACTCCTTCGGTTTCTTGTAGATCCGGTAGTCGCGGATCTGGTGGATGGTTTGGCGGGCAATTCCGAATGATCGCGCTATCGAGGAAATGGTCTCGCCGGCGGCGCACCTCGCGCGAATCGCCTCGGCCTTTTCATAGTCGAGCTTTCGCATTGGTGGGGAGTAGCCGTCGAGTGCTCGCGAGATTGCTTTCTGCCGCCGTGCTCCCATCACGGTGCGGATATCGATCATCAAGGCAACCGCGCGGGAGCCGCGTACGGTGACGGCGTACTCGGTCTTGTAGCGGCCCTTGTCGATGGCAAGCGCGGATGTGCCGAACGCAACCGCGACTCGATCGATCACGTCCCGGTCCGTCATTCGGCACGAGACAATCGGGCACGCGGGATTAGATGGTGCTGGCCTCAGGAAGGTGCCCTCAGCCTCCAAGAGCCCCGCCAACCAGAGCAGGGCGGGTGTCGGCGCCGCGCCGCCGAACAAGATCGAGTTCGCAAATGGCATTAGGCGAACATACGTTCGCCGCCAGACAGAACCGCGCCCCCGCGCGCCGCGCCTAGCGCCGGCCGCGAAACTTCACCGACTCACACCCCGAGAGCCGGTCGGTGCGTCCAGCGAAAACCGAGTCCGTGCCGGGGCCGCAGTTGACGCGGTCGCGGCCGCCGCCCCGAACCTTGATCGAATCGTCGCCGACGCCCGCCTTGATCCGGTCGCGGCCGGGCCCGCCCTTGATGCAGTCGTCACCCGCCAGGCCGCGAATCACGTCGGGCCCGGCCTTGCCGTTGATCCGGTCGCCGGCCGCCGTCCCCGTAAGCCGGTCGCGCTTGGCGGTCCCGTTGAGCAGGTTGGCGCAGCCACCTGGGGCGAGCAGCTGTCCGCCGAGGTAGGGGCTCTGCGGGTTGCCGGCCCCGCCGCCCCCGCCGCCCCCGAGCAGCGTCACCGTGAGCGTCGTCGTCGGCGACACGGTTCCCGCGACGCCGTCGGACACCCGTACCCGCACCTGGTGGACGCCGGGGCCGACTCCGAGCGCCGCTAGCTGTGCCGCCGAGAGGGTGGGGGTGGCCCCGGTTGCGTCGCCGAAGGTCCCGTCCCCGTTCACGTCCCAGCTCCAGGTGATCGGGTTCGAGTCAGGGTCCGAGGACCCGGTGCCGTCGAGGGTCAGGGGGGATCCGTGCTGAATCGCGTAAGGACCGCCCGCATCGGCGATCGGTGGCGTGTTGCCGGGGGTCACCGCGCAGCCGGCGATCGTCGCGACCGATAGTGACCAGGAGTTGAGGCTGCCGCTGTCGCCGCCAAACCCGCCGGCGAAGCCGTCGCTGACCTCGAATGTCCATGCTCCGTTCGGGTTCTCGCCGATGAAGGCGCCCATCGCCTCCTCGGGGACGAGGTCGGTCTCGACCACTCCGTCGACGAACTCCGCGTCGGTCACCGGCCCACCGCCCGTGTCGGCAGTCACCGCTCCCGCCTGATCGGAGAAGAGCGTCCCGGGAGCGCCGGCGGGCCCGTCGCCGAAGACATTGTCGAACGACGCCCCGTTGCCGCTGCTGATCGTCGAGTTGGTGTTTGCGGGTGAGGTCAGCGTCAAGGTGAGATCGCCAGTGGCAAGGTGGCTGATGTCCGAGCGCAGGTCGACGTCGATCACGTAGTTCGCTGCGGAGGAGGCGGTCGCGGTCGGGCTGAGCTCGCCCGGGTTCGGGATCGCGCCGCCGGCCCCGCCGACGGCCGTGGTGGTGGCGACATTCGGCTCACCATCGAGGGAGGTCAGCTCCAGGCTCCAGCGATGGAGCTGCCCGTCGGCCGGCGCCGCGTCGTCGGCGACGGTCAGGATCCAGGTCCCGTTCGGGTTCTCACCGACGAAGGCGCCCATCGCCTCCTCGGGGACGAGCGGTTGGGGCGAGGGTATGCCGGGCAGGAGCAGCGCGTCGGTGACCGGGCCGCCGCTGCCGTCGTCGTCCCAGCGGACATCGGTTGCCGCGTTACCGAAGACGTCGTCGTTGCTGCCGCCGTTATCGGTGGTGATGGTCGAGGTCGTGCCCTCGGGGGAGGTCAGGGTGACGTCGAGGTCGGCGGGGAAGCTGTGGGAGACCGCGGCGAGCATGTCGACGTCGAGCAGATAGCCCGAGGCGCCGCTCACCACGATCGTCGAGGTGACCGGCGTGGCGCCGACACCGCCGCTGACCGGCTGGGTCGCGGTGCTCTGAAAGCCGAACGAGCCGCCGTTGCAGCCGGCGGGCAGTGGAGGAGCGGAACCGCTGGCGCCCGGCGCGGCGGCAAGCACGACGAAGGCGGCGATTGCGCCGAGGAATGGGAGCCGTCTGATCAAGGCCGGCGGGCCCCGCGGCGCTGTCGCCTGCGGCGCCTGCGCCTGTCTCGCGCCTTCCCCACAGCCACCCCTTGCTTGACCGAGTCCGGCGTCCGGAAGATCTCCTCCGGCTTGCCGTCGCCCGTCTCGAACCCAAAGCGCTCAGCCAGCTCCTCGAGCTCGGCCAGGTCGGACTCGTGCTCGGCGGCGCCGGCGGCCGCCGCGGCGCCGCTTGTATCGCCCCCGAGGGCGCAGGGCACCGACACGATCGTGCTCGGATCGGGCAGGTCCGGCCGTTCGAAGTCGGGGTTCTCCCAATCGAAGCTGGTCCCGATGCTGTTCGCCATCCGGTCCCGCGTGACGAGGTCGCCGAGTCCAAACCGATAGGTGATCAGCTTCAGGATCGACTCAAATCCGAGCTGCGTGTGATCGACCCGGGCGGGAGCCCCGCCCGGGTTCCGGGAGTAGGGAGAGACGGTGACCGCCGGGACCCTGAACCCCATCTGCCCGAAGTTCTGGTCGAGGTTGGCGCTCTGCCGGTCGTCCGGGACGCTCGGCGGTGTCACATGGTCGAAGAAGCCGCCCCACTCGTCATAGACGATGAAGAGGGCACCGCGCTCGTAGTTCGGAGACTCGACGAAGGCGTTGACGACATCCGCCATGAACGCTTGCCCGAGCCGGACATCGCCGTGCGGATGCTCGTCGGCGGAGAGGCCGTCGCCGCCGCCGCCGTCGCGGAATGGCGGATCGACAATGGTGATGTTCGGCAGCGTCCCCGCGGCGCAGTCGGCGTAGTAGGCAGCGATCGGAAGCGTCCAGCCCACAGCGCGCTGACCCCAGACCGCTGAGAAGGGCAGGTCCGAGTTGTAGTAGCGAGCGGTGATCCCGCCCTGGCCCGGCAGGTTGTTCGGGTTGTGACGCAGCGCCCGGTCGAACACCGACTCCCACTGGTTGCCCAGCGTGTCGACCGGCGGGGTGTTGTTGATCTTGCCGCCCGATTGGGCCGACCACTTGTAGTAGCGGTTGGGCCAGGTCGGTCCGAGCAGCGAGCAGAAGAAGCGGTCGTAGAGGGTGTAGGCCTTGGCGGCCTCGTGGATGAACTCGATCTCGCCCTCGTTGTAGTAGGTGAGCGCGAACTCGTCGTTCCCCGAGCCGGCGGCCATGAATCCGCCCTGGAGCTGGCGGCGCCCTGCAGTCCAGCCGTGACCCGGATCCGAGAACCCGCAGCCCTGCCACTCCGCCTCCATGAACGAGGCGTGCCGGGTCGGCACTTGATTGCCTCCCGGGTCCGGATAGGAAGCGTTCTGGGTCGCGTCTGCGACCTCGTCGAACCAGCCGAAGTAGTGGTCGAACGAGCGGTTCTCCATCATCAGGATCACGAAGTGGTCGATCGGCACGTTGCGCGGCGACGGCAATGCCGAGGCCTGGGCCCTGGCGGCCTCCGAGATCAGCAAACCGCTCGGCAGTGCATACGCAGCGCCGGCAAGCCCGGCCGCGTACGCGGTTCGCTCGAGAAACTCGCGGCGGCTCAGGCTCGAATCAGCGTCCACGCTTGCCCTCGCTTCCCTTGGCCCTGCGAGTCAACTCGATCGTCCGGTTGAAGCTGGTGCGCTTACCGGACCCGTCGGTGACCTCTACTTTGAGAGTGGCCTTGACCCGGTCGTGTCCGCGCAGGACGGCGGCCGCTTTCTTGGTCGGCTTCACCTTGACCGAGGCATTGCCGGTGAGGGCGACCCCGGGGGATCCCCGCCCGATCAGCCTCGAGCCGCCCTCGGCTGGGACGCGAAGAGTGGCCTCGACCCCGGCGGGCGCATCCAACTCCAGCCCGAGCGGCATGCCGTTGCGCAGGAACTTCTTGATCCGCCGGCGCTTGCGCGCACGCAGGACCACGCGCGAGAGGGAGGAGAGAGACCCGTAGGGGGATTGCCCGCCGCCCCCCGGCGGGCCGGCCGCCTGCCGGAAGGGCCCTGTGATCTCATAGACGACCCCGGCGGGAATCAGGTCGACCCCGAGGGTGCCAAAGCTCCGCTGCACCCCGAAGTACATCCGGTCGCCCGCGGGGTTGAACACGACCCCGGTGAGCTCGTTGCCCGCGATCGGGAAGGGAGGAGGTGGCCCGGCGTGCATGACCGGGTCGAGCTTGAGGAAACGTGAGACCTTGAAGTCGGGAGTGATCAGGCAGAGATCGTGGTCACGGCTGTCCTCGCAGACGAAGATGTCGCCATTGGGGGCGACGGTGATGTTGTCGACCCCGCTCAGCGGCGCATCGGGCCCCGCGGTGTCGTCGTCATAGAGGATCTCCAGCCGCGATTCCGCGACGTGCAGCGCCCATACCCGGCTGTCGCCCTTGGTCGTGAAGTACACGACCCCGTCGTGGTACCAGGTGCCCTCGCCGCCGTTGAAGCGGGCGGCGCCGGCGACCTGATCCCGCGTGGGCGCCAGGAGCCCGCCGGCGGGGTTGGGGACCTCCTCCCAGCTGACCTGGTTCAGGGCGTCGACCAGCGCAACCTCGAGCAGGCCGGCAGAGAGATCCGGATAGTCGTCCGGGGTGAAGCGGTAGAGGCAGCCGTTCGGCTTGTCCTCGGTCAGGTAGACGTGCTGACGGATCGGGTCCACGCAGGCCGCTTCGTGGGAGAAGACCCCCATCGCGGGGCGGGCAGCGCCGGTGTTGAGCCGCGTCGGGTCGCACTCGTGGACCATCCCCAGGTCGTGCTCCTCGCAGGAGAGCCAGGTGCCCCACGGAGTCGGGCCGCCGGCGCAGTTGACGCTCGTACCGAGCAGCACCCGGTAGGCCTCCTCCACCGCGCCATCGGAGGAGAACTCGATTGCGGAAACGCCGCCGGTGCCGGCGAGCGGTAGCGGGATCTCCGAGTTGGCGACCAGGATCCAGCCTCCGTCGGGCGCGCCATTGCCCGCAAGTGTCGGGAAGGTCGCCTGCCCGTCATTGGCGTTGTGCCATATGTAGGGGACCGAGGAGCCCTGCACCTGTGTGGCGCCGCGCGCGATCTCCCGTGAGCTGAAACCCGGCGGCAGCGCGATGCCGTTCGAATCGAACGGCTGGAGCTGGCCATAGGGGCTCTCGCCGACCGTGACCGTGTCAGCGAATGCCTTGCGGAAGAAGGCCGGGCTGAACGCGACCGTCCCTGCCGCCAGCAGACCCGCCTGCAGCAGGGAGCGACGGTTGAACTGGAAATTCGTGTGACCCACTCCGTACCCCGCGATGAGAATAGCGGCGCAGGGCCGCGGCAGGCGCTAGTCGGGCAGGTAACCGCGCATGCGTCCGAGCGGAGCGATCAGGCCGAGCGCGGCGCGGACCAACGGCTGCGGCTTGACTGCCAGCCTGAAGACATCGTCGAACTCGGTCAGGAGGGCCGCGAAGGCGAGCAGGCCCGGCATCCCGCGGCGGCCGACCTTGTCCTCGCGGTGGAGACGGTCGATCGCTTCGAACCACTCGCGGGTTCGGCCGGCGGGAAGGGTTTGCCACCTGACCCGGGCCGGCTCCGCGAACGGGTTCCACATCTGGTGCGGGACTTCGGCCGGGACCTCGAACTCTTCGCCCGCCTCGTAGGTCCGCTCGCTTCCCGCGATCCGGGTGCGCACGCTGCCCTCGAGGACCTCGAACCGCTCGGCTTGCCTTGGGTGAAGGTGGGCTGGAGGCGCCTTTCCCTCGGGACCGTAGGTCGCCTCGACCTCGAGCGACTGCGGGCTCTCCGCGACGACCCGAATCGACTCCGACGGCGTCAGGGTGAGGGGCTCGCTCACCTCAGCCTTTCGTGGTGAGCAGGATGCCGTTCCCGGAGGGATCCGACAGCCGCAGGCCCCCCGCCTCCGGCTCGGGCTCGTGTCCGCCGTCCTTGAGCCGACCCTCCACGGAGCGCAACTCCTCCTCGCTCGGCAGCACCAGCTCGAACCAGACGAGGCCGGCCGAGCCAGGGGGAGGAGGGGGCGCACCCTCGCCGGCCCAGGTGTTGAGGCCGACATGGTGGTGGTAGCCGCCGGCAGAGACGAACAGGGCGCCCGGGTAGTCCTCCACGGTCGCCTCGAACCCGAGCAGGTCGACGTAGAAGCGTCTGGTTTCGCCCAGATCGGCGACGTTCAGGTGAACGTGGCCCATCTTGGTTTCGTCGGGGGCCTGGATGGGAGGCTCCTTGTCGCCCACCTCCACCAAGAGTCCCCGCACGTCGAGCGGGATCGTCGCCATCTGCAGCTTGCCATCGGCGTGGGGCCACTCCGAGCGCGGCCGGTCGACGTAGAGCTCGATTCCGTTGCTCTCCGGATCGCTCAGATAGAGGGATTCGCTGACGAGGTGGTCGGAGGCGCCCGTGATCGGCGCATTTGCGCCGATCGCGCGTTTCAGGGAGTGGGCGAGCGCGGGTCGGTCCGGAAACAGGATTGCGTGATGAAAGAGGCCGGTGGTGCCCGCAGGACGCGGTGTCGCCTCGGGATCGGGCAGAAGCTCGACCAGTCGGTGGCCGTTGGCGCCGAGGGTCACCAGCCCGTCCTCGGCCTGGCCGAGCTGCCGCAGTCCGATCGCCTGCTGGTAGTAGTCGCGGGCGCGGTCGGGATCGGTGACGCGCAGCCGGACCGCCCCCGGCCGGGTCTCTGCCGCGATCGCCACGAGCTCAGACCTCGATCAGGCGGCCGCGGGGTCCCAGGTTGAACACGGTCGTCTCGCCCACCTGGCTCTCGCACCCCCAGGAGTCGTGGATGTGCCCGCAGAGCGCGAAGCGCGGCTTCTTTTCCTCGACCGCGGCCAGGATCGCGTCGCTCCCGAGGCCGTTCCCGCTCGAGTCCTGGTCGCAGTGCCCGGCCGGTGGCGAGTGCACAGCGAGGACGGCGCCGTCGGGGCATCCGGCGAGCATCTCCTTGGCCTCGTCGTCGGTCAGGTCGAAGCTCCAGTCCCAGGGGGTGGTCGGGACACCGGCCCCTAGCCCGTAGAAATCAACGCCTTCGATCGTGGTTCCGCCGCCGTGGAGGACCGTTGCCGCATCCCAGCCCGAGGCGGCCTCCCGCAGGGCGTCTTCAGTCTCGTTGTTGCCCGGAACGAGAACGGTCGGCTTGGCGATCTCGGAGAGCGCCTCGATCGTCTCCTCGAGCCCGCTGTGCTGGGAGGCGAAGTCGCCGACCCCAATGACTGCGTCGACCCCCATCGACATCCCGACCAGCCGGATCGCGTCGGGGATGCTCGTATGGAGGTCGCTGAAGGCGAGCACTCTCATGCCCGCCGATCCTAACGAGGCTCAGAGCTCGGTCTCGTGCGCTCCCGCGCGACCGCGGTCGGTCTTCTCGTAGAAGCGGCCGAGCAGCTCCTTGGTCTCCTCCGGGTCGGCGCACGTATAGGCGTTCCAGGCCTCGGTCCGGAGCTGCTCGTCGAGGGGCTGGCCGACAACGTCGAGGATCGTCTGCTTGGCTGAGCGCACCGCCTGCTGGGAGTTCCGGAGGATCTGGGTCGCGACCAGCTCGGCCTCCTCCATCAGCTTCTCGTGCGGGACCACCCTGGAGACCAGGTTGCACTGGAGCGCGCGCTCGGCGTCGATCGGCTCGGCGGTGAGCAGCATCTCCAGCGCGACCCCGGTGCCGCAGGTGTTGACCAGCCGCACCAGGCCGCCGTCGCCATGGTGAAACCCCCGCCGGGCCTCGAACGAGCCGAACATGGCGCGCTCCGAGGCGATCCGGATGTCGCAGGCGAGCGCGGTTTCGAAGCCACCGGCCAGCGCCCAGCCGTTGACCGCGGCGATGATCGGCTTGTAGATCCGGTGGAGGCCGCGGGTGAAGCCGTTCAGGCCGAGCTCGACGATCTTGCGGAGCTCGGCCGGGGAGGCCGCCTCGATGATCGGGGGTATGTAGGTCTTCAGGTCGGCCCCGGCGCAGAACGCGTCGTCGCCCGCGCCGGTGAGGATCGCGACGTCGACCGAGTCGTCGTCGCGGAAGTCCTCCCAGGTCTCGATCATCGCCCGGTGGACGTCCGGGTCGATCGCATTTCGCGCCTCGGGCCGGTTGATGGTCACGTAGGCGATCCGGTCGCGCTTCTCGTAGAGGACCTTTGACTCCGGCATGTGCTCCCTTCCTATCTGCTGTTCATGGGTGGTGCTGGTCGTGTGTGGACGGCCTAGGCCGCGGCGGGTTCTGGGGCGCGTTCACGCATCTCCGCCAGCCCCTGTTCCCGCGAGATCACCGGCTCGTAGCCAAGCTCGCGGCGGGCCTTGGAGATGTCGATCGTGCATTCCTGCGAGGAGAGCCAGATGGCCAGTCGGGTCAGGGGCGGCTCCCCCTTGAGGGGCAGGAGCCGCCACGCTCCCTCGACCACCGGCGCCAGCGCCGAGGCGAGCGGACGGGGCATGCTTCGTGTCGGAGGCTCCACTCCTTGGGTGGCGATCATCTCCGAGAGGAACTCGCGGAAGACGACCGGTTCGCCGTCGGTGACGAAGTAGGCCTCGCCGGGTGTGCCGCGCTCGGCCGCCAGCAGCAGACCCTCGACCACGTTGTCGACATGCGTGGTCGCGGTCAAATGCCGGCCTCCGCCGATCCAGGCAAAGCGGCCGGCCTCGACCGCGGCCAGGATCTCCGGCAGGAGCGAGGTGTCACCGGCGCCCCAGACGAACCGCGGCCGCAGCACCACGGCCTCGAACCCGTTCGCGCTCGCCTCCCGCACCAGCTGCTCGGCCTTCGCCTTGGTTGAGGGATAGAGGGCGGCGGAATCGGGCCGGAGCGGGGCCGTTTCGTCGACGTTGACGAGAGGCTCGCCGGCAATTAGGGCCGCTTCGGTCCCGCAGTGGACGAAGCGGCGCGCCCCCGCGGCGCGGCACGCCGCCAGCGCGTTCGCAGTCCCCTGGACGTTGTCGCGCTCGAAGTCCTCGGGCTTGCCCCATTGGCCGAGGTGGGCCGCGAGGTGGAAGGCGGCCTCGCAGTCGCGCGCACCCTCCTCCATCGCCGCCGAGTCGGAGAGGTCGCCGCGCACCGGCTCGGCCCCCGCCCCTCGAAGCTTCTCGTCGGAACGGTCCGAACGCGACAGTGCTCGCACCCTCCAGCCTTCGCGGAGGAGGCGTGAGATGAGACGGCCGCCGATGAAGCCCGACCCCCCAGTGACGAAAGCGCTGCGCTCAGCCATCGATCAATCCTATGCCGCAGGCTCGGGATCCTCACCGAGGAGCGCCTCGCGCAAGACCCGCTCCTCCTCCTCGAACAGGTGGCCGAAGCTGCGCTCGCGGTCGAGCAGGATGCGGCGCTTGGTCTCGAGGATGGCGCGGCGGGGCGAGGAGGCAATCCGGCCGGCGAGCTCGAGGGCCTTCGGCATCAGCCGGTCGTCCGGGTGGACGGCGCTCACCAGGCCCATTCGTAGAGCCGCGAACGAATCCAGGATGCGGCCGGTCAGGGTGAGTTCGGCGGCGATGTGAGCCGGCAGCGCCGCGCGGGTCGCTGCGTAGGCCGGAGGGATCCCGCGAGGCAGCTCCGGGTAGCCGAAGGTCGCGTGCTCGGCAGAGAGCCGCAGGTCGCAGAGCAGGGCGAGCGCCAGTCCTCCGGCCAGGGCGGGGCCGTTGACGGCGGCCACGACGGGCGTCGGGCAGTTGCCGACCGCGCCGAAAGCGTCGATGCTCGAGCTGAACAAGCGCTCCTTGTTCTCGCGGTCACCGCCGAACTGGGAGATGTCCATGCCGGAGCAGAACGCGGTGCCGGCACCGGTGAGGACAAGGCAGCCGATCTCCTCGTCCTCGCCGAGCCGACCGAACGTGTCGGCGAGCTCGAGGCGCAGCTCGATGGAGAGCGCGTTGCGCTTCTCGGGACGCTGCAGGGTGACCACCGCCACCGCTTCGTGACGCTCGATCGAGAGCAGGCCGGCCATCGGCCGATCCTATTCCCGGATGACGGACGGAGCCGGCCGGGTGGCCTAGGCGGCGCGCGGCTGGGGATTGATGTGCTCGGCACCCTGGATAGCGGGGAGCTCGACCGTGTCCGGCTCGGCGCCGGTTCCGAGCAGGCTCGGCATGTGCATCTCGATCTGCTCCCGGACGCAGCGTGGGCAGCTGCACTCAGGGCGGGTGAGGCCGGTTCTTGGGCAGACGGTCGACGTCATGTCCTTGGACCCGACACGAAGAAAGTAGCTGGCCGACCGGCCAGAAAAACGCGTTTCCCTTGTGACGAAGCCCCCTCGTGACAGACTCCGCGCCGTGGCCGGAGTCGACGACGCCGAACAGCCCGAGCAGGTCGTAGGCCCGCCGGGCGAAGTCGAGGCGCGGCAGCGTTCCCCGGCCGAGGCCGTGGAGGCGGCCAAGGTCCACGTCCCGACTCGCGGCAACCGCAAGCTCGAGGCGTTCCTCGAGGCGGTCAACGCCGACGAGCAGATCCGCGCACGCTGGTACATGGCCCAGATCACATCCGAGCGCCTCGGGATGTCGGATCACTCTTGGGTCCACGTTCAGGTCGTCCTCAACGTCTCCCTGCGGCTGTTGCGGCTACTGGCCAAGAGCGAGATCGCCCCGGCGATGGTGGAAGACCACGGCATGGGCCAGCGCGACGCCGAGGTGGTGGTGGCGGGAGGGGCCCTCCTGCACGACATCGGCATGTCGATCCATCGCACCGACCACGAGGCCTACAGCCTGTTCCTCGCCGCCGACAAGCTCCCCGAGCTGCTCGCCGACGTCTACGACGAGCCGGAGCGGACCGTGGTCATCTCCGAGATCCTGCATGCGGTCATCGGCCACCGGCGCAAGGGGGAGCCGTACACGCTCGAGGCAGGGGTCGTCCGGGTCGCCGACGCACTCGACATGACCCAGGGACGATCGCGCCTGCCGGTCGAGGGGGGCGCGTACGGCATCCACGCGCTGTCGGCGGCCGCGATCGACGAGATCAGGATCAAGGGGGGTGAGGAGCGTGCGATCAGGATCGAGATCGAGATGAACAACTCGGCCGGGATCTTCCAGGTTGACGATCTGCTCGCGACCAAGCTCACCGGGACACCGCTCGAAGGGCAGGTCGAGGTCGTCGCTTCGGTTCCGGGGGAGACCGAGAAGCGCTTGCTCCCTGAATTCCGGATCGAGTAGCTTTTTTCATATCCGGCAGGCCATGAAGACAAGAGTCGCCGTCGCATCACTGGGGATCGCCGGGCTGCTTGCCCCAGGGGGCGCGCTTGCAGCGGATTCCGGCTCGTTCGGCCCGGCCGGGACGATGGGTACCGCGCGCGACGGGCCCACAGCGGCGGCGTTGGCCGACGGCCGGATACTCGTTGCGGGGGGCGCGCCGGGGCTGTTGAGCCCGGTCGCATCCGCAGAGCTTTACAACCAGGCGACGGGTCTCTTCGCCCCGACCGGGTCAATGGCGATAGCCCGCTCATTTGCCGGATCAGCACGGCTGCCCGACGGCAAGGTCTTGGTCGCCGGTGGCGGCGACGGCGGGCTCAGTGCGACATCGAGCGCCGAGCTCTACGACCCCGCCGCCGGCACCTTCAGCACTACCGACTCGATGGACACCGCGCGTTCGGCGCCGGCGGTCGCCCCGTTGCCTGGCGGCCGAGTGCTCGTTGCCGGTGGCTTCGCCGGTGGCTTGGGCGGCATGTACTTGGCTACCGCGGAGGTCTACGACCCGGCAACCAACGTGTTCAGCACCCTCCCCAACTCGATGACCACCCCGAGGTCAGGCGCCGTCGCGGCGCCGCTCCCTGATGGCAAGGTGCTGATCGCCGGGGGCTTCGATGGCACCAGCTACCTGTCCAGCGCCGAGATCTTCGACCCGGCCACCAACACGTTCAGCTCGAGCGGTATCGGATCGATGGGCTCGATCCGTTCTGTTGCCGCCGCGGCGCCGATGTGGGACGGGCGCGTACTTGTCGCCGGCGGCTACAACGGCGCGGGGAACGTGAATACCGCGGAGGCATTCGATTCCGCGACCAAAACGTTCAGCTCGGTCGGCATCTCCTCGATGGCGGCGATCCGCGGCGGGCCGGGCGCGGCGCCGCTTGCCGACGGCCGGGTCCTGGTCGTCGGAGGCGATCAGGCCATCGACGCCGCCCTGAAGACCGGGGAGATCTTTGCCGCTGTAAACAGCTTCAGTTTCCGAGCCAAGGGGAAGACCGTGTTCGTGAGCGTTGAGGCTGTTGGCACGGTCTCGGTCGCCCCCGCCTCCTCTCACAGAGGCGCGACGACGGCCAAAAAGAAGCGACGGAGGGCCAGCTTGAAGCTGTCGAGCGCCGCCGGCGGCCCCGGGACGGTTGCGGTCAAGTTGAAGCTGACGAAGAGGGCCGCGAAGAGGCTGCGCGACAAGGGGAGGCTCAGGGTTCGAGCCACGATCACCTTCGACCCCCGCGGCGGCCTGCCGAGGAGCGAGGCAGCGTTCCTGAAGCTGACTTCCAAGAAGAGGAATAAGAAGCAATAGCTCCTTGACCGGGTCACCCCGCCGGCGTCGACGGTCGCCGGTGGCCACGGTGATCAGGCGCGCCGGCGGGCGCGCTTAATGCACTTCTTTCGGGCCCTCTTGCTCTTCTTCTTGCGGCACTTTTTCAATGCTGCAGCGAGATTGAAGCCCTTGCCGGCGCCCGCGGGGGGCGGAGGCGGGACAGCCGGAACCGGAGCCTGGAGCTCGAAGGCGCCAATGTCGGTGCCGTCGCTGCCGAGCAAGTTGGGGACGTCAAGAAAATCGCTGGGCCGACTGAAGCCGCGTTGGTCGGTGGTCTCGTCGGGCAGGGTCGCGATGCCGCGGTCGATTGCCGGACTGCCGGATATGAGCGCGTGGGTCTTGGTCGGACCGAGATTCTCGGCAAGGAGCGGATTCAGTCCCGTGTCCGCCACTCCGACCTGGTCAGTGACCGCGTCGTCGAAGCCGCAGGTATTGGTAGCCCCCTCGAGGTTGTGTCCTGAAGAGGTGACGAATGGCAGTGCGCAGTTGGTCGCTCCGAAGCCGAGTGAGATCAAGGTGTTCTTGACCGAGGTGTTGAGGGTTGAGTTGCCGAATCCCCAGTTGGCGCCGGTACGGACGTGGCCGCCGGGGCCGGCTGTCTGCACCGTGTTTGCGGTCATGGTGCTGCTCTGCAGCAGGGCGTAGGAGGCGCTCGTGTTGAAGCTGAACACCCCGCCTCCGTGGGTAGCCTGGGCGGCACCCCCCGCGGCAGTCGTCGCAGAGGCGGTGTTGCCGCTGATCGTGCTGCGGTCGATGCTGATCGATCCGGTCTCGTTGTAGATGCCACCTCCCCTTGCGTCGGCCACGTGCGTGCCGGTGGATCCGGCCAGGGTCTCGGCGGCGGCGGTGTTGTCGCTGACTGTGCTCCCGGTAAGAAACAGCTGGCCCTCGTTGTAGATGCCCCCTCCGACGGAGGAGAGACCCAAGTTGTTCGAGACCTGCTTGTTCTCGGCATCGTTGTCGTGGACGGTGCTGCTGATCAGCCGTAGCGTGCCCTGGTTCGAGATGCCCCCACCGCGCGTCCCTATGAGGGTGCTGGTCGTGTTCGACTTGTTGCCCGTCACATTGACCCCGGTGAGCGTCACCGTCGCATTGAGGTTGTTGACCCCGCTGGCTTGACCGGTGGTCGCGTTGTCGCCTCCCGTGATCGTGAGACCGGCAATGCCGATGATGTTCCCGGCCCCCAAGGTGCTGAAGACGATGTCTGCTCCCATCCCGTTGACGGTGAGCTGCGCCGAGCCCGGGCCGACGATCTGCAGATCCTGGTTCTGGATCGCGAGTGGCGAGCCGAGCGCGATCTCGCCGCTTCCGACAGGCAGGTTGAAGGTGATCGTGTCCGACCCCGGAAGCCCGCCGTCGTTCGCGGTCTCAATCGCGGCCCGCAGGGTGCAGACCGTCCCGGTCGAGCAGATCTCGTCTTCGTTGTTCGCGTCGCCGCTGTCGCCGGCGTCGTTGACCACGATTGCCGCGCCCGCTGCCGTGGGAGCGGCCAGCACGATGACGATCGCGGCCAGTAGCCACAAACTGAGGCCGGTCCAGCTCGCCCTGTTCCACGCACCCATGCTCGCTCTCCCAAGCACAGGCTACTCCGGCATCGGACCGCGGGTGGTCAGACCCCAGAGCCCTCGCCGTGGCGACCCTCGCCGCCGGCGAAGCGGGCCGCGCCCTTGATCGCGACCTCGATCGTCTGCATGCCGAGGTCGGCCTCGTGTGCAAGCGCCTGGTCCACGGTGAGCCCGTGCTGGTCGATCGTCGAGCGCCGGTCGGAGAGCAATGTTTCCTGCGGAAAGCGGGCCAGCCCCTCGGCGATCTCGAGCGCGCGCTCGAGGTGCCTGCCGTCTTCGACGAGCTCGTTGACGAGGCCCCAGCCGTGCGCCTCGGCGGCCGAGACCTCGCGCCCGGTGAGGATCATCTCCAGCGCTCGTCCCTGGCCGATGATCCGCGGCAGCCGCACGGTGCCTCCGTCTATGAGGGGCACCCCCCAGCGACGGTCGAAGCAGCCGAAGCGGGCCGATTCGGTCGCGATCCGCAGGTCGCACCAGAGCGCCAGCTCGAGCCCTCCGGCAAGGCACCAGCCGGAGATCGCCGCGATCGCCGGCTTCGTCGGGCTGATCCGGGTGAATCCCATCGGCCCCTCGGTCCGCTCGGCAAGGCGCTCGCGCGCCTCGTCCGAGTCGAGCTCGACCTCCGCCATCGCCTTCAGGTCGGCACCGGCGCAGAACGCCTCCGGGCCCTCGCCGGTGAGCACGAGGGCGCGAGCATCGTCATCCGCCTCGAAGCGCCGGTACCCGGCGAGCAGCTCGTCGGCCGTCTCGATGTCAACCGCATTGCGGCGCTCGGGGCGGGTGATCGTCAGCACCGCTGCGGCCCCGTGCCGCTCGTAGCTGGTGCGGGTCACGGTCTGCGCTCCTTTGGCTGCTTGGCTGCCGCGCTCTGCACGGGGGCCTGGCCCGGTTCCTTGTACGGCGGGGACTGGGGAAGGCCGTCGCCGCGGGTCGAGCCCGGAACCGCGGGCCAGCGCTTCAGCAGAGGCAGCGGATTGATCGGCTTGGTGTCGCCGCCGAAGCTCGCCTTGCCGATCCGGACCTCGAAGTGGAGATGAGGCCCGTCGCAGGAGCCGGTGCACCCGAGGCGACCGACCTCCTGACCGGCGGCGACCTTGTCCCCGATGCGCAGGGCCGGCGGGCTTCTCATGTGGAAATAGCCGTAGCTGCGGTCGTCCTGCGGGCTGTAGATGTAGATGTAGTTGCCCCGGCCGCCGGCGTACTTGCCGTGGTCGATGCTGGTGTCGACGACCTTTCCGGCCCGGACCGCGACCAGCGGCGTGCCCACGCCGGCGAACATGTCCTGCCCTTCGTGGCTGCGGCCGCCGCCGAACTTGGCGGCGAACTCGCCGTAGTTGACCAGCCGCACCTTGATCGGGTGGTAGGGGCCGTCAGAGAGGACAGCCGACGTTCCGACCCCGGGCTCGATGCCCGGTGCCGTGCCTGCATCGACACCGACTTCGCCGGACTCACCCGGCAGCGGCAGCCCCAGGGCGGTACCCACCGCACCGGCGGCGCCGGTTGCGAGTACCACGGCAAAGGCGACCTTGATGGTGGCGGCCAGAGGACCGCGGCGGCGAGGGCCCCGCGGCTGCTTCTGGCCGCGGCCGAGCTGCGAGCGCCGGTCCGGCGGCGGGGGAGGCAGCGGTGCTGGCGCCGGTGGCGGGGGAGGCAGGGCGGGATCCGCCGCCGGCTCCTGTCGCTCGTGGGCGCCGCGACGCTTCGGGCGGACGGCGCGGACGGGGGCGGCCCGGACTCGCTCGGCCGGTTCAGGCGGCCCGGGCTCGAACGGCCGCGCGCCCTCCTCCCAGCGATCGCTGTCGAGCGGCGGCGGGGCCGCCTCCGTTTCGCCCGGTTCCGAGGTGTAGTCCGCCTCCGGATCGAATGATGCCGAGGGCTCGGCCGACGCCGGCCGGGATGGGCGGGCCGGATCGAAGGTTTCGTATCCCTCGTCCGTCAACGGGACGCGCGAGGTCGTGATCTCAACGGGTTACGAGAGGCGGTCGAGGTCGCTGCGGCGGCGTTCCTTGCGCGCATCGCCCCTCATCTGGAGCAGGGACAGCACCGTGACCAGGATTGTGAAGAAAGCCATCACCCCGAAGCAGAAGAAGGTGATCACCTTGTCGTCGGTGCGCCCGTAGAGCCCTTCGCCGTCGGCGCCCAATGCGGCCGGCGCCAACACGAGCAGGGCGACCAGGGCGAGTGCGAGTGCGTTTGCGAAGCGCATCGGGCAGCAGGGTAACGCACACCGAGGCGCCTCTAGAGTGCCGCTCCTATGTCCGAGCTCGAAGCGTTGCTGCTCGGGATCGTCCAGGGGCTGACCGAGTTCCTGCCGATCTCATCGTCGGGGCACCTGATCCTCGTCCCCTGGCTCCAGGACTACACCTTCCTGCGGGACAACGAGGAGTTCAACAAGACCTTCGATGTCGCCCTGCACGCCGGCACCCTGGTCGCAGTGATCACCTACTTCCGGGCAGAGCTGCTAGCGATGAGCACCGGCGTGCTGCGGACCCTGCGGACGCGCGTGATCGAGACATCCGACGAGCGCCTCGGCTGGGCGGTGGTGGCCGGCACGATCCCGGCGGTGATCGTCGGCGGCCTGGGGGAGGACTGGATCGACGACAACCTGGGAGAGCCGTGGATGATCGCGATCCTGCTGATCGTCTTCGGCCTGGTCCTGGCGCTCGCTGACCGCCTGCCGCAGCGGCGCGCGCTCGAAACGGTCAACGTGCGCCAGGGCCTATATATGGGGATGGCGCAGGCACTCGCGCTTGCGCCTGGTGTCTCCCGGTCCGGGGTGACGATCTCGGCCGCCCGCGCGCTGGGGCTCGACCGCGACAGCGCCGCCCGCTTCGCCTTCCTACTACTGGTCCCGGCGGTCGCGGGCGCGACCGCCCTGAAGACGGTCGAAGCCATCCGCGAGGGGCTTCCCGACGACGTCGCCGGCCCGATGATCGTCGGCATGATCGCCTCGGCGATCTCGAGCTACGCCGCGATAGCCTGGATGCTCGCTTTCGTACGGCGGCGCAGCTATGACGCCTTCGTCGTCTACCGCGTGCTCGCCGGGCTCTTCGTCCTGGCCCTGATCGCGACCGGGGTGCGAGAGGCAACCTTCTGATCGCAAAAAAAAGCGCGCGACCCGGGGCAGGGAAAGGGCCGCGCGCGCTAGACGAGAGAGGAATCTCGTTAGTGGGGACAGGATCGCGGCCTGCACCCGCAAGCGTGTGAAGATCCAGAGAAATGTCGGGACCGGGGTAAAAACCCCGCTATGCGCAGGTGAAAGACCTGTTAACAACGTTTGCGAGTGAGGGTCTGGTCCGTGAACCGACCTACAATCGGACAGCGGTGAGCACGAACACCGGGACAGTCCGCTTGGCGGTGATCGACGACGACTCCGCCTTCATCACCGTTCTCGAGCGACGGCTGGAGAGCGGCGGCTGGGAGTTCCAGACCCGGCCCACGCAGATTCCGGCCGAGGAACTGCTGGCGATGAAGCTGAACGCCCTGGTACTCGATATCTCGATCCTCGGGAGCGACGGGTGGTCCTACCTCGAGGAGGTCTGCTCGTCGATACCCGGGTTGGGGGTGATCGTCTGTACCGGACGGTCGACGGTGGCGCAGCGCGTCCGCGGCCTGCGGCTGGGGGCCGACGACTGGATCGCAAAGCCCTGCCACCCCGAAGAGGTGATGGCGCGCGTCGAGGCCGTGGTGCGGCGCCGCCGGCGTGCCACGGCCAGAGTCGAGACTGGACCCGTCGTCTCGGGCGAGCTCGAGGTCCGCGGCGACCAGTTCCAGGCCTTTGTCAGCGGACGCAGCGTGGGATTGACCCGGCGCGAGTTCGAGCTCCTGCAATTGCTCGCCGAGGGCCACGGGCAGGTGATCGAGCGCGAGGAGATCTACCAGAAGGTCTGGGGTTATGCGATGGCCCACGGCGACCGCTCGGTCGACGTCTTCGTCCGCAAGCTCCGGCAAAAGCTGAAGCGGTTCTCAGGCGGCTGGACGTACATCCACACTCACTTCGGGATCGGCTACCGGTTCGATCCGGAGCCGGCCGGTGGCGCGGACGCCGATGTACCCAAGGCCGTCGCTGATGGCGAAGCTGCGCAGAGCGATTCACAACTCGTTCACGGGAACTTCACCCGGAAGTAACGCGGAGAAAGCGCCAGGGGCATAAATCTCCTGGTGTGAGCGCTACCGAGCTCCGACTCGAAGTTCGCCCGGCTGACCATGCGGCACTCGTCGACGGTCGCCCGCTGACGCTCACGGTGCGCGAGCTCGAGCTGCTTGCCGAGCTGGCCCAGAATCCCGAGCGGGTGATGACTCGCGAGGAGCTCTGCGCCCGGATCTGGAAGCGGCCGTACCAGCGCAGCGACCGCTCGGTGGACGTCTACGTGGGGCGGCTGCGGGCGAAGCTGGCGCAGGTGCTACCGGGACGCTCGTTCATCTACACCCACCCCGGCGTCGGGTACCGGTTCTCGCCCGACGGATAGCCGTTCACATCCTTTTTACAACGCGGCCACACCCGCGTAACAAACTCGCGGCCGTGCGCTGAGACGCTCCGAGGCGCAACCGACCAAAGGAGTTTTCGAATGCAACGCAAGTGGTGGCTCATCTTGGCTGCGTCCGCTGCTGTCGTGCTCGGTGTCGCCGCTTGCGGTGACGACGACGATGACGGCGGCGGGGGCGGCGACGCGTCCGCAACGATTCGAGTCGACGGTTCGAGCACTGTCGCGCCGCTGACGCAGGCAATCGCCGAGAAGTTCAACGAGGAGAATTCCGATGTCGACATCACCGTCGGTACGTCCGGCACGGGTGGCGGCTTCGAGAAGTTCTGCGCCGGCGAAACAGACATCTCTGATGCTTCGCGAGAGATCGAGCCGGACGAGGAGAAGGTCTGCGAACAAGGGGGCATCGGCTTCAAGGCGATTCAGATCGCCAACGACGCCCTCACCGTGGTCGTCAGTCCTGAGAATCCGGTGACCTGCATCACCACCGACCAGCTGAAGCAGGTCTGGGAACCGAAGTCCAAGTTGAAGAGCTGGAGCGAGATCCAGGGCCTCGAGCCTTCGTTCGACGCCGAGCTCGCGCTCTACGGCCCGGGTACCGATTCGGGCACGTTCGACTACTTCACCGAAGCGATCAACGGTGAGGAGGGCGCCCAGCGCACTGACTACAACGACGTCGGTGAGGACGACAACGCAACCGTGACCGGTGTCTCCGGTGCAGAGGGTGGAATGGGCTACTTCGGTTACTCGTTCTTCGTCGAGAACGAAGGGACCGTCAAGGCTCTCGAGGTCGACAACGGCGAGGGTTGCGTTGCCCCGTCGGTGGAGACGGCCCAGGACGGCAGCTATGTCCCGCTGAGCCGTCCACTGTTCGTCTATCCGTCCGACAAGGCACTGGAGAACGAGACGATTGACGAGTTCATCCAGTTCTACCTCGACAACATCAACACGGTTGCCGAGGAGGTTGGATTCATTCCACTGACCGATGCGCAGCTGAAGAAGTCGCAGGCGACACTCGACAGCCTGACCGGCGGCAGCACGGGTGGGACCACCGGCGGCGAGGGTGAGGCCACCACCGATGCCGGCGGCGGAACCGACACCGAAGCCGGTGCGGCCACGGGTGGCAGCTCGTCCGGCGCGGCGGGCAGCAGCCCGGCCGGCGGCGGGAGCGGCGGCTACTAGGACGCCGGACGAGGACGAACCGTGGAAGCACGGGACACAATCGCGGCCGCCGGGATGGGTGGGACTCCCCACCCCCTGGCGGCCGCGAGTCCTCGTCGCGGTGAGAAGATCATCTTCGCCCTGCTGGGGCTCTGCACGGTTGTCTCGGTCCTGACGACCACAGGAATCGTGCTCTCGTTGGTTTCGCCGACGGCCGACTTCTTCGGCGAGGTCTCGATCGGCGACTTCCTCTCGACAGGGGATTGGGCGCCACTGCAGGCCGATCCCAGCTTCGGCGCGTTGCGGGTTGTTGCAGGGACGTTCGTTGTCACCCTTTGGGCGATGCTGTTCGCGGTGCCGCTAGGGCTCGGTGCCGCTGTCTACTTGAGCGAGTACGCCACGCCAAGGGTGCGCCGGGTGTTGAAACCGGTGATCGAGGTACTCGCCGGCGTCCCGACGGTAGCCCTCGGGCTCTTTGCACTCACCTTCCTCAGCCCGACGATCCAGGACCTGTTTCCGGACGCCGTCAAAACCCCACCGTTTCTGATCCTCGCCGGGAGCCTGGGCATCGCGCTGTTGGTGCTGCCGATCATCGCGTCCATCTCCGACGACGCTATGCGCGCGGTCCCCAGCGGGCTTCGCGAGGGGGCCTACGGCCTGGGCGCGACGAAGATGAAGGTGACGACGCGGGTGGTGTTCCCGGCGGCGATCTCGGGCATCGTCGCGTCGATCGTGCTGGCGATCTCGCGTGCTGTCGGCGAGACCATGGTCGTCCTGCTGGCCGTGGGCAAGACGCCGAATCTGACGCTTGACCCGTTCCAGTCGGCGCAGACGATGACTGCGTTCATCGCGACTACCGCTACCGGTGACGCCGCCACCGGCACCACGGCCTACAATACCCTCTTCGCTGTCGGCGCGCTCCTGTTCGTGATCACGCTCCTGATGAATTTCGTTGCCATCCGACTGGTCCGACGCTTCCGCGAGGTCTACGAGTAATGGCGAGGCCGGACCAGGGGCCCATGGCCGAGCGGACGCGACTCGCGACCGCCGGAGCCCATGCAGCGGTCTCCACTTCGCTTGGGCGCGAGCGGCGAGACTGGCAGGGCGACCTGTTCTACGCCCTGCTGCTGTTTGCCGTCGCCGTCGCACTCGCCGGCCTGGCGGGAGTCGTTCTCCAGTCGGTGATCAAGGGAGCACCGGCATTTGGCCCGGAGCTTTTCACCGAGGGCCCATCGAGGATCACTCCCGAGGACGCCGGCTTCAGGCCGGCAATCGTCGGCAGCATCTGCCTGATCGTCGGCGTGATCGTCCTGATCGTTCCGCTCGGAATCGGAACGGCGATCTACCTGGAGGAGTACGCGGATGGGACCCGCTGGTGGAACCGCGTGATCGAGCTCAACATCCAGAACCTCGCCGCGGTCCCCGCGATCATCTACGGAATCCTGGGCTTGGCCTATTTCGTTCGAGGCACCCTGGGCCTTGGTCAGGTCGTGGTGGCGGGCTCACTCACTCTCGCCCTACTGGTGCTGCCGACGGTGATCATTGCCTCGCGCGAAGCGATCCGAGCAGTGCCGCCGTCGATCCGAGAGGGCTCGATGGCGCTCGGGGCGACCAAGTGGCAGACGATTCAGAAGCAGGTCTTGCCTGCGTCAGTCCCGGGAATCGCGACCGGCGTCATCCTCGCGGTCTCGCGTGCGCTGGGTGAGGCAGCGCCTCTGCTCCTCGTCGGGGCCGCCGGCTTCGTCACCGCCGATACTCCGCACTTCTTCGATGGGGGCTACTCGGCGATGCCGGTGCAGGTCTTCGGCTATGCGACGGAAGCCAAGGACGAGTTCAAGACATTGGCCGCTGCGGGTGTGGTCGTGATGCTGATCGTGCTTCTGGCGATGAACTCTTTTGCGATCTGGCTCCGCAACAGATACGAGCAGCAATGGTGAGCACGCAAACCTCGACGAAAGTGGTGGCAGATAGTGTTGGAAGAAGTGGCTGAGGAAGCGAGAAGGGCAGTGGGCAGTCCCGGAACTCCAGGCCGGCGTCCTGCCGTGGACATCTCGGCGGTCGCGGAGGCACATCCCGGACTGCGCCAAGAAAACGCGGAAAAGGTGTTCGAGCTACGCGGCCTGACCGTCTCATACGACGGCCGGCCGGCAGTCAAGGACATCAGCATGGACATCCGCCGCAACGAGATCACGGCGCTGATCGGCCCGTCCGGCTGCGGCAAAAGCACCCTGATTCGCAGCCTCAACCGGATGAACGACCTGATCCCGACCGCCACGGTAGAGGGGCAGTGCCTCTACCACGGCCACGACATGTACGCGCCGCAGGTTGACCCGGTCGAGGTCCGCAAGCGGATCGGCATGGTCTTCCAGAAGCCGAATCCCTTCCCCAAGTCGATCTACGACAACGTCGCCTTTGGACCGAGGGTCCTGGGGTTCGAGAACGTCGAGGAACGGGTGGAGCAAGCACTGACTTCGGCCGCCCTCTGGGACGAGGTCAAGGACCGACTCGAGTCCAACGCCTATGGGATGTCGGGCGGCCAGCAGCAGCGTCTCTGCATTGCGCGCTGCATCGCCGTCGACCCCGACGTGATCCTCATGGACGAGCCATGTTCTGCGCTCGACCCGATCTCGACCGGCCGGATCGAGGACTTGATGATGGACCTGAAGGAGCAGTACTCGATCGTGATCGTCACCCACAACATGCAGCAAGCAGCACGGGTTTCGGACCGAACGGCATTCCTGATCGTTGAGCTCTCAGCCGCCGAGGATCAGCGCTGGGGCCAGCTGGTGGAGTACGACGTCACCGACAAGATCTTCACCAACCCGGCTGACCAGCGGACAGAGGATTACGTCACCGGGAAGGTGGGCTAGAGGGTAATGATGGCCGAATCGACCAGGCTCCACTACCAGGCGGAGCTCGAGAGCCTCGAGCAGAGGGCGCTGGACGGCCTGGATCTCGTCGCGGCTGCCATCGACCGGACTCTGGAGGCGGTCGAACACCAGGACGTCGAGCTTTCGGAGCACATCGTCGCTGACGACGACCGGATCGACGGGCGCTACCTGGAGGTCCACCAGGAAATCCTGACGCTGCTCGCGACCCAGGCTCCCGTTGCGACGGACCTCCGTCTGATCGCCGCTCTCCTGCACGTAATGCACAGCATCGAGCGCATGGGTGACCAGTGCGTGAACGTGGCCAAGGTGATCCCCCTGACCGGCTACGACGCCCCACAGCGCAAGGAGATGGTCGATCGGATCGTGAAGATGGGCAAGCAGGCCCGCTCGATGTCCTCCCAGGCAAAGAAGGCATTCCTCGGCAAGGACATCGACCTCGCGCGCGACCTGGTCCGGCAGGACGACCTGATCGACGACCTCAACCGGGAGTGCTTTGCGATCGCTGTCGAGGTCGGCGATGACAAGGACACACGCGAATGGGCAATGACGATGATGCTGGTCGCGCGTGCGATCGAGCGGGTCGGCGACAACGCCGTCGACATCGGTGAGCAGGTGGCTTTCGTAGTGACCGGGCTCTTTCAGGAGTTCGAGGACGCTTCGCACCCCGAGCCGGTCCCACCCCCCGCGTAGGATCCCCGGCGGTGCTGGCCGCCGCCATCGATATCGGATCGAATACCACCCGCCTGCTGGTGGCGGAGCCGAGGGACGGCCAGCTGAAGACGGTGATGGAGCAGCGCGCCTACACGCGGATCGGGAAAGCCGCGAACAAAAAGGGCAAGATCTCCGACGAGAAGATCGCCGAAGTGGCCGAGGTCGTCGCGACACAGGTCCGCCTCGCAGAGGAGCTCGGTGCCGAGGAGATCCGCCCGGTTGCGACCGCTGCGATCCGGGAGGCGAGCAACCGGAAGTCGATCGTGAAGGAGATCTCCGGCGAGGCCGACGTGGAGGTCGCCGTGCTCACCGAGGAGGAGGAGGGGAGACTGGCCTTTCTCGGCGCTACCAAGGCGCTCGGGCACCCGGTGGAGGGGAAGATCGCGGTCGTCGACGTCGGCGGCGGCTCGAGCGAGGTGGTTGTCGGAAAGCTCGGCAAAGACAAGCTCAAAGTGAGCTCGTTCAAGATCGGGTCAGGCAGCCTCGCCGAGGACCACCTGAAGAGCGATCCGCCGTCCGCCTCCGAGATCCGCTCTGTACGAGAGCACATCGACGATTTCTTCAAGGACACCGAGCTGCCGCAGCCCGAACAGGCGGTTGCCGTGGGGGGCAGCGCGACCTCGCTCCGGACTCTGGTCGGGGCGGTGCTCGAGTACGAGACGCTCGAGCGCGCGGTCCGGGTTCTCTCCAGCGACAAGATCGATGACGTTGCTCGCCGTTTCGAGCTCGACGCCCGCCGCGTCAAGATCCTGCCGACCGGCGTCCTCTTGCTCGAAAAGTTCTCCCAGCTGCTCGGCCAGCCCCTGCAGATCGGCAAAGGCGGCCTGCGAGAGGGCGTCATCCTGGAGATGATTGACGGCGCGCGTTAGCCTTCGCCGCGAATGGCGAGAGCACGCCCGATCGACCTGGACGCCGGCGACACGTACGCCGCCGCGGCAGCAAAGACGATCAGCATGCGGGCGGATGAGTTGGCCGAGCATTCCGCGAACGTGCTCGACCTATCGGAGATCGAGAACCTGCACGACATGCGGGTCGCCACCCGGCGACTGCGAGCCGCGCTGGAAGTCTTCGAGCCCTGCTTCCCGGAGAAGCACTACCGGCGGACGCTGAAACGCGTGAAGCAGCTCGCCGACGCGCTCGGCGAGCGGCGCGATCGGGACGTTGCGATCGAGGAGCTGACCGAGTTCGGCCGGCAGGTGAGCCGCCCCGACCAACGCGGTCTCAGCGCGTTGATGTCCGAGCTCCGCGCCGAACAGGCCAGCGCCAACGACGAGCTCGCTCCACAGGTGACCGTCGATCGCGTCAACGATCTGCGTGACCACCTCGTCCTGCTTGCCGATGGGGCGCGGGGCCGGATGCAGAGCGGGGCAGACCAGTGAGAGCACGGGCGGTCAGGCACCTCGATCCAGGAGCCAGGCTGGACGAGAACGGCGCGCGAATCGTCTCGGTGCGTCTCGACGAGATGCTCTCGCTCGCGCCCAAGGCGACGCGAAAGCCAACCGCCCGGAAAGCCCAGCACGACATGAGGATCGCCGCCAAGCGCCTCAGGTATGTGCTCGAGGTGACCGGGTTCTGCTTCGGCCGCCCCGCTGAGGTTGCGAGGCGGCGCGCCCGGGACCTCCAGGACGTGCTCGGCGAGATCCACGACTGCGACGTGATGCTGCCGCGGGTGCAGGCCCAGATCGAGCGAATGCGCTCCGCCGACGCCAGCGACGCCGTTTCAAGGGCGGGCCAGGCTCCTGACCTCGACCCGCGGATTGCCGCCGAGGCTCCTCACCGGACCGCCTATCGGGGCCTCGAGGTACTTGCCGTCTATCTGGAGGCACGGCGCAGGATCCTCTTCGACCGTTTCCTCCGCTTCTGGGAGGCGCAGCGGAAACAGGGCACCTGGCTGCGGCTCGGCCGCGCCGTCGAGAGCCTGGCCGAAGAGGCGCGGCTCCGCCGCGAAGCTGACCTGGCGACCGAGCGTGCCGTGGCCGCGCGCGAGGCGGCGGACCGGGCCGCGCGCGAAGGTGCAGCGCGCCGCGGTACCGCCGCTAGCATGGATCAGGCAGCCGAGAGCACCGATGGCCAAGCCGATCCACGACACGAGCACCAGGCCAGCCGTCCCTGAGACGGCCTCAGACGCCGAGCCACGACAGGCGATCGACGCTGCCTTGGGGGGAGCTCCGGACCTCGAGGACAGCTCTCTCTACTTCAACCGGGAGCTCTCGTGGCTCGACTTCAACGACCGGGTCCTGCAACTCGCCGAGGACGAGGGAGTCCCTCTGCTCGAGCGAGTCAAGTACTGCGCCATCTACGAGGACAACCTCGACGAGTTCTTCATGGTCAGGGTTGCCGGCCTGCACGACCAGGTCGAGGGCAAGGTGGACGCGCGAGGAGCCGACGGGCTGTCCGCAAGCGAAGTGATCGACCAGATCCGCGAACGCACCCTCGAGATGCGCAAGCGCCTCGGGCATTCCTTCTCCGAGCGCATCGTCCCGGTCCTGGCCGAGCACGGGATCCGGGTCCTCAACGTCGACGCGGCGAGCGCCGACGAGCGCGAGCAGCTCGACAAGCTCTTCTCCGACCGGATCTTCGCGGCCTTGACTCCGCTCGTGATCGGGCGCGGCAGGCCGTTCCCGTATATCTCGAATCTCTCGCTCAGCCTCGCGGTCGTGCTGCGCAATCCCGAGAAGGGGGAGGAGGTCTTTGCCCGGGTCAAGGTGCCGAAGGAACTGCTCCGGCGCTTCCTTCCGCTCGAGGACCAGACGACGTTCGTGCCGCTCGAGCAGGTCATTGCCGCAAACCTCGGCCAGCTCTTCCCGGGGATGGAGATCGTCGACCACGCCCTCTTTCGCGTCACGCGTGACACCGACTACGACGTCTCCGACGAGGCGGACGACCTGCTGCAGGCTGTCGAGGAAGAGGTCAGGCGCCGCCGCTTCGGGGAGGTGGTCCGTCTCGAGATCGAGCACGGGATGTCGCCGCGGCTCCGCGACCAGCTCGTCGGCGCGCTCAAGGTTGAGCCGCGCCAGGTCTATGAGGTGGAGGGCCCACTCGGCCTCGACGACCTGTTCGACGTGGCCGAGGTCCCCGGCTTCAGCAACCTCCACTTCCCGACCTGGTCCGGCGTCACCCACCCGCGGCTGCAGGCGAGGCAGGCCGAGGACGAGGTCGACGTGTTCGCGGCCATGCGCGAAGGGGACATCCTCGTCCACCACCCCTATGACTCGTTCGCCACCTCGGTCGAGCGCTTCGTGCAACAGGCGGTTGAGGACCCCGACGTGCTCGCAATCAAGCAGACCGTCTACAGGACCAGCGCCGACTCGCCGCTCGTCCCCGGGTTGATCAACGCGACGGAAAGAGGCAAGCAGGCCGTCTGCCTGGTCGAGCTGAAGGCGCGGTTCGACGAGAGCGCCAACATCCGCTGGGCCAAGGACCTCGAAGAGGCCGGCGTCCACGTCGTCTACGGGATTCCGGGGCTGAAGACCCACGTCAAGTGCATCCTGGTGGCTCGCCGCGAGTCCGACGGGGTCCGTCACTACGTCCACATCGGCACCGGCAACTACAACCCGAAGACGGCGCGGATGTACACCGACCTCGGGGTGTTCACGGCCGACCCGGAGATCGGCTCGGACATCGCCGAGATGTTCAACTACCTGACCGGCTACGCGCGCCCGCACGGATACCGCAAGGTCCTGGTGGCGCCGTTCAACCTGAAGGAGGGGATCCTCGCCGAGATCGAGCGGGCGATCGAAGCCCATTCTCCGGAGCAGCCCTCCAGGATCCGGATGAAGATGAACGCGCTGCTCGACGCGCCGTCGATCCAGGCGCTCTACCAGGCCTCCCAGGCCGGGGTCGAGATCGACCTCAACATCCGCGGGATCTGCGCGCTTCGGCCCGGCGTACCCGGCGTCTCCGAGAACGTCAGGGTGCAGTCGATCCTCGGGCGCTTTCTCGAGCACTCGCGGATCTTCAGCTTCGAGTACGCGGGGGAAGAGCGCGTGTTCATCGGCTCGCCAGACCTGATGCCACGAAATCTCTACAACCGGGTCGAGCTTCTCGTGCCGGTCGAGCATCCGGACGAGAAGCGGCAGCTCACAGACGTGCTCGATTGCGCCTTCGCCGACAACACCGGCTCCTGGGAGCTCGGACTCGACGGTACCTGGACTCGCCGCCGCCCCGACGGGGAGCGGCGCTCGCTCCAGGGCGAGTTGCTGGCACTGCATGCCGAACGTAAGCCGGACCCGGATTCCGTAACCACCGCGGAGAACATTCCGGCGCGTCGCTGATCACCCGCGCGCATTGGTAGCGTGCCGCGCCGGTGGCCCGGTTCTCCCTAGTCCCCAAGGACCGCGTCTTCTTCGATCTGTTCGTGGAGGCGGGCCAGAACACGCTGCGCGCGGCCAAGCTGCTGCGCGACATGATCAACGGCTGGCCCGAGAACACCGAAGGCCTGTCGCGCGACATCCTCAAGGCCGAGCAGGAGGGCGACCGTCTTACCCACGACATCGTCCACCGCCTCAACACGACCTTCGTCACCCCGATCGACCGCGAGGACATCCACCGTCTCGCTACCCAGGTCGACGACATCGTCGACTACATCGAGGAGGTCGCGGACTTCATGGGCCTCTACCGGATCGAAGCCCCGATGGACCAGGCAATGGCACTGGCCGAGGTGCTGGTCAAGTCCTGCGAGCAGCTCTATGAGGCGCTCTCCAACCTGTCCGACTTCAAGGACCTCGAGCACTACTGGATCGAGATCCACCGGCTCGAAAACGACGGCGACCGGATCTACCGTGACGCAGTCGCGTCGCTGTTCGCCGACCGCGTCGACCCGATGGTCGTCATCCGTTGGCGGGACATATTTCTGAGGCTCGAGCGGGCGATCGACGCTACTGAGACGTCGGCCTCCATCCTCGAAGGCATCGTGATCAAGAACAGCTAGGGATGGAGGCTGACCTGATCCTGGTCATCGTCGTCGCGACGGCGCTGGCCTTCGACTTCACCAACGGCTTCCACGACACCGCCAACGTCGTTGCGACCTCGATCTCGACCAGGGCGATGTCGCCGCGAATGGCGGTCACCTTTGCCGCCATCCTCAACTTCGTCGGCGCCTTCATCTCGCTCGAGGTCGCGGCGACCGTTGCCAAGGACGTGGTCGACGGCGACGCGATCACACCGACCGTCGTCTTCGCCGGCCTGATCGGGGCGATCACCTGGAACCTGGTCACCTGGTGGTACGGCCTGCCGTCGAGCTCCTCCCACGCGCTGATCGGCGGGGTTGTGGGTTCGACCTTCGCCGCCTCGGGGGCCGGCGCGGTACTCGGGGAGGGGATCCTGGGGAAGGTCCTGCTGCCGGCGGTGATCGCGCCCCTGGTCGCCTTCACCGCGGCCGCGATCGCGATCACGGTCGCCTATCGGGTGATCGGGCGGCAGCGGCCGGGACCGGTCAACCGCGGCTTCAGATTGGGGCAGGTGGTCTCCGGCGGACTGCTGGCGCTCGCCCACGGCACCAACGACGCACAGAAGACGATGGGGGTGATCACCCTTGCCCTGATCGCGAACGGATCCTTGAGCGAGGACGCAAGCGTCCCGACTTGGGTCGTGATTTCGGCGGCAACGGCAATTGCGCTCGGGACCTACGGGGGTGGCTGGCGCATCATCCGGACGATGGGCACCCGAATCATCAAGATGGACGCCGCCCAGGGTTTCTCGGCACAGGGCGCCGGCGCAGCCGTGATTCTCTCGTCCTCGCACTTCGGCTTCCCCCTTTCGACCACCCAGGTGATCAGCGGCGGGGTCATGGGCGCGGGCGCCGGCAAGCGGATCTCGGCGGTGCGCTGGGGGGTGGCAGGCAACATCGTCGTTGCGTGGTTGCTGACCCTGCCCTGCGCCGCTGGGATCGGAGCCGCCACCTACGGCTTCACCAGGATCTTCGGCGAGGGCGCGGTTGGGCCGGTGATCGTCTCGGTGCTCGCGCTGATGGCGATCGCGGCCCTGCTGGTGCGCCGTAACCAGGCCGGGGCGCCGGCACCGGCGGGCTGATGCCGCTGCTCGCCGAGATCGTCGAGGGCCGGGCGCTGCTCGAGACCGTGATCTACTCGCTGGTCGCGGCGGTCGGGGTCACGCTCGCGTTCTCGGTTTCGATCTATGGAGCGGCGACGATGGCGGAAATGCGCCGCAACGATCGCAACGCTGCCGCCGTCGCTGCGACGCTGCTCATGCTTGCGGGACTCGCCGTATTTGCCTCGGCGATCGCGCTCGGCGTGATCGTGATGACTACGAAATAAGGAGCCGGCGGAGCTCGATTTCCACCTCTGCCAGGAAGGGCAGAGAGGGGTCGAGCTCGCTCAGTGCGGCAAGGTCTTCGCGCCAGATCTCGAACCGCTGCTTGAAGTCGGTTCCGAGACGCGCGGCGAGTGAGTCCCGCTGTTCGGCGTCGAGGCCCCGCCAGTCCCTGATGTTGGCGAGGCGGTCGGCCGCAAAGACCAGGGCGGCGTCGCGACCGCCCTCCAGCACTCGGCGGCGCAGCTCTCGCTTGCGCTCGCCATAGTCGGCGATCGAGGGGTCTTCGCTCAGCGACTCGACAGCCGCAGCGATCTCCTCGTCACAGAGTTCGGCGATCTCGCCCGAGGTTGCGTCTGTCTTCTCGAGCAGGTCGTGCATGTAGGCGGTCGCGACCAAGCTCTCCCCGAAGCCCTCATCCGCAAGCAGCTGCGCTACTGCGATCGGGTGCTCGATGAACGGCTGCCCATCCTGTTTGCGGCGTTGGCCGCCATGCTTTGTGCGCGCGAAGCTCAACGCCGCCTCGGCGCGGCCCGACTGAGTGACCCTTGCGGTTGTGGCAGCTTGCTCCATAACCTCGCTCCCCCCTCGGCAGGCAATCCCGCCAACCGCGGCAAACTAACCAGAACCGGCCGATTCGTACACTCCGGACCCGTGCCGTTCCCGCAGATTGCGAGAAACGTAGCCGTGATCGCTTTGATCGCCCTCGCGATCACGGTAATCCCCGGCGGCGACAACGCCACCGAGACGGTGTTCACGGCGCTGACCATGGGCTTCCTGGTTGCGATTGCCTTCTTCGTCTACCGGCTGCACCAGGAGAACCAGCTCTCCATCTACACGCTGAGCGACCGCTGGCGCGCCGTCCTCTATGGCGCAATCGGGGGGCTTGCCCTGATGGTCGCCGGCGCCGACGAGATGCTCGAGACCGGTCTCGGCACGTTGGCCTGGATCGCGGTGATCGCGCTGTCCATCTATGGGCTGGTCCTCGTCTACCGCGAAGCGCGGAGCTACTGAGAGAAATCACATTGGCGTGCGGATGAGCTGACCCCGCGCGCGTCCCGCGTACGGGAACGAGCCCTAGCGTCGGGCCCATGCAGCGGCAGCCTCCTCCATCCTCCGTCTGGGAGCCGGGGCGCGGCCAGGCCTCCGTGGAGCTGGTCGCGGTGCTGCCGCTGCTGCTCTTGTGCGTTGCGGTCGCGGTGCAGGTGGGGCTGGCGGGCCACGCCCTCTGGTCCGCGGGAGTCGCTGCGCGCGTCGGGGCGCGAGCCGAGCACGTGGGGGACGACGGCGTTGCGGCTGCGAAGCGGGCCCTGCCGGCCCTGCTTCGCGAGAGTGCGCGGGTCACTGCCGGCCCACCGGTCCGGGTCCGCGTGGGAGTTCCGTTCCTTGTTCCGTGGGTGCCGCGGGTCGAGGCAGCGGCCGCCAGCTCGCTCGGGGGTGAGGATGAAGGCGGCTGAGAATCAGACCGGACAAGCCGCGATCGAGCTGGTCGCGGGCATCCCGCTGCTGCTTCTCGCCGGACTCGTCTGTCTTCAGCTCCTGGCAGCGGGCTACGCGTTGACGCTCGCCGACGGCGCCGCCGAAGCAGGTGCGCTCGCCGCGGCGGCGGGGAAGCCGGCTGCGGCTGCGGCGCGGGCGGCCCTCCCGGACTGGACCGAGGACCGCGTCGCGATCGATATCGACGGGGGCCGGGTGGGCGTGCGCCTGCGGCCGCCAACGGTCGTTCCTGGACTGGACGACCGGCTCGAGATCTCCTCGATCGCGCACGTGCGACCGGACAGGTGAGCGAGCGCCGGGAACGTCGTAGCGGGGCGGTCGTGCTCGCGACGCAGGCGCCCGGCGTGCGCGATGGCCTCGCTCACGCGGCTTCCGTCGGCGTCGCGGCGGTTCGCTCGGGCGGAGATCCCGGGGCGGCAGCGGTGCTGGCGACGCTTGAATCCGAACCCCGGCGGCGGCCCCCGACCCTGCTCGCGTCCTCCGGCGCCCGCCGGCTCGAGGCGGACCTGCGCGCGGCAGGTTGGGACGGCGCGGTCGCACGCGGGCATTTATGTGTGTTGGCGATTCCGGTGGAACCGGAGCCCCTTCCGGAGTTGGCCCGCCTGCGGGGTCTGGCCGGCACCGAGCAGCCCTTCTGCACGGTCCTGCACGTCCCGCCCGAAATCTGGACGGACGGGCTCGACCGCTTGGCGCCGGTGTCGGGAGGCCTGTTCTGCGCCCGGCTGCCGCGCGACCGGGCGCTCTCGGGCCTCGTCGCCGCCGACCTGCACCGCCGCGGATCCCGAGCGCGGGTCGCAACGCGTCCCCTCGGCAGGGTTGCCTCGCGGCGGGCCCTGGCGGGGATCGATCCCGGCGGTGTTGCCGCATCCCGCGCGGCCCGACTAGCCGCCGGGCTGATGCGCTCCGATCGCGGCCAGGCGATGCCGGCCGTCCTCGGCGCGGCGGCGGCGGTGATCACGGCAGCGTTGGTGCTGGTCACGATCGTCGGCGCGATGACCGGGGCCGGACGGGCGCAGCGATCGGCCGACCTCGCCGCGATCTCCGCGGCCCGGTCGATGCGCGACGACCTGCCGCGGCTGACGGCTCCGGCGCGCCTCCCGAACGGCCTTTCGAATCCGCGCCACCTGGGCAAGGCCGAGTTCCTTCGCCGCGCCGCCGACGCCGCCCGGGAGGTCGCCGCCCGCAATGGCGTCGCCGCCGGTCGGGTCCGGATCAGGTTCCCCGGCCGCGCCCAGCCAGTGCCCGTGCGGGCGACGGTCCGGGTCAGGGGCGAGCTCGAGTCCGTGGCCGCGGCCCGCCCGGTGCCGGTGATCGCAAGCGCTACCGCCGAAGCCGCTCCTCCCGCGGGCTGGACCGGCCTGCCCGTGCAGGCGAGCGGCGGTGGCTACTCGGGGCCGCTCGTCTATCGCCAGGCGGAGGGGATGCGCCCGGACGTCGGCCTCGCCTTCGACCAGATGGCCGCGGCGGCGCGGCGCGCAGGCATCCTGCTGACCGTCAGCTCGGGCTTCCGCTCCGACGCGGAGCAGGCGGCGCTGTTTGCGGCCCATCCCGATCCGACCTGGGTCGCCCGCCCGGGGACCTCGCTGCACCGCTGCGCCACCGAGCTCGACCTCGGTCCCGCGAGCGCCTATGGATGGCTCGCCGCAAACGCTTCCCGGTTCGGCTTCCAGCGGCGCTACAGCTGGGAACCCTGGCATTTCGGCTACGTGCGCGGTCCAGCCCCGTGCTCCAGCGCCGGGAACTCGGCCGGGGGCGCCGACGGGCTGACACAGGCAAATGCCGCGGCCGGGGTACCTTCGTTCGTCCCGGGTCGGTATCGGGAGCCGCTGCGCCGCTCGGCTGTGCGCTGGAACGTCTCAGCGGCTCTGCTCGCCGCTCAGATCGAGGCCGAGTCCGGCTTCAATCCGAATGCGGTCTCTCCCGCCGGCGCCCAGGGCCTCGCGCAGTTCATGCCCGGTACCGCGGCCTCCTACGGGCTCCGCAACCCGTTCGACCCCGAGGCGGCGATCGACGCGCAGGCCCACCTGATGTCGGACCTGCTGCGCCAGTTCAGGTCGGTCCCGCTGGCTCTCGCCGCCTACAACGCCGGAGCGGGCGCGGTCGGCGCTTGCGACTGCGTTCCGTATGCCGAGACCCGCGCCTACGTTGCCCGCATCCTCGCTCTCCTTAACGGCGCCGGTGCCCTGATCTCGCCGCCGTTGGAGGTGAGGCTCGTGGAGTGAGTCGGCTCGTGGAGTAAGCCGGTTGGCCCACGGAATCGTCGCAACCGGCGGTGCTCCGCGTCACCGTAGGATTGCGGCCGTGCCCTTCACGCTCAGGAACCTGAAGGAGGACCTGGAGGACCTCGGATCCAACTTCGACGGTGCGCCGGACCTGGAGTTCCGCTTGGCGACCGAGGCTCTTGGGCTCGAGCAATCCGGCCTGGGCTACCAGCGAATCCCGCCCGGTTACCGCTTTCCCTACGGCCACACGCACAAGAAGCAGGAGGAGGTGTACGTGGTCGTGGGCGGGAGCGGACGGATGAAGCTCGACGACGAGGTCGTCGAGCTCGAGGAGTGGGACGTCGTGCGCGTCCCGCCCGGTACGTGGCGAGGCTACGAGGCCGGGCCGGAGGGTCTCGAGATCATCGTCATCGGCGCGCCCAATCTGGGCGAGGATCCGCGCGAAGATGTCGAGGGCGAGCGCGACTGGTGGGCTGACTAGCGCCGGTGCTCGTTGGAGGTGCGGCTATTCGCGCCTTAGCTGCCTAGAAGGCGCGGACCGGCGGCTTGCGCCGCTTGCACTTCCGCTTGTGCTTCTTCGCGGGCGCACGCGCCTTGCCCCGCCGGCAGTGCTTCCTGCGGCCGGGTTGAAGGACCTGATTCGAACCGGGCGAGATCAACGGAGGGGAGGACGGCACGCACCCTCGCGCCGAATCGGCCACGGTGCTGCCAGCAAGGCTGATCCCGCGCAGGGATTCGTTGTTGGAGTCATCGCTCTCGACCAGCCTGTTGCTCGGGTCCGCCTTGACGGCGACGCAGTAGTCCCCGTCCGAGAGGCCCGTGATCCCGAGGAACTGCCCGGGAAGGAAAGACTGGTAGACGTCGGTCCAGCCGACCGAGATCCCTTCGATCGAGTCAGGGGTGCAGGTGGTGTAGTGCTTCAGATCCGGCGACCCGGGCAGGGTCGAGTCGAACGGCGATGTGTCGGTTACGCAGAAGCTGACCTTGTCGTTGACAGCGACCACGTCGCCGGTGGGCGTTCGAAGCTGGAACCTGGAGAAGTCCTCGAAGTGCCAGTGGTCGTGGGGCGGGTGGTAGGTCATGCACCCGGCGGGATAGCTGTGCGAGTCGGTGTCGGTGGCCCGATCGAACACTCCGTCGGCGCTGGTGTCCTCGAACACGCGCTGGTACGCGAGCCGGTCGTCGGCCGGGTCGCTGTTTTCGTTGCAGTCGACGCCGCTCATCGGATAGAGCTCGAGCGGACCGCTGCCCCGGTTGGCGATCGCGGTCGACAGGCGCAGCTCTGAGCGCACCCCGCCCGAGTAGGCGACAGATAGGTCATCGGCCGGCATTGCCGCAAGGTCGGGCTTCAGCTCGTCGTGCGCCCACGCGGCCGGCGCAAATGCAGCCAGGCACAGTCCGGTGGCCACACCTCCCGCCACGCGCCCGAGGATCCCTCGCCCCGCTTTCATCACACACAAGGTACGCCCTCGCTGCGTCGGGCGTTACGGAACTGCGACTCCGTCCGCGGGCGTATGACAAGATTCCTTCTGCGCTCGTCGCGCGGACCACGACTATGAAGGAGAGGGAGATGAGGAAAAGGATTGCCACTGCGGGGATGCTGCTGATCGCCACCGGGTTGCTCTGGACCGGATGTGGCGGAGACGACGACGAGCGCGAGGGGTCCCTCGGGTCCAGCGCCACCACTGCGGAGACGACCAAGGCGCCGCCGGCGACGACAACCACGCCACCGACCGCGCAGAAGCAGCCTGTACCAACGAAGACCGGCGGAACCTGCCCGGCCGCGGAGGAAGCCCAGAAGAAGGCTGCCGCGGCGAAGAAGGAGGCCGAGCTCGCGCAGAAGGATGCCGATGCGAAGAAAACCGCCGCAGGCGAAGCAGGCAAGAAGGCAGAGGCAGCCGCAAACGAAGCCGCCGCGGCGCAGAAGAAGGCTGCGGAGCTGAAGAAGAAGGCCGACGCGGCGAAGAAGGCCGCGGCAGGAAAGGGCGCCTCGGACTCCAAGAAGGCGGCGGCGAAGAAGCTCGCCGAGGCGGCGAAGAAGGCGGCCGCGGAGGCAGAGAACAAGAGCATGCTGGCCGCCGAAGCGAAGAACGCCGCGAACAAGGCCGCCGAGGGAGCAAAGAAGGCGGCAGCGAACGCGGAGGCCGCGCAGGCTGCCGCACAAAAAGCAGCCAAGGCCGCCGCGGCGGCGGCACAGGCCTGCTAGCGCAAGATTTCAGCGGGGCCCCCGGGGACCGATAGGTTTCCGGGGATGCCTGCTGTCGAGGTAAAGGGAGTCGAGGGTCTCAAGGACCTGCTCGGCGACACCGTCGGGCCGACCGAGTGGCGCCAGGTGACCCAGGAGATGATCGACACGTTCGCCGAGCTCTCCGGCGACGACCAGTGGATCCATGTGGACGTCGAGCGGGCCAAGAAGGAGAGCCCGTTCGGGACCACGGTTGCCCACGGCAACCTGACCCTGTCGTTGATCGACGGCCTGCGGCGCGACCTGATCAGCTCGACCGGCTTCAAGCTCGGCGTCAACTACGGCTGGAACAAGGTGCGCTTCCCGGCGCCGGTTCCGGCCGGCGCCAAGGTCCGGGCCAGCGGCGAGGTGGTCGAGGTCGAGGACGTCGGCGGAGGCTGGTGGCAGGTCGTCACCCGGTTCACGATGGAGGTCGAGGGCAACGAGAAGCCCTGCTTCGTCGGGGACTCGGTCGGTCGCGCCCTGCCCGAGTAGCAGCGCTCGGCCCCGGAAGGGCGCCTGAACGACGAAGGGCGGCCGCAGCCGCCCTTCGCCAACGAGTTCGCGCCTGCCGTCTTACTTGACGGTGAGCGTGCCCTCCATGCCGCCCGGACGGTGGCCCGGGACCGAGCAGTAGAAGGTGTACGTCCCCGGCTTCAGCTCCGCCGTGAACGATTCGGTCGACTTCGAGATCTGCTCGGTCTTGCCGACCTCGGTGCCGGCCTCATCCTCGAGCACGAGGTCGTGCGTGAGCCCGGCCTTGTTGTCGAAGTTGATCTCGGCAGCGCCGGCCTTGGCATTGGCCGTATCCGGAGTGAACGCGAAGCTGCCGTCGGCCGGAGCGGCGAAGGACAGCTTCTCGCCACCAGCGCCTCCGCCGCCCGCCGTGGTGTCGGTGCCGGTGGTTTCGGTCGCCGTCGTCTCGGCGGCCGTGGTGGTCTCGTCGTCCTCGTCGTCATCGCCGCCGCAGGCGGTAAACCCGAACGCGGCAAGCGCGACGGCGACAAAGATCAGTGCAGCCTTCTTCACTTTCAGTCCTTTCGTCGTCTGCTTTGAGGGAGGTCTGAGTCGGATCTAGAGGAGCCGAACCTTATTCGCGTCAGGCCTACCCCGGCGCGCCGCGGGCTAATCGCCCTTGAACTCGGGCTCGCGGCCCTCGAAGAAGGCAGTGACGCCGTTGCGAAGATCCTCGGTAGCCATGCTGTCGGCGATCCCGTGCCGTTCGAGCTGGAGATGGTCGGTGAGCGAGTTCTCGATGCTCTCGTGCAGGAGGCGCTTGGCCATGCGCACGTAGTGCGGCGCCTTGGCGGCGAGCTTGGTCGCCTTTTCACGCGCCCTGTCCATGAGCTGGTCGGCAGGCACGACTTCGCTCACCAGGCCCGCTTCCAGTGCGCTGGTCGCGTCGAGATTCGGGTCGTTCATCGCCAGCTCGAGCGCCTTGGCCGGGCCGACCACCCGCGGCAGGAAGTAGGTCATGCCGCCGTCCGGAGAGGCGCCGATGCGCCCGTAGGCGATCGCGAAGAAGGCGTCCTCCGAGGCGATCCGCAGGTCGCAGGACAGCGCCAGCGAGAAACCGGCGCCGGCGGCGGGGCCGTTGACGGCCGCGATCATCGGGTAGGGGATGCGGCGGAAGTCGACGATCGCCTGGTGCAGGACCTCGGCGCCGCGCCGTACCTCCGAAGGCAGGTCGATTTCCTCGTCGGTCACGCCTCGCTTGAACCAGTTGACGTCCCCACCCGAGCAGAAGGCACGCCCGGAGCCCGTCACGATCAGGGCCCGCAGCGGGGCGCGGTCGGCGAGCCAGGCCGCAGCCACGGTGAGCTCGCCGATCATCTCGGGGCTCATCGCGTTGAGTGCGTCGGGTCGGTTGAGCGTAAGCGTGCCGACCTCACCGTCGATTTCGATGCTCAGGGTCTCGAGGCTGGGCGGGGCGATGGGACGGGCAGCCTACCCTTTGCCCATCGTCATGACCGCCAAGAAGGCAAAGAAGAAGAGGAAGAAGGCCGGCTCCTCCCTCGAGGAGCAGCGGCGGAACCTGCCCGACTCCCCGGGCGTCTACATCTTCCGCGACCGCGAAGGGGCGCCGCTGTACGTCGGCAAGGCAAGCTCGATCCGCAAGCGGGTGGCCTCGCACTTCTCCGGCAAGGGCTCGACCGCCGAGATGCTCGAGCAGACCGAGTCGATCGAGACTCTGGTCACCGCCACCGAAGCCGAGGCGCTCCTGGCCGAGCAGAGCTTCGTCAAGCGCCACCGGCCGCGGTTCAACATCCGCCTGCGCGACGACAAGTCGTACCCCTACATCGCCATCTCCCTCGACGAGGAGTACCCGCGGGTCTACTTCACGCGGGAGAAGCACCGTGCCCGGCGGCTCTACTTCGGCCCGTTCTCGAGCGCGAAGCGCGTCCGCGAGACGCTCGACTTGCTCGGCAAGCTATTCCAGTATCGAACCTGCGAAGGAAAGGAGCCGGGGCGGCGCTCCGGCATCCCCTGCCTCGACTACTACATCAAGCGGTGCGGAGCGCCCTGCGTCGACTACATCGACCGCGAGGCCTATCGCCGCAACATCGACGCGATCACCGACTTCCTCTCAGGCCGCTACCGCCGGATCGAGTCGGAGCTGGAGGAGGAGATGAAGGGCGCCTCGGAGGCCCAGGACTTCGAGCGCGCAGCACTCGTCCGCGATCGCCTCGGGGCGGTCCGGAGCCTGATGGAGAGGCAGCGGGTGGCCGGTGCCTCGGTGGACAGCGCGGACCTGATCGGTGTCGCGGTCGAGGACGGGGACGCCAACGCTCAGGTGTTTCAGGTCCGCGACGGTGTCCTGGCCGAGCGCCATAGCTTTTATCTCGAGAGCGGCTCCGGGGACCTCGGCGAGGTCGCGGAGGGGTTCATGCTCCAGTACTACGGCGCCACTCCGGCGGTGCCGTCCGCTGGTCGTGGTCGGGCCGGAGCTGCGCGACCGGACTGAAGTGCTCGCCGAGGCGCTCGCGACCAGCCGCGACGGCTCGGTCGAGGTGCGCCCCGCAAAGCGGGGCGACCTGCGCCGGCTGCGCGAGCTGGCCGAGCGCAACGCCGGGCTGGCTCTGGCGCAGGACAAGCTGCGGCGCGAGCACCGCCGCCAGCGGCGCGCCGAGGCGCTCGGTTCGCTGCAGGAGGAGCTGGGGCTGGAGCGGCTGCCGGTGCGGATCGAGGGCTTCGACATCTCGAACCTGCGCGAGACCCACACCGTCGCCTCGATGGTCGTGTTCGAGGGCGGGGCGCCGAAGAAGGCCCACTACCGCCGTTTCAAGATCCGCGGATACCGCCCAGGACGACGTCGCGGCCATGAAGGAAGTCTCTGAGCCGGCGGGCGGCGCGGATCACCGAGCAGGTCGAGATCTCCCCGCACGACGCCGAGCGCGACGAGGGCTTCGCCTCGGTGCCGGACCTGATCGTGATCGATGGCGGCAAGGGCCAGCTCGCGGCGGGGATGAAAGCCCTGAAGCCGCTCGCCGACCGCGGCGTCGCCGTGATCTCCCTGGCGAAGCGGATCGAGGAGATCTTCATCCCGGGCCGCAAGCAGCCGCTGCTCCTCGATGAGGGATCGGAGGCGCTGCGGCTGCTGCAGCGGGTTCGCGACGAGGCGCACCGGTTCGCGATCGAGTTCCACCGCTCCAGCGCGACCGCGCCATGAGCGGCTCGGTGCTCGACGGCGTGCGCGGCGTCGGCCCGGCGCGCAAGCGTGCGCTGCTGCGGCACTTCGGGTCACCCGAGCGGCTGCTCGGCGCCACGCGCGAGGAGCTCGAGGCGGTGCCCGGGGTGCCGGGTAAGCTCGCCCGCGAGATCCACCGACAGCTGAACAGGGTGACGTGAGCGAAGACGGCGCGGGAACACCGGTCGAGCTGGTCTTGATCACCGGGCACTCCGGCGCCGGTAAGTCAGAGGCGATCGCGGCATTCGAGGACGGGGGCTACTTCTGCGTCGACAACCTGCCGCCGCGGATGATCGGGTCGCTCGGCGAGCTCTTCCGGCACGAGGGCAGTGGCGGTCGAGCGCGCCGCGGTCGTCTCCGACGTCCGCGGAGGGCGACTACTTCGAGGAGCTGCTCGCGGTCCTCGAAGAGCTCGCCAGGGGCGGGATCGACCCGCGTGTCCTCTTCCTGGAGGCCGACGAGGAGACCCTCCTGCACCGCTACAAGGAGACCCGCCGCCGCCACCCGCTTGCGCGAAATGGCCGGATCACCGACGGGATCCGGGCCGAGCGGTCACTGCTGGCACCGCTGCGCGAGCGGGCCGACCTGGTCATCGACACCACCGGCCTGACCGGGAGCGAGCTGCGCCGGCGGATCACCACCGACATGATCGGAAAGGGGGGAGGGCCGGATGGCCGCATGGCGCTGACGCTGACCACTTTCGGGTTCAAGAACGGGCCGCCGCGCGACGCGGACCTCACCCTCGACGTCCGGTTCCTGCCCAACCCCCACTACGTCGATGAGCTGCGGCCGCTGACCGGCCACGACGACAAGGTGAAGGAGTACGTCGAGGCAGGAACCCAGGCGGGTGAGTTCTACGGGCGGCTGATGCCGCTGCTCGAGTTCCTGCTGCCCGCCTACGTTGCCGAGGGCAAGCAGCACCTCACGTCGCGATCGGCTGCACCGGGGGTCGTCACCGGTCGCTATGCGTCGCCGACCGGATCGCCATCCAGCTCGCCGGCCGCGAGGACATCAGCCTCCAGATCACCCACCGCGACCTCGAAGCAGGCTGACCGGGCCTCACCTGCGGCCGCCAGGCGAGACAATCGCGGCATGACGGCGGTGATTCGAGCCCGCGGGCTGCGCAAGTCCTACGACGGCGTCGAAGCCGTGCGCGGCATCGATCTCGAGGTCGAAGCTGGAGAGATCTTCGCCTTGCTCGGACCCAACGGCGCCGGCAAGACCACCACGGTCGAGGTCCTCGAGGGCTACCGCGACCGGGATGCCGGCGAGGTCAGCGTCCTTGGGGTCGATCCCCGGCATGTCGACCGCGGCTGGCGCGAGCGGATCGGGATCGTCCTGCAGCAGTGCCGGTTGACGCCCGAGCTGACCGTGCACGAGGCCGTCTCCCAGTACGCGGGCTACTACTCGTCGCCGCGCGACGTCGACGAGACGATCTCCCTGGTCGGCCTCGATCAGAAGGCCGACGCGCGCACAGCGAGGCTCTCGGGCGGCCAGCAGCGCCGGCTCGACGTGGCGATGGCCCTGGTCGGCGACCCCGAGCTTCTCTTCCTGGACGAGCCGACGACCGGCTTCGATCCCTCCGCGCGGCGGCAGGCCTGGGAAGTGATCGCGAGCCTTCGCGAGCTGGGCAAGACGGTCCTGCTCACGACCCACTACATGGACGAGGCGCAGGCCCTTGCCGACCGGGTTGCGATCATCGCCAGCGGTGAGATCGTTGCCGAGGGCCCGCCCGCCTCCCTCGGCAATCGCGACGGCCGCCCTACCGAGATCCGCTTCCGGCTGCCCGACGGCCTCGGCACCGGCGAGCTCCCGGACGATCTCTTCTCGCTCGCGGAGCATGAGGGGAGCGAGGTCATCCTGCGCGTCCCGGACCCGGTGCCGGCGCTGCGCGAGCTCACAACCTGGGCAACGGAGCGGGGCGTGGAGCTCCCCGGGCTCGAGGTGCGCAGGCCCAGCCTCGAGGACGTCTACCTCGAGCTGACCGAGGTCACTCCCGAGGACACGACTCCCAAGTCGGTCACTCCCGAATGACCGCCGCCGCCCTGGCAGCACACCAGTTCCGCTACGACCAGAAGGTCTTCTGGCGGGACCCGGCCTCGGTCTTCTTCACCGTGATGCTGCCGCTGATCTTCCTGTTCATCTTCGCGACGATCTTCGGCAACGAGACGATCGAGGAGCGCGGCGGCGTCAAGACGACGACGTACTACGTCCCCGCGATCATCGCCCTGGCCGTGATCTCGGCGACTACGGTCAGCCTTGCGATCAACCTGACCGAGGATCGCGAGAGCGGAATGTTGAAGCGGGTGCGCGGCACCCCGCTGCCGGCTTGGGCATTCGTCGCCGGCCGGGTGGGGAACGCGACTCGTGATCTCGGTCCTGATGGTCGCCCTGGTCGCCTTGATCGGCAAGCTCGTGTACGACGTATCCCTGCCGACCGAGACCCTCCCGGCCGTGTTGGTCACGCTGGCGGTCGGCGCCTTTGCCTTCTCCTGCATCGGCTTTGCCCTGACCGCGATCATCCCCTCCCAGGACGCAGCCCCCGCCGTGACCAACGCGACGGTGCTGCCGCTCTATTTCATGTCGGGCATCTTCATCCCCGACAGCGAGATCCCCGACGGGGTGCTCAAGGTCGCCGACGTGTTCCCGATCCGCCACTTCTTCGAGGCCTTCTTCACGGCGTGGGACCCGGCGACCACAGGGGCCGGGTTCGAACTGGGAGACCTTGCGATCGTCGCGGCCTGGGGCGTGGCAGGGCTGGTCGCTGCGATGCTCGCCTTCCGGTGGGAGCCTCGACAGCCCTGAGCTGCTGTGCGTCGCCTCACCCGGGCAAGCCCTGGCGTGCTCGGGAGCAGGGATGATCTAGGGTTCCGCGCCGATGTTGAACTACGTGTCCATAGGTGTCACCGATCTCGAGCGCAGTGGGCGCTTCTATGACTCGGTGCTCAATCCGCTCGGCTGGAGGCGGCAGTTCGAGGACGACAACGCGGTTGGGTGGGGAATGGTGAAGCCCGTCTTCTACATCCACAGAGGCGGGGAGACGCGTCCCGGGTTCGGACACGTCTCGTTTCCGACCAAGAGCATCCCGGCGGTGAAGGCCGCCTGGGAGGCGGGCCTCGAGCATGGCGGCGAGAACGACGGACAGCCCGGCAGTCCCCCGGCGCAGGGGAACGGCAACTACGCGGCGAGGCTCCGGGACCCCGACGGGTACAACGTCGAGATATCGGTGTTCACGGACTGAGACTGAGACAATAGGAGGACCGCATGGCACTTAAGGTCGGCATCAACGGCTTCGGCCGTATCGGGCGGAACTTCTTCCGCGCCGCCCATGCGGCTGGCGCGGACTTCGACTTCGTCGCCGCCAACGACCTCACCGATGCCGAGACGCTGGCGCACCTGCTCAAGTACGACTCGATCCTCGGTCGGTTTCCCGGCGAGGTTGCGGCCAGCAAGGACGGGATCAGCGTCGACGGTGACCAGCTGACGGTGCTTTCCGAGAAGGACCCGGCCGCCTTGCCGTGGGAAGAGCTCGGCGCCGAGGTCGTGATCGAGTCGACCGGCCTCTTCACCGGCCGGGAAGACGCCGCCAAGCATCTCGAGGCCGGCGCAAAGAAGGTGATCATCACCGCTCCCGCGACCGACCCCGACGTCACGGTCGCCCTCGGAGTCAACTTCGACGACGACTACGACCCCGAGCAGCACCAGATCATCTCGAACGCTTCCTGCACCACCAACTGCCTCGCTCCGATGGCGAAGGTCCTGCACGAGGCGATCGGCATCGAGCATGGCCTGATGACCACGATCCACGCCTACACCGCGGATCAGTCACTCCAGGACATGCCGCACAAGGACCTGCGGCGCGCCCGCGCCGCCGCGATCAACCTGATCCCGACCAGCACCGGCGCCGCCAAGGCAATCGGATTGGTGATGCCGGAGCTCGAGGGCAAGCTGAACGGGATCGCGGTTCGGGCGCCGGTCGCGACCGGATCGGTGGTCGACCTCGTGTTCCAGGCCTCGAAGGAGACGACGGCCGAGGAGGTCAACTCGGCGATCAGCGACGCCGCCGCCGGGCCGCTCGAGGGGATCCTCTCCTACACCGAGGACCCGATCGTCTCCACCGACATAGTCGGCGATCCCCATTCCTCGATCTTCGACGCGGGCCAGACGATGGTGCTCGACGGCAAGCTGGTGAAGGCGGTCGCCTGGTACGACAACGAGTGGGGCTACTCGAACCGCTGCGTCGAGCTGGCCGCGAAGGTGCTGCAGCCCGCCGCGGTCAGCGGTTGAGCTCCACCCAGTCGGTGGCCGGCTTCACCAAGGCCAGCGTCCGGGACGCGGACGTGGGCGGCAAGCGGGTGCTGCTGCGCGCCGACCTCAACGTCCCGCTCGACGGCGACGAGATCGCGGACGACACCAGGATCAGGGCGTCACTGCCGACGATCGAGCTGCTGCGCGAGCGCGACGCGGCGATCGTGCTCGTCACCCATCTCGGCCGGCCCAAGGGCACCGATCCGGAGCTCTCGGTGGCGCCGGTCGCAAGACGGCTGGGTGAACTGCTCGGGACCGAGGTCGAGATGGCAAGTGCCCTCACCGGACCTGAAGTCGAGCAGGCCGCTGGCAAGCTGGGCGCCGGGGAGCTGCTGATGCTCGAGAACAGCCGCTTCGAGCGGGGCGAGACCGAGAACGACCCGAAGCTCGCCGCCGAGCTCGCCGCCTTGGCCGACCTCTACGTCAACGATGCGTTTGGCGCGGCCCACCGGGCGCACGCGACCACGGAAGGGGTAGCTCACCTCCTGCCGGCCTATGCCGGCCTTCTGCTGGAGCGCGAGGTGGGCGAGTTGACCGCCCTGCGCAACGAGCCCGAGCAGCCGCTGGTGATCGTGCTCGGGGGAGCCAAGGTCGCCGATAAGATCGACGTCATCGACACCTTCCTCGACTCGGCCAGAGAGATACTGGTCGGCGGGGCCATGTGCTTCAGCTTCTTCAAGGCCGAGGGCCGCGATGTGGGCAACTCGCTGGTCGACGACGAGGGGGTCGAGCACGCCCGCAAGGTGCTCGAAGCGGTCGATGCCAGCGAGTGCATCCTCCATCTGCCGGAGGACCTCGTGCTCGGCAGGGAGTTCGATGCCGCCACCGAGCGCCGCGAACTGAACGGAATCGACGTCCCGGAGGGGTGGATGGGGCTCGACATCGGCACCAACACCGCAGCCCGCTACGGCAAGCGGATCTCCGGCGCCGGCACGGTCTTTTGGAACGGCCCGATGGGCGCGTTCGAGCTCGAGCCGTTCGCGGCCGGGACGCGGGCGATTGGCGAGGCAGTGGCCGCGACCAAGGCGAAGAGCGTCGTCGGCGGCGGCGACTCGGCCGCAGCGATGGTCGAGTTCGGGCTGGCCGACGACGTGGACTGGCTCTCGACCGGCGGCGGCGCCGCGCTCGAGCTGCTCGAAGGCAAAGAGCTCCCCGGAGTAGAGGCGCTGCTCGCAGCCGATGGCCGCTGAACGCACGCCGCTGATCGCGGCCAACTGGAAGATGCACAAGACGACGGCCGAGACCGAGGACTTTCTCAACGCTTATCTGCCGCACGCACCGGAGGAGGGTGGCGCCGAAGTCTTCGTCTGCCCGCCGTTCACGTCGCTGCAGAAAGCTGTTGAGCTCTGCGGTGAGACCACCGTGCGAGTGGCGGCCCAGCACATGCACGATGAGCCGAGCGGCGCCTTCACCGGCGAGGTCGCAGCCCCGATGCTCGCCGATCTCGGCGTTGCCGGCGTCATCCTCGGGCATTCCGAGCGCCGGGCCCTGTTCGGGGAAACCGACGAGGCGCTGGCGCGCAAGCTGCCGGCCGCGTTCGAGGCCGGCCTCGTCCCGATCCTCTGCGTCGGCGAAACCGAGGCCGAGCGCGAGGCAGAGGAGACGGAGGCGGTGCTGAGCCGCCAGCTCGAAGCCGATCTCGCCGAGGCGCGAGGCGGCCGGCTCGCCGACCTGGTGATCGCCTACGAGCCGGTATGGGCGATCGGGACGGGCAATACGGCAACCAGCGAGCAGGCCCAGGAGGCGATCGCCTTCATCCGCGGCCGGGTGGCTGAGGCCGATCAAGCCGCCGGCGAGTCGGTACGGATCCTCTACGGCGGATCGGTCAAGCCCGGCAACGCCGCCGAGCTGCTTGGCCAGGCCGATATCGACGGCGCCCTGGTCGGCGGCGCCAGCCTCGACCCGGAAGACTTCGCGGCGATCGTCGAAGCGGCGTGAGCGTCCCCCCGGGCCCCAGCGAGCTTCCGCTTCCCTCGGTGGCGCTGGTCGTCCTCGACGGCTGGGGCCTGGCGCCGCCGGAGCCCGGCAATGCGGTCGAGCTTGCCTCGACCCCGGTGTTCGACCGGCTCTGGGACTCCTACCCGCACACCACGCTCGCGACCTCGGGCCGCGACGTCGGCCTTCCCGAGGGACAGATGGGCAACTCGGAAGTCGGCCATCTCAACCTCGGCGCCGGCGCAGTCGTGAAACAGGACCTGACCAGGATCGACGACGCGGTTGCCGACGGAAGCTTCTTCGAGAACGATGCCCTTCGCAATGTGTGCGAGAAGGCCCGCGAAAGCGCGCGCGGCCGGCTGCATGTCGTCGGCCTCGTCTCGGACGGCGGCATCCACTCGGGCTGGGCCCACTTGGAGGCCTGCGTCGAGCTTGCCGCGAACGAAGGGGTTCCGGATCTCGTCTTCCACGCGCTCACCGACGGGCGCGACACGCTGCCCAAGTCAGCAGCCGGCTATGTCAGCGAGCTGCAGCGCTGGCTCCGGCAGGCGGGACGGATCGGGACGGTGGGCGGCCGCTACCACGGGATGGACCGGGACCACCGCTGGGACCGGACCAAGCGCGCCTACGACGCGATAGTCCACGCCGGCGGACGCACTGCAGACGACCCGGTCGCCGCGATCGAGTCCGCCTACGAGCGCGGCGAAACCGATGAGTTCATCGAGCCCACCGTCGTCGGCGACTACGACGGCGCGGCGCCCGACGAGCCGTTCCTGTTCGCCAACTTCCGACCCGACCGCGCGCGGCAGCTGACGATGGCGCTGGGCGAGGCCGACTTCGCCGAATTCGACCGCGGTGACGCCGGCCGGTTCCATCTCACCACGATGACCGAGTACCGCGACGGCTGGCCTTATCCGGTCGCCTTTCGCCCGCAGGAGCCCGAAACGACCCTGGCGGAGGTGATCGCCGACCGCGGCGAGCGCCAGCTCCACGTGGCCGAGACCGAGAAGTACGCGCATGTCACCTACTTCTTCAACGGCGGACACGAACAGGAGTGGGGTGGGGAGGAGCGCTGCCTGGTCGATTCACCGCGCGACGTTCCGACCTACGACCACAAGCCGGAGATGAGCGCCGCCGCTGCCGCCGAGGCATTCGCCTCCCGCTGGGGCGCGGACGGCTACCGGTTCGGGATCATCAACTTCGCCAATCCCGACATGGTCGGCCACACCGGCGTCATTCCGGCTGCCGTCTCGGCGATCGAGGCGGTGGATGTCGGGTTGGCCGAGGTGATCACGGCAGTTCACGAGAGCGGCGGTGCCTGCGTGGTCACCTCCGACCACGGCAACGCCGAGCAGATGCTCGAGCCCGATGGATCGCCGAATACGGCCCACTCGACCAACCCCGTCCCCTTCGTGGTCACCTCCGAGGCGGCCGCCCTCGAGGGCCCCGGCATCCTCGCCGACGTGGCACCCACCGTGCTTGCGCTGCTGGGCATCGATCAGCCGGCTGCGATGACAGGGCGGTCGCTGGTGGCGGCCAAGTAGGCCTCGCCTGCGTGCGTAACGACCCGGCACGTCTTCGTTTCGAGATCCAGGCCCGTGACGGCGATGCCCGCACGGGTGTCATCTCCACGGCGCACGGCGAGATCCAGACGCCGGCGTTCATCCCGTTGGCGACCAAGGGCAGCGTCCGCTCGCTGACCGCCGAGGAGGTGGCGGCACTCGGCTACGAGCTCATCCTCGGCAACACCTTCCACCTGTTCATTCGCCCCGGCCACGAACTGATCGAGCGCGCCGGGGGCCTGCACCGGTTCATGGGCTGGGAGAAGGCGATCATCACCGACTCCGGCGGCTTCCAGGTCTTCTCCCTTGCGCATGGCGGGGTCGCTGACGAGATCAAGGGCCGCAGGGGTGAGATGCCGGGCGGCGGCGCCGCGGTCGAGATCTCCGAGGACGGGGTCGCGTTCCGCGACCTGCACGACGGCAGTGAGCGCTTCCTCGGCCCGGAGAGCTCGATGGAGATCCAGGCCGCGCTCGGGTCCGACATCGCGCTTGCCTTCGACGAGTGCACGCCCTACAACGCAGACCGCGATTACACGGCGCGGTCGACCGAGCGCACCCACCGCTGGCTCGACCGCTGTCTCGCCTGGCACGCCGACAAAGGCCCGGAGCGCCAAGCGGTGTTCGGGATCGTCCAGGGCGGCGTCCACGAGGACCTCCGCCGCGAATCGGCCGAGCGGGTCGCCGCGGCCGGGGTCGACGGGGTCTCGATTGGGGGCACGCTCGGGCGCGACAAGCCGGAGATGTACGGGGTGCTCGAGATGGCTCTTCCTGCCCTGCCGGCCGAAGCACCGAAGCACCTGCTTGGGATCGGCGAGATCGACGACCTCCTCGAAGGAATCGCCCGCGGCATCGACCTGTTCGACTGCGCGGTGCCGACCAGGCTCGCGCGCCACGGCGTCGCGCTGGCCCCGGAACCGGACGGGCGCTTCCGGAGCGACCTGGCCAAGTCGCGTCATGCCGAGGACTCGGACCCGCCGGTAGAGGGCTGCCCGTGCTCGACCTGCGCCAACCACAGCCGCGCGTACCTCCACCACCTGACCCGTGCCGACGAGCTCACCGGCGTCCACCTGCTCACCATCCACAACCTCGCCTACACGCAGGAGCTGATCCGCGGCGCCCGCACCGCGATCGAGGCGGGTCGGTTCGCCGGCTACCGCGAGGCGGTGCTCGGCGGCGCGCCTCCCTGGGCCTAGTCCGTGTTGTCGAGGATGACCTCGCGGAGGCTGTCGATCTGCTCCTGGACCTCCTCCTTGACGACATCCTCGATGTTGTCGCGCTGGCCGGGATCGGCGCTTGCAAGCACCACCAGGCCCGCGACCACGGCGGCCAGGAGCAGGAGCACGACGGCGCCGAGCAGGTTCCGGGCGAGGTTGCCGGCGCCGGAGCGCTGCTTGGGCGGCTTCGCGGGTTTGGGCTGCTTCGCCGGTCGCGGCTGGGCGCGGCGCGGCTGGGACCGGCGCCGGGTCGGCTCGGGCTCGGTCCGCGGCAGATGCTGCGTGGCCGCCGTGCCCTCACCGCCGAGGACGTTGGTCGCCGGTGTCGGCGAGACCCCGGCGCCCTCGCCGAGCGCGTCCGCGAGCTCGCCGGCAGCGGCGAAGCGGTTGCGCGGCTCGGTCTCGAGCGCAACCAGAACCGCGTTACCGACGCCCTGAGGAACCTCGGCGTTGTAGGAGGAGGGATGCAGGGGCTGCTCGGACTGCTGGCGGACCGCCAGCTCGGTCAGCGACGCGCCTTCATACGGAAGGCGACCGGCGAGGAACTGGTAGAGGACGACTCCGAGGGCGTAGACATCCGAGGCGGGAGTCGCCTCCTCGCCGCGGGCCTGCTCGGGAGCCAGGTAGGCGGCCGTCCCCACGACTGAACCGGCCTGGGTTATCCGCGTCTGCTCGGTGGCACGGGCGATGCCGAAGTCCGCCAGCTTCACGGTCATCTCGCCGCCGCCGGCGGGGCCGCCGATCACCATCAGGTTTCCGGGCTTGACGTCGCGGTGGATGATCCCGTGGCGGTGTGCGTATTCGAGCCCTGCGCACGCCTGGATCCCGATCTCGGCGGCGACCACCGGGTCGAGCGTCCCCTTCGACTGCAGCAGCTGTGCCCCGGACTTGCCCTTGACGTACTCCATGACGATGTAGTGGCGGCTCGAGTCGATCCCGGTGTCGTAGACCTGGACGATGTTGGGGTGCACGAGCTTGGCGACGGCCAGTGCCTCGCGGCGAAAGCGGGCGACGAACCGCTCGTCGTCGCTCAGGTGCTCGGCGAGGATCTTGACCGCGACGGTCCGCTGCAGCGTCGTGTCGGTGGCGCGGTAGACCGAGGACATTCCCCCCGACCCGAGCCGGTCCTCGATCCGGTAGCGGTCTGAGATCAGCTCGGGGCTCACGGGCTCGGCACTCCTCCGCCGCCCGTGCCGGTGCCGCCGGTGCCGCCACCGCCACCGGTGTCGGTCTGGGTCGGAGGCTCGGGCGTCGGTGTCGGAGTGGGCGGGGCCTCTTCGGTGATCGTCGGCGCCGGTGTCGTTTCCTCCTCCTCGGTCACCGTCGTCTCAGTGGTCTCGGTCGTCTGGCCGCTGCACTTGTCGGGATCTCTGGCCAGGGTCGCCAGGTTCCGGAACCCGTCGACGAGCGCGTCCTCGAGGTCGCGCTCCAGGTTTGCGTTCTGGATCTGCGCTGCGACGTTCTCGGCCGTCTCCGCCGCGGAGTCACACTCACCCTGGTCGGTCAGCTGCTCGATCTCGTCGAGGACGTTCCGCAGCTCGGTCGAGTTCGCCTGCGAGATACCGCCCCCGCCACTGTCGCACGCGGAGACGAGCACCGCCGAGAGCACGCCAAGGGCCAGCGCGCAGGCAAGGGGAAGAAGTCTGCCCATCCGGGCGAGTCTAGTCATGTTCCTGGGCCGCCCCGCACGCTCATTCCCGCCGTCATTGCCCTGCGTAGAGGCGGTCCGCGAGCAGGTCCGGAAGGCCCGCGTCGCGGATCGCTTCGGCCGCCTCGTCGATCTCGTAGTTGACGCGGTGGTAGGTCGCCTGCCATTTCTCGGTGTCGAGCTCGAGCCAGGCCGCGCGCGGGTCTCCGTCCCGCGGCTGTCCGACGCTGCCGGGGTTGAGGAGCCATCGTCCATCGGAAACGTCCAGCGTCCGTCCGCCGTCGGCCTGCCCGCCGGTGGGCGAGCCCTTGTCACTGCCGCCGTCCGAGAAACCGCCATCAGAGAAGAACAGGGCGACGTGCGAGTGCCCGATCAGGCTGACTCGCTCGTCCTGCAGCTCCATGCACTCTGCCGCCTGATCGACCGAGAGCACGTACTCCCAGACGGGGTCGCGAGGAGAGGCGTGGTAGAGCCCGACCTCCCGGCCGGTGGCGACCGGCTTCAGGTCCCGCAGGAAGTCCATCGTCTCCGGCTTGCAATTGCCCTGCGTCCAGGTGACCGCGGCGGCGGCAGCGGCGGAGAAGACCTCGGTATCGATCTCGCCGAGCACGGCCAGGTCGTGGTTACCGACCAGGCTCAGCTCGCAGTGCTCCTTGACCAGAGCTGCGCACTGGTCCGGCTGGGCGCCGTAACCGACCACGTCGCCCAGGCACCAGGTGGTCTCGATCTCTGCCTCGCGGATCGACTCGATCACGGCCTCGAGCGCCGGCAGATTGCTGTGGATGTCGGTGAGGACCGCGAGGCGCACGTTGATTGCCGCTCCCGCGGCACGGATCGGGCCGACGGGGACGGATTATCGTAGGGCGATGCGCGGCTTCGTGAAGCTCGGCGTCACCGCAATTGCGGCCGTGCTCGTTGCCGAGGGCGCCGTTTGGCTCCTTCGCCCGAGAGACGAGATCGTCGAGGGGGCTGCGGTCGCCGAGCAGGCTTACTTCCCCAAGGAGCAGCTCGAGCGTGCTCGTGCCTATCGCCGTGACCAGCGGGTGATTTTTGCGGGAACGCTGGCGACCCAGGGGGTCCTGCTGTTGCTGCTCGCGAGCGGACGTCCGGCACCCGTGGGGCGCGCCTTGGAGCGTGCCGGAGGGCGGCCGCTGCGCGGTGCCGCCCTGGCCGGTGCGGGGATCTCGCTCGGCCTCGCCGCCGCAACTCTCCCGTTCGGGATCGCGTCGCACGAGCGCGCAGTCGACGCCGGCCTCTCGACCCAGAGTCTGGCCGAATGGGGGTCGGACCTGGCCAAGTCCAGCGCGATCGGAGTCGTCTTTGCCGCCGCGGGTGCGGCGCTCGCAATCGCGCTGATCCGCCGCTTCCCGCGGCGATGGTGGATCGGGGCGACCGGAGCGGTGATCGCGTTCGAGCTCGTATTCGTCTGGCTGGCGCCGGTGCTGCTGGCGCCCGTCTTCAACAAGTTCGAGCCCCTCGAAGAGGGGGCTCTGCGCTCGGAGGTCCTCGCCCTCGGCGACAAGGCCGGGGTCGAGATCGGGGAGGTCTACCGAATCGACGAGAGCCGGCGCACGACCGCGCTCAACGCTTACGTCGACGGGATCGGCTCGACCAAGCGCGTTGTTCTCTACGACACCTTGATTGAGGGCACAGAGCCCGCTGAAGCCCGTTCGGTGGTGGCGCACGAGCTCGGCCACGTCGACGGCCGCGACATCCCGCGCGGCTTGCTCTGGGTGGCGATCTCGGCGCCGCTGGCCCTGCTGGCGACCGCGGTCGGCGCCGAGATGCTGGCGCGGCGGCGGGGTGCCGAGCTGGGCAGCCCGGCCGGTCTGCCCGCCCTGGCCCTGGCCCTGGGCGTGACCGCGCTGGTGATCGGGGCGGTCGGCACCCAGCTCTCCCGCGCGGTCGAGGCTCGAGCCGACACCTTTGCGCTCGAGCTCACCGACGACCCGGAGGCGCTGATCTCGGTCCAGAAGCGGCTCGCCGAGCGCAATCTCTCCGACCCCGATCCCCCCGGCGCCCTTCACTTCCTTCTTGGCAGCCATCCCTCCGCGGTCGAGCGGATCGGTGCCGCCGAGGCCTGGCGGCAGGGCGAGAGGCCGTGAGCGGCGGCCTGACGCTTCCCTAGGATCCGTCTGTGCCCGCGGCGGACCCCGTTACCGAGCTGCACTCCGCCGTGGAAACGGCGGCCGGCGTGCTGCGCGATGGCGCAGCCGATGAACCGCTCGGGTTCGGCCTCGAGCGGCCGTCGAAGCCCGACTTCGGCGACTACTCCACCAACGCCGCGATGCTGCTTGCGCCCGCACTCTCGCAGCAGCCCCGCGCGGTGGCCGAGCGGCTCGCCGAGGAGCTGCAGCAGCAGCTCGGCGAGCGGCTGGACCGGGTCGAGGTAGCCGGGCCCGGATTCCTGAACCTGTTCCTGTCCGACGACTGGTACCGGCAGGCAATGGCGGGCATGCTCGCGGCGGGAGACGAGGCCGGGCTCCCCGTTTCGATCGAGAGCGAGCGGGTCCTGGTCGAGTTCGTTTCGGCCAATCCCACCGGGCCGCTGACTGCGGCCGGGGGCCGTCATGCCGCGTATGGCGATTCGGTCGCCCGCATCCTCGAGGCATGCGGGAGCCAGCCGGAGCGCGAGTACTACGTCAACGACATCGGCGGCCAGGTGGCGCGCTTCGCCGAGTCGATCGCGGCGCGCATGCGCGGCCAGGAACCACCCGAGGACGGCTACCGAGGCGAATACGTGGCCGAGCTGGCCGAGAAGCTGCTGGCCGGAGACATCGGCCCCGAGCGGATGGAGGCGATCGAGCTGCGTGGCGCGGAGCTGATGGTGGAGGCGGTTCGGGCGACGCTGTCGCGCTACGGGGTGGAGTTCGACACCTGGTTCTCGGAACGCTCGCTACACGACGACGGACGCCTGCAGCAGACGCTGGCGGCACTGCACGAGAGTGGGCACGCCTACGAAAGCGAGGGCGCGACCTGGCTGCGGACGACCGCCTTCGGGGACGACAAGGACCGCGTGCTGGTTCGCTCCGGCGGAGAGCCCACCTATTACCTCGCCGACCTGGCCTACCACAGCGACAAGCTCGCCCGGGGCTTCGACCGGCTCATCAACGTCCTCGGCGCCGATCACCACGGGTATGTCGGACGTATGCGGGCGGGGCTCGAAGCGCTCGGCTACGACCCCGAACGGCTCGAGATGGCGATCATGCAGCTGGTCCACATCGTCGAGGCCGGCGAGCGGGCCCAGATGTCAAAGCGCGAGGGGGAATTCGTCAGCCTCGACGAGCTGATCGACGACATCGGTGTCGACGCGGCGCGCTATTTCATGCTCCAGCGCAGCCACGACACCACCGTGGACCTCGACCTCGAACTGGCGCGGAAGCAATCGAACGACAACCCTGTCTACTACGTCCAATACGCGCACGCGCGGATCTCCAGCATCCTGCGCAAGGCCGAGACCGAGGGGGCAAAGAGCGTCGATTCAGTCGATCCGCGCGACCTTGCTGCCCCCGCCGAGCCCGCCGAGCGGGCCCTGCTGAAACGGCTCCTGGAGCAGCCCGGCGAGATCGCGGAGGCCGGGGAGCGGCGGGCGCCCCACCGGCTCTGTGCCTATGCGACTGTGACCGCGGCCGACTTCCACGCCTTCTACCGGGATTGCCAGGTGGTCGGGGCCGAGGGCGAGGGGGTGGAGGTGGCTCGCCTGGCACTCTGCATCCAGTGCAAGCGCGCGCTTGCAACCACGCTGGGCCTGCTCGGGATCAGCGCCCCCGAAGAGATGTGATTAAACGCCGCGGCGGAAGATGACGTGCGGCACGGTGCGGATCATGAGCCCGAGGTCGCCCCAGGGACTCCAGTTCTCGACGTAGGCGAGATCGAGCTCGCACATCTCGTCCAGCGGGACCTGGGAGGCGCCTGCGACTTGCCACACACCGGTGAGCCCCGGACGCAGTTCGAGCCGGCGGCGATGCGCGCCGCTGATCAATGCGTCCTCCTCGGTGACCAGGGGGCGCGGGCCGACCAGGCTCATCTCGCCCCGGATCACGTTCCAGAGCTGCGGCAGCTCATCGAGGGAGGTCGAGCGGAGCAGCTTGCCGACCCTGGTGACACGAGGGTCGCCGTTGATCTTGAACAGCCCGCCTCCGGCCTCGTTCAGGTGCATGAGCTTCTGTTTTTCGGCATCAGCACCGTCGACCATGGTCCGGAACTTGAGCATCCCGAAGTCGTCTCCGTGCCGGCCCATTCGGCGCTGGCGGAACAGGACCGGGCCGGGGCTCTCGAGCTTGATCGCGATCGCGATCAGCAAGAGCAGGGGGGAGAGCAGGATCAGAGCCAGGACCGAGAACAGCAGGTCCACGCTGCGCTTGATCGCGCGCGCCGCGAGCCGCCCCTCGACCTGGGCGAGCCCAAATTCCTCAAGAAAAGTCCGTCCTTCCACTTAACACCTCACGCTTCCTTGCGCGCCCCTTGTGCACTACGGGCGCAACTCCTCATTAATCCTCTCCGTCCGCCAGAGGCTGTAAAGCCGACTGGCTGGGCGGCCAGCTTACCGATTTTTGGCGCCTTTGACTAGCCGTGCCGGCGGTCGAGCGCAGGAACCGCAAACCGAAGCGCGACCCCCGCAGCCAACAGCAAAGCGATCAGCACCACGATCGGCGTCAGCGGATAGCCGGTGAACGGCAGCTTGCCACCGCCGCCCTCGCCGGCCTCGTTGGCGGCGTTGGCTCCCGCCGTGCCGGCATTCCCATCGGCGGCATCGCCCTCGCCACCGCTGGCGATCACGCCCGCTTGGTCGAGGACCGGAGAAGCAACTCCGCCCACGCCAGATTGCGGCGTGTACTGGTCGACGGCCTGCCCGTAGGCGGCCGGAGCCGCAACTAGGATGCCGAGCACCGCCAAGCTGATCAGCAAGGCCTTCCGGGCCAACCAATCCCCCTTCCTAAAGAGTCGATTCATCGCCTTCGAGAGTACATCAGACCAGGGAAGTTAGGCGCCAATTGGACAAACCGACCGTTTCGTTGCACGGACCACAGGCACGGGGGGAGCGTAGACCCCGGGCGCCGCGCGATCTCCTTATTCGGCGCGCGACGGTGTTCTTCGTTGCCGCCGTCGTGCTTCTCATCCTCGTCTTCGACGATGGCGGCTACGACATCGTCAGCCGGCACCACTTCGGGATTGCGCTCTGGGCCGCGATTGCGCTCGGGGTCGCCTTCGGTGTGCTTCCGCGCGGGGTCCCGGGCCCCGGCCCCGCCGCCTGGGTAGCGGTCGGAGCGATCGGCGCGCTCGCGGCCTACACCGCCCTGGCGCTGGCCTGGACCGACAGCGACGAGCGCACCTTCGCCGAGCTCGGGAGGGTCCTCATGTACGGCGGGGTCGTCCTGCTCGCGTATCTCTCGCTCAACCGGCACACCTGGCGCGCGGCGGCCGGCGGTCTCGCCGCAGCCGCTCTGATCGTCCCGGTGTTCTCGATCATCGCCCGGCTCTTCCCCGACCTGATCACGGACGAGACGGCGAGAGCGTTCGACACCGACCGGCTCAGCTATCCCCTCGGGTACTGGAACGCGGTGGCGGCCTGGGGCGCGATGGCGATCGCGATCGGGATTGTTTGGAGCGCTCATGGCCGGACCCAGCTCACCCGCGCATTGGCGGGCGCCGCCGTCCCGATTGCGGCTCTGTCCGTCTACCTGACCTACTCGCGCGCGGGGGTGATCGCCGTCGTGGTCGCCGTCTTCGCGGCAGGCGCCTTCGGCCGCAACCGCTGGACGATGGCTGCCAATGCAGTGGTGGCCGCTCTCGCATCCGCGGTCGTGATCGCCGTGGCCCACGGCGAGCCCGAGATCGCGCGGGCCACCGGCGATGGCGGGGCCGGTGTCGTCTTGCTCGCCCTGTTGGCCGCGTCCGGGATATCTGCCGCGGTCGCGATCGGGACGATGGCTGCCGGTCTCGACCGGGCGAGACTCGAGCGCACCACCGCGATCATGGCGGTCGCCTTTGGATTCACGATTCTGGTCTCGGCGATCGCCCCGATCGCCCACAACCAGATCGGCGATGCCTGGGACGAGTTCCGAAACGAGCGTTCCGTCGCCGTCGGTGACGACCCGACCCAGCGGCTGACCACCTTCGGTGGCAACCGCTACGACGCGTGGGGAGCGGCCCTCGATGCCTTCGAAGGGGACCGGGTCCGCGGCATCGGCCCCGGGACCTACGAGTTCTTCTGGTCCCGGGAGGGCGACGACCCGCAGTTCTTCCGCGACGCGCATTCGCTGTATCTCGAGCAACTGGCGGAGCTCGGTGTGCTGGGCCTGTTCATGATCCTTGTCTTCCTGATTGCTTTGCTCGTCGCGGCACTCTCTACGAGACGTCACCTGGAGCGCTCAACCGACATCGGGGCGGCGGGGGCGGCGATCTCCGCCTTTGCGGTGTTCGCGGTCTACGCGGGGGTCGACTGGATGTGGGAGATGAGCGCGGTTGGGGTGCTCGCACTGGGAGGAATTGCAATCGCCGGCGCTGCCACGTCGCGCCGCTGGGGCCCCCTGCCGCTGGGGGGTCCGGCCCGCGCCGCGCTGATCGCGGTTGCCCTGCTCGCAATCGCGGTGCAGATTCCACCGCTGGTCTCTACCGAGAGGCTTCGCGCCAGCGCGACCGAGTTGAACGAGGGGAGCGTCGACCGGGCCGAGGACCTCGCCGACGAATCGGTCCGCGCCGAGCCGTGGGCGGCGTCGCCGTACGCACACCGTGCCCTGGTGAAGCTGGAGCGGAGCCAGTTCGAGGAGGCCAGAACAGACCTGGAGAAGGCCGTCGAGAAGGAACCGACCAACTGGCGCCACCATTTCCTGCTTGCCCGGGTCGAAGCCGAGGCCGGCAAGCTCGCGAACGTGAAGCAGCAGCTGGCGGAGGTCAAGCGGCTGGCCCCGCATTCCCCCTACCTGATCCCGGGGCACCCCGAACGCGTGACGATCGACGAGCTGCTCAGGACAGAGATAGTCGCCGGCGGAGCGTCGCAACCAGCTCCTTAGCGAAGCCCTGCAGGTCGTTGAGCTCGTCGAGCGACTTGAAGGCGCCGCGGGCGTCACGGCTGGCGAGGAGCCGGGCCGCCTCGGTCACTGACAGCCCGATCTCCCGCAGCTGCTCGAAACTGACCTTGTTGATGTTGAGCTTGGCTGTGGTTTCCGATGGTTGCTCCGCTTCGCCCTTAACCGGCACCTCCTCAGCTTCGCTTCCGGGGGTGCCGGGGGAGGGCTCGGGAGGGATGGCCCTTATCGGGCGCTTGGCGTCTCGGAGGGTGAGCTCTTGAACTGAGGCGGCGGCGGCGGCGACGCGGTCCTCGATCGCCTGGATCCGCCGCTCGACTGCACGAGCGTGGTCCGGGAAGCGGCCCAGCACTTCCTCGGTTCTCGCGATCCGGGTCCGGGTCTCGGCGTCGCGGGCCTCGAACCGGTTCTCGACCCGCTCGAGCCGCTCGGCGGTGTTGGCCGCCACCGATTCATGGGCACCGGCGAGCTCGGTCCGAAGCTTCTGCTCCCGTTCGACCGCCTCCTGGGCGCGCTGGTTCGCGTCGCGGGCACGGTCCTCGGCCTCCTTGGCCCGCTGCTCGATCGCCTCGAGGCGCAGCCGCATCTCGCTCAGCGCGCGTTCGTGAGCTCCAACCGCTTCCGCGGTGCGGCGCAGCTTTCCCGCGCGACGCCGTCGGTCGCTCACCGGCGAACGGCGCTTACCGCTGCCGTTCGCCTCCCGCTGGCCGTTCGGCGGCGGGACGGCGAGCCACTCGCTGGTCCTCACCTTTTCGTCGGATTCGTCAGAGCCCACGAATTCGGTCAGGCTACAGGCGCCGCCAGATACCTCCCAAACGCCGTTCCAAGCGGGCTTGCAGGCGTTTTGCCGCTGCTACATTGGCCCTGCAGGGACGCCTATGACGCAATCTGGAGAGAGCCGAAGCCTTCGTGACTATCTGCGCGTTCTGCGTCAGCGACGCCTCCTGATCATTACCGCGATGGCGCTCGCCGCCGCCGCGGCCCTCGCTTACGCCGCCGTCAAGGAGCCCGAGTACGAATCGACCGCGACGATCAGCTTCCAGGACGCCAACGAGGACTTGGAGGCGATCGGCGCCGCGGTCAGCGAAGAGTTCCAGCCCGAAAAGCGGGCCGCCGCGGGCGCCAAGGTCGTAACCCGAGACGATGTCGTCGACCGGGTCAAGGAGGCGCTCGAGACCGACCGAAGCAGCGACGAGCTCAAGTCCTCCGTCACTACCGCGGTCGAACCCGACTCAAACCTGGTTCAGATCACCGCGGTCGCCAACGACGCCGACTTCTCCGCCGCGCTCGCCAACGAGTTCGCGAAGCAGACCCGGGATGTCCGTGGCGCTGAGGAGAAGGACCGGATCCGGAAAGCCGCCACGGAGCTCCAGGACGAGCTCGACCGGCTCCCCGACGCGGAGCAGAACAGTCCCACTGCCCAGGCGTATCGCGAGGGGATCTCGCGACTGCTGACGCTCGGCACTCTGACCCGCCCGGTCGAGATCGCGCGGCCCGCCGAGGTCCCCGGCAGTCCGGCCTCCCCGCAGCCGATCCGGGACACGATCCTCGCTGCCTTCCTCGGCCTCATGCTTGGCGTCGGCATCGCCTTCCTCCGTCACGCCCTCGACCGGCGCCTCAACGACTCGCACGAGGCCCAGCGCCAGCTCGGTATGCCGCTGGTCGGCTACGTGCGCAAGGAGGCGCTGGGCCAGGTCGGGCTCGGCACCAACGGGTCCGGCGACTTCTCCGACCAGGACCTCGAGGCGTTTCGCGTCCTGCGAACCAACTTCGACTTCCTCGCCAAGGACCGCGACCTGCGCTCGGTGGTGGTGACCAGTTCGCTGCCCGAGGAGGGCAAATCGACAGTTGCGGCGTGGTTCGCCTACGCAAGCGCCGTCGCCGGCCGCCGTACGCTGCTGATCGAGTGCGACTTCCGCCGCCCGGTTCTGGCGGAACGGCTCGGCGTTGACGCGAGCCCCGGCCTGAGTGAGTACCTGGGCGGAAGCGCCAAGCCCCGCGAGATCCTCCGCTCGATCGAGGTCGAGGGCCGCAGCGAGGTCGACATCCTGCCCTGCATCGTTGCCGGCGACAACGTCTTCCAGCCGACCGAGATGCTCGGCTCGAAGCGGTTCGGCGACTTCCTCGACCAGGTGACCAAGGCCTACCAGCTGGTCGTGATCGACGCCGCTCCGCTGCTGCCGGTCGGCGACACGCTCGAGCTGCTGCCCCAGGTCGACGCCGCTCTCTTCTGTGTCCGGCTGGGCCAGACCACGCGCGATCAGGCGATGAACGCGAAGCAGGCGCTGGAGCACCTTCCCGACAAGCCGATCGGCCTCGTCGTCACCGGCATTCAGCGCGGCAGTGACGACGACTACTACGGCTACTACTCGTATTCGCCCCCGATCGCAACTGGCGCCCAGAGCGCCGAGAAGGAGAGCTGATCGTGGCCGGGCTGACCTTGGTCACTGGAGCCGGAGGCTTCATCGGGGGCTACCTGGCCGCGGATTTGGCGGCATCCGGCATCCCGGCCCGCGGCGTCGACATCCGGCCGCCCGAGGAGTGGTACCAGCGTCCCGAGGGCGTCGAGATCGTCCAGGCCGATCTCCGCGAGAAGGAGGCCTGTGAGGCCGCGGTCAAAGGGGCCGAGCGGGTCTACAACCTGGCGGCCGACATGGGTGGGATGGGCTTCATCGAGGAGAACAAGGCCCTGTGCATGCTCTCGGTGCTGATCAACACCCACCTGCTGCGATCCTCGCTGGACGCCGGAGTCGAGCGTTTCTTCTTCGCCTCCTCGGCCTGTGTGTACGCCGCGGACAAGCAGGACACCCCCGAGGTCACCGCGCTGGCCGAGGGCGACGCCTATCCGGCTGAGCCCGAGGACGGCTACGGCTGGGAGAAGCTGTTCAGCGAGCGGATGTGCCGCCACTTCGCCGAGGACTTCGGGCTGGTGACGCGAGTCGCCCGATTTCACAACGTCTACGGCCCGCTGGGGACGTTCGAGGGCGGCCGTGAGAAGGCGCCGGCCGCGATCTGCCGCAAGGTCGCCGAGGCGAAGCTCTCCGGCAACCACGAGATCGAGGTCTGGGGCGACGGCGAGCAGACCCGCAGCTTCAGCTACATCGACGACTGCGTTCACGGGACCAAGGCGATCATGGACTCGGAGATCAGCGAACCGATCAATCTCGGCTCGAGCGAGCTGGTCACGATCAACGAGCTGGTCGACCGGGTCGAGCGGATCGCCGGGATCGAAGTGGACCGCCGCTACGACACCTCGAAGCCCCAGGGGGTTCGCGGCCGTAACAGCGACAACACCCTGATCCGCAAGCACCTCGATTGGGAGCCGTCGATCCCTCTCGACGAAGGCCTCGAGAAGACCTACAACTGGATCTACGAGCAGCTCGCTGCTCGCGTCACGGCCTAGCTGCTCTCAGCGGCGCCCGCGCCCCCCGGCGCCGTCGCCCACGGCGCTTTCACCCACCATCTCGCGCAGCAGCCGGTCGAAGCTGCCGCCAAACGCGTCGACCGAGAAATGCTCCTGCGCATAGCGGTGTGCAGCTGCGGCCCGCTCCCGCTGGCCCGCTTGGTCGTCCAGCGCCGCGGCCACCACCTTCGGGAACGACGCCGGCTCCGAGCTGTCGGCAATCCATCCCGACCCCGACTCGTTCACCAACCGCGCCGCCTCGCTCGCCGGGTTGACGGCCGCCACGATCGGCAGGCCGTAAGCCATGTAATTCATCAGCTTCGAAGGGAGGTTGAACTCGGTGCCTTCATAGCTCTGGCTGACCAACGCCAAGGCGGCGGACCGAAGCTCGCGCTCCAGCCGCTCGTCGTCGACCACGCCGGCCATTTCGACTCGGTCCGATTTGATCTCGGCCCGGACCTCGTCGGCGGCGACGCCGTTGCCCGTGATCACCAAGCGGACCCGGCGCTCGGCCATCTCACCGGACGCCTCGAAGGCGCGGACAAGGGGGGCGAGGCCCTGGGTGAAGCCGATGTTGCCCATCACCAGGACCCGTGGCTCGGTGGCTCCCTCCCGGGGCGGCGGCGTCGCGGGCACCCCGCGGGTCGCCGGGTCGTACACGAGGTCGAGCTTCTCGTCGGGAACGCCCTTGGCGCGCAGGTTGTCGATCCACGGGGCCGAGAGGACCACGACCTTCTCCGCCGCACGGTAGGCGGCGCGCTCCAGCCGCCGTGACGCGCGCATCACGGCCCCGCCTTCGTCGACCAGGCCGGCACTGGAGGCGCCCTCGGGGAGGAGGTCGTGGAGCCACAGCATCAGCGGCACCCGGCGCAGCTTCGAGTTGACGATTGCCGGGAGCAGCGCCGGGAAGGAAGGGGAGACGGCGAGCAGTGCATCGGGCCGGCCGAGCAGGGGGGAGGCGGCGAGCAGGACGGAGGCAAAGCTCGCCTCCTGCCGCATCCGCTGGGCGGCCGTCTCGCGGCCTATCCACAGCGGCAGGCGGGTCACCCGGATTCCGTCGCGGCGTTCGCGGTACGGACGCAGGCGCTTGCCCCAGCGCGGCTCGGGGTAGTGGGGATGGGCGGCGACAACCTCGACTTCCCAGCCGCGGCCGGCCAGATCCCGGGCCAGGGTGGTGCTCACCGGCGCGATCCCGGTCGGCTCGGGGTCGTAGTTGTAGCTCCAGAGCTGGAGCTTCACTGCGGGACGTGCTCGAGCTGAACCGTTTCCGGTGACTTGATCGCGTAGCCGAGCGGGCTGCCGAAGCCGCCGGCGCGCGGGATCAGTCCCAGCCCGGTACCGGCTCCGACCAGGCCGGGCGGCTGGAAGCCGAGCTCACGCCACCAGTCCCGCTCGAAGAAGAGGCCGGCGATCTCCATGTGGGTCGCCTCGTGGGTGAAGAAGCTGGCGCCGTCGGTGAGCTGCGGCCACAGGTGGCGGACGCAGTCCTCGAGCGAGCCGCGCAGGTCGACGTCGGCGAAGACGAACACGCACGGCTGCTCGAATCCGGGCAGGGTCGATTCGAAGTAGCCGCGGTGGAAGTTGCAGACCTCGATTGCTCCGTAGCGGGTGACGCTGCCCCGCACTTCATCCAGCGTTCCGGCCCAGCCGCCCTTCTCGTAGGTGTGGAGCTCGCCCCGGTGGACCAGCTTGTGGGCCTTGTCTACCTCGGAAGGCTCGGGCAGGCCCTCGAACGAGTCGAATACCTCCAGCCGGCGCCCGCAGAGCGCCGCGACGAGCGAGAGGTTGGCCGTGCTCGCACCCTTCCACGAGCCGCACTCGACCATCGCTCCCTCTATCTCCCGGGGCACCTTGAGGATCGCCGTCGCCATCGTCAGATGCTCGACGAAGTTGGAGCCGGATTCGATCCGGATGTTGTTGCGGACCATCTTCAGCGCCAGCGCGCACTTCTTGCCGAAGCCGATCCCGTACTGCTCGCCGGTCGAGCGGCGGAAGTACTCGGCCAGGGTGGAGGGGAGGCTGAGCAGAAGCAGCAGGGCTTTGTAGGGAGAGAGCTTCATTGGGCGGAACCGGTCACTTGACCGCGACATATTGCTTGCTGACGAAGCCGGCCGTCGGCGGCGTGCTCAGATACTCGAGCCCGCCGATGAAGTCGAGGTCGGTCGAGTTTGTGAGCTGGACGTCTGCCACCCGCGCTCCGGCCTCTTCCAGAGTCGCCCGGACCCGCTCCTCCGGGACGCAGTGCATCTCGGCGACCGGGCCGCCGCGCAGCCGCGTGCGCAGGCCGACCTTGCTCCGCAGTCTCTGCGTGGCGTGGCGAAGCCGCTCGGCTGCGGTACCCCCGCGCTCGAGCCGGTCGGGGATCTGGAACACGGCGATGCCGCCTTCGGCCAGGACCCGGGCGAACTCGCTCAGATAGCCGGTCGAGAGCGCCGGGTCCATGTGCTGGAGCACGACGCTGCTGTAGACGAAGGCAAAGCGCCCCGATTCGAAGGCTCCCAGGTCTCCCGTCTCGTTCAGGACGTAGTCGCTGTTGGGGCGCTCGGCCGCCTCGCGGGCGAGCTCGATCATGGTCGGCGAGATGTCGAGCCCGGTGGCAGAGGCGAAGCGGCCGGCTAGCGCCTGGGTCAGCCGGCCGACCCCGCAGCCGAAGTCGAGCGCCTCTCCCTTCCAGTCGGGCTCGACGCCGATGGCCGCGAGGTGATTGAGCACGGTTGAGATCTCGCGCTCTCCCGTGGCGAAGAAGTCCTTCCGCCGCCACCGGCCCCCGCGCTTTTCCGGGTCCATCAGCGCAGCCCACATCGGATCGCTCTGCGCGAACTTCTCCCAGTTGCCCTGCACGTCCTCGAGCGAGCCCATCAGTTCGGCTCCATCCCTTCGACCGGCCCGGGGCCGGCGGCGACGGTGACTCCGGATTCCTCCAGGGGCGGCAGCCCCTCGCCGGCAGGACCCCGGTCAGCACGGAGGAGGCCCACGATCAGAGCGAGGAGTCCCGCGGCGGCCGCGATCACGAGCGCCCAGGCGACCCCGGTGACGCCGTTCGTCTCGGCCAGGATCGCCATCAGCGGGATCAGGACCACTGCCGAGGCGACCTCGGCGATCGAGCCGAGCCCGGGGTAGCCGGCACCGCGGGCGCCGTCCCCGAGCACCCGGCGGACGCTGACCAGGGCCCCGGCGATCAGCAGGATCCTGGTGAGCTCGATCGCGCCGCGGAACTCATCGCCGAAGAAGAGTGGCACCAGCCATCCCGCCACCGCCTCGAGCGTCGCGACGATCACCCCGACGACAAGCGCGGTCAGGGCCGTCGCGCGCCACATCGCTCGCCGTGCCTCTTTCGGGTCGGGTCGCCGTGCCACGTGCGGATAGACCACGAAGCCGACACTCTGGGCGACGATTCGCGGCAGGTTGGTGAAGGCAAGGCCGACGACATAAAGACCGAGGGAGGCGGGGGAGAGAAAGAGGCCGACGAGCAGCTGATCGAGCTGGAGCGTGTCGGTGGGGGAGGCGCTACCGAGAAACGCCTTGGCGCCGAACCGCTGCAGCTCGGCGAAGCTCGGCGCGGGCCGGCCGCTGTCCGCCGGCAGCGCCCGTCGCGACCGAACAACCGAGATCGCCGCGGTCACGTAGTAGGAGCCGACCCAGACCGCGGTCACCTCGATCAGCCCGGCGGCATCGACCAAGGCCAGGACGATCACCCCGAGCGTGTAGAGCAACGCGGGCAGCAGCCGGATCACCGTCCATTCGCGGAAGTGCTCGAGCCCCTGGAGGAAGGCCATGCCGTAGAAGACGGCCGCCATCGCCGGGACCACCCCCAGCGAGATCGCGGCGGCGACCTGGACCGAATCGGCGGCGTCGTCGATTGTGATCGCGAGCACCGCCGCCTGGACCAGCACTGCGGCGACCGACTGCAGCGCGCCGGCTCTGAGCATCAGGCGTGCCAGCGGATGCCCGACCTCCGGCTCGCGCGCGATCCAGTAGGTGATCGAGGAGTGCAGACCCGTGGTTCCGACGAAGGCCATCACCAGCGCGATCACCCAGAACAGCGCCAGGTAGCCGCGATCCTCGACCCCGAGCAGCCGCGCGACGAGGATGCCGCTGACCAGGAGCGCGAACTGGACCCCGAATCCCCCGGCCACGGTCATCGCGGCGTTGCGGCCGGTGGTTCCCGCCGCGGCCCTTTCGGCAAAACGCCTCAGGCGGGCACGGCGGCCGCCCGCTTCTCCGCTGTTCTCCACCGAAAGGAGAATAGGAGCCGCCCCTGGGTAGGGTGACTGCCGTCGTGCGGCATTCAGCTGACGCCACGACCCTGGTCACCGGTGGCTCGGGGTTCATCGGCACCAACCTGGTCGAGCGCCTGCGCGAGCTCGGCCGGCCTGTAGTCAACTTCGATCGCGCGCCGCCGCTCAATCCTGTGCACAGCGACCTCTGGAGGGAGGCCGATCTCCTCGACCGTGCCGGCGTCGCGGCTGCCGTGCGCGAGACGCGCCCGGCAGCGGTATTCCACCTAGGCGCCCGCACCGACCTCGCCGGCGAGAGCCTGGCCGACTACGCAGCGAACACGGAGGGCACCAGCAATCTGCTTGACGCCCTTCAAGAGCTGCCCGACCCGCCGCCGCTGGTCGTGGCCTCGACCCGGATGGTCTGCCGAATCGGCTACCAGCCGCGCACCGATGACGACTACTGCCCGCCGAATGCCTACGGCGAGAGCAAAGTCGAGACCGAGCGGATCACGCGCGACTCCGGCTATCCGGGGAACTGGGCAATCGTGCGCCCGACTTCGATCTGGGGACCGTGGTTCGACGTGCCCTACCGAGACTTCTTCCTCGCGGTGGCCAGGGGGCGCTACCGGCATCCGTCCGGTGCGCGGGTGCGAAAGTCGTTCGGGTACGTCGAGAACACCGTGGCTCAGACGCTCGCCCTGCTCGACGCTCCCGAAGCGGTGCGCGGCCGCGTCTTCTACCTCGCCGACTACGAGCCGATCGAGGTGCTCGATTGGGCCGAGCGGATCGGGGAGGCGACCGGGGCGCGGCGGGTCCGGACCGTTCCGCTCGCGGCACTCCGAGCGGTCGCTGCCGCAGGGGACGCGGCGTCCCGGCTGGGCTGGAAACGGGTGCCGCTGACCCGGTTCCGGCTCGACAACCTGATGACCGAGATGGTCCACGACCTCGAGCCGATCCGCGCGGTGTTGCCGGAACTGCCGGTCGGGCTCGACCAGGGGATCGAGCGCACCGTGACCTGGCTGCGAGCGCGCGGGGATCTCGACGGGGGTGGGGCCCGATGAAGGTTCTGCGATGAGGGTCCTGACGCTGGTCTCGAGCCTCGATCCGGAGCGAGGAGGCACCCAGACAGGCGCGACCAACATGGCGGTCGCCACCCTGCGCGCGGGGGTGGATCACGTAGTGGTCGCCGGCGGCAACGCCCCGGCGCGCAAGCGGGCGCTGCCCTTGACCGAGAGGTTGGAGAGCGAAGGTGCAGAGGTGAAGCAGTTCCCGAGCCTGCCCTGGCCGCCAGAGCGGCCCGACCGCTGGGGCCTCAGCCTGCCGCTGGTCGGCTGGGTCGCGGCCCGGGTGGCGAAGTTCGACCTGCTCCACATCCACGGGGCCTGGGGCCTGGCGCTGCTCAGCGGGCTCGGCGCGGCGCGGCTGCGCAGAACACCGATCGTGGTCACCCCGCACGAGTCGTTCACCGCGTTCGATATCGACGACTCGCGCAGCGACGCGCGACGCCGCCAGAAACTGGGGCTGAAGCGCCGCTACCTGCGCGCGGCACGGATGTTCATCGTCCAGTCCGAGCTCGAGGCGGGCGCCTCGATGCCGCAGTCGGACCGTGACCGCCTTCGGGTCGTTCCCTACCCGGTCTTCGATGACCGCCGGCCGGTTCCCGAGCTGAGGCCGCGGGGCGGCGAGAGCGGGCTCCGCGTCGGGTTCCTGGGCCGCATCCACGAGAAGAAGAACCTCGACCTGTTGATCGACGCGGTCGCCGCGATGCCGGGACACGTTCGGCTGATCGTCGCCGGCGAGGGCTACGGAGACATCCCTGAGCGGATGAAGGCGCGGGCCGAGCGGGCCGGGCTCGGATCCAGGGTCGAATGGCTCGGATTCGTCTCAGGGGGGCAGCGCGACCGGTTCTTCGATGGCCTCGACCTGCTCGCGATGCCGTCGGCGTTCGAGAGCTTCGGGATGTCCGCGGCCGAGGCCATGCTGCACGGGGTGCCCGTGCTCGTCTCCGAGCGAACCGGCGTCGCGGAGGTGATCCGCCGCCACGGCGGGGGAGTGATCGCTCCCGCCGCCGCCGAGGCCGTGGTCGAGAAGCTGACCGAGCTCGACCGCGAGCGTGACTCGCTCACCGGCATTGGCGCCGAGGGCCAGGCCGGAGTGCTCGCGGACCTGAGCTCCTCCACAATCGGGGGGCAGCTTAGGTCCGCCTACGAGGCGGCCACCAACGAGGACCACGTCGAGCAGTGAACGACAGATCCGAACTCGAACAGCGCGACTACCGCGAGCAGCTCTACGCCTCCTATCGCAGCACCCATTTCGACTCGGTGGCGCCGGAGGGTCCCCCGACTACGGCGGTGCGCCAGGTCCTGCGTCACCTGCCGGATGACAACAGCGCCAGGATTCTCGAGCTCGGCAGCGGCTCGGGAGCACTGCTGCGGGCGATGCGGGACGCCGGGTTCGCGTCGGTGTCGGGAGTCGATGTCAGCGAAGAACAGGTCGCCAAGGCGAGGGAAGGAGGAATCGAGGTCGACCAGGGTGACTTGACCGAGCACCTCGAGGGCCTCCCGGAGCCAGTCGACGCGATCCTCGCCGTCGACGTGCTCGAGCACTTGACCAAGCCGGAGGTCGTTCGGGCGCTTCGCGCTGCGCGGGCCGCCCTGCGGCCGGGCGGGAGGCTGATCGCGAGGATGCCGAACGCGCAGAGCCCTTTCGGCGGCCGCTACCGCTACGGCGACTTCACCCACGAGACATCGTTCACCCAGCACAGCGCCCGCCAGGTCCTGCTCGCAACCGGGTTCTCGGAGGTCAAGGCCTATCCCGCCGAGCCGGTGGTGCACGGCCCCCTCAGCGCTCTGCGTTGGGTTCTGTGGAAGCTGACCTCGGGCGGCCTCAAGCTCGCTCTGGCAGCGGAGACGGGTGAGCTTCGCGGTCAGATCGTGACCCAGAACCTGGTCGTGGTCGCGACGGCGTAGCTGCGTCGCCCGCCGGCGGCTCTAGTCCGCGGCGATCTCGCGGTAGAGGTCCGCGTAGGCGGCGGCGGTCCGCTGCCAGCTGTAGCGGGTCATATGGGCGCGGCCGGCCTTGCTCAGTCGCTCGGCAAGCTCATCATCGGTGAGGATCTGCGCGGCGGCGGCTGCCAGTCCGTCGACGTCATCGGCGTCAGCCCGGAGCGCCGCGGCCCCGGCCGTTTCGAGCAACGCCGGGGCCTTCGAGATGACGACCGGGGTGCCGCAGGCCATCGCCTCCAGCGGGGGCCAGCCGAACCCTTCGTAGTGCGAGGGAAACAGGAGCATGTCCGCAGCCGCATAGAGCTCGATCAGACGCTCGTCGTCGACCATCCCTGCCTCGACTACGGCGTCGGCGACGCCGAGCTCCGCCGCCAACCGGGCCTCCGCTGGCCCAAGTGCCGCACCGGCGCGCACCAGCCGCGCCGGAATCCCACCCTCCCGCAGCTTCGCGAGCACCCGCAGCACCCCGGCCGGGTTCTTGTAGCTCATTCCCGAGTCGACGTGGAGGATCAGTGGGCCGTCGCCGCCGAGCCCAGAACGGAGGTCCGCCACCCGCTCGGGCTCGAGTGGCCGAAAACGGGGGTCGAGCCCGTTCGGAATCACCGCGATCCGGTCGGGGTCGATCCCGAGCAGCCGGATCAGGTCGGCGCGGGTCGCCCCGCTCGGGCAGGCGACGCGGGCCGCGTCGCCGAGGTGACGGACGCTGTAGGTGTAGCGAGCCAGGACGGCCCTGCCGATCTCGATCGGCAGGTCGCCCTCCGCCATTCGCAAGGGCGTCAGGTCATGGCAGGTGACGATGGTGCGCTCGGCCGGCAGCGCCCGGACCAGGTGCGCGTAGCCCTGGTCGAGGATGTGGAAGACCTCCGCCTCGACCTTTCGCAGCGCCCGGGGGTAGCTGACGAACCTCCGCCAGCTCCGTCTCAGCCGGCCACCTCGCGGCCGGCCCGGAGGCGCGAATCCGAACGGCTCGACCTGTTCGCCGGCTCGCAGCGCAGCTTCGAGCTCGTCGCCGAAGCGCTCGATCGAGCGCAGCCCCTCCTCCGGCAAGGTCCGCAGCAGGGCGACGCGGGTGGACACCGGCCCGCCTCAGCTCGCCTGTGCCGCCGTCGGGCTGCGCGGCGAGACCGTGGCGCGGCGCCCGAGCGCAAACGCGACCCAGATCGGCCCCGCCATGAGCACGCTGAGCGCGAACGAATCGACCATGCTGTCCCGGGAAACGATGAACATCAGGGGCAGCGACAGCCCGAAGATGAGGCGGGCCGGGAGACTGTCGCGGTGCAGGCGGTACCACTCGAACAGCGACCGTGCCGCGATTCCGTAGAGGATCAGCACCAGCCCGCCGAGCAGTCCGAAGTCGAGGTAGGGGACGAGCATGTTCGAGAACTCGGGGTTGGCGGTCCGGTCGGCGTAGCGGCGCGGATCCATGCGGGCGATCAGCCGCTCCCGCGGCGGCTTCGGCTTCCCCGCCCAGAGGGCGCGCGGAATCGGCCGCACGAGAAAGTCCTGCGCCATCGACCAGCCATAGGTCCGGGGAACCTGTTCGGGGGCGAGACCCATCGCGGCTGCGAGCCCGGGCGCCATCGTGTTGTCGACTCCCTTGGTCGCTCCCTCGATGATCGTCTCCGGGTGTCGCAGGGTGTTGAGCGCGACCTCGGCCTTGCTCTGGGTGGCTCGTACGTCGCTCTGGCGCTCGGTCGAGATCACGGTGGAGAGGAACATCGTCACCACGGTGGCGGCGACCAGGGTGAGTAGGCGGGGGCGGCGGTTGCGCTGCAGGTACCAGCAGATTGCCATCCCGACGAACAGGGGGAAGAGGATGATCCGGCTGCCGAACGAGTTCCAGATCACCCAGACGAGGATGACACTCAAGGCGGCGAGGATCCCGAGGGCCCGGTCCCGCAGGTCGATCGCCAGCGCGAAGGTGACCATGGTCGTTCCGACCAGGAGCACGGGCCCCAGCACGAAGTACTTGTTGCTATCGCGCAGGAGAGCTTGGAGCTCGTCACTTCTCCCGCGCGAGATCAGCTCGACCGCCTTCAAGCCGCCGCCCTGGAGGAGAAACAGCCCGAACAGGAGCAGGGCGAAGGCTGTGGCCGCGAGGCAGATCGTGACGACAGTCGACGGTTCGTAGTCGCGCGGTGGCTTGGGCAGCTTCTCGGCCAGCGGCCTTGCCAGCGGCAGGTGGTAGCCGATCACGAAGGAGATCGCCCCGATCAGGGCGATGATCAGCATCTCGTCGAACGTCTCCTGCAGGTCGACCGCGGGCGTGAAGAAGTACCGCCATTCGTCGTAGACGATCATTGCGATCGGCCGCACCACGAACATCAACAGCCACGCGAGCGCGAACGCGTTGAGGGGGTCGAAGAGATCGAAGCGCCCCGTTGCCGCGCGCCAGCCGATCGGCACGATCAGAGCGAGGGCGATCGCCATGATCAGCAGCACGGACACGTCCCATTCGGCGACCACCGCGACCAGGACCCCGGCGATCGGGGCGCCAAGCGCCACCAGCCACGTGACTGGGTCGGCCCCGAGGCGGAATCGAGATACGTTCATGCGTCAGTACTTTGACGGACGCGGTCCCGCGCCATGACGACAATCATGTACAGGTCTCTCCCCGGCGATTTCGACTGGATCGAGGAGATCGAGGCCGTGGTCGCACGCACGGGGGCACGCAAGGTCGCCGACATCGGCGGCGGCGCCCACCCGGTGCTGATGCCGGAGGTGATCGACCGGCACGGGCTCGACTACACCGTCTTCGACATCTCGCGGGAGGAGCTCGAAAGGGCGCCGGAGGGATACGCAACGGCGGTGGCCGACCTGACCGCCCCGGATTTCTCCGGCGCCGCCGACTTCGATCTCGTCCTCAGCCGTTGGCTGCTCGAGCACGTTGCCGATCCAGAGCAGCTCCATCGAAACGTCCACGCGATGTTGCGCCAGGGCGGCCGCGCGATGCACTGGTTCTCGACCCTCTACTCATTGCCGTTCGTGGCCAACCGGGTCCTCCCGGAGTCGCTCGGCGCCCGGATCCTGCGGCGGACCGACGAGGCCCACTCGGAGGGGTACCGGGGCAAGTTCCCGGCGCGCTACCGGTGGTGCCGCGGGCCGACCCGCGCCCAGATCGAGAAGCTCGAGCGAGCCGGGTTTGAGGTTGAGGAGTACACCGGCTACTACGGCCATCCTTACTACCAGCGGTTCGGTGCGCTCGACCGCCTGCACCGGCGCTGGACTCGGATGCTCGGCCGCCACCCGGTTGCCCGCCTCACGAGCTTCGCCTCGGTCGTCCTGGCGAAGCGCTAGTTCAGCAGGAGGAGGTCGGTGAACTCGACTCCGCCGTACTCGGCGGTGAGTGCGGAGACCTCGGCGGCAGGCCGCCGTCGCGGATTTCTCGGGTCGTCGACGGTGCCGAGGTCGATGAATTCGTTGAAGCCGGTCGCGACCAGCTCCGCAAAGCGCTCGAGGCCGTCGGCGCGGCGCAGCCCATACGGCCAGAACTCGGCCACCACGGGGACCTGCGAGCCGAGCAGGGAGCCGGCGCCGGCGAGGATCTGGGCCTCGTGTCCCTGGGCGTCGATCCAGACCAGCGCCGCCTCGTCGAGGCTGACTTCCCCGGCGGCGACCAGCGCATCGAAGGTGGTGGAGCGGACCTCGATCGTCGGGCGTTCGGCCTCGCCGAAGGCGTGCTCTTCACCCGGGGCCGGTGTGCGGACCCGGACCCGGCCGTCGCCCCAATTGTCGGCGGAGCGCTCGAAGCTGACCTCTCCCTCGCGGTCGGAGACGGCAAAGGGCAGGACTTTGACCCTGTCTGCGACCCCGTTCAGCTCGATGTTCTGGGCCAGCAGGGTGCGGTTGTCTTCGAGCGGCTCGATGCAGATCGCGCGCCCAAGCCGGCCGCTCGCCACCGCCGTGATCGAGGTGGTCCCGATGTTGGCCCCGATGTCGACGAAGGTCCCGTCTCGGAGCTCCGCGGCCGGGGTCCCGAGGGCCTCGAGGCAGTCGAGCGCGTTGTCGAGCGTCACCCGTTCGATCGACATGTCGGCAAAGGTGACCCGCCCCACCCCGACGTCGTCGGTGCGGACGTAGAAGCGCAGTCCGTTCTGCTCGGCGATCAGCAGCGGCGTAAAGCGCCTCGCGATCCGGAAGAACTGCTCCCGGATCAGCGCCCGGCGCTGCCCCTTGTAGTTGATGGTGCCCTTGACCAGCGCCTTGGGCAGGGGGGTGAAGGCCATGCGGTGATGCTAGACCGCACCAATCGCGTGGCTGCGCGCCGAGTTGCGAGCGGGCAAGCCGGCTCGCGGTAAGTTGGAGCGATGGAGTGGCTGAGGAGAGTCGTGCGCGTGGCCTTGCGCTCGATCCTGCGCTGGAGCAGATTTCACCCGATCCGTGGCTACGCCAGGGTGAATGGCGCCACGGTATTTCCGAGCCAGAACCTCCACTTCCTGAAAGCGCCCGGCCACGACGTCTTTCACGACGTCTTCTTCAACCTTTGGGACGAGGTCGAGATCGATCCGGAGGCGCATGTCGCCCACCAGGTGATGTTCCTCACCGGCGAGCACGAGCACGAGCCCGGCGGGGTGATCGAAGAGCCTCTCCAGGCCGGCCCGATCAAGGTGCGCAAGGGGGCCTGGATCGCGAGCCGGGCGATCATCCTCGGCGGGGTCGAGATCGGCGAAGGTGCCGTCGTCGGCGCCGGTTCCGTCGTCACCCAGAGCGTGCCCCCGAACGAGCTCTGGGCCGGTAACCCGGCACGCATGGTGCGCAAGTTGAGCGAAACGCTCGAGCTTCAGAGGTCGTAGCGAGCCAGGTCGCGCTCGACCCGCTCCGCGTCCTCGCCGGCGGGCGGTTCGGCCGCCTGATCTCGCGCGGCGCGGCTACGGCGCAGCCGGCGCAGGGTCAGGACGACGCCGACGGCGGCAAGCGCAATCCCGACCAGCGGCAGCAGCCAGGCGGCGAGGTCGAAGCCGCTGTCTTCCGGGACTGCGAGCACGTCCTCTCCGTACTGGCGAACCAGCTCGTCCTTGATCTCATCCTTCGTCCGTCCCTCGTCGATCAGGCGCCGGATCAGCTCGCGTTCGCGCTCGGCCTGGGGCGCGTTGGAGAGTTCGAGGGTGGTGCCGCAGATCGGACACATGACCTCGTCCTCGATGTCGGGGAGCGAGGCGGTCTGCGCGAGCGCCGGCGATGCGGTCAAGGCGAGGAGGGCGGCAAGGACCGCGCCGCATCGGATCATCGCTCGTACTTCCTCAGGCGAAACAGTCCCTTCGACGGCTTGTAGACCTCGTCGGGGAACTTTTCGACGAGCTTCCAGACGCATCCGTTGACCGTCTTCGGATGAAAGCTGGGGTCCGACGCCTCGATCTTCGCGTTCAGCTCCGACCATTGAAGACCTTCCGGATGCTGTTCGAGCAGCTCGAGCGCTTTTTCATTGATTCGGTGCGTGACCGGTTTTGGCTTTGTCATTGGATCAGCGGTAGGACCTCGTTGTTCAGGTACTCGGCGTCGACCGGTCCCCGGCGGATCAGCGCGAGCTTGCCTTCGGGGTCGACCAGGAACGACTCGGGGAAGCCGGTCATCCCGTAGGCGTCGCGCCGCTCGCGGCCGTCCCCGTCGCGCAGCTGCGGGTAGGTGAGGCCGAACTCCGACACGAACGAGAGAGCGTCGTCGGTGTTGTCGTCGAGATTGATGCCGAGCACTGTGACGGCGTTCTTGGACTGTTTGCGGTGGAAGGCCTCGAGCGCCGGCGCCTCCGAGCGGCACGGCTCGCACCAGCTCGCCCAGAAGTTGACCAGGACCCAGCGGCCGCGATAGTCGGCGAGGCTGCCCTCGCCGTCGCCCTCGAGCGCCGCGAGCTGCTTGTCGGGGGCGGGGTCGCCGAGATCCGGGCCGCTCTCGCCCTCGCTGAGAACGCCGTAGCCGAGCAGCGCGATCAGCGCCAGCACCCCGAGAAAGACGACGAAGCTCCGTCCGCTCACGCGCGGGAGGTTAGAGCGGGTCCTAGAATCAGCCGCAACGCGGACGTAGCTCAGCTGGTAGAGCGCGAGCTTCCCAAGCTCGAGGTCGCGGGTTCGAGACCCGTCGTCCGCTCTCAGGCCCCATCGGAAGCCGGCGCACGACATTCAACGGGCGATGCCAGGCTTTCGCCGCATGAGCGGGCGTTCGACCGCGTAGTAGCTGAGCGCGGCGGCTGCCACCGTGGCAGCAGCAGCGACCACGATTCCGGTTCCCCCTCCGAGCTCATCCATGAAGGTGTCGAGCGCCAGGCCGTGCCAGAGGAAGATCCCGTAGGAGACGAGTCCGAGCCACGCGAGCGGGGCGAACGCGAGTAGCCGCTGGATCGGTGTGCCCCGCTGAGTCGCGAAGACAGCGGGACACAGGAGGCACCCGGCGATCAGTCCGTAGAGGACGTGATCGAGCAGCTCGCGCGAGAGGGCCCGATGGGCCGGATCGACCGGATCAAACGGGACCGGCGTGGTGAACGGGATATTCACGATGACGAACAGGATCGCGGCCAGGGCCCACCAGAATCCAGGGGGGAGCGAGAGGAATCGCTGCGCGATACGCCCGCGCAGCTGACCTGCATCGCTGCCGACGCTGAGCGCTGCGGCGGCCATCCCCATCGTGAACCAGAGCGCGGTTCCCGGAATCGTGCCGTCGGCGAACACGGTGTAGCCGCCCGCCGCGTGCATCACCACTCCGCGGTAAGCGAGGGACGCGACCGCGATCGCTGCGAGAAGTCCCAATTCGCGCCGGAGCCAGCTCTTGGGGGGCATCCATCGCCGGGCGGCAAGCGCGTACAGCGGCAGCGCGATGTAGAAGGCGACCTCGACGCAGAGGCTCCAGGCGGCCGGAATCAGGTCGAAGATCGTCTCGGGGCTGTAGACCTGGACGAAGAGCAGGCAGCGGGGGAGGTCCGCCAGGGCATCGGCCGCAAACCCGGTCGAGGCGACCACGCCGAGCAGGGCGAGCCAATAGGCAGGGACCAGTCTGAGGACGCGACGTACTCCGTACTCGGCCGTGCGGATAGGCGGCCCGCTCAGGACTCTGGCCGCGAGGTAGGGGCGGTAGAGCAGGAACCCCGAGATCGCGAAGAAGATCGTGACTCCGACGTTGAAGTGCGCGTTCCACCAGACGTTGCCACCCGCATGCGACCAGAACACCGCGCCAACCGCGATCGCACGCAGCGAGTCCACCAGGGGGAAGCGCGGGTTGCCCGCCGGAGGCGCCACCGCCGGCTCGTTGCGGTTCTGGTCCTTGGCGCCGGGACGTCCGGGACGAGGGGGAGGGGCCACGGTTGAGGCCAAGGGGGAGCGCAGGTTAGTGAGGCCTGGCATGGCCGAGTCGGCTTCGGAGCATGGCCGTCAGCGAGCTCACGGACGAGGTGAGGAGTGCCCGTACCCCCGGGCGGGCTTGTGCCGCTATATGGGGTGAGTGCAAGTAGCCGCACGCGGAGTTCGGCACCGCCGAGAAAGGGAGAAGAGCTTGCTCAAGTCCAGGATCCGTCAACTGAGCGTCACCGGGGGCGCATTGATCGTGCTCGGGGCAGTGATGATCGGCTCGCTCGGCAGCGCCTCGGGCGCTTTGGGACCCACCGATGTATCGCTGACAAAGAGCGACAGCCCCGACCCGGTGGTCAAGAACGGGACGCTCACCTACACAATCCAGGTTCAGAACCTGGGCGCGAATGATGCAAACGTCTCCGTCAGCGACGCGCTGGATGCGAACGTTGACCTGATCTCGGCGACCGCGAGCGTTGGAACCTGCACTCCCACTGGCAACGTGGTGAACTGCAATCTCGGTCAGCTCAACACGCTGACGGGAGCGACGATCACGATTGTGACCACACCGAAGAAGGCCGGCGTCCTGTCCAACACGGCGACGCTGTCCTCGGCGGAGGACAACAACGTGGCCAACAACCAGGACACTGAAACGACGCAGGTGAACAACGCCGCAAGCACCGGCAAGGGCAAGGGCAAGGGCAAGGCGAAGGGGAAGGCCAAGGGCAAGGCCAACTGCAAGAAGCCGACTATCCTCGGCACCGCGGGCAACGACGTGATCGTGGGTACCCCGGGCAACGACGTGATCGTCGCCTTCTCCGGCAACGACAGGGTCTTCGCCGGCGGGGGCAACGACGTTGTTTGCGCAGGCCTCGGCCGCGACCGGGTAAACGGCGGAGCCGGTGCTGACTCGCTGGCCGGCAGCGGCGGACGTGATCGCCTCAAGGGCCGCGTCGGCCGGGACTTCCTCGACGGGGGTCGCTCGCGCGACCGCTGCAGAGGGGGCCCGGGCCGCGATCAGCTCGTGCGCTGCCCATAGGGGACTTGCGTTCGAAGCCATGAGGTACGGCCGGGCGGCATGGCATTAGGCTGAGGCTGTGCCGACCGCGACCTACCCGCACAGCGCGAAGTGAACCCGGCCGCAGCCTCCGGTGAGCTCACAGACGAGCGGATCGCCGCTCGCGAGCAGATGATGCGGGACTACCTCGGCGCCTTCAACGATCGCGACGCCGGCGCGGTTGCGGCCTTCTTCGCCCCGGACGCCACCTACGACGACCGCGGCGCCGGCGCCGTGGCCCACGGCCCCGACCAGATCCGCGAGCACGTCGCCTCGGTGCATGCCTCATTCAGCGATCTCGAGTTCGAGTTGGTTCGGGCGGCTCACGGCGAGGACTTCACCTGCGGCGAGTGGCGCAGCCGCATGACCCACACCGGCGAGCTCGAGGGCTTCAAGCCGACCGGGCGGGTGGTGGAGAGCAGCGGGGTCGACGTCGCCACCGTCAACGAGCAAGGCAAGATCGCGCACCTGGTCTCGTACTACGACGGCGCCGCAATCATGCGCGACCTGGGACTGCTGCCACCGCGCGGCTCGCGGCTCGAGCAGGCACTGGTCAAGACCGCTTCGCTGCTGCCGCGTCGCTAGCTAGCCGCCGGCCGGCGGCTCGATCCCCTCGGGGTATTCCATGAACCGTCCCCGCTGCCCGAGCGCCGGCAGGCGGGTCGGCTTCGGCGCGCGCCAGCTGGTGAACTCGAACCGGTCGGTCTCGCCACTCTGGATCAGCCTGAATCCCGCCGGCGGCTGGAACGGGTAGCCGCCGGAATTGCCGTTGCACATCGCGCCCCAGAAGCAGGTGCCGATCGCCTTGCTGTCGATCTTCTTGGTCCGGACCAGGACCAGCTCGGTCACCCTCGGCGCCGACTTCCGGTTGAGGCGCTCGGTGTTGGGGAGGTAGAGCTCGAGCGGAACTGCGTTGTATCCGCGGGCCCCGAGCGAAACGAAGGCGCGGCGGTCGGTCGGCGGATCAACCGCCTTGGCAAGGTCCTCCCAGTCGGGCCGCTGCAGGTCGGGATCGCGGGCGGTCCAGACCACCAGTGCCACCGAGACAACCGCCAGAGCAGCGACAGCCGCAGGCCCGATCCAGCCGAGTCGCCGAGTCGCCAGCGCGATCCCCGCCGCGAGCCCGAGCGGCACCCAGAGCCCGAGCAGGTTGCGGGTGGTGACGTAGTCGTTTCCGATCACGACCGGCAGCACGAGGATCGCCGTTCCGGCGAGCCCGATCCCGCCCGCCAGGTACAGCCCGCTCCGCTCCTCCTCGGTCCCGTTGCGAATCGAATAGATCACCGCCGCGGCCAGCCCGACCAGCGGCACCAGGGGCAGCCACGAATTGGGGGAATAGAAGCCGAGCGCGAAGTTCTGTGGCACCCCCTCCGCCCGCGGTCGCAGTGGGAGCGCATCGATCCATCCCGAGTGACCGAGCTGGGAGTTGATCATCGGAACCAGTGCCAGGCCGACGGCGGCGACCAGCCCGATCCCGAGGACGGTGTCCCGCCGCGCCAGCGGCGAGCGGAAGAAGAGCAACAGTGCCTGCGGAACGAGCACCGCTCCCGCCAGGTAATGGGTCGCCAGTGCCGCTGCCGACGAAACGGACCACCACAGCAGCGCGCGGCGGTCGCCCCGCATCGCGCGGATGAAGAACAGGAACGAGAGCGCGGTCAGCAGCAGCATCAGCGAATAGCTGCGTGCCTCCTGCGAGTACCAGACGAGCACCGGGTTGACCGCGGCGAGCCAGGCGACGATCAGGCCGGCCCGCCGGTTGACGAGCTCCTTCGTGGCCAGGTAGAGGACGGGGATGGTGGCGACCCCGGCCAGGGCCGAGATCGAGCGCAGCGCGAACTCCGAGTCTCCAAACGGCTTCGCCCAGAGCCAGGTGGCGACGAAGTAGATCGGCGGGCTGAGCTCGACATGCATCCGGTCCCACATGCCGCCGAAGGAGAGCTCTGTCATGTAAGCGGTGTCCCACTCGTCGTACCAGTAGCTCTGGTCGCCGAGCGTCCAGAAGCGGAGCACCGCGGCGACAGCGATCGCGAGTGGCAGCAGGTATTGAGTTGCGGGCGCGCTGCCCGGACGCGAAGCGGCGGGCATCTCCTAGATCGGCTGGCTGCTGGGGCGAATCAGGATCTCGTTGACATCCACGCCCTCAGGCTGCTCGAGCGCATAAAGCGCCGCGCGGGCCACGTCAGCTGCCGAGAGCGCACTCGGCCCGGGCCGGTTGTCGAAGAAGGGGGTGTCGACCATCCCCGGCTCGATCAGCGTCACCTTGATCGAGGTGTTCTCGTGCATCTGGCGGATCTCCTGGCGCAGAGATTCCGCCATCCCGGTCACGGCCCACTTGGTCGAGGAGTAGAGCGAGCCCGGCAGCGACCGCCGCCCCGCGACCGAGCCTGTGATCAGGAAGTGCCCTTCACCGGCCTCGAGCAGGACCGGCAGGGTGGCGCGGATCGTCAGGGCCACCCCGTAGATGTTGGTGAGCACCATCGAGCGCCAGTGCTCGGGCGATTCCTTCAGAAAGCCGCGCTCGGCGCCGAAGCCGGCGTTGGCAAAGACCGCGTCCAGCCGGCCGAATTCCCCGGTTGCCGTCTCGGCCAGCTTCTGCACGTCGTCCCACTCGGTGACGTCGGCTGCCACGGCGAGGGCGCGCTCCTTTCCACCGAGCTCCTCGGCGAGCTCTTCCAGCTTCTTCTCGGTACGCGCGCCCAGCACCAGGCGGTAGCCGGCCTCGGCTGCCTGGCGCGCGGTCTCGGCGCCGATCCCGGTCGAGGCCCCGGTGATCAGCATGACTTTTTCGTCTCCGGGCACGAGGGGCGGGATTGTGGCAGGCGGCCGTCATAATCCCGCGCGCAGATGGACCCGGACCGCAAGCGCAGGATCCGCCTGGTGGTGGCGCTCTCCGCAGCCGTGCTGCTCGCTGCGGGCCTCGTCTACACCTCTTTCAGCGCCTCGACCGAGGCCAAGGAGCCGTCCGAGGTGCTTGCCGCCAACAACGGCGAGACCTACGAGCTCACCGGGAAGGTGGTGCCGGGGACGATCCAGCGCGGGGAGGAGGACCTGCGCTTCGGCATCTCCGACCGCGACGGCTCCGACAACCTGCCCGTGGTCTACACCGGCACTGTCCCGGATCCCTTCCGCGACGGCCGCGAGGTGATCGTCACCGGCAAGCTGGAGAACGACACCTTCGTCGCCGAGCACGACAGCCTGATCACCAAGTGCCCCTCCAAGTTCAGCGAGGAAGCCGAGGAGGACCCCGAGCACGTGATCATCACCCAGTGAGCGCGGCCGGCCAGTGATCGATCTCGGCTCCGCGGTCCTGTACACGGCGCTCCTGCTCGCCATATACGCGGTCGGGGCATCGCTACACGGAGCGCGCAGCGCCGACCGGCGCTGGGTCGATTCGGCTCGGCGCGCCGTCTACGCGATCGCAGCCCTGACCACGATCGCGGTCGTGATCGTCGAGGCGGCGTTCCTGGGAGACGACTTCAGCTTTGAGTTGGTCGCCGAGCATTCCTCGACCACCACGCCGACCTTCTACAAGCTGACCGCGATGTGGTCGAGCCAGGCCGGCTCGCTGCTGCTCTGGGCCTGGGTCCTCTCGCTTGCCTCGAGCGCCGTTCTCTACCTGACCAAGAACCGGCACCGGGAGCTGGTCCCGTACGCGACCGCCGTCCTGATGGGGATCGGAGCGTTCTTCATCGGTCTGATGCTCTTTGCCGCGACCCCGTTCAAGGAGCTGACCCCGGTCCCGCCGGAGGGGGCCGGGCTCAACCCGCTGCTCCGGCACCCGAGCATGATGATCCACCCGCCGATGCTCTATTCGGGGTACGTCACCTTCGCGATCCCGTTTGCGTTCGCGATCGCGGCGCTGGTGACCCGGAAGCTGGACGCGAGCTGGATCCGCTCGACCCGCCGGTTCACCCTGGTCGCATGGACCTTCCTCGGGATCGGTCTCCTGCTCGGCGCCCGCTGGTCCTACACCGAGCTGGGCTGGGGCGGCTACTGGGCCTGGGACCCGGTCGAGAACGCGGCGTTGATGCCCTGGCTGGCCGGCACCGCGTTCCTGCACTCGATCATGGTTCAGGAGAAGCGGGGCATGCTCAAGGTCTGGAACGTGTCGCTGATCGTCGCCACCTTCACCCTGGCGCTGCTCGGCACCTTCCTGGTCCGCTCGGGCGTCCTGCAGTCGATCCACGCCTTCGGCGCGTCAACGGTCGGAGGGCCGCTACTCGGGCTCATAACGCTCGTGTTGGTCGGGTCTGCGGTGCTGATCGTCTCGCGGCTGGACGACCTCCGCTCCGAGCGGCGGATCGACTCGCTCTTGTCCCGCGAGGCGGTCTTCCTGATCAACAACTTGCTCCTGCTCGCGCTGGTCGTGGTGATCTTCTGGGGCACCTTTTTCCCGCTGATCGCCGAGGCATTCACCGGCACCCGGTCCTCGCTTGCCGCGCCATGGTTCGATCGCTACACGACGCCGATCGCAGTGGTGCTCGTGCTGTTCACCGGGGTCGGTCCGCTTCTTGCCTGGGGCAACTTCAGCCTCGCCGCCGCGCGCCGGGTGCTGGTTTGGCCGGGGATCGCGGCGCTACTCACCCTCGTCGGTCTGCTGGCCTTCACCGATGCGAGCTCGCATATCTGGGCGCTGCTTCTCTTCTGCCTCGCCGCATTCGCGCTGGTCGCCCTGGCGCAGGAGTTCGGAAGGGGGGCCGCCGCGCGCCGTGCCCTCGCCGGAGGCTCGTACCCCGCGGCCCTGGGTGCGACCGTGGCGCGCAACCGGCGCCGCTACGGCGGCTACACCGTCCACCTCGGCATCGCGATCTTGCTGATCGGGATCGCCGCCTCCTCCAGCTTCCAGACCAACCGCGACCTGCGTTTGGACGTCGGTGAGACCGCCGAGGTGGGCGACTACACGGTCACCTACCAGCGGCCCACCGTCGACCTGGCCAGCGAGCGGATCGCCTTCGGGGCCGTGCTCAACGTCAAGCGCGAGGGCGGCAGCCCGACGATGCTGGAGCCTCGGCGCAACTACTACCCGACCCAGGACCCGTCGATGGGGCCGATCAGCCGCTTCTTCGAGGGCGAGGCGACCAGCGAAGTCGGTCTCGACGTCGGCGCGGGCGAGGACTTCTGGGCGGCCTTCCAGCCTGACCTGACCGGGCTCGAGGAGCCGATCGCCCGCGGCAACCGGCAGTTCGGCGAGTCGGGAGGCGACGTCCAGGGATTCGTGATCGCATCGATTGCCGAGAGCTACCGGAACGACCCGCCACCGGCCAACTTCCGCGTGATCGTCAACCCGCTCGTCACCTGGATGTGGATCGGGGCGCTGATCGCGATCACCGGCGCGCTGGTGGCACTGTGGCCGTCGGCCGCCGCGCGCCGCGCCGTGGTCGAGGCCGGGGCCGCGCGCCTCGGCCGCGGTCTCTCGCGGGCCTGACGGGCCGAATGATCGAGGCCCTGCTCGCGATCCTGATCTTCTGCGCCGCCGCGTACTTCGTGCTGGTGCCGCTCCGCCGCACGCAGACCGAGCCGGGGGAGGGGGAGAGCCGGCATGCCGCCCTGGCCGAGCTCGAGGCTCGCAAGCAGGTGATCTATCGCGAGATCCGCGACACCGAGCTCGACCACGCGAGCGGCAAGCTCGACGATTCCGACTTCCGGCGCCAGGATGCCGAGCTGCGCAAGGAGGCGGTCAAGATCCTCGACCGGATCGAGAGCCTGAAAGGGCCGGGAGATCCCCCGGCCCCACCCGGCTAGACTTCCGCCCGATGGAAGAGTTCCTCGGCGTAATCCAGGTGGCGATCTCCATGATCGTGATTTTCCTCGTCCTGCTCCATTCGGGCAAGGACTCGGGCCTCTCGGGCGCTTTCGGCATCGGCGGCGCCGGCAGCACCATGGGAGGAGGATCGATGATGGAGCGGAACCTGACCCGCGCCACGATCTTCTTCTCGATTCTCTGGGCCGTCAACGCCGTCGTCCTGCTCAAGATCTAGGCCGCTGCGACGGTTGTCGCGGCCGCTTCTCCTCCTCTCGGCCTCGCTCTTGCTGCTCGCCGGATGCGGCGGGGAAGACACATCGACGACCGAGAGCGGCACCGACCGCCCCCAGGCGGGTGGCGGAGGGACGCTCCAATATGTGGTTGCCGAGCTACCCGCCGAGCTCGACCCGCTGGCGGCGACTTCGCCGGAGGCGCAGCTTGTCGCCCGCCAGCTCTACGAGCCGCTGGTCGCCAGGCTGAACGGCCCCTACGGAGATGCCTCCCGTCAGTCGGGCCTGGTGCAGGGAATGCGGCCCTCCCGCGATCGCAGCATCTGGACGCTGGCGCTCCGGGCCGGGGTCCGCTTCCACGACGGCACGCCCTTCAACGCGGCGGCGGTGCTCGCGAACGCGCGCCGCTGGCGCTCGCTGCCGGAGGGGAGGGGGCTGCTGCCGAGCCTGTTTGCGGTTGACGCTCCCCGGCCCGACGTCGTCCGCTTCGTGCTCACGCGGCCGACTCCGGAGCTCCCGCGCCAGCTTTCTTCGGCGCGGCTGGGGATCGTCTCGCCGGAGGCCCTGCAGCCGCGCAGCGGTACCGGCGCCAGGATCGAGGGTGGCCGCCCGCCCGGCACCGGGCCGTTCGAGCTTCGTCGTCGCGACGACTCCGGGATCGGCCTCGACCGCAACGCTGAGTGGTGGGGGAGCCCGCTGGGTCTCGGCCCGGCACTCGATGCGCTCGAGTTCGGCTCGGTGCCGGCCGAGGCGGAACGGTTGCGCCTGCTGCAGGCGGGCGAGGCCGACGTGGCCGCCGGCCTGTCGGCCGCGTCGCTGACGCAGGTCTCCGCCGATCCCCTCTTGACCACAGCCGGCGGCACCCTGGCCCTGAGCCGCTCGGTGCGCGGAATCGACTCGGCCCGGGCCATCCCCTTCTCCGGCGTCTGGCTGACGACGGTCGAAGGGGGCTAGCCCGCCCCGGAGGAGGCGCACACCTTCCTGCTTCGGATGCGCCTGAGAGGAGTCGAACCTCCACGAGCCGTTAGGCCCACAAGGCCCTCAACCTTGCGCGTCTACCAGTTCCGCCACAGGCGCTGTGGTCCCGGGCAGTTTACGGCCGGCGGCACGCACGGTCCGGCTGCGGGGCCCCGCCCATCACTTGAAACTGTCCGCAGGCCCAGCTACTCTATCGAACGTGTGTTCGCCACAGTCAATCCGATCACCTGAGACGGAGAAGGCCAAGGAGGCCAAGGCATGGACCTGAAAAAGGACCTGAGCAAGCGCCAGAAGGAGATCTTCGAGTTCATCAGCAGCTACCTGCGGCGCCACGGCTACCCGCCGACCGTTCGGGAAATCGGCAAGGCAGTCGGGCTGACCTCGTCGTCGACGGTGCACGCCCACCTGGGAAAGCTGGAGAAGCTCGGGGTGCTGAAGCGCGATCCCACCAAGCCGCGCGCGATCGAGGTGCTTGCCGAGAAGGCCCGGCGCGTGGTCCGGCCCGGCAGCCTGCCGCTGGTAGGGAACGTCGCCGCCGGGCAGCCGATTCTTGCCGAGGAAAACATCGAGGAGTACCTGCAGGTGCCCACCGTCGTCGGCGGCGATGACGGCGGCGAGTACGTGCTCAGGGTCCGCGGCGACAGCATGAAGGACGCCGGGATCCTCGAGGACGACTTCGTTGTGGTCAAGCCTGCCCAGACCGCTCGCGACGGCGAGATCGTGGTCGCCCTGGTTGGGGATGACGAAGCCACCGTGAAGCGCTTCTTCCGCGAGAAGGACCGCATCCGCCTGCAGCCGGAGAACAAGTCGATGAAGCCGATCCGCAGTCGTGAGGTCGAGCTGCTCGGCAAGGTCGTCGGGGTGTTCAGGAGCGTCAGGTGAACGCCCTCGCGACCAAGGAGCGCCCGCAGACGGGGCGCGCACAACCCGAGACGCCTCATCTATTCGAGGCGGGCTCTCCAGCCAGGTCGTCGCTCGAGGATGACGGTCTTGAAGGCGTCATCCTCAGGGCTTGGGAGGACCTGGCCGTGCGCGGCACCGCCGAATGCCCCGTCTGCGGGGGCACGCTCCGCCACTCGGGCTGCGACGCCTGCGGCTCTGAGCTCGCGTAGCGCGCGTCGGCGAGCGGCCCTGCAGACGGCAAATCCGGCTTGGTTTTTCGGCGCCCCCGTGGGACAATGTCCTTTGCGGGCCAGGCAGTCGCGAAGGAGGTTTCTTCTTCGAGGAAAGTCCGGACACCATAGGGCGAGGCGGTGGAGTTATCGCCACCCGGGGAAACCCGCGGGAAAGTGCCACAGAAACACACGGCCGATGGCGCGGCCACACGTGAGTCGCGTACAGGCAAAGGTGAAAAGGTGCGGTAAGAGCGCACCGGCGCCGCGGTGACGCGGCGGCCAGGCAAACCCCGCCAGGTGCAAGGCAAACAGGACCACATAGCCGGCCCGGCTAGGTCCAGGTAGCTGCACAGATGGATGGCTGCCCGAGACAGAATCCGGCTTACAGGCCCGCTAAGGAAAGCGCCCCAGAGATGGGGCGCTTTCTATTGGGGAGGCCACTTGCCGGCTTCGACCTTCCGCTTGAACCGCTGCTGGCGCCGGCGGGCGTCGCGCATCAGGAACGGGATCGCCCTGATCGAGAGCTTTGGATGGCGATCGAGAAAGCGGACCAGGCGGCCACGCCAGCGCGGGATCTCGAGCACCGGCTGCGGCTTGTCGAGCAGCTTCTCGATCTCGGCCGCGGCCTCGTCCGGCATCAGCATCTTGCCCGAGAAAGAGAGTGCGTCGTAGGGGTCGTCGAGCTTGTCCATGATCATCGGCGTCCAGATTCCGTCCGGGCAGACGGCGGAGACGTGGATGTCGTCGATTCCCGCCTGGCGCAGGTCGGCGAGGGTCGCGATGCTGAAGGCGATCGCGGCGTGCTTGCTGGCCGCGTAGCTCGCCAGCCCAGGACCGGCCCCGAGGCCGGCGAGCGAGACGACGTTGATGACGTGGCCGCCCCGGCCCTGCTCCCGAAGTCGTTCGATCGCCACGGTCGTGCCGTTGAAGGTCCCGACCGCGTTCACATCGAGGTGGGCGCGGTGGATCTCGAGCTCCTGCTCGTAGCCGGGGCCGACGATCAGGATCCCGGCATTGTTGACCCAGATGTCGAGCGAGCCGGCGCGCTCTGCGGTCTCCTCGGCGGCCCGCCGGCACGCTTGCAGGTCGCGCACGTCGAGTGCGGTTCCCCAGGCTTCGCCGCCGACCTGCTCGGCGGCCCCGGTGGCTGCCTCGGCGCTGAGGTCGGTGGCGTGCACCTGGTAGCCGCGCGCCGCGAGTCGCTTTGCCAGGGCCAGGCCCAGCCCGCCCGCCGCTCCCGTCACCAGTGCTCCGGCCACCGGGGGAGGATATGGCCGATCAGGCACGAATTTCCCGCTAGGAGCGTGCGTTACATCCGTCACAAGCGCACGGAACGTGTGTTCTTCCGTCTGAGCGTTTGTTAGGATGCCGCCTGCATTCCGCTGAATCTCCGACTACATAATTCGGAGATCGGGGGACCCAGTTAGTGGGGCGAATCGTGGCCAGAGCGCCGCGTAGCGCGATCTTTCAGCGCGAGCCCGTCAGCTAACCCCGAAAGCAACGAAAGAGGAAGATGACCCCGAAGCACGTCCCCGGACGGGGATTGACACAACTTCATGGTGTCCGTAGTGCGATCGCCGGCCTCGCCGCCGTCGCGGCGCTGATCGCGCTCCCGGCCACCGTCGCCGCCCAGTCCGGCGGGACCGCGCCTCCCGGCGGCGCCGCTCCTGCTCCTGCGCCGGCACCGACGCCTACCGGGGGCACCTACTCCACCTTGCAGAAGGCGACCTGGTACGGACCCGGCCTCTGGGGCAACCGCACCGCCTGCGGCATGCCCCTGTTGCCGACCACGCTCGGGGTCGCGCACAAGCGGCTGCCGTGTGGGACCCAGGTGACCTTCACCTACGGCACCCGGATCGTCCCGGCGACCGTGATCGACCGCGGCCCGTTTCGTCGCGGCTATGCCTGGGACCTGACCAAGAGGCTCGCCAAGCGCCTTGGCTTCCTCCCGGTCGGCTCCGGCCCGATCCGCGCCTCGATCACCGTCACGCCCTAGCGGGCGCCTCGGTCTTTTCCTAAAGAGCTCCGTTCGCCTTAGGCGGCGGAGCGGAGCACTGCGGGATCGGAGCTCTCGAGCGGCAGCTCGGCGGCGGCGGCGAACAGGCTCTGGAACTCGGCCAGCGCCAGCTCGGCGATCGCTTCGACCAGCTCTTCATCGCTCCAGCCGGCTTCGCGAGCCTCCTCGACCAGGTGGGTAGGCGGATGCTCCTGGGTGTCGAGGGTTTGCTCGAGCAGGGTCAGGAGTGCCTGCTCCTTCGGGTCCGAGGACTTGAATTCCCGGGCCCGCGCGACTTCATCGAGCCCGAGCCCGGCCGACCGGGCGGTACGCGAGTACTGCGCGATCGAGTACTCGTCGTCGCGGTGCTCGGCGACGGCAAGGGAGATCCGCTCGCGGGTCGCCTGGGGGAGGACCCCCTTGTGGAGCTCGGCTCGCATCCGGGTATAGGCGCGAAGGGCGGCGGGAGACTCGGCGAGGACGCCGAGGAACTTGGAAACCGCGCCACCGGCCGTCTGAATGCTCTTCAGGATCGGCGCGCTCGCATCCGGAGCGGTGAGCTCGTCGTGGATGTGGAAACGGCTTACTTCGGTCTTGATCGTCATGTCTCGTCTTTCGTATTCCCCGCGTTGTCCTCGTAGATAACGCTGGGTCGGTGACGCCTACTACTTCACTTTGGTCTGGTTCCTTACATCGAGTAAGTAGATTACACGTTTGTACGGCGGGATGCAATCCGGCCCCAGGGCTTGGCCAGCGGGGGATTCGCCTGCGTTCGCGAAGGCCCTAAGGTTCCGGCCCCGTGGCAGCCGCGCCCGAAAAGGCCCCGAGCACCGGCAAGGAAGTGATCTCGTTCTGCGAGGAGAACGACGTCCGCTTCGTGCGCCTTTGGTTCACCGACATGCTCGGACAGCTGAAGAGCTTCTCAATCAACGCCGCCGAGCTCGAGGACGCTCTCGAGGGCGGCATGGGCTTTGACGGCTCGTCGATCACCGGCTTCAACCCGATCGAGGAGTCGGACATGATCGCGATGCCCGATCCCTCGACCCTGAGCCTGATCCCGTGGCGGGCAGAGGAGGAGAAGAGGGTCGCCCGCATGTTCTGCGACGTCCAGGTCCCGGGCGGCGAGGCGTACGAGGGCGATCCGCGCTGGATCCTGCGCCGGGCCTTGAAGCGGGCCGAGGACCTCGGCTTCGACACCTACAACATCGGTCCCGAGCTCGAGTACTTCTACTTCCGCTCGGCCAAACCGCCATCGGGAATCCCGGAGGTCCTCGACGAGGGCGGTTACTTCGATCTGACCACGCTCGACGCCGGCTCAGACGTGCGCCGCGAGACGGTCCTCGCTCTGGAGGAAATGGGAATCCACGTCGAGTACACGCATCACGAGGTCGGGCCCTCCCAGCACGAGGTCGACATGCGCTACGCGGACGCGCTGAAGATGGCCGACGACTGCATGACGTACCGGATCGTGGTCAAGGAATACGCGATGAAGTACGGCTGGCACGCGACCTTCATGCCGAAGCCGCTGTTCGGAGAGAACGGCTCCGGAATGCACGTGCACCAGTCCCTCGCCAAGGACGGCGGCAACGCCTTCTACGACGCCGAGGACCAGTACTTCCTCTCCGACACGGCGAAGGCGTTCATCGCCGGGCAGCTCAAGCACGCCCGCGAGATCTCCTGCCTGTTCGCGCAGTGGGTCAACTCCTACAAGCGCCTCGTCCCCGGATACGAGGCGCCGGTGTACCTGGCGTGGTCCCGCCGCAACCGCTCAGCGCTGATCCGGGTCCCGCTCTATCACCCGGGCAAGGAGGCGGCGACCCGCGCCGAGCTTCGCTGTCCGGACCCGGCCTGCAACCCCTACCTCTGTTTCGCCGGAATGCTGCACGCCGGGCTCGAGGGGGTCGAGAAGGGCTACGAGCTGCCCGAGCCGATGGAGCAGAACCTCTACCACCTGACGCCGGAGGAGCGGCTGCGCCAGGGGGTCGAGCAGCTGCCCGAGACGCTTGGGGAGGCGATCGAGATCGCATCCGAGTCGGAGCTGGTCCTGCGGATCCTCGGCGAGCACACCTTCAACCGCTTCGTCGAGACCAAGCGCCAGGAGTGGGAGGACTACCGCGTCCAGGTGACCCCGTTCGAGATCGAGCAGTTCCTGCCCATTCTCTAGCGCACGGCTGTCGGCGCGGGGCTAGGAGCGGCTGTCTCGGAAGTTCTTCAGTGCCCGGAGCGCGGCGGTCTTGGCGTTGTTGGCACCGAGCATCGCCTTCTCAGCCGCCGATCCTTCCGGCGGAAGCGCTCCAACCTGCCGGGCGAAGTCCATGTAGTTGACGCAGGCAAAGATCCCCTGCACCAAGCCGTCGCGGATCGTGACGATGTCGATTCCCTCAATCTCGAGCTTGGCGCCGGTCGGCTCCAGGCCCTCGAATTTGCCCTCGCCGGAAAAGGTCCCACGTGCCCGCCACCGGACGACTGCCTTCTCGCCCTCGGCGATCACGTCGACGATCTCGAACTCGAGGTCCGGGAACGCCTTGAACAGGGCGCCGAAGTACTCGTGGTAGCCCTCGGGGGCCGTCAGCGTCGGACCGCCGCTGATCACCGCCTGGCCACCCGGCTGCCAGAACTCCATCATCTGATCGACGTCGCGGGAGTTCGCGCTCATGAAGTACTCCCGGGCGAGGTCGGCGACGCTCTTCTCGGTCTGGGCGGTCGGCACGCCTTCACCCTACCGTAGGGTCCCCGTTCCGTGGCGGCGATCGAGATCAACGGCGTCAGCAAGCGGTTCGGCTCGGTTCAGGCCGTTTCCGAGCTTTCGTTCTCGGTGGAGGCGGGACGCGTGACCGGCTTCCTCGGGCCCAACGGGGCCGGCAAGAGCACCACCTTGCGGATCCTGCTCGGCCTCGTCCACGCGGACGCAGGCAGCGCCACCTTTGACGGCCGGCGCTACGAAGAGCTCACGCATCCGAGCGGCCAGGTCGGCGCGGTGCTCGAGGAGGCGAGCTTTCACCCGGGCCGGAGCGGCCGCAATCACCTGCGGGTCCTGGCCGCCGCGGGTGGGCATCCGCAGGGCAGGGTCGAGCAGGTTCTGGGTCAGGTCGATTTGCCCGAGGAGGCAGCAGGCCGGCGGGTCAAGGGCTACTCCATGGGGATGCGGCAGCGGCTCGCGATCGCCGCCGCGCTTCTGGGCGATCCCGAGATCTTGATCCTCGATGAGCCCACCAACGGGCTCGACCCGCCTGGGATCCGCTGGATGCGCGACCTGATCAGGGCTGAGGCTGTCAACGGACGGGCGGTGGTCGTCTCCAGCCACTTGCTCTCCGAAGTCGCCCAGAGTGTCGACGACGTGGTTGTGATCGCCAACGGCGTCCTCCGCGCCGGTGGGTCGCTCGAATCGGTTCTGGGGGGGACAGCTGAACCGGTGACGCGGGCGCGTGCCGTCGAGCCGGCAAAACTGGTGGAGGCTCTCAAGGGCCTTGGCCACTCGGTCAGCTTCGAGTCCGATGGGGCCCTTCGTGTCAGGGGCGCCTCGCCCGATCAGGTCGGCGTCGCCGCCAACGAAGCCCGGATCGCGCTGACCGAGCTGGTCGCGATCTCGCGAACACTCGAGGACGCCTTCTTCGAGCTCACCGGCCCGGAGGGGCAACAGTGACGGCCCTGCTCCGGGCGGAGCTGATCAAGCTTCGGACCACCCGGACGTTCCTTGCACTGGTGGCAATCGCCGTCGGCCTCTCGGCGCTGATCACGTTCCTGGTCGCTTCGCTGACCGAGCCGACGGAGCACTCGGTTCTCGTCGACGTGTTCACATCAGATGCCAGCAGCTTCTTCATCCTCCTCCTGGCGGTGATCGGGATGACGGGCGAGTGGCGACACCGGACGATCACGAGCTCACTGCTGGCGGCGCCCGATCGGACCCGTTTCCTCGCCGCGAAGACGATCGCTTTCGGCGTGGCCGGGGCCGTCCTTTCGCTGGCGATCTCCCTGGGGATCTTCGCGGTCGGCTACCCGACCCTCGAGTTGCGGGGGTTGCCGACGCCCGAGCTGGTTGAAGTGGCCAAGCTCGATCTTCGCAACGCGCTCGTGGCGTTCCTCCTGGGAGCCTTCGGTGTCGGCATCGGCGCCCTGATCCGGAACCAGGCTGCGGCGATCGTCGCCGTCCTGATCACGATCTTCATGGTCGAGCCGGTGCTGGTCACGGTCGCCGGCGACGTCGGGCGCTTCGGGCCGCTCAATGCCCTGCCGACGGCAATCGTCAACCTCGACCCCGAAGCGACCGGGCTCGGAGACGTAAGCGTGCTCGCCCCGCTGCCGGCGGTCGCCGCGATGCTGGCCTGGATCGGGGCAGCCTTCGCGGGCGCGGTACTGCTGCTTCGGTACCGGGACGTGGACTAGGACAGCGCCGCTTCGAGCTCGGCGGGCTCGGTCACCGGCGCCTGGCAGGCGAAGTTCTCGCAGACATAGGCGGCCGGCCGGCCGTCGACCGCCGCCCGCTCTCGCATCAGGGGAGGCTCGGTTGTGCCGGCCGCGCCTCCGGCCAGCACGAGATGGGGGCGATGGCGGGCGCGCACCGCCCGGGCCAGTTCGCCGAGATCGTCGCCGACGAGGGCGACCTCCCGGATCGATGAAAGGTGGAAGTCGAGCGCCCGCAGCAGGTGGCCGAAGCCGTCGGGATGCTGGACCGCGGGACGAGCGAAGAGGCGAAGAACGCCGACGGCCTTCTCCTCGTAGGAGTGCTCGCCGGTGAGCGCCGCGAGCCGGAGCAGTCCGACGGCGGCCGAGGAATTGCCCGAGGGGACGGGGTGGTCGCCGAGGTCCTTGCGCCGGGCAATCAGCTGTTCCGAGTCGTTTGCGGTGGTGAAGAAGCCGCCGCGCCCCGGATCGGCAAAGCGCTCGATCATCGAGTCCGCGATCTCACGCGCGGCCTCGAACCAGCGGGGCTCGAAGCTGGCGCCGTAGAGGTCGAGGAGCGCCTCGACCAGGAACGCATGGTCCTCGAGGTAGGCGAGGATCCTCGCGTCGCCGTCCTTGTAGCTGCGCAGCAACCGGCCGTCGCCGTCGCGCATCTCGGTGAGGACGAACTCGGCGCAGCGGCGGGCGGCGTCCAGATAGTCGTCGCGCTCGAGCACCGCCCCGGCCTCCGCCAGCGCCGAGATCATCAACGCGTTCCAGGCGCAGAGCCGCTTGTCGTCGAGGCCCGGACGGACGCGCTGTTCGCGCCGTTCGAGCAGCGCCGTCCGCGCTCGCTCGAGCTCTCCGGGAGGCCCTGCCTCGATGCCTGCCGGCAGGTGGAGGATGTTCTTGCCTTCAAAGTTTCCGCCCGGCGTCACCCCCCAGAACGTCGCGAGCTCTTTTGTTGTGTCCGCGTCGACGCCGGCGGCGCTCAGAGCGTCCCGGAATTCCGGTTCCTCCCATACGTAGAAGCGTCCCTCCTCACCCTCGGAGTCGGCGTCGAGGGCAGAGCAGAAACCGCCCTCCTCGCCGTGCATCTCTCGCAGAGCCCAGTCGAGCGTCTCGCGGCAGACCCGCGCGTAGCGCTCGTGACCCAGGGCCTGGTAGCCATGAAGGTAGGCGCCGGCAAGTAGCGCGTTGTCGTAGAGCATCTTCTCGAAGTGGGGGACGAGCCAGACGGCGTCGACGGAGTAGCGGGCGAACCCCCCGCCGATCTGGTCGTAAACGCCACCAGCCGCCATCGCATCGAGGGTCCGCTCGAAGTGGGCGGTCTCGCCGCGAGCGAGCAGGAACTCGAGCGCGCTCGCCGGTGGGAACTTGGGCGCGCCGCCGAAGCCGCCGTTGTCGTAGTCGGCGCGAGCCAGCAGCCCGCTGACTGCTTGCTCGAGCATCGGCGGTGTCAGCTCCTCATCGGAGGGCTCGATCCGCCCGACCGCACCGAGCCCCTCCCGGACCCGGGCCGAGGCCGAATCGATCTCGTCGCGGCGATTCCGATACGCGTCGAGAACCGCCTCCATCACCTGCTGGAAGCTCGGCAATCCCTGTCTCGGCTCGGGCGGGAAGTAGGTGCCGGCGTGGAACGGGACTCCGTCCGGGTCGAGAAACGCGGTCAGCGGCCAGCCCCCCTGCCCGGTTATTGCCTGGGCCGCCTCCATGTAGAGATCGTCGACGTCGGGCCGCTCCTCGCGATCGACCTTGACCGGGACGAAGTTCTCGTTCATCACCTTGGCGGTGCCGGGGTCCTCGAAGGACTCGCGCTCCATCACATGGCACCAGTGGCAGGCCGAGTAGCCGATCGAGAGGAGCACCGGCCGGTCCTCGCGGCGCGCTTTCTCGAATGCCTCGGCGCCCCACGGGTACCAGTCGACCGGGTTGTCCTTGTGCTGGAGCAGGTACGGGCTGGTTTCTTCGGCGAGCCGGTTGGCCATGGGATCAGGCTAGATCATTGATTCCCGCGTCCAATACCGATATTCCTCCACCGACACAGCAACCCAAGGAGGAGCTATGCCCACCGACCTGACCGTGGTCATGGAGGACAAGCCGGGGAAGCTCGCCGATCTCGGCGAAACGACCGGCAGGGCGGGGGTGAACATCGAAGGGCTGTGCGCGATGACCGGAGACAGCAAAGGCTTCATCCACATCCTGGTCAGCGACGGTGCCGCGGCGCGCGGTGCGCTCGAGGATGCCGGGATCGAGATCGCTGATGAGCGGGAGGCGGTTGTGGTCGATCTCAAGGACAAGCCCGGCCAGCTCGGCGAGGTGTCGCGGCGGCTTGCCGATGCCGGGGTCAACATCGACTTCGCCTACACGATCTTCAGCGGGGTCCGGCTCGTGATCGGGACCGACGACGTCGCCTCAGCGCGACAGGCGCTCGACGGCTGAGGCCTGTAGCGAGGACTCGGCGATGAAGCTGCTAGCCAGCACGGCGCAGGCGAGCGCGGCGGCCGAGCCGACGTAGAAGGCGGCCGCATAGCCGCCGATCGCGGCGGCCGCCCCGACCATGGGCGAGCCGACCAGCATGCCGAGGTCGAAGCATGCGGTGAAAGTGCCCATCGCCGCGCCCCGGCGCTCCGGCGGGACGCGGTTGACCGCGAGCAGCGACATCGCCGGGAACAGGAGTGAGAACGCCGCGCCCATCAGGATGGCGCCGGCGATCGCGACCGGCAGGGCCGATGCGGCGCCGATCAGCGCGAGCCCGACGCACTCGGTCAGCGCCGCCCCGACCGCGCACTGGGCCGCGCCGATCCGGTCGGGAAGGCCGCCGGCCAGCAGTCGCGTGCCCACCACCGAGCCGGCGAAGACGGTGAAGACCTCGGCCCCATGACCGATGCCCCGCTCGTCGAGGCTGAGCACGATGAAGGCGGCAACCGCCGCAAAGCCGATCACCCCGAGCGAGAAGGTGCTCCCCGGCCCGATCGCCTCGCGGGAGATGAACGGTCCGCGGGCTTCGCCGCCGGCAGGCGAGAATCCCTCCGGGAGGCGGGATGCGACCACGGCGCCGATGACCGGGGCCCCGGTCGCGAAGGCCCAGACCAGTTCGTAGCCGCCGGCTCGCAGCAGAAGCTCACCGATCGGAGGGCCGAGGGTGAGGCCGGTCCAGATCGAGAGGCCGTAGAAGCCGATCATCCGCCCGCGGCGCTCGGCCGGTGCCATGTCGACCACCCAGGCCGAGCCCGCCGTGAACACCGTTCCCTCGCCCGCTCCGAGAAACAGCCGGGAGATGATCAGCCCGGGGATGCCCGCGGGGACGAAGAGGAGGGCACCCGCGACCACCGCCAGCGTCGCTCCGATCATCACCGCGAGCCGGCGGCCGCGCCGGTCGGCGAAGTTGCCCGCCAGCGGCCGGCAGATGAGCCCGGTGACCGCAAACGCACCGGTGACGATCCCGACCTCGAGATCGGTGCCGTTGAGCTCCTCGCTCACGAACCGGGGCAGCACCGGCAGGGTCGCGCCGACCGCGAGCAGGCCGAGGTTGGTGACGATGAAGACGCCCGCGAACGCGGCCCAGGGGCCGCTTCGTATCTCTCCGATCCGGCGGATCGGATTCATCGGGCCCGGAGCTCGGCGCGCTTGATCTTGCCCGAGCGTGTCTTCGGCAGTGCCTCGGCGAACTCGACGATCCGGGGGTACTTGTAGGGCGCCGTCACTCGCTTGCAGTGGTCCTGCAGCTCCTTCACCAGCGCCTCACCGGGCTCCCCGTCCTTGAGCACGACGATCGCGCGGACGACCGAGCCGCGCTCGTCGTCCGGGGCCGCAACGGCCGCCGCTTCGGCGACCGCGGGGTGGCTGAGCAGCGCCGACTCGACCTCGACCGGGCCGATCCGGTAGCCGGCGGAGAGGATGAGATCGTCGGCGCGTCCGACGTGAGTCAGGAACCCATCCTCGTCCTCGCTGACCAGGTCGCCGGTACGCCACCACTCGTCCGCCGGCGGCTCCGAGTCGAGGTAGCGGCTGAAGAAGGTGGGGCACGTCTCGTGCCTGACCAGGAGCTCGCCATCATCGAGCGTGGTCTCGATCCCCGGCAGCGGGCGGCCCATCGAGCCCGCCCTGCCCTCGTCGCCGGGCCGGACCCCCGCGATCGCGCCGGTCTCGGTCTGTCCGTAGCCGTCGGCGATCCAGAGACCGGTCGCATCCATGAACGCGTCGATCACCTCCGGGTTGAGCGCCTCCCCGGCGGAGACCATCCGGCGCAGGGAGGAGACGGGTCCGAGCTCGGTCCGCTTCGCCAGCATCCGGTACTCGGTCGGCGCCTGGCAGAGGATCGTCACCCCCTCGGCCTCTGCGATGCCAAGGCGCTCAGACGGATCGAAGCGGCCGTCGTGCCCGGCGTCATGAATGAAGGCTGCCGCACCACGAAGCCACGGAGCGATGAATGCGTTCCGGGCCGACTTCGACCAGCCGCTCGCGGCGGTGCACCAGACCAGGTCGCTCTTCTGCGCACCGAGCCAGTGCTCGGCCTGAAGGGCATTGCCGTCGAGATAGCGGTGGGGGTGGAGGGTGCCGCGGGCCTCTCCGGTGGTCCCCGAGGTGAACACGATCAGCGAGGGATCTTCGGGGGCAAGGTTGGCCGGCGCGACCGGGGGCTCGCCGCGGCGGTCCTCGTCGATCGCCTCGGCGACGTCGGACATGGTCATCGCCGCGACGCCGTCCGGGAGTTCGGAGAGTGGCTCGTCCTCGCCAATGGCGAGCACCGGGTTGGCTGTCGCGACCCGGTGCTGGAGGTCGGCGCGCCGCAGCTGCGTATTGCACGGCAGCGCGACCGCTCCCATCCGCCAGCAGGCAATCATGGCCAGCACCCACTCGAGCCGGTTCCCGACCAGGGTCATGACCACGTCCTCGCGGTGGACCCCGCGCGCCGCCATCGCGCCGGAGAGCCCGCCGCTCATCGCGATCAGTTCGCCGAAGTGCCAGACCCGCCGCTCACCTTCGCGGGTGATCTCGACCAGGGCCGGCCGGGCGGCGGGAAACTTCTCCAGGACGTCCTCGACGAAGTTCACCGCGGCAGCCTAAGACGGCGCAGCCTTACGCGGGCTTTCGCTCTCCTTCGGGTCGTCTAGGTGCTGTTGCCGCAGCCGTCCTCGACCGAGATCCCCTCGATCGAGGATCCCGCCGGGACGTCGGCGATGAAGCCGAGCCGGTCGGCATCGGGTTGGGCGACGACGCTGTCCGGACCGGGGCCGGAGAGCGAAAGGGTGGCGGTGCCGGTCCGCACCCGCCGCGGAAGCGCCAGCAGTGAAGGGCCCGGATTCGGGTAGCGGGCCCGCAGCCGGGCGGTGGTCCCGTTGATACTCGAGTCGACCAGTTCCAGCGGCAGGGTGGATCCGAGGAAGAAGGATTCCGAGTCCAGCTCATAACTCTCGGTCGGGCCGAGCAGACTGCGGATTGCCCGCCCTTCGACGTGGAAACGGTAGGTACCGAGCGGGTCGCACTCGGCGAACTGCCAGGTCTCGGTCCAGGTGCCATCTGCGTCGTTCCAAACCGTCGTGTCTTCGGGCCCATCCTCGGTGCCGACCGTCACCCAGTCGGCGCCGTCCCGCCGTTGAAGCGAGACGAACGCCTCGCCGCGCGGTGCGTCCACGCCGGGGTCACCGCCCTTCCAGGTGAACACGGCCCGCTGATAGCGGCGCAACGAATCCGGTGGCTGGATCGTGGCCTCACCGGCCTCCGGTGTCGGGAACAGCGGAGGCAGGGCCGGCAGTCCCAGCCCGCTCGGCGGCGGCTCGAGCCCGGGCGGCGCGGGCATACTCCCGAGCAATGGGTCCACGAGGGTGGAGACCACATCGCGGTAGCGCGGGCCCTGGTGGCGGCCGAAGAGCGTGAAGCTTCCCTCGTAGTGGCAGGCGTCGTACTCCTCCGGGGTCGCCGTGTACGAGTTGTAGCCGTTGGTGAGCCCCGCGATGATGGTGTCGCTGAGCCGGCCGACGGAAGCGCTGCTCACCGCCGCGGCGATGCGGCGGCCCATCTGGGTGGTGATCTCGGTGGGGAAGGACGCGATGCCAAGGTCACCGAGCCGCCACAGCGAGATCGCTGCACTCGAGGGGACGAGCCCGATGCCCGAGACGGCACCGAACTTCTTTCCCTGCCCCGGGCCGGCCTGGTCCTCGACCAGCGCGCAGAAGCCGTCGTCGGCGACTATCCCGCCGGCGCCGAGTGCCTCGATCGGCCCGACCGGCCGTCCGTCGGCCTGGGTGCCGTCGAACAGGGTGAAGGTGCGCCGCGCGTCGAGGACCGGGGTCCCGGTCAGCTCATCGCCGGCATTCCTCCACGCTTCGAGGATTCCGCCGGCGACCTTTAGACCCGCCATGTTGGCTCCGGCCGCCGAGGTCGGGACGTAGTAGAGCGGCTCGCCATCCGGGTTGGGGGAGCCGCCGTCGGGAGAGACATCGCCCTGCGCCGAGTTGGTCCAGACGTTGACAAAGGGGTTTTCGGGCGCGTCTCCGGCAGCAGCCGCCTCCGCGGTGATCTCGCGTTCGACCACGCGCTCGGTGGTCGCCGCGTTGTCGCCGGAGAAGAGCAGGTTGCTGTCGCCGAAGCTCGTCGGATGGATGGCGAAGTTCGACCAGACGCCGAGCGGGCTGCCGCCGACCGAGTCGACCCTGATCACTGTCACCTTCGGGTTGATCGATGCTTCGCGGGCGCCTGCCTCGTCGGCCGGGACGTCGGGGTTGCGGCGGAACGGATCGAAGTTTCGGTTGCGCGAGGCCCCGCGCAGCTCTGCTCGTCCCACCCCGACCAGTGCGGGCTCGAGGTTCGCGTCGGCGGCGAGGATTGCCTCAGTAATGCCCTCGGCAGTGATCTCGAAGATCCGCGGGTCGAACAAGTCGCCCCCGAGAAGCCCGTAGCCGAGGCTGTCGATCGGCCAGATCGGCCCGGTGGAGGAGTGGGTGTGGGTGGCGGACACCATCAGCCGCTCGCCGGTGATCCCGGTCGCAGCGATGCGCCGCAGGACCTCCTGTACCAGCGCATAGGGGAGGCCGCCGAGGTCGGCCTGGACCAGGGCGAACTTGCGGCTGTTCTGCTCGATCACGATCGCCGCAGCACGGACCCGGGTGTGGATCCCGTCGCTGGGCTCAAAGCTCTTTGCGTAGAGGTTCTCGTCCGGGTCCGCAAGGATCTGCAGCCCCCGCGGCGGGTTGGCGAGACCGGAACGAGCCGTGTAGGCGAACATCGGCGTTCCCACCGGCGGCGTGATGTCTGCGGTTGCGGCTCCCGCCTTCACGTTCGACTCGACGCCGGGGTTGCCGCCACCACCGCCTCCACCGCCGCCGGCGCCACCGCCGGGAGCTCCGCCCGGGGGAGCTCCGCCGGGAGGAGATCCGCCGCCCGGCGCCCCGGTACGGCAACGGTTGGCATCCGGGGCCAGAGTCCGCCGCGCCTTGGCGCGGCTCCGCAGCCCATCGGCGGAGACCCTCGCGTTGACCTTGATCGCTGCATCCCGGCAGGTACGCCGGAGCGAGCGCAGCCGTCGCAGCCCGGCCTTGCTCAGGCGCAGTACGACCTTGCTTTCACCGGCGGGAATCTCAATCGTTGTCGGAGGACCGAAGCGGCGCATCTTCCTCGAGCTCGAGGAGAAGCGGATCCGCATCGCCAACCGCGCCATCCCAGCCCGCGCCGAGCTCAGGTTGACGACGACCTTCTTGGTTTCAGCGACCACCGCCTGCTGGTCGCTGCGGATCTCGACTGTGACCTCGTTGCCGACCGCGCCAGCCTGCACCACGCCCGCGAAGCCGCTGGCAGCGACAATCACGGCGGCGAGCCTCATCTTTGCCGAAAGGCGCCTCATCTCCCCGCGCCCCGTTATAGCGCCTGCGCCGGGCCCCCGCGCCGACATGGCACTCCTACCGCGAGAGCTCCGTCCCGTCGTAGAGCTTCTTCACCCTGACCTTGCCGTCGGGGGCGGCCTCGAGGCAGAGCTCGCACAGGACGCACTCGTCGACGTTCTTCTCGACGATCTCGACCTTGCCGCCATCGTCGGCGAAGATGTCGACCGGACAGACTTCCTCGAGCTTGGCGGCGAGCTCGGCGTCGCCGGCAACCTCGTCGCCGACCTCGATCCCGATGAAGGTGGCATCGACCCCGGGCATCTAGACCTTGGCCCCCAGGCTTTCCTTGACCTTCTCGGGGATCTCGTCGATCCGCTCGACCACCGGGATCCCGGCGTCCTCGAGCCGCTTGATCTTCTCGGTGGCCGAGTCCTCGGCGCCCTCGACGATCGTGCCGGCGTGGCCGAAGCTCATCCCCTTCATCTCCTCCTCGTCCATGAATTTGCCGGCCATGAAGGCGACGATCGGCAGCCGGGAACCCGACTCCTCGCGCCAGTCGACCAGCTCGGCTTCCATCCGGCCGCCGGGCTCGGTGTAGATGACGATCGCCTCGGTTGCCTGGTCCTCCTCGAACAAAGGCATCAGCTCGGCGTAGGTGGAGCCGATGATCGCGTCGCCGCCGATCGAGCAGGCCGTGGAGACACCGAGGCCGGCGGCGGTCAGGGTGGAGGAGATCTCCGTCGTCATGCCGCCGGAGCGGCTCATCACACCGACAGGGCCGGGGTTGTAGGCCTTGGCGGCGTCCTTGGCGGGGCCGCCGATTCCGCCCATCTTGCAGACGCCGGGGACGATCACCCCGAGGCAGTTGGGCCCGATGATCCGGGCACCGCGCAGGTTGGCGAGCTCGACCATCTCGGCGACGTCGCGGCGGGGAATGCGCTCGGTGACCACGACGATCAGCTTGATCTCGTTCTCGATTGCCTCGACCACCGCATCTCGCGTGAACGCCGGTGGCACCGTTACGACCGAGCCGTCGATCGCTGAGCCGTGGTTCTCGACCGCCTGGCCGACGGTGTCGAAGACGGGCACACCGTGGACGTCGCGGCCCTTGCGCCCAGGGGTGACACCCCCAACCACCTTGGAGCCGTAGTCGAGGCACTCCTTGGTCAGGTTGACCGCCTCGCGCCCGGTGATCCCCTGGACGATGAAGGTGGACTCCTCGCTCAACAGGATGCTCATCAGCCGGCGCCCACTTTCTCGACCGCCTTGCCCGCCGCATCCCACATCGAGACCGAGCGGTCGTTGAACTCGATCCCGTACTTGTTGAGGATCTTGGCGCCCTCCTCCTCCCAGGCCCCCGGGATGCGGAAGACGGTGATCGTCTCGGCCGGGTCCTTCCCGAGCTCGAGGCAGGCTGCGATCACTCCGCGGGCGACGATGTCGACCCGGGTGTTGGAGACGATCGACATCATCACCGCGATCTTCTCGACGCCGTCCTTCTTCAGCACCTCCATCGCCAGGCCCTTCGACTTCGCCACCGAGGGGTTGCCTCCGATCTCGGCGTAGTTGGCGGGCTTGCCGCCCTGGCTGCGGACCGCGTCGGTCAGGGTCAGCGACCCGCCGCCGGCCCCGATCACCAGGCCGAGGTTCCCCTCGAAGCCGTGGTCCTTGCCCTGGATCACGCCGCGGTGGTCGGCTTCGTCGATTGCCTTCACGTTGCGCTCGAATTCGGAAGGCTCGTAGAGCTCGCGTGGCTCCTCCAGTTCCACCTCGACCTCCGCGAGCATGTCCTTGTGGCGGCCGACGGCCTCGTCCTCCATCTCCATGTGGGCGTCCAGCGCCACGAACGAGCCGTCTGAGAGCCGCGCGAGCGGGTTGATCTCGGCCAGGGTCATGTCGAAATCGCGCTGGAGACGGGCCAGGTTGGCCAGCACCGGCGTGGCTCGGGTGAGCTCGCGGCCGGTCATCCCCACGGCGGCGACGACCTCCTTCGCCTTGAAGTCCTCGATCGGGTGCAGGTTGGAGAGGTGCCCGCGGCCGACGTGATCTGGGTGCTTTTCGGCGACCTCCTCGATATCGATCCCGCCCATGTCGCTGAACAGCATCATCGGGCACTTGGCGCGACCGTCCCAGAGCACCGCCGCGTAGTACTCCTGCTCGACTTCGGCCTTCGGGTCGACCAGGACTCCGACCGGCCTGTGGCCCGAGATCTCCAGCTCGAGGATCTCGGCCGCGTGCTGCTCGGCCTCCTCCGGTGTGTCGGCGAACTTGACCCCGCCCGCCTTCATCCGGCCGCCCACCAGGACTTGCGATTTGACCACGGTTGGACCGTCGATCTTCTCGGCGGCGGCGCGAGCCTCGGCGGCGGTCTTGGCGAACCCGTACTCGGTCACCGGGAGCCCGGCGCGCTCGACGATCCGCCTCGATTCGTACTCGTAGAAGCGCAAAACGGCCGCGAACCCTACAAGCGTCGCGCACCCCGGCGGAGGACAGCGCTTTGCTATGCCTTTTCAGGCGCGATGGCACACGCGACCGCGGACTGCGATACACATTGCCCCCCGGCGGGGATCGACATGTCAACTTCCGGGTAACCGAACCCGAGATCGAGAGAGGAGCTCTTTCACCAGTGAGCGAGACATCTGCGGCAACGGCCGTGCCGACCAAGAACAAGAGGCTGGCCTCCTGGGTAGAGGAGATCGCGGCGCTGACCGAGCCCGAGTCAATTCACTGGTGCGACGGGTCCGCCGAGGAGTACGACCGCCTCTGCCAGCAGCTGGTTGACGCGGGGACCTTCGAGAAGCTCTCCGACGCGAAGCGGCCCAACTCGTATCTGGCGCGCTCGGATCCCGATGACGTCGCCCGGGTCGAGGACCGGACTTTCATCTGCTCGCAGAAGGAGGAGGACGCGGGCCCGACCAACAACTGGCGCGAGCCGACCGAGATGCGGGGCGTGCTCGACAAGCTGTTCGAGGGCTCGATGCGCGGCCGGACCATGTACGTGGTCCCGTTCTCGATGGGGCCGCTCGGCTCGGACATCTCGCACATCGGCGTCCAGCTGACCGACTCCCCTTACGTGGCGGTCTCGATGCGGATCATGACCCGGATGGGCACGGCCGCACTCGACGTGCTCGGCGACAGCGGCGACTTCGTCCCCTGCGTGCATTCGGTCGGAATGCCCCTGGAGGAGGGCACCGACGACGTCCCGTGGCCGTGCAACGCCGAGAACAAGTACATCGTCCACTACCCGGAGAGCCGGGAAATCTGGTCATTCGGTTCTGGCTACGGCGGCAACGCGCTGCTCGGCAAGAAGTGCTTCGCGCTGCGGATCGCCTCGGTCATGGCCCGCGACGAGGGCTGGATGGCCGAGCACATGCTGATCCTCAAGCTCACCTCCCCCGATGGAAAGGTCAAGTACGTCACAGGCGCTTTCCCGTCGGCCTGCGGCAAGACCAACCTGGCGATGCTGATCCCGACCCTGCCCGACTGGCAGGTCGAAACGATCGGCGACGACATCGCCTGGATGAAATTCGGCGAGGACGGCCGCCTCTACGCGGTCAACCCCGAGGCCGGCTTCTTCGGCGTCGCTCCGAACACCTCCTACAAGACCAACCCGAACGCGATGGCGACGATCGAGCGCAACTCGGTCTTCACCAACTGCGCCGAGACGAAAGGCGACATCTGGTGGGAGGGAATGACCGGCGAGCCACCCGACGAGGCCATCGACTGGCACGGCAACAAATGGACCCCCGAGTCCGATGAGCCGGCGGCGCATCCCAACGCCCGTTTCACCACGCCCGCATCGCAATGCCCCTGCATCGCATCCGAATGGGAGGACCCCGCCGGCGTGCCGATCGACGCTTTCCTCTTCGGCGGCCGGCGTTCGACCACGGTCCCGCTCGTGTTCGAGTGCCGCGACTGGGAGCACGGCGTTTTCACCGGCGCTGTCATGTCGTCCGAGACGACAGCGGCGGCGGCCGGCGAGGTCGGCAAGCTGCGCTTCGACCCGATGGCGATGCTGCCCTTCTGCGGCTACGACATGGCTGACTACTTCGCCCACTGGCTGCGAATCGGCAAGGAGCACGACAGCTCGAAGCTGCCGAAGGTCTTCCACGTCAACTGGTTCCGCAAGGACGAGGACGAGAAGTTCCTGTGGCCGGGCTTCGGCGAGAACAGCCGCGTGCTCGAGTGGGTCTTCCGCCGCTGCGACGAGGAGGGCGAGACGGTCGACTCGGCGCTCGGCCTGCTTCCTGCCGAGGGCGAGATCAACACCGACGATCTCGAGATAAGCGACGAGGCGATGCGCGAACTGCTCGAGGTCGACGATGACGCACTGCGCGAGCAGCTGCCGCAGGTCGAGGCGCACCTGGCGCGCTTCGGTGACGACCTGCCCGAGCCCGTCCGCGCGCAGCTCGACGCCCTGAAGCAGCGCCTCGGCGTCTAGCTTCAGCCCTCGGCAGGTGCGAAGGGCGCCAGTGCGGCCCGGATCTCGTCGGGGATCGCGGTCTTGGAGCTGCCGCCCGGCTCAATGAAGACGTAGCGGATCTCGCCTTCAGCGGCGCGGGTGCCATCCCGATCGATCGCGAGCTCGACCACCATCGAGGACTCGCCCAGGTGGCCGACCGCGGCGGAGAGCTCGACCTCGTCGTCGAAGCGCAGCGAGGCCCGATAGCGAACGGTCGCCTCGGCGACGACGTTGTCCACTCCGCTTTCGATCACCTTGTTCCAGCCGCCGAACGCCTCGCGCCAGAGCTCGGTCACGGCGATGTCGAAATACATCAGGTAGTTCGCGTTGAAGACGACCCCCTGGGCGTCGCACTCGTTGTAGCGGACCCGCAACCGGTGCTTGTGGGCGGTCACCGCCTTGAGCTCAGAGCTCGTACTGCTTGGCGAGCTCCGGGTCCTTCTTCGCGAGGAGCTCGGCCAGGGTGACCATCACTACGCACTGCTTGAAAGTCGCATCGTCCTGCATCTTGCCGTCGATCATGTGCACTCCCGCTCCATCGGGGATTGCTTCGATCACCTTCTTCGCGAACTTGACCTCCTCGGGGGGAGGGGAGAAGACTTCCTTTGCGATCTCGATCTGCGCCGGGTGCAGGGACCAGGCACCGACGCAACCCATCAGGAAGGCGGCGCGGAACTGGGTCTCGCAGCCTGCCGTGTCCTTGATGTCGCCGAACGGGCCGTAGAAGGGGAGGATCTCGTTCGAGGTGCAGGCATCGACCATGCGCGCGATCGAGTAGTGCCAGAGGTCCTGCTGCGCCGTCACCCGGCCCTCCTCGGGGTTCTCCGGATCCTCCGGGTCCTCCATCACCCGGTAGCCCGGATGGCCGCCGCCCACTCGGGTCGTCTTCATCCGCCGTGAGGCGGCGAGGTCGGCCGGCCCGAAGCTCATCCCCTGCATCCGGGGACTTGCGGCGGCGATCTCTTCGAGATTGACCACGCCCTGCGCTGTCTCCAGGATCGCGTGCAGGAGGATCGGCCGCTCGAGCTTTGCCTTCGCTTCCAGCTGGGCGAGGAGCTGGTCCACATAGTGGATGTCCCACGGTCCCTCGACCTTCGGGATCATGATTACCTCGAGCTTGTCTCCGATCTCGGTGACGAGCTCGGTCAGGTCGTCGAGCACCCAGGGGCTCTCGAGCGCGTTGACGCGGGTCCAGAGCTGGGTTTCGCCGAAGTCGACCTCCTTGCCGACCTCGACCAGGCCTTCCCGCGCCGGGACTTTCTTGTCCACGGGGACGGCGTCTTCGAGGTTGCCGAGCAGGATGTCGGCCTGCTGGGCCATGTCGGGCACCTTTGCCCGCATCTTCTCGTTCGATGCGTCGAAGAAATGGATCATCCGCGAAGGCTTGATCGGGATCTCGCGGATCGGCTCGGGGGCACCGATCGCGAGGGGCTTGAAGAAGTTCCGTGGGTTTCTCATCACTCCAAACGCTATCCGAGAGCGACTCCCGCCTAGCGTCAGACGCATAGCCTTTCCCGGATCGCCGCCCTGATCCGAGAAGCGACCACGCAGGACGCAGCCGAGCTGCTCGAGATGTACGAGTGGTTGTTTGCCCTGCCCGGATACCGCCCGGAAGGCTGGGACCCGGCCCGGGCAGCCGAGGCGCTACATAAGGCGATCGCTTCCGAAGACGCGGCCGTGATCGTCGCGACGGCCGATGACGGCGGTTTGATCGGCTTCTGCGTCGCCTTCCTCGACATCAACTCTGTCCGCTTCGGCCAGCGTTGCTGGGTCGAGGACCTTGCGGTCGAGCCCAAGCGCCGCTCGGAGGGAATCGGCGGCCAGCTCCTCGATGCCGCCGGCGACTGGGCCCGCGCCCGCGGCGCCACCCACCTCGAGCTCGACACCGGTCTCGCGCGCACCGAGGCACAGCGCTTCTACGAGCGCCGCGAGCCGGCGGCGAAGGGCTACGGCTATTCCTGGAGGCTCTGAGGGGCTAGCGGGTCAGGCCGCCGGCTTCGGGCACTTCTTCTTTGGCTTGCCCTTCTTCTTGGCCTTCTTGCACCTCTGCGCTTTGGCGCCGCCGGCACCGGCGGGTGGGGCATTGCCGGCACCGCTGCCGCGACCACCGCCGCCGCTCGGCGGCGGAGTGGCGGCTCCCTTCACCTGGAAAGTGGGGGCCTCGCCTTCCTCTCCGTTCCTGAACGCGAACCCGCCCTCGACCAAGGCAGCGTGATCGCCCGGCTTCTTCGGCGTGAAGAAGACTCCGAGCGTGCAGGACTCGCCCTGCGCGAGCTCGGCTGTGCCCTCCTCAATCCCGGTGGCCTTGCAGGGCTCACCGTCAGCAGGCCTGCCGAAGCCGAAGTCGGAGGATGAACCACGGCCGTCCTGCAACCGTCCGCTCGGGAAAAACTTGTAGGTGCAGTCTGTCTCGGTGCAGGTTCCGGCCGTTACGGTCACGGTCTTGCCGGCGCTTTTCTTGCCTACCTCGACCGTGCCGAAGTCGAGAGAGCCGGGCCGGACGTTCGCTCCGGTTCCGCCGCCGACGAGTTGCTCTCGTGGTTGCTGGTCCCCGATCGGATCTCCGCCACCGAGTGCAGCATCGTCATCGTCGTTTCCGCAGGCGGCGAGCCCGAGCGCGGCGGCGATCGTCACTCCCAGAACAGCTTTACGCATCCCGTTCCCCCTACTTAGTCGGTTCAAGGTCGTTGGCGCAGGATCCTTACAGAAAGCACACAGCTCCCGCGCGGGTCATTCCTCTTCGTCGCCTTCCTCGTCGTCCTCATCTCCGCCACCACCGCCAGCCTGCTTCGCGGCCTTGCCGACGGCCTTCTTGCGGCAGCGCTTCTTGGCCTTCTTCGACTTCGCCTTCTTGCACTTGGCGAGGGCCTTGCGGGACGGCTTCGACCCGCTGTCGTCGGCGTCGTCGTCCACACCCTCCTCGCCGAGGCCCCGCAGCTGTGCTGTCGGTCCTCCGGTCGAGAGGACGCCGGTCCGCGGACCGAGGTCCTGGGGGAGGAAGCGGACGTAGATCAAGCACTGCGCGCCCGTCCCCCCGGTGATCTGGGGCGGGCAGTCGTTGGTCTGCGTGAAGTCGCCACTGGTGCTGACCTGCGGCGTGAAGGCCCCGGCGCTGACGCTGAGGATGAAGGTCCGCTGCGCGGTCTCGATCCCCGGCTCCTCGGGGCCAAAGTTAGTGGTCGTCGGGGTGAGCTTGACGTCAGTACTCGCGAGAGAGGGCGTGAGCGCCGCCTTGTCATCGTCGGAGCCGCAGCCGCCAAATGCTGTGCCCGCCGCGAGCAACGCGGCGCAAGTGAGGATGGCTTTGCGCATCGCTACTGCCCCGTCGCGCGCTTCAGGCACTTCTTGCGGGCGGCCTTTGCCTTCTTCTTGCACTTCTTCTTCGCGGCAGCGCTGGTTGCCGCACCCGGGGCCGAAGCGCCCTGGTAGACGGCGTCGGCGCCCTGGCCGGCGGCGGGCGCCGATTGCTGCTGGGCAGCGGTGTCCGTGCCGAGCGAGCCCTTGCGGTCGTCATCGTCGTCGGACCCGCAGGCGCCGAGCGCGAGCGACGCCGCCACCGCGCAGCTGCCGAGCATGAGCTTTGCCCTCTTCCCGACGTACGTACTCACCATCCCTTACTCACCATCTCCCGATCCCCTTTCACGCATCTCGGTTGCGTTGGACTGCACTCTGCCGTATCGGCCGGTTTCGTGCGCCGCTTCGTGACCCTGCGCACGTTACGCCTCAACCGGTGGCGGAGTCGAGGCCGGCGGCTTTCCTCGCGGCCTCCTGGTCGAGGTGAAACTCGACGGCGTGAATTCGACCGCCGCGTACGGTCCAGACCGCGGCTGCCTTCGACTCGATCTCGACCCCTCCGGTCTTGGTCACCCCGACCTGGCGCACCAGACTGAGGACCTTGTCGCCTGCATCGAGGACTTCTTCGATCTCGACCCGGAAGTGGTCGTAGGACCCCGTCCAGTCCTCCCATGCCTCGCGGAATCCCTCGATTCCTTTCGTGGTCGTTCGCCGGCCTCCGGCTGACTCGCTGGCGACCATTGTCACCTCGAAATCCGGCGTCACCACTTCGCCCATGCTCGTCTCGAACGCAGACCGCTGTGACTCATCCCTGAGAGCCGCGACCACGTTCTCGCTGTCGAGGATCTCCTGCGCGCGGGCAACGATCGCTACGGCTTCCGCTGACATGGGGGGATTATCGCGCCCGGCTATTCTTCGCTCCGCCCGGCAGGGTCCCGTCAACCGATTTCTCCACCCGACTTCACGACCCAACCTCACCACCCAACTTAACGAGGAGCCATGGCTGTAGCCGAAGCGACCTACCAGGACAAGACCGACGAGCAGAAGGCGATCACCGAGATGGTGCGCGACTTCGTCGACAAGGAGATCATCCCGAACGCCGAGGAGTTCGACCACGAGGACAAGTTCCCCGAGGCGATCGTCGAACAGATGAAGGAGCTCGGCCTCTTCGGGGTCACGATCCCCGAGGAGCACGGCGGCATGGGGCTCGACCTGACCACCTACGCGATGATCGTCGAGGAGCTCTCCCGCGGCTGGATCTCGATCTCAGGGGTCGTCAACACCCACTTCATCGGTTCCTATTTGCTGCTCAAGTTCGGCACCGACGAGCAGAAGGAGTACTTCCTGCCGAAGATGGCGACCGGGGAGATCCGCGCCGCGTTCTCTCTGTCAGAGCCGGAGGTCGGCTCCGACGTGCAGGGCATCAAGGCGGTCGCCAAGAAGGACGACGACGGCAACTGGGTGCTCGAAGGCCAGAAGATGTGGGTCACCAACGGGCTCGGCTCGGGTGTGGTCTTCGTCTTGATGAAAAACGACACCAAGGCCGACCCGCCCTACAAGGGCATGACCTGCTTCATCACCGAGAAGGAGCCCTGGGCAGAGGAGAACACCGGCGAGTACGCCGGCCTCACTGTCCCGCCCAAGATCAAGAAGATGGGCTACAAGGGCGTCGAGTCGACCGAGCTCGTCTACTCCGGTTACAAGTGCCCGCCCGAGCGGATCCTCGGCGGGGAGGAGGCCGGCCTCGGCCAGGGCTTCGTGCAGATGATGGATGCCCTAGAGGTCGGGCGCGTGAACGTCGCCGCGCGCGGCGTCGGCGTCGCCCAGCGGGCACTGGAGCTGGCGCTCGAGTACTCGCAGCAGCGCAAGACCTTCGGCAAGCCGATCGCCCAGCACCAGGCGATCACCTTCAAGCTGGCCGAGATGGGAACCCGGGTCGAGGCCGCTCGCCTGATCACGATGAAAGCCGCGCGGATGAAGGACGCCGGCGAGCGCTCAGACCTCGAGGCCGGGATGGCGAAGCTGTTCGCCTCCGAATCCGCCAAGGAGAACGCCGAGGAGTGCCTCCGCATCCACGGCGGTTACGGCTATTCGAAGGAGTACGAGATCGAGCGCATCTACCGCGATGCGCCGTTGCTGCTGATCGGCGAGGGCACTTCCGAGATCCAGAAGATGGTGATCGGAAAGAAGCTGCTCGAGCGCAACAAGATCTAGGCGCCCGAGGCTCCTAGACGGGCAGCTTCAGCGCCCTCTTCTTGCACTTCTTCCGCTTCGCGCCCTTCTTCTTCTTGCATTTCTTCAGGGCCGCGGCGCGCTTGCCTGTAGGCGCTGTTGCCGACAACGGCGCCGGCTTTTGAGGATTGGGGGTCAGGCCGCCACCCGCTCCCGTGGTGCCGCCGGCGCCTGGGTTAGCGCCGCCGCCAGCGCCGGCGACGTTCTCGACGAAGAGCCCTTGGTGCGGATAGAGGATGGGTGAGTAATTGCCGTCGATGATGTAAGTGAGGAAGTAGTTGCAGTGCTCGCAGTTGGGCGGGCCGCCGAACTCGCCGCTGAGCGGGATGCTCGACTGCACCGGGATCTGGATCTCCCAGCCCCTGCCCTGGGTGAACGGCCAGGGTTGGGAGCTCGACGGACCGGTCTTTGAATCGAGGGCGAGGCTGTTGGTCCCGTAGTGCGGTCCCGAGTCTCCCTGAGGACAGGTCCCGCCGGAGCCATACGCCGGTTCCTGCACCGCGCTCGGCGGGTTGGTGTTCCAGTTGATCGCGTAACAGAAGATCGGGTAGTTCGAGTTGTAGCCCAGCTGGTTACCGCCCCCAAGCCCAAGCAGCTCGAGGTGTGCGTACTGGCCTCCCGGGCACGGGTTGCCGACCCCGCCGACAACGACGTGGACGTAGAAGACCTCGTTCAGGTTCGGCAGGTTGCCCGGGTCGAGGTACTGGCCGGTCCACATCCAGGCGCCCTCCTCGACGTACGGGCTGCCGAAGATGATGCTGGGACAGTTGGTCACGTAGGACCGCTCGACCGGTCCGTCGCTCCATTGAGGCACTGCCGATGCGGAGGAGGGACCCCAGGCCAGAACCGCGATCGAGGCGATCAGCGCTGCAAATCCCTTGCGACCCATTCCTTCAGTCCCATCCCTTCGGTAGTTGAGCCCCGACGCCTTAGGCGAGTCTATCGCCCCGGGCTCTCATGGGCAAGGGCTGTTCGGGGAGGCCGAAAAGCGTCCGCTAGTAGCCTGCGATCCGGATGGCGAAACCGACCGAAGACCTGATCCGGACCACGGTGCAGCGCTTCCAGGGCGAGCTGCCGGCCCTGGCCAACCTGAAACTGACCTTCGAGCTCGACCTTCGCGGGAGAGGCGACGTCCAGATCTTCCAGGTTGAGCTCCCCGGTCCGACGATCACCAAGACGCTTGGCGATCAAGCGCCGATCAAGGTCACGATCCCGCGTTCGGAGTTCAACAAGCTCGCTGAGGACGGACAGGTGAAGGCCTATCGGAAGGCTTACGAAGAGGGACAAATAAAGGTCGAGGGCGACGAGCAGATCCAGAAGTTGATCGCGATGGTGATCGAAAAGCACGAAGAGCGGGCGAGGACCAAGAAGGCCCACTGAGGGCCCTGGGAGAATGCGTGGGGGAACCGGCTTTGACTAGCCTCTCGCGGCCCTGCACATGAGCAAGAGCGACGAAAACTCCCAGCATGAGCTGATCACCGACCAGGCCGGGCGCGAAGCCTCCGGTGCGCGCCAGTACGGCCGCTACCTGGAGGAGTTCGAGGTGGGCGCCACCTACCTGCACTGGCCGGCGAAGACCGTAACCGAGGCCGACGACCACCTCTTCTGCCTGATCACGATGAACCACCACCCGCTCCACATCAACGACGTCTACGCGGGCTCCTCGCAGCAGGGCCAGAACGTGGTGGTCGGGCCGCTCGTCTATTCGCTGGCGGTAGGCATGACCGTGGGGGACGTCTCCGGCAAGGCGATTGCCAATCTCGCGACCGAGGACCTGAGCCATCCGGCGCCGGTCTTCCACGGCGACACCCTCTACTGCGAGTCGGAGGTCCTCGAGGTGCGCCCTTCGCAGTCAAAGCCGGATCGCGGCGTGGTCAAGGTCCACACCCGCGTCTACAAGCAGGACAACACGCTGGTCGCCGAGTTCAAGCGCTCGGTCCTGGTGCCGCGCAAGAACCCGGGCTAGCGCTACCGTCAGCGCCGTGAGGGTGCCGCTCAGGTATTCCGGGATTGCAGTCGTCGTGCTGGCGCTGTCGCTTGCCCTGGCGCCATCCGCGGCGGCGCAGCTCCCCAATATCTGCCTCGGCGACACGGGTGCAGCGGGGGTCGAGAAGGCGCCCGGCGAGCTGCTCCGGTTCGGGATCACCCCGGCGGGCGAAGCAGGCGCGCTCGGGCCGCCGGTCCCGGCCGTTCCGGGGAGCACCGCCCAGGACCTGGCGGCGCTGTCTGCGCTGCGGCCGGCCGGGGGACCTTTCGTCATCCGCCTCAACCGCTTCTTCTGGTCGCGGGGGGAGGAGGGGATCCAGCATTTCGAGCGCCTCGCCCGCACCTTCACCGACGCGGGCTATCTGGTCGAGCTCCAGCTCCGCTACCACCCCAGCCCCGAGCAGGAGGGGAGGATCGACCTGTGGACCGCTTTCGTGCGGGAGGTCGTCCGGCGCTTCGGCCCGAACCGGCGGGTGGTCGCGCTGCAGGTCACCAACGAGGTCAACCTCACCTTCTCGCCGGACTCCTCCGACGGCGCCTACCGCGGAGCACGCGACGCCCTGATCGAGGGGGTCAAGGCAGCCGACCACGAAACCCGCGTGCGCGGCTACGAGCACCTCGGGGTCGGCTTCAACTGGGTCTACCGGCTGGATCCCTTCACCGAGGCGAGCTTCTGGGGCTATCTGCGCGATCACGGTGGGTCGGCGTTCACCGCGGCTGTCGACTGGGTCGGGCTCGATGCCTATCCGGGCACCTTCTTTCCTCCGATCGAGCTCCTTCCAGGCGGCTTCCGCGACGGCATGGTCAACGCAATGAGCGTCTTGCGGGAGTGCTTCCTGCCGATCGCCGGAATCGGTGCCGGAACGCCGATTCATGTCGAGGAGAACGGCTACCCGACCGGCCTGCTCCGCAGCGAGGCGCAGCAGGTGGAGGCGATGCGGGAGATGGTCGGCGCGGTCCACGATTTCCGCGGCACCTACAACGTCAGCGACTACCGCTGGTTCGACCTGCGCGACCACGCTTCGACCTCGCTCAACTTCCAGCACCAGTACGGCCTGCTCAAGGACGACTATTCGCCAAAGCCGGGATTCCGGGCCTACGCGGACCTGGCCGGCTCGCTCTCGCGGACCAATCCAGTTTCGGGCCCTGGCTCGGCCTCGCAGGCCCTGAGCCGGGCCCGGAAAACGCCCAGGTGCAGGAAAAAGCGGCGTCGCAAGGCCCGCCGGCGCTGCCTGCGGCAACAGAGGCGCAAGCGGAAAGTCGTGCGCGGGGCGGGGCCCGGGTAGCCCTCCCGATTAGGGGTAGTGTTCCCCCCAACCTACGAAGGAGGTTGAGGAGAGATGGGCCTCAGAGACTTTTTCGGCCGCGCCAAGAAAGAGGTCGACGAGCAGATCGACAAGCGCGGCGGCGTTGACGGCGTCAAGACGGACGCCAAAAGGGCTGCCGACACGGTCCGCGACAAGGCCGGCGGCGTCGCCGACAAGGCCAAGGACACCGCCGGCGGAGTGGCCGACAAGGCCAAGGACGCCGCGGACGACGCACGGCGGCGCACCCGCCGCTGAGCCGGCTCCAATACGACTGTCAGTGAGCCTCGTCCGCCGCGTGCGCGGGCGGGCGTGACTCCTCGGCAAGCGAGGTGATCTCGAGCGGCCCCCGGGCGGCGCCCTCGAGCACCTCGGACGCCTCCTCGGGCGAGCGCGCGTAGAGCTCGATCAGCATGTGGACGACGATCTTCTCGTCCTCGTGCTTGTGGAAGCGAACGTGGCTGAAGAACTCGCGCACTCCTGGCTCTCCCATCGCGCCGTAGGTCAGTGACTCACCGGCCTCGGGGCCCGAGCAGGTCTCGATCTGGTCCTGGTCAACGGTGACGGTGCACGACGCGACCCACGGTGTGCCGGCGACCATCCGCCCCCAGCGGTCCTCGATCGGGACGATCCGGTCCTCCTGGATCGTCAGGTGCGGCTGGTCGTGGAGGCACTTCAGGCACTGGACCACCGCCTCCTGGATCTCGTCCATGCGCTCGTTCGGCATGCCCGTCTCGGGGTCGATGCGCAGGATCGCCTCGTAGTGGAGCTGTACCTCGAGCTCGGTCGACCAGCAGCGATAGCAGCGCAGCCAGGCGCTCCGGTCCCCATTGAGGCTCTCGGTCATCGTTCCAGGGTAGCTCGCCCTAGGCGGGTTGCGGAGCCGAGACGCCGTTGCGCTCGGCGACCAGCTCCACGATCTCGCCCATGATCCGGTTGAGCTCGAAGTCCTTCGGGGTGTACACCCTCGCCACCCCTGCCTCGAGCAGGCTCGCCTCGTCGGCCGGCGGGATGATGCCGCCGACCACCACCGGGATCTCGGCGCCGGCTTCGCGGAGCTGTGCGATCACGTCGGGGACGAGCTCCCGGTGCGAGCCCGAGAGGATCGAGAGGCCGACCACATCGACGTCCTCCTCCACGGCCGAGGACGCAATCTGCTCGGGTGTGAGCCTGATGCCGGCGTACACGACCTCCATGCCGACGTCGCGAGCGCGAACCGCGATCTGCTCGGCGCCGTTCGAATGGCCATCGAGGCCCGGCTTTCCGACCAGGATCTTGAGGCGGTGCCCTAGCGCCTTGGAGACGATGTCTACCTTCTCGCGCGCTTCGGTGACCAGCTCCCCGTTGACCGCCGCAGTGGCGGCGCCACTGACGCCGGTCGGGGCGCGGTAGTCGCCGAATGCCTCGCGCAGCGTGCCGGCCCACTCGCCGGTCGTCGCTCCGGCCCTTGCCGCCTCGATCGTCGCCGGCATGATGTTGGTGCTCTCGTCCGCGGCCGCCGCTGCCAAGTTCGCCAGCGCGGCGTCAACCGCGGCCTGGTCGCGCTCGGCGCGCCACTCCTCGAGCGAGGCGATCCGCTCGCGCTCGACCTCGGGGTCGGCCTTCATGATCCCGCCGTCCTCGCCGGTCGTCAGCGGCGAATCCTCGCCCTCGGTGAACACGTTCTGCCCTACGACCTCGAGCTCGCCGCGCTCGATCTTGGCGACCCGCTCGCGGTGCGAGGCGACCAGGCCCTCCTTCATATAAGTCACAGCCTCCGGGGTGGAGGCGCCACCGTGCTCGGCGACCGTCTCCATTTCGGCTTCGGTTCCTTCGATCAGCTCGGCGACCAGCCCGTCCATCACCTTCGAGCCCTCGAAGATGTCGGGGTACTCGAGCAGGTCGGTCTCCGTCGCGAGGATCTGCTGAATCCGCAGGCTCCACTGCTGGTCCCAGGGCCGCGGCAGACCGAGCGCCTCGTTCCAGGCCGGAAGTTGGATCGAGCGCGCGCGCGCGTCGCGCCCCAGGGTGACTGCCAGTGCCTCCAGGGTTATCCGTGGCACGTTGTTCTCGGGTTGCGACTCGGTCAGGCCGAGCGAGTTCACCTGCACCCCGTAACGGAGCCGCAGGAACTTCTCCTCGGTGACCCCGTAGCGCTCGCGCCCCAGCCGCTGCCAGAGCTGGGTCATCGCCCGCATCTTTGCGTGCTCCTCGATGAAGCGGACGCCGGCGTTGACGAAGAAGGAGATTCGGCCGAAGACCTTGGGGAAGTCCTCCTCGGCCACCTGGCCGCGGCTCTTGACCTCGTCGAGGACGGCGATCGCCGTGGAGAGGGAGAAGGCGATCTCCTGCACCGGAGTCGCTCCCGCTTCCTGCAGGTGATAGCTGCAAACGTTGATCGGGTTCCACTTGGGGATCTCGTTGACGGTGAACGCGACCATGTCGGCGATCAGTCGCATCGACGGCCCGGGAGGGAAGGCATAGGTCCCGCGGGAGAGGTACTCCTTGATGATGTCGTTCTGGGTCGTCCCCGCGAGCTTGTTCGGTTCGACGCCGTGCTCCTCGCCGACCGCGACATAAAGGCCGAGCAGCCAGGCCGCCGTGGCGTTGATCGTCATCGACGTGTTCATCTCGTCGAGCGGGATCTGCTCTAGCAGCGTCTCCATGTCGCCGCGGTGGACGATGGAGACGCCCACCTTGCCGACCTCGCCGCGCGCGAGCGGGTGGTCGGGGTCGTAGCCGGTCTGGGTGGGGAGGTCGAAGGCGACGGAGAGGCCGGTCTGCCCCTTTGCCAGGTTGCGCCGATAGAGCTCGTTCGAGCGGCGGGCATCGGAATGCCCGGCGTAGGTGCGCATCATCCAGGCAGGGTCAGGCTCGGGCAGGCGGTGGGTGTGCTCGTCGCTCATGCCACAGATGATATTTCCACCGCACCGAAACCTCGTTTGGAGTGTTCTTTGCGCTTTGAGGGACCCGCACAGCTAGCCTCGCAATCGCGCATGCGCCCGACCAAGTTGAAAGCCACGATTTGCGCCATCTCTCTGGCAGGCGCGCTCGCCTTCGCCGGAAGCGCCGCCGCCGCGTTGATCCCGATCGCGATCTTCCCTTTCAATACGGCTGACGAGATGGGCAGCTTCACCCAGGTTTCCGAGGGCAAGTGCTCCCAGAAGCTTCGCAAGAACCAGGCGATGGGCATCAACGTCGGCGACGGAGCGAGCAAGTGCGTCTACCGCACCTCGGTCGTGGCCGATTCCAGCGACACCAACCCGAGCCAGGACATCCAGGCGGCCGTGGGGTGGGAGGCAAAGACGCCGCGGCCGCTGCAGTCGAAGCTCTACCTCTCCCTCCTGGTCCGCGCCGGCCCCACCAGCGGCTATGAGCTGCGTGTCATTCCAAAGAAACAACGCTGGATGGTGCTTCGCGATCCCGAGGGGCCCGCTCCCGAGGCCGTGCTCAAGGCCGGCGTCGCCAAGTTCATCCGGCCGAAGGCCACCAAGCGCAACATCCTGCGCCTGCGCGCGACGGGCAGTGGCGACTCGGTCGGCCTGATCGCGTCGATCAACGGCAAGACCGTTTTTGGCACGACCGAGAGCGTCTCGACGGGGGCTCCCGCAGGCCGGTTCATGCAGATAGGGGTCGGCAACAAGACCGGGGCGGCAGGCACCGGCATCCTGGGCACGTTCGACGACGTCACCATCCGGATCCAGGCGTGACGATCCAAATCCAGGAACCGTTCTAGACTTTTCCCATGTCCACGACCACGGTCGAGAGGCCCCGTTCGGCGGGTCCCGATTCAGGTCTCGGCGGCAATTGGAACGTGATCGTGCGCAACGACGATCACAACACCTTCGATCACGTCGCGCACACCCTGGCGGGGGTGATCCCGGGCGTCAGCGTCGACAAGGGCTTCGCGATCGCCGACAAGATCCACAACGCCGGGCAGGCGATGGTCTGGAGCGGGCCGAAAGAGCCCGCCGAGCATTACTGGGCGCTGCTTGCCGACGCGGGGCTGACCATGGCCCCGCTCGAGCAGCACTAGGCGCGAGCTACTGAGAAGGAGTCAGCTGGTCGCTGCTCGCCACCAGCGAGTGCCAGACCGGGAGCAGCGGCTTGTTGAAGTAGTTGATCGCCTGCTCGCGGATCGCCGAGACCTCCTCCGAGTACCAGTAGCGCTCGAAGTCGGCGCGGTCCTCCCAGACAGAGGCCTGCCGGAACAGCAGCGGGTCCTCGATCGAGCGGGTCAGCGACCAGCTCTTGGCGCCGAAGGCGAGCGCACGCTCGGCGCCCGGCTCCCAGATCTCGAACCAGCGCTCCGCCCGGAACGGGTGGACGTGCCAGTCGATGTAACAGACTTCGCTCACGCACCGACCTCCGCGCGAATCGCGCCGGGCCCGTCCTCGTTCTTGCCCTGCTTCTCGTCGGTTGCCCCGACCAGGATCGCGATCTTGCCGAGGTGCTTGTTCTCGTGCAGGAGCTGGTGGGCCTCGGCAACGCCGTCGAAGCCCATCACCTTCCAGATCACCGGCTGGATCTTGCCCTCGGCCATCAGCTGGTTGGCGCGCATGCACTCGTAGGCGTTGGCGAAGTGCGAGCCGATGATCTGCTTCTGCTTCATCCACAGATAGCGGACGTCGAAGTCGAGATTGAATCCCGAGGTGGCGCCGCAGATGACCACCTTGCCGAACGGCTTCACCGTGAACACCGAGGTCGGGAAGGTGGCCTGCCCGACGTGCTCGAAGACGATGTCCGGGGCGTCGCCGAGGATCTCCTTGACCCGCTTGGCGAACGCGCGCGACTCCTTGAACCGTGCCTTCTCCTCGTCGGGGGTCTCGTCGCCGGTGCGCATCATCCCGGCGAACTCGTTGCGGTCGATGTAGTCGACCGCACCGAGCTGCTTCACCAGCTCGCCCTTCTCCTTCGAGGAGACGACGCCGACGGCGTTGGCGCCGGCTGCCTTGCAGAGCTGGACGGCGAAGACGCCGAGCCCGCCGGCCGCGCCCCAGATCAGGACGTTGTGCCCCGGCTGCAGGTCGCACTGGTCCATCAGCATCCGGTAGGCGGTGAAGTAGGTGAGCCCGTAGGCCGAGCAATCGGCCCAGGAGAGGTTCTGGGGGCGGGGGAGGAGCTGCTGAGCCTGCACCTTGGTGAACTGGGCGAAGCTGCCCCAGGTCGTCTCGTAGCCCCAGATCTCCTGGCTCGGGGCGGCCATCGGGTCGAGTCCGTGGACCTCGACGTCCTCGTAGGAGGCCTGGTTGCAGTGGATCACGACCTCGTCGCCGGGCTTCCAGCGGGTGACCCCCTCGCCGACCTTCCAGACGACCCCGGAGGCGTCGGAACCCGGGATGTGGTGGCCGTACTCGGGGTGGTCGCCGTAGCCGAAGACCGACACCGGCTTGCCGAGCGACGCCCAGACGTTGTTGAAGTTGACCCCGGCGGCCATCACCCGCACGATCACCTCGAACGCACCCGGCTCGGGGACCTCGATCTCCTCGACCTGCATCGCGTCCGTCGGCTCGCCCTCGCGCTCCTGGCGGATCACCCAGGCGGCCATCTTCTCGGGCAGCTCGCCCGGTTCCACGTCGAGCTTCGAAACGTCAACGGTGTCTACAGCCACGGTCCTCCTTCGGGGTCTGGTGAAGCCGAGATCCTACGTCAGGTTCGCGTCCGGGGCCGCGACTACGTTGGTGAGTCCGATGGAAGCATCCGAGAAGCCCCAGCTCCCGCTCGAAGGCGACGCCCAGGCGCCGGCGGACGGCGCCGTGCGCGCCATCGGCGACCGGCTCGTGATCGAGGGCCTGACGATCAACGACGAAAGGGTCGCCCGCATGGTCCGGCAGCGGACGGAGGCCGGACACCAGGCGGTGCAGACCGTCGCCAAGGCGATCGAGATCGGCGCGAGGGTGCTCGACCGCGAGGAGGTCGCCGCCGAGGTCGACTACGTCAAGCGCGAGTTCGAGCGGCTGCAGGCAGCCCACCGCGAAACGATCGAGCGCCAGAACCGCGAGGCGGTCGAGCAGATCGAAGAGACGCTGGAGAAGGCGCTCGGAGACGCCGAGGCGCCGGGCGCCCTCGGCACGGCGCTCCAATCCCATTCGGGCGAGCTTGCCGACCTGATCGCCGAGCACTTCGGGGAGGACCGCGAGGGCGCGGTTCACGCCCAGATCCGGCGCATGCTCGAACAGCGCGACGAGCAGTTCATGCAGCGGCTCTCGGCCGACGACGAGCGCAACCCGCTCGGACCCGTGCTGGCCAACATCCGCAACTGGACCAGGGAGCGCAAGGCCGACCAGGACGAACGCGACGAGAAGCTCGAGACGAAGCTCGACGAGTTGGTCGAGAAGATCGCCGAGCTCACCGGGATCGAGCATGGCCGCGACGCGCTCGAGGAGGCCGAGGAGGCCGGCACCCGCAAGGGGCACTCGTTCGAGGACCGGGTCGACGCGGCGATCGAGCGGATCGCAGGCGCGCGTGGCGACGCCGCGTCGCACACCGGCGGCGAGTCAGCCGAGGGCGGCGGCAAGAAGGGCGACACCCTGGTCGAGCTCGGCGCAGCCGACGGGCCCGCGGAAGGCCGGATCGTGTTCGAGGCCAAGGACAAGAAGCTCTCCAAGAATGACGCTTGGCGCGAGCTCAACGAAGGCATGGCGGCGCGCGCCGCCTCTTTCGGGGTGCTGGTCGTGGCCGGGGAGGAAAAGGTCCCCTCTGGCCGCGAGACCCTCGCCGAGTACGAGGGGAACAAGATGATCGTCGCGGTCGACCGCGACGAGCCGGATTGTCTGGCGCTCGAGGTCGCCTACCGCCTTGCAGCGGCGCGGGTCTCGATGGCCCGGGATCGTGAGCTCGACGTCGACCCGGCCGCCGTGCGCGACGCTGCCGAGGAAGCGGTCTCGATGCTGAAGCAGGCCCAGGCCATCCGTTCGACCCTGACCGGGATCAAGACCAGCTCGGACAAGGCGCGCAACGGACTTGACGCAATGGTCGCCTCAGTGCAGGAACGGCTCGAGCGAATCGATTCGCTGGTGTCCGAGCCCGCGCGGGCCGAGGAGGGCTAGGGCAGCAGCAGGTCGTCCTGCGCGCTCTCGCGCTCCGGGCCGACAGTCAGCTTCGCCGGGGTGATGCGGTCGTTGCCGACGACCGATGCTTCGTATTTGCCCTGCTCGAGCGGAACCTTGAGCACCGTGTTGCCGCGGGCGGCGATCGGTTCGCTCTCGCCCGCAGTGGCGTTTGCGGTGGGCCCTTCGACCCGGAAGATCGCTTCCTGGTCGGAGGTATTGGCGATCGAGAAGTTCGCGAGCCCGGCACCGAAATTGGGCGGGGAGACCTGCACCGCGCCGGCGGTGATCTCGACCGTGACCTCGAGCGCCAGGGGTGGCCGCGGCTCGTTCTTGAAGTCGTCGCGGCCACAGCCGAACGCGGCGAAGCTGAGAACGAGCAGCGTCAGCGCTGCGAGGGCGACGCTTTTGCCCCTCCGTGTGCCGCGAGCCATGCTGCGCGAACCCTAACCGAAGTTCTCGACGACTTCGGCGGACGCGTTGCCGTCGCCGACCGTCGAATGTCGCGCCAGGCTCGGCCTCGCGACGGACGACACGCGAGGGCGATCGGCCCGAGTGCGGGGGAGACGCAAGCGGTCCCGATCGTGCCGACCTGCTTCTCGCCGAGAGTCAGTCCATCGCCGGCGGCAGCCGGCGCGCTCAGCCGCAGTCCCGTAGGTGGCGGTTCGGCTTGCCCTTGTAATGAAGGCGCGCCACCGGCTCCTGGCCGATGTAGCAGCCCTTTTCGAAGTCGACGGCCCGTTCGACGATCCCGCCTTCGGCCGGCATCAGCTCCGGGCCGAGCTCGGCTCCGAACCGGGGGCGGCCCGACTCGACCCGCATGATCTCGGCCGCATCCTCGCTCACCTCGACCGCGCCGGCGTCGAGCAGCCGCGGCCTGCACCTCGCTCATGCGTTCGCTGCGACAGAGCAGGTCGAGGCCGAGGTCGGTGGCGACCGCGAGCACCTCGAGCCCCTGTTGCCCGCCAAAGGCCGGCAGAAAGCGCTGAGCGTGTTCGGCGGCGAATGGGCCGGTACCGGCCACGGTTGCCGAGGCAGGCCCGATCAGCGAGAGAATCGACCAGTCGTCCGTCTCATCGGCGATCTCCACCTCGCGGCCGATCTTGTAGCGCTCGAGGTGGCTGCGGAGGGGCTCCAGGGTCTCTGGCTCGGTGTCGAGCCAGAGGTCGCCGGTTCCTCAGGTGGAGCACCCGCATGTCGGCGATCAGGTGTCCCTTGCGGTCGAGCAGCGCGGCGTAGCAGCCGTGCTCGGCGTCGAGCCCCTCGATGTCGTTGGTGAGCTGCCCCTGGAGGTAATCGGCCGCGTCGGCGCCCTTGGACCACGAGCTTGCCCCGGGCTGAGCGGTCGAGCAGCCCCGCCTCCTGGCGCATCGCGCGGTACTGGCCGTCCAGGTCTACGAGCAGTTCGGTCACTGCCCCGATTCTAGGCAGCTACCGTGACCGCTCTAGAGTTGACAAAGACTAAATCTAGGTCGTGGCAGTGCTAGATTTGAGGGAGTTTGAGCGACGAGACCGACAATTCAAAGCATTCTGACGCCGGGCACCGTCTCAGCCGGCGCCGGCTGCTGGCCGGTGGGGCTGCCGCCGGCGCGCTGCCGGCGATCCATGCGCTCGTTCCCCACGACGGCGTGCATAAGGCGATCTCCGGCGCTCACGCGCAGGAGCCGATCACCCACACCGCCGCGGGCGGCGGCTCCCACGGTGCCGACACGGCCGTCCACGGCGGGGGGCCGAACGGCCCGACCTTCAGGCAGGGGCCCGTCGTCGACCACGCCGCCAACGGCTTCAACCCGACCGACATCCTCCGCGACTTCGACTGGGGCAAGACGACCCGGCTTCCAAGCGGCCGCGTGCTGCGGGAGTGGGAGATCATCGCGATGGACAAGGAGATCGAGGTGGCGCCGGGGGTCAAGTACCCGGCCTGGACCTACAACGGCCGGGTTCCGGGGCCGACCCTGCGCTGCCGCGAGGGCGAGCTGCTGCGGATCCACTTCGGCAACGGCTCCGAGCACCCGCACACGATCCACTTCCACGGGCTCCATCCGGCGGAGATGGACGGTGTTCCCGGAGTCGGGCGCAGGCCTGATCGAGCCCGGCGAGCGCACCACCTACGAGTTCGAAGCCGAGCCGTTCGGCATGCATCTCTACCACTGCCACGCCGGGCCGCTCGCCGAGCACATCGCCCGCGGGCTCTACGGCGCCTTCATCATCGACCCGAAGCAGGGACGGCCCGAAGCCGACGAGCTCGTGATGGTGATGAACGGCTTCAACACCAACTTCGACGCGGAGGGCAACCAGGTCTACGCGGTCAACACGGTCGCCTTCCACTACGTCAACGAGCCGATCGAAGTGAGGCGCGGCGCGCCGGTGCGGATCTACCTGGCCAACCTGCTCGAGTACGACCCGATCAACTCGTTCCACATCCACGCCAACTTCTTCCACCACTTCCCGACCGGCACCTCGCTGCAGCCGATCGAATTCACCGACACGATCATCCAGGGGCAGGCGCAGCGGGCCGTTCTGGAGCTGAAGTTCCCCTACCCGGGGAGCTACATGTTCCACGCGCACAAGACCGAGTTCGCCGAGCTCGGCTGGATGGGCTTCTTCGAGGTGAGGGCTTGAGGCCCACGGGCGCGCAGCGGAGCAGGTGTCATTTGTGATGGAGGCTCGAACCACGGCTGCCGAGCGCGCGCCGCGCTGGATGTTGTGGGCCGGGCCGCTGGTGCTGATCGCGATCGCGATCGCTGCCTTCGGCCTGGCGGGAGGGCCTGGGCTGGGCGAGCGCCGCGGGCCGCCGGCCGAGGACCTCAAGGTCGAGCGCACCGTTCTGCGCCCCGGCGAGATCGAGCTCACCGTTCGCAACACCGGTCCCGACGCCGTCGAGGTCGCCCAGGTCGCGGTCGCGGACGCCTACGTCAACTTACGGCGCCGATCCCGAGGGCGAGGTCGGCCGGCTCGGCAAGCAGACCTTGACGCTCGAGTACCCGTGGCAGGAGGGCTCGCCCTACGCGATCTTCATTCTGCTCTCGACCGGAACCACGATCGAGCACGAGATCGACGTCGCGGTCGAGACGCCCGAGGCGGACGCGGGCTTCTTCGGGCTGATGGCGCTGCTCGGCACCTATGTCGGCGTGATCCCGGTGGCGCTCGGCATGCTCTTCATCCCGTTCCTGCGGAGCATCGGCCGGGAACGGCTTCGGGTGCTGATGGCCGCCACCATCGGACTGCTCGCGTTCCTCGCGGTCGACGCCTATCTCGAGGGGCTGGAGCTGGGAGAGACCAGCGCCGGTGCCTTCGGGGGAGTCGAGCTGCTGTTCATCGGCGCCGCGCTGGCCTACCTCGCGCTCACCGGCCTCGACCGGTACCTCGGTGACCGGCGCCGCGAGGCGGTGGAGCGAGGCGCCTCCGGCGGCGGCTTCCGTCTCTCGCTGATGGTCGCGATCGGGATCGGGCTCCACAACCTCGGCGAGGGTCTTGCGATCGGGTCGGCGTACGCGATCGGGGCACTGGCGCTCGGCGCCTTCCTCGTGATCGGCTTCGCGATCCACAACACGACCGAGGGCCTGGCGATCGTGGCGCCGCTTGCTCCGCCGGCGAGCGGCCGCGGTTGACGCGACTGGCGTTGCTCGGGGCTGATCGCAGGCGCGCCCGGCGATCCTCGGCGCCCTGATCGGCGCCTCCGCCTACAACCCCGAGCTCTCGACCTTCCTGATCGGCATCGGGATCGGCGCGATCGTCCAGGTGATCGTGCAGCTGGTGCCCTCGATCCGGGACGACGACGGCCGGCGCGCTGCATCCAGCTTCGGTCGCCGGGGATCCTCGCCGGCATCGTCGTCCTCTACGCGACCTCGCTGCTGGTGTCGGTGTGAGCCCGGTGACCGACGCACACAACGCGCACCCGCGAGCGCGGCACCGGCGCCGGCGCCGAGAACTACGCCAAGGCGATCTACCAGCTGCAGGCGCGGGGGGACGAAGGCCGTGAGCACCGGGGCGGTCGCCGAGCGGCTCGGGGTCACCCCGGCCTCGGCCTCGGCGATGCTGCGCCGGCTCGCCGACGAGGGTCTGGTCGAGCACACGCCCTACCACGGCGTCCGCCTGACCAAGCGGGGCCAGGAGGTCGCGCTCGAGGTGATCCGCCACCACCGGCTGATCGAGACCTACCTGAGCGAGGTGCTGGGGATGCCCTGGGACCGGGTCCACGACGAGGCCGAGGTGCTCGAGCACTACATCTCCGAGGAGCTCGAGGAGCTGATCGCGGCCAAGCTCGGCGACCCGAGCCACGACCCGCACGGGGACCCGATTCCCGATCAGCGACCTCTCGGCGCCGAAGGACGACCGGACCGTCACCGCTGGCCGAGGTCGAGGAGGGGCAGACCGCGACCTTCGCCCGCGTCTCCGACAGCGACCCGGCGATGCTTCGCTACCTCTCGGACCGCGGGCATCCTGCCCGGAGCCAAGCTCGAGGTCACCGGGCGCCAGCCCTTCGGTGGGCCGCTGCTGGTCGAGGTCGACGGCACGAGCACGCGCTCGGAGACGAGCTGGTGCGGCGGATGCGGGTTGCGGCTGACGGCGGCTAGGCTTCGCGTCGTGGCCCTCGCCGACGAGTTCCAGCAGATACGTCGACGCGCTTCCGCCCGACTGGACCGACCTCGAGCTCGACCTGCGGATAGCCGACGAAGACCGCTACGTCGAGGCCGCGGTCATCGCTGAGCCAGGTCAACGCGCAGCCGTACTCGAAGGCCGACTGGCACTGGCGGATTCCCGATCGCCCACAGCTTCGGAAAGGCAGCGGCCGCGGAGACGGTCCGGGCGTCTTCGAGAAGCTCGACCAGCGAGGGGATCGCGGGCGAGATGCAGCGTGCGCGACGTCCGCGAGGGCCGCGCCGAGGTCGTCCAGATGTGGGGCCGGCCTGAGAGCGTGCGGCGCGAGTTCCGCGCAGCGCCGCTCGCTCTAGGGCGCGTGGCCGAGGTCGTCGCGGTCGTTCCCGACCTGATGCTCCAGAGCCGCGTCGTCGAGATCCTGAGCGGCGCCGGCCATGAGGTGACTGCCCTGGCGCCTGACGCCGGCTCGACCCCGGGGCGCCATGCCGAGCTGTATCGTCGCCGACGTCAACGAGGTCGATCCGGCCGCCGTCGCGGCTCAGGGGTGCCCCGGTGCTCGGCTTCCACCAGCACACCGACCCTGAGTCGCGGCCCGGCGCCGAGGAGGCCGGCGTCGGCGCTGGTGGTTCCGCGCTCGCGGATGGTGCGGGAGCTGCCGGAGCTGGCGGAAAAGCTGCTCGCGGGCTAGTTGGCGACCGGCTCGGTCCGGCGGTGCTCGCCGGAGGACCTCGGCGGCCGGCCGGCCCGCCACGTTCTTGCGGTACCAGGGCCGCCCGTGAAGCTTCTGGTACTCCCAGGTGAAGGCGGGGACCGCGCCGCGAGGGTGAAGCCAGAAGCGGTCCGGCGGTTTGGCGACCGGTTCCCGCCGGCCCGGCTCGACCTCGGCGATCGCGTAGCCGCTGCCCTCGCGCCAGTCGCGGCGGGCAAGCACCCGGCCATGCGCGTCGACAACCGCGGCGCCACCCTGGAAATGGCCGCGATAGCGCAGCGGAGACCAGGGCATCTCGCATTCGAGAGCGCCGGCGTGGGCGCCGTGGATGAACGGGACGCCGAGGAAGGTGCTGAATGACTGGACCGCGTTCCAGGCGCTGCGCGCGTTCTGGGCCTCGATCCGGCGCGTGATCGGCGCCGGGGGCCACTCCGGCATCGTCCACCAGCCCGAGCCGCCGATCGCCAGGTCGATCTTGCCGGCCAGACGGCGGACCGTCTGGGTTCGCATCAGCTCCCAGCAGACGGCGGCGCCGACGGTGAGCTCGCCGGCCTCGATGATCCCGTCGTCGTCGCCGCCGACGTAGAAGGCGTTCTCCCACATCGTCGGCAGGTCCTTGTCGTGGCGGCCGGCGATCCCCTCGGGGGTCGCCAGCAGGTAGGCGTTGCGGACCTCGCCGTCGGGATCGCGGCAGAGGAACGAGCCGCCGATCGTGACGCCGTGGCGCCCGGCGAGCTCGAGCAGGAGCTCGGTGGCGGCGCCGTCCGGCGCCAGCGCTGCTTCGCCGAGCTCCGGGACGAAGCCGATCCCGGTGGTGAAGAACTCCGGCAGTGCGATCCACTCGGCGCCCTCGGCGACGGCTTCGTTCGGACAGACGCTCGCGCGAGCTCGAAGTTGGCGTCGAGGTCGGCGACAACGGCCTCCATCTGGATCGCGGCAGCGCGCATCGCCCTAGTTCTACTCCTCTTGCGCGCCGACGGCCAGATCCGAGCGCGAAAGCTTGGGCGACGTTCGGCTCGCGCTCGAGGATCCCGTACTGGACGTCCCAGCGGGCCCAGGTGTCGAGGATCTGGCGATCGAACCGCCCCGGCGGCGAGAACGACGAGAGCACTGCTTCGAGCTGGGCCTTCTGTTCGTCGCGGTCGAGCTCGGGCACGCGCTCGAGCAGGTCATCGAGCCCCGCGTCAGCGTCCTCGAGCACTGCTTCGTAGCCGGCGACCGTGGCCGCTCGATCGATTCGACCAGCTCCGGGTCGCTGTCGAGCAGCTTCCGCGTCGTGGTCATGACCAGCTCGGGGTAGGGCGGGGCGTGGTAGTCGTCGACCCGGAACTCGCTGAACGGGACCCCCTGCTCGCGCAGGGCGATGCCCTCGGCGTTCCAGAACCCGGTGGCCGCGTCCACCTTGCCGGCCGCGAGCGCCGAGACGGAGTTGAAGCCGATCGTGGTCCGGTCGACAAGGTCCGGATCCCCACCGTCGGCCTCGACCAGTGAGTCGACGACCGCATCGTCGGAGGGCAGGCCGGTGACCCCGACCCGCTTGCCCTCGAGCTCCCGGGGGCGCTTGATCTCCGGCGCCGCCAGCACCGAGCCCAGCGCCCGCTGGACCAGTGGCACCACCCCGACCAGGTCGAACCCCTGCTCCCGGGCCAATCCGAGGTCGTGAATGTCGAGGATGGCGAACTGGGCCCGGCCGGACTCGAGCAGCTTCGGAGCGTCGGTGGAGGCGGAGGGCTCGCGGACCGTGAGCTCCACTCCCTCGTCCTCGTAGAGGCCTCGCTCGAGCGCCGAGTAGATGCCGGCGTGGACCGCGTTCGGCTGGAAGTCCAGGACCAGGGTCGCCTCCTCCGAGGCGCCCGGTTCAGCACCGTCTCCGCCGCAGGCCGCCAGTCCGAACGCGGCGGCGAGCAGCAGGACGGCCGCCAGCGGCGCGGCGACCTTGTTCATCGCGACGGACGATACTTCGGATGTGGGAACTGACGAGGAGCTGCTCGCCTACATCGAGATCCCCAAGGGGAGCCGCAACAAGTACGAGTACGACGAGGAGGTCAACGCGATCATCCTCGACCGGTTCCTCTCGTCGTCGATGGTCTATCCGACCGACTACGGCTACCTGATGGGCCACATGGGACGGGACGGCGACCCCCTCGATGCCATGGTCTGCGTTTCAGAGCCCACCTTCCCCGGCTGCGTGATCCCGGTGAAGGCGATCGCGGTGTTCAAGATGCACGACGACAAGGGCGAGGACGACAAGGTCGTCTGCGTCCCCAACCACGACCCTGGCTGGAACCACGCCGAGACGCTCGACGACATCCCGGTCCAGCTCCAGAACGAGATCACCCACTTCTTCTCGGTCTACAAGCAGCTCGAGGGCAAGGAGGTGCGGGTCGAGGGATGGCGCACGCGCGAGGAGGCGTTTGAGGTGATCGAGGCGGGTAAGAAGCTCCAGGCAGAGCGCGACGGAGCTTAGGAAGCGTGTATAGACTGCCGCGCTCGCACCGTCGCGAGTACGAGACGAGACAAAACTTCGAGGAGGTTTCAACCAAGTGAGTGAACGAGGACTGGGCGCATACGCAGCTGAGCTGGTCGGGACGATGTTCCTGGTCTTCATCGTCACCAGCACCGTCGTGCTCTACGTTGCCAGCGGCGCCAATGCGCAGTTCGGGTCGGACTTCGCGGTCGTCGGTCTGGTCCACGCCTTCGTCCTCACCGTGCTCATCATCGGCATCGGGGTGGCCTCCGGGGGACACTTCAACCCGGCTATCACCGCCGCCGCGGCGGTGCTCAACAAGATCCACCCGGTCGACGCGGTGGTTTACATCCTCGCCCAGGTCACCGGCGGCGTCGCTGGCGCCTACCTGACCAAGGCCTTCCTCGACGACGAAGGACGCGCTTCCGACTACGGCGCGACCAAGGTGAGCGACCTTCTCGGTCCCGCCTCGCAGGGCGCGCTGATCGAGGGGATCGGCGCCTTCCTGCTCGTGCTCACCGTGCTTTCAGTCGCCCTTTATCCGAGGGCGAAGCGCGAATGGGCCCCGCTGGCAATCGGCCTCACCCTGGGCTTCCTGGTCATGGTCTTCGGCCCGCTCACCGGCGGCTCGTTCAACCCGGCCCGCTGGTTCGGTCCGGCGCTCGCCTCGCGCGAGTTCGACGAAGCCTGGGTCTACATCATCGGTCCGCTGGCGGGAGGAATGCTCGCCGCCGCGTTCTACAAGTTCGTGATCGAGCCGAGCAAGCTCGACCCACTTGCGCCACCCGCTGCGGGCCCCGCCGCGGGCGCGGGCGCGGGGCCGACGACAACGACGCCTCCGCCTCCGCCGCCGCCGCCGCCCAAGGCGTAGCGCGCAGGCCCATGCGTGAAGTGAGGTAGCGTCCCGCGCGATGCGCCGGGTCACGTTCTCGCGCAATTACACCTTGTCGTTGTCGCGGACCTGCCAGTGCCACTGCAAGTACTGCTCGTTCGCAACACACCGGGCCCACCTCTACTCGCCCGACGAGGTCGAGGAGCGGCTCGAGCAGGCGGTGCGGCGCAACTGCAAGGAGCTGCTGGTGCTGACCGGGGAGCGGCCCGAAGTCAACGCCGAAGTCGCCGCGCGACTCGACGAGTACGGCCACGACGATTTCACCTCGTACGTCGTCTGGACTTGCGAGCGGGCGCTCGAGCGTGGGCTGCTCCCGCATACGAATCTCGGCGTCCTCTCTCGAGAGGACCTGGCCCGCCTGCGCGAGGTCACCGCGTCGCAGGGCCTGATGCTCGAGTCGATCTCCGAGCGCCTGATGGAGACCGTCCACGCCGGCTCACCCACAAAACATCCGGCGGTGCGGCTGGCGACGATCGAGGCGGCGGGCGAGCTCCGGATCCCGTTCACCTCGGGGATCCTGGTCGGAATCGGCGAGACGGAGGAGGAGCGGGTCGCCTCGCTCGAAGCCCTCGCCGAAGTCCACTCGCGCCACGGCCACCTGCAGGAGGTGATCCTCCAGAACTACGTCCCGCATCCGCGCTACTACGGCCGAGAAGTCGCCGAGATCGCCGATGCGGCCGCGCACGAGAGATGGAACCGGGATGGGGCGGGCGCCGTCACCCGCGCGCGGCCGACTGACCCCGTTTTGACGGCCGCTCGAGGGGACGCCGCCCGCCCCTCTCTACCTCCATGGGCGACCCACATCGGTCTGAACGACATGAAGCGGTTGGTAGCCGAATGCCGGCGCCTGATGCCGGATGTGGGGATCCAGATCCCGCCCAATCTCAGCGACTGGTGGGACGAGCTCGTCGGGGAGGGGGCTACCGACCTCGGCGGGCTCTCTGCCAACGGCGACCACATCTCTCCCGAGCACGCCTTTCCGAGCCCGCACCAGGTCCGCAAGCGCCTCGCGCCCCAGGGTTATGCCCTGACCGAGCGGCTCTGCGTCTACCCGCAGTACATGGACCCGGAGTGGATGGAGCAGGGCGTGCTCGATGTGATCAAGCTCAAGTACTGGAGCTTCATCCCACGGCGGGGATCGGGGCGCAGGCAAGAGCGGAGCATTGATCCCAAGCTGGCGCCGGCGGCGATCGTCAAGGGCAGGGAGGGGAAGGAGCTGAGCGAGGAGGAGCTGACCGCCCTCTTTGCGGAGACGCGCCCCGAGGTGATCGAGGAGATGCGCGGTGCCGCCGACGAGCTCCGGGCCGAGCTGGCCGGCGAGCGGGTCACGTTCGTGGTCAACCGGAACATCAACTTCACGAACATCTGTGTCGTCGGCTGCGCGTTCTGCGGCTTCGGCCAGGGCAAGCGCTCCCCCGATGCCTACGAGGTCTCGGAGGACGACTTCGCCGAGCGGATCGATGAGGCGATCGGGTTCGGCGCCACCGAGATCTGCATGCAGGGAGGGATCCACCCCGACTACTCGCTCGAGCATTACGGCCGCTGGCTGCAGCTCGCGAAGGCGCTCGCGCCGCAGCTGCACCTCCACGCGTATTCGCCGATGGAGATCCACTTCATGTGCGAGCGGTCCGGGAAGCCGCCGCTCGAGGTGTTCGAGTACCTGATCGACTGCGGTCTTGGCTCGACCCCGGGTACCGCAGCGGAGGTCCTCCACGACGGAGTGCGGCAGCGGATCTCTCCGAACAAGCTGCCCGTGTCCCGCTGGCTGGAGATCATCGAGGCTTCGCATCGCGCCGGCCTGCGCTCGACCTCGACCGTGATGTTCGGTCACATCGAGGAGCCGTGGGAGCTCGCCCGTCACATGAAGGTGATCCGCGCCCTCCAGGAGCGGACCGGCGGGATCACCGAGTTCGTCCCGCTCAGCTTCATCCCGTTCAACACCCTGCTCGGGCGCACCCACGGGGTCGAGGAGATCTCGAGCGAGGACAACCTCAAGCACACCGCGGCTTTCCGGCTGGCTCTGGGCAGGTCGATCACGAACCTGCAGGCGAGCTGGGTGAAGATGGGGCTCGACGCCGCGACCGAGAGCCTGCGCTGGGGCGTCAACGACCTCGGTGGCACGCTGATGGAGGAGAACATCTCCCGCATGGCCGGCTCACACCACGGGACGAGGCTCGAGCCCGAGCAGCTGATCGGCGCGGCGCGCAAGGCCGGACGCACGCCCGCGCAGCGAACCACGCTGTACGAGATCGTCGAGACCTACTGACCACGGGCACGAATCGGAAGGGGGTGCTGCAGGCACGAACCAGGCGTGGGAGGCCGCGCAGGCTCAGGCACGAATTGAACGCCGCCAGGCAGGGATTTCGGGGTGAGATCCGAACCGATGAGTAACTTGGCCCCGCCCTCAAACAGGAGGTCTGACTAGATGGGCTTGTGGTACTCAATATTGGCCCTGGTGAATCTTCTCGCCGGCGCCTTCTTGGCCACGTCGGTTTACGGCTTCGATGCCGAAACGACGAAGGACATCGGCCTCGGCGTGAGCATCGCAGTGCTGTGCATCGGTACGGCGATGGGCTTCACCGGCTATGGAAGCTCGAAGACTGGTGAGCGAATCGGCCTCGGCGCGCTCGGCTGGGCAACAGCCGCGCTTGCGGGATGGACCGTAGTTGCGACTCAGGTGTTTGATCCAGAGACGGCGAAGTGGCTCGTGTTCGGTAGCGGTATGGGCCACATCACCCTCTCGGTCGCCGGAATCATCACTCACGAGGCGACCGCCAGCAGAAACACCCGTCGACGCTGAGCGAAGCTTGGCGCCCACGGCGCCGCAAGGCATGAAATAGGGGCGGGCGGCCAACGAGATGTCGGCCGCCCGCCCCTGGTTGCTTCACGCCGCCGGGGGTCGAGTCCCGGCGGTCACGGCGTCAGCGCCGGCGTCGGCCGGTCACGGATGTGACCAGCGCCAGGCTCGCAATTGCGAGCCAGCCGACGAACACCGCCAGGCGCACCCAGAACCCGATCGCGCCGTCAGCAGCAAAGACGCCGTCGACCGAGAAGATGGTGACGACGCCGACAACTGCTGTCAGCGCTGCGAGCGCCGAGAGGCCTGTGAGCCATCCGGGCAAGCCGCCGTCGAGGTACGAGGCGACGGCGATCGCCAGGAAGAACACCGCGAATGCGGCGGCTCCCAGTCCGATGGAGATCAACTGGAGATCCACAAGTGCGCGGATCACGCCAGGGTCGGTCTCTTCGGGCCGGAGCGTCGCAACCGCGGCAAACACCTGTGCGACCAACACCATGGTTGCGCCGACGATTCCGCCGCCTGATGCGATCGCGGAAACGCGGCCTACCCCTCCCTCGGCGCCCCTGAGGCCAGCACGAATGCTGCCCAGGAACCAGAGGAAGAAGAACACGGCCAGGGTGTTCAGGAGGATCTCCACCCGGAGCGCGTCTTGATTAGCTGCCACGAAGGAAGCCACCTCACCCGCGGACGCATCGAAATCGGGCCGCTCAGGCGAGATCCCGATTACGAACGAAATAGCGAACAGGAGTGCGGCGATCAGTCCCGTGGAAGCACCGAGGCGCTCCCTAGTCAGGGGTGTCATCGCAGTACTTTCTCCTCTCTGTCGGCGCTGCCCAGGGACTGCGGCGGCCGACTTTTCCCAATTCGGGCGTTACCGCCCACGGCGGCTGACTCTATAAAGGGGAAATCCGGACCCTCCCTCGAGTCCGGGGAAAAACCCGCAATGCGCGGAATCCTGGTGGCAAAAACCGGCCGGCCGCCGGCGCTGAAGGACCTTCCGGACCCGGAACCTGGCCCTCTGGCGGGGGTCCCCCTGCGCACCTGGACGAATGGATACGGCCTGAGTGACGCGACTCACGCACTGGATGATCTGCGCAGCGGTAGGGTTCAGGGGTCCGCCGTACTGAAGGTGAGCGCTCCCTGAGGACGGACGGCTAAGAGAGAGAGGTTGTACATGGCTGACGTCACCGTCAAGAAGCTCGACGAGTTCGACACCGCCTTCGGTGGTGGAATGCGCAGGGTCCGGGCCGGGCTCGGTGTGACCGCATTCGGCGTGCAGGTGATCGAGATGCCGCCCAACTTCGAGGCATATCCCGAGCACGACCACACGCACGATTCGCAGGAGGAGGTCTACGTTCCGCTGAGCGGCGACGTGACCCTTCAGGTCGGCGGCGAGGAGTACAAGCTCGAGCGGGGCTCGTTCGCGCGGGTCGGCCCGGGCGAACGGCGCAAGCTGACCACCGGCGAGCAGGGCGTTCGCGTGCTCTGCATCGGCGGCACCCCTGGCGAGGTCTACGAGCCGCCGGAGTTCACCGAAGAAGGCGCCGGCGACCTCCCCAGCAAGCACGCGGCCGAAGCCCTGTAGGTGCCCAAGACCGGGGTGCGCAACCCGGGCGGCTCGGGTGGGTTCTTTCTCGCGATGAGGAGGACGTTCCGCATTGCGCTGGCCACGACCATCGTTGCGCTGGTCTGGTCGGCACCGGCATCGGCGCGAAAGCCGATCATCGCCTATGTCGAAGGCGGCGCGTTCAAGCTCTACGACGTCGAGCTCGGCACCGACGTCGCCGCACCCCCGATCCCCATCGCCAACGCAGCCACATTCCGATTCGGCATCTCGAAGAACGGCCGCTATGTCTTCTTCACCGACGCCGGGCAGAAGCTCCATCTCTACGACAGGGAGGTGAGCGCAGAGGTCCCGCTTCCCGGGATCGACGTCTATGCCAATCCGCGCTTCCTCACCGTCAGCGATACCGGCCTGCTCGCGTTCGACAACAACGCCAACGGTCCCGCGGTTCTCTACAACAGCGCGACGAAGCAGTTCGCCGCCACGGGGTTCCCGGCGACCAACGGGAACAGGCAGACCCAGCTCAGCGGCAACGGTGCGTTCCTGGTGACGACTTGCAACGACCCAGCTAACTGCCCGGACCCGGTCGCGAACTCGGACACATTCGTTCAGGACCTGAGCACGTTCAGCGATACGAACTTTCCCGTGGACGCCGCCGTCGACGAGGAAGACCCGTGCATCAGCGAGGGCGGCAACTTCGTCGGCCTGCACAAGGGGAACGCGGTGCAGAAGGACGTCTTCGTCTACGACCGCGGCGCGGGTTCCTTTTTGACGCTCTCGGGTCTCAACGACGCCGCACTGGACGACACCTTCTGCGCCCTGTTCGAGGGGGCCAACTACATCGCGCTGATGCGGGACAACGCCAACTTCAAGCTCTACCAGCGCTCGAGCGCGTCGTTCCTGCCGCTGCCGCCGAAGCCGTTCGAGACCAGCAACGCCCACAACGCGATCCTGAGCGCGCCGTTCGTGCCGTCGGCCCAGGCCAAGGGCTCCTGCGCCGGCAAGCAGGCGACGATCGTCGGCACCGAGGGCAAGGACAACCTACGAGGAACGCCCAAGGCCGACGTTGTCGACGCGAAAGCCGGAAACGACAAGGTCTCGGGTTTGAGCGGCAACGACATCGCCTGCGGTGCTGGCGGCAAGGACCGCCTCAACGGAGGGCCGGGCAACGACCGCCTCCTGGGCGGTGCCGGCAACGACAGGCTGATCGGCGGCAAGGGCAGGGACCGGCTCGTGGGCGGTCCCGGCAAGCGGGACAAGCTGGTCGGCGGGCCCGATGCCGACAAGCAAAAGCAGTAGCCGGCGACTAGCGGAAGAGGTCGTCCCCGGCCGGGCGCTGGATCGCGCGTGCGCCCGGGCCGTCCTCCTCGGTGACCAGATGGGCGAGGCCGGAGACGACGGCACCCGGAACGCCGGAGTCCTTGCTGCGCGCCAGATCGGCGGCAGCGGCCAGCTGATCGGCGATGGCGATCTCGGTTGCTTCGAGCGGACGGCCGCCGGAGTCGGGCCGTCCGCGCCAATCCTCCAGCGGCGCCACCCCGGCGCAGCCGATGGCGATCTCGGCCTGGCCGAGCCGCCACGGCCGCCCGAAGCTGTCGGCGATCACCACGGCGGGTGAGGCCTCGCCCGCGGCGCGGATCTCCTTCCTGATCCTTTGTGCCGAGGCGTCCGCGTCCTCGGGCAGGAGTGCGGCCATCCCCTCGGGCAGGTTGGAGCTGTCGATCCCGGCGTTGGCGCAGATCCATCCGGAGTGCGTCTCGCAGATCAGGACGTCGGGCTCGGCCCGAATCACTGCCTTGGACTGATCGAGGGCGAGCTGGACCAGGCGGGGGTCCTTGCGCGTGCGTGCCGCGAGCTCCTCGGCTTCGGCGCTCGGCTCGACCTGATCGAGCCGGCGCAGGCGGCCCTCGGCGCGGGAGACGATCTTCTGCGAGACGACGACGATCTCTCCGTCCGCCGGCGCAGCGGATCCGGAGATGAGACGGCCGAGGTCCGCGCCCTCCTCTATCTCTGGCAGGCCGTCGAGCGGTCGTACTTCAAACCGCCGCGACCCGCCACCCTGCACCCGGGGGCTTGGGGTGGGGTCCTCAGGCAGCTGTGGGGGTGCGCGTCTCGCGTCCCCGGCCCAGCTCCCAGACGAGCTCGGCGGTGCGCGGAGCGCGATCGGGGGTGAGGCTGAGCGCCTCGTCCATGGCGATCAGGTCCTCGAACGTGTCGACGTCCAGGGCAAGCGAGGGGATCCGCTCCACCGCGTAGGAGATGCCGGCGGCGCGGGCGCGGGTTACGTGCCGGGCGCAGCTATCCGGACCGAAGGCCGGCTCGAGTGCGTCGGGCGGGGAGAGCACCAGCCCGTTGGTCCCTGTGCCATGGCGGTCCGGGATGATCAGAGCGCCGTGCGGGATCAGGCCGAGGTTGCGGTCGAGCTCGCGGGCGTCGAACATGGGGCAGTCGGCAGGCAGCAGCGCCACCCGGCCGATATCGCGATCCAGGGCGAGCTCGATCCCGGCCCATGCCGCCTTTGAATGCCCCTCGTCGCTTGCCTGTTCGAGCACCTCGGCGCCGAGCCATCGGGCCGTGCGGGCGGCGCTCGGATCCGCGGTGACGACGATCACCTCGTCGAGCTTGTGGCTGCGCCGGACATTGCTGAGGGAGTCGAAGAACATCGCCTCGGCCAGCTCGCGGCGCATCTCGTCGGGAACAGCGGCAGCCAGACGCTCGTTCGCGTTCTCGCGGCGCTTGACTGGGATGATCGCTGTCGTCTTCAAAATCGCTGTCGCCTTCGGGTTGTTCCCTCAGGTTGTTCCCTCACGTCTTTCCCGCAGTTTGGGGGAAAGTTCGTACCCGAATTTACTTATCGGCCAGAGTACCGGCGAACTCGAGCACGCGCGCAGCCAGGTCTCGCCGCCCGTCCCGATCTTGCATCAGCGTCGGATACGCGAGCGCATTTACCCCGGGAGCGGCGGTTGACACTTCGGCCGCATCGGGATCGTCCGCATCGTGCATCAATCCGTCGAGCAGGCCCTGATACAGGGACGCGATCCCGAGCGCGCTGCACGGCCGCCCCACAGCTTTCATGAACGCGTCGGTCGGGCCCTTGACGGCGCGGCCGGCGATGAACGGGCTGACGGCGATCACCGGGGCCGAGGCGGCGCCGATCGCCTCTTTGATCCCGGCAAGGGCGAGGATCGGCCCGATCGAGATCACCGGGTTCGAGGGGCCGATCACGACCGCCTCCGCCGCCGCTATCGCCTCGAGCACCTCCGGGGCCGGCCTGGCGGCGCCGATGCCCTCGATTTCGACCGCCTCGATCCCTCCCTGGGCGGAGTCGACGATCAGGTACTCCTGCAGGCCGCGCCAGCCGGCCTCCGTCCTGACGCGAGTCCGCACCGGGTCGTCGCTCATCGGCAGGACCCGCGCCTTCACCCCGAGCCCACGCGCGATCTGGGCCTGGGCGTCGGTATGCCGGCCCCCCTCGTCGAGGAACTGCTTGCGGTAGATACACGCCGCCAGGTCACGGTCGGAGAGCCGGAACCAGTCCGGGGCGCCGAGCTCGACCATCCGCTCGAAGGTGGTGAAGCTGTCGCCGGCGATTCCCCAGCCGCGCTTCTCGTCGATCTGCCCCGCGAGCCAGTACGTCACCAGATCCGGATCCGGGGAGACATGGACGCCGAGAACCTCGATGTCGTCGCCGGTGTTCGCGATCACCGAAAGGTCGGCGCCAACCAGCTCCTGCATCCCGGCAGCGAGCTTGGCACCGCCCGTGCCTCCGGCAAGCACGACGGTCTTCATCGCTCAGTCAGACCAGTGGTCGCCCTCGGGCAGGCCCGTTACCCGGATGCCGGTGTGGGCCTTGTAGCGCACGTTCACCCCGATCAGGAGCGGCGTGATCTGCTCGGCGATTCGCGCCGCCTCGAGCGGTCCGCCGTTGACAGCGCGCAATCCGGGAATCAGCTCGATCAGGCGCGCGACCCGCGCCTTGTCGGCCTTCTTGTCCCCGCAGACGAGGACGTCCTCGTCGAGCTGCCCATCTCCGGAGAGCGACTTGGCGCTGACCGTGTGCAGGGCGGAGATCACTGTGACGCCGTCGGGGACCATCTCCTGGGCCTGTTCGGCCGCCGAGCCCTGCCAGACGCCGACGGTGCGGGTTGCCTTCCCCGAGACCGCGGCGGCGGTCGGCACGGTGCAGTCGACCAGGAGCTGGCCCGGCTCGAGTGCTTCGCGCAGGTTGTTGAGGGTCTCTGACTGGGCGCGGAAGGGAACCGTGAGGAAGACGATCGGCCCCCGTTTCGCGGCCTCCTCGTTACCGAGACCGGTGATCTCGGCGCCCTCGACCTCCGCGGCGAGCTTCTGCGCGGCCTCCTCGGCGCGGCCGGGATCGCGCGAGCCGATCACGATCTCCCGGCCGGCTCGGGCCAACCTCGAGGCCAGGCCGTGGCCGAGCGAGCCGGTCCCACCGACGATCGGAATCGGTTCGTTCTCGTCAGCCATGCGGCGCGAGCATAAACCGCCGCATATGCTCCCCGGCCGTGAGACTCGAGGGACGCAAGGCTCTGGTCACCGGCGGTGCCAGCGGGATCGGCGCGGCGATCTCGCGCCGCCTGGCGGCCGAGGGCGCCGACATTGTCATCGGCGACGTGAACGAGGAAGGGGCGAAGGAGGTCGCCGGCGAGATCGACGGCGAGGCGGTCGGGCTTGACGTCACCAGCCTCGAGTCGGCCAAGGCGGCGATCGAGGCAGCAGGGACGCTCGACATCCTCGTCAACAACGCCGGCACCGACGAGTTCGGTTTCTTTGTCGATACCGGCCCCGAACAGTGGGACAAGGTCCTTGGAGTCAACCTGCACGGCGTGCTCCACTGCACCCACGCCGCGCTACCGGCGATGCAACAGGCCGGCTATGGACGAATCGTCAACGTCGCATCGGAAGCCGGGCGGGTCGGATCGAAGGGCTCCGCCGTCTATTCCGCCGCCAAGGGCGGCGTGATCGCGTTCACCAAGGTGATGGCGCGCGAGGGCGCCCGGTTCGGCATCAACGTCAACGCGGTGGCGCCCGGCCCGATCGAAACTCCCTTGCTGATGCAGGCGATGGGCTTCGGCGAGATCGGCCAGAAGGTGATCGACAACATGAAGGCGGGAACCCAGCTGCGCAGACTGGGACAGCCCGATGAAGTCGCGGCCGTGGTGGCCTTCCTCGCTTCCGACGACGCCTCCTACGTCACCGGTGAGATCGTGGGGGTCTCCGGCGGCATGGGGATGGTGGGTTGAGGATGGGACGCTGATGACGGTTGAGATTGGCGCCGAACGCACGGACGAGTTCACGGTCGAGGATCGGCTGCTCACCGACGTCGGCGGCACGCTGGGCTCGGCCGTCCTCTCGACCCCGGGGATGATCGGGATGATGGAGCGCACCGCCGCGATTCTCTCGCTCGAGCAGCTTCCGGAGGGCCAGGTCACCGTCGGCTTCGAGGTCTGCATCAAGCACGTGGCCGGGGCCGCCGAGGGAGCGAAGTGCAAGGCGCGCGCGACGCTGAAGGAGTTCCTCGACGACCGCAAGCTCCGCTTCGAGGTCGAGGTCACCGAGGGCGACCGCACGATCGGCGTCGGCACGCATGAGCGGCGGGTGATCGGGGCCGGAAGCGGCACCGGCTCGGAGACGTAGCCTGAAGGCATGAGCTCCATGCCGCAGGCGGCGCGGATCCGCGAGGTCGGTCCGCGCGACGGATTCCAGAACGAGCCCGAGGTGATCGCGACCGCGGACAAGGTGCGGCTGATCGGCATGCTCGCGGCCAGCGGCCTCGAGCGGATCGAGGTGACCTCGTTTGTCCGTCCCGACGTGATCCCGCAGCTCGCCGATGCCGAAGATGTCCTCGCGCAGATCGACCGTCCCGAGGGGGTCTCCTACTCAGTACTGATCCCGAACGAGAAGGGACTCGAGCGGGCGCTCGAGCACCGAGACCGCTTCGACGAGGTCAACCTCTTCCTCTCCGCCTCGGAGACCCACAACCGCAAGAACGTCAACGCCTCGATCGAAGAGTCGCTCGCGGGTCTGGAGAGGACGATTGCCCGCGCGCGGTCGGAGGAGATTCGCTGCGAGGGAGTGATCTCGGTCTCGTTCGGCTGCCCCTACGAGGGTGAGGTGCCGATGGAGCGGGTGTTCGAGATCGCCGAGCGCCTGGTGGAGGCCGGCTGTGCCGAGATCTCCTTTGGCGATACCACCGGCATGGCCAACCCCGTCCAGGTGAGCGAGTTCTTCGTCGTCGCCCGCGACCGGCTCCGGGCGGACGGCGACGGTCCGGAGCTCACCGCCCACTTCCACAACACCAGGGGGCAGGGGCTCGCCAACGTGCTCGCCGCGCTCGAGACCGGGATCGAGTCGTTCGAGTCGAGCTTCGGCGAGCTGGGAGGGTGCCCGGTGCCCCCGGGGGCGACCGGCAACATCTCGACCGAGGACCTGGTCTCGATGCTGCATGAGATGGGGGTGGGGACCGGGGTCGACCTCGGCAAGCTGGTCGCGGCCTCAGCCGAGGCGCAGAAGGTGCTCGGCCGCCCGCTGGGCGCGCACGTGCTCACGGCGGGCCCGGTGGACTGGCAGCCTTCCTCCCAAGACGGGTAGGGTTCCGCGCCGTGAAAAGCGACGCATTCAGGAAGGCGGTCGAGTCGAAGGACTTCGAGGGCGCCGCGGACTTGTTCAGCGACAAGGTCGTTTTCCGCAGCCCCGCCGTGTTCAAGCCCTACGAGGGCAAGGACGCGATGGGCGTCGTGCTCTCCGCCGTCGTCCAGGTGTTCAAGGACTTTCGCTACACCGACCAGATCGAGACCGAGCAGCCCGACGGCGAGACGACGGCCGCGCTGCTGTTCGAGGCCCGCGTCGGCGACCGCGAGCTGAACGGGGTCGACATCCTCCGCTTCGACGGCGACGGCAAGGTCCGCGAGCTGATGGTGATGATCCGGCCGCTCTCCGGGCTCAACGCCGTGGTCGAAGCGATGGGCAGGAAGCTCGAGGAGATGGGGGTTCCGGCGTGAGATTCAGAAGGTCGGCATTCTCGGTTGCGGCCTCATGGGCCACGGGATCAGCCAGATCTGCGCCCAGAACGGCTGGGACGTCGTCGTCCGCGAGGTCGACCAGGAAACGCTCGACAAAGGCCTCGCCAAGATCGACAAGCAGCTCGCCAAGGCAGTCGACAAGGGCAAGATGGAGCAGGCCGACGCCGACGCCGTCAAGGGGAAGATTCAGGGAACGCTCGACTACGGCGACCTCGCGGACTGCGATCTGGTGATCGAGGCGATCACCGAGGACCTCGACCGCAAGCTCGAGATGTGGAAGGAGGTCGACGGCATCGTCAAGGACGACGCCTTCTTCGCCACCAACACTTCGTCGCTGCCCGTCGCCGACCAGGCCGAGGCGACCAAGCGACCCGAGAAGTTCATCGGCCTCCACTTCTTCAACCCGCCGCAGGTGATGCCGCTGCTCGAAGTGGTCCGCGCCGAGAAGTCGGACGACGAGGCCGTCGAGCTCGGCTTCAAGCTCGGCGAGGAGCTCGGCAAGACCAACGTCGCCGCCGGCGACAACCGCGGCTTCATCGTCAACCGGCTGTTGGTCCCCTACATGCTCGATGCGATCCGCGCACTCGAGCAGGGGGTCGGATCGATCGAAGACATCGACCAGGGGATGATGGCCGGCGCCAGCCACCCGATGGGCCCGCTTACCCTGGCCGACTTCGTCGGCCTCGACACCCTCAAGTCGATTGCCGAGGTCATGGTCGACGCCTATGAGCGAGGACCGCTTCGCGCCTCCGGAGACCTTGAAAAAACTCGTCGACGCAGGGTCATTCGGCCGCAAGACGGGCAGTGGCTTCTACGATTACTCTGGTGAGAAACCCGTTGCGGCGAAGCTTTAGGTGCGAGCGGGCACGCCTGAACTTCAGGCAAACTCCGGATTTAGGCAAACTTCGGCACGCGGAGGACGACTGCTAAATGGCTGTTGACGAGACTTCCCTAGAGCGCATCCGCAAGGCGACCTTCCCGGCGTCGCGGCGGGGCTACGACAAGCGCGAGGTCGAAAAGTTCCTGAACCGCCTGGCCGACTGGCTCGAAACCGGCGGGGGCGACCAGGCCCGATCCGACACCGTTCGGCGCGAGCTCGAGCGGGTCGGCCAGCGGACCGGCTCGATCTTGGCGGAGGCCGAGGAGAGCGCCCAGCAGATTCGCGCCGAGGCCGACCGCGAGGCCCAGGAGATGATCGCCCAGGCCCGCGCCGAGGCCGACCAGGCCCGCAAGGACGCCGATGCTTATTCGGCCGAAGCCCGCGCCGCGGCCGACGGCTACTCGAAGGAGACCCGGGCGGACGCGGATTCCTACGCGGACGACACGCGCCGGGCCGCAGAGCAAGACGCGCGCGAGGTTCGCGCCCAGGCCGAGCAGGACGCGCACGAGATGGTCGAGGCCGCCCAGGCACAGGCTCACCGGACAGTCGAGGAAGGCGTCGACCGTCGCAAGGACATCGAAGCCGTGATCGGCGATCTCGCCGGCCGCCGCGACAAGGTGATCGGGGAGATCGAGAAGCTGAGCGGCGCGCTTGCGTCTTCGGCGGCTCAGCACAAGCCCTCCTCCGCCTCCGCTGACCGGTTCGCCACGCCCGACACCCTCGATCCACTCGAGCGCAAGGCCGAGGAGGGTGAGGAGGAAACAGTGGCGGTCGAGGCCGAGACCGAGACCGAGGAGGCCGGTGGCACCGAATCGGGCGAGAGGCCCGAAGATGCCGAGGCGAAGGAGGCCTCGGACGGCGCATCGAAGAAGCGGAGCAGCCGCCGCCGCGCCAAAGCCGGCTCATCGAAGAAGAGCTAGCCCTCGCGGGCGGGGGCAGGGCTCCCTAGAGAGATGACCGACATCAAGCCAGCGCTCGAGGCGGCCCTGGAGGGCGGCCCGGAGCGGCACCGGCGCAAGCTGAGCGAGCAGGAGAAGCTGCCGGTCCGCGAGCGGATCGAGCTCCTGGTCGATCCCGAGTCTTTTGCCGAGGAGGGGCTGCTCGCCAACTGGGAGCAGGAGGGGCTCGGCGCGGACGGCGTGGTCACCGGAATGGCCCTGGTCGGCGGCCGCAAGGTGGCGCTGATGGCGAACGATCCCGCGGTCAAGGCAGGCTCGTGGGGACCGAAGACGGTGGAGAAGATCCTGCGGATCCAGGAGCGGGCGCTGGTGCACCAGGTGCCGATTCTCTACCTGGTCGACTCCGCGGGCGCGAGGATCACCGAGCAGGTGCAGATGTTCCCCGGCCGGCGCGGCGCGGGGCGGATCTTCCACAACCAGGTGCGGCTCTCCGGCCAGGTCCCGCAGGTGTGCATCCTGTTCGGGCCGAGCGCCGCCGGCGGGGCCTACATACCGGCGTTCTGCGACGTGGTCGTAATGCGCGACGGCAACGCTTCGATGTATCTCGGCTCACCCCGGATGGCGGAGATGGTGATCGGGGAGCACGTCTCGCTCGAGGAGATGGGTGGAGCACGCATGCACACCGGGGTCTCCGGCTGCGGGCACTTCCTGGCCGAGTCCGACGGAGAGGCGATCGAGGTGGCGCGGCATTACCTCTCCTATCTGCCCGACAACTGGCGCGAGACCCCGCCGGCCGGTCCTCCGGGGGAGCCCGCTGCGGAGAAACCCGTCTCGGAGATCGTGCCCGCGGACGAGAAGGCCACATATGACATGCACGACCTGATCTCCGCGGTGGTTGACGCGGATTCCTTCTTCGAGGTGCAGTCGCGCTGGGCGAAGGAGCTGATCGTCGGCTACGCCCGGCTGGACGGGCGAGTGATCGGGATAGTCGCCAACCAGCCGAAGCACAAGGGCGGAGTCCTGTTCGTCGATTCGGCCGACAAGGCGGCCCGGTTCATCTGGACCTGCAACGCGTTCAACGTGCCGCTGCTCTTCCTCGCCGACGTCCCCGGATTCATGATCGGAACCGACGTCGAGCGTCAGGGGATCATCCGCCACGGAGCGAAGATGATCAGCGCCGTCTCCGAGGCGACCGTGCCGAAGCTCTCGGTGATCGTGCGCAAGGCATACGGTGCCGGTCTCTACGCGATGTCGGGACCGGCCTTCGACCCGGACTGCTGCCTGGCGCTGCCCACCGCCTCGATCGCGGTGATGGGGCCGGAGGCGGCTATCAACGCGGTCTTCTTCAACCAGATCCAGGAGATCGCCGACGAGAAAGAGCGGATTGAGTTCATCGAGCGCAAGCGCAAGGAGTACGCCGCCGACATCGACATTCTCCATCTGGCGTCAGAGCTGGTCGTCGATGCCGTGATCGAGCCGGACCGCCTTCGGCAGGAGCTCGTGCGGCGCCTGGCGCTGGCCGCGAGCAAGGACCGCGGCTTCGCCGAGCGGCGCAATCCGGTCACGCCTGTCTGACGGACAGGCATAGATCCGATTCAGGCGGGGAAGTGTTGTAGCCGAGAATGAAATCGATGCGGTTTGCTGCAGCACTGGTAGTGGTCACGGCCGCCGGGTTCCTGCCGGCTTCCGCCGCTGCCGCGGAGTACGTGCCCGGTGAGGTCCTGGTCCGGTTCCAGCCGGGCCTCGAGTCGAAGCAGGTGCGGCAGCTCGCCGATGCCGGCGAGGCCGAGGTCGAGCGGAGGCTGCCGCTGGTCTCTGGACTGCGATTGCTTGACCTGGACCCGGGGGAGGCCGTGCCGGAGGCCGTGGAGGAGCTCGAAGCGATGCCCGGAGTGATCGATGCCGAGCCCAACTGGAAGCGCGAGCCGTTGGCGATTCCCTCCGACCCCGAGTTCGCCTTCCAGTGGGCGCTGCTCAACACCGGCCAGACGGTGTTCGGAGTGACCGGATCGCCTGGAGCCGACATCCGCGCGACCGGAGCCTGGGACACCCAGACCGGCTCTCCGGGCGTCACGGTCGCGGTGGTCGATACCGGGATCTCGTTCTCGCATCCGGACCTCGACAGCAACATCTGGAGCAACCCGGGTGAGGTCCCGGGCAACGGGGTCGACGACGATGCCAACGGCTACGTCGACGACTCCAACGGCTGGGACTTCGTAAACGACGACAACAACCCGGACGATTCGCTCGATCTCGACCAGGGCCACGGAACCCACATCGCCGGCACGATCGGAGCGGAGACGGGCAACGGGGAAGGAATCGCCGGCATCAACTGGGACGTCTCGCTGATGCCACTGCGGACGCCGTTGACTCTCTCCGGCGAGATCGATGCCTTCTTCTACGCGATCCGGAACGGGGCCAGGGTGATCAACTTCAGCGCCGGCAGCCATCGCTTCGCCGCGATGGAGCTGGCCGCGATCAACAGCCTCGAGGCGGTCACCAGCAACGTGCTGTTCGTGGTCGCTGCCGGCAACGAGCGGCTCAACAACGATGCCGATCCCGTCTACCCGTGCTCCCACAACACCGGGGCGGCCGCGATCAATCTGATCTGCGTGGCGGCGACCAACCAGCACGACCAGCTCTCGAGCTACTCGAACTTCGGCCCGACCACGGTCGACCTCGGCGCGCCGGGCGACAACATCCTCAGCGCGTACCCGGCGGGCGCGTTCACGACGGTCTTCGCCGACCGCTTCAGCCAGCTGCCGTTGGCGGCGCGCTGGACGACCGGGGGCAGGGGATTCAAATGGCGACTGACCCGCAGGCTCGGCCGCGGCTTCTCGATCGCCGACTCTCCCAAAGGCCGTTACAGGAACCGCAGCAACACCTGGATCCGCTCCGCCCCGCTCAATCTCAGCAACCGCAGGAACTGCACGCTCAGCTATTTCGCCAAGGTGAGGACCGAGAAGGGCGACGTGCTCGTGACCGAGACTTCGCGGGACGGTCTCCGCAATTGGCGCAAGCTGCGGCGTGCGCACGGCAGGCGGCGGGGAAACAAGTTCGCCTTCTTCCCCCGGAGCTTCGACGGTGACGATTCGGTCTTCGTGCGTTTCCGGCTGCGAACCGACCGCTCGGTTCGCAAGGACGGCGTCTACATCGACGACGTTTCGATCAGCTGTGAGACCAGCGCCAACACCTACGCGTTCCTGACCGGAACGTCGTTCTCGGCTCCTCACGTGGCCGGCGCCGCGGCGCTGGTCCTCGCTCAGAACCCGGCGTTCGGGGTCTCCGACGTCCGGAATGCTCTGTTGGGCTCGGTCGACCCGCTGCCGTCGTTGGCGGGAAAGACCGCAACCGGCGGCCGCCTCAACATCGACGCGGCGCTGCCCTGACGCCGGGCGGGAGGCGTCGGGCCGCGGAGGTCATAGCTGCGCTGCGAACTCGGTGAAGTAGTCGAGCGCCTCCGGATTGGCGAGGGAGTCGCGGCTGGCGGCCTTCTCGGCGGGCGTGCCCATGAGGATCTTCTTGACCGGGACCTCGAGCACCTTGCCGCTCAGGGTGCGCGGCACCTCGGCGATGGCGTAGACGTCGTCGGGGACGTGGCGCGGGGAGCAGTCGGTCCGGATCTGAGTCGCGATTCGCTTGGTCAGCTCGTCGTCCAGCTCGACGCCCTCGCGCAGGACCACGAACAGCGGCATCCAGCCCTCGGTCCCGTCGCGCGGGAGGTCGACCACCAGCGCGTCGGTGATCTCGTCGATTGCGAGCACGGCGCGGTAGATCTCGCTCGTGCCCATGCGGATCCCGCCGCGGTTGATGGTCGAGTCGGAGCGGCCGTAGATGATCGCCGTGCCCCGGGAGGTGATCTCGATCCAGTCGCCGTGGCGCCAGACGCCGGGGAACATCTCGAAGTAGCTCTCGCGGTAGCGGGCGCCGTCCTCGTCGCCCCAGAAGAAGACCGGCATCGAGGGCATCGGCTCGGTGATCACCAGCTCGCCGACCTCGTCGGTGACAGCATTGCCGGCCTCGTCCCACGCCTCGACCCGGCAGCCGAGTGCGCGGCCCTGGAGCTCGCCGCGATAGACGGGGAGGATCGGGACGCCGCCGACGAAGGCGGTGCAGACGTCGGTGCCGCCGCTGGTCGAGAAGAGCCAGGTGTCTCTGAGCCCAGGTGCTCGTAGATCCAGTCGAAGCCCTCGGGGGAGAGGGGAGAGCCGGTCGAGCCGAGCGCGCGCAGCCGCGAGAGGTCGCGGCCGTCGCCGGGAGTGACGCCGTCCTTCATGCAGGCGGCGACATAGGCGGCGCTGGTGCCGAAGCAGGTGACCCCCGCCTCCTCGGCCAGGTCCCAGAGCACACCCATGTCGGGCTGGCCGGGATTGCCGTCGTAGAGGACGATCGATGCCGGCGTCAGCAGGCCGCCGATGAGGAAGTTCCACATCATCCAGCCGGTCGTGGTGAACCAGAAGAGACGGTCGCCCTCGCGCAGGTCCACGTGGAGATTCATCTTCTTCAGCTGCTCGAGGAGGATGCCGCCGTGGCCCTGGACGATCGCCTTCGGCAGGCCGGTGGTCCCCGACGAGTAGAGGACCCAGAGGGGATGGTCGAAGGGAACCCGTTCGAAGCTGAGCTCTGGGGCCGAGTCCGTCGGCCCCAGCAGGTCCTCCCAGGTCATGGCGTCCTCGAGTGGCGCGAGATCGGGGCTGTCCGAGAGGTAGGGGACGACGACGGTGGCCTCGAGCGTCGGCATCGCCTCCTGTAGGCCGGCGACGACTTCGGTCCGGTCGAAGTCCTTGCCGCCGTAGCGGTAGCCGTCCACAGCGAGCAGGACCTTGGGCTCGATCTGGGCGAAGCGGTCGATGACGCTGCTGGCGCCGAAGTCGGGCGAGCAGCTCGACCAGATCGCGCCGATGCTGGCGCTGGCGAGGAAGCCGACGATCGCCTCGGGGATGTTGGGGAGGTAGGCGACGACGCGGTCGCCTTTCTCGACACCGAGCGTCGCGCAGGCCGGCCGAGGCCCGGGCGACCCCCGCCGCGCAGATGCGCCCCAGGTGATCTCGTCGAGCTCGCGCAGCTCCGAGGCGTGCAGGAGGGCGACCGCGCCCGTCGTCCTTGCCGCGGAAGATGTGCTCGGCGTAGTTGAGCTCGGCTCCCTCGAACCAGCTCGCGCCGGGCATCCGGCGCTCGCTGAGTACCTCGCCGGGATCGCCCGAGGCGATCACGCCGAAGTAGTCCCAGATCGTCTTCCAGAAGTCCTCGATCTCGGTCGAGGACCAGTCCCAGAGCTCCTCGTAGTCGTGGAACGTCCGCCCGTGCTCGTCGGCGAGCCACTCCATGTAGCGGGTCATGGCCGAGCTCTCGACGCCTCCTGACGTTGGCTCCCACAGCTTCTCGGGCTGCTGCGTGACGCCTTCCATCAGTCGGCTGGATCGGTAACGCTCGCCGCCCTGCCTCGCGGTCGAGCAGGCGCGCCAGGCCGACCACGAATTCGGTGCTGCGGGTGAGGGCTTCGTCGTCGATGCGTTTCGGGAAGGTCGTGGACGGTGTGGTACCAGCGGGGGACCATTCCGTCCTCGAGCCCGAGGATCGTGATCGGCGGGAATGCCGCGGACAGCGGCCGGCAGCGCGTCGTCGGGCTGGGCGTAGCGCATCGGCCCGGCGCGAAAACGGTTTTCCCCATCGCGGTCGGCCGCCGCGAGCGAGCGACAGAGGTCGACCAGGCCGGGGTCCATCGGGATGCTCACGATCGCGCCCTGGCTCAGCTCGTAGCTGGGCGTCACCGAAGGAGACCGAGTCGACGTTGACGACTGCGGTGCGAGCCGGGTCGAGCTCCTGGCGGTGCGCGCGGACGAAGCTCGCGCATCCCTTCGCACAGGCACTCCTCGGCCCCGGGGAGCACCACCCAGACGTCGAGGTTCTCCGGCGGATCGGCGTCGAGCTCCTCGGCCGCCGAGAGGACCGCGGCGACGCCGGAGGCGTTGTCGTAGGCGCCGGGGACGATCGGGGAGAGGGCGATGTCGATCAGTGAGGAACGCGAAGACCACCAGCAGCGACGGTGGGGACGACCTGGAGGATCTGAATCCAGCCGGCGTCGAAACCGGCCATCTGCGCGCCGAGGATCGGGAGCAGGGGAGCGACGCCGCCCCAGAAGCCGAGCCGGAAGGGCGCGAACAGGACGCGGGCGCGCTCCGAAAGGCCGGCGCCCAGCGGATAGATGCGGCTGAAGACGAAGCCGGTCCGAGCGGCGTCGTAGTGGGCGGTGAGGATCAGCCGCATCGGTGCATCGGGGCGGCTTCCGGGCGAGACGACGTTCTGGGAGGCGCGGCGGAAGAAGAGTCGGCGGATCAGGTAGGCGCGGGTGTCGAGGTCGAGGTAGAGCGAAGTGGCCGCGAACAGGACCAGCGCGAAGCCCACGGCCGGTTCCGCCGTGCCGACCAGGCTGCCGGCGACCGCCAGTGCGACGTGCGCGGCGATGCACCAGCGCGTACTGGGGGTGGACGTAGGTCGGCTCGATCTCGGCGCGCCTGCCCATGGCCTCGAGCCGGTCCGCGAGCAAGTTCGCCGCCCGCCGCTCGGCGTCCGTCCCCGGCCCGCGCCCCTCGAACGAGCACAGCTCCTCGATCAGCTCCTTGCGGGCGCCTGCGTCCACGGGCGGGGATTATCACCGCCCTGCAGAACCCGCGAGCCGCCGCCCTGCGGGTCTATCGTTGTGCGTAGGCCGGAGTGCAGGAACTGGTAGACGCATCGGACTCAAAATCCGTGGTCCTTCGGGGCGTGTGGGTTCGAGTCCCACCTCCGGCATCTTCGCCCAGCTAGCCTCGAACCATGTGCGGCCGCTACACGCTCACCGACCCCGATCCGCGGATGCTGCGGATCCGCTTCGACCTGCCGGAGTCGGCGCAGATCGACGAGAAGCCGCGCTTCAACATCGCGCCGACCGATCCGGTCCTGGCGATCAGGCAGGACGACGAGGGAGAGCGCGAGGTCGGGCGGCTGCGCTGGGGACTGGTGCCGCCCGGGACGACGCCGACATGACATCGGCCGGCCGCTGATCAACGCCCGCGCCGAGACGGTCGACCGACCAGCCGGCCTTCAAGGAAGCATTTCGCCGAGCGCCGCTGCCTGATCCCCGCCGACGGCTTCTACGAGTGGAAGAGCGACCGAGGACGGCAAGCAGCCGGTCTGGATCTCGCTGCCGGACCACGAGCTGTTCGCGTTCGCGGGACTCTGGGCGCAGTCGAAGGACGAGCGACGGCAACGAGCTCCACAGCTGCACGATCGTCACCTCCGAGCCCAGCGAACAGATTCGGCCGGTCCACGACCGGATGCCGGTGATCCTGCCGCGAGACGCGGAGGAAACATGGCTCGCCCCGGACGCCGACCCGGACACCTCAAGGATTTGCTGCGTCCCAGGTACCGGGAAGCTGGAGCTGCGCGAGGTCGTCGAATGCCGTCAACGACGTCCGCGAGGACGGCCCGCATCTGATCGAGCCACACGAACCGCCGCCGAAGCTGTTCTAGGCGGCGGCCGGACCCGGCCGGTCGGTGCCCCGGTCCGGGTAGTCCTCGCTGTCATCGTCGATCGGCTCGACGCCGCCGATCGGCCGCTCCTCCTCGACGTGCCATTCCTGGTTGAAGGCGACCATCGCGACCGCGATCAGGATCACCTGGATCGGGCACCAACAGCAGGGTCAGCAGCCCGAGCAGCTCCTCCGGGAGGGCCGGGCTCGAAGCCCGTCCTTGGCGCGGTCGAACCAGGCGGGCGCAGAGATTGCCGCGAAGATCGCGAGGATGATCGCCAGCGCCGAGGCCACCGGGAGCACGCCGCGCTGCCAGCGCGAGACGTAATAGGCGAACAGGAGGTAGAGGATGATGTAGGCGATCGCGAAGATCCCGCCGCCCTCGAGCCGCTCCCAGCCGCCGATCGTGATCACGGTGGTGACTCCGGCAGTGATCAGCAGCAGCAGGACGACGAGCGCTTTTGCGCTCTTGGACTCACTCTTCTCCCGATTCGGGCGCCAGAGCTCATATCCCGGTCGAGCAACTCCAGCCTCCATAACGCCCGGAGTCTAATTTCTTGCGCCGACGTGCGCTGAAACGCTCGTTGAAATGCGGGCGGAGGGACTCGAACCCCCAAGCGCTTGCGCGCACCGGCACCTAAAGCCGGCTCCTTTTCCAATTTGGACACGCCCGCTGGAAGATCGATTCTAGATCCGAAGGTGTTCGGGCATGCCAAGCTTCGTGCCTACATCTTCGGTCCTACGAAATCATCGAGCAGAGCAACGCTGTCGCGATGTGAGATCGAGATGTTCTTCCAATTCGACTGCGTCCACCGGATTCCGAGCAGTTCGCAGTGCTCACAGAAGATTCGGCGGATGTCCTCGGAGTAATTCGTGAAGAAATATCTCGGGTACTCGTAGCGTGCGTTTCGTCCACTCGGGAGCATCGTGTCGAAGCGGTTCAAGCAGCGGGACCCATCTGAGTGGATCAGCCCGCGAAGGAATGGCTTGACGTAACGGTGCGTGATCTGCGTTTGCCATTCCTCTAGCGCGATCAGGCGCTCATGCTTCCTCCCTGGGCCACTCTGCGGAATGAGAATCGGCCAAGCAGCCCAGTACGCGACAACGACGATTACGGCATCGCGGCTGCGCGGTTGGACATGAACGTTCCCCGGCGCGACTTGATCCATGCGCGATCGACATTCCTCGATGATGCTCGGGTACTTCGGGTCGCATGAAATGACCAGCGAGCAGGTTCGCGGCAGTCGCCCGACATGACCGTCTCCGAGATACATCCCTAGCAGGTAGCTGTAACTCGCTTCGTCGAGCGATTCAGCCACCTCTTTCGCCCGCTCAAACGCAGGACGGCGTCGACCGGGGCGGCCCCGGGTGCGCCACCGCTTCACGGTGTTTGGAGAAATGCCGAGGATTTGGCCAATGGCATAGTCGGATTCTCCGGACGCGACTAGCCGAGTCACCTCCTCAAAGACTCTTGGGGGGTGATCAATGAACACGAACATATGTTCGCTCACGAGCGAGACGGAACGAGGTTTCCGGGCGCCCAGGAATGCGAAACTCCATAGGAAGTTCGCTTTCAGGGGCACTGGCCAAATTGGTTTTAAGGCACCGGCCTCCAAAGTCGGCGATTCCAGGTTCGAGTCCTGGGTGCCCCGCTGACGGTGCTGGAAAGCCCGCTCCCTAGCGAGCGGGCTTTTTCTTGCGCTTTGCGCGCTTGACCGGTTTCGGGTCGCGGCGGTGGTTGACCTGGCAGCCGTCGGCCTGGCAGTTGGCCAGGGCAAGAAGCCGGCGCAGGAGGACCTTGCGAACCCGGCGATAGCGGGGCGACTTCGCCATCGACCGCAGCTGCGCCGGGTCCTTGAGCATGTCGTAGAGCTCGAGCTCGCCGCTGGCGTAGGCGACAAGCAGATAGCGGTTGGTGCGAATGGCGCGGTAGGCCGGCCCGGATTCACCGATGATGGCGGCCCGGGTGGGAGCACCTTCCTGTTCGAGATCGAGCGGGCCGCGCAGGCCTGCCAGCCCCAGCCGGCGTGTCCGGCGCGCGGCCGACAGCGCCGGGCTGCCGTCGCCGGGCCCAACACCGGCCCCGATGTCGCCCTCGAGCAGGACCGGTCGCTTGCTGCGCGCCTGCGGGTCCACTGCGAAGGGCAACAGGGACCGCCCGTCCCAGTTCATCCCGATCTGTGGCACCGCGTTGGCGATCGCGGCGATGGTCGGCGCCACGTCGACGTTCGCGGTGAGCGCGTCCGAGGTCGCACCGGCTGGGATCCCCGGCCCGCGGATCACGAACGGCACCCGCGACGCAGGCTCGTAGGGCAGGTACTTGCCGGAGGCGACCCGGTGCTCCCCGAAGAAGTAGCCGTTGTCGCTTGTGACGATGATGTAGGTGTTGGCGAGCTCTCCTGCGGCGGCGAGCTTGGCGACGATCGCCGCCACCGCCTCGTCGACCGCGAGCAGCTGTTCCATACGCGCGCGACGAGCGATCGCGAGTCTGTTCAGCGTGTCCGGGTTGATCTGCCCGGTCTGCCGCAGGTATCGCGGCTTGTCGCCGATCCGCGCCTCATTCACCCCGGGCAGCGGGGCGAGCGGCGCCCCCCGCATCAGGCCCGTGTGCCGCGGTGCCGGCACGAACGGGAAGTGGGGCGCGTGCACCGCGAGCTCGAGGTAAAAGGGCTGGTCCGACCCAAGCGCGGCCTCGTCGCCCAGTCGCTCGATCGCGCCGAGCGCCTTGTCGCGGAGGACGTCCGTCTCATAGTCGGCCTCGCCGAAGCCGTAGTGCTGCAGCACCGCCCCCCCGCCGATCTCCTTCTCCAACAGGTCGTAGTCGTAGTAGAGCTTGCCGCCGAACTGGTTCTCGTCATAGGCCGAGACCTGCCCGAACCACTCGTCCCAGGCCGGGGGGACGACCAGGTTGCCGTCGCCCGGGTAGCCGTTCAGATACTTGCCGACGTGCGCGGTGTTGTAGCCGACCGCTTTGAGCCAGGTCGGCAGTGACCGCGCCTCGACCCCGAGGGTGACGAAGCGCCCGTGGCCGCCGAAGGGCGGCTCGTTGCCCCGGACCTGGTGGTTGTGCATGTACTGGCCGGTGAGCAGCGTCGCCCGGGCCGGACAGCAGAGGGGATAGGTCGAGTAGAAGCGACTGAAGCGGCTCCCTTGGGCGGTTATCAGCGCCTGGGTCTGGGGCATCGCCGCCAGCTCGTGGCTTGCCTGGTCGTCGGTGAGGATGAGAACGACGTTCGGCCCCCCGACCGCCGCCGCCGAGGGCGTTGCCGACCCGGAGAGCACCACCGCCCCCGCCAGCGCTGCAGCCGCGATAGCTGCGGCGAACAGCCGCACTCAGCGCCTCTTCGGCCGCTTCTTGGCCTGGGGAGGCGGCGCCGGCGCCGGCAGCGGCTCGGGCCCCGTCTCGACCGCGCAGGCATTGCCCGCGCAGGTTTCCAGGACCGCGAGCCAACTCTGCAGCCACCTCTTGATGAAGAGATAGCGCGGGTCGGCGTGCCGTGAGCGCAGCTGTTTCGGATCGCTGAGCATGTCGTAGAGCTCGACCCCGCCCCGGCCCCGGTAGCGCACGAACAGGTAGCGGGGGGTGCGGATCGCCCGGTACGCCGGCGCCTTGATCTTGCGCGCAATCCGCGCGATCGGCTCCTGCTCCAGATCGCTGACGCCCCGCTTCTGCTTCAGGCCCGGCTTCAACGCAGCGGTCGAAGCGGCGTCTCCTGCCTCAATTGCTTCGCCGCCGGTCAGGTTGGCGCCGGTGTCGCCCTCCAGCAGCAGCGCCCGGGTCGAAGCGAGCGCAGGGTTCTTGGTGAAGGGCAGCAGCGAGCGTCCGTCCACGGTCAGCTTCGGGGTGGCGCCGGCGATCTGCGCGAGGGTCGGCGCCAGGTCGATGTTGGAGACGAGCTCGGGCGAGCGCCCGCCGGCCGCAATCCCCGGCCCGCGGATCAGCAGCGGCACGTGCGCCGCGCCCTCGTAGGGCAGGTACTTGCCCTGGGGGATGCGGTGGTCGCCCGCGAGGTAGCCGTTGTCGCTGGTGAAGACGATGTAGGTGTTGTCGAGCTCATCCTCCTTCGCCAGCGCGTTGGTGACCGAGACGACGGCCTCATCAACCGCCAGCAGCTGCGCCCAGCGATTGCGCTGGCGCTGGGTGACGTTGCGGATCTTGCGCTTGTTGAGTCGCGGCAGGCGCCTGATGAAGCGCGGCTTGTCCCGCACGTCCTTTTCGTTGAAGTCGCGGGCAAACCGGACGGGCGCGGCGCCGAAGGCCCCGATGTGGCGGGTCGCGGATATGTAGGGGGCGTGCGGTGCCGACACCCACAGGTTGAGGAAGAAGGGCTCGTCGATCCCATCCGTGCCGCCGAGCCTCTCGATCGCGTCAACGGCCTTGTCCGCGAGCACGTCGGTCGAGTAATCGGTCTCGCTCTGCCCGTAGGAGATCAGCTTCGCGGGGGGGCCGGCCGGACCCTGCTCGAGCAGCTTGTAGTTGAAGTAGACCTGGTTGCCGAACAGAGCCGAGCTGTACTCGGAGAGCTTCCCGTACCACTCGTCCCAACCGGGGGGAACCGGCGGGTTGATGCTGGGGTAGCCGTTCATGTACTTGCCGAGCTGGACTGTGTGGTACCCCGAGTTCTGGAGCCAGACCGGCAGCGCCGCAGCCTCGGCTCCGAGTCCGGCGAACCTCTCCCAGCCGCCGAACGGCGCCGTGTTGCCGCGAACGTTGTGGTTGTGCATGTACTGGCCGGTCAGAAGCGTCGCCCGCGCCGGACAGCAGAGCGGGTACGAGGAGTAGGCGCGGTCGAACGTCATCCCCTGTGTGCCGATCAGGTTGGTGGTCTGAGGCAACGCCACCATCTCCGCCAGGGTCTGGTCGTCGGTGAGGACGACGACGATGTTCGGGCGCGGGTCGGGCGCGGCGTGAGCGGCGTCAGGGACCCGGGGGCCGCCCCAGATCAGAACCAGAATCGCTCCGAAGAGGGCGGCGGATCCGATGAGAGAGGCCGCCACTGGCCGGCGGCGGCCCGGGCTCACCGGCGCCTCTTTCGCTTCTTCTTGCTCGGCTTCGGGTCCGGACCGTAGCTGGCCCGGCAGCTTTCGCCCTGGCAGAAGGCGAGGCCGAGGAGCCGGCGGTAGAGCACCGCACGCACCTTCGCATAGCGCTTGTTGTTGTGGAGCGAGTTGAGCTGCGCTGCGTCCTTGCGCATGTCGTAGAGCTCGATGTCGCCGGTGGCGTAGATGGTCAGCAGATAGCGGTTGGTCCTGATCGAGCGGAAGGCCGGCACGTTCATGTTGCCGTTGATGGCGTAGCGCTCGGAACCGGGCTCCTGGTTCAGGTCACTGACTCCGGAGAGCCGGGTCAGGCCCAGTCGCGCCGCCCGCCGCTTGCGCTTCGGCATCGGGGGCAACGGGCGCAGCGCCTCGGGAATCGCCTGGCCGGGGCCGGCGCCTGGGCCGATGTCCCCCTCGAGCAGAATCGGGCGTGGACTGATCGCCGTTGGCGAGGCCGCGAACGGCAGCAGCGAGCGGCCATCGACGGGAACGGGCGGCTGCGGCGCCCCCGCGATCTGGAGCACGGTCGGGGCGTAGTCGGCGTTCGAGACAAGCTCGTTCGAGACTCCCGGGGGAATACCGGGCCCTCGGATCGCGAGCGGGACCCTCGCGGCCGGCTCATACGGCAGGTACTTGCCCGCTCCGACCCTGTGCTCGCCCTGGTAGAAGCCGTTGTCGGAGGCGAAGACGAAGTAGGTGTTGCCGAGCTCGCCCGCGGAAGCGACCTTGTTGTAGATGCTGGCGATCGCCTCATCGACCGCGAGCAGCATCTCGAGCTGGCGCCGGCGGCGGCCGGTGATGTTCGACTTCTCCGTTGCGGTCAGGCGGTGCCGGGCGCGGGATCGAAGGAAGCTCGGTTTGTCCTTGATGTTCTTCTCGTCGAAGCCGGGGAGGTTCGGAAGCGGCGCGGTCGACAAAGTGAACTTGTGGCGCGGGGCCGCTTCGAACGGCCCGTGCGGAGCTCCGAACCCGATGCTCAGATAGAGGGGGTCGGAACTCGGCAGCTCGGTATCGAGCACTCCGAGAGCCTTGTCCCGGTAGACGTCGGTCTGGTAATCGGGATCGCTCGAGCCGATAGATCTCCTCCGAGACCAGCGGATCGAGCGGCCCCTCCTTCTCGTAGAGGGAGTACTGGTAGTAGTTGTTCTCCGAGCAGGCGCCGTTGGTCGCCGCCATCTTCCCGTACCACCAGTCCCATCCCGCCGGAACGTGGGGCTCGCTGCCTTCGCCGCAGGCCGCACTGCCTGCATAGCCGTTCAGGTACTTGCCGACATGGGCCGTGCGGTAGCCGGCCGACTGCAGCTGGACGGGCAGGGCAAAGGCCTCCTGTCCGGTCTGCTCGAACCGGAAGGCGCCCCCGAACGGCGCAGCGTTCCCGCGGATCGCCGTGGTTGTGCATGTAGCGGCCGGTGAGGAAGGTGACCCGGGAGGGGCAGCAGAGGGGATAGGAGGCATAGGCGCGCGCGAAATTGGCCCCTGCGCCGGCGATCAGCGCGTTGGTATTGGGCATGTTGGCGAGCTGGTTCGCCGCCTGGTCGTCGGTGAGGATGAAGACGATGTTGGGGGAACCGGGGCCGGCTGCGGTCGCGCGCTGATTCAGGCCGAAGGCCAGGGCCGCCACCAGCGCCAAGAGCGCTGCGAGGGCCGCCACGGATCGAGATGCATGCGAGGGAATTCGGGACAAGATCGGATCTTTGAAGTCAACCCCTGCCTGAACGGAGAGTTGCGCGTGCCTGGCTCGAAGCTCAGTCGAGAGTCAAGCTCGCCCGCGGCAGGGTAAAGTGTCGGGTCGTGCGACGTCTGACAGGAATGGTCATCGTCGCCGCGCTGACAGGGATCTGCGCGGTTTCCGTGCCGGCTGGTGCGCAGACGGGCAGTGGTTGCGCGAATGCGACCACCCAGGCGGGCTCGATCTCGACCGGCGAGCTCGCGGCCAGCACCCGCTGCCTGATCAACGCCGAGCGCAGTGCGCTCGGGCTGACCTCGCTCGGCAGCGCCTCCCCGCTGACCAAAGCCGCGAACCGGCAGCTCAGCGACATGCTCTCCAACGGGCACATTGACCACATCGGCACCGACGGGAGCACCCACGTCTCGCGTGACAAGGACAGCGGTTACATCAGCAAGAAGCTGAAGAAGTGGACGGTGGGAGAGATCCTCGCCTACGGCTCCGACGCGGCCAGCACACCCGCCGCGGTGGTGACCGCCTGGATGAACAGCCCGACCCACCGCCGCGTGATCGTTCACGCTCCGTTCCGCCAGGTCGCAATCGCCGTCGGCAAGGGCACCGCGGCGGCCGGCGGCGCCAATGCCCCCAACTCGGCGACCTACGTCGCGGAGTTCGGGGTCAAGAAGAACAAGTAAGCCTCAGGCCGAATCTATAATCGGCCGTCCTCGCGGGCGAGGTGTAACTGGTTGCACGTCAGCCTTCCAAGCTGAAAGCAGCGGGTTCGAGTCCCGTCGCCCGCTTCTTCCTATCCCCGCTTTAATGGAGTCCAACGCCTCGGGGCGTGGCGCAGTCTGGTAGCGCACTCGGCTGGGGGCCGAGCGGTCGTCGGTTCAAATCCGACCGCCCCGACTTTTCCCCGCTAACTGGCCAGTTTCAGCGACGCATCACCTTTTGATTGTGGTTGCGACCGATCTCGACTGGGGGTCGTCTCCAGGCACGAGACCCCCAGCCTAGCTCGGGCCGGTGCCGTGCCGAGGGCCTAATTTGGGCGACCACGGAGCGCCTCCCTTGACGCGAAGGCAGCAGCGATTAGATAGGGTCGGCTTCTACGCGAAAGGGAGCGAGTTGGAACGTGAGTTCCAGAGAACGGATCGACTAAGAGGTCACTTGCGGCCCCTCTTGACGCGCGTGGCGTTCGCAGCGTTGCTCGGGGTGGCTGTTCTGAGCACAGCCGCGTCGTCCGCCACGGCGTCAGTGACGCTGGGACAGCTCGCAATAGGCGGGTCGCCGATGACCACTTGCTCCGCGCAGGCGGACGTCGCGACGCCGGCCGTGCCCTCGGGCAACAGCTACGTGGTGCCAGGGAATGGCACGATCACATCTTGGACGCACAACGCCGCTGCAGGCATGGGCCAGAAGATGACGATGAAGATCTTTCGCAACGTCTCGGGCCTGAACTGGATGGTCGTCGGACACGACGGGCCTCGAGACCTGATTGGGAGCGATCCCTCCAATACGTTCCCGGCGAGCATCCAGGTGAAGACCGGGGACGTACTCGGGCTCAACAGCGCAAACGCGGTCATGGCCAACAACGCATGCCGATTCAGCCTTCCTGGGAGTGCCGAGATCCTACGGCCCGGCGATCTGGCTGATGGTCAGTCAGACCTTTTTGTGACCGACTCCATAGGTGCTGCGAACGTCACAGCCGTGTTCGTCCCAACGAATACATTTACGCTGGGAGCGATCGAGCGCAACAAGAACCGGGGCACCGCAACGCTCACTGTCAACGTCCCTAACGCCGGCCAGGTCCTCCTCGCGGGCAAGGGTGTGACAGCCGCCAACACGGGAGCACAAGCCGCCGCGGCGGCGACCGCGCCCGGCGACGTGAAGCTGCTCATCAAGGCGTCAGGGAAGAAGAAGCGGCGGCAGCTGAACCGGACCGGAAAGGTCAAGGTCAGTCCCACCGTCACCTTCATTCCGGCCGGCGGTGATCCGAGCACGCAGTCCCTGACCGTGAGGCTGCGAAAAGAGTTCCGGGCAACCCGAAGGTGAGCGACCGCACTCGAACCGGCGATCGCCTGGACCAAGACATTTCGAAGTGGCATTTGGTCCTGCTTCGCGCGAAGAGGAGGCGCGACGGGTCCGGCAAAGGACGGCGCCGGTTCAGCCGACCTTGAGGTACTGACGCAGGGCCTTCCGAATCACTGAGGAAGTCGTTTCGTCGTCGCGGTCGGCGCGTTTGGCGAGCGCGTTTCTCAGCTCGGGCTCCAAGCGGACTGACTCCACGGCGGCGGGGGCCGACCCGATCGCGGGCCGTCCAGGCCGGCGGCGGAGCGTCTCGCCGACGTCGTAGCCAGCCTCGGCTTTCTTGGCGAGCTTCTCGACCGTGTTGTCGGTGATCTTGTTTCCGCTAGCTGTCTTGCCGTGTGTCTTTCGCCTTGCCATCTCAGCCTCCGAGTAGTAGGCGGCGATACTTCGGCCGCATCTTCATTGCGTGGATCACGAGTTCGGACCCGTCATCGCGGACGATCGTCACGACCTCGAGCAGGTCTGCATCGCGGGCGGGACCGAGGTACAGCCGCGTGTCGTCTTCTTCTTGGTCGTCGATGCTCATCGCGTTCGCTGTGGCATGTTCGATGTCCTCGTCGGCGATGCCGTGCTTGCGGGCCGACGGGTGGATCTCCACCCAGAGAATTGTAATACGAAACTAGGGGGAATCTCAAGGTCCCATTCGAGGGCCCAATCTGAACGCAACTCAGGGGACCTCAAAGCAACTCGGCACGCCTGAGAACGTCTGCCAGCAACTCAAAGCAACGCGTTCACGCTAATAGCGCATTCGGCTGGGGGCCGAAAGGTCGTCGGTTCAAATCCGACCGCCCCGACTTCTATGAGGGCACGCTTGCCCTCCTACCTAAATAGGAGTAGCTTCTCGGCAATCGATTTCCCTGACAGGGGAGAGGTGGATGCGTCAAAGGAGCGTGGGTTCTAAGCGTCGGGTTTCGCGGGCCGCGGCACTGCTTGCGTGCTCGCTTACGGCGTTCCTGGCTGCACCCTTCTCAGCGAGCGCGGATGTCAGCGGGGTGGCCGGCGGTGAGAAATCCACCTGCGCGATCAAGACCTCGGACAGCAAGCTCGTGTGCTGGGGCGGCAACGACAACGGCCAGATAACCGGCAACGGTGGCATCCCAACAGTCGCCGTAAACGCGGTCTCGGGTACCAGCCTCCACCGCTGCGCGATCAAGACCTCCGACAGCACGCTCGCCTGCTGGGGCAACAACGACTTCAGCCAGCTGAATAGTGTCCCCACCGACGCGGTGAGCACAGTGTCCGCCGGCGGAACCGGCACCTGCGCGATCAAGACCTCGGACAGCAAGCTCGCCTGCTGGGGCGATAATTCCGCGGGCCAGCTGACCGGCAACGGTGGGGTCCCCACCGTGGCGGTGAGCGCGGTCTCCGTCGGCAGCTTCCACACTTGTGCGATCAAGACCTCGGACAACACGCTCGCATGCTGGGGCTTGAACAACGCAGGCTCGCTCAGCAACATTCCTACCGATGCGGTGAGTGCGGTCTCGGGTGGAAATTCTCACACCTGCGCGATCAAGACCTCGGACAGCAAGCTCGTCTGCTGGGGGAACAACTCCGATGGCCAGCTGAACAACGTTCCCACCGACGCGGTGAGCGCGGTCTCCGCCGGCTCCTCATTCACCTGCGCGATCAAGACCTCGGACAGCAAGGTCGTCTGCTGGGGCAACAACCAGGTCGGCCAACTCAACAATGTCCCCACCGACGGGGTGAGCAAGGTCGCCGCTGGCGGAGCCCACACATGCGCGATCAAGAGCTCGGACAATCGCTTGGTCTGCTGGGGCTTCAGCGATAGTGGCCGGCTCGGCGCCGCTCCGGATATCACCAGCTCACCCCCGCCGGGCGGGCTCATGGGTAGCGCTTACAGCCACACCTATACGGCGAACGGGTCGCCGACGGTCAGCAGCTACACGCTCGCCTCCGGCGCGCTGCCGCCGGGGACCAGCCTCAACCCGAGCACCGGCGCCCTGACGGGGACCCCGACCATGGCCGGCACCTACACCGGGGTCGTCAGCGCCTCAAACGAGGTCTTCGCGGACGACACCCAGGCCTTCTCGATCACGATCCAGTCCGATGTGGACGGGGATGGTTTTGGCAACGCGAACGACTGCAACGACGCCAACAACGCCATCTACCCCGGCGCCCCCGACGCACTTGACGACGGCATTGACCAGAACTGCAGCGGCGCAGACGTCAATGTCGACGGGGATTCGTTCTGGGCACCTCCCGGCGGAACCGACTGCAACGACTCGAGCAACTCAGTCCACCCCGGGGCCACCGAGGTGCTCAACGACGGGATCGATGAGAACTGCAGCGGCGACGTGTTGATGGACGCCGATACGGACAACTTCTGGCTATCGCCGGAGGGGACCGACTGCAACGACGGCAACAACACCATCCACCCCGGCGCCACCGACGTCCCGGGTAACTTGATCGACGAGAACTGCAGCGGCGCCCCCGCAACCGATGACGATGCCGATGGCTACACAAACGAGGCGGGCGACTGCGACGACCTCGACAATGATGTACACGCCGGCGTCACCGACATCCCCGGAAACGGAGAGGACGAGGACTGCAGCGGCGCCGACGCGGCAGTCCCGCCGGCCGGCGGTGGGGGAAGCGCCGCCCCGACTGGTCTTCGCGCCGCGGCGCTGAAGAAGTGCAGGAAGAAGAAGGGCAAGGCACGTAAGAGGTGCAAGCAGAAAGCCGCGGCGTTGCCGGCCTGATCAGCTGCCGTGGTACCGCGTTGGTACCGGGAGATGCGTCCTATGTGTCCAGATCTTCCAGAAACCTGGACGCATCGGAAGATCTGGACGCTCCTGGAAGCATCTGACAGCTGAGCCGCTCGGCTGGGGGCCGAAAGGTCGTCGGTTCAAATCCGACCGCCCCGACTGGCTCTCGAGCGGGATACTGGCGTCGCATGTCTAGGGAGATGGTCAAGGTCCATCGCCAGCGGCTTGCTCTGAAAGGCCGGTCGCGTCGCGGGCTGGAGGAGCGCTTCGCGCTGCGCTTCCCTCGTATCGCCGCAATGTTCGCTGCTGCGGTCTGGCGCCTACCCAGGGGCTCCCGGCTGCGGATGGCGATCATCCGCCGTACGGTCGTCCTGGGCTGGGAGGCCATGAATCGCGCCGACTTTGAGGTTGGCCTCGCGCTTTATCACCCGGATGTCGAATCGATCCAGGACGATCGAGCCCGGTCGCTGGGCTTTGCGAACGTCCGAGGCTGGGACGAACGGATGGCCATGCTCCATGCCCTCTATGGCCAGTTCCGAGAGTTCCGCCTCGAGCCCGACGAGCTCCTCTACGTTCGCGACGACCAGCTCCTCGTCCTGGGCCGTATGAGCGGGGAGGGTGCGCAAAGCGGAGCCCCCTTCGACACCGAATGGGCCAACCTCTGGACGATCTCCTCCTCCGGCCAGGTGATCCGCGACCGCGCATTTACCAGCCACGAGGAGGCCTTTCAGGCTGCGGGACTTGCACAAGACGCTCGGTGAGGCGGGCGATGTGCCCGACCTCACAGTTCGGCAAGCGGAGCGGGAGTAGCGTTGATCCAAGATCCCTAATGCGACGTCTGATTTCGATCCTGGTTCTGTCGGGCGCCCTCGGGGTCTTGCACGCGCCGACCGCCGCAAAGGCCGTTGACTCACCCGTCGTCGTGCTGGACGACTGCGGTGAGCGGATCCTGCTCGTACCCGGCGTGGAGAGCCTGGTTCGTCAGCGCGTGCCGGCACAGTTCGAGCTCGTCCGCGATCCATTCGGGCGGCCGCTGTTGGCGGTAGCGGGAGCCAAGTGTGAGCGGCTCGGACTCGCGGGGTCGAACAGGCCGCCGACCAAGTTCGGTTACTTCGGGGCGATCATCAAGTCCCCTGACGGTGGCGGCTGCATGTCCCAGCTGCCAGTGCTGGGAGGGGTGGCGGCCGATCTAGTTCCCTTTTGCAACCTGTACGGCTTTTTCAACGTGAACGGCAACGCGGAGGTCGTGAATGCCTTTATTCGCCAGGCTCCGGACATCCCTTTCCACTACGTGAGCGATCTCGTGTACGAGACGGGCGGGTTCGACCTGACCAAGCTGGGTGCGCCTTTCAGCTTCAAAGCGAATGCGCCCACGCCGTCGCCTTATGAGCTCGATGGCATCACTCGGGAGGGTGTGTTATTACCGGGGCCGTTGACGTTTACCTTCTGGAGGACCACCGCCGCAGGGACTGTCGGTGCGCGCGTCGAGTGGGATGACGCCGCATTGGGGCTGATGGACGCCACGGTTCGTGCTGCACGCGGCTCCGAGATGGCGGAGCTATTCGGAACCCAGACACCGACGCCGTTGTTCGGATTTGCGAACCGGTACTCCCACGCCGAAATCAGGCCCTTTGGTGCCTTAGGACAAGGAACTCCGCTCGCTGGTGGCGCGGTCGGAGCGGCCTCGGCGACGGGAAAACGCAGGGCGGCCCTGAGAAGGTGCAACAAGAAAAAGGGCGCTGCCCGCAAGAAGTGCAAGAAGCGCAAGGAGCGGGCGCGCGCTCGGCGGAAGTAATCGGGCGCCGTGGTACCGCTTTGGTACCAACCGATGCGTCCTATGGGTCCAGATCTTCCAGAACCCCGGACACATCGGGCGGCCTGGACGCTCCTGGAAGCATCTGACAGCTGAGCCGCTCGGCTAGGGGCCGAAAGGTCGTCGGTGGGTCCGACCGCCCCGATTTGCACATCTGGCCTTCCTTCGTGGCACTGGGACCATGGCTGTCCCTGCCCTCGCCCCACGGGGCGGGAGAGGACTGCGCTGTCAGGTGTAGAAACAGACCAAATGGCTCAGTCCCCCGAGGGCCGCAGGCAGCAGCCTGCCCAAACCCGTCTCAGAATCGCGCTGCTCACCGTGCTCGCCACGCTCGTGCTCGCCGGTACGGCGCGCGCCCAGGCTCCGGTCCCGCTCGGAGCCGCCGATCCCTTTGCAGTTCTCGGCGCTACCACTGTCACAAACACCGGCCCCACGGTCATCAACGGAGACCTCGGGATCAGCCCCGGTACGGCGTGCACTGGATTCCCTGCGCCCTGCACCGGTGGGGGACCGGGCGTCGTGAACGGAACGATCCACTCGGCCGACGCTGTCGCAGCCCAGGCCCAAGTCGACCTGACCACGGCCTACAACAATGCCGCCGGGCAGCCGGTCACGGCAACGATTCCCACCCAGCTCGGTGGACAGGTCCTCGGCCCCGGTGTCTACAACTCAGCCGCCGGCGACTTCGACATCACGGGAACCCTGACCCTGGATGCGGGGGGCAATCCCGACGCCATCTTCATCTTCAAGACCGCTTCGACCCTGGTCACCGCGGCCGGAAACAGTCAGGTGGCGTTGATCAATGGAGCCCGGTCCTGCAACGTCTTCTGGCAGGTCGGCAGTTCGGCGACCCTGGGGACCAACACAGTGTTCAGGGGCAACATCCTCGCCCTGACCTCGATCACGGCGACCACGGGCGCAGTCATCGAGGGCCGCCTACTGGCTCGCAACGGGGCGGTCACCCTGGACAGCAACACGGTGACCCGGCTGCGGTGCGATGTCACCCCGCCGACTGTGACCCTGACCGGGGTACCTCCGAGGGGGGAGTGCGTCGCCAGCAACTTCAGGCTGCGTGTGAGGGTCAGGGATTCTGTCGGCGCCGGCAACACCGACGTCTTCCTCGACGGCAGGCGGATCAAGCGCAGCTCAAGGAACTCCTTCACCGTTCTGATCAAGGCGAAGCGACTGAGCCCCGGTCGCCACGGGATCCGCGTGGTCGCCACTGATTCCGCGAGCAACAGAACGGTGAGAAGGGCGCGGTTCCAGCGGTGCGAGCGCGTGCGGATCAACTTCACCGGTTAGCCGCAGCACTCGCCGTCGGGGTGCTGCTGGGAGCGCTCGCGCTCGCCCCGGCCGCGCGTGCCGGGACTCCTGACCTGCGGGGGAGCGTGCAGCTCTCCAACGAACGTACGCTGACCCGCTGGGCTTACGCGGCCCAGCACTTTCCGATCCGCGAACGGCCGATGCCGAACTCCCGGCCGGTTGCCGCCTTGTCTCTGAACACCGAGGACGGACTGCCCGAGGTCTACCTCCTGCTTCGCAGCTGGATCGACGCGACCGGTCGTGAGTGGCTGCAGGTCCGCGTTCCGATGCGCCCGAACGGACGGACCGGCTGGGTCGATGCCTCTGCGCTCGGCCAGCCAAAAGTGGTCCGGACCCGTCTGGTCGTCGATCGCCGTGATCTGTTGGCGACGCTCTACCGTTCTGGCCGCAAGGTGTGGCGCTCGCGAATCGGAATCGGTGCCCCGGGCACCCCAACCCCTCCGGGACGCTTTTGGATCAGGGAGCGGATCCGCTCCACCGACCCGAGTGGCCCCTACGGGCCGCTGGCCTTTGGCACCAGCGCCTACTCGCAGCTCAGCGACTGGCCGGGAGGCGGGGTGGTCGGCATCCACGGTACCGACCAGCCTGAACTGATCCCCGGCCGTCCATCCCACGGCTGTATCCGCATGCCCAACCCGGCAATTCGCGCGCTGGCGCGACTGATGCCGATCGGCACGCCGGTGAGGATTCGCTAGCTTGGCTTCACCGGCCTTGGAGGCCGACTAGCGCCAGCTGCCGGTCACGGGGCTCGGCCGGCGATTCGGGGGGCACGATCGAATCTTTCGGCCAGGCACGGATTGAGCGTGCCTACCGCATCAGTATTTCGTGGATTCGTTGGGAGGGAGTTATAGGACTATGGTGTCTCCTAGCCACGGAGTAACAACCGAGTTCAGCCAGTCTGGCTGACCACGCCCGCGGCTCCAATGTCTCCCGCTTTCTACGGAGGCTCTGAGGAGGACCCAGATGGGACGCTCGTTCGACGCCACTGCTGAGGCGACGATCTGGGGTGCTACCTCGAAGCTCATTCTCGCGACGCTCGGAGCCTGCCTGCTCCTGGCGGGTTTTGGTCCTGCTGCCCCGACTGCCGTCGCTGCTCCGACGCCGATGGTGAACTTAGGTTCAGCATCGACCTACGCGGCGCTGAGCGGCGCCTCCGTCGGTAACACTGTCAGCGCCGTCGGTGCTCCGCACACGACGCTGCGCGGCGACCTCGGTGTCAAGGCGAACGCCCAGCCGACCGGTTTCCCCCCGGGGACCTACACAGGCACGCTCAACGTCGGCAACGCAGCTGCAGCTCAAGCTCACGCCGACCTCGTCACGGCTTACAGCGAGGTCGCTCTACGGACAGGCGGCGCGGCCCTCGCGCCCGCGGCGGTCGACCTGGTCGGCATGACCATTGGCCCGGGGCTCTACACCATCGCCGGCGCTGCATCAAACACCGGGACGGTGACCCTGGACGCTGGGGGCGATCCGAACGCCGTCTTCGTCTTCCAGGTCAATGGCGCCATGGCCTTCGCCGCCGCTAGCCACGTCGTGTTGACCAATGGCGCCCAGGCATCGCGTGTGTTCTGGCAGGTCAACGGCGCCGGCGCCGTCGGCGCCGGCGGCAGCTTCGCGGGAACGCTGATGGCGCTTGACGCCGTTGCGATCGGCAATGGGACCTTGGTCAACGGCCGTGCGCTCGCCCGCAACGGCGCCCTGACCCTCGACAACAACCAGTTCTACAGCGCGTCGCCCGCGCTCACGATCACCGGCGGGACCACCGCGTACACGACCGATACGACCCCGACAATCAGCGGCACGACGGACCTGGAGGCACCGGGGCTAGTGACGGTGACGGTCAACGGGCAGACTCTCTCCGCAACCCCCTCGAATGGTTCATGGTCGGTGACCTCCGCCATCCTGGCGAACGGCGAGTATCCGGTTGTGGCCTCGGTCACTGACGGTGCGGGGAACTCAGTGAGCGCCACCCAAACGCTCACCGTCGACACGGTCTTGCCAGTCGTCACCCTTGACGGCGAGCCATCCGCGACCACCAACGACTCCACTCCGACCATCGCCGGGACCAGCGACGTAGCACCAGGGACGACCGTCCAGGTGACCGTGCATGCACAGACACTGACCGCGCTCGTGCAGACCGGGGGCTTTTGGAACGTCACCACCGCCGCGCTGCCCGATGGCGCGCACACCGTCACCGCTTCCGTAACGGATCCCGCCGGCAATCCTGGCACCGACAGTCAATCACTGACGATCGATACCGCCGCCCCAGGGATATCGATCACGGGCGGATCGGCGGTCCTGACCAACGATGCGACACCGGTGATCTCCGGGACGGCGGACGTTCCGGCAGGCACCGCCGTCACTGTCACCCTCGGCGGTCAGACGCTGAATGGGACGGTCCAGGATGACGGGACCTGGTCGGTAGTCGCGGGCGCCCTCTCCGACGGCCCGTACAGCGTTGTCTCGTCGGTCTCAGACGCAGCGGGAAATCCAGCTAGCTCCACGCAGACGCTCACCGTCGACACAGTCTCACCGGAGATCGCGATTACCGGTGGCCCGACCGAGACAACGAGCGACGGCACCCCGACCATCACAGGCACCTCCAACGCCGCGCCCGGTACTACCGTCACTGTCTCGATCGCGGGCCAGACGATGACCACGCTCGTGCAGCCAAGCGGAACGTGGAACGCGACTCCGACCTATGTAGGTGACGGAACCTGGGCAGTCGTCGCGTCGGCGCCGGATCCCGCCGGCAATGTCGGGTCTGCCGAACAGAGCCTGATCATCGTCGCCGCGGCCCCTCCCAGTGCACCGCCGACGTTGACACTCACGGGGCCCTCCCTGACGCCGGTTCCAGCGTTGGCGACTGGCCTCCGCGCTGCTGCGCTGAAGAAATGTAAGAAGCGGTTCAAAGCCGGCACCCCGAAGCGCAAGAAGTGCAAGAAGCGTGCGCTGCGGCTGCCGGTCTGATCTGAGCCTGATCCATCTCGCGGTACCGCTTTGGTACCGACCGATGCGTCCTATGTGCCCAGATGTTCCAGAAACCTGGACGCATTGGACGATCTGGACGCTCCTGGAAGCATCTGACAGCTGAGCCGCCCGGCTGGGGGCCGAAAGGTCGTCGGTTCAAATCCGACCGCCCCGACTTCCACGGGGGGCCGGCCATCGGAGTAGACTCGTCTACTGAGTAGTTAGACGGACGCTGAACGCCTGACCAGAAGTGCCTCTCGCGCCACTCGCTTGGTCTCCGCCTGATTCGCACTACGCAAGGAGACCACGATGCGCATGCCGCGCCGCTTCCGTCCTGGCAGGACCATCTTTATTGCCCTGATCGCTCTGCTGGCGATGCCCACCACGGCGGCGGCCACGGTAAACACGCTCACCGTCGACAGCACAGTCGACCCGGGCACCGGCGGCTGCACCCCGGGTGCGTGCACGCTCCGCGAGGCGATCACTCAGCTCAACGACGGCGACACCACCGACCAGGACCGGATCAGCTTTGTGCTCCCCGACGTGCTCAACACGATCTCTCTCGGTACCACCCTGCCGTTAATCGACGAGCCGCTTCAAATCGCAAGGTCACATACAAGCGGCCCCGTCGAGGTCAGTGGCAGCGGCGCGGTTCGGCCGTTTCTCATATCCACCGCGATCTCAGGACTTGTGGGGATGGACGTGAGCTTCTCCACCTTCACCGTCAAGGATGGCGTCGCCGCCGCTTTTGAGAATGGTGCCGGAATCGATAATTCAGGCGCCGATCTGACCCTGTCCAGCATGCAGTTGAGCGATAACGGTGTTTGGTCTGACGACGGCGGTGGTTTGACGATCTCGGGCTCGGACTTCAGCTTCAGCGACGTCGTTGCCGGGAGTGGCGTCCTAATCGTCTCCAACTCGGACTTCAGCGACGGCGAAATCGCGGGCGGCGGGGTGGCCAGCCAGATGTCCATTGCCGACTCGGACTTCGTCAGAGCTCAGGCTCAGTCGAACATCAGTAGCAGTCCGTTGTCGATTTCCAACTCGGACTTCACTGACGCTCCGGGCCCCGCGGTTAGCGCGTTCAATGGTGCGACGATCTCCGGCACGACAATCAAGGACGGAGGAAGCTCAGGCTGTGGTGGCGGCGTTCGCGCCCAGGGACAACCGATAACGATCGAGGGCTCGACGATTGCCGGTAACACCGCGCGTTCTGGCGGCGGCGTCTGCTCGGAGCGAGGCGTGACGATCCAGGATTCGACAATCTCGGGGAACACAGCGACCGGGGATCAGGACATCGATGGAGGGGGCGGCGTCACGGCCACTGGCTATCTCTCGATCTACCGCTCGACCATCTCCGGCAACCACACCACTGGAAGCTCCTCCGTTGGCGCAGGAATTTTCTATTCGGCGGACCCGTTTCTTGATTACGTGTGGATCGCATATTCAACGATCGCGGGCAATGACGCCAGCGGATCCTCGGCAGACGGCGCGGGCTTGTACTCGCGCAACCCCACCGGCTTCCAAGAAGACCCCGAGCTCTTCAACACCATCGTCGCCAACAACGGCACGGGCCCTGACCTGTCAAGTGATGGCTACGACACGGTCCAGCTCAATTTCAGTCTGGTGGAGAGCATGGGCGACACCGCCTATGCCGAAGGGTGGGCAGACTCCAACATCTTCGGAATCGATCCAGAGCTGGGTCTGCTCGCTAACAATGGAGGCCCGACCTTGACCCAACTGCCGACCCCCACGAGTCCGGTCGTCGACCAGGGTTTGGCACCCCCCCTCGATCAGCGTGGGATGGAAGGGCCCATCGACATTGGCTTCCTCGCCAATGCTGAGGACGGTAACGGCAGCGACATCGGGGCTGTCGAGCTCACCTTGGCTGAGGCGACACCCGCGCCAGAGCCGGAGGCACCGCCGGGGGCCCCGGCGGGAGGCACGCCGCTAGCGACCGCTCAGCCCACCGGCCAGCGCGCCGCTGCGCTGAAGAAGTGCAAGAAGAAGAGGGGCTCGAAGCGCAAGAAGTGCAAGAAGCGTGCGCTGCGGCTGCCGGTCTGATCCTGCCCTGATTCTCGCCGTGGTACCGGTCTCGGCTCCGGCCCGCCGCCGCCCTTCGTCGCTTCCCGCAACCCTCCTTGCTCTCAGGTCGTCACTCGGTCCACCTAAGCAGGCGAACTTGCCGTCCGGGGGCGGTGGGGGTTAGGATGGCGGTAGTGGGGGTCCGTTATGACAGGACAATCTGGGTTCGCACGATGGTCGCGGTGTTCGCATGCGCCGCCATCGCGCCGGCGACGGCTGCGGCCGGGCCCGGCGGTGACGCGAGCATCGTCGCCACCAGCTTTCAGCTACACGACCTCAGCGCTGGCGCGCAGCTCGTCACCTGCCCCGCCGGCTCGCGGCCGACCATGGGCGGGATCACGGGTGCGGCCGGCCCCCTGCAGGTGAACGCCCCGCTCGGTCCTTCCGGGTCAACCGCCACAACGACCTCTGGAGACCTGCCGACCTATTGGTACACCGGCATGCGCAACGGCACCGGCACCGGCGGTGCGCCGACAGTAACGATCAACGCATTCGGGATCTGCTCACAAACGACCGACGCGGTCATCTACACAAGCTCGATTCAGTCACCGGGGCCCGACGCCGAAGCCTCGATCTCGATGAGCTGCCCACCGGGACAGCGGGCAATCGGTGGCGGGGCCAACACCACGGACCAGAATGTCAACTCCGTCATGGAGGTGAGCGGTCCCCTGGACGCGAGCGGGACGTTCGCCGGAACGACCGACGGCTCTGTACCGACCCGCTGGGAGGTCTACCTCCGAAACGGTCCCACCTTCTCCCGCGACTACAAGTTCTTCATTGTCTGCTCGCCCGGCTCCGACGCCATCGTCGCGACGCAGAACATGCTCTTCTCCGGCAGCGATGGATTCGGCGTCGCGGGTTGCCCTCCCGGCAGGCGCGCCGTAGGCGGAGGATTCAACCGGCTGAACGACTCTGACGACGAGCTGCGAGGTAACTCTCCCACCGCGACCGGCGCGCAGCTGAACCCCAATTTCGCTGGCGCACAGAACGGCGACGTCCCCCGCGGGTGGCGCAGCGAGGTCGTGGCGGCGGACGCCGGGACCAATACCTACCGTGCTTACGCGATTTGCGTGACCGACTCGCCGCCGCCTGCAGCTCCGAGCGGAGGGCCGACAGGCCAGCGCGCTGCCGCGCTCAAGAAATGCAAGAGGAAGAAGTCGAAGAAGAAGCGCAGGAAGTGCAAGAAGCGGGCGCTGACGCTCCCGGTCTGAGCCCGCGCTGATTCCCGGGTCTCCTCAATGAGTGCGGTCCCGTCGCGGAAGCTGGCGATCGTCTGCTGCATGGACGCTCGGCTCGACCCGATTGCCTTGTTCGGCCTGGAGGCCGGTGACGCCCACGTGATCCGAAATGCCGGTGGGGTGATTACAGACGACGTCATTCGGAGCCTCGCGATGTCGCAGCACCTCCTCGACACGGAGGAGATCGCGGTCGTCCAACACACCGACTGTGGCGCGATGAAAATCACCGACGACGAGTTCGCCCGTCGGCTCGAAGCCGATGCCGGCGAGCGGCCGCCGTGGTCGCCGGCCACCTTCAGGGATCTCGAAGCGAGCGTGCGCTCCGGGATCAAGGCTCTCCGCCGTAGCCCATTCATCCCCCGGACCGACGCGGTCCGCGGATACGTCTTCGAGATTGAGAGCGGCTCGCTTCGCGAGGTGGAGTAAGACCGCCTACCTCTCCGGATCACGGGTAACAATTAGTCAGTGCTTGTGGGCCTCTCCATTGCGATCGTTGGTGCCTTGGCCACCAGCGTCGCGTTTCTGTTCGAACACAGGGGCGCGGTGGCCGCGCCCAAGGTTGACATCCGGCACCCGGTGCAGGCGCTCGTTGGTCTGTTCCGGTCCCGCTGGTTCGCGATCGGGATGGGGGTCGCGGCAGCCGCCTGGTTCGCCCATGTCGCCGCGCTGGCACTGGCGCCCTTGTCCGTGGTCCAGGCCGTCTACGCGAGCGGGCTGGTTTTCCTCGCGGTTCTCGCGGAGCGCTTCTTTGGCTTCCACATTGGCGGGCGCCAATGGCTCGGGATCACGCTCGCCGCCGGCGGCCTGGCGATCATGGCGCTCACCCGCGGGCCCGACACCGGCGAGACCGGGCAGTTTGCGCTCGCCGCCCTGATTGCGCTCGAGGGAGGCGCATTCCTCGCCGCGATCGCGCTGATCATCAGCTGCAGCCACGAAGACCTCGAGGACCTGATTCCGGTCCGCAACGGCCTGTTGCTCGCGGCTGCCGCCGGGACTCTTTATGGAGTCGCCAACATCTCCATGAAGTACATGACCGATGTAGCCGAGGAGGGGCTGCTGCAGCTGATCGACCCCTTCACCGGCGTGGCAGCAATAGCAGGCATCGTCGCGTTCTATGCCTCGGCGCGGGCCCTCCAGCTCGGTCCGGGGGTAGAAGTGATCGCGATCACCTCGGCCGCGGCAAACCTGACCGCGATCGTCGGAGGCGTGCTCGTCTTCCGCGAAACGATCGGCGAGGACGCCATTTCGGTGATCGGGCGAGTGACTGCGTTTTCCCTGGTGATTGCCGGGGCGGCGCTGATGCCCGCGCCGGTACGCGCGGTCAAAAACGCCCCTGCGGAAGCCTGAGCGACGCTAATCGCTTCTTAGCTCCAAGACGATTGCGACACCCGCGGGCGCCGTCTGCCACACTGCGCCGGTCATGCCGCGAAAAGCAGGTAGTTGCGTCGTGGCCGGGGTGCTGGCGCTCGTCTTTGCGAGCAGCGCTCAGGCTTTTACGGCGCGAGGGAGTGTGGAACAGGTCTATGCCACCGGGCTGCCCGGGGGCGCTCAGACCTCGCTGCTCAACTCCGGCAACCAGGTGCTCCGGACCCGGGCCGCCAACAGCCGCGGCGGCATCCTGTTCCGGGACGTCGCCCCCGGCAGCGGTTACCGCGTCCGGCTCGAGACCAACAGCGAGACCGCCGGGCCCCTGACGGTGATGAGCACCCAGTCGGCGCCGCCCTCGACCGACGTCTACGAGCAGGCCATCCCCTCGGACGGCTACGGCTACATGACCATGCGCGACGGCACCAAGCTGGCGTACTCGGTCCATCCGCCGACGGATGTCATCAACGCGCTAGGCGAGGACCTGCCGCCGGAGGTCACCAGCCAGATTCTGAACACCGTGCCTTCCCCGACCCTGATCGAGTACTCGGGCTACGGCTATGCCCGGCCCAGCGGCCCGCAGAGCGGGATCGCGGCGCTGGCCAACATCATGGGCTTCACCGTCGTCGACGTAAACATGCGAGGCACTGGCTGCTCGGGCGGCGCCTTCGACTTCTTCGAGCCGCTTCAGAGCCTCGACGGCTACGACGTCGTCGAGACGGTCGCCCGCCAGCCCTGGGTCGCCCACGACAAGGTCGGGATGCTGGGGATCTCCTACGGCGGAATCAGCCAGCTGTTCACCGGCCAGACCCAGCCCCCGAGCCTGGCGGCGATCACGCCGCTTTCGGTGATCGACTCTCCCCAGACGACCCTCTATCCGGGAGGCATGCTCAACAACGGCTTTGCCTACAACTGGGCGCAGGAGCGGATCCGCGAGTCCAGGGCGGCGGATCCCGCCGACCCGAACAACGGGGCCCAGTCCTGGGCCGTCGACCGGGTCAGGGAGGGCGATACGACCTGCGCCGCGAACCAGGACCTGCATCCCGAGGCGGCGGACCTCGAGCAGAAAATCCGCTCGAACGATCACTACGTGCCCGAGGTCGTCGACCCGCTCTCGCCGGTCAAGTTCGTGGACAAGATCAACGTCCCGGTGTTCATGGCTTGCCAGTGGACCGACGAGCAGACCGGTGGCCACTGCCCGACGCTCGCCAAGCGCATGACCGGCACCGACAAGAAGTGGTTCACGTTCACCAACGGGACTCACGTCGACTCGCTGTCTCCGGAGACGTTCAACCGGCTCTACGACTTCCTTCAGATCTATGTCGCACGAGAACCTCCGATCACGAAGATGCCGCTGATTCAGCTGGCCGCTCCGGTGGTCGTCCAGGCCATCTTCGGGATAGACGGCCCGGGTGGTGCGCCGCCGCTGGCGACGCTGCCGCTTGACCCGATCCAGCTGCTGCCGCTCCATTCCCTCGCCAAGCAGGCGTTCGAGGACCTGCCGTCGGCCCGGATCATGTTCGACAACGGTGCCGGCCACTCCAACGCGGGCTGGCCGTATCCCGGTTTCGAGCGCTCATTCGACAGCTTCCCGATCCCGAGTACGGTTGCGCGCTCCTGGTACGTGGGCCCCGGCGGGACGCTCAGCGACCAGCCGGCCGCCGGCGACGCCGCCGACGGATTCACCTGGGATGCCGACGCGCGTCCGCTGACCAACTTCACCGGTAACACCGGCTCCGGCGACGGCGGCCTGTGGACCGCGACACCTCCGTATCAGTGGAGCCAGGATCCGCCCGGCAGCGCGGTCGCTTACGCGACCAATCCGCTGGCCCAGGACACCGCGGTGGTCGGCGCCGGCAGGGTGGACGTCTGGGTCCGCTCCTCGGCGCCCAACGTGGATCTGCAGGCGACGATCAGTGAGGTCCGCCCGGACGGCAAGGAGACCTTCGTCCAGGGCGGCTGGATCCGCGCCAGGTCGCGCAAGCTCGACGAGGCGAACAGCACCGAGCTCGAGCCGATGCCGAGCTTCCGGCTTGCTGACCGCGCACCGATGCCCGCGGACCGCTTCGAAAAGGTGACGATCCCGCTCTATTACGAGGGCCACATGTACCGGACCGGCTCGCGCATCCGGGTCAGGATCTCCGCACCCAACGGCGATCAGCCGATCTGGGCATTCGAAGAGACCGAGCCCGCCGGCCAGGCCGACGTGGCAATCGGCTACGGGCCGGGCATGCCGTCGCGTCTGGCGCTCCCGGTGATTCCGGGGGTCAGCGCGCCCACCGCTCTGCCGCCTTGTCCGTCCCTGCGCGGCCAGCCCTGCCGCGACTACCAGCCGTTCGTCAACGCCGCCGCTCCTGGGCCGATCGATGGACCCGGCCCGGACAACCCGGGTCCCGGTGGGGGCGGCGCGGGGTCCGGCAGCCCGGGCACCCAGCCTCTGACGAGCACCGGCACGGTCGCCAAGGCCGCACGCAAGTGCAAGAAGAAGAAGTCGAAGCGGGCCCGCAAGCGGTGCAGGAAGAAGCGGGCAAAGAAGCGCGCTTCCGGCTGAGCTTCCTCTCCACGAGGCCCCCGAGGTTTCTTTCCCGGCAACGGGGGAATGAACCGAGGAGCGTGCCCAGCGAGACCCCCGACCCTCCGGCGCCCGACTCTCCGGCTCCCGACCCCGTGCCTCCCGAGCCTGGGCCTCCTAATCCCGAACCGCCGGCGCCGATGGTCTTTCCGGCTCGGGCCTGAATCCAAGCCCATCTAGGCTGTCGGGCCGGTGCCCGGCCCGCTACTCGTAGTCGACACGCCCTACATGCTGTTCCGGGCGTTCTATGCCCTGCCGAAGTCGATCAAGGACGGCGAGGGGCGGCCGGTGAACGCGCTGCTCGGCGCGACCAACGCGATCCTGGGCGAGGTCGAGAAGCGCAGGCCGCGCGCGGTGGTGCTCTGCTTCGGACCGGACGCGGCCACCTACCGGGTCGAGCTGTTCCCCGCCTATCATGCCGCCCGCGAGGAGCTTCCTGACGAGCTCGCCCCGCAGTGGGCCGATTGCCCCGAGTTCTTCGGTTCCTTCGGCTGGACCGTGACCAGCCACGAGACGTTGGAGGCCGACGACCTGCTCGGCTCCTACGCGGACAAGGAGACCGCCGCCGGCGGCAAGACCCTGATCCTGACCGGCGACCGCGACATGTTCCAGTGCGCGTCCAAGGACGTGAAGGTTCTGCTCGCCGGCCGCGGCGGCGTGGAGGAGCTCGGCCCCGCAGAGGTGAAGGAGCGCTACGGCGTTCCGCCGAAGCTGGTCCCCGACCTGATCGCGCTTCGCGGTGACCCTTCCGACGGGATCCCGGGGGCGAAGGGTGTGGGGGAGAAGACCGCGGCCGAGCTGCTCCGCAAGCACGGCTCGCTCGAAAAGGTCCTCGAGGCGGCCGTACGGCAACCGAAGCCAGGCCTGCGCAAGGCACTCACCGCCGACCCCGAGCAGCTGCGCGCGTTCAAGGAAGTGGCAACGCTCCAGGATGCAAAGGTGCGGCGGCCGCGCGACAAGAGGACCGATTACAAGGCGGCCGCGAGGGCTGCCCGCGAGCGGGGCATGAATCGGCTGGCGGAGCGGCTGACTAAACGCTAAGGTCCGCCGCGCAGGAGCCTCCAGCCAAGGGAAGGGAAGAGAGAGATGGGAACCAGGGTTCTGCTTCGGGCGCTGCTCACCGCACTCGCGGGTGCGCTCATTTTCGCCGGCGGCGCCAGCGCCGGGACGATCACGGTGAACTCGCCCAGCGACAACGGCTCGGGTGGCTGCACCCTGCGCGAAGCGCTCGACTTCTCCGATGGCGACGCTGCTGCCCCTGCGGGGTGTGTCGAGGCGGGCGGCAACACCCTGGGCGACACCGACACGATTGTCTTCGACACCAGCGACCCCGACTTCCTGCCGGGAGGAGCGCCGGACATGATCACCCTCGCCGGCGCGCCCGACTTGATCAACACGAGCGTCAACATCATCGGCTACGGAATGAACGAGCTCGTGGTCAACGGCTCGGGCTTCGGGGCGACCTTCAACCACGACAACGGGACCGTGACGATGAGCAACTTCTCGATAACCGGTGGAAGCGGCCTCGTGAGCGGCGGCAAGCTGGGCGGTGGGATCTACAAAGATGCCGGCACTTTGACTCTGAACTCGATGCGCATCTACGCAAACACGGCCATCGTGAATCTGGCAACCGGAAACACCGCCTCCGCGCAAGGTGGAGGCATCTACAACGCCGCCGGTTCGCTCACCGTTCTCAACTCGGTGATCGAGGACAACACGGTCAGCGCCACCCACACCGAGAACTCAAACGATGTCTCCCAGGCATTTGGCGGCGGGATCGCCAGCAACTCCGGCCAGGTCACGATCACCAACACCACCCTCGACGACAACCAGGTTCTTGCGTACCGAAACAATGCGGCCACTGGCATTGCCAGCACGTTGGGTGGCGGGGTCTACTCAAAGGGGCCGCTTGACATCGATCGCAGCACCCTCAGCAACAACCGGGCTGCGGCGTCCGCCAACACGGCCGGTGCCGACATGATCGGGGCGGGTGGTGCCATCGGCCTCGATGCGCCGTCGAGTGGCAACTCGCTCGAGCTGGTCACGATCGCAGGCAACCGGACGGCTGCCACGGGCGCGGGGGATGTGACCGCCAACGCCGGCGGGGGAATCGCCGCCGATAACGCGGGCACGATCGCGATCGCCAGCTCGACGATCGCAAATAACGGCCCCGATCCGGCGGCACTTACTCCCGTCGGAAAGAACCTTGCACTTGACACCACCACCGTCAGCTTCCAGAACACGATCCTGGCCGACCCGATCGGCGGCGGGGCCAACTGCAGCCCCGGGACTGGGACCATCACATCGCTGGGCCACAACATCGACTACAGCCCCAGCGGCACGAGCTGTGGCTTTGCCATGGGCGGTGACCTGTCGAGCAATCCGCTGCTCGGTGGCCTGGCCGGTAACGGCGGTCCCACCGCGACCATGGCCCTGCCCGGTGGGAGCCCCGCGGTCGACAAGGGCACCAATGCCGGGCAGATCCTGACCCCGACTCTCGATCAGCGCGGGTTCACGCGTCCGTCCGGCAACGGCACCGACATCGGGGCATTCGAACTGCAGATCCCTCCGCCGGCGCCTCCTCCTGCGGCGGGGCCGACCGGCCTGCGGGCCGCGGCATTGAAGAAATGCAGAAAGAAGAAGTCCGCAAAGAAGCGGAAGAAGTGCAGGCAGCGCGCGCGTAAGCTGCCGGTCTGACCGGCAACCGCGATCAGCGATCCGACCTGGCCGAGGCGCTCGAGCGCCGCGCGCTCACCCGTGACGATGCGCGGGCGGACACGGTCGAGAAACGTCACGCCGCGGGTATGCGGACGGCCCGCGAAAACATCGAGGACCTGGTCGACCCCGAGAGCTTCGTCGAGTACGGCGCTCTGGCTATCGCCGCCCAGCGCGCCCGGCGCGATCTGGATGAGCTGCTGACCCGGACCCCGGCCGACGGTCTGATCGCGGGCGTCGGCCGTGTCAACGGCGAGCTCTTCGGACGGGAGGCCTCCGCCTGCGCGGTTCTCTCCTATGACTACACGGTCCTTGCAGGGAGCCAGGGCGCGCTGGGGCACAAGAAGAAGGACCGCCTGTTCGAGCTGATCGAGCGCATGCGCCTGCCGACCGTGTTCCTGGCGGAGGGAGGAGGAGGGCGCCCCGGCGACACCGACTTCGCCGTGGTCTCCGCGCTGGAGACGCGCGCCTTTGCGCTCTGGGCCGGGCTCTCCGGACTGGTGCCGCGGATCGCCGTGGTCGCCGGCCGCTGCTTTGCCGGTAACGCCGTGATCGCCGGCGCCTCCGACCTGATCGTCGCCACCAAGGACATCTCGCTCGGCATGGGCGGGCCGGCGATGATCGAAGGAGGGGGCCTCGGGGTGGTCTCCGCCGACGAGGTCGGCCCGAGCGAGGTGCAGGTCTCGAACGGCGTGGTCGATGTCTCGGTTGCCGACGAGGCCGAGGCGATCACGGTCGCCAAGCGGCTGATCGCCTATTTCCAGGGGCCGCTGCCACCGGGGAAGGCACCCGACCAGGCGATCCTGCGGGAAACCGTCCCGGAGCGCCGCCGCCGCGCCTACGACGTGCGGCCGGTGGTCGAGACCCTGGCGGACGAAGGGTCGGTCACCTTCCTCCGGCCCGAGTTCGAGCCGGGGATGGTGACCGCGCTGGCGCGGATCGAGGGACGGCCGCTGGGCGTGATCGCCAACAACCCGATCCAGATGGCCGGCGCGATCACCAGCGACTGCGCCGACAAGGCCGCCCGCTTCATGCAGCTCTGCGATGCCTTCGGGCTGCCGCTCGTCTCGCTGATCGACACCCCGGGGATCATGGTCGGGCCCGAGGCCGAGGCGACCGGGCTGGTGCGCCACAGCTCACGGCTCTTCCTCGCGGGCGCGGCACTGCGCGTCCCGTTGATCGCGGTCATCCTGCGCAAGGCCTACGGGCTCGGCGCCCAGGCGATGGCCGGCGGCAGCCTGCACGAGCCGCTGCTTACGGTCGGCTGGCCCACCGCCGAGCTCGGCCCGATGGGGCTCGAGGGTGCCGTGAAGCTGGCGATGCGCCGCGAGCTCGACGCGATCGAGGACGAAGAGGCTCGCGAGCGCCGGGTCCAGGAGCTGACCGATGCCGCACACGAGAACGCCAAGGCGCTCAACGCCGCGACACTGTTCGAGCTCGACGACGTGATCGACCCGGCCGAGACGCGGTCCCTGATCAGCTCGGTGATCGAGGCAGCCCCGAGCGCCCCGTCAGAGGCGCGGCCGCGGTTCGTCGACGCCTGGTAGTCCGCTAGGGAAAAGCGGGAACTTCGTTCTTGCCCTTGGCCGGGCCGGCGCCGTTGCCCTGGGGCCCGGCGCCGTTGGTCTCGGCCTTCTTCGGCTCGCGCCACGGGCCGGCCTTCGGCCGCGGCTTGCCTCCCGGGAAGGCGAGCCTCAGGATCGTCCGCTGGACCGAGCCGAGCTGCTTGCGGAACGGCCCCGTGTTGTAGGGCAGGTCGTACTTCTCGCAAATCGCCTTCACCCGCGGCGCGATCTCCTGGTAGCGGGAGCTCGGCATATCGGGGTAGAGGTGATGCTCGACCTGATAGCTCAGGTTGCCGCTCATCACGTGGAAGGTCGGGCTTCCGTCGATGTTGGCCGCGCCGATCAGCTGGCGCACGTACCAGGCGCCGAGGCTCTCCTCCTCCGTTTCGTCCTCGGTGAAGGTGTAGGCCTGGTCCGGGAAGTGGCCGCAGAAGATGATCGCGTACGCCCACACATTGCGAACGAAGTTCGCGGTCAGGTTCGCGTACAGGGTCCTCTTCCACTCCTTGCCGCTGAGCAGCGGGAAGGCGATGTAGTCCTTGACGATCTGGCGGCGGGCCTTGCGGCCGATCGCCTTGAGCTCGTCCCAGACCTGCTTCTTCGGCTTCTCCCCCTTGCGGATCGCCTCGAAGTCGAGGTCGTGAACCGCGACACCCCACTCGAAGAACCCGGCGAGGAGGACGTTGTAAAGCGGCTGGAACACGTAGACGGGGTTCCAATCCTGCTGCGGGTCGACCCGCATGATCTCGTAGCCGACGTCCTTGTCCTTGCCGATGATGTTGGTGTAGGTGTGGTGGACGTAGTTGTGGGAGTGCTTCCAGGCCGCCGCGGGCGACGCCGTGTCCCAGTCCCAGGTCGATGAATGGATCTGGGGGTCGTTCATCCAGTCCCACTGTCCGTGCATGACGTTGTGCCCGATCTCCATGTTCTCGAGGATCTTCGCCACCGAGAGGCCGGTGGTCCCGAGGATCCAGGCCGGGGTGTAGCGGGAGGCCATGAGCACGATCCGCGACAGCGCCGCGAGCCGGCGATGGAACTGGATCATGCTGCGGATGTAGTGGGCGTCGCGGTCGCCGAGGTCGGCAAAGACGTCGTCGTGGATCTGCTGGAACTCCTTGCCGATCGCGTCGAGCTCATCCTCGCTCAGCCGGTGCAGCGGGTTCTCCGGACGCTCGGCGGCGGTGTCCGCACCGGCTCCGTTTCCGGCAATCGCAGTGGTGTCGGTGGCGCTCAAGTCTTCTCCTTAGCTACCCACCATCAGTGGGTCATCTCGATGTGGCCTTCTTCGATCTCGACGTGCCCCTCGGGCGCGTTGACGCAAGTCCTGATCATCTCGCCCTCCTCACCGTGGACCTCGCCGGTACGCAGGTCCCGCACCTGGCCCTGGCAGAGGCGACCGACGCAAGTGTGGCAGATCCCCATACGGCAGCCGAACGGCAGGTTCGCGCCGGCCTCTTCGCCGCCGACGAGGATTGAGATGCCCTGGTCGCACTCGGCGTCGACCTCGGTGATCCGGAAGCGAACGGTGCCGCCGCTGCCGACCTCGGCGTCGCCGGTGCCGATCACCGGCTGGAACCGCTCCATATGAATGCGGTTCTCGTCCGCTTCCTTCTCCCAGTGTTCGAACATGGTGTCGAGCAGCTCTCCCGGGCCCGACATAAAGCTCTCGCGGTCGCGCCAGTCAGGGCAGAGATCGTCGAGGTCGGGAGGGCCGAGGCGGTCGTCCTTAGCGGTCAGCCGCAGCTGCCGGTTGTAGCCGGAGTTCCTCTGCTCGATCCCGTTGAGCATGTCGGCGAAGATGACGCTCTCTTCCCGGCGCTCGGAGTGGATGTGGATGACGTCGGCGAGGGCGTCGCGGCGTTCGAGCTCGCGGATCATGCTCATCACCGGCGTGACGCCGCTGCCGGCGCTGACGAACAGGAACCGCTCTGGGAGAGGGTCCGGGAGGCAGAACGTTCCCTCGACATCGCCGAGGAAGACCATCGTCCCCGGCTTCGCTTCGCGGGTGAAGTAGGGGGAGAGCTTGCCTTCCTCGACGTGCTTGACCGTGATGCTGACCAGCTCTTCAGGGTGGTCCGGATCAGAGGTCAGCGAGTAGGCGCGCCAGTGGCGGATGCCGTCGATCTCTACCCCGATGCGCAGGTACTGGCCGGGTTGGTGTCCCGGCCAGGCGAAATTGGGGCGAACCACGATCGTCTTGGCCTCGGGGCTCTCCTCTCGAACCTTGACCACTTCGCCGCGCAGCTCGCGTGCCGACCACATCGGGTTGAGCAGCTCGATGTAGTCGTCGGGGAGGAGCGGGGTGGTGAAGTTCTTTGCCGCGTTGCGGAGGCTCCGCCCCAGCTTTGAGATCCTAGGTTCCGCTGCTGTCTCGACCATTCGGCTCCTCTCCTACCCGGTTTGTGCCCGGGCACATCAAGCTAGATCATCCGCCCTCGGCCAGGCAGCCAGATTCCTACCAAAAGCCCTGCGTGAGTAGGAAATCCACATTGGCGGCTGCGTCACCGGCGGCCCTCGCTGGACCACGGCTCCGGCATCTCCTGCGCCGCAACCTTCGGCACCTGCGAGGCGATCCGCTGCAGCAGGCCGTAGAAGCGGGTTACCTCTGGATAGACGATCGCCTTCCCGGAGGTGATCACGCCGCCCGAAAGGGCGCGCTCGGGATCGCCCCAACCCATGATGTTGATCAACCCGAGATGGCCGAAGGCGAGGTCGGTGTGTCGTCCGTAGAGGCTGACCAGGTCGGCGCCGAGCATGAGGCCATAGCTGAACCGGGTCGGGAACACGAGGGAGAAGTCGATCTCGAGGTGCGACTGCTCGCTGACTGCACGGGCGATCGTCTCCGGTTTCATGATCCGCTTGCCGTCGAGCTCGCCACCGGCGCGGAAGATCTCGAAAAAGCGTCCCAGCTCGTTCGCGGTCGTGATCACGTTGCCGGCGGGCACGATCCCGGTCAGGAACCGGGGGTCATTGGACAGCTCCACGACCTCCTCGACCGGCATCCCGAGTACCCGGTTGGCCAGGTTCGACAGCGGCGGCACCAGCGGCGGGCCGGTCGTGTAGTTGACGCCGACCGCCTCGACGTCATCGGCGTCGACCCCGTAGTTGCCCCAGCGGAAGTTGAGCGGGCTCAAGATCTCCTTCTGGAGCACGGTGCGGATGGTCTGGTTGGTGACGCGCTCGACGATCTCGGCGAGGATGAAGCCGCCACTGACCGCGTGGTAGGCGAGGAACTTGCCGGGCTCCGAAGCCGCCTCGGCATCGCACATCATCTTGACCAGGAACTCGCGGTCGGCGAGCTTGTCGAGATCCAGTGCGTCCTCGGGGAGGCTCGCAACCCCGGCGCGGTGGGCAAGCACGTGGGCGATGGTCGTGTTCTCCTTGCCGCGGGAGGCGTACTCCGGGATGTAGTCGGCGATCTTGTCCGCGATGTCGAGCGCCCCCCGCTCATGCAGGAGGTGAACGACCATCGCGGTCACGGCCTTTGACGCAGAGAAGATGCAGAAGGGCGTGTCGGGTGTCGCCTCGACCTTGATCGCGTCGCCGGGGTCCCGCGGACCGTTTCCCCTCGCATGGCCAATCGCCCGGTCGAGGAAGACTTTTCCCCTGCGGCGCAGGCAGACCTGCAGGGCGGGGTGGACTCCGCTGCGATAGAGGGCCTCGGCGCCTTCCCAGATGTCCTCGACTTGATGCCGCGTCAGCTCGACGTCTTCGGGGGCGACCTCGGGGCCGCGAGTGGTGATTGCCTCCAGGTCCTTCGGCACCTTGATCCGCCGCAACGGGTCCGGGACGAATGGGAGCCGCGGCAGGGAGGGAGTGCGGGGCAAACGGACCATTGTTGGCGCCGCCGCCGATCCTAACCGTTGGCTGGCAAGATGCCCGCTCCCGGATGAGCCCCGAGCGGATCGCTGAACGGATGGAGGTGGGCCGCCGTGAGCTGTTGCTGGCCGCGGTAGGTGCCTGCCTACTGGCGATGGCGATGCACTGGCCGCTGGTGCTCAACCTGCGCACCGACGTACCGCGCGACATCGGTGATCCCCTCGTTCAGGCCTGGCAGATGGCCTGGGGAGGGCAGGCGCTCGGCCACCAGCCGTTCGACTTCTTTCAGGCGAATCACTTCTGGCCGTTCGAGGACACGCTTGCCTTCTCGGACGCGCTGCTTGGATACGCGCCCGTCAGTCTGATCGGCGAGGGGCCCGCCGACGCGGTCGCCCGTTACAACCTGCTCTTCCTCTTCTCCTATGCCCTCGCGGCGCTCGGGGCGTATCTGCTGGCCCGCGAGCTCGGCCTACATCCGGCGGCGGCGGCGGTCGCCGGAGCGGCCTACGCCTATGCGCCATACCGGCTCGAGCAGGACGGCCACATGCAGGTGATCTCGGCCGGGGGCGTGCCGCTGTCACTCGCTCTCGGCCTGCGCGGCTACCGGTTGCGCAGACCCGGGTTCGTGGTGGCCGGGTTTGCGGTCGCCGCCTGGCAGCTCTCGCTCGGATTCACGATCGGCCTGCCGTTCGCCCACCTGATCGGGCTGCTCGGGGCGGTCGCACTCGCCTGGTGGATCGCCCGCGGCCGGCCGCCGATTCCTCAGCGACGGCGGATGGTCCCGGCGACGGCCGCCGGCCTCGCGATCTTCATCGGTGTTGCCGCGTGGATGGCTCCGCCGTACCTGCGAGTCGCCGACGAGCACCCGCAGGCGCACCGGTCTCCGCAGACGGTCGAGGATTTCTCGGGGCCCGTGAAGGCTTTTCTCACGGCCCCGAGGGAGAACTCGATCTGGAACGGGCCCACCGGGGACTTCTACCGCGGCCTCAACAACGTCCCCGAGAAGACGCTCTTCCCGGGTCTCGCGATCGTGTTACTGGCCGCGGTGGGGCTGGGCTCGGCGGCTTTCCCGCGATGGCTGCGGATCGGCCTCGGCATCGGCGTTCTGGCCGTCTCGATCCTGGCTCTGGGGTTCCAGGTCGAGGACGGGATGGTGTGGCCCTACCGGATCCTCTACGAGGTGAACCCGTTGTGGGAGGCGATCCGGGTGCCGGGGCGGCTCCTCGTCTTCTCCTCGCTCGGGCTGGCGTTGCTCGCCGGGGCCGGCGTCGATGCGATCCGGCGCCGGGTCCCGTCAGCGGCTCTCGGCGCCGTGGTCGCCGGGATGCTCGTCCTGGTCGTCGCGACGGAGGGTCGGGGCCTGCCCTTCGACCCCTTCGACGACCAGGCTCAGCCGGCGGTGCCGCGCCCCGACGCACGCTTTGCGGACATCGACGAGCCCCAGCTCCACCTGCCCGCCGACCGGCCCGAGGACAACCGCCGCTATCTCCTCTGGTCGACCGACGGCTTTCCAAAGATGGTCAACGGCCGCTCCAGCCTGCTGCCGTACGAGACGGCCGACCTGATCGAGTCGATGCACCATTTCCCCGACCGGGACACGGTCGCGCGCCTGCGCGAGCTCGGGGTGTCCACCGTGGTCCTTCACACCGGCCGGGTCCGCGGCACGGCCTGGGAAGGCGCGGCGCGGCGGCCGATCAAGGGCCTGGGGCTGCGGCGGCAGCGGCGGGGGTACGTCCTGGTCTACGCGCTGGACTCGCCCAGCGCCGGCTCGGGCCGGCCCGGGGCCTGAGTCCGGGGCCGCGCCGGCACCCGCGGTTGGCGCTCGTGGCGCCGGGCAGCGATCCCGACCCCCGCTATTGCCGCCAGCGCTGCTCCGCCCACGAGGCCCAGGGCGCCCTTGCCGCTCCCGAGCGGGGCGACCTCGTCGCCGACAAGGGTCGGGCCAAGGATCGAGACGAGTGCCCAGACAACGACCGCGGCGACCGCGGTCCGGCGGTGTGCGGGCACGACCGAGGGGGTAGCCCGCACGGCGAACATGACCGCCAGCACCACGCCGATCAGCACGGGCGCGATCGCGATCACCGCGTCTTTGACACCCAAGGCGCTGAGCACGGTGTGCTCGAGATCGCCGAAGACGAGCCGCTGCACCCAGATCTCGGTGCCGATCTCGCCGATCAGCGGGTGGGTGATCGCGGCGATCACCATGATCAGGCAGGAAGGGATCGCGAGGGCGAGGGTCGGGAGCGGCCAGCGCCGCCACGCCGCAGCGAGCCCCAGGCCGAGGAACGGCAGGGCCGGGATCAGGAAGCGCGGGCCGGGGGTGCCTCCGCCGAACGGGAGCCAGTAGCCGGCGTTGTAGGCGAAGTAGATGGCGGTGACCGCGAGGATCACGTTTGCTTCCGCGCGCCAGCGGCCGCGCCGCAGCGCGAAGGCGCCGGCGACCCCGAGGAGCAAGACCGGCGTCAGCACCAGGACACCGCGGCTTGCCAGCAGCAGATCGAGGGCTGCCTCGGGCCGCGGGGTGGTGATCCCGAAGAACCCGTCGTCGTTGAGCCCGAGCTCGGCGTGGCCGGTGAGCCCCTGCAACGAGACCGCGTCGCTGTAGGCGAACTGAAGCGGGGAGCCGAGCGCCCACCAGTTGAAAGCAAGCAGAGGCAGCGCCCCGAGCACAGCTCCGGCGGCGTAGACCGCTGCCCTGCGGACGCGTGTCGGCCACTGCGGTGCGCGGGCAAGGGCGTAGAAGAAGAGGACCACTCCGACCAGCCCGAGCGGGTACTCGAAGGTGACGGCGAGCCCCGCCAGCAGGCCGGCCACGCCGACCAGAAGCGAGCGAGGCGGGCCCTGCCGTTCCCTGAACAGGAGGGCAAAGGCAGCAAATCCGAGCGTCGCCGCGATCACGTGCGCAAAGAGCTCGGAGGCGAAGGTCATCAGGATCGTTCCGAGTCCGAGCGTGATCGCGGCCGCCGTCCCGTAGCCGGGCACGAGGCGGTCCCCCAGGCCACGGACCCCGAGCAGCAGCGCGACGGCCGGGGCCACTGCCCCGAGCAGGACCAGGACCCAGTGGATGGGCGTCTCTTCCTCGGTCTCGGCGCTGGCGGTGTGGGCGATCTCGGCGCTGTAGCCGGTTTCCTGGTACGGCGCCCGCGGATGGCCGAGCCAGTGGCTGGCGTCGCCATTCCGCGCGTTTGCCGCCGCCTCGGCCGCGACCTTCCGGGCCCCGAGGCTCTCGAGCGACTTGTAGACCGGTGCCAGCAGCAGTGCGAGCCCGGGGGCCTTGACCGAATAGAAGTGCCCGTCAGTCCAGGCCTTGTCCTTGGTCTGCCAGTGGGAATGGTCGATCTCCGCCTTGCCCCGGGCAAGGGACTCGACCTGGGAGTAGTTGGCGGTCTGCCCCCAGCCCATCGGGTGCATGATCAGCGCCCACGCGAATGCGAGGGCGACGATCGCGGCGACTCCAGGGCTGATCGGCCGCACTGCTTTTCCGATCCGGGCCGGCAAGGGGCGAGATCTTAGGCGTACCCCGCGCCTGGCGGAGCAAACGAGTTGTGAATTTGTCCGCTGGCCTTGTCGGGAGCGCTGTGGCTCCGATAAATTTCGGGTATGGAGTTTTTGGGCCACCTCCGTCTCTCCTTCTGGCTCGCGGTAATCGGGGCTGTCGTCGTCTACGTCTTCTTCGTCACCCTGGCCGAGATCTCGCCGGGGGAGGTGGGTGGGGTGAGCGCCGCCGTCGCGCTGATGGCGCTCGTGTTCACCGCGCGGAACCTCAGGCTTGCGAGCGAGCTCGCCGATCCCGGTGGCGATCCACAGCTGCGCCGCGCCAACAACCGGATGCGCGAGCGCCGCGGCTTCTAGAGCCGCTCCGCCCACCTGAGCGCGGCCGCCGGGTTTCGCGGGGTGCAGGTCGGGGCACTTCCTTGCTTGGGCGCGCCACCTGACGCGCACCAACCAGGCTGATGGCGCGGCTGAAGAGAACCGACACCAACGACCCGGGGATCTCGCGGGTTCGGCGAGGCCGCGGCTTCGGCTATGTCCGGCCCGACGGGACCCCGGCCGGTGCCCGGGTGCGAAAGCGCGTCGAGGAGCTGGCTATACCCCCGGCCTGGACCGACGTCTGGATCTGCACCGACCCGAACGGGCACATCCAGGCGACCGGCCACGACAAGGCGGGACGCAAGCAGTATCTGTACCACGAGCGTTGGCGCGAGCGCCGAGACCGGCAGAAGTTCGAGCAGATGATCGAGTTCGGCCAGGCGCTGCCGAAGCTGCGGCGGCGCGTCGGCCGCGACTTGGGCCGCCGCGGGCTTGGGCGCGAGCGCGTGTTGGCCTGCGCCGTCCGGCTCCTCGACCTGGGGTTCTTCCGGATCGGCGGCGAACGCTACGCCGACGAGAACGACACCTACGGATTGGCGACAATCCGCCGCAAGCACCTGAGCTTCGAGCGCGGGGCGGCAGTCTTCGATTACCGCGCCAAGGGCTCGCAGCGCCACGTCCAGGAGGTGGAGGACCGGAAGGTGGTCGGGGTGCTGCGTGCGCTGAAGCGGCGCTCGGGCGGGGGGCAGGAGCTGCTCGCCTACCGCCAGGGCCGCGAGTGGGTCGACGTCAAGTCCGACCACGTCAACGAATACCTCAAGGACGCGGTGGGCGGGGAGTTCTCGGCCAAGGACTTCCGCACCTGGAACGCGACCGTGCTCGCGGCGGTGTCGGTCGCCGCCGGCTGCGAGGACGGACAGCCCGGCACCAAGGCGGCGCGCAAGCGAATCACGAACGGGGTGGTGAAGCGGGTCGCGGAATATCTCTCCAACACGCCGGCCGTATGCCGAAGCTCCTACATCGACCCGCGCATCTTCGATCAGTTCGACTCGGGCCAGATCCTCGCCCTGAACGGCTCGGTTGACGGGCTCGAACCCGGCCAGCTGCCACAGCGGTCACGAATAGAGCGCGGTGTCCTCGAGCTGCTCTCCTGAGTTTCCGTCTTCGGGCGCGGGGTAGACAGACGCAGACCCGGCATCCGTACGAGCACCCCCAACCCACCACGAAGGAGGCGAGATGTCTGAACTGACCACACTTGACGAGAAGCTGGCAGAGGTCCTCGGGCTGGCGATGGCCGCTCAGGGAGCGACTGAGAAGGTTGAGGGCATGACCGACGACGACGATCTCGCCGGAACGCTGAAGCAGATGAGGAAGGAGGCGGAGGAGACCGAGGAGCGCTGCACCGAGCTTGCCGATGCCCAGGACGGCAAGAAGACCGCGATCCTCGAGAAGGCCCGGGAGACGAAGAGCGAGGCCGAGGAAATGATGTCGACCTACCTCGGTGACGAATCCGACGCGCTCGACGGGTTCGAGTTCCTGACCATGGCCGAGGCCGGCGAGGTGGGCCACTGGTCGATCGTCGGCGAGCTCGGCACCAAGGCCGGGAAGAGCGACGTCGAGGAGCTCTGTCAGTGGGCCCTGCCGATCCAGGAGCGCCACTATCAGCAGGTGCTCGAAGGCTCGAAGAAGCTCGCCGCCGAAGAGGATCCGGAGGCGCCGGCGTGAGGGAGCCGGCGTGAAGAAGCTCTACACCGGAGTCGGCTTCATCGTCTGGAAGGCGGGCTCCCTGCTCGGGATCCCCTACGCGAAGAGGAAGCTGGAGGAGCGGGGCCCTAGGCGACCGGTTCGTGCGGCCGCTCGGCGGGTTCGTGCGGCCGCTCGGCACTCTCGATCAGGCCGGCGAGCTCGGCCTCGCTGAGCTGGTGCTTCCCGTTGCCGTTGCCGTTCCCGTTGGAGGGCTTCGGTGAGCCGCCGGCGGAAATCAGCTGGTCGAGGAGTTCGAAGGCACGGTCGACGCCGTCTTCGCGCCGGAAGCAGAGGCGGGAGGCAAGCTCGCCGGCGCCTTCGTTCAGGCGCAGAGCGGGGCCGAGGCCGATCAGCCAGGCGATCCGGGCGCGCATCGTAAGCCGGCCGAGGAACCGGCCGCCGCCGCTATGGCCGAGCGCCTGGGCCGCTGAGGCGAGGCAGATGTCGCGCCGCTTGCGGGTGGTGGCGGCATCCGTGTTGGTGCCGACGACCCGGTCGGCGTAGGGGACCAGCCGCTGCCGCTCGGCGTGGCCGAGGCGGTCGTTCCAGCTCCGCAGGAAGGCGGCGATCACCTCGTCGACACAGATCGGCCGGTCGGTGAACCGCTCTCCCGCCAGGATCGAGGCGAGCTCGACGATGCAGACCCCCTCGTCGGGGGAGTCGTGGGCGCCCGCTTCGAGTCGCAGCCTGCCGAGCTGGGGAGACTGAACCCATTGCTTACGAGCGCTCATTGCCTCACTCATCGGTTTTAAGCATAGTCCTTGAACCCTGGGCCCGATATCTGGCCGGGTTTCCGATCGAAGGTCAGGAAGGTCAGTCCGGCAGGGGCGAGTTGCCGCCGGACGCCCGGTCGGCCGCAGCAAGCAGCTCATCCCGGAAATCGGGATGCGCCACCGATGCCAGCGCTTCTCCGCGCTGGTGCACGGTCAGTCCCTGGAGCTCGGCGGCGCCGTACTCAGTGACGATCACGTCGACCTGGTGGCGCGGCGTTGTGATCACCTCACCGGGCTCGAACCATGGAACTATCCGGGAGATCGTCTTCTCCTTCACCGTCGCGGTCGCCGGCAGGCAGAGCAGGGAGCGGTCCTCCAGCGACAGCGCCGGGCCGGAGATGAAGTCCTCGTGCCCGCCGATCCCCGAGTACTGGCGGCCGCGGATGGTGTCGGCAACCACCTGGCCGTAGATGTCGACCGCCATCGCCCCGTTGATGGTCACCATGTCGCGGTTGCGGCCGATCACGTCGGGTGAGTTGACGATCTCGACCGGCAGAAAGGCGACGTCCTGGTTTCCGTCGAGCCACTCGTAGAGCTGCTCGCTGCCGCCGGCAAAGGTCGCCACCGAGACCCCATCGAACTGGCCCTTCTCGTTCGCGACCTTGCCCGCCTCGTGGAGCAGCATGAGCCCGTTGGTGAACATCTCCGAGTGGATGCCGAAGCCGCTGGCGTCGCCCTCGGCCAGCAGGCCGACGATGCGGGACGGCACCGCCCCGATCCCGGTCTGGAGCGTCGCTCCCTCGGTGATGAAGCGGCTCGCGTTCTCGGCGATTGCCCGGTCCACCTCGGTCGGCGGCGGGTCCTCGAGCGGGAAGGGAGCCGCGTCGCTTTCGACCAGGATGTCGATCTGGTCGACGTGGAGTGCGTGCCTGTAGTCGGGCGCGAGCCCGACGGTCTTCGGGTACCGCTCCGAGACCTCCACGATCAGCAGCCGGTCAGGGTCTTCGGCGGCGCGCTCGAACTCGGGCACGGTCGCGCCGGCATGGAGCGAGAGGCTGCACCAGCCGTCGTCGAACGGCGTCGAGGCGACCGTCGCCATCACACGCGGTGCCTGGTCCCGCAGAACCGGCTCGAACCGGCGGAAGTCAGCAGGCGCAAAGCTGATGTTGGCGTCGGCGTCGCGCAACGCCCGCTCGATCGGCCCGAAGAACCCCGAGAGGTAATGGACGTTGGGGTGGTTGAAGAGCTCGGTTCCGACCAGAAGCAGCGCTCCGTAGACCCGCAGGTCCTCCCAGTCGTCCCGTTTGCCGAGTGCCTGGAGAAAAGCCGGCGGTTGCCCGGTCCCCAGCGGCATCCCGAGCGTGTCGGTCGGATCGACCCGCTGCGCGGCCTCCTCCGGCGTCACCGCGTTCGCCTTGCCCTTGCTCATCGGCGCGAGTCTATTTCGGTGCGGCGCTTCCCTCGGGAGGTCGCTGCCGGGGCGGGCAGCTCTGACCGTTACCCGGAAGCGCCGCCGGGTACCCAAAAGGCCGAAAGGAGGTGACCCACATGGCCAAGGACCACGGCCCCAGCGTCAAGAACGACAAGCAGTACGAAGGTCTGCGCAAGAAGGGCATGAGCAAGCAGCGCGCCGCCTCGATCGCCAACTCCCCCAACGCCTCGAAGAAGGGGGGCAAGAAGAGTGGCGGAGGAGGAGGCGGCGGCGGCAGCAAGTCGCAGAAGCGCGCAGCTGGGCGCGAGGGCGGAAAGAAGTCGAGCTGACGACTGCCGTTTAGCGGTCGGACGATCTGGTAAACATACGATTACCAGATGCCAGCCGCTGCTGACCACGCGAAAGCACCGGGTTTGCCGGAGTCCGGTGCGGCGAACGGACGCGCGACCCCGGAGCGGATCGTCGACGCGGGTCTGCGCTTGTTCGCCGAGCGCGGCTACCAGGGGACGACGGTGGGGGAGATCGAGCAGGCTGCCGGCCTCACCCCGCGGGCCGGCGCCCTCTACAAGCACTTCCCCAGCAAGGAGGCGGTGCTCGAGGCCGCCTTCGAACGGCACATCAGCGAGCTCGAGGGGCTGCATTCGGCGATCGAGCTGATGCCCCTCGGCGACCTCCGCGCCGAGCTCACGCTTCTGATCCGCTGGGGCCTGCAGATGCTCGAACGGCAGAGCGACCTGCGCCGGGTCGTGATCCTCGAGGGCGACCGGTTTCCGAAGCTGAAGCGCCGCTACCGGGAGAAGATCGTCGACCGTGCCTACGAGGAGGTGATCGCGTTCGTCGCCAACGCGATCAAGGAGCAGGAGCTCCCCGAGGTCGACGCCGAAGCGGTTTCGGTAGTGGTCGTCGGAGCGCTGCTCGGCTACCGGATCGAGCAAGACGTCTTTGGCCGCGTGCCCGCCGGCGTCGACCAGGACCGCTTCGTCGCCGCCCTGGTCGATACGTGCACGGCCTTCGCGGCACACGAGATTCCCCCAGACCAACCCAAGGAGAAATGAGATGGCCCGGATCGAACCTCCCCTCAGCAAGAATGTCTTCACCCGTACGTCTCTCTGGATCGCTGCGCGCCAGTCGAAGGGGAAGCTGCCGGAGCCGTTCGACCTGATGGCCCACCGGCCGCTGCTGTTGCAGGGGTATGGCGGGATCGAGATGGCCTTCAAGTACTCGCGCCGGGCGCCGGTCCACCTGAAGGCGCTCGCCGAGATGAAGGCCGCGGCACTCTGTGGCTGTGAATGGTGCCTGGACTACGGAACCTGGCTCGTCGCCGAGGGCACCGGAATCACCGAGGCGCAGCTTCGGGAGCTGCCGAGGTTCCGCGAGTCCGATGCCTTCGACGAGGACGAAAAGCTGGTCCTCGAGTACGCGGAGGGAATCTCCCGGACTCCGGTCGAGGTCTCCGACGAGCTGTTCGAACGGCTCCGCTACCGCTTCGAGGACGACGTCATCGTCGAGCTCACTTTCGCGGCCGCGATCGAGAATTTCCGGGCCCGCTTCAACTGGGCGCTCGGGATCCAGTCGCAGGACTATGTCGAGGGCGGCTTCTGCACCCGCGCAGAGCATCTCGAGGGGGCGGCCGAGAGCGGAGCGGGCAAGAGCTCCGAGGGCGCCGACGCCGAGGTCGCCGCATGACCCCCGCGCAGCGGGTCACGGACCCTGTCCTGCGCTGCTCCTACGAGTTCGAGTGGGAGGGCGAGGTGCTGATCGTCAATCTCTGGGCCGAACCAGGGGCCGCGACGCCCGAGCACCTGCATCCCGGAATCGAGGAGCGCTTCGAGATCATCGAGGGGGAGTTCACGTTCACCGCTGACGGCGCCGAGCAGACCGCGGGTCCCGGGGACCGGGTCACGGTCCCGGCGGGTGTCCGCCACAAGTTCGAGAACAGGACCACCTCGGAGGCGCGATTCCGCTGCGAGATCGATCCCGGCAAGACGATGCAGGGGTTCTTCGAAGACTCGTCCGCGCTGGCCCGTGCCGGCAAGTACAACGCAAAGGGACGGCCGACCGGGCTCGGTGCCGTCCTCGACCTGGCGGACTTTGCCGAGCGCTACCGCGACGTGACGGTCACGACTTCGCCACCGCAGGTCGTACAGCGGCTGTTGGTGCCGCCGGTCGCCTGGCTCGCCCGGCGCCGCGACCGCGGGCAGCTCGCTAGCGCCTGACGCTGGCCAGGAGGCTCTTCGTGAACTCGACCAGGCGCTCGGTCGGGTAGTTCTCGGGATCGTCGAGGTGCTGGCGGGCGCCGCTCTCGACCAGGGTGATGATCGTTTCCGCGAGCAGCTCGGAGTCCTCGATCTCGGTGGTCAGCTTGTCGAGGCCCCAGCGAACCGTCGATTCGAGCTGTATTGCGATCTGGCTACGTTCGCGCTCCACCACCTTGCGGACCCGGCCGGGCATCGCCTCGGGTGGGGTGAGGATGAGACGCCAGGCGTCGGGCCGGGCCTCGACTGAGCCGAGGAAGGCCCGCAGGCCGTCGATCAGCACGCTCTCGGGATCGGCGCCCTTCTCGGGCTCGGGAAGAAGCTCGGCGATCTGGACCAGGGCCCGCTCTTCCTCGCGGGCAAGCAGCGCCTCGAGCAGGTCGGCGAGGCCCCCGAACAGGTCGTAGACGACCGGCTTGGTCACCCCGGCCTCGCGCGCGACGCCCTCCATGGTGACGCCCTCGTAGCCCTTTTCGACGATCAGCTTCAGGGTCGCGTCAAGGAGCTGCTGCCGGCGCTCCTCGGGCGGCATCCGCGGCGCGTAGCGCTTCGAGGTGCTCGAGCTCGCGCCGTTTTTGTGCCGCCTCGCCGCGGTCCGGGCTGCGCTCCGCGAGGACTTGACGGCGGTCCGCGAGGCGGTCTTTGCGGCGCGGCGTACGCGCTTGGCGGTCACGCCGCCACCTCCTCGGACTCGGGCTCCCCGGCGGGCTCGGTGCCCGGCGTAAGGCTGCCGAAGTTGTAGTCGTCGAGCGGGAAGCTGCGGGCGGCGCGCGCCGCCTGTCGTCCCGACGTCGGCCTTAAATAGGGGAAGTCGCCGTGGTGGTCGAAGTAGTAGCTGTTGGCGTTGCCGCAGGGGCCGGTCGTCCAGACCGAGTTCGTCGTGTTCTGCATGATCTCTGCGTGGAAGCGGTCCGTCGCCTGCCGGCTGACCTCGACGGCGGTCGCACCGCGACGGCGGCACTCGCCCAGGACCCGGGTGATGTGGGCCGCGGCCGTCTGAACCAGCACGTGCCAGGAGGCGCCGGTCCAGCCGTAGGGCCCGAAGATCATGAAGTGGTTGGGGAGGCCCGGCATGCTGATGCTCTCGTAGGCGCGCAGCCGGTTCTCGACGTAATGGGTGGCGAGGTCGAAGCCGTCGCGGCCTCGCACCGGAGTGCGCCGGAAGTTTTCCGGGTCGAACGAGAGTCGGAACCCGGTGGCGAGGATGAGCACGTCAACCTCGCGCTCGGTGCCGTCGAGGGTCTCAATGCCAGCGGAAGTCACCCGCTTGATCGACTCGGTGACGAGCTCGACGTTGTCCCGGTTGAACGTCTTCAGGTAGCGGTTGGAGATCGAGGGCCGCTTGCAGCCGAGGCCGTACTGCGGCGTCAGCTTGCGCTGCAGCTCCGGGTCCTTGACCTGCTGCTTGATGAACGCCTTCAGTCGCCCTTCGACCAGGCGCGCGACCAGCGGCCAGCGGCCGTAGTTGAGCGGCAGGGTGATGACGATGAACTCGGTGATCCCGCTTGCCACCGCGCGGGCGATCCGCTCGGTGAAGGGGAGCCGCGCGAACAGCTTCTGTGCCAGCGACGGGATCTTCGGGTCGGGCTTCGGCGAGATCCAGATCGGGGTCCGCTGGTAGACGTCAAGCCGCTCGACCTGTCGGGCAATCGAGGGGATGATCTGGACCGCACTGGCGCCGGTGCCGACGATCGCCACCCGCTTGCCGGTCAGGTCGTAGTCGTGGTCCCAGCGGGCGGAGTGGATCACCTTGCCCTCGAAGTCGTCGACGCCGACGATCCCGTGCGGCTTCGGGTCGACAAAGGGACCGATGGCGCTGATCACGTGACGCGCGGTCACCTCCTCGCCGGCGACGTCCAGCCGCCACAGGTGGTGATCTTCGTCCCAGGTGCGGGAGCGGACCTCGCTGTTGAAGCGGATGTGGGGCCGGATCTCGTACTTGTCGACGTAGTCGTCGACATAGCTCTTCACCTCGGCGCCCTTGGGGAAGAGGCGGGACCAGTCGGGCTTCAGGTCGTAGGAGAACTGGTAGGAGAAGACCGGGATGTCGACGCCGATCCCGGGGTAGGTGTTGTCGCGCCAGGTGCCGCCGACGTCGTCGGCGCGCTCGAAGATGACAAAGTCCTCGAACCCGGCGTGGCGAAGCGCGGCCCCCATGCCGACCCCGCTGAGACCGGCGCCGATGATCGCGATCTCGTGGTCGGGCGCCTCGCGTGCGCCGTTGCTCTCGGCACGGGCCCGGGCCGTGACCTTTCCATTGCCGGTGCTCACGGCGCGACCTCCTCGGTCTCCACCTGGGGCTCGTCGGTGGCGGCTCGCGTTTCCTCGATCGTCCGCTTCAGGTTGCGGACGAAGCGTGGATCGCGTGCCGCCAGCGCCTCGACCCAGCCACCGAGGCCGGCGAGGGAGACGACCGGACTGACCCAGCGGGGGATGCAGACCCGCTTTGCGCGCCTCTCGACGCCGCGCGCGATCGCGGCGACGGCGGCCTGAACCGGGACCGGCTTGCTCAGGCCTCCCGGGATCGATTTGAGCGAGCGCTCGACGACAGGCTGCGCGTACGCCTCGGTCGTCATGTTGGTGTCGATCACGGAGAAGTACGCGATGCCGACCTTGGCACCGGTGTGAGCGAGCTCGAAGCGAAGCGTCCGCCCGAGCGAGTGGACCCCGGCCTTGCTGGCGCCATAGGCGGCGATCAGGGGCGTAGGCACCGCAGCCGCCAGGGAGGCGATCGGCAGCAGGTAGCCCTTGCGCTCGATCACGTCGGGGAGGACGGCGTGCAGGGTCCGCCACACACCGAGCAGGTTGATCTCGATCACCCGCTCGAACTCCTCGTGGCTGAGCTGGGTCGACGGCGTCGGCGTGCCGCTGATTCCGGCATTCGCGATCGCGACGTCCACGGGCCCGAAGCGCTCGCGGGCGGCGGTGATCGCCGTTGCGATCGAGTCGCGTCGGCTGACGTCGGCGACGAACGGCTCCGCCGGCAGATTGCCACCGCCGATCTCGGCCGCGGCCCGCTCGACGCCCTCGGCATCGCGGTCGATCAGCGAAACGTAGGCACCGCGATACAGGAGGCGCTTGGCCGACTCCAGCCCGATCCCATGGGCAGCGCCGGTGACGAGCACGTGCTTGTCCTTGATCTCGTAGCGAGCCATCGTCTCAGCCGGTCCTGACTGCGGGCGGTCGTGGGCCGGCCAGCCTGGGAGCCCGGGGCGGGGGAGCCTGTCGTTCGCCGGCGCCGTTCGAGTACCGGTTCAGCGCCCAACCAAGCAGCGCGAAGAACCCGAAGAAGAGGAAGAGGACCGCAATGGACGCCGTGAACCAGAGCCAGGGGGCGACGTCGTCCTTCTTCTCGCGCTGGAGAATCTCGCGGTCCGGCCGCAGCGGACGGGTGAAGCTGGCAGACGCCGGGACCCCGGGCAGCGGGATCGCCTCGTCAGCCGGTGCGTAGAGCTCCGTGCCGATCACCGAGTGCCCGTTCTGGACCCGGAATCCGGCCTTCCAGCTGCCGTGGACCGGCAAGGGTTGGGGCGTGCGGTAGACGCCTGGCGCGAGGCGGTCGAGCTCGAAGTTGACCGAGCGCGCCGCCCTGCCAGGCGATCCCGCGAACCCAGTTGGCGCCCTCTGTCACCTCGGCCGGCTCGAAGCGGACGGTGGCAAGGACCTCGCGGTTCGGCGGGGGCGTCACCTCCGTGAGCGTCACTTGCGCGCTGCCACCGGGGTTGGAGTCGGCGAGGCCGAAGGCGAAACACCCCATGACCGCCGCGAGCGACCCGGCAAACACGCCCGCCGCGGCACGCGGCCGCGGCAGCTCGCGCCGTAGTCCCAGCCCGAGCAGGGCCCCGATCATGCCGCCGGCGACGCCCCCGATCGCCGCGACAACCGGCCCCTCGGGAAGCAGGTTCTCGCCCCAGCCGATCGGCATCACGGCATTGATCCACGGCCACTCACCGGCGAAGCCGATCGTTCCGATCGCGAGGCCTGAGGCGGCGCCCAGCGCCAGCGGGCTGCGGAAGCCGAGCGGCGCTCCGTCGCGGAGCAGCAGGAGCGCGAGGACCTCAACGCAGATCGCCTCGGGCAGGTAGAGCGGGAAAGCGGGGGTTGTCTCACCCATCACCGGGCCGACCAGAAGCGAGATCGCGCCGCGGATGACCAGGTAAAAGGCGACTGCCCCGAGGGCCGCCCCGGGGCCGATCGCGACCCGCGCCGCGACCAGCGCAATCGCGGCGGAGACGGCGATTTGCAGCGGTTGCAGGACGAGCTCGAATTGCGGAACCCCGAAGTCGAATTCACCCTGGAAGATGCTGAACCCGGCGAGGAAGCCACCGGCGATCAACATTCGGGTCGGCTTCAGCGGGAGGGTGGGGAGGAGGTCCGCAAGGCGCGCCAAGGGACGGCGGTCGAGGCTGCCGTTTCCCGAGTTGACGTTGTCGCGCGCAGGTGCGCGTCGCGATGGATTCGCGACTCCGTCCTCGAACAGGATTGCGACGCCGATCAGGGTGAGCATGCCGCCCCCGAGCATGATCAGATGAGTCGGCCCCCACAGGGTCACGTCCTGGCCGAAGAGGCGGTGCCAGACGTCGTCGAGGGGAAAGCCGGCGAAGGCAAAGAGCCCGGCGAAGCCGATCAGGGCGCCGCCGAGGGGCACCTGCATGGTCGGTCCGAGCCGGATCGCGGAGCGCCCGGGCCGCTCGCCGGGCTTTGGCAGCACCGTTGAGAGGTAACCCGCAGCGATCACGCCGTAGAGGCCGGCGAGGATGAAGTAGTGGGAGGGGTTGGCGAGGGGCCCCTCGTCGCGGCCGCGGTCGATGTGCCACGAGGCATCCCACATGTAGCCGAAGAGGGCGCCAGGAAGTGCGACCGCGGAGACGGCCAGCGGAATCGCCGCCCACGCGGGCAACCCCGAGACCCGTTCGGAGAAGGCGGCAAGCATCCCGAGCGGCGTCCGCTTGCCGCGGCGGTGCGCCTCCCCGAGGACAACCAGCGCGCCGAAGGCGACGGCGAGGCCGACGGTCATGCCGATCACCTCGCCGGTGGCGGCGCCGCCCGCGGGGGCGGTCTCAGCGGCGGTGCTGGCTGCTGCGATGCTCGGCATTGACCTCAGTTGGGTTGGGGATGCTTCCTACGCGACCGTAGCTACGCTACCGTAGCAATACCCACGGCGGGGTGTCCGGTAAACGCTGCCGCGAGGCTGTCAAGCCCGGAAATTGCGGGCGATTCGGGGCTGCAGCGGGCTCTGGGCGCCAGCGCCGGAGCGGTTACGATCGCGCTCATGGGTGTGATCACCGCCCCGTTCGAGATCCCCGGCCGGCTGGTGCGGGCGCTCGAGCGCGGCGTGTCGCGAGTCGGCGAGCGCAGCGAGGAGATCGTCAACCAACTCGCGTCGGCGCGCACCGAGCTGCGGGAGTTCCGCCGCCTCGCGACCCAGAGCCTCGACGTGCTCGAGCGGCTCGAAGCCCGCGCCGACCGCGCCCTGGAGCTGCTCGAGAGCGTCGATGCGCGCGCCCAGGAGGTGCTCTCCCGCGCCGCCGATATCGACTCGCGCGGCAAGGAGATGCTCGATGAGGCAGCCAAGATGCAGGACAGCGCCGCCGGCGTGGTGGAGCAGGCACAAGCGGTGGAGCCGACGATCAAGCGCGCAGTCGAGATCGTCGAGCCGCTCGAGGGGCTGGTCAGCCGGCTCGGCAAAGTCGCCGACCTGATGCCCGGCGGGGCTCCGGAGCCGAAGAAGAAAAAGAAGAAGAAGCCGAACTAGCCGGCGCGCAGCTTCGGCAGCACGTCGTCGAGCATGGTCAGGAGGGTGTCGGTGAGCAGGGTCCGTGTCTGTTCCCGGGTGAGCCGCCGGCGGCCCAGCCACTCCCGGGTGGCGCTCTCCGCGAGCCCGGCGTAGGCGCGGACCACCGCGCGCAATTCGGGATCCTTGCTCTCCCGCTCGTCGAGCCCGGCGAGCCGCAGGACCTGCTTCGCGGTCGCCTCCCGGGCGCGTTCGAGGATGCGCTCGAGCTCAGGGTCGCGTCCGAAGCCCTCGGCTCCGAGAGCCGCCAGCGCGGTGCCGCGGTTCTGCTCCATCGTCTCGAGCCAGAGCTCGACCCCTTCGGCCAGCACCTCCTCGCGGGTCCGCCCCTCGACCGCGTCCGGATTGGGAGGCCGTGGGGGAGGCGTCCGTACCAGCCGTTTGACGACCTCGAGGTACAGGTCCCGTTTCGAGCCGAAGTGATGGTGGAGCAAGCCGCGCGCGACCCCGGCCTCGGCGGCGATCTGGCTCATCGAGACGGCCGCGTAGTTGCGCTCGCTGAACATCTGCTGCGCCACTTCGAGTATCTGCTCGCGCCGGACGTCGGGCTCGAGCCTGGTTCTGGTTGCGGAGCTCACGCCGAGGTCGTGGGAGCGCCGGCCGCGGCGGGCGCGCGCTTGCTGCGCTCGGGCCGCGAGAGGATGGTGGCGCCGATTCGCCGCAGCGGCCCGGGGGTGAGGCGCGCGGCGACGCGCAGGTTGCGGATCGCGCGCCGGTAGCGCCGCTCGACCTCGCCGTCCCAACGCAGCCCGTAGGCCTCGCGTACCGGCGGCGGAAGCAGCCCGGCCGTGAGCGCATCGCCGGTCTTTGCCGCATAGCCGCCGAGCGGGCGCGGCAGCATGCGGGGATCGCTGATCGACGCGGCGACGTCGCGGGCGCCGTCGGTGATGCGGAGCTCCTCGGCGATCACCCTGTCGAAGTAGGACTTGAACCCCGGCCAGGTGGCCGGGCAGGTGCCTTCTTCAACGCCGCAAGCGTGGGCGACCCGGTGCTGCTCGACCAGGAATCGCTCACACTCGTCATCGCCGAGCGGCTCGAACACCAGTCCGTGGACCTGGACCGAGGTGTCGACCAGGGTCGCCCAGACCCAGATCAGCAGGTCGTTGTCGGTTGCGTCGTAGGGCCTCCCGTCTTCCGCGGTCCCCTTGACCGGACCGTGCCGCCGGATCAAGCGGCGCGAAGCCTCCTCCGAGGTCTCGCGATCGCCGAAGGCAATCTTCAGCATCGTGTCCATGGTCCGGTAGAGGCGCTGCCACGGTTCGGCGGCGTAGTTGGAGTGCTGGGCGACGCCCGCCGCGACAAGGGGGTGACCCACCTGGAGCAGCAGGGCCCGTCCGCCGCCCGCCATCAAGGTGCCCTCGCGGTTGACCCGCCAGGAAACGGTCTCTGGGCCGAGCATGCAGTCGCTGCTCATGAGAGGAGAGTACCACCGCTATTGGCGGAATGCCAATAGCGGTGAAAGGGGGTGCTGGGCAGCAGTGGTGCTGGGCAGTCGGGGAGCCCTAGGGCCGCGGTGGCGGATCCCAGGGCAGCAGCCGCTCGTGCTCTCCCGGCAAGTAGGGCTCCGGATCAAGCGCGTCGTCGGGCTTCGGGTAGGCGTTCGAGCAGACGCCGAGGTTGACCGCGGGGATGTCGTCCTCGGGTGCGCAAACGCCTGGTGCGGTCTGACCCAGCGCCTCCGGCGGGACGATGTTCATGTTGAAGCGGACCCAGCGGCCTCGGTCGTCGCCATGGGCAGTGACGCTGGAAAGAGTGCTGAAAAACGAGGCGACCCCGTTGGACCGGGGCGCCAGATAGCGAAGCAGCGGCACCAGGTTGCGCACAGCCGGCTGTAGGCGGTCGATCACGGGCGTTGCCAGGGCGAGCGACTTTCGTGTCGTGTTGATCAACGGTGCGATCCCGCGGCGGAAACGCGGCAGGCCTTCGATCGAGACGGCGGTGTCTTCGGCAAGCGGCCCGAGCCGGCCCAGCACCGGCTTCAGGTCGGGGGCGACCGCGCGCAGGTCGGCGACCAGCGGTCGTGCCTCGACCAGCAAGGGCTGGGCCCGCTCCAGGGCGGCCTGACCGGAGTCGAGCAGACCCGGGAGCGCCTTCAGCCCCTGCTGCGTCGAGGCGGTGTTGGTCGCGAGCCCGTCGAGTGTGCGACGACCCGAGCCGACGATCGTGCGCAGCGCCTCCTCCCGGCTGCCGAGCTCGGCCAAGACGGTGCTGGCGTCGCGCGAGAGCGCCGCCAGGTCGTTCTCCTGGCCTTCGAGGGCGGTCACCACCGAGTTGAGGCCGTTGACCGTCCGCGAGATCCCGCCGATGGTGCCGTTGAGCCGCGCCCCGTTGCCCTCCGTGCTCGCACCCTCGGCCACCGTGTCCAGGACCGAACGCAGCCGCTTTCGGCCGCGCTTGTCGAGGAAGTCGAGTGCCTCGTCGAAGTCGACGCTGGCGAGCGCTGTTACGCCGCCGCCGCTTTCCAGCTCGCCCGCCTCAGGATTGCCGCGGTCGAGATCGAGGAAGGCATCTCCGATGATCGTCCGCTCGCCGACCCGCGCAGTGGCGTCGCGGTAGATCGGCTGGAACTCCTCGTCGACGGTGAAGGTGACCGTCCCGCTGACCGGTTCGGCCCCGGAGCCACGGTTGAAGTCGACCCGGCTCACCTTGCCGACCGCGACTCCCTTGCTGAGCACATCGGTCTTGGTCGGGAGCTTCTCGACGTCATCGAAGGTGGCGGTGAGCTCGTAGGGATCGGAGACGACGCCGGTGACGCTCGGCCCCTTGAACGCTTCGTTCAGGTAGATGAAGGTGATCACGCCGGCGATCGCGCCGATCACGCTCAACACCAGTCCGATGGTGGGAATTCTGTGATCCATCTAGCCTCCGGCTCCCGCGTCGGCGGTGAGCGGTTGCGGCGGTAGGCCGGGGACCGAGAAGCGGAGCGCGCACGCGTAGGGATTCGGCGGGCTGTGCTGCGTCCCGCTCGCGCACATCAGCTCCAGCGCCTTTGCCAGGAGCTTGTCCATGCGCGAGGGCCCTCCGCCTCGGGAGTGGGCGTCCTCGCTGCCCATCCCGAAATTCCCCGGCCGCGGCGGCTCTGACTTCAAGACGCTCACCTGCCCGTAGGGGCCGCCGCCGTCGTTGATCGAGAACACGCCGCTGTACGTGTCCGCGAACTGAGCGGCACCGGTCTTGTACTTGTCCAGCAGAGCCGCGCGGTAGCTGAGGTCGTGGGCGACTGGAATCAGCTCTCTTGCCTTCGCCGACAGGTTCTCCGTCCCCGAGAGCAGCAGCTGCACCGGGATCGCTCCTTCACGGCTGAGCGTGTCGACCTGATCGAGGAAGTGCTCGGTGGGGGGCACGAACGCGCGCAGCTGCTCGGCGGCCTCGGGCAGAGTGCGCGAGGCGGGGGCAAGCTCGTCCAGCGCAGGGAGCAGAGGGGCGGTCAGCCGTCGCGTGGCGCCTAGCGAGCGCCGCGCCTCGGCCAGCAGGGGGGCGAGGTCGCGAGCCGCTGCTTCCAGCTCGAAGCTCCGTGACGCGGTCACGGCAAGAGTTCGGCTGCCGGAATCGATCACGGTGCCGAGCTGGTCGCCCCGCTTGGCCAGGGCGCCGAAGACGACGTCGAGGTTGCCGACCAGCCGGGTGAGCAGGCGCCGCCGCTCGGCAAGCGTGCGCGCGAGGGGCCGTGAGCCCTCGACCAGCTCGCCGAGCTCACCGAGGGAGCGGCGAAGTGGAGTGGAGCGCCCGCGCAGGGCCAGTTCCGCCTCGGTGATCAGGATCTGCATATAGGCCTGGGTGTCGGCGTCGAAGGCCGAGGTGAGCTCGTCTATCGAGACGAAGGCGTCGGTGTTCTCCGGCTGGATAGGCCGGCCCTCGGGCAGGCGACCCGCTTCGGGCGTTCCCGGATCGATGTTGACCAGCAGGTTCTGAAGCGCGCTCGCCGGCCGCAGCGAGGCAGTGGCGTCGGCAAAGATCTTGCCCTCGGCCTGCGCATCGAGCTCGAGCGTCGCCAGGGCGCGGCCGTCGACGAATTCGACCTCGGTCACCTCGCCGAGCGGGCTGCCGGCCACCGCGGCCGCCGGTCCGTCTAGCGGATCGAGGCCCTTCGCGTCGGGGAAAAGGACCTGGACCTCGTAGCTGTCACTCGAGGTGAACGGGATCCCGATGTCCTTCTTCGCGAACGTGTACCCGAGGAAGATGAGGGCCCCGACGAGCTGGACCACGATCGCGGTGCGGCCGAGCGGGATGCGTCCGGCCTTCATGCGCGGGTTGACGAAGTCGAGGAGCTTTCTCAGCTTGCTCATGGCTGGCACAGCCCCAGGGACTCGAGTTGGGCGGCGGCGTTCGGGTCGACCTCGGCGATCAGTTCGCAGCCCGGGATCGTCATGCCGGCGGTTCCGGCGGGATCGAAGTAGGCGCTCAGCCGGATGAAGTGCCCGGCGCCGAGCGGGTTCTGCGCTTCGGTCTGGTAGCCCCGGAAGGCGCCGGTCGCGGCGCTGAAAGCGGAGAACAGCTGCACGTAGGTCGGGAGACCGAGCCGGGAGTCCCGCCCGAGGTAGGGGAGCGCGGAATGCGCCAGGGTCTCGGTGCCCGGGGTCAGCGCAAGCGTGATCTCGCGCAGCGAGGGCGCCGCGTCGGCAACCCGCGCAAAGATCAGACGCAGCTGTCGCAGCATCGGCCCGGTTCGCCGCAGCACCGGAGGTGCCGCCTCGAGAATCGGGGCCAGGTCCCGGACCGCGACGGTCAGGTCCGGCAGCGCCGGGCGGGCGTTGTCGGCGACGGTGCGGAGCCGCTCGGCGACCAGGGCGAGGTCGGGACCGCCCCGCTGCAGCTCTTCGAGCGCACCGGGCAGCTCGACCAGGGTGCGGTCGAGCGGCTCACCCGCATCGGTCGAGAGCGCCGCCAGCGTCGTGTTGGCATGCCGGGCAAGTGGGACCAGGTCCTCCTCTTCGGTGGCAACGGCCTTGACGGTGTCCGCGAATCCCTTCACCGCCCCGGCGAGCTCGTAGCCACCGGGCCCGTTGAGTGCGCGCGCGGCGGGGGCCAGGTCACGCGTCAGGGCCGGCGAGTTGCGCAGGGTCCGCTGCAGTCCGGTGACGCCCCGGCCGCGCAGCGTCTTCGCGCCGCTCTTGATCGTGCTGCGGATCGCCTCGCGGGTCGGCTTGCGGAGGATGCGAAGTGCCTCGTCGAGCGAGACGTAGACGGTGGTTCGCTCGCGGGGGATGACGCCGTCCTCTTCCAGCCGCGGCGCGCTGGGGCTGCCGAGCGAGAGGTCGATGAAGGCCGTGCCCTCGAACAGGGTGTGCGGCCGCAGGTCCGCATGCGCGTCCGCATGCACCTCGACCTCGGGATCGTCCTCCAGGACCAGCTCGACCCGGGCGTCGTCACCCTCCCGCTCGACGTCGCCGATCTCCCCGACGTTGACGCCGCCGACCCGGATGTCGCGGTCGATGCTGCCGAGCCCCTGGACGCTCTCGAACTCGGCCCAGAAGGTCTGGGTCTGCTTGAGCGGGTTCGGCCGCACGACCGCGATCGCGACCAGGAGCACGGCCGCCAGAATCACCGCGGCGCCCAGCACCCGCCTGCCCGCGTGGCTCTGGAAGGTGGGGACGCTCCGCCCACGCATCAGGTTTCGCCGGCCGCCTAGCATTCGGCCGAGTTATGGGGAGCCTCGCCGGGCTCCGGGTAGGGATCTCGCGCCCGGTGACAGCTGAGCACCGGGATGAAGCGCAGAGCTCCGTTGTTCGGGGCGGTCTGACCCTCGGGATAGGGGAGGGTGGTGGCGCTGACGACGCCCTGGGCGGCCCGGCTGATGTCCTCCTGGTAGGGGTCGACCGTCGCGACGATCCGGTCGAGCGAGGCGAGGATCGGATCGATCGACGCCACCGGGGTGTAGAGGTTGTGGAAGATCGGTCCTTGCAGGGCGAGGAAGGGACCGAGCAGGTCGGCCAGGCGCCGGCTCTCGGCACGGACGAGGTCGCCGCCGCTGAGCAGCCGGTCCAGTTGCGGTACGCCGGCGGCCAGCTTGCCGGTGACTGGCCGCACCGTCTTCGCCAGAGCAGTGACGTCGTCGAGGACGGGGTCGAGGAGTGGCGCGCTCTGAAGCAGCTCGTCCTCGAACGGGCGGAGCAGCTGAAGCGACCGGCCGAGCGGATCGCTCTGCGCTGCGATCGCACCGAGAGACGCGTCACCGGAACCGATCAGGGCCGAGACGTCGTCGGGCCGCTCGCCGCGCAAGCCCCGGGTGACCCGAGCGGCGCCCTCGAGACCGCCGCCGACCGCCTCCGGATCGCGAGTCAAGGCCTGCAGCTGGGAGGAGCCGAGCTCGAGGGTGCGGTCGAGATCGCCGAGCGACGCGTTCAGCTCGCTCCCGCGTCCGGCGAGGCCCTGGCCGGTGTTGACGAGGGAGCGGCGCAGGAGCTTGCGCGTGCGCTGGTCGAACAGCTGTACGACCTCGAGCAGGTCGACGCCCGATCCAGTCTGGGCGAGCGGGATCTCTCCGCCCTCGGGGATCGGGTCGTCGCGGTTGCCCGGGTTGATCTCCAGGTAGGTGAGATAGACGATCGAGCGGACCCGCACGTTGGCCGTCGCGTCGCGACCGACCGGGGCGAACTCCGGGCGCAGCTCCATCGAGAGGCGCACCGCCTGCACCGGGCGGCCGTCGCGAGTGGTGGCGGTCGCCGGCTCGACCTCGGTGATCGTGCCGGCGAGCTTGCCGGCTTCGCGCACCTGGGCGCCCGCCTTCAGCACCGGGGAGTCCGCGGAGACGACCGCCTCGAGCCGGTAGCGGTCCTGGAAGGGCGGCCCGTTGACGGAGATCCAGGCGATGTAGGCCATCAGGCCGCCGATCACCGTGACCGCCAGTCCGAGCGCGACCGGATGCTTCGCGAGGCGGGAGGTGGTCCGCGAGACCGTCTGGTTGAGCCGGCCGTGCGCCTTCATCGCGGCGGCCTCCCGAAGAGGAAGTCGAGCAGGGAGGTGATCGTCTCCTGGGTCGGCGGCGGGCCTCCCGGGCCCGGCACCTGCGGCAGTGGCATTCCGCCAACCTGGGGCGGGGACCCCGCGGCATCGTCAAGGATCGTCGGGGGTGCCTGCGGCATCGCCGGCAGTGGCAGAGGCTCCCGCCCTTCCTTCCTGTCTCGGTCGCGCTGGCTCGAGAGAAGATCGACGGCCTCCGAGAGGCAGCCCGGCTTGATCGGCCGCCCGAACAGCTCACAGCTCGGGACGACGACGGCGCGCAGGAAGTTCCGCGCCGGGTCGGAGTTCTCGTAGCCGAGCTGGGCACCTGTCTCGACCCCGATCGCGCCCAGCCCGACGTCGTCGGCGTTGCCGGGGGCCTGGCCGTAGGCGTCGGCTCCGAACAGGAGCTTGAGCACGTCCTCGTTGCCGAGCAGGGTGCGCAGGAGCTCGTCGACGCCCCCGGCGAGCTCGAACGGCGCGGTGAGGACGTGATCGGGGGCGACCTGCAAGGTCGGCCGGGCGTCGCGGAACAGTTCGCCGGAGAGCCTGAAAGTGGGACCGAAGTTGTCGAGCGCGGCACGCGAGTCGGCGAGGAAGGGGCCGAGCTTCTCGACGCTTCCCCCGAGCTGGGGTGCGTGCTTGCCCAGAGCGCGGGCCAGCGGGGTCGCGGCGACAGCAGTCTGGCGCAGCTTCCCTAGCGTTACCTTCGTTCGCGATGTGGTCTCGGGGAGGCGTTCGAGGGCGCGATCGAGATCGGGCGAACGACCCGCGGTCTCCTCGAGCACCTCGGCGAGGGAATCGACCAGGCGGCCGCCGGCGGCCGAGCGCTCCGCCACCTGTCCCGTCACGTTCTCCGCGTCCCCGATCAGAGAACGGAGCGCGTGGTTCTGTTCGCCCAGCTCGCTCACCGCCCTGTTGGTCGCATCGAGCGCCGGGCGGAGCTCGAGCGCGGCTCGGTTCAGGTCTTCGCCCCTGCGTTCCAGCGCCTTGCCGGCCTCCACCAGGATCAGCCGCAGCGCCTGGCGCTCCTCCTCGCCGAAGCTGTTGAGGAGGTCATCGAAGCGCGGGGCAACCAAGGTGCGCTCGACCGGGATCACCCCGCTGTCGAGGGGGTCGGCCGCGCCGCCGGGAGAGAGCGACACATAGCTGTCCCCGGTGATGTCCTGCTGGCGGATCGCGGCGCTGGCATCGCTCTTGGGGGGCACGGTGCCCTCGTTCAGGGAGAGGGTGACCATCGCGGTGCCCGCCTCGGTGAGCTCGACCTCTCGCACGCTGCCCGCCACCGCCCCGGACATGCGGACGTTCATCCCGGCCAGGATCGGGAAGGCGTCCTCGAACTCGGCCTTCACGGTGGTGGCGCCCGCGCCCGGGTGCGAGGTGACCCAGAGGATGACCACGGCCGCGGCGATCAGGAAGGCGCTTGCGGCTGCCGAGAGCTTCGCCATGGTGGGGTTCACGGCGCCGGCCCCCTCCACTCAGGGGACAGGTCCCATGGGGCGCGCATGACCGGGGCCGCGCGGTAGGAGCCGACGGCCTGACCGCCTCCGATGAAGCTATCGGCGTAGTCGATCCACGGGTCGCCTTCGAGAACCCCCGGCGTCCGGTCGAACGGCGGCACCAGCGAGCCGGGCACGTTCTCGGACGGCCCGATCAGGTTCGTGTTCCGCGGCAGCTGGATGAACCGCGGGACGAACCGGATCATGTGCCCGTTGACGTCGTAGTTGGCCTGGGCGTCCCCGGCGAGCGTGAAGAACCCGGCCGCCTCCGGAATCCGGACCCGGAGGTGGTCCATGAAGGGATTGAGGTGCGCGAGCGTCGGATCGAAGTCGCGGAGCAACGGGATCGAGGCCTCGACCACCGGCACCGTCCGCTTGGCGTAGCCCGGGCTCTGGCGAACCAGCTTCCGTGATTCCTCGAGCACCGGCCCCGACGCCTTGATCGTGTCGGCAAGATCGCCGGCTGACGGCGCGAGGCGGTCTACCAGGGGGCGGGTCCCGCGGACGAGGGCGCGGAGATCGGGGACCGCGGCGTCGAGGTTGGCCAGGATCTCCTCACCGGACGCGAGCGCCGGGCCAATCGCGTTCGTGGTCCGGGCCAGCTCCTGCTGCCGGGCGCCGGCGATCTCGAGCAGGGTTGCGGTGCGCTCCGCGGCGGTCCCGAGCGCCTTGCGGTCGCGGGCCAGGGCGCTGACCACGATCCGCCCGTTCTGGACCAGGGACCGCAGCGCGGCGCCGTCGGCGCTCACCTGCTCGAGCGCGTTGGCGGTCTCGTTGAGTGCCGGCGAGCTGTGCTGGAGCAGCCGGTTCAGGTCCGGGCCGCGGTGGCGAGTCGCCGCTTCGAGCCCGGCGAGGAGGGCGCCCGCATCCTTCCGCGTTCTCGGGTCGAGGGTGGAGGTGGCGGCGTCGAGGTCGACCGGTTCGTCGGTGGTGCTCGGGCCGAGGACAGCGCCGCTTTCGAGCTCAGGTGCTTCCGGGTCGCCCTCGGTCAGGTCGACGACCCTGTTGACAGCACCGACGTTCGAAGTCAGCCGGATGTTGGCGCTGGCGCCCTGGTGCAGGACGAAGTCCTCGTCGGAGATCTCCATGGCGACGTGGGGGAGGCCGTCCTCGTCGTCGAGGGTGATCTCCTTGACCGAGCCCACCTGCTGGAAGCCGGCGGTCACCTCGCCCCCCTCGATCAATCCCCGGGTGCTGTCGAAGACTGCCTCGACCTCGTAGTCGCCCCTCGGCCGGGTCGCGAACACGGCAATGACCACAGCCGCAACCACGATCAGGCCGATCGCCGTGACTCTCGCGATCACGGGCCCTACCTCGGCCAGGCGCTCCCCATCCACGAGTCTGCGCACGAGGGACCTCATGCGATCGGCAGGTTCGGGTTGAAGCCCCAGAAGATGAAGGTCATGACCATGTTCAGGACCGTGACCAGGATCAGGTTGACCGCCATCGACTGGGCGGTCGCGGTGCCGACCTCAACCGGCCCTCCGCGGACCCGGTAACCGAAGTAGAGCGCGGTCGCGATCACGAAGAAGGTGATCACGATTCCCTTGATCACCGAGTAGAGGATGTCCACGGGGTCGATCGCGGTGTAGAAGACGAGCTCCCAGGTGCCCTGCGAAACGTCGCCGGAGCGGACGAACGAGGTCAACCAGGCTGCAGCCTGGCCGGCGCCGAGGGAGAGGAGGTAGGCGATCGGCAGCATCAGCAGCGCTGCCAGCATCCGGGTACTGACCAGGTAGGTGACCGAGGGGACGCCCATCACCTCCATCGCGTCCACCTCCTCGTTCACTCGCATCGCGCCGAGCTGGGCGACGATGCCGCCCCCGACCTTAGCGGCGACGATGAAGCCGAAGATGAACGGGACCACCTCGCGAGTGGTGCAGAAGGCGCTGAACAGGGGCCCCGCGATCCCGGCGCCGAGCGCGCGGGCAAGTGCCGCGCCCTCGAGCCCGCAGGTGGCTCCGGCAAGAAAGGAAATCCAGACGATCACCAGCATCGAGCCGGTCGCGATCAGCGCCGTCTGCCGCAGCACCTCGGCCGCGTAGTCGGGCACCTTGCGCATGCCGAGCAGGCCCTTCCACAAGAACCCGGCGTACTCGCCGATCGGATCCACCGCCGGTACATGACCGGGCTGCTCGATCGCGGCACGGACTCGCTCCTCGCGCTCGGAGCGGCCGCCCGGGGGGCGGCCGTTGCCGCTGCGCTCGCGGGTGCGCTGGGGTCCGGGGGTAGGAGCGGCCATCAGATACCCGCGTTGGCCTCCGGATAGAAGGCGAGGAAGAGCTGGGTGTAGACCACGGAGACCATGGCGATCGCGACGAGGCTCGCGACCACCGACTCGTTCACTGCCTTGCCGACACCCTCGGCGCCGCCGCCGACCGTGAGGCCCTTGTACGAGGCGATGATCCCGATCAGCCAGCCGAAGAGGACCAGCTTCACCTCGCTTCCCCAGAGATCGATGAAGGTGGTCAGCGTGAGCAGGGAGTCGAAGAAGGCGCCCGGGGTGCTGCCGTAGAGGACCACGGCCGCTCCCAGCGTCCCGGCGATTCCGGCCCAGAGGGCGAGCAGGTTGAGCACCGGCATCATCAGGGTGACGGCGAGTACCTTCGGCAGGACCAGGTTGCGGACCGGGTTGATCCCGAGGATCTCGAGTGCCTCGATCTCCTGACGGATCTGGCGGGCGCCGATCTCGGCCGTGATCGTGCTGCCCAGGGTTCCGGCGACGATCGCGCTGGTCAGGAGCGGGCCGAGCTCGCGCAGGAACGCGATCGGTGCCACCGCCGAGATCCGGTCGATCGCGCCGAAGGCCGAGGCGAGCGATCCTCCCTGGATCCCGATCGTCGAGAAGCCGATCACGAACGCGACGATCGTGGCCGGCATCAGGGTGGCGCGGAAGGCGAAAATGTATTGCCGCACGAATTCGCGCCGCCAGGAGAGCCCAGGCGTGACCAGCTGTGCGAACGCCTGGATCGAGAGCGCCGCCATACCTCCGGCCGTCCTGATCCAGGACATCGGGGGGACGTCGGGGCGCTTGAGTGTGGTGCCGACCGCGCGCAGGCCGCGGGCGGTGGTCACTGTCTCCATCTCTCCTCTCTCCTGAACAAGAATCTCCCAGATCGCGTGCGTGCGTGCGCCAGCAGGAGGCGCGCCAGGGCTATTGGCTCATGCGGAACCTCCGTTTAGACTCGCCCCGGTGCTCGGGACGACGCTGAAGACGCTGGCGCTGCTGTCGCCGTTCGGGGTGATCGTGGTCACCCTGATCAACGGGCTCCAGGGGAGCCGGGTGATGGTGGGGATCCTGGTTTTCTCGCTCGCCGCCGCCGGTGTGGCCCTCGGGGCGATCTTCGCCCCCAAGTCCGGCCCCCGGCACGACTGAAGCCGCCCCGACGCGGACGCGCATCAGAGGGCCGCTTGCCCTCTGGCCGCCAGCCGGCCGAGTGTCTTGCCGAGGCTCTCGGCAGTCCACCCCTCTCGGTCCTGGAGCAGCGTCCGCGCGCCGGCCTCTCCCAGAGCGACCAGGCTGTGACCGAGCAGGTGCGCGATTCGCTCGCGCTCGCCGTCGTCGCCGCGCGCGCCGTTGCTGATCGCGAGCCAGCTCTTGGCGAGCTCGGCCAGCGCTTCGACCTGGGCCTGGCGGCCGCGCTGGAAGCGGCGCGCGATTGCGGCGTTGCCGCCGCCCTCATTCAGGAAGATCAAACGGTAGACCTCGGGGGAGGACTCGACCGCGCCCAGGAAGGCGGTGAACCCGTCAGTCATCGCCCGCTCGGGATCGGTCAGGTCGGTGCCGGCGAAGGCCGCGGTGATCTCGGCGAGGATCCGCTCCTCCTCCCGCGCCAGCAGGGCGCGGAAGAGCGTGTCCTTGCTCTCGAAGGCGGAATAGACGACCGGCTTCGTCACCCCGGCGCGGTCGGCCAGGGCCTGCATCGAGGTGCCCTCGTAGCCGTGCTCGAGGAAGAGCTCGAGGGCCGCGTCGAGCAGCATCGGGCGCCGGCGCTCGGGACCGAGGTGCTCGGCGCGCTTGCGGGCGGGGGGCTTCGCCGCCCGCCCGGCCTTGCCGATCGCTCGCGTCTTGCTCCTCGCTCCTGTAGTTTGGCCCATTGCTACCTAGGGTAGCATTTTGCTACTGTGAGTAGGAACGCACCAGACACCGATCAGGAGGCCGAGCATGGCTAAAGCAGAACAAGCCGAGACCGACAACGGTGAGGTCAGCGCCGAGGCGCTTCAGGACGTCACCCCGGAGAACTTCGTGGCGCTGATGTCCGGCGTCACCGACGAGCAGCTCGCCGAGATGATGAACAGCGAGATGCGCACCCAGGTCCTCGACGAGATCTTCGGCCGCATGGCCGAGCACGTCGATCCCGCCGGTGCCAAGGACACCAACGCGGTCATCCACTTCAAGATCCTCGACAAGCCTGAGGATCAGGGAGGCGGGTATGACCACTACGAGATCGTGTTCAAGGACGGTGCTTGCTCGCTTTCCGAGAAACCCGAAGCCGACCCCAACGTGACGATCAAGGTCGACCCGGTCAATTTCCTGAAGCTGGCCTCCAACCAGGCCTCCGGCCCGACCCTGTTCATGACCGGCAAGCTCAAGCTCGAGGGCGACCTGATGCTCGCCAGCAGGCTGATGGGCTTCTTCAAGATCCCTACCTCACAGGAGTCGTAGACACGCATGGCAACAGCTGACAAGACCAAGGAGAAGTCCGAGGAGGCCGCGGGCGGCGACGTCGCCGAGCAGGTCGAGGGCCTCGGGATCGAGATCGGCGAGTCGCCGTTCTCGATGGAGCTCTCACAGGACCAGAAGGACATCCGGGAGTGGGCGCACGGCTTCGCCGAGAAGACCGTTCGCCCGGCGGCCGAAGAGTGGGACGAGAAGGAGGAGTTCCCCTGGCCGATCCTGAAGGAGGCCGCGGAGATCGGGCTCTACGGCTTCGAGGCGATCGCGCAGTTCTGGGCCGACCCCTCGGGGCTCACCATGCCGATCGTGAACGAGGAGCTCTTCTGGGGCGACGCCGGAATCGGCATGGCGATCTTCGGCACCACCCTCGCGGTCGCCGGCATCTACGGCTCGGGCACGCCCGAGCAGCTGCTCGAGTGGGTGCCCGCAGTGCTTCGGCACACCCGATGACGCCGAAGGTCGCCGCGTTCTGCGCCTCGGAGCCCGACGCCGGCTCTGACGTCTCGGGCTACCGGACCACCGCCAAGTACGACGAGGGCAAGGACGAATGGGTGCTCAACGGCCAGAAGGCCTGGGCGACCAACGGCGGCATCGCCGACGTCCACGTGGTGATCGCCAGCGTCGACCGCGAGCTCGGCTCGCGCGGCCACGCCGCCTTCGTGATCCCGCCCGGAACGAAGGGCTGCGAGCAGGGCGCAAAGGTGAAGAAGCACGGAATCCGCGCCTCGCACACCGCAGACGTCCACCTCGACGACTGCCGCATTCCGGGCTCGTGCCTGCTCGGCGGCAAGGAGAAGCTCGACGAGCGGCTCGCCAAGGCCAGGAGGGGACCAGTTCCAAGGGCCAGGCCGCGATGAAGACCTTCGAGCTCTCGCGCCCCACCGTCGGGGCGCAGGCCGTCGGCATCGCCCGCGCCGCCTACGAGTACGCGCTCGAGTACGCCAAGGAGCGTGAGGCGTTCGGCCGCAAGATCATCGAGAACCAGTCGATCGCCTTCGACCTCGCCAACATGAAGATGGAGATCGATGCCGCCCGGCTGCTGGTCTGGCGCGCAGCCTGGATGGGCCGCGCCGGCCATGACTTCGAGAACGCCGAGGGCTCGATGTCGAAGCTAAAGGCCGGTGAGGTCGCGGTCTGGGTCACCGAGCGCGCAATCCAGATTCTCGGCGGCAACGGGTACTCACGTGAGTTCCCGGTCGAGCGGATGCACCGCGACGCGAAGATCTACACGATCTTCGAAGGCACCTCCGAGATCCAGCGCCTCGTTATCTCGAGGGCGATCTCGGGCATCCACATCAAGTAGCCATGACTCCAGAGGACGCAGCAACCGAGGCGCCGGCGCCTGACAAGGGCAGGGCGCTCGAACCCAAGGTCGAGGAAGGTGCCCTGGTGCCCGAGATCGGCCCGTTCGAGCAGGTCGAGCTGCATGGCCATGAGGTCGGCTACCAGATGGCCGGTACCGGGCCGCCGCTGGTCCTGCTGCACGGGATCACCTCGACCTCGGAGGCGTGGCGCGGGGTGATGCCGAAGCTGGCCGAGCGCTACACGGTGATCGCCCCGGACATGATCGGACACGGCCGTTCGGCGAAGCCGCGCGGCGACTATTCGCTGGGCGCCTATGCGGCCGGCGTCCGCGATCTGCTGGCGGTGCTCGGCTTCGAGAACGGCACCGTCGTCGGGCACTCGTTCGGCGGCGGGATCGCGCTCCAGTTCGCGTATCTGTTCCCGGAGTACGTCGACCGCCTGGTGCTGGTCGCGTCCGGCGGGCTTGGCAGGGAGGTCCATCCGCTCCTGCGCGCCGCGACCCTTCCCGGTTCGGAGTGGGTGCTGCCGCTGCTTGCCCGGGAGTGGCCGGTGAAGGCGGGGGAGGCGGTCGCCCGGTTCGCCGCCAGACTCGGGGTCGAGGCGGGCGCCGACCTGGCCGAGTTCGCCCGCGGCTACGCCTCCCTGGTCGAGGAGGGGGCGCGCGATGCGTTCCTGCACACGATGAAGGGCGTGATCGAGCCCGACGGCCAGCGGGTCAGCGCCATGGACCGGATTTACCTCGCGGACCAGATGCCGTTCCTGATCATCTGGGGCTCGGTCGATCCGGTGATCCCGGTCGAGCACGGCCGCCGCACCCATGCCGTGGTCCCGAACAGCCGCTACGTCGAGTTCGAAGGCGCCGGCCACTGGCCGATGCTCGACGACCCACATCGCTTCGTTGACGTGCTTTCCGAGTTCATCGACGAGACCGAGCCGTTCGAGTGGTCGCTGCAGAAGGTCCGCGAGCGGCTGAAGCGAGGACCCGACCGGGAACCGCCGGCAGCCTGATGGTCCTGGCGCAGGCCGATCCTCCGTCCGGCGGCGCCCCGATTTCCGAGGTGATCGCCGCCACCGCCGGGGCGGCCGTGGTCACCGCCGCGATCCTGCTTCCGCTGATCGCCTACCGCGCCGGCCGCTTCCCGGCGTTGGGCCGGGTCGTCGACGGGATCGAGGAGCGCACCAACATTCCCGCGTGGGCGGGGCTCTCGGCGACCCTGCTCACCGGCAGCCTGCTGGTCGCGGTCTTCGGCATGTACTGGGACATCTCGCTCCACATCGACGACGGGCGGGACGCAGGCCCCCTTGCGAATCCTGCTCACTACTTCATCCTCGTCGGCCTGTTCGGCGTCTTCATGTCGGGGTTGCTCGGGATCGCGCTGGCGAAAGAGCCGACTCGGACCTCGATCGAGGTCACCCCTGGGTGGCACGCACCGGTCGGGGCGCTGATGATCGCCGCTTGCGGGGCGGTCTCCCTGCTCGCTTTTCCGCTCGACGACGTCTGGCACCGGCTCTTCGGCCAGGACGTGACCCTGTGGGGACCGACGCACCTGATGCTGATCGGCGGCGCCGCGCTCTCGCTGCTCGGCGGCTGGGCGCTCCAGGTCGAGGCCGACGAGCTGCGCCGCGAGGCCGGCCGGCCTCCTGGGCCCTGGTCGCGGCTTCGCGAAGTGGCGCTCTGCGGAGGCTTCCTGCTCGGCGTCTCCACCTTCCAGGCGGAATTCGATTTCAGCGTGCCCCAGTTCGCTCTGGTCCTGCATCCGATCCTGTTGATGCTGGCCGCGGGCCTCGCGCTGGTCTCCGCCAGGATCCGCTTCGGTCCCGGTGGCGCCCTGGTCAGCCTCGTCCTCTTCCTCGCCGTGCGCGGGCTGTTGGCGGTGACCGTCGGCGGGGTCTTCGAGCAGACCGTGCCGACCTTCCCCCTGTATCTGACCGAGGCGCTCTGTGTCGAGGCGGTCGCACTGCTGTGGATGCGCGGCAGGCCGGTCGCTACCCGGCCGGTCTCGTTCGGCCTGGTTTCCGGGGTCGCGATCGGGACTGTCGGGCTCGCCGGCGAATGGGCCTGGTCCCAGGCCTGGATCGTGACCCCCTGGAACTCGGCGCTGCTGCCGGACGCCGTCATCCTTGGCTTCCTGGCGGCAGTCGCCGGCGGCGTGCTCGGCGGATTCATCGGGCGCTGTCTCACTCCGTCGGTTGAGCGTGTCGAGCGAATGCCACGGCCCACGGTTCCCGTGGCCGCGGCACTGGCTGTCGGGGTGCTGGCGTTCGCGATCCCGGCCACCGACGGCGACGGCGCGAAGGCCAGTTTCCAGCTGACCGAGGTGACCTCAGCCGACGACCCGGGAGGCCGCACGGTCAACGGAACCATTCGGCTCGATCCACCCGATGCCGCGGAGGACGCTCGATGGTTCAACGTCACCGCATGGCAGGGAGGACAGCGCAGCGAAATCCACGAGCCCGAGCGGACTGGGCCCGGGACCTATCGGATCACCGAGCCGATCCACGTTGACGGCACCTGGAAATCCACCCTGCGCCTGCACAGCGGCCGCGACATCGTCGGTCTTCCCGTCTTCCTGCCGAAGGACGAGGCGATTCCCGCTCCAGAGACGCCGGCGACCTCCAGCTTCACGCGCGAATTCATCCTCGACAAGAAAAACCTGCAGCGTGAGCAGAAGGACGATGTGCCCGGCTGGCTGATCCTCGTTGCCTACCTCAGCGTGCTCGCGATCGCGCTGGCGCTGATCGGGATGATGGCGTGGGGGCTGCGCCGGCTCGAGGCGCGCGCGACGACGCCGCGCGACCCGGGTACCGCACAGGCTGATGCTCGGGGGAAGCCCAGCGGCAAGGACGACGGCACCGGGCGCGGCGTTCCAGCCCCCGCCTAGTTCAGCTCCAGGCCTCGACCCAGTTGTCGGTGTCCTTCATCTCGTTGTTCATGCTGGCGATCTTGCCGTCGCGGACCTCCCAGGTCTGCTCGGCACCAGCATCCAGCTCCTTGCCGCTCTTCGACTTGCCCTTGAAGCGCGAGCTGACGACTACGGTGTCGCCCTTGTCCTCAGCGCTCTCGACGTTGACGCTGAACTCATCGAAGTTTTCGCCGACCTTGGCGAAGACATCGCTGGCGACGCTGTCGGGCCCGTTGAAGGTCCCGGATGGTGAGTTGCCGCCGCCGGGCTCGGTCCACGCGACGTCCTCGGCGAGACGGCCGACGACTTCATCCACCTTGCCGGCGTTGAAGTCCTCATAGGCGCCCGTAACCAGATCCACGTTCTCCTGAGACATACGCATCCTCCTTGATGGTGATGGTCGAGGAGGAACCTAACGGAGGCGGCCCCGCTCAGGCGCCCACGCCGGCGAGCTCGGTGTTCTCGATATCGCGATGGGCGCGGCTGTCGCGGCCTCGGATCAGCACCAGGGTGGCGACCAGGCCGAGCGCCGCGATCACCGCGCCGCCGAGGAAGGCGTCCCTGAAACCCTCGGTGAGGGCGTTGGTCAGATTCGAGCCGGAGGCCATCGCCTCGTCGGTGCGTGAGTTGGCGACGGTGGCGAGAACCGCCAGCCCGAGCGCGCCCCCGATCTGCTGCGAGGTGTTGATCAGGCCGCTAGCAAGGCCGGCCTCGCTTTCGTCGACCCCGGAAACGGCGGCGATCGTAGTCGTCACGAACGAGAACCCGAGGCCGACCGCGGCCAGCATCGAGGGGAACAAGACGTCCGAGCTGAACCCGCCGCCAACCGAGACCTGGCTGAACCACGCCAGCCCGGCGACGATGAAGGCCATTCCGGCGGCCAGCACCGGCTTGAAGCCGATCTTGGTCACCAGCTGGCCGCCGATCCCGGCCGAGGCGATGATCAGGACAGAGAGGGGCACGTAGGAGAGCCCGGCCTTGATCGCGCTGTAGCCCAACACCTGCTGCATGTAGAGGGAGATGAAGAAGAACATCGAGAACAGGGAGGCGCCGACCAACAGGCCCACCACGTTGGCGCCGGTCAGGGTGCGCATCCGGAAGATGCTGAACGGCATCAGGGGCGCCTTCGAGCGGAGCTCGGTGACGATGAACACGGCGAGCAAAACGGCGGACGCGGACAGCAGGCCGATCGTCTGGGTCGAGCCCCAGCCGGCATCGGTCGCGTCGACGAAGGCGTAGACCATGATCGACAGGGCGGCAGTGACGGTGATCGCGCCGAGAACGTCGTAGGAGCGGGTCTGCGATTGGTCGCGGCTCTCCGCGATCAGCCGTGGCGTGATCGCGAGCGCGATCAGGGCAACCGGGACGTTCACCCACAGGACCCACTCCCAGCCGAGCCCGTCGGTGAGGATGCCTCCGAGGAGGACGCCGGCGGCGCCGCCCGAGCCGGCGGCTGCACCCCAGATGCCGAGCGCCTTGTTGCGCTCGGCACCGTCGCGGAAAATCGTTGTGACGATCGAGAGGGCGGCGGGGGAGACGATCGCGGCACCGAGCCCCTGGGCGGCGCGGGCGGCAATCAACTGGCCCTCGTTGGTCGCAAATCCTGCGGCGAGGGAGGCGACGCCGACCACGATCAGGCCGGTCATGAACACGCGCCGCCGCCCGAGCAGGTCCGCCGCGCGACCGCCGAGGAGCAGGAAGCCGCCGAACACGAGCACGTAGGCGTTGACGACCCAGGAGAGGTTCTCCTTGGAAAAGGAGAGGGCCTCACCGATCGAGGGGAGGGCGACATTGACGATCGCGGCGTCGATGACCACGATGAACTGGGCTGCGCAGAGGAGGGCGAGCGCCTGCCAGCGGCGGTCTGCGTATTCCTGGGCGGTGGTCATCATGGTTCTCCTTGCTTGTGTTTCGCTGGGCCGTCTGCGATAATCGGAACCTGAGTTCCGGTTTCGGTTACAGGACTATACGGAACAGCGATTCCGTTTGTCAAGCCGAAAGTGCCGATCACTGGGAAAAGTTTGAAAACGAGGTAGAGATGGCTCCCGCCACAGCGACAAGGAAACGAGCGAAAGCCGGCAGCGGCAAGCGAGCCCTGCGGGCGGATGCGCGCCGAAACCGCGAGGCGGTGCTCGAGGCCGCGCGCGAGCGCTTTGCGGAGGACGGAGTAGAGGCGCAGATCGACGACATCGCGCGAGCGGCGAAGCTCGGCGTCGGGACGGTATACCGGCACTTCCCGACCAAGGAGGATCTGATCGATGCCCTGGTCGAAGTCCGCTTCGCCCGGATCGCTGAGAGGGGCGAGCAGGCTATCCGCGAGGCCGAGGAGGGCGATGCCTGGGAAGCCTTCAGCGATTTCATGCACTTCTCCGTCGAGCTTCAGGCCAATGACCGTGCGCTCTCCCAGGTGATGGCCTCGCATCCCGATCTGATGCGTACGCACGCCGAGGCTTCGGGGACGTGGGCCAACAGCGAGAAGCTGATCAAGCTGGCGAAGCGGTCCGGGACCCTTCGCAAGGAGGCGGCGACCGAAGATGTGCCAATGATCGTCTGCGGCCTCGGCCACGTCACTCAAGCTGCGCGAGCCGGCGAGACCGCACCGGGGATGAGCTGGCGGCGCTTTCTGGCGATCGTGCTCGACGGGTTGCGGGCGCCGGGACACGGCAAGCTGCCGCCGCACGAGTCCGTTTAGCCAGGGCTACAGAGCCGGCTCCTGATCCAGTCGCCGCCCTCGGCGGGTTCGAGGTCGCCGTCGGAGATCCGCCGGGTGAAGGCGATCGCCTCCTCGGTCAGCAGGCCGTCCGGTGAGTTCCTGGCATCCCCTCGGAGCCGCTCGGAGATTGCGCGCGTTTGCTCCCCGCCACCGAGCAGGGTTGCCAGGGCGACGCCGGCGAAGTGCCGCACCTGTCCGGCCGAGCCGTCGTCGAACTCCTCGCGGAATCCGCGGCCCGGGATCAGGTCGCGACCGCCGCGCGCCAGGTCGATCAGGGTTCGATTCCCGGGCCGGATTCCCGCCGCGTCCCGGGCGAGGGCCCGGATGAAGGCGACCGGGCCGCCGCCGGCCTCGGCGAGCTCGTCCGCCAGCATCGCCAGCCGCAGGCAAGCGGTCTTCGCGTGCGAAGTGGGCAAGTCCGGGGCCGGCAAATCCTGGGTCGGGCTGCGCTCGGTTTGGGTCGACTCGGCCTCCGGATCGTGGTCGTCACCGCGCCAGGCCAGCGGATCCGCGGCAACCAGGATGCCCGCCGCGGCAGCCGCAACCAGGACCACTGCGACCAGTCTCAACTGGAGCTCAGGCCGCGGCCGCGCGGCGCTCGGCCGAGACCGAGTAGGCCTTGCTCCGCGCAGCGAGGAGCTGGTCCTCGGAGCATTCGATCCCGTCGATCACGTTGACGGGGTCGAAGACGATGGGGGCGCCGGGCTTCTCGGCCTGATCGTCGACCTCGGTCAGCTCGAGCCGGCCGAGGTCGATGGTCTCGCCGTCCTCCGACCAGCGCACTGTCGGGTCGTCGAGGGGCTCTCCGTCGCCGGCGAGCTGGACCCGGAGGGTGAAGCTCACCGCCCCCGACGAGATCCGCTCGCGGATCTCGTCCTGCAGGTAGTCGCGTCCCAGCGACTCGATCTCTTCCTCGGGAACGAGCTCTTCTCCAGCCTCCGGGACCCAGGTGTAGCGGCCGTAGCGGGCGACGTCGTCCGCGTTCTCGAAGGCGAAGGCGTGCAGCCCGTTGTACGCGGTCGTTGCGAAGCTCCGGGGCGGGTGCAGCGCCGGCAGGATCAGCTGGACCGCGGCCGCGGTCTCCGGGTGCTCGGCCAGGAACGCGCCGACCTTGTCCATGTCCATCTCCCCGGTTTCGGGATCAGGCTCGCGGGCGCGGAGAAAGGCGAGGAAGTCCTCCGGAGTTCGCACGAAGAAGACCGGGATCGAGACCGAGACGATGTCGGTGGCCGTTTTCTCGTCGGGATGGAACTTGACCGCGAGGCCGCGTCCGTCGCGGCGGTCGCCGTCATCGGCCTCCGGATGACCGCTGCCGTTGGAGAAGCGGGCGGTGGCCGGCACCGTCGCTCCCTGAAGATGGGCGGCACGGCTCAGGTTCGCGGCCTCGGGCGCCGCGGTGAAGCTGCCGCGCACGAAGGTGCCCTTCGCGTGGGCCGCCCGGAAGCCGGGGTGGGTGCCGTGCAGCGCGTTCATCGCGTCCACGATCTCTTCGTGGATATCGGCCATATCGGCGGATTATCTACCTCCACGGCGGGGGAGGGGCACCCGCTAGGCTTCGCGGAGTGCGCGGGGAAGCACCACTGAGGAGAGGCGCCGCATCGGCGCGCGCTCGGCGCGCGCTGCCGGGCTTCGCCGCTCTGCTCGCTGCAAGTGTCGCCACTGCGCTGGCCCTGCCCGCGGCCGGTCCGGCGGTGACGCCCGTGGGCCCGAAGCCGCTCAGCATCTCGCTGCTCGGCTCGAGCCAGCAGCGCATCCTGGCCGCAGGCGCACTGCGGGCCAGGGTCGAGGTGAATGAGCCCGGGCGGGTCAGGCTGATCGGGCGCAGCCGCACATTGGGTGGGCCCAACCCGGCGATCACCAAGGCCAAGGTTTTGCGATTCAAGAGGGCGGGAGCGAAGGTCGTCCGCCTGAAGCTGAAGACGGCCGCGCGCCAGCTCCTTGCCGGCTGTACCGACCGCGAGGTTTCAGTCGGCGGGAGGATGAAGCGGGCAGGCGGCGGCAAGGCCAGCGCCGTGAACGTGACCGGCCTCGATCTGGACGCAGCCAGCTGTCGCTCTCTCGCCGGCGGGCAGCCAGGCGGCCCCCCCGGGGGCGCGCCCGGCGGGGGCAACCCGGGTGGCGGTGACCCGGGCGGCGGCGACGACGAGCCGCCGGGCGGGACGGCGCCAGGCCCGGCCCTGAACGCTGCGGATCGGTGCGACTGGCTCGACCCCTCGCACTGCATGTATCCGTTCCCTAACGACTTCTTCACGGTCTCCGACCCCGGAAGCGAGACTGGACGGCGGGTCAACTTCGACATCAATTCCACTCCCAAGAACCGCTTCGGCATCCCCGTGATCCCGGTCGAGCACAACCGGGCGGATGGCTTCAGTCCGGGCAACATGATCATCACCAAGGTCCCGGGACTCGCCAGCCAGGTCGCCCTTGCGAATACCGGGGCGGTCCCGATCACCGACATGGGCCGCTACGACGATCCCGACCAGCCGGTGGTCGTGATCAATGCCGATACCGGAGAACGCCACCCGATCTGGGCCGAGGTGGACGCCAATCCCGACAGCCCGGCGGACCGGACCCTGATCATCAGGCCGTCCGTCAACTTCGAAGAGGGGGCTCGGTACATCGTCGCGCTGAGAGATCTCAGGGACAACGACGGAAACCTGATCCCCCCGGGCGAGGGGTTCCGGATCTACCGGGATCGGCTGATCACGCCGCAGGCACCGATCGAGGCTCGACGGCCCCACATGGAGGAGTTGTTCTCGACACTTCAGGAATCCGGGATCAGGCGAATGAACCTCTACCTCGCCTGGGACTTCACCGTGGCGAGCGCCGAGAACATCACCGGTCGTGCCCGCGCCATCAGAGATGACGCATTCGCCCAGCTCGGCGACACCAACCTGGCGGACGGCCAGATCCAGGGAATCTCACCGACGTTCTCGGTGAGCCAGGTGAACGAGTTCTCCGAGGCTCAGGACCCGCGCATCTTCCGAGAGGTCTTCGGCTCGGTGAGCGTGCCCTGCTACACGAATCTGCCGAGCTGCCCGACCCTGTCGCAGTTCACGATCGACCCGGCCACGAACAAGCCGATCAGGTTGCCGCTCAACACCACGCAGGCGAACTTCCAATGCGAGATTCCGCGATCGGCGGTCACCGATGGCTTGCATCCCGCCCGGATTTCCCTGTATGGCCATGGCCTGCTCGGGTCGGCGGGAGAGGTCGATGCCGGAAACATCAAGTCGATGGCGTTCGAGCACAACATGATCTTCTGCGCCACCGACTGGATCGGGTTCTCGACGGGCGACCTGGCGTCGGTCCTCCTCATCCTCCAGGACGTCAACAACTTCCCGAAGATGGCGGACAGGACCCAGCAGGGGTTCGTCAACTTCATGTACCTAGGCCGGGCGATGCGTCATCTGAGCGGCTTCGCCACCAACAGCGCGTTCCAGATCGGCGGGCACAGCCTGATTGACAACAGCGCCCTCTTCTACGACGGAAACAGCCAGGGCGGCATCCTCGGTGGCGCGCTGACCGCGCTTGCGCCCGACTTCAACCACGCGGTGCTCGGCGTACCCGGGATGAACTACTCGACCCTGCTGCGGCGCAGCTCGGATTTCGCGCCGTACGCCGAGGGCATCTTCACCGACGAGCTCTGCGACGCGGCGGGCATTCCCGACGACGCGTGTTCGATCCTGCCGGACGATTCGCCTCTCGGCCTCTACGACAACTATCCGAATGAGCTCGAGCGGCCGCTGATCCTGTCGCTGATGCAGATGCTCTGGGACCGCGGGGAGCCGAACGGGTACGCGCACCACATCACCGATCACCCGCTTCCGAACACGCCGCCGCACGAGGTTCTGATGCAGGTCGCCTACGGGGACCACCAGGTCGCGAACGTCACCGCCGACGTCGAGGCGCGGACAATCGGGGCGAGCCTCTACCGGCCCGATCTCTACCCGGGCCGCTCACCCGACGTGCTTTCCGGGTGGGGGATTCCGTCGATCCCAAGCTTTCCGTTCGATGGTTCCGCGATCACTTACTGGGACGGCGGGCCCAAGAGCTTCCCCGGCGGCACCGATCCGCCGCCGCTGACCAACACGCCTCCCGGTTCGGCCGAGGGGGCTGATCCCCACAGCTATCCCCGCAGCGACATCAAGGCGCGGGCGCAGAAGTCCGATTTCCTGCAGATCGGCGGGGCGGTCTACAACTACTGTCTCAGCGCCAATCTCGGGGTCACGAATCCCGCAGCGCTCGTCCGCGGCCCGATCGACATCCCCTGCTTCTCTCACGGGTTTCCCGGGCCTTAGCCGCGGGTAGCCCGTCAGCCAATGAGTATCGAGAGTCGGGGATCGATCGAGATCGCTGCGCCGCCAGACGAGGTGTTCGAGTGGCTGGTGGACAACGAGAAGCAGAGCAAGTGGCTCGAGGGGAGGATCGACTGGACCCCCGGCGACCGCGACCGCCTGCACGAGGGCTACAAGGGCAAGGAGAAGCTCGCCCTGGCCGGCAAGAACGGGGCGAAGCCCGCCGAGACCGAGGTCGAGGTGCTCGAGATCGATGAGCCGGAGAGGCTCGAGGTCGAGATCACCGGGCGGGTGGCCAAGGTCCGGACCCGGTTCGAGCTCGAAGCGAACGGTGGCGGGACGAGGGTCGAGAACGAAACGGTGACCGACTACCGCGGGGTGATCGGCCAGGTGGGGAAGCTTGCGGTCGCCGCCAAGGACATTGACGTCGAAGCCATCCAGGAGAACGGGATCGAGACCGGGCTTGCCCGGCTCAAGGAGCTGGTAGAGGGCGGCTAGTTGCTCAGGCGGCCGCGCGCCGGAAGCGCCGCGCTTCCTCCGCCGCCGCGTTGACGCGCAGCTGCAGCGGTGTGAGGATCATCCGTGCGGCCCGGTGGTTCTGGTGCAGGCAGGTCGGGCAGCGCGGGGGGAGGTCGCCGACCTCGGCGGTCAAGACCCGGCCGCAGACAAGACACTCGTGATAGGGCATTCCAACTCCTCCTCTACTTCACCGGAAGCCCCTAGGGCCGCTCTGCGCGACAGTGCTTCGGTCGTATTTCGGTTTGCCTCGCCCGACCGAGTTCCCTCGCCCGACCGAGTTGGACTCTGTGTACCCGTGAGCGGAGCAGCCAAAACGGGATGGCCGCACCGCGCTCCTGGCGGTCCCCGATGCGCGGGGGATGAGATGCGGCTGGAGGGAGTCGAACCCCCACGCCCTTGCGGGCACGGCGACCTGAACGCCGCGCGTCTACCAGTTCCGCCACAGCCGCGGGCGTCCAAGACTACCGGGGACTCCGTTTCCGCCCGTTAGAATCGCCGCTTCGCGCCGCTATCGTCTAGGGGACTAGGACGCCGGATTCTCAGTCCGGAAACCCGGGTTCGAATCCCGGTAGCGGTGCCTCGGAAACCCCCGCTATTGCGGGGGTTTTATTTTGTCCGGGGCAAAGCGTGTCCCGAATGTGTACCAAGGGGAGAGGTGGCTCAGCGACCCTCATCGGTATATGCGGTCGCCGCTCAGAGGCCCTACTCGACCCTGATATATATGCCCCTGGTTTCAGGAACCGCCCTGGCAGGAGAGCCAATGCGAAAGATCATCCGCCATTACCCGACAATTGCTAGCTCGATCGCCTTGGTAGTGGCTCTGACAACGGCTGGCGCCTATGCCGGCGGCCTGATCACAAGCAAGGACATCCAGAACCGGACGATCCGACAGGCCGACCTCAGAAAGAACGCGGTCACGCCAAAAAAGGTCCAATTCCCGATGGCAACCAGGGTCGGACCTCGTTCCAGGGCCGCCGCAGAGAGCCGCGTCGCCGTCGGGGACACTCCCCAGGAAGTCGCAGTCCTGGGCACATACACAAAGGGAGACGCCAACTCGGTTTTGCAGGTGACCTGGATCGGGACCGTCGGCAATTTTGATCTCGGGGTGTGCGTCATGCAGCTGCGTGTCGACGATCAGCCGCCAGTTGGCGGCGGTGCGGAGATCTATGTGGCGAGCGGCGCGCCGTTGAACATCTCCGTCCAGGGACTCTTTGCCGGCCTAAGCAAGGGTGACCATGAGATCTCGGTCTGGGGGCGGCGCGTGCAGAGCCCGGCGCCCACCGCCAATTGCATCGTGAACCCGCCCGAGACAACAATCCCCTCGACCGTGAACGTGGCCGAGCTGGTCAACTAGCGAACTCGGCGGAAGCTTCAGCCGACGAAAGCGTTGTCGCCGGCGGCGATAGGGCCGAGCTGTGTGGGAGGACGGAGTTCAGATCGAGATTCCCGCCGCGGCGGGGCTTTTCTGTGCACGGGCCCCGCCGTTGAGAAAGAATGGGCAGGAACGCTGCCAACGAGGAGAGGCCGAGGATGGGGTTCTTCGAACCGACACCGCCGCCATTCGAAGTCGATGAGTGGAAGGCGAAGCCGCACCTGTCGCGGATCAAGCCGCTGGTTCAGGACTGGGGCCTGAACGGATTCGGCTCGCCGACCTTCGTCTACTTCCTCTACGCGATCAAGCTGGTCATCTTCGTCCTCGCGGCGATGTTGGTTATCTCGCTGACGCCGGGGCTCGGAGGGATCGGCAATCTCGGCGACTGGTGGACGGAGCCGATCGTTTTCCAGAAGGCCGCGGTCTGGGTCCTGCTCTGGGAGATCCTCGGGCTCGGTGCCGGTTCGATGCCGCTCAGCTTCCGCTTCAATCCGCCGATCGGGGGCCCCCTCTACTGGCTGCGTCCGGGGACCATGCGCCTGCCGCCCTGGCCGGACAAGGTCCCGTTCACGGCGGGCTCGAGGCGGACCCCGGTCGACAACCTCCTCTACGCGGGCGTCCTGGGTACCGGCGTCTTCCTGTTGTTGGCTTCGGGCGAGTCGGTCGCGGGGACCGAGGCCGGCCGCCTGCCGATCGAGGGCATCGCCGTCCTGCTCGGCCTGCTGGTCCTGCTCGGGCTCCGCGACAAGGTTTCCTTCCTCGGCTCCCGCCCCGAGATCTATGCCCCGATACTGGTCGTCGCGATGTTCGGGGTGGAGCAGTGGATCCCGGCGTGGCAGCTGATCTTCGTCGCGGTCTGGTGGGGCGCCGCCTCCTCGAAGCTCAACCACCACTTCCCGTTCGTGGTTTCGGTGATGGTCAGCAACGCCCCGTGGGTCCGCTCCGATTCCTTCAAGAAGAGGCTCTGGCGCGACTACCCGGAGGACATGCGGCCTTCGCGACTGTCTGCGGCGATCGCTCACTTCGGCACCGTTCAGGAATTCACCTGGCCGCTGCTCCTGCTCACCGTCGACAACGACGTCGTCCGCACGATCGCGATCGTCGGGATGATCGTCTTCCACACCAACATCACCTCGATGTTCCCGCTCGCGGTCCCACTCGAGTGGAACCTGTTCATGATCTTCGGAATCCTCTTCCTGTTCGGTCACTACGGAGAGGTGCCGCTCTCCAACCTCGACGATCCGCTGCTGATCGCCTTCCTGATCGGCTCCTGCCTGGTGCTGCCGATCCTCGGCAGCATGCGCCCGGACAAGTTCTCGTTCCTGCCGTCGATGCGCTACTACGCCGGCAACTGGTCCACCACCCAGTGGCTGTTCCGCAAGGACTCGGAGGCCGAGCAGCGACTCGATACGCAGGTGAAGAAGGTCGCCCGTCTCCCCGGGGAGCAGATCGAGGAGATCTACGAGGATCCCGAGCTCAAGGACGTCACTTACCACAAGGGGCTCGCGTTCCGGTCGATGCACTCGCACGGCCGCGCCCTGAATGCGCTCGTCGGCCACGCTGTCGATGACCCCGAGTCCTACAGCGCCCGCGAGGGCGAGCTGATCTCGAATGCGGTCAACGGATGGAACTTCGGCGACGCGCACTTCCACGGCAAGCAACTGCTCGACGCGATTCAGGAGCAATGCGGGTTCGAGCCCGGCGATGTGCGGGTGATCTTCCTCGAGTCGGAGCCGACCGTCTGGGGTCGTGGCCACCAGCGCTATGAGATCTACGACGCTGCCACCGGGCTGGTCGAGGAGGGGTCGGTCGCGGTCGCGGACATGGTCAAGGCACAGCCGTGGCTCGACGAGTCCTTCGACTTCCCGGTCGAGGTCAGCTCGCGGCCGGGCGAGACGCGCGAGCGCGCCCCGGTCGCTTGAGCAAAGCAATCGTCGTCGGCTCCGGGCCCAACGGGCTCGCCTGCGCCGTCGCCCTTGCCCGGGAGGGGGTGGAGGTGACGGTGCTCGAGGCCGCCGGCGAGATCGGCGGCGGGACCCGCAGCGGCGAGCTCACCGTTCCCGGACTGCTCCACGATCACTGTTCCGCCGTGCATCCGATGGCGGTCGGCTCGCCGTTTCTGCGGTCGCTCGAGCTCGAGCGCTACGGGCTCGAGTGGCGCTGGCCCGAGGTCGACCTGGCGCACCCGCTCGATGACGGCAGTGCTGGCGTGCTCCTGAAGTCAGTCGAGGAGACTGCCCGCGGACTGGGGGAGGACGGCCCCGCCTGGTCGCGGTTGTTCGGCCCGATCGCCAGGTCGTTCGACCCGCTCTTCAGCGAAGACCTGGCGCGGCCGGCGATTCACCTGCCCAAGCACCCGCTTTCCCTGGCCCGGTTCGGGCTGCGCACCCTGCTCCCGGCGACCCGCCTGGCCCGGCGCTGGAAGACGCCGCAGGCCCGAGCGCTGTTCGGCGGTGTTGCCGCCCATGCCTTCAGCCCCCTGACCCAGCCCATGAGCTCGGCGGTAGGGATGGCGCTGACGGCCGGGTGCCATGCCTACGGCTGGGCGGTCGCAAAAGGCGGCTCACGCGCGATCACCGACGCCCTGGCCACGGTCCTGCGCGAGCACGGTGGCACGATCGAGACCGGGGCCCGGGTGGCCTCGCTCGACGAGCTCGCCTCCAGCGACGCCGTCGCGCTCGACCTCGCCCCGGCCGCCGTTGCCGAGCTCGCTGGCGACCGCCTCCCGGCCCGGATCGCGCGTGCCTACCGCCGCTACCGCCACGGCCCCGGTGCATTCAAGCTCGACCTGGCGGTCGAGGGGGGAGTTCCGTGGACCAACGAGGACTGCCGCAAGGCCGGGACGGTCCATGCGATCGGCTCGCTCGAGGAGCTGGTTGCGGCCGAGGCCGCGATCAACCGCGGCGAGATGCCCGAGCGTCCCCTTGTCCTTGTCGGCCAGCAGTACCTCGCCGATCCGGGTCGCTCCAGGGGCGAGCTGCACCCGGTCTGGGCTTACGCCCACGTTCCCGCCGGCTGGGACGGTGACGGGGAGCGCGTCATCCTTGAGCAGATCGAGCGTTTCGCCCCCGGTACCCGGGAGCGGATCACTGCCCGCCACACCCGCTCCCCGGACGAGCTCGCGGCCTACAACTCGAACTACATCGGCGGCGACATCATCACCGGCGCCAACTCGCCGCTCCAGGTGACGATCCGGCCGCGGCTAGCCCTCGACCCCTACGCCACCGGGGTCCCGGGCACCTACATCTGCTCGGCCGCGACCCCGCCCGGCCCGGGCGCCCACGGGATGTGTGGCTTCAATGCCGCCCGCTCGATCCTGCGGAATCTCGGTCGTTCGTCCAATTCACCTGCGTAAGCCCAATGTTGAGCTCAGGTTTTTCTTGCGTGAGCCGATGTGAGGAATACCCCCTCATCTCCTCATCCCCAGTAACGGGGCGGCTCTCCCGGCCGCCCCGTTGCTATTTCTGGGTTCCGGGCGTGCGCGCGCCGAGCCCTGCGGCTCAAATCCCGCTCAGGCCCTTGATCAGCAGGTAGCTGCCAAACCCCAGCAGGAAGACGATCCCCACCGTGCCTTTGTGCCTGCCGACCCAGGCACCGAAGGGACCGAGGATCCGGGAGGCCGGACCTGGGGCGATCGCGTAGGAGGCAAGCGGCAGCAGGACCGGCAGCAGCGTGACCACAAGCAGGACTGCGAGCGCGACAACGTGATCGCCGGTCCCGACGTCGGCGCGGCCGATCAGCTTCAGCGCCGCGACGTAGAGGATCGCGGTGGTGAAGTTGGTCAGCATCATCCCGAACCCGAGCAACGCCGACCGGCCAAGGCCGTGGCTGGAGGAGCCCTCGCCGGGATCAGTTGCTTGCGCCGGTCCTTCCTCTCGCCTCCGCAGCAGTTGCCGCACGCCGAGGAGCAGCAGGAGAGCGCCGAGCGCGAGATCGATCCAGGCGGACCGCTCCGCGTGCGAGCTGCTGCCATCGGCCGCGACGGTGTGACTGAAAGCAACGATCCCGACGATGCCGAGCGCCAACAGCGGCACCGCTGCGCCCAGGGCCACGGCGGTGGCCTTCGCCAGCGGCCGTTCCCTGCTCGAGAGCGTGAGCAGGGTCGCGGTCAGGAGCAGGGGGCTGACCGCAGCGCCGAGCGCCAGCGGGAGTACGTCGCGGATCAGCTCGCCAAGACCCATCGCGGCAGCGTAGACTGGTCAGCCACATACGGCCGGTGGCCAAGGGAAGTCCGGTGTGAAACCGGCGCGGTCCCGCCACTGTGACCGGGCGACGAGCTGTCGCAACACCCACTGGGCTCTCCACAGGGAGCCCGGGAAGGCGCGGCAGCAGCCCGGAAGCCAGGAGACCTGACCCCGGCCAGCCTTGTAATCCCTCGAGGAAAGGGTGGCTCAGATGTCCATCAACCGTTCGATTCTCGCGCTCAGCGCGATCACACTGATCCTGTTCGTCCCCGGCTCGGCAAGCGCAACTACGGGCGCCGACATTCGCGTCGTCACCGCCGACGGGCGCGAGCTCGCCGACGTTCGCCAGTACACCGACACCGCCAACATCCCAAGCTCGCCGAGCGCAAAGTGCTTCTTCGGCGGCGCGGGTGGCTCGGGCAAACCGAAGACGATCCAGGGACCGACCGCCCTCGGCGCCGTGGTCGATGCGGCTGCGAGTGTTCCCTCCCTGAACCCGATCCTGGTCACCGACGAGTTCTCGTTCGGTCTGGGGGTCTGCGGCTTCGGTGGAATCAGCTCGGAAGCGAGCAATTTCTGGCAGGTGCGCGTCAACCATTACGCCCTGCAGGTGGGCGGCGACCAGGTCTTCCTTGGAGGCGGCGACGACGTCCTCTGGACGCTGGTCCCGGCGCCCGAGTGCGATCCGAGCCCGCCGTTTGCGTGCAAACCGACCATTCCCGAGCTGAGGCTGGAGGTCCCGGCGCGCGTCCGGCCCGGCCAGCCGTTCGGCGTCAGGGTGGTCGAGTACTCGGACACCGGCGTTGCCGCCCCGGCGGCGGGCGTCACGGTCACCGGCGCCACCCAGCCGACCGATGTCACCGGCGCGACCACCGTCACCCTGCAGAGCAGCACGACCCTGGTCGGGACCCGGGCGAATGCGATCCCGTCGCAGCAGCTGCGGGTCTGCGTCAGCACCAAGCCGAGGCGCTGCGCCGGCCGGCACGGCCGGGCCATCTTCGGCTCCGACCGAGAGGACGCGATTGCGGCGACCAAGGGCCCGGACCGGATCAAGGCACGCGGCGATGACGACACGATCCGGGTTCGCGGCGGTGACCGCGACACCGTGGACTGCGGTGGCGGCCAGGATCTGGTGAGCGCCGACCGGTTCGACAAGGTCACGCGCAGAAGCTGCGAGACCGTGCTCCGGCCGAAAGCCCGCAAGAAAGGCAAGAAGAAGTGATCCAGGCGCGCCGGCTCGCGGTCGTCCTCGCAGTCGCAGTCGCGGCGGCGGCCGTGGGCTGCGGGCTCGGCGAGGGAACCGAACAGGAGGGCACGGCTGAGCTCCGGGTCACCCGGGACTACGGGCTGGCTGAAATCGCCTCCGCGACCGAGGACGGAATCCCCGAGTCGCAGACGGTCCTGCGCTTTCTCGAGGAGGAAGCGGACACCGCGACCCGCTACGGCGGGCGCTTCGTCTCCTCGATCGAGGGGCTCGAGGCAGAGACGGGCGACCGGCGCCTCGACTGGTTTTTCTACGTCAACGGGGTCGAGTCGCCCGTCGGCGCAGCCGACGTCGAGGTGCGCGAAGGCGACAGGATCTGGTGGGACTACCGCGACTGGACCGACGCGATGCGGGTGCCGGCCGTGGTCGGCTCCTGGCCGGAGCCGTTCGTGCATGGGTTCGAGGGTGACACCCATCGGACCAGGATCGATTGCCTGGGAGAGATGGCCCCGTGCGAGCACACCCGGAAGGCGCTTGCAGGGGCGGGAGTCGAGGCAGGAATTTTCGCTGACGAACGCTCCCCCGGCTTCGATGCGGAGTCCGAGCCCACGCTGCGGGTCCTTGTCGGCCCCTGGTCGCGCGTCGGCAAGGACCCGGCTGCCGCCCAGATCGAGGAGGGGCCCGGCAAGAGCGGCGTCTTTGCGAGGTTCGAAGGGGAGCAGCTGCTTGCCCTCGGCCGCGACGCGAAGGAAGTCCTGCGTCTCGGCGCGGGGACCGGCCTGATCGCGGCAGTGCGGCTGGAGGAAGCGCCGCCGACCTGGGTCGTCACGGGAACCGACGCGGCGGGAGTTGAGGCGGCTGCGAAGGCTCTTGGGGAGGCGGCGCTGCAGGACCGGTACGCGGTCGTGATCGAGCCCGGTCGCGGCCCGGTGCCGGTCCCGGTCTCCACCGACCGCTGAGGAGCGATGCGCTCAGAGCTCGCATACCGGCCCGGCACCGACCCGCTCCGCTCTGCCTCGGCCCCGGCCGCGATCGCCTTCCTGGCGTCCTTCGCCTTCGTCTCCTTCCTCTATCCGGGCCCGGTCCTTGTCGGCGCGGCGGGAGTCGCGGCCTGCGTGGCCGGCGTCCGCGCCGGCGCCGGCCGGGCCCTCGTCACCACCTTGAAATGGGGTGTCGCCGTGGCGCTGCTGATGACCGCGGTCAATGGCCTAGTCACCGACCGTGGGCTGACGGTGCTGGTCCGCGGCGGCGAGCTCCCGGTTCTCGGCCAAGTCAACGTCACCCTCGAATCACTCGCCTTCGGCGCGACCCTCGGTCTGCGCGTGTTGACAACGCTGCTCCTGTTTGCCGTCTACTCGGCTTGCGTCAACCCCGACGAGGTGCTGCGGCTGCTGCGGCCGCTCGCGCGCCGTTCGGCCCTGACCGCGACACTGGCAAGCCGCATGGTTCCGGTCGCGGCGGGCGACCTGGTCCGGCTGCGCGAGGGCGCCGCGCTGCGCGGTCCGGGGGCGGCACCTGTCGACCGTGCGGCCCTGGCGCGACGGATCGTCGCCGGGTCACTGGATCGTTCCGTCGATATCGCGGCGACGCTCGAGCTGCGCGGCTACGCCCTGGCCCCCGCGCGGGGACGACGGGTACCCGGTCGCCGCTCCCGCTACGACCGCCGCATGTTCGCGGTTGCCGCCCTGGTCGTCGCCGGCGGGCTGGCGGCCCGGCTTGCCGGCGCCGGCGATTTCGATGCCTATCCCGAGCTGGCGCTTGATCTCAGTCCGCTGACCCTGGCGGTTGCCGCGGCGCTGCCGCTCGCGGCGCTCGCCCCGTTTGCCCGGTCACGATGAGCGCGCCGGTGCTCAAGGTCGAGGGTCTTGGCTACCGCTATCCCGAATCGGAGAACGCGTCGCTCCGCGACCTCAACCTTGAGCTCGACTCGGGAGAGTTCGCGGTCTTGGCCGGACGGTCCGGGTCGGGCAAGTCGACGTTGCTGCGGGCGGCTTGCGGCCTGGTGCCCCACTTCCACGGGGGCGAGATCGAGGGGAGGGTCGAGGTTGGCGGTCTCCACACGCGTGAGCACGGCCCCGCCGACCTGGCGGCGAGCGTCGGCTTCGTCTCCCAGGAGCCCGAGACACAGTCGGTCTCGACGACAGTCGCGGCCGAGCTGGCGCTGCCGTTGGAGCTGCGCGGAGGGTCCGCGGCGAGCTGCGCCCGTGCGGTCGAGGAAGTGGCGCTGGCGCTTGCGATCCCGCACCTGCTCGAACGCACGATCGACTCGCTTTCAGGAGGGGAGCTGCAGCGGGTCGCGATCGCGACCGCGCTGGCGCCCCGCCCCGCCCTGATCCTGCTCGACGAGCCCACCTCCCAGCTCGACCCGGTCGCCGGGGACGAGCTCGTCTGGCTGCTTCGGCGCCTGAACGAGGAGTGGGGGGTGGCGGTACTGCTCTGCGAGCACCGGCTCGAGCGCTGCCTCGCCGCCGCGGACCGCGCCATCGCCCTCGACGCAGGTGAGCTTTCCTTCGATGGCGAGCCGGCCGCCTTCCTTGAGTGGGCGGTGCGAGAGGACCCGGCGCTGGCGACACCGGTGGCGAAAATGTTCGAGCTCGCCGGCCTGCGCCCGCTCCCGGTCGGGGTGAAGGCGGCGCGGGGGGCTCTGGCATGAGCGCCGGCCTCCAGATCCGCGACCTCTGGGTCGAGCTCGACGGCGCCGACGTCCTGCACGGCCTCGACCTGGAGCTCGAACCTGGCCGCACGGTCGCGCTCATGGGGCGCAACGGCGCGGGTAAGAGCACCCTGCTGCGCGCCGCTGCCGGACTGGTTGAACCGGTCCGCGGTTCGATCAAGTCCGCGGGCGTGGCGCTGCTTCCCCAGAACCCTGGCGACCTGCTCGTGCGGGAGCGGGTCAGCGACGAGCTCCCCGGCGATGTGGGCCGGACGGCGCTGGCGAGCGTCGGACTGGAGGGGGCCGGCGCCGCCGATCCGCGCGATCTCTCGGGGGGCGAGCGCCAGCGGCTCGCGATCGCGCTGGTGATCGCGGGTCGCAACGGCGGTGACGACTCCAGCGCACCTGGCTGCCTGCTGCTCGACGAGCCGACCAGGGGCATGGACAGGTACCGCAAGCGCGAGCTGACCGGCCTCCTGCGCGGGCTTGCCTCCGACGGCGCGGCGGTCATGGTCGCCACTCACGACGTCGAGTTCGCGTCCGAGTTCGCGGATCGCGTCGTCCTGCTCGGCAAGGGCAGGGTGGTTGCCGACGGAAGCGCGGGCGAGCTGCTCTCGGGCGGCTGGTACTTCGCCACCGAGGTGGCGCGGGTGCTCGACCGCGACGGCGTGATCACGCCGGAGCAGGGAGCGGCGGTGCTCGCCGGCGGATCGGCGACGCAATGACCTGGCAAAGCGGGTCATTCCTGCTGCTTGCAGTGGTCGTGATCGGAGGCTTTGCCTGGTACGAGCGCTCCAAGCCGCCCTCGCAGATCGTCGCCATGGTCGCGGTCATGGCGGCCCTTGCAGTCGCCGGCAGGGTCGCCTTTCCGGTGATTCCGAACGTGGTCGCCACCACCGACATCGTCCTGTTCGCCGGGTACGCGATCGGGGCCGCCCCCGGCTTTGCCGTCGGAGCGATTGCCGCGGTCGTCTCGAACTTCTGGCTCGGCCAGGGCCCGTGGACGCCGTGGCAGATGGCGGGGTGGGGGTTGTGCGGAGTGGGCGGCGCGGCACTGGCGGCGGTCACCGGTCGTCGCCTCGGCCGCTTCGGGTTGGCCGCGGCATGTGGAATCGCCGGCCTCGCCTACGGGGCCCTGCTCGACTTCTCCCTAATGGTGACCTACGGCGGGGAGCAGTCGCTCGACCGCTTCCTTGCGCTTTCGGCCCGGGGCATTCCGTTCAACATCGCGCACACGATTGGCAACGTGGCGATCGCGCTTGTCGCCGGTCCGGCCCTGGTCCGGATGCTGCTGCGGTTCCGGGAGCGGTTCGAGGTGCGCTGGAGCCCCCGGCCGGCGCCGCGAGCGGTCCCGGCCGTACCCGTGGTGGTGCTTTTGGCCGGGGTTCTACTCGCCGCCTCGGGCACCGGGATGCTCAACGGGGTGGAGGGCGAGGCGGGCGCAGCGAAGCGCAGTTCGAGCCTGACCTGGATGCGCGCGGCACAGAACGAGGACGGCGGCTTTGGAGTCGCCCCGGGCTCCGAGTCGAATCCGGGAATGACCGGCTGGGCTGCGCTCGGGCTCGAGGCGGCCGGGCTCAACCCGCTGGACCTGAACAAGGGCGGCCAGACGCCGATCTCGTACCTGCGCGCCCACGCGACCGAGATCCGCAACGTCGGCGACCTCGAACGGACGATCCTCGTCTTACGCGGGGCCGGCCTCAGCGTCCGCCGGTTCGGCGGCAAGAACCTGGTCACCCGCCTGCGCCGGGCGCGCGGCCCCGACGGGTCTTTCTCCGGACAGGTCAATCTGACCGCCTTCGGCGTCCTCGCGCTCGACGCGGCCGGCGCGACGGGCGGCAATCGCCAATCCGCTTCGTGGCTCGCCGGCGCCCAGAATCCTGACGGCGGCTGGGGCTTTGCCCCTCGGACCGCCAGCGACGCCGACAGCACCGGCGCCGCCCTGCAGGCCCTCGCGGTCAGCGGCGGGGGGGAGGCGGTCGGTAAGGGCGTTTCCTTCCTGCGCGGTGTGCAGCGACCGAGCGGCGGCTTCCCACTGTCCGGCGGCGTGGAAAACTCGCAATCGACCGCCTGGGCACTCCAGGGCTTGGTCGCGGCGGGCGGCGGAGGCTCGGCAGTCAAACGCGGGCTTAGCTACCTGGCCGCCCGGCAAGCGACCGACGGCCACTACCGCTACTCGGCCTCCAGCGATCAGACGCCGGTATGGGTCACGGCCCAGGCAATGACCGCGGCTGCTCGCCAGCCATTTCCGATAGACCCGGTGCCGAGGTCGCGTCTGTCCGCCGGCGGGGGCACCGTCCGGACCAGCACCGGTGGCTCAGGCGGCGGAGGTACCTCAGGCGGCGGGGGCACCGCCCCCGGAGGAAATCCGCGCGGAGCGCCCAGCCGCAACACCGGCAGCGACTCCGCCCCTCGCGGAGTCGCGCCGAAGGGGGCCGGTGCCCCCGCCGCCGGTCCGGCAGACACCACGACCACAGTCGTACCGGGCGCCGCGCAAGCCACCGAGCCGGAAACCACGAGCGACACGGAGGAGGACGGCGGCGGCAGCGACTGGGGCTCGCCGTGGCGGATCGGCGGCGCGATCGTTGTCGCCCTCGCCTTCCTTGGCTGGCTCGGCTGGCTCGCATACAAGCGCCGCCTCTAGCTCTCCACCGCGCGTGGGCTAGCGTTCGGAGCGTGGAAGTCGAAGAGGCGATCCGGACCCGCCGCACCCACAAGGCGTACCGGCCCGAGCCGGTCGACCGCGCCACTCTGGAAGAGCTGTTCGAGCTGGCCCGCTGGGCACCCAACCACCACCTGACCGCGCCCTGGCGTTTTCGCGTGATCGGTCCCGAGACCCTGGAGCGCCTCAAAGGGACCGCCGGACCGGAGGCGGCGCCCAAGCTCGACCGTGCTCCGACCCTGGTTGTCTGCTCTGCCGCCCTCAGCGGCGATCCGGTCACCGACGAGGAGGACCTGCACGCCACCGCCGTCGCCGCGTACATCGTGCTGCTGTCTGCACACGCCCGGGGACTCGCCGGCTACTGGCGCACGCCGGATGTCCTGCGCACCCCGGAGGGGCGGGCCGCGGTCAGCCTTCCCGAGGGTGAGCGCTTCGTCGGGCTCCTCCATATAGGGCATCCCGTCCAGGAGCAGGACCCTCCCGAGCGCCCACCGGAAGCCACTGCCGAGTTCCTGCCGTGATCAGCCGCGACGACGCGATCGAGGCCCTTGCCGGTGAGGAATTCGACCTGGTCGTGATCGGCGGCGGGATTACCGGCGCCGGGGTCGCGCTCGATGCAGCATCGCGCGGCTATTCGGTCGCGCTCGTAGAGAAGGGCGATTACGCGCAGGGAACCTCGAGCCGCTCTTCGAAGATGGTCCACGGGGGCCTCCGCTATCTGCGCAACTTCGATCTCGGCCTGGTCCGCGAAGCACTGCTGGAGCGCCAGTTGATGGTCCAACTCGCGCCGCACCTCGTCTACCCGACCCCTTTCCTCGTGCCCAATCTCGGCGAGGAGCGACGAAGCCGCAGCCTCGGTGTCGGTCTCAACATGTACGACGTGATGGCAACCTCGCGCATCGGGCGGGGCCGCAGCGAGCGGGCAGAGCACGCAAGGGAGGCCAACTACTGGGCGCCCGACCGCCACCGAACGATCAGCGGGGAGGAGGCGGCTGAGCTGATCCCCGCGCTAGCGCCGCTGGACCCCGCCGGCGCATATCTTTTCTACGACTGTCAGACCGACGACGTGCGCCTCGTCCTGACGATTCTCGGCGAGGCCGAGCGCTTTGGCGCTGTCCTGCTCAACGGTGCCGAGGTGACCGAAGTCCTCGACCACGACGACCGCGCTTCCGGAGTCAAGGTGACCGAGGCCGAATCGGGCGAGAGCTTCGAGATCCGCGCGGCCAACGTCGTCAACGCCACCGGCGTCTGGGCGGACCAGATCCGAACCGAGGAGATCCTGAGCGAGGAGGAAGTCCCGCGGATCAGCCCCAGTCGCGGCACTCACATCGTCATCTCGTTCGACGATCTTCCGATCGGCGAGGCTGCCTGCATCGTGCCCGCAGGGGAGGGGAGGCAGATCTTTGCGCTCCCCTGGTACGGGCGCACTCTCGTAGGAACCACCGACAACGACTACGAAGGGGGCATCGAGGCGGTTCCCCCGGGGCGCGGATGACATCACCTATCTGCTCGACGCTGTCAACGACTATTTCGAGCTCGAGCTCACCACGCAGCATTTGACCGGCGCCTATGCCGGGGTAAGGCCGCTGATCTCCTCCGGCGACCCAAAGAAGTCGGTCGACATCTCCCGCAAAGCTGAGCTCTACGAGACCTCTTCCGGGATGCTGACGATCACGGGCGGCAAGCTGACCACCTGGCGGAGGATGGCCAAGCACGTCGTCGATCGCATGGTCGACCGCGAGGGACGAGAAGCCGACTGCCGCACCGATGACATCCCACTGGGGATGGAGGCAAGCAAGGACGACTTGGCCAGTGACCTCGAGCTCCCGGAGGGCGCCCGTGAGCAGCTCGCCTTCCGCTACGGCCATGCCGCCCGCGACGTGCTCGCGATTGCCGCCGAGCGCCCCGAGCTCGCCGAGCCGATCGCGCCGGGTTGCCCCGACCTGTTCGCCGAGGTCGTCCTGTCCGCTCGCTCCGAACAGGCGAGATCCGTAGGGGACGTGCTCCTAAGGAGAACCCGGCTCGGGCTGCTGGCGGCTCCCCAGCTGCGTGAGGAGAAGACGATCGGCAGGGTCGCCGAGTTGCTCGGCGAGGAACTGGGCTGGAGCGAAGACCGCGTCGCCGACGAAGGCCGTGCCTGGGGCGATGTCACGCAGCGCGAGGGGTTCGACCCCGCGCGCGACGGCTAGCGGCAGTTCCGGCGGGCCGGGAACGGGACCCAGGCGAGCTGGTTCAGGCTCGCCAGTCCCGCCATCTGCATTCCGCGGCAGGAGAGAGTGAAGAGGCGCCCGCCAACCACCAGCGAGCGGCGGATCGCGGGACGGCGACGCGCCGGCGGATGCGCGATCCGTCCCAGCTCGGCGATCCGCGAGCCGTCGATGCTGAATCCCGCGGCGCCGCGGAAGCGTCTGCCCTTCTTGCCGTCGGCGCTGAGCGGGATCACGGCCAGGTGCGATGGCTCCCAGTAGAGGAAGGCGTGGTGGTCGTACTCGACCTCCGAGTTTCCGCCGGCGACCACCCGGTTCTCGAGCCGTACCGGGTTGCTCAGATTCGAGACATCGAACAGCGAGAGCTGCGTCCCCAGCGTGAAGCCGTCCAGGGTCGCGTCCTGACCGATCCCGATCAATCGGTCGGGGCCGAGCGGGTGCAGGTAGGCCGAGTAGCCCCGGATCTCGAGCTCACCGAGCAACCGCGGGTTCTGCGGATCGCTGAGGTCAAGCGTGAACAGCGGGTCGGTGTTCCGGAACGTGACCACGTATCCGGTGTCACCGATCATCCGAACCGCATAGATCTCCTCGCCGCGCCCGAGCTCGCCGATCCGGCCCACCGTCGCCAGCCGTCCTACCCGCTCCTCGAGCACGGTGACGAAGCTCTCGGTCTCGAACGGATCGGTGCCACCGCCGGTGGCGTCCCCGGTGGTCGCCGCCCGCAGGAACCCCTCGTGCTCATCGAGCGAGAACTGGTTCAAGAGATATCCGTGGACCGCGCCGCTGGCGCGATAGGTGGTCTCGCCGGGGTTCGAGGTGTCGAACTTGTGGATTGCGGTGCTGTTCGGCTCAGCTGCGCCCCACCGGGTGGTCGTGACGTAGAGGCTCTGGGGCGAGGCGTAGACGACCTCGCCGTCGGTCATCACGGCGTCGGCATCGACCGCGGGCAGGCCCCGCGCGAGGTCGATCGTGAACACCGCGAGCATGTTGAGCCCCGAGAACTGGCCGGGGTGCGCGACCTCGGGGCAGGCACCGAGGGCGGGACCGGTCTCGGTCACCCCGGTGGTCCGGTTCTCGGTCCTCGAGAACGGAACCCAGCCGGCAAGTGGGGAGCGCAAGCGCGATGCCTTGAAATCGAGCGCCGCCGGAGTGGCGCTCAGGACGAGGCGGACCTGCTCGCCGGTGAGGCGCGCGCTGAGGTAGAGGCCATCGACCTTCTGGGTGTTCAGCACGCGGAGGGAGCCGGGCTTGGAGACGTCGATCTCGGTCAGCGTCGTGGTGGGGGAGGTGAGCTCGTACGGGGCTCCGGGCGACGAGCCCGGGCCGCTTGGCGGCGGGTCCTTGGGCGCATTCGGATCGACCGCGAGCGGTGTCTCGTAGTTGTTCGAGATCACCAGCAGCTTGCTGCCGGCGAGCAGGAGCTCGTGGCGGAAGCCCTCGAGTGGCAGCGACTCGAGCAGCTGGGGGGTCGCGCCGCGCGCATCGACGACCCGAAGCGCCCCGCCGCTGACCGCGTAGATGATGCCACCGCCGGATTTGACGATGTCGGGCTCGTCCACACCCTGGACCTGGACGTTGGTGGTCGAATCGCCACCGCCGGTCGCAGCAGCGCCCTCGCCCTTCTGCTTCGTCACCGCGTCGTCGCTGACTGCGATCGGGGGAGAGAGGTTCTCCTCCCCGTAGTCGGCCCCGTAGAGCCTGGTGGCGTGCCGGTCGCCGAAGGAGATCAGCGAGTCGCAGGTGTCAAAGGGGAGCAGCCTCGCCGCCCGAGGCTTCTTCCGCTTCTTCTCCTTCTTCGCTCGGGCCTCCGCTGTTCCGATCGCGGAGTCCAGCGGCGGCAGCTCGGCAGCGCCAAGGCACAGGCCCAGCCCCGCGATCGCCCCCGCCAAAAGCACCTGTCGCATCGCCGCGATTCTCACACAGGGACTACTGCCCGCGCGTCAATCGATCACGTCGAACAGATGTCCAACGGTGCGAGCGCGCCGCCTAGGCGCAGCGCCGGCAAGTGCCGCGGATGACCACGTCGTGGGTCGAGACCAGGTGGCTGCGGATGCGACCGGAGAGCTTCTCGATCGCGGCCTCCAGCGGCGGGTCCTCGAACGCGGTCACCTCGCCGCAGCTGTCACAGATGACATGGTGGTGGTGCTCGCCGCCGGGCAGGGCGGGCTCGTAGCGCGCGCCACCGTCGCCGATTTCGAGCCGGTGGACGAGCTCGAGCTCTTCGAGCAGCTCGAGCGCCCGGTAGATGCTGGCAATCCCGACCGACCGGTTCTCGGACCGAAGCCGGTCGAAGATCTGCTGGGCGGAGAGGACGCACTCCTGGCCGGCGAGCAGCTCGACCACCGCGGTGCGGGCGCCGCCCGCGCGATGACCGGCGGCAGCCAGCTTCTCGGTCGCGTCGGCCTCCCAATCGGAGCGTGACTGCTGAGTGCTGGCCGCGGAAGCCATGCCGTAATGATACCGCGTTATCAACTAGAAAAACGATGCGTGCGGCCCTAGACTGAGGGCAGTGCAGAGGAGGATCTGGGTAGCGGCTTTGGTAGCGGCCCTCGTAGGCGGTGGGCAGGCATTCGCCGCGCTCGCGGGGGACCTCGACACGAGCTTCAGCGGAGCCGGCAAGGTCAGCCTCGATGTAGGCGGCGCCGACGAGGTAAATGACATTGAGATCCTGCCCGACGGAAAGATCCTCGTCGCGGGCGGGATCGCCGACGAATTCGCGTTGCTTCGCTTCAACCCCAGCGGTTCCCTCGACACCACTTTTGGCAACGACGCAACACCCGGCGACGGGAGGGTCGTCACCAACATCAACGTGATCGCAGCGGTGCCGACAATCGACAGCGCCGAAGCGATCGAGGTCCAGCCCGACGGCAAGATCGTCGCCGCCGGCGGAGCGAACTCCGACATCGCCCTGGTCCGCTACAACAGCGACGGCTCGCTCGACACCACGGGATTTGGCGGCGGCGACGGCAAGTTCTCCGCCGATTTCGGTGGAAGCCAAAGCCCACGGGACGTTGCGCTCGACGGGAGCCGGATCGTCGTCGCGGGGGATTCCAACGACGACTTCTTCGTCTCACGGCACATCGGTACGCCCGGCGCCACCGCTGGCATGCTCGACGTCACCTTTGACCCGAACAACGGCCGTGTCTTCACGGATGTCAATGCGGGGTCGATCGACAGCGCTTACTCGATCCTGGTCCGGCCAGGCCCGACCTACCTCGTCGGGGGCTCGGCCGGCAACGCACTCGCCCTGCTCCGCTACATCGCCGACGGCGGCAACTCGGGCGATCTGGACACGACCTTCGGCAACGACGGCACCAACAACGACGGCAAGACACTGCTCGGCTCCGGCGCCGGACTTGACTTTGCCCGCGCGACCTCGATGGCGCTGACGCCCGACGGACGGATCGTCACCGGCGGCGACCACACCGGCGCGTATCTCGTCGCCCGCTTTGCCTCCGACGGCGCGCTCGACACCAGCTTCTCGTCCGACGGGCTGGTGACCACACCGTTGATCAATTCGAACGGCGCCGGAGGGGCGGTCGCCCTCCAGCCCGACGGCAAGATTCTGCTCGCGGTGACCGGGGGCGGAGACTTCGGGCTGCTCCGGTACACGCCCTCGGGTCAGCTTGATCCGAGCTTCTCCGGCGACGGGGTCCAGACCACCGATATCCAGAACTCGGATTTCGTCACCGACCTCGCGCTTCAAGCCGACGGCCGCGCTCTTATCGGGGGGATCTCCGACGACCTCGGCAATACCGACGTAGCCCTCGCCCGCTACCTGACCTCCGACGACCCGCCGCCGGCCACAGGTGCCGCTCCCCCGGTTCGAAAGTGCCGGAAGGGGTTCCGCCTGAAGACGGTCAAGAAGAAGGGCAAGAAGAAAAAGAAGTGCGTCCGCCGCAAGAAGAAGCGGCGCAAGTAGTTCTCAGAGGACTGGTCCCGCAAACAAAAAAGCCGCCCTGGCGGCAGCTGGTGCGGTCTGTCTGGAGCTAGTCGCTCGGGATGTAAGCGACTCCCGACCACGACGGCTCCTTGGAGAGCTCGATCACTTCGTGATCGCGGTCGGGCTGGACGTAGCCGAAGGTCTGGCTTGACTCGTCGAAGACGATGTCGAGCTCACCCTCCTTGACCCGCTGGTCGAGCCAGGCGCCACGGAAGACGAGCCGGCGAAGCCAATGGACGAGGCTGCGGTTGGAAGGACCGACGAGCTGCTCCCAGTTGGCGTTGACGTGCTCGCCGAGCCGGGAGGAGGGCTCATTGATCTCGCCGTTCACCGCGAGCTCGAGCAGATCGTGGAGCTCGTCGTCGCTCAGGCCCTGGTTGACGAAGTTCAATTTCACCGCGGCCTGCTCCACGCGCTGGGCGAAGTCGTACTCGTTGAAGGCGAAGCGGAGCTCCCCGTACTCGAGGACGTAGTCCGAGCCGGATTCATAGTTGCCGCGTCGCGCTGTGTCGTCTCTGCTCAAGTTTCCGATCCGGCCCGCACCTCCCATGGGGCGGATGCCGTGATCGGGATAGTTGCTGATCGTCGTTTGCATCGACTTTCTCGCCGTATGCCTGAACGTGCATTTGCACCCCCTAGCTGCTATCGGAAGTGCCGTATCTCAGCGCCGCTGGCCGAAGATCCGCAGCAGGTAGAGGAAGAGGTTGATGAAGTCGAGGTAGAGGGAGAGGGCACCGAAGACCGCCAGCCTGCTCTCCTGCTCGCCGCCCACGCCCTGGTCGTGGATCTGCTTCAGCTTCTGCATGTCGTAGGCGGTGAGCGCGGCGAAGATGATCACTCCCGCATAGGTGGTGACCCAGTAGAGGGTCTCGTTGGCCCAGAAGATGTTCACGACCGTCGCCAGGATCAGCCCGATCAGCGCCGCGAAGGCGATCGCGCCGACCTTGGAGAGGTCGGTGTCGGTGACCGCGCCCCAGAAGGCGAGCGCGCCGAACATCGCGGCGGCGATCAGGAACGTCGTGAAGATCGACTGCGTCGTGTACAGCTCGAAGATGAAGGCGAAGGTGACCCCGACCAGGGCCGAGTAGAGGAGAAAGAGCCCGGTGGCCACCGCGGGGTTGAGCCGGTTGATCCCGAACGAGATGATCACCACCAGCGCCAGCTGGGCGATGATCACGCCGATCACCAGGCCGGGCGTCTCGGTGATCGTGGTCAGCAGCTCGTCGCTGGAGCCGATCGCCGCCGCGACCCCGCCAGTGATCCCGAGCCCGATGAACATCCACATGAAGACGCGCTGGAGGAATCCCTGTTCCTCACGGGCGATCGCGGGGGCTCGCGCAGTGCCGGCTTCCATGGGCGAGGAGCGTATTCGAGCCGCTGCCCCCTTATATGGAGGTGGAGTCCCGGATCGTGCTCGGCCGCAAGGTTCCTGTTGCCACAAGTAGGTGGAAGCGGCTGCGCGGCCTGGCTCTGAGGCGCCGCCGTACCGCCGGTCCAGGTCTCCTGATCCCCGACTGCCGCAGCGTCCACACCTTCGGAATGCTCTTCCCGCTCGACCTGGTCTGGCTCGATTCGGCAGGCCGGGTGCTGGAAGTGCGACGCGCGGTGCCGCCTGGCCGAATCGTCAGCTGCCGAGCCGCCGCCGCGGTGCTCGAGCTGCCCGCCGAACGAGAAGGGGGCGATTTTTCGCCGCTCGCTCCTCATATGGACGTGCTTCCCGAGGTCCAACAGCTGGCGCGGGTGGTCGTCTGTGACGACGATCAGCCGACCCGGGAGCTGATCTGCGACCACCTCCTCGCCGACCGCTACGAGCCCCTGCCGGCCGAAAGCGCTTCTGACGCCCTGCGGCTCTGCCAGTACAACCAACCGGACCTGATGATCCTCGACCTGGGCCTGCCCGATGCGGGCGGCCTCGATGTCCTGCGGGAGGTCCGTTCCTCGGAAGGCGCCCTTGGTCGCTTCGACCCCCGGCTGCCGGTGATCGTCCTGAGCGGCCGCGGCTCGCCGACCGACCGGGTCCGAGGCCTCGCGGAGGGTGCTGACGATTACGTAGTGAAGCCGTTCCACTACCCGGAGCTGGCGGCGCGGGTGCGTTCTGTCCTGGAGCGTCGCGATCCCCGGCGAGAAGGAAATGTCCGCGTGGGGCCGCTGCTGATCGACCCCGCCCGCCGAGCGGTCTGGGTCGACGGGCGCCCGGTGCGGCTCTCCAACAAGGAGTTCGCCCTGCTGCGGCAGCTGGCGAGCGAGCCGACCCGCGTCTTCACCAAACAGGAGCTACTCCAGGACGTCTGGGGCTACCGGTCGCTCGGCCGCACCCGCACCCTCGACTCGCATGCGAGCCGCCTGCGGCGCAAGCTCGATCCGGAGAAGACCAGGTTCGTCGTCAACACCTGGGGAATCGGCTACCGCCTGGTCGAGGCATGAGCGCACTCGAGTTGATCGAATCGGGCTGGCTGCTGGCATTGGCGCCGGCGGCGCTCCTGGTGCGCGGCCGGGCCATAGAGCGCCGCAGGCAGCGGGAACTCAACCGGGGCTTGCACGAGTTGCGGCGGCCCCTGCAGACGCTGGCTCTCTCGTCCGGACGGAACGGTGCCGGCGCACCGAAGGGGTTCCTGGAGCTCGCGATGTCCGCGCTCGGCGATCTCGATCGGACCGTCAACGGGACAGCCGGCACCGGGCAACGGCAGGAGATCGTTTCCTGCCGCGACCTGGTCGTGGCCACGGTCGGCCGCTGGCGCGCGAGCACCCCCGACCTCGACCTGCAGCTCTATTGGGATGCGGACTCAGCACTGCTCCAGGCTTTTCCGGAAAGGCTCTCGCAGGCCCTCGACAATCTGATCGCGAATGCGCTCGAGCACGGCCGGCCGCCGCTGACCCTGACCGGATGCGTGGTCAGCTCCCGTCTTCGCATCACCCTGAGCGACCGCGGGCCTGTGGTCGCGCCGAACGGCGCAAATGGAAGCGGTCCGGATCGTGACCGGCGCGGTCACGGCCTCGCGTTGGTCAGCGAGGTGGCCGCGGTCCACGGTGGCCGCTTCGCCTTGAGCCGCTCACGGCGAGGCACCGTGGCCGCGCTCGAACTGCCGCTCGCCGATCCCGTCGCCCTGCGGACGGCGTGAGCCGGCGGGCGAGGGCCGCCGGGTTCACGCTGGCTGCCATCGCCTGCGCGGCAATTGCAGCATCGCTCGCCAGCGGATACCGCGACAGCGTCGCCGAGCAGTACGGCCCCCTGCGGCCGGTCGTGGTCGCGACGCGGGAGCTGCCGGGCGGTCAGATCCTGGGTCCCGCAGAGTTGAAGCAGATGACGGCAGTCCGCCGAATCCCCGCGCGCTTTGTTCCCCACGGGGCGCTGGGCCGACCAGCGGATGCGATCGGACGTGCTCCGGTGGCAACCATTCCCGTCGGGGCACACCTGCTGGATTCACAGCTGCAGGTCCCGGTGCCCGAAGGCCGACCGGTCAAGGCACTTGCGGGCGACCGCCGGCCGGTGCAGATCGCGGTCACCGGAGCCGAAGCCCTGGCCATCGACGGTCCCCCGGAGGGAAAGCTGGTCGACGTCGTGATCAGCGAGGGACCGGACGGGCCGGGATCTCGCGGCCGCACTTACGTCGCCGCCACCGAGGTTCGGCTTCTGGCGCTTGGCGGTGCCGGGCCGGACGGTGGCTCCCGCGCCACCTTGGCTCTCGACCGCGAACAAGCCCTGGCCCTGATCGAGGCTGAGGCGTCAGCGCGCCAGATCCGTCTCCTGCCTCGTGGCTAGGCTGAGCACGGTCGTCGGATGTTCAGGGTAAAGAGGCCGCGCCACGGGTATAGGGGGCTGAGATGTCCAAGCAACCGAAACGAAGCGAGGCGATCAAATGACGGTCGGAGCCAGCCTTTTCCTGATCGCGGTTGGCGCGATTCTCAAGTATGCGGTGACCAGGGAGAAGATCGAGGGATTCAACATCGACACCGCCGGTCTGATCCTGATCCTCGTCGGCATTCTTGGTCTGGTCCTGGGCCTGTTCCTTTACTACCGGGATCGCGAAGTCCATCCGGACGCGCCACCTCGGGCGTACTAACACAGCCAGCGCCGACAGCTCAGGCAGCGAGAGCTGCCCTGAAGGCCGCCGCCGCGGCCGCGCCGTGCACGGCAAAGATCACCCGTTCGAGACTGCTTCCGGCCTCGAGGTGGCGGCGGACCTCCTCGACTTCGATCCGGGCAGCCTGATCGAGTGGAAAGCCGCCGACCCCGGTGCCGAACGCGACCAGGGCAAGGCTGCGCGCCCCCAGCTCGGCCGCTTCTGCCAGCGTGCTGGCAGTCGCCTGCCGGATGATCTCGCCCGAAGTCGGCCCTCCAAGACGCATGGTCGCCGCGTGGATCACCCATCGGCTCGGCATCTCGCCGGCGCCGGTGGTTACGGCCTCGCCGAGCCCGATCGGTGCCAGCTCGTTGCTCTCGGCCTGGATTGACGGGCCACCCGCGCTCGAGATGGCGCCGGCGACCCCGCCGCCGTGCTTGAGGTCGGTGTTGGCCGCGTTTGCGATCGCATCGACCTCGAGCCGGGTGATGTCACCCTCGACCACCTCGATTGCCGGCATCCGCGCCAGCTTCTCACAGGGCGGGCGGAGTGCGAAAGCAAGCGGACGGGGGCGAAAAAGCCTGAGTGGCAGCTCCTATATGCATGGGGCGAGATCCGGTCAGCCGCAATCTCGAGGCCCTTGCGTCCGAGCTGCGGGGGCGACTGCTGCAGCGCCGCCGCGCCGAAGCTGCCGCCGGTCGGCCGCCCGGCGACGATCTGGCCGCCGCGGCGTGTGAGCTGGTCGACGCCGAGGCGGCGCTGCTGGCGCCGCACCTCCGCGCCCGGGTCAGCGAGCTCATCCTGCGCGAAGCGGTCGGCCTCGGCCCGCTCGAGGAGCTGCTGGAGGACCCGGGAGTAGAGGAGGTGATGGTCTGTGGGCCCGACCGTGTCTATGTCGAGCGGGGCGGGCGGATCGAGCCGACGGACGTCACCTACCCGTCGGACCAGAGTCTCCGCGATGCGATCGAGCGAATCCTGGCGCCGCTCGGGCGCCGGGTCGACGAGCTCAGCCCGATGGTCGATGCGCGTCTTGCCGACGGCTCCCGGGTGAACGTGGTGATTCCGCCGCTTGCCGTAGACGGCGCGGCGCTCTCGATTCGCCGCTTTGCACGGGCACGCCCGGGCCCGGGCCGGTTGATCGAGCTTGGCACCCTCACGCCTGAAATGCGCGATGGCCTGCGCGCTGCAGTCGAGGCCCGGCGAAGCATCCTGATCAGCGGAGGGACAGGGTCGGGAAAGACGACCCTGCTCAACGCGATCTCGTCATTCATCGAGCCGAGAGAGCGGGTGGTGACGATCGAGGACGCGGCCGAGCTGCGTCTGCAGCAGCCTCACGTGGTCAGACTCGAGAGCCGGCCCGCGAATGTCGAGGGCCGGGGAGAGGTGACGATCCGCGACCTGCTCCGAAATGCCCTGCGGATGCGCCCTGACCGGATCGTGATCGGCGAGGTCCGGGGCTCCGAGGCGCTCGATTTGCTCACCGCCCTCAATACCGGACATGAAGGCGCGCTCTCCACCGTCCACGCCAACTCCCCCGAGGACGCACTGCGCAGGATCGAGACGCTGTCGCTGATGGCAGGCGTCGGCCTTCCACACCGAGCGATCCGCGAGCAGTTGGCCCGTGGGATCGACCTCGTCGTCCATATGGAAAGACGCGCCAGCGGCGACCGGGTCGTGGCGGAGATGGCAGAGGTGACGCGGGCTGCCGGGTCGGTAGGAGTGCGCGAGGTCTATCGCCGCGGTGACGAGGTCCTGGAGGAGGCTGCATGAGCGACGTTCTTCCGATCGTGCTCGCCGCCGCGGCCGGCGGCATGGTCGCGGTCGGCGTACGAGAGGCGGCGGCCGCGAGCCCCGCTGTGGCTGGCTGGCTCGCGGCCGCTGTCGAGCCGTTGCGCCGCGCCGGCAGCGAGGGGTACACCCCGAGCGGGGAGGAGCAGCGGCGCCTCGCCGTCCTCGGCAGTGTCGTCCTGCTGCTGAGTGCCCTCACACTGACTGGTCCGGGACCGCTCGCGGTGATCGCCGTCGCCGGACCGGCGGCAGCCGGCTGGGCCGTCACCTCGCGGACTCGCCGTTACCGCCGGGCGGTCGAGCGGCGCTTGCCGGAGATCGCGGTTGCGGTCGCGGACGCGCTCTCCGCCGGCCGTTCGGTCCGGGGGGCGCTCACCTCTGCCGCTCGTTCCCTCGATGGTCCACCCGCGGCTGAAATGGCTCGACTGGCCGCAGATCTGTCGCTCGGTGCCTCGACGGCGGAGGCCCTTGGTTCATTGCGTGAGCGACTTCGTTCGCAACGGCTGGATGTCTTCTGCGCCGCGCTTTTGAGCCAGCAGGTCGCCGGGGGAGACCTCGCGACGCTGCTGCGCCGTTATTCGGAGGCCACCGCCGAGCGGGAACGCATCGCGGAAGACGCCCGAGCCGCCACCACCCAGGCGAGATTCACCGGGCTCCTTGTCGTTGCCCTGCCAGGAGGCGCAGCACTGTTCGCGGAGTTGCTCGAGCCCGGGTTCACCGCACGGCTCATCGCAGACCCCGCGGCACTGTTGATGCTGGCCTTGGCGGCGGCGTTCCAGGTCGGCGGGTTCCTCGCAATCCGGGCGCTTGGCCGGGTCGCCGAATGACCGTCTTGCTCGCGGCGGTCGCGGCGCTGCTCTGCCTGGCGGCGGCCAGGGAGGCGCTGTCGGAGGTCGAGCTCCCACGCCGCGGCCGGCTCGGGGGACTGCTCGGTCCTTCTACCGGGAGCGGGGTGCGTGCCGCCGCGGACGCCGCGGTCCGCTTGGGCATTCCCGGGCGGCTGCGGCGCGCCGGCCTCGACGGCCGCATCGGCCTCGGCACCGTGCTCGGCGCCAAGGTCGCGGGGGCGGTCGTTGCAACGCCGCTGGCCCTGACCGCGGCGCCGGCAGCTCCGGGCCGGCTCTCGATCCTGGTCGTGCTCGGCCTGCCGGCCGCCGGGTTCCTGTCGCCGGACGCCTGGCTGGAGCGCCGGGCACGGCTGCGGGCGCGACGGCTCGTCGGCGCCCTGCCCGACGCGCTCGACCTGCTTGCGGTCGGTGCCGCCTCCGGCCGTAATCCCGCGACCGGCATGGCCGAGATCGCCCGCTCCCAGGAAGGTCCGCTCGCGAACGAGCTCGGGGTAACGGTCGCCGAGCTCGCGTGCGGGACTCCGCAGTCGGCAGCCATGGACAGTCTGCGCCGCCGCGTGGCCGGGCGCGAGGTCGCTTCACTCGTGGCGGTGATCGATCGCTCCTCCCGGTACGGGTCACCCCTCGCAGACCAGCTCCGCGGCCAGGCCACCGCTCTGCGTCGCGACCAGCGCCGCTCAGTCGAGGAGCAGGCCGCCCGGGCCGCGCCGAAGATTCAGCTCGCGGTCGCCCTGCTGCTGGTGCCTTCGGTCCTCTTGATGATTGCCGCAGCGCTGATCGCGAACGCCGACCTGCTCACCGCGGGGCTCTGACCCGCAGCCGGTCGCGCAACCACTGCGCGTTTCTGACGGCATAGGCCTTCCAGTCGTTGTTGAGGTAGGCGAAGACCTCGTGGCCCCGGCGCCAGCGGCTGATCCGGCGCGCCCATTCCTCCAGCTCAGCTTCGGAGTAGTTGCCGTTGCGACCGCGGTGTCCGTAGTGGAAGCGGATCAGGGTCCAGTCGGCTGTCATCTCGTGGCTCTGAAACGGCCGCTCGGGGTGGTCGCCGATCACCAGTGCGACCTGGTGCTCGCGAAGGAGCTCGTAGACCTCGGGAACGAACCAGCTCGGATGGCGGAACTCGAAGCAGTGCCTGATATCGGTTGGCAGCTGCCCCAGAGTCGTCGCCAGCCGCTTGCCGTTCTCTTTTTCATTGCGGAAGTTCTCGGGGAACTGCCACAAAAGCGGCCCGGCGCGGCCGGCATCGAACAACGGCCTCAGGGGGGATAGGAAGCGCTTCATGCCCTGGCGGATCTCGGTCAATCTCTTCACGTGCGTCAAATAGCGGCTGACCTTGAGCGTGAAGATGAATTTCTCCGGCGAGCGCTCGAGCCAGCCCTCCACGGCCGAGGGCGAAGCGAGGCGGTAGAAGGTGTTGTTGACCTCGACCGTTGAGAACTCCTCGGCGTAGCGGGGCAGCCACTGCGTCGTTGGAAGCTTCTCGGGGTAGAGGACGCCGCGCCAGTCCTGGTAGCTCCATCCCGAGCAGCCGACGTGAACGGTTCCATCCCCGTTTGTTACCCGCTGGTTGCAAGCGGATTTGCAGATTCCGGCCGATTCAGCGGGCTTAGCTTGAAGACGGAAACGGCTTGTTCAAGCGGTTTGCGGCCCCTGTCAAGGCCGGGTAGCAATTCCGTCCGACGGATTTAGTCCCATTCTGTGTTGAAAAGTGGGACGTTGTGGGGTAGCGTGGCGTCCCAGAGTTGGTCATAGGGCCGGGGTGTTGAGGTTCCTCCCACTTCAACTCCCCGGCCCGCTCCATTCACAGGAGGCTCGACCCAAGACCGACCGGCTCTGGAGAGGACGTCGACGTTGGCTTTTCGCGGTCAGTACGAACACAGTCTCGACTCCAAGGACCGCCTCACGGTTCCGGCGAAATTCCGGGCTGCCCTCAGTGATGGAGCGGTTCTCGTCGCCGGACTCGAGCCCTGCGTGTGGGTGTTCCCGCCCGGCGGCTACGAGAGCTTCTCCGAGCAGTTCATCGGCTCGATCAGCCCCCTGAGCTCGAAGGGAAGGACGCTGCGGCGCCACTTCCACGGCAACGCCTTCGAGGAGAAGCTCGACTCTGCCGGCCGAGTGCGCCTGCCGAAGCTCCTGACCGAGGAGGCCGGGCTCAAGGGCAACTGCGTCGTGGTCGGCATGGACGACTACTTCGAGGTCTGGGATCCGCAGCGCTGGAAGAAGGTCTCGACCGAGGTCCGCGACACGGTCGCCGAAGCCGCCGAGAATCAGGCGGATGCGGCGGCAGGAGGCGAATAGCAATGGGAATCCACCCGCAGCAGGCAACCCTGCTTGAACCGGCGAATGAGCAAGGGCCCGCGCAGCAGCAAGCGCCGCCAAAGCCGGCCGCACGCAGAACCGGAAACCTTACGTACATGCCGCAGCAACACGAACCCGTCCTGCTGACCGAGCTGGTCGATCTCCTGGCGCCGCAGCCCGGCGAGACCGCGGTCGACTGCACCTTCGGCGCCGGCGGTCACGCACGCGCAGTCGGCGAGAGACTCGGCAATGACGGCACGCTGATCTGCATCGACCGCGATCCGGCCGCGGAGGCCCGGTTCGAAGAGGTCACAGCCGGGCTGGAGTGTGAGACCCGCTTCATCCGCTCCGAGTTCTCGGCGGCACTCTCGGCACTGCTCGGCGAGGGCATCCGCGCCGACATGGTCTTCATGGACCTGGGCATGTCCTCATTGCAGCTCGACGCCTGGGAGCGGGGCTTCTCCTACTCCTATGACGCGCCGCTCGACATGCGCATGGATCCCGATCAGGAGCTGTCCGCGCTCGAGGTCGTGAACGAGTGGCCGCAAGCGCGGCTGGCACAGGCGATCAAGGAGAACGGCGAGGAGCGCCGCGCCGGGTCGATTGCGCGTGAGATCGTCAAGCGCCGCCCCGTCGAGACCACCGCGGCCCTGGCAGCCGCGGTCAAGGCCGCGATTCCGCCGGCAGACCGCTTCGGCCGCGGCCATCCCGCCAAGCGCACATTCCAGGCGATCCGGATCGCGGTCAACGAAGAGCTCGACGCGCTCACCCGCGGCCTGCCGCTCGCCTGGGAACTGCTCGCGACCGGCGGCCGTTTCGCAGCGATCAGTTTCCACTCGCTCGAGGATCGCCGGGTCAAGAGGTTCCTGGCGGAGCGCTCCCGCGGCTGTATCTGCCCGCCGGAGCTCCCGGTCTGCGCCTGCGGTCGCCAGCCCGAGGCGGAGCTTGTCACTCGCCGGGCCGTCGCGCCGAAGGCCGAGGAGCGTGAGCGCAATCCCCGCTCCTCCTCCGCGCACCTGCGGGTCGCGTCGAAGCTCGAGGGGAAGAGCTGATGGCTGCCGCCGCAGCAGCCGCGAAGGCAAGTCCCGCACCGCCGAAGGCACGACCAGCCCGACGCAAGAAGGCCGCCAGCCGCCCGCGCCCGCGGCAGACCGGGCCGCGAATGACCGTCTATCGCTCGAGCGCTTCGATGATCCCGATCGCCGCGGGACGTGCCGCGGTTGCGGTTCGCGAGCTGCCCGACTCGAGCACCGTGGTGCGGCTGACCCGCGGACGTCTCTGGATCGGCGTCCTCGGAACGCTGCTGGCGGGCATCGTCGCCCTCAACGTCTTGAGCCTGGGTATGACGGCGAACTCGGGCCGCGCCGGACAGGAGGCCCGAGAGCTCGAGCGGGCAAACTCGGCCCTGCGTGCGCAGATCGCGGAGAAGCTCTCCGCCAGCCGGGTTGAGGCGGCGGCCCTCAGCCTCGGCCTCGCCGTCCCCGGCCCGGCCGACATTTCCTACCTCACCTACAGCGGATCCGACCTGGACCGCGCGGCGGAGACCACAACACCCACGGGGCAATGAAGCGAATCAACCGCAGGTTGGGGGTCCTGTTCCTGGCTTTTGCGCTGCTGTTCACGGTGGCGCTCGGAAGGGCCGCCTGGCTGCAGGGAGTGCAGGGCGGGGAGCTCCGGGCCAGCGCCCAGTCGCAGCAGACCGAGACGGTGCCGGTCCCCGGCCGCCGGGGCCGGGTGATCGACCGCACCGGGAAGGTGCTGGCCGTCTCCGAGGATGCCGCCAGCATCGTCGCCACCCCGTACCAGGTCGAGGATCCGGAAGGCACCGCCGACCGCCTCGCCACCGCCACCGGCGAGTCCGAGGCCGACCTGCTCGAGCTTCTCTCCGACCGCAGCTCAGGTTTTGCCTATCTCGCGCGGAAGGTCGACATCGCTACGGCCGAAAGGGTCCGGGCCATGGAGTTGACCGGAATTTCGCTGATCCCCGACAGCCGCCGCATCTATCCACAGGGTGAGCTCGCCTCGCAGCTGATCGGGGCGGTCGGCACCGACAACCAGGGGCTGACCGGCCTCGAGCAGGGGCAGGAAGACCGGATCGGCGGCACCGACGGCGAGCAGGAGGTGGTCAAGGACGCTCTCGGCGACCCGATCCGCCTCGAGGAATCGAAGGCGGCAACCACCGGCGAGGACATGCGCCTCACGATCGACGCGGCGATCCAGGACCGCGCCGAGGAGGCGCTCGAGCAGATCGGGGTCAACTATTCGCCCAAGGGCGCGACCGCGATCGTCATGGACCCGCGCAGCTCGGAGATCCTGGCGATGGCGAACTGGCCTCCTTTCGACCCCGCCGACGTCGGCGAGGCTGGGGAGGAGGAGCTCCGCAACCGCGGCACCAACTTCACCTACGAGCCGGGCTCCACCTTCAAGGCGTTCACCGTCGCCGCTGCCCTCGAGGACCACAAGGTGACGCCGGAGACCTCCTTCTACCTGCCCTCGGCCCTCCAGGTCTATGACCGCGAGATCGAGGAGGCCCACGCGCGGCCGCCGATCGACGCCACCGTCTCCCAGATCCTGGCGCAGTCCTCCAACGTGGGGGCCGTCAAGATCGGGATGGCGGTCGGCGCCGAACGCTTCGACCACTGGATCCGGACCCTGGGCTTCGGCGAGGGAACCGACGTCGGCTATCCCGGCGAGGAGGAGGGCCTCGTCCCCGATCTCGACGACTACTCGGGAACGACGATGGCCAACCTTCCGCTCGGCCAGGGTCTCGGGGTCACGCCGATCCAGATGGCCGGCGCCTACGCCGCGATCGCCAACGGCGGCATCCTGCGCCCGCCCCGCCTGGTCACCCAGATCGGTGACGAGGTGGTTGCGCCGCGCCAGGGCACCCGGGTCCTGACCGAGCGCACCGCCGCCCAGGTCCAGGAGATGCTCGAAGGCGTGCTCGAGCCGGGAGGGACCGCTTCGCAGGTGACCGTCCCCGGCTACAAGCTCGCCGGCAAGACCGGTACGGCCGAGAAGGCCGAGGACGGGAGCTACTCGGCGACCCGGTACGTGGCCTCGTTCGTCGGCTTTGCCCCGGCGCAGAACCCGGGCCTGCTGGTCGCGATCGTGGTAGACGAGCCAGGCGGCTCGCACCTCGGAGGCGAGGTTGCGGCACCCGCCTTCGGCGAGATCGCCGAGTTCGCATTGCCCTACCTGGGCATCTCTCCCGGCTGACCGGGAGCCGCCAGCGGCGAACCCTAGAATCGCTCGCGTGAAGCTGAGCGAGCTGATCGCCGCCGCCGGCGGCGAGGCAGAAGGGGAAGCCGAGATCACCGGCCTCTCCTACGACAACCGCAAGGTGAGGCCGGGCGACCTGTTCTTCTGCGTCCCCGGGCACACGAGCGACGGCCACGACTTCGCGCCGGCCGCGGTCGAAGCGGGCGCGGCGGCGCTGGTGGTCGAGCGGCCGCTGGGGCTGGGCCGCCCCGAAGCGATCGTCGATGACGCGAGGGCGGCGATGGCCCCGGTTGCGGCTCGCTTCTACGGGAACCCGACCGAGAAGCTGCTGATCGCGGGGGTGACGGGAACCAACGGCAAGACGACCACGGCCTTCCTGATCCGGGCCATCCTCGAGGCCGCCGGGATGAAATGCGGACTGCTCGGCACGGTGCAACAGGTCGTCGGGGGCGCCGAGGAGGAGGTCGAGAGGACGACGCCAGAGGCGATCGAGCTGCAGGCGACATTTGCGCGGATGGTCCAGGCGGGAGACGAGGCTTGCTCGATGGAGGTCTCCTCCCATGCGCTGGCCCTGCACCGCAGCGACGGCATCCTCTTCGACGCGCGGGTCTTCACCAACCTGACCCAGGACCACCTCGACTTCCATGCCGACATGGAGGACTATTTCGCGGCCAAGCGGCGGCTGTTCGTGGCGGCGGGGGGAGAGCGCATCGTCAATGTCGACAACCCGTACGGGCGGCGGCTCGCCGAGGAGTTCGACACCGTCACCTACTCGGCTGCCGGAGTGGAGGAGGCCGACTACAGAGCCGAGGCAGTCACCTACGACACCGCCAACGCTTCGTTTCGTTGCGTGACCCCGGCGGGCGAGTTCGAGGTGAGGACACCGCTGCCGGGCCACTTCAACGTTTCCAACGCCCTCGGCGCGATCGCGGCGGCCAACGCGCTCGGCGTCGAGCCCGCCGACGCTGTCGGTGGGCTTCGGGATGCCGGGCGGGTCCCGGGACGCTTCGAGCCGATCGAGGAGGGCCAGCCGTTCACCGTCCTGGTCGATTACGCGCACACCCCGGACTCGCTCGACAATGTTCTCCGCGCGGCCAGGCGGCTGACCGAGGCGAAGGTGATCACGGTCTTCGGCTGCGGTGGCGACCGGGACCGGGAGAAGCGGCCGCTGATGGGCAAGGCAGGCGCCGAGCTCTCCGACGTCGCGATCATCACCTCGGACAACCCGCGCTCCGAGGAACCCGCCGCGATCATCGACGAGATCCTCGCCGGCATCGCGGACGCAGACGGCAGGGTGGAGGTCGAGCCCGACCGCCGCGCCGCGATCGGTCAGGCACTCGCGCAGGCTGCGGCGGGCGACGTAGTCCTGATCGCCGGCAAGGGGCACGAGCAGGGGCAGGAGTTCGAGGGCGGTCGCAAGGTGCCGTTTGACGATCGTGAGGTCGCCCGCGAGGAGCTGCGGCGCCTCGCTTCGCCTGCATGAAGGACTGGGACCGCGAAAAGGTGGCGAGCGCCGCCGACGCCGAGCTTGCCGGTGGCGGCGGTGCCGGATCCCCCGCGGCAGCGACGATCGACTCGCGCAAGGTCACCGAGGGAGACCTCTTCTTTGGACTGCCCGGGGAAAACGCCGATGGCGGGGAGTTCGCGGCGGCGGCGCTCGGAAACGGCGCCTGGGGCGTGGTGGTCGCGCCCGAGCACGCCGCGGGCCTGCCGGAAGACCAGGGCTGGATTCTCACGGCGCCGGATCCGCTGACCGCTCTGCAGTCCCTGGCGCGCGGTTGGCGCCGCGAGCTGGGCACCAAGGTCATCGGCATCACCGGCTCGACCGGGAAGACCTCGGTCAAGGACATCGCCGCGGTCCTGTTGCCCGCGAGGGTGCGGGCCAGCCCCGAGAACTTCAACACGGAGATCGGCCTGCCGCTTGCGATTCTCGGCGCCGAGCGCGGCACCGAGGTCCTCGTCCTGGAGATGGCGATGCGCGGCGCGGGCCAGATCCGCGAGCTGGCACTGATCGCCGAGCCGGACGTGGTCGTGGTGACCAATGTTGGGCCGGTCCATGTCGAGTTACTCGGCAGCATCGAGGCGATCGCGGAGGCGAAAGCCGAGGCTTTCGAAGGTCTGGGTGAGGGTGCCGCGGTGGTGCCCGTGCACGCCGGTCCGCTCGAGCTCCACCTCGAGGGCCTCGGCAACATCATCCGGTTCGGCGACGGCGGCGAGGTCGAGGCGCGCGAGAAGCTGATTTCCGCCGGCGAAACCGAGGCGCTGGTGGCAACGCCGGCGGGGGAGACGCGCTTCCAGTTCCCCTTTGACGAGGCGTACCACCTCGACAATGCGTTGGCGGCGATCGCCGCGGGGGTGGCACTCGAGCTACCGCTGGCCGAGATGGCCCGTCGGGCGCCGGGGATAGTCTTTTCGCGCCTCCGGGGCGAGCTGGTTCAGCTCCCCGATGAAGGGATCCTGATCAACGACTCCTACAACGCCAACCCGATCTCGATGCGTGCCGCCCTCGACCACCTCGGCGGGCTCGAAGTGACGGGAAGGAAGATCGCGGTTCTGGGGGAGATGAAGGAGCTCGGCTCCGATGCAGAGCGGTATCACCGGGAGGTCGGCGAGTACGCGCGCGAGGCCGGTGCCAAGCTGGTGATCGGCGTCGGCGACCTCGGCCGCGCCTACGGGCCGGATCAAAGCGTCGCCAGCGCAGAGGCAGCTGCCGACCTGCTCGCCGGCATTCTCGGGCCGGGCGACGCCGTGTTGGTAAAGGGGTCGCGCGCGGTCGGGCTCGAGCGCGTCGCCGAGCGGCTCGGGATCACCCAGGAGCACCCGACCCAAGGGGGCGGGGACTAAGTGGGCGAGGTCCTGATCGCCGGGATGGCGGCGATGCTGATCACGATCTTCCTCGGGCCGAAGTTCATCGAATACCTGCGGATCCAGGAGTTCGGCCAGCACATCCGGGAGGAGGGGCCCGAGGAGCACCACGAGAAGGCGGGGACGCCGACGATGGGCGGGCTGATCATCTTCGTCGCGATCTCTGTCCCGTACCTGGTGCTTTCGGACCTCGATTCGCAGAGCCTCGCGGTCTTCGGAGTGGGAGTCGGCTGCGCCGCGATCGGATTCGCCGACGACTGGGTCAAGATCGTCAAGCGCCGCTCACTGGGGATCTCGGCCCGGACGAAGCTGCTGCTCCAGGTCGCACTCGCCGTCGGCCTCTGGTGGGTGGCCGACCACGAGGTGGGGCTCGACTCGACGATCGAGCTGCGCATCGCCGATGCGCAGCTCGACATTCCCGAAGCCGCCTACATAGTCCTCGTCTTCCTGGTCATCGCCGGCGCCAGCAACGGGGTCAACCTGAGCGACGGACTCGACGGACTGGCCGCTGGCTGTTGCGCGATCGTCCTGCTCGCCTACACAGCGATCACCTTCATCACCAACGAGCAGCAGAACCTCGCGCTGATCTCTGCCTGCCTGGTCGGCGGCTGCGTCGGTTTCCTCTGGTACAACGCCTTCCCGGCGTCGATTTTCATGGGGGACACCGGCTCGCTGGGTCTCGGGGGCGCGATCGGTGCGCTTGCGGTGATGACCCAGACCGAGGTGCTGCTGATCATCATCGGCGGCATCTTCGTCATCGAAGCGCTCTCGGTCGCGCTTCAGGTGGGCGCCTTCAAGTTCTTCCGCCGCCGCGTCCTGCTGATGGCCCCGGTCCACCACCACTTCGAGCTGCTCGCCTGGTCCGAGACCAAGATCATGCTCCGCTTCTGGATCATCGCGGCCGTCTGTTCGGGCATCGGCTTCACGCTCTACCAGCAGTCGATCGGGTCCTAGCCGGGATCACGCCCCGGGCCCGCGCCTGCGCGGGCAAGGCTCCCAGGCGTGGTTCAGGCAGGCGCCCAGGCGCGAAGGGCGAAGTTATGTAGCCATGCACGAGCGTCCTTCCATGCCTGAGGGGCCATATCTGGTCGTGGGGCTGGCACGCTCCGGCGCCGCCGCGGCACGCCTGCTCGCCGAGCGTGGAGAGCGGGTGATCGGGGTCGATTTCGGGCGTCCCGCCGAGGCGGCAGGGCTGCTTGACGCAGGCGTCGAAGTGCATCTGGAAGTGGACGGATCCGAGCTGCTCGACGAGACAAAGACGGTGGTGAAGAGCCCCGGGGTGCCGAAGGAGGCTCCGGTGATCGCTGCCGCCCGCAAGCGGCGGACGCCGGTGATCGGCGAGCTCGAGGTCGCCTGGCGCGCCCTGCCGAACCGGTTCTGCGCGGTCACCGGAACGAACGGCAAGACGACCACGACCGAGCTGATCGGGGAGCTGTTCCGGGCCGCCGGGGAGCCGGTGGCTGTTGCTGGGAACGTCGGCACGCCGCTGGCATCGCTGGTGGGAGAGGTCGACGAAGCGTCGACCGTCATCTGCGAGTGCTCCAGCTTCCAACTGGAGGACGCCGAGTCGTTCGCGCCCGAGTGCGCGGTCTTCCTGAACCTGGCGCCCGATCATCTCGATCGGCACGGCTCGCTCCAGGAGTACCTGCGGGCGAAGCTGCGCATCTTCGCCAACCAGGTCCAAGACGACTTCGCCGTCTACAACGCGAGCGAGCCGGTCTTCGCTGAGCTGCATCCGACCGGCGCGGCTCAGAAGGTCCGCTTCTGTCCCGACCCGGAACGCGGCACCGAATGCGAGCTCACCCTGGAAGAGGGAGAGCTCCGCTGGCGCGGCCGCGCCCTGATCCGGGCCGAGCAGATCCATCTGCTGGGCCGGCACAACGTGGTAAACGCGATGGCCGCCGCTGCGGCGGCACTCTCCCTGGGGGTTCCCGAGGAAGCCGTCGCCGAGGGCCTGGGCAACTTCGAGGGTGTCCCGCACCGGCTCGAGCCGGTCGCCGCGATCGACGGTGTCCTCTACGTCAACGACTCGAAGGCAACCAACGTCTCAGCCGCAATCGCCGCGATCGAGTCGTTCGAGGGCGGCGTGCACCTCATCCTCGGCGGATCGCCAAAGGGAGAGAGCTTCGAGAGGCTGGCAGCGCCGATACGCGACCGCTGCGTGGCCGCCTATCTGATCGGCGAGGCAGCCCCGCTGATCGAAGAGCAGCTGGAGCCGATGATTTCCGGAAGTGGCGTCCCGTTGGAACGCTGCGACGGTCTGGCCGACGCGATCCACCGAGCCGCCTACATCGTGACCGAAGGTCAGGCCGTGCTCCTGGCCCCGGCGTGCGCCAGCTTCGATGCCTACGAGAACTTCGAGGATCGCGGGGAGCACTTCCGCCGGCTCGTGGAGGGTCTGTCGTGAGCCGCGGCAAAAAGAAGCAACGGAGCACACCGGCAAGCCCGCCGCTCGAGTACTCGCTGCTGCTGACCGCGACCATGTGCCTGCTCGCGTTCGGGGCGGTGATGGTGTTCAGCGCCAGCTCGGCAAAGTCGCTGCTCGCCGAGGGCGGTGACGGCATGTACTACTTCAAGCGGACCGTGATCTTTGCCGCCATCGGCCTGGTCACGATGAAGCTGCTGGCGGCGAAGGGGGCGCCGCTTGCACGGGTGCTGACCCCGGTCCTGCTGCTGGTCTCGGTGATCGGTCTGATCGCGGTGCTCGTCCCGGGTGTCGGCCAGACGGTCAACGGCTCGCAAAGGTGGCTTGGCGCCGGGATGTTCCAGGTGCAGCCATCCGAGCTGGCCAAGGTCGCGGTGGTCCTCTATGGGGTCCACCTGCTCGCCTCCGAGCCCCGCCGTATCGCCAGCCTCCGAGACCTGAGCCCGCTCCTGACGATGGCGGGGTCATGCTGTCTCCTGATCGCACTCGAGCCGGATCTGGGCTCGACCATGGTCTGCGGGTTCGGCGTGCTCTCGCTTCTGCTTGCAGCCGGGGTCAAGCTGCGGACGCTCGTCCCGCTGGTGGCCGGAATCGCCGTGGCCGCGGCGCTGGTGATCGCGATCAATCCCTACCAGCAGGAACGACTGACGGGGTTCCTCGACCCCGGCGCCGATGCCAGCGGTGCCGGCTTTCAGGGCACCCAGGCGAAGATCGCGCTCGGGTCGGGCGGGCTCTTCGGGGTCGGGCTCGGGGAGAGCGTCCAGAAGGCCTCCTATCTCCCCGAAGCTCACACGGACATGATCGCCGCGGTGATCGGAGAGGAGGTAGGGCTGATCGGAATTGCCAGCCTGATCGGGCTCTTTGGCCTCTTCGGCTGGGCCGGCTTCCGCGCCGCCCATCGTGCTCGCGACCGCTACAGCAAGCTGATGGCCGCCGGACTCACGTCGCTCATCTGCGCCCAGGCTGCGGTCAACCTGTTCGCGGTGCTGGGCCTGGCGCCGCTCACCGGAGTCACCCTTCCATTCGTCAGTTACGGAGGCAGCAGCCTCATCGTCACCCTCGCGTCGGCCGGGCTCATCCTGAACGTCGCCCGCACGCGTGGCTTGCGCGCCGGGGCCGAGCGCGGGTCGGGGACCGGCCGCCGCAGGTCTTCGAGGGCCACGAAGCGCCCGGCGGCGGGGGGTTCCGGCGGCGATGCGAAACTGCGCGTGCTCGACGGTGGCGGAAACAGGCGGAAACAGCGCAGCAGCTCCCGGTCCGACCCGCGTCGTGATCGCGGCGGGGGGCACCGCCGGTCACGTCGTTCCGGCAATCGCCGTCGCCGACGCGCTGCGGTCTGAGGGCGCCGAGGTCAGCTTTGTCGGCACTCGCGACCGCGCCGAGGCCGACCTGGTTCCCGCCGCGGGCTATGAGATCGACTTCCTGAAGCTGAGCGGCCTCGACCGCCGTAACCCCCTGCGGGCGGGACGGGCCGCGGTCCAGGCCGCGGCCGGGGTATCGGCGGCGCGGCGCCTCCTCCGCAGGCGCGGGGCCGACGTCGTCATGGGAGGTGGGGGGTACGTCTCCGGCCCCGTCGGGTTGGCTGCCACCTCGATCGGATTGCCGCTGGTGCTGACCGAGGCCGACAGCCACCTGGGGCTCGCCAACCGCCTGCTCGCCGGCCGCGCCAAACGGGTCTGCCTCGCATTCCCGATTGAAGGGCGCAACGGGGACCGCTACCTGGTCACCGGCCGTCCAGTGCCGGACGATGTTCTAAACGCTGACAGGAACGCTGCCCGGCACCGCTGGGGCTTAGGCCCCGATGCTCGATGCGTATTGGTCTTTGGAGGAAGCCAGGGAGCACGGACGATCAACGAGGCGGCGATCGATGCCTTCTCTGGCGACACTCGTGACTTCCACGTGCTCCACATCAGCGGCAGCCGCGACTATGAGTCCTTGCGGGAGCGTTACGAGGCCGCCGCGCCGGCCAACTACACGCTGATCGAACGTGCCCCGAGCCTCGGTGAGGCGCTTGCCGCGTCCGATCTGGTGGTCTCTCGCTCCGGTGGCTCGGTGTTCGAGATCGCCGCGGCGGGCCGTCCGGCGATCCTGGTGCCCTATCCACATGCCACAGCCGACCACCAGACCACAAATGCCGCATGGATGGTCGAGGCGGGCGCCGCGCTGGTGATCGAGGATTCGCGACTGACCCCCGCGCTGCTGGCGACGACGACGGCCCAGCTGATCACCGACAGAGCGCGGCTCGAGCAGATGGCAACTGCATCGCGACACCTGGCCAGGCCGGACGCCGCCCGCGAGATTGCCCGCGAGGTGCTCGCCGCCGTGGAGGGAAGATGAAGCGCTCCGAGCAGCACCTCCGCGACCGCAAGCTCCACTTCATCGGGATCGGCGGTGCCGGGATGAGCGGCCTTGCGCTGGTGGCGGATCTGCTCGGTGCGGAAGTCACCGGCAGCGACCGGGAGCAGTCCTCGTATACGGGCCGGTTGCAGGACGCCGGCATCGACCCCCAGATCGGTCACCACGCCGCTGCTGTGCCGCCGAGCGCCGACGTCGTCGTCTCCACCGCGATCGGCGATGACAACACCGAGCTGATCGTCGCCCGCCAGCGCGGCCAGCACATCATGCACCGGGGCGAGCTCCTGGCCGAGCTCTGCGCCCACAAGCGGCTGGTGGCCGTTGCGGGCACCCACGGGAAGACGACGACGGCGGCAATGCTGGTCCACGCCGTCCAGGCGCTCGATGCGGAGCCGGCCTTTTTCCTGGGCGGCGAGCTGCCCGGCGCCGGTCCCGGCGGGGAGACCGCGAACGCGCGCTGGGGAGACGGAGAGTGGGTTATTGCCGAGGCCGATGAGAGCGACGCCAGCTTCCTCGAGCTAGAACCCGAGGTCGCGGTGGTCACCAACATCGAGCTCGACCACCACTCGCGCTGGTCTTCGCGGCGGGAACTGGTGGAGGCCTTCGAGCGGTTCATGGAGCCCGCCGAATATGTGGTCGCCGGTCCGGGCGTGGCGGACGACACCAACGTCTCGACCGAGGCGCGGCCGACGACGACCAGTTTCGAGCTCGACTTCGAGCTCGCCGTGCCTGGGCGCCACAACGCTTACAACGCCCTGGCGGCGGTCGCCGCGCTGGAGGCGATGGGCCTGGACGTCGAGGCCGGCAAGGCCGCCCTCTCGGACTTCCCCGGCGTGGCGCGGCGGATGGAGCTCAAGGGAAGTGTGGCCGGGGCGCAGGTCTACGACGATTACGCCCATCACCCGACCGAGGTCGAGGCCACCCTGGCAGCCGCCCGCGAGCTTGGAGAGGAAAGCGGCGGACGGCTGATTGCGGCTTTCCAACCGCATCTCTACTCGCGGACCAAGGCGCTTGCGAACGAGTTCGGCGCTGCCCTCGGCGGAGCGGACGAGGTCGCGGTCCTCGACGTGTACCCGGCTCGGGAAGAGCCCGTGGGGAAGCTGGCGGGCGTCAGTGGTTTGATGGTTGCCGAGGCGGCCGCGGATCATGCCGCCGGCAAGCCTGTCTGGTGGCTGCCCGACGCCGAGAGTGCCGCCCGCGCGCTGCGTCCCAGAATCGGCTCCGGCGACCTGGTGGTCACGATCGGCGCGGGCGACATCTACAAGGTGGCCGAGGCGCTGGTGGATGACGGATGACGGCGACGCCGAAGGGGGTCGAACGCGACTATCCGCTCGAGCGTCTGACCACGATCAGGATCGGCGGCCCGGCCGATTTCTTCGCCAGCCCCGAGAGCTCCGAGGAGCTGGTCGAGCTGCTGCGCTGGGCGAAGGATGGCCAACTTGGGGTGGCAGTGATCGGGTCCGGATCGAACCTGCTGGTCGCTGATGCCGGCTTCCGGGGACTGGTGCTGAAGCTGGCCGGGGACCTGGTCTCGTTCGACCGTGAAGGCGAGCGCGTCATTGCGGGCGGGGGAGCGCGGCTTCCCTCGGTGGCCGCAAAGGCAGCCGGGTGGGGCCTGTCGGGGATCGAATTCGGGGTCAACATCCCCGGGACGGTCGGCGGTGCGGTGCGGATGAACGCCAACGCGTACGGCGGAGAGCTGGCAAGGGTGCTCGAGTGGGTCGAGGTCTCGACGGCCTCGGGGGTCGACCGGCGGCTGCCCGACCAGCTCGGCTTTAGCTATCGCGACTCGAATCTGGGTCCCGACGAGATCGTGGCGCGGGCCTCTTTCCAACTCGAGCGGGCGAACAGCGACGAGGTCAAGGCGACGATGGCGTCGATGCGGGAGCGCCGCCACGAAGCACAGCCCTCCGGAATCAAGACGTTCGGCTCCACTTTCGTCAACCCCGATGACACCGCCGCTGATGGGCGCTCGGCCGGCCAATTGCTCGACGCGGCCGGCTGCCGAGGGCTCTCGATCGGCGGAGCGCGCCTCTCCGAGAAGCACGCCAACTTCGTCGAGAATGCAGAGGGTGCAACCGCGGTCGACGTCCTTGCCGTGATGGCGGCCGCGCGCGAGCAGGTTCACGAGCAGTTCGGGGTCGTCCTCGAGCCCGAGGTCCAGGTCCTCGGCGATCTCGAGTGGCCGTCGAACTGGGAGCTCCCGGGGTGAGGCCGAGCAAGGGCCGGATCTGGGGCAGGCGGCTGATCGCCGTCGCGGGGGTCGCTGTCGTGATTGCCGCAGGCTTCCTCTTCTGGCTGCGGAACTCATCGCTGTTCGAGGTCGAGGAGGTGGTCGTGGTGGGGGCGACCACCAGCAAGGAGCAGATCAAGACAGCCCTTGCGGAGGCCGCCAAGGACATGACCACCCTCCATGTCCGCGAGGACGATCTGGCTCACGCCGTGAGCGGGTTCCCGACCGTCGCTTCCCTCAAAGTGGACGCCATGCCGCTGCACAAGCTCGAGATCGAGATCACCGAGCGCACCCCGGTGGCGACGGTCGGCGTCGGGGACGAAAGCGTCCCGGTTTCGGGCGACGGGCATCTCCTGCGCGGCCTGGAACTGGACCGCGAGCTGCCGTCGATAGAGCCCGCCTCGCCGCCCGGATCGCAGACCCTGGCCGAGGACGACATCGAGCAGGCCGAGTTGCTCGGCGCCGCGCCCCCCGAGCTTCTGGAGCAGGTCGATGGCACCAGGCTCGACCCGGAAGCCGGCGGGGTGGTGGCCGACCTCGACAACGGGATCGAGCTGCGCCTCGGCGACTCATCGGATGCGACTGCCAAATGGGCGGCGGCGGCGGCGGTGTTCGTTGACCCGGGCCTCGGAACGCCCGCCTACGTCGACGTCAGCGTCCCGGACAAACCGGTCAGCGGCGGCTGATCCGGAGCCGCGAGGAAAAAAGTTTGCAACCCGTCTTTCACGGCCGGTGACGGACCGGGAGCCCGCCCGCCCAGCTCCCGGCCCTCCGGAGGCCGTATGCGTGAGAGCATCGTTTGCAGGCACGTTTTGAACCCTCCAGCAAGCGTCAACCTCGAGGTTTAGTCGAGCCTCACCAAGCGGGGAGTCTCAAGTAGCAGTCGAGGGATGGGCACGTGATCCGTTGACAGGGACGCGGATATGGCCTAGTTTCGGACGCGATTTCCAGCCAATTTGAGGGAACCTCCCGGGAGGCGGCCACCAGGCCGCGGGGAAGTGTTCCCGAGACATACGGAGCCCCCAGACCAACGAAGATGATGGAGTCGTCCTACCTCGCGGTAATCAAGGTCGTCGGTGTTGGCGGCGGTGGATCGAACGCAGTGAGCCGGATGGTGGATGCCGGCATGCGCGGAGTCGAGTTCATCGCGGTCAATACGGACGCTCAGGCCCTGCTGGCATGTGACGCTGACGTCAAGGTCGGCATCGGACACAACCTGACCAAGGGCCTCGGCGCCGGTGCCAATCCGGAGGTCGGGGCCGGGGCTGCGGCCGAAAGCCGCGACGAGATCAAGGAGGCGCTCAAGGGCGCTGACATGGTCTTCGTCACCTGCGGCGAGGGTGGCGGCACCGGCACGGGCGCCGCTCCGGTGATTGCCGAGATCGCCAAGCAGGAGATCGGTGCACTCACCGTCGGTGCCGTGACCAAGCCGTTCGAGTTCGAGGGGCGCAAGCGGATGCAGACCGCCGATGACGGAATCGACGAGCTCCGGCGCGAGGTCGACACCCTGATCGTGGTTCCGAACGAGAAGCTGCTCGAGATCGTCGAGCGCCGCACCACGATGCTGGAGGCCTTCCGTCAGGCCGACGACATCCTTCGCCAGGGCGTCCAGGGAATCACCGACCTGATCACGATCCCCGGCCTGATCAACCTCGACTTCGCGGATGTCCGGCTGATCATGCACGAGGCCGGCACCGCCCTCATGGGTGTCGGCGAGGGCGCGGGCGAGAAGCGCGCCATGGAGGCGGCCCAGGCCGCGATCACCTCGCCGCTGATCCACGAGCAGATAGAGGGCGCCAAGGGAATGCTGCTCAACATCACCGGCGGCGAGGACCTCGGTCTGTTCGAAGTGTCTGAGGCGGCGCAGATGATCGGCAGCGCCGCCAGCCCCGACGCCAATATCGTCTTCGGTTCCGTGATCGATGCCTCGATGGTCGAGGAGGTCCGGGTCACCGTGATCGCCACCGGCTTCGAGAGCGGGGTCGAGTGGACACGCCGGACCCCCTTCCGGATCGAGGAGGAGGCCCGCAAGAGCGTCGACGCCCTCCGCCCCCCGCGCGAGGGACGCGAAGGACGCGAAGGACGCCCGCGCGAGCGCGGCGCAGCCCGAGACCGGGATCGCGATCGTGAGCCCGGCCGGCCCCCGGCGCTCGAGGACGACCTGCTCGTCTCCGACGCCGACATCGACGTTCCGGATTTCCTGAAGTAAGAGCCGATCCGGGCGGCCATATGCTGCGGGCGTGGAAACCGCCGCAGGCCTTCGCCACACCCCCCTGATCGAGGCGCATCGTGCCGCGGGCGCGAAGCTGGTCCCGTTCGCCGGCTGGGAGATGCCGGTCGAGTACCCGGAGGGTGAGAATGGCGGTCTCCGGGCCGAGCACCAGGCGGTGCGCACCGGCGTAGGTGTCTTCGACGTCTCCCACATGGGGGAGATCGAGACAACCGGGCCGGGGGCCGCAGACCTGCTGCAGCGGCTGCTCAGCAACGACGTCAGCCAGATCGATGTCGGCGGCGCCCAGTACTCCTGCCTGTGCCGGGAGGACGGCGGCGTCCTCGACGACCTGTTCACATACCGGCTCGCCGACGACCACTACCTCACCGTCACCAACGCGTCCAATCACGAGGGAGACCTCGACTGGTTCAAGCAGCACGCGGGTGACTTCGACGCCCACATTCACGACCGCCTGAGTGACTACGCAATGCTCGCCGTCCAGGGCCCCGAGGCGCGCGAGCTGGTCGGCTCCATGGTCGAAGGAGAGCTGCCTCCCCGGTTCCGGGTGGCCGAGCTCAACACCGGCGTGGGGGCTGCGCTCGTCTGCGGTACCGGCTACACCGGCGAGGCCGGCGTCGAGATCCTCTGTGAGCCGGACGAGGCCGAAGCGCTGTGGGAGGAGCTGGTCAACGCCGGAGCCGTACCGGCGGGGCTCGGTGCACGGGACACCCTGCGGCTCGAGGTCGGCTACTGCCTCTACGGCAACGAGCTCACGGTCGAGCGGACGCCGATCGAAGCGGGGCTCGGGTGGTGCGTGGAGGAGAAGACCGGATTCATCGGCTCCGAGGAGATCTCCCGGCGTCGAGGCGACGGGCCGGCCGAACGGCTCGTTTCCTTCGCCCTCACGCAGAAGGGGGTTCCCCGCCAGGGCAACAGCGTGCTTGCAGACGGAAACGAGGTCGGCGAGGTCACCAGCGGCACTTTCTCGCCCTCACTCGAGCAAGGGGTGGGATTGGCCTACGTCCCCGCCGACGCCGCCGAGCCGGGGACCGAAATAGAGATCGATGTGCGTGGGAAGCGCCGTCCGGCAAAGATCGAGAAGACTCCGCTCTACGACGGCGGATCGGTCTGACACCGCTGACCCCGAGAAAGGAGAACGCTTGAGCGACGAGAGCTACCCCGAGGACCTTCGCTACCACCGCGAGCACGACTGGGCCAGGATCGAGGGCGAGGTCGCCACCTTCGGCATCACCTGGTACGCCCAGGATGCCCTTGGTGAGGTCGTCTTCTATGAGCCCCCCGAGACCGGCGCCAGCATCACCAAGGACCAGCCCTACGCGGACATCGATTCGACCAAGGCCTCGTCCGAGGTCTACGCGCCTCTTTCGGGCGAGGTGACCGAGGTCAACACCGCGATCGAGGAGAGCCCCGAGCTCGTCAACAACGACCCCTATGGCGATGGCTGGCTGGTCAAGGTGAAGCTGAGCGACCCCGGGGAGGCCGATGGCCTCATGGACGCAGCCGCCTACAAGAAGCTGCTCGCCGAAGAAGCAGACTGAGCAAGGCTCAGGCTCAGTAAGGCCGGGCCTCTACGATGCCCGACTTGTGACCCGCTACACCGCCGCCACGGATGCCGATCGCGAGGCGATGCTGGCCGCAATCGGGGCGGCCTCGGTCGACGAGCTGTTCGAGGACCTGCCGGCCGAGGTGCGATTGGAGGGACCGCTGGCGCTCGAAGACGGCCTCTCCGAGCACGATGTCTACGAGCGGCTGCGCGACCTCGCCGCGCGGAACGTCGACGCCGAGAGCGAGATTTCCTTCCTCGGGGCCGGCATGTACGACCACTATGTCCCGGCGATCGTCGATGCGATCACCTCGCGATCGGAGTTCCTGACTCCGTACACGCCGTACCAGCCCGAGATCTCCCAGGGTGGGCTGCAGGCGATGTTCGAGTATCAGACCGCGATCTCCGAGCTCACCGGCCTGCCGGTCTCGAACGCCGCGCTCTACGAGGGTCCGTCTTCGGTCGCCTCGGCCGCGTACCTGGCGATCGGCGCGACCAAGCGCAAGCGCCTGGTGGCTTCCCGCGGCCTGCATCCGCACAGCCGTGAGTCACTGGTCACCTACGGCGCCGGCTACGGCTCCGACCTGGTTGAAGTCGGGCTCGACGGCGGAGTCACCGACGCCCACGAGCTGGCGGACGCGATCGACGAGGAGACCGCCGCCGTGTTCCTGCAGACCCCCAACTTCCTCGGTGCGGTCGAGGACATCGAGGCGCTCGGTGCCAAGGCGAAGGAGAAGGGGGCACTGGTGGTGGTCTCCTGCGACCCGGTCGCCCTCTCGATCCTGCGCCCCCCGGGCGAATGCGGCGCCGACATCGCGGTGGGAGAGGGACAACCTCTCGGCAACAGACTTGATTTCGGCGGGCCGTCGTTCGGGTTCTTTGCCGCGAGCAAGGAGCATCTGCGCCGGATGCCCGGCCGGATCGCCGGCGAGACCACCGACGTCGACGGGCGGCGCGGCTTCGTGCTCACCCTGCAGACGCGCGAGCAGCACATCCGCCGGGAAAAGGCCACCCACAACATCTGCACGGCCCAGGCCCTGAACGCGCTCGCCGGAATCATCTACCTGTCATGGCTCGGCAAGCAGGGCTTCAACGAGCTCGGCGAGCTGCTCGCTCGGCGGACTGCCTATGCGCGCGAGCAGCTGTCGCGAGTCGAGGGGGTCGCGCTCCTGCACGAAGCCCCGGCGGTACGCGAGTTCGCCATCCGGCTCGATGCCCCGGTTGCCGAGGTGGTCGACCGCTGCGCCGAGCGCGGGATCGGCGCCGGCCATCCGCTCGGCGACGACTACCCCGAGTACGAGGACGGGCTTCTGATCGCCCTGACAGAGCGCCGCAGCCGCGCCGACATCGACCGCTTCGCCGAGGTCCTGGCCGAAGTGATGGCGGCGGCTCGAGAGGAAGTCCCGGCATGAGCCTGACCGAGACGCCGCAGCAGAAGGATTCGGCCACGACGATCTTCGAGAGGTCGGCCGAGGGCCGGCGCGCCGCGACGCTCCCTGAGGCCGGCGTCCCGGAGACCCCGATCCAGGAGCTGATCCCCTCGAAGCTCCTGCGGGACAACCCGGCGGCGCTGCCGGAGGTCTCAGAGCCCGAAATCGTCCGGCACTACAACCGCATCTCCCGCCGCAACTTCGATCTCGACACCGGCTTCTACCCGCTCGGCTCGTGCACGATGAAGCACAACCCACGGCTGAACGAGCGTGTCGCGGCGCTTCCGGGCCACGCGCGCCTGCATCCGGCGCAGAGCCCGAAGCGGGCGCAGGGTGCGCTCGAGCTGTGTTGGCTGCTCTCGGAGGCGCTGGCGGAGATCTGCGGGCTGCCGCACGTCTCGCTGCAGCCCTCTGCCGGCTCGCATGGCGAGCTCGCCGGGCTGCTGCTCACCCGCGCCTATCACGACGATCGCGGCGAGACCCGGACCAAGGTGTTGACCCCGGACACGGCCCACGGCACCAATCCCGCGACGGTGACCATGGCCGGCTACGAGGTGGTCAAGGTCGCGACCAACCAGGACGGCGGGGTCGAGGTCGACGACCTCCGCGAGAAGGCAGACGACCAGGTCGCATGCCTGATGCTGACCAATCCCAACACGCTCGGCCTCTTCGACACCAACATCACCGAGATAGCCGAAGTCGTCCACGGGGTCGGCGGCACCCTCTATTACGACGGCGCCAACCTGAACGCGATCATGGGGCACTCGCGCCCCGGTGACATGGGCTTCGACATCGTCCACGTCAACCTGCACAAGTCCTTCTCCCAGCCGCACGGCGGTGGAGGTCCCGGCGCCGGGCCGATCGCCGTCTCCGACCGGATCGAGCCCTTCCTGCCGCGACCCCAGATCGTCCGGCAGGAGGGGGAGAACGGGGCGGCGGCGAGCTACGACCTCGACTTCGACCGCCCCAAGTCGATCGGCCGCCTGCGCGGCTTTGCCGGCAACTTCGGCGTCTTCGTCCGCTCTTACGCCTACATCCTCAGTCTCGGGGGCGACGGCCTGACAGAGGCCTCCGAGACCGCTGTCTTGAACGCCAACTACCTGCTGGCGAAGCTGAAGCAGGGGCGCGCGGGCAAGTACCTCCCGGTCGCCTTCGACCGGCGCTGCATGCACGAGTTCGTCCTCTCGGGCGCGCCGGCGGCGAAGCAGCTCGGGATCAAGACGCTCGACATCGCCAAGCGGCTGCTCGACTTCCAGATGCATCCACCTACCGTGTACTTCCCGCTGCTGGTCGACGAAGCGCTGATGGTCGAGCCGACGGAGACGGAAACCCGCGAGACCCTCGATGCCTTCGCCGAGGCAGTCGACCAGATCCTGGCCGAAGGGGAGGAGGACCCCGAAATCGCGCGCAATGCTCCCTATACGACCCCGGTCCGCCGTCTCGACGAAGTCAAGGCAGCGCGAACGCCGGTCGTGCGGCAGCCCCTGTAGGGGCTACTGGGCTACTGCGTCTGCCCGTCCTTGCCCGGGCCGCCGCGGAGCTTGTCCTTGCCCTTGCCGCCGTAGAGGGCGTCCGAATGCGGACCGCCTCTGAGCACGTCCCGTCCATTCTCGCCGACGAGCAGGTCGCCGCCTCGGCCTCCGCTGATCCGGTCGTTCCCCTCTCCGCCGCAGATGTAGTCGCGCCCGCCCCTACCGCGAATCCTGTCGTTCCCGCCCAGCCCGACAATGGTGTCAGCGCGTGGAGTGCCCCTGAGGACGTTGTCCTTGTCGTCTCCCATGACCGTCGGCTTTCTCGTCGCGCAGGTGCAGAAGCTCTGGGTGCCGCCGTTCTCGGGGCACCGGTCCTGGGTCTCGTCGCCGAATCCATCGCGGTCGACGTCGGGCTCGACTTTCGCCAGGACGTTGAGCCGGTACTGGGTCCCGGAGCTCGTGTAGTCGAGCTCGGTCCCGAACGGTGGGTCGCCGGGGTGCGTCCGGTACTGGTCTTCGAGAAAGCCGGTTACGTGTAGGCATCTGCCCGCGGGAACTCCCATCACCAGTGGCTGTCCCGGCGGGACGTACAGGGCGAGCTCCTCGCCGGCCTCGATCGGGATGCGCACGCCAAAGGAGTTGATGATGGCCGCGCTCAGCGGCCGGACCACGTCCTTCTTCAGCGCTGTGTAGAAGTGGCCGACCCCTCCGGGGCCGATCCGCGACCGCATGATCACCAGCTGCAGGGTGTGACCGGCCTCGATCGCCTGGGCCGTGGTCCAGGAGGTGATCACGCCGTATGCCTCGGCCCGGTAGAGGTTGCCCCCGGGGGTGGCCTGCTGGGCATGGGCCCTGTCCTCGAGACATGGCTGGGCGTTGCCGATCTGCCCGAGCATCGTGGCCGCCGGCGCGGAGCCGCAGCACGCCGCGGCCAACACGACATTCACTCCGACAATCAGAAATGCCCTGCGCTTCACACAGCGATCATACGCCTGCTAATCCCTCCAGCTTCGGGAGTTTCTGCTTGCGCTCGAGCACCGGCGCGAACAGGTCGCCTTCTTTCTCGAAGCGCTTCACAACCGCATCGCCCTCGAACCGGAGCTTCTCGGCGTCGCCACGCTTCACGGCCAATTCCACCTCCCTCCACTTCACGGGGGTAGACACAGTCGGTCTCGCTCTGGCACGGATGGAATATGCAGCAACTGTTGTTTTCTTCTGGTGGTTCTGGCTCCAGTCGACGAAGACCTTCCCCTTGCGCGCGGCCTTGGCCATCTTCGAGACGACTTCGCCAGGAGTCTGTTTCTCGAGCAGCTGCGCCACCGCCTTCGCAAACGGGCTCGTCTGCTCGTAGGTGACTTTCGTGTTCAGCGGGACATACACCTGGAACCCTTTGCCTCCCGAGGTCTTGGCGAAGCTCTCCAGCCCGAGCTCCGAGAACAGGTCGCGGACCCGCAACCCGACCTCGCAGGCCTCGAGCAGCCCCGCCGGCTCACCGGGATCGAGGTCGAAGGCGAGCACCGTGGGCTGCTCCATCTTGCGCGCCACCGACAGCGAAGGATGTAATTCGAGCGCCGCCAGCTGTGCCATCCAGGTGAGCGTGGCGCGGTCCTGGCACAGACAGAAGTCGATCTCGCCGGCGCGGCGGTCGACCCAGATCGGCGTCGTCTTCACCCAGTCGGGGCGGTGTTTGGGGCAGTTCTTCTCGAAGAACGACTTGTCCTCGACCCCGTTGGGGAACCGCCGCAGGGTCAGGGGCCGGTCGCGGAGGTGCGGCAGCATCGCCTCCGCGATCCGCGCGTAGTAGTCGATCACCTCGCCCTTGGTGGTTCCGGTGTCCGGATACAGCACCTTGTCGAGGTTCGTCAAGGACAGCACGCGGCCATCGACCTTGACCACATGACGGCGGCTGCTCCGCTTCGCGTCCGCGCCGCCGGCCTGGCCCCGCCCTGCCTTACTTGCTGCCAGCCTTTGCCTTCGACTTGCGCTTGGCGGCCGGCTTCTTCTTTGTTGCGGCTGACTTCTTCTTGGCCGGGGACTTCTTGGCGGAAGCCTTGGCGCCGTTGCTGGAGGAGGCCTTGGAGGCCGCCTTCGCCTTGCCGTCTCCGCCCTTGATCGAGGCGAGGCTTTCTTCCAGCGCCGCCATCAGGTCGGGGGCCTTGGTCGGCTCGGGCTCCTCGCTCTGGACCGAGACGACCTCCTCGCCCTTGGCCTTCCGCTCGAGCAGGTCGAGCAGCTCCTCGCGGTACTCGTCGCGGTAGCGCGACGGCTTGAACTCGCTGGCGAGGGACTCGATCAGCTGCTTTGCCATCTCGAGCTCGCGCGAGTCGGGCTTCTCGGGCTTCTCGCCGGTGAGCTCGTCGATCTCCTTGGGGTCGGTGACCTCGTCGTGGAAGCGCATCGTTGCCATCGTCAACACGTCACCCATGGGGCGAATCGCGGCCAGGTGCTCCTTGTTTCGGAGGACGAAGCGGGCGACGGCGACCTTGCCCGAGTCCACCATCGCTTTCACAAGCAAGGCGTAGGCCTTCTCGGCGCCCTTGTCCGGGCCGAGGAAGTAAGGGGATTCGAAGTAGATGGGATCGATGTCGTCGAGGTCGACGAAGTCCTGGATCTCGATCGAGCGGGTCTTCTTGGGGTCGAGCTCGGAGAGCTCCTCCTTGGTCAGGAGGACGTATTGGTCGGGGGCGAACTCGTAGCCCTTGACGATCTTCTCGTAGGGGACCTCCTTGCCGTCGGTCTCGGCGACGCGCTTGTGCCGGATCCGGGCTCCGTCGCCCTCGCGCAGTTCCTTGAAGCGCACGGTCTGCTTCGAGACCGCGCTGTAGAGCTTCACGGGCACGTTCAGAAGCCCGAAGCTGATCGAACCACTCCAAATCGCTCTAGCCATGTTGTTTCCTCATGCCGTTACCTGAGACCGGGTAGGAGGCGGAAATTCATCGGTCCTAGCAGGGTACCTTCGACACCCAGGCGCCAAACAGCGGGATCTGTCTTGCAGGCACGATTCACGCCTCGCGGACCACCTCACGGGGATCCTTGTCGGTGCGCATCCCCTTGAACGAGGGCTGGCGCAGGGTCCCGTCCTTGGTCCACTCGGTCCACTGCACCTCACAGACGAGCTCGGGCTCGCAGAAGACCGCGAGCTTCGCCTTCGGCCCACGAGGGGCACCGGCCTCGAACGGGCTTTCGTCACGGAGGCGGCTGTTGAGCTCCTTGGTGAGGAAGGCGAGCTGCTCCTCGTTCAATCCGGAGCCGACACCGCCGGCGTAGGTGAATCGCCCCTCGTCGTAGTAGCCGACGAGCAGCGATCCGACGCGCTTGCTGCGGCGACCTTCCCCGGGGATGTAGCCGCCGATCACGAACTCCTGCCGCCTCCAGATCCGGGTCTTGAGCCACTCGCCGGTTCGGCTCCCGGGGCGGTAGGGGCAGTCGCGCCGCTTCGCGACCACACCCTCGAGTCCCCGCCGCTCTGCTGCCTCGAGCAGGGCAGCGCCGGGCCCCGCGCTGCTCGCCGGCGTCTGCGAGTGGGGCCCGTCGACAGCGAGCTCCTGCAGCAGCTCCCGGCGCTCCTCATAGGAGAGGTCACGGGTGGAACGCCCGTCGAGGTGGAGCAGGTCAAAGACGATGAAAGTGACCGGCACCAGAGCCATCCGCTGCTTGATCGCTGTCGGCGAGGTCAGGCCCATGCGCGCCTGGATCGCCTGGAAACTGGGGCGCTGGTCGTCGTCGTAGGCCACCACTTCGCCGTCGAGGGCAGCGGCGCTGCCCTCGAGTTGTTCGCCGATCTCCGCCAGCTCCGGATAGCGCGCGGTGACGTCCTCGCCCCGGCGGCTCGTCATGAACCAGCCACCGGGTCCGGTGAAGGCGAGAGCGCGGATCCCGTCCCACTTGAGCTCGTAGGCCCACTCCTCGCCCTCCGGAGGGGCGTCGGCGACCTTGGCGAGCATCGGGGAGATCTGCTTCGGCAGCTTCTCCTTGGTCAGGCCGGCAAGCACGGCATCGGTTCGTTTCGGCATCGGGCTGATTATCCGGGTGGCGCAACGCCGGCCGTTCTTGCGAAACTGTGCGCAGATGGGGAGCAGCAAGTGGCTCAGCCAGGCAGCAGCAACGGCCCTTCTGGGAACGCTCGTGATTCCGGCGGCCGCCGGCGCGAACGTGATCGCTCCGAACACGGTTGCCGACGAGTTCGACACCAATCCCGACGCCTGTTCATTGCGGGAAGCGGTGCAGGCCGCGAACACCAACGGCACCTTCGGGGGCTGCTCGGCGGGCGCCGGCGATGACGTGATCACCCTGGGCCCTGGGACCTACACGCTGACCAGGCCGCCGGATGGCGTGAGCGAAGACGACAATCGAGAAGGCGACCTGGATCTTCTTCCGGGAGCCAACCTCGACATCGTCGGCTCGAGCGCCACGATCGACGCGGTCGAGGTCGATCGCGTGATCCACATCCTCAGCGTTGCTCCCGTGTCGATCTCCGGCGTAACGATCACCGGGGGCGGGACCAACTCATCCGGGGCGGGAATTTTGAACCAGGGCGCGCTGGCCCTCACGAACAGCACCGTGACCGACAACCGCACCAAGAACCTCGGAGGAGGGATCTATGCGGACGGCGTATCAACAGCGCTCACCAACGTCACCATCTCCGGCAACCGTTCGGACATTGACAGCGCCGGGCTCGACGTCAACCTCGGAAACGTGACGCTCCAGAACGTCACAGTGACCGGCAACATCGCTGATGCCGATGACGACTCGCTGTCGAGCCAGGTCGGCGGGGTCTTTCGGTCCGCGGGTACCGTGACGCTTCGCAACACGATCGTCGCCGGCAATGTCGAGCTCAGCCTCGGGCCTCATCCCTCGGACTGTGGCGGCACTGTTACATCGGGGTCTTACAACTTGATCGGGACGACCGCGGGATGCACCTTTGCTCCGACGACGGGCGACCTGCTCGGAGCCGCCGCGAACCTCGGACCGCTCGCCGCCAACGGCGGATCGACTCCCACTCACGGATTGCTGGCCGGCAGTGCAGCAATCGGCACCGGCAACCCGGCCGCTCCCGGCTCCGGCGGTACCGCATGCCCGGCCACCGACCAGCGGGGCCTGCCACGCGGTGGCGCCGCCGGTCGCTGCGACATCGGGGCGTTCGAGCTGCAGCCCACGGCGCCGCCAGCGGCGACGCCGACCCCGCGTCGCAAGAAGTGCAAGAAAGGGCGCAAGCTCGTGCGGCGCAAGGGCAAGCTCAAGTGCAAGCGCAAGAAGAGGCGTCGCTGATCAGCACGTGGCGATGAGGCGGGCATTTCTCATCTCTTTGGTGTTGGGATTCGCCTTTCCGGCAGCCAGCCACGGTGCGGTCACGATCGGTCCTCCGTTACCGAGCAACAATCTGGGAATAGCCGGTGCGGGGGGAGGGGCGACCTTCATTCAGACGGCGCTCCCGGGTCATGCCAACGAGTCCCCGATTAACGGCGTCCTGGTCCGCTTCCGGCTCCAGTTCCGCGACTGGGGCAATGCCCGGCTCCGGGTGCTCCGCCCAGCCGGCGGGGGAACGTTCTCCGTCGTCGCCAGCGATATCGGCCATCTGCTGGGAACGACCTTCGAGGATGCCCTGTTCCCGTTCCCAACCAGACTCCCGATCTCCGCGGGAGATCGGATTGGGATCGACGCTGATTGGAGCGCGCGAATGACCACGGTCCCTGGCGCGACCATTGGCTACTGGGCCCCGATCAAGAACGAGTCCGATCCCGCTTCAGCGCCGACGGCGCTCGGCGGGGCGAACCAGGCGCTTGCTTTCAACGCCGATGTCGAGCCCGACGCCGACCGCGACGGGTTCGGTGACGAGACCCAGGACTGTGCGCCGGCCAACCCGGCCCTGAGCGCCGCTTGCCCGCCGGCACAGCCCGCCAAGAGAAGGTGCAAGAAGGGCCATCGGCTGAAGAAGGTGAAGACGAAGAGCGGCAAGCGCAAGCGGAAGTGCGTGAAGAAGAAAAAGAAGGGCCGCAGGTAGCCGCTCCATAAACTGGGCGGCGAGTGTCTGACTCGCGCCGCAAGCTGTTCACATTGATCGCGACGATCCTCGGGTCGACGATCGTCTTTCTCGACGGCACCGTGGTCCAGGTCGCGCTCCCGGACCTGAGCGACGATCTCGGCGCCGGCCTCGCCGACCAGCAGTGGATGGTCGAGGCCTACATGCTGGCGCTGGTCGCGCTGTTGCTGGTCGGTGGCGCGCTCGGGGACCAGTTCGGGCGACGCCGGATGTTCATTCTCGGTCTGATCGGGTTCGGGATCACCTCTGTGCTCTGCGCCGCCGCCCCCAGCACCGAGGTGCTGATCGCCGGCCGGGCTCTCCAGGGCCTGGCGGGAGCGCTGCTGGTTCCGGGCTCTCTGGCGATTCTCGCCGCGACCTTCGAGGGGGCCGAACGCGGCAAGGCGATCGGCACCTGGACCGCTTGGTCGGGAATCGCGACGGTGATCGGGCCGGCCGGCGGCGGCGCCCTGGTGGAGGCCTTCTCCTGGCGGGCGATCTTTTGGGTCAATGTCCCGCTGATCATCGCCACCGTGCTGGTGGCCCGGGCGTATGTGCGCGAGAGCTCGGATCCCGAGGCCGACCGCACCATCGACTGGACCGGAATCGTTCTGGAGGCAGGAGGACTCGGCGGACTGGTCTTTGGGCTGATCGAGCAGCCGACACACGGCTGGAGCGATCCGCTCGTCTTCGCTCCCCTGATCGCCGGCACCTTGATGCTGGTCGCGTTCCTGGCCTGGGAGTCGAGGTACCGGCATGCGATGCTCGATCTGTCGCTGTTCCGGATCCGGAACTTCGCGATCACCAATCTCGAGACGCTGCTCGTCTACGCCGGGCTGATCGGGGCCTTCTTCTTCATCACTCTCTTCCTCCAGTTCACGGCGGGGTACTCGCCGCTGGAGGCCGGCTTGGCGACGACACCGGTCTCGGTGATCCTCTTCCTGCTCTCGCCCCGGTTCGGAAAGATCGCGACCGGCACCGGGCCGCGAGTGCCGATGTGCGTCGGACCCATAGTCGGTGGCATCGGCCTGCTGATGCTGATCGGAGCCGGAGCCGACCCCGACTACGTGAGCGAGATCCTGCCCGGGGTCATCGTCTTTTCGCTCGGGCTTGCGGCCACAGTCGCACCGTTGACGGCGACCGCGCTCAACTCGGTCGAGGAGCGGCACGCGGGAGTCGCGTCCGGGATCAACAACGGTGTCGCGCGTGTGGCCGGCCTCCTGGCGATCGCGATCCTCGGCGCGCTGATCGCGGGCCAGTTCGGCTCCACAGTCGACGAGAAGCTCGCCGGAGCGAAGCTCTCGCCGCCCGCCAAGCAGTTGGTCGAGGACTCCAAGGGAGATCCCTTGAGCCCGCCAGACACCGCCGACCTGCCGCAGGGCGAAGCCGAGCGGGTTGAGGCTGCCGCCACCTCAGGGGCCGAAGAAGGCTTTCACCTGGGGCTCCTGGTCGCGGGCGCCTTGATGATCATTGGAGGTGTGATCGCCGGGTTCGGGATTCGCAACCCCGAACGCAGAGACGATCACCACGCGCCGCGAGCCGCATCAGCCGGCGAGTGCGCACGTTGCGCACAGGAGGGGCACACCCGCCGTCACCCGGCGCACGAGCACGAAGCCGAGCCTGTCTCGGCATAGGATCCGAAGCGTCGTGATTGAGGTACGCAAACTCGGAAGCCAAGGGCTCGAGGCCTCGGCCCAGGGCCTCGGGTGCATGGGGATGTCGATCGCCTACGGCGAGCCGGACGACGACGAGAGCATCGCCACGATCCGGCGCGCCCTCGAGCTCGGCATCAACTTCTTTGACACCGCCGAGACCTACGGGCCGCACAAGAACGAGAAGCTGCTTGCCCGGGCGCTGGAGGGCCGTCGCGACGAGGCGGTGATCGCGACCAAGTTCGGGATCAAGCGCGACTTCAAGACGATGGAGTTGACCATCGACGGCCGCCCCGAGACAGTCCGTGCCTCTTGCGAGGGGTCGCTCGAACGCCTCGGCACCGACAGAATCGACCTCTACTACCAGCACCGCATGGACCCCGAGACACCGATCGAGGAGACGGTCGGCGCGATGGCGGAGCTGGTCACTGAGGGCAAGGTCCGCTGCCTCGGCCTCAGCGAGGCGCCGGCCGAGACGATCCGCCGCGCCCACGCCGTCCACCCGCTGTCCGCGGTCCAAAGCGAGCTGTCGCTCTGGACCCGGATCCAGGAGGACAACGGCGTCCTCGATACCTGCCGCGAGCTTGGAATCGGCTTCGTCGCTTACAGCCCGCTCGGCAGGGGGTTCTCGTCCGCGGTGCGCGAGACCGAGCAGCTCGGCGAGGACGACTATCGGCGTCGGCTTCCCCGCTTCCAGGCCGAGAACGCCGCCAGCAATGCCGCGATCGTGGAGCGGATCGACGCCCTTGCCAAAGAGAAGGGTGCGACGTCGGAGCAGCTAGCGCTTGCCTGGGTGCACTCGCGCGGCGAGGACATCTTCCCGATCCCGGGCACCAAGCGCCGCAGGTATCTGGAGCAGAACGCTGCCGCCTTCGAGCTCGAGCTGACCGCGGAGGAGCTGCGCGCGCTCGAGGAAGCGGCCGCGGGCGTCGCCGGTGACCGCTACGAGCCGGGCGCGATGAAGGCCGTCGCCAACTAGCGTTCGGCAGATGCGGATCTTCAGCGGCATCCAGCCGACCGGCCAAAAGCACCTCGGCAACTACATCGGCGCCATCCGCCAGTACGTCGAGGGCCAGGACCGCGGCGATCCGGCGATCTACTGCATCGTCGACCTGCACGCAATCACGGTCCAGTGGGACCCGGCCGAGCTCCGCTCCAACCTCTACGACACCACCGCGATCTTGCTCGCCGCCGGGCTCGATCCCGAGCGCTGCATCCTCTTTCGCCAGTCCGACGTGCGCGAGCACACCGAGCTGACCTGGTACCTGGCCGCGCTGACGGCGCACGGGGATCTCAACCGCATGCACCAGTTCAAGGAGAAGTCGGCGAAGCAGCGGGAGCTGGTCTCCGCCGGGCTCTTCTTCTACCCGGTGCTCCAGGCCGCCGACGTCCTCGCCTACAAGGCCCAGGAGGTACCGGTCGGGGAGGACCAGCGCCAGCACATCGAGCTGATGCGGGAAATCGCCCGGCGCTTCAACGAGCGCTTCGGGGAGATCCTGGTCGAGCCCCAGCATCGAATCCCGGAAGTCGGCGCCCGGATCATGGACCTGCAGGAGCCGGCCAACAAGATGGCTACCACGGGCGGCACCGAGCAGGGGACGGTGCTCGTCCTCGACCCACCTGAGACCGTGGCCAAGAAGATCAAGAGCGCGGTGACCGACTCGGGCTCCGAGGTGAAACGGGGCGAGGGGAAGGAGGGGATCGCCAACCTGATCGAGATCCTTGCAGTGGTCCGCGCGGCAAAGCCCGAGCAGATCGAGTCCGAGTTCGGCGGGTCCGGCTATGGAGACTTCAAGGGGGCGGTCGCCGAGGAGGTGGTCGAGTACCTGGCTCCGGTCAGGGAGCGCTACCAGGAGCTTCGCGGCGACGAGGGAGCCCTCGAATCGGCCCTGTCCGCGGGTGCCGAGAAAGCCCGGTCGATCGCTGCCGACACCCTGGCCGAGGTGCGGTCAGCAATCGGTATAAGCCCGGCCTGAAAAGAAGAAATATCGGCGCTACCCTCTTCCCATGGGAGTGGAGCGTGCCCATGGTTGGAGCGTGAGATGAGGCCGGGACGAAGGTTGTCGGCCTGGATTGCGGGTGTCGGCCTCGCCGTGGTTGGACTTGCTCTACCTGCCGTTGCGTCAGCGGCCGAGTTCGACGTAACCACCACTGTTGACGAGCGGATCGAGGACGAGACGATGGGGACCGGGTGCTCACTGCGGGAGGCCGTTGAGGCCGCCAACACCGACGGCGTCTACGGCGGGTGCACCGAAGTGGACTCCGGCCCGGACATCATCAATCTCAACCACCCCTCGTACACGCTCACAAGGGATGGACCGCTCGACAACGACAACACGAACGGCGACCTCGACATCCGCGACGACGGCGGCGACGGGACCAACGAGGACCTGCTGATCGGGCCGAGCATTCCGCTCCTGATCAGCACCGGCTACCCGACTATCAGCGGCTCTCCGGATGCGGCTCCGGCCGACGACGACCGGGTCTTGGAGGTCCATGCGCCTCCACCCGCGGACAGCATCAACCTGACTGCCGGCGGTTTGGTCCTGACCGGGGGGCGCACCCCGGCCGACGGAGGCGCGGTGAACCTGAACGGTGTGGCCATCGGCGGCCCGGTCTCCGCCAGCTTCGGGCTCACCACGTTCACCGGTAACGCGACCAGCGGATCGGGGTCCGGTGGCGCACTCGGCAACGACCACGGCTCCCTCTTCGTCGAGGAATCGACGATCAGCGGCAACTCGGCGACCGGGAACGGGGGCGGCATCCACCAGAGCACTGTCGGGGGCGCCGCATCCACTCAGCTCGAGAACGTGACCATCGCCGGCAACGTGGCGGACAGCGACAACGCGGGCGGTGGCGACGGCGGCGGTGTCGCGGCTACTTCGCCGGGAACCGTCACCTTCTACAACACCCTCGTCGGGGGGAACCTCGACCTGGGCTCCACCGGAACTGTTTCACCCGATTGCGCCGCGCTCGCCGGCGCCACTCTGGACTCTGTCAACAACAACTTGATCGGGAGCACGGCGGGATGCGGCATCGACGTCGGAGCCGGGGATGTTCGAGATGCAGCCCCCGGCGTGGCGCCCTTGGCCTTGATTCCGTACGGATCGGGTGGAAAGACCGTTCTCGCCCACGACCTTCTTCCGACGAGTCCCGCACGAGATGCGGGGGCGCCGGTGGGAAGCGGGCTGGGCAACTGCAGCATGCTGGCCCAGAACTTCGGCCCGCGGCCGATCAACGGCCGCTGCGACATCGGCTCCGTGGAAGCGGCACTGGTGCCACCTCCCGCGCCACAACCTGCGGGCCGGAAGTGCAAGAAGGGCTTCCGCCTCAAGACGATCAAGAAGAAGGGCAAGAAGAAGCGGAAGAAGAAGTGCGTGCGCAAGAAGCGCAAGAAAAAGAAGAAGTAGCGCGCCTCACCGCCCGCGCCTGGCTCTAGTGTTCCCTGGGTGACGCCGGTCGCCCAGCTCGACCTCGACCTGGACGTGTTCCAGGGCCCGTTCGACCTGCTCCTCGCGGTGGTTTTGCGCGAGGAGATCAGCATCGCTGACGTCGCGCTCGGGGACATCGTCGTCGCCTACATCGAGCACCTCGAAGAGTCAGGAAGACTCGACCTCGACTCGGCGACCGAGTTCCTGGTCCTGATCGCGGCGCTGCTCGAGCTCAAGTCGAGGCTGTTGCTGCCCGCCGCCGAAGACGACGAGGAGTTCGGCCCCGAGGAGGCGGCCGACGAGCTGCTGGCGAGGATGCTCGAGTACCGGCGCTACAGCCAGGCGGCAAAGGCGATGGAGAAGATGCTCGCCGCCGAGGCGCCCTATATCTACCGCAGGGCGCCGCTGCCGGCCGGGCTGCGCCGCGCGGCGCTGAAAGCAGCAAAGCCGGTCTACGACCCGGCCCGGCTCGGGACAGCCCTCGGCGAACTGCTGACACCGCCGCCGGAGCCCAACACCGCGCACATCCGCCCGACGGTCTCACTGCAGCGGCGGATCGAGGTGATTCGGGATCTGCTCGGGCGCGGCCCGAGGCTCGACTTCGACGAGACCTTCGGCGGGGAGGATCGCCTGACCCAGGCGGTGACCCTGTTCGCGCTGCTCGAGATGCATCGGCGCGGCGAGGCGAGCTGGTCCCAAAAGGAAACCTTCGGCCCGATCGAAGTATCCCGGGGCGCGCCGGCCGCCGAAGCAAAGGCGAAAGCGAAGACGTGACCGAGCTCGAACGCACCGTTGAGGCCCTCCTTTTCCTCTCTCCGGAACCGGTCGCGGCGTCGGAGCTCGCCGAGGCCTGCGAGGCCGACGAGGAAAAGGTGCTGGAGGTGCTCGAGCGCCTCGCCGGTCACTACGACGGCGACAAGCGCGGGATCGAGCTGCGCAAGGTTGCGGGCGGCTATTCGCTGGCCTCGGCTCCGGACGCGGAGGACGCCGCGAGGCGGCTGCTGGCAAAGCCGCGGACCCCGCCGCTGACCCAGGCCCAGGCCGAGATCCTCGCGATCGTCGCCTACCTGCAGCCGGTGTCGCGGCCCGAGATCGCCCGCATCCGCGGGGTCAACTCGGACTCTCCGGTCTCGACCCTGGGCGAGCGCGGCCTGATCGAGGAGTCCGGCCGTTCCCAGTTCGGGGCAGTCACCTATGCGACGACCCCATTGTTCGAAAAGCTCTTCGGCCTCTCCGGGCTCGATTCCCTCCCGGACCCGGCGCAGTTCGACCCGACCCCCGAGGACGAGCGTCACCTGCGCGAGCGCCTGCTCAAGGCCGGCGAGCAGCGCGTCGAGTAGGACCGGGCGCTCGGAGGCTCAGTGCGCCTCGCCAAGTACCTCGCCCACAGCGGGATCGCCTCGCGCAGGGCGGCGGAGGCCCTGGTCAGGAAGGGACGGGTCACGGTTGCCGGTGAGGTCGTCGACGACCCCGCCCTCGATGTCGACGACGGCAGCGGAGTCGCCGTCGACGGCCAGCCAGTCGCGCCCGAGGAAACCGAGGTCTGGGCCCTGAACAAGCCCGCCGGGGTGGTCTCGACCGCGAGCGAGCCCGGGTCTCGTCGCGCCGTGGTCGAGCTGGTCCCGAGCGACGCGCGGCTCTATCCCGTTGGGCGCCTCGACGCCGACTCGACCGGTCTGATCCTCGTCAGCAACGACGGCGCGCTCGCCAATCGTCTCACCCACCCGAGCTACGAGGTTCCGAAGACCTACCGGGTCGAGCTTGCCCGGTCGATCGGTGACGATGAGCTCGAGCAGCTCCGCACCGGGGTCCAGCTCGAAGACGGCCGGACCGCCCCCGCGGAAGCAAGGCGGCTCGGCGAGGCGGAGATCGAGGTCACCCTGCGGGAAGGACGCAAGCGCCAGGTGAAGCGCATGGCCCTCGCCGTGGGCAACGAGGTCACCTCACTGCAGCGGCTGCGGATCGGCTCGCTCGAACTCGGCAGGCTGGCAGAAGGGCAGGCCCGCAAGCTCTCTCGCGAAGAGGTCGAGGCGCTCTGGAAGGATGCCGAGGATGAGTGACCGACTGTGGGCGGTGCGTGGAGCAACCCAGGTGGATGCCAACGATGCCGATGCGATCGTTGCCGCGACAGAGGAGCTGATGCGCGAGCTCCTCAGTCGCAACGGCCTCGAGCACGATCAGCTGGTCAGCTGTGTGTTCACCTCGACCGACGATCTCACCGCCGAGTTCCCCGCAGTGGCGGCCCGCAACCTGGGCCTCAATTCCGTGCCGCTTCTCTGCGCCCGCGAGGTACCGGTCCCCGGCGCGCTGGAGCGGGTGATCCGCGTACTCGTCCACTACTACGCCGGGGACGAGCACGAACCCGCTCATACCTATCTCGGTGAGGCGAAGGCACTGCGCAGCGACCTCGAAGGCGCCCAGTAACTTCCCCTGACATGAGCATCAACTTCGCCGAGAAGCTGGCGCAGATCCCCGGCTACCAGCCGGGTGCGCCCGAGGGGCAGACGCCTGAGGCAGTCGCCGGCGGCGACGCGATCCAGCTTGCCTCGAATGAGTCGCCCTATCCGCCGCACCCTGCGGTGGTCGAGGCGATCGAGCGCGCCGCGGCCTCCGCGAACCGCTACCCCGATCCGGAGGCCACCCTGATGCGCGGCCGGATCGCCGAGCGGTATGAGACCGAACCCGCACAGGTGGCGGTCTCGAACGGATCCTGCGAGATCCTGCTCGCTGCCGCGGCGGCCCTGTGCGAGCCCGGGGCGGAGATCGTCTTCGCCTGGCCCTCGTTCTCGATCTACCCCTACATGGCGCCGCTCTCGGGGGCGCGGGAGATTCGCGTTCCGCTCGACGGCTATGTCCACGACCTCGACGCGATCGCTGCCGAGATCACCGCCGCAACCCAGATCGCGGTCGTCTGCAACCCGAACAACCCGACCGGAACCTACCTCGACGCCAAGGCCATTGGCGCGTTCCTCGAGAAAGTGCCCGACCACGTCACCGTCCTCGTCGACGAGGCCTACATCGAATTTCAAACCACCGAGGACCCGGACGCGACCCTCGACCTGCTCGACAACTTCCCGAACCTGGTCCTGCTCCGCACCTTCAGCAAGGTCTACGGCCTAGCCGGACCGCGAGTCGGGTTCGCGCTCTGCTCGCCGGCTTTCCGCGCCGCGGTCGACGCGGTGCGCCAGCCCTACAGCGTCAACGCGATCGCCCAGGCGGCAGCTGCCGAGGCGATCCTCCATCAGGACGACGTGCTCACCCGGGTCGAGCGCAACGCGGTCGAGCGGCTCTGGGTCGAGCAGCAGCTCGACGCGCTTGGAATCGGGCGTGCTGAGAGCCAGACCAACTTCTGCTGGGTGGCGCTCGGCGACCGCGACGAGGCCGCGGTCGTTTCGGCCCTGGCCGACGATGGCGTCCTGGTCCGGCCCGGGACACCGCTCGGGGGGCCGGGCCACTTCCGCGTCACCTTCGGCGAGCGCACCGAGAACGAAAAGTTCCTCGAGACGCTTGGGTCCGTGCTACAACCTGTGCAGTGAGCAAGCGCGCCACAACCCGCACCACCACTGGCGGTCCCGCCGTCACCTCGGCGCGCGCTTACTTCTACTACTGGCGATTTACTTAGGCGCCCGGTCCCCTCGCTACGCGGGGAAAGTTTCAACTCTCCGGGCGCCGCGGCAAGGAGCGTGTTCGTACCAGTAGAAAGGAGGCATCGCCGAATGGGCAGTGAGATGACAGACCAGTCAAAAAGCCACTCGGACCGTGTGCGGGATCGCCGCATCGAGGACGTGGTGCCACTGGTGGCGCCCGCCGAGATACTCGAGGACCTGCCGCTCAGTCCCGACCAGGAAGACGCGGTGCTGGAGCGGCGAGCGGCTGTCGCCGGCGTTCTCGACCGCAGCGACGACCGTCTTCTCGTCGTGGTCGGGCCCTGCAGCGTTCACGATCCCGAGGCTGCGCGGGACTACGCGGAGCGCCTGCAGGCCCGCGCCGCCGACCTCTCCGCCGATCTGCTGGTCGCGATGCGGGTGTACTTCGAGAAGCCGCGGACGACGGTGGGCTGGAAGGGCCTGATCAACGACCCGCATCTGGACGGCAGCGGCGACGTCAACACCGGCCTGCACGTGGCACGGAGCCTTCTGCGTCAGGTCCACGATCTCGGTCTGCCGGTCGGCTGCGAGTTCCTCGACCCGATCACGCCGCAATACATCGCCGACCTCGTCGCCTGGGGAGCCATCGGAGCCCGGACGACCGAGAGCCAGATTCATCGCCAGCTGGCCTCGGGGCTGTCGATGCCGGTCGGCTTCAAGAACGGAACCGACGGCGAAGTCAAGGTCGCGGTCGACGCCGTGCGCGCGGCGGCCGCCAAGCACGCCTTTGCCGGCGTCGACATCAACGGCACCCCGGCGATTCAGCACACGATCGGGAATGCCGACTGCCACGTGATCCTGCGCGGGGGCCGCGGCGCGCCCAACTACGACCCGGATGCGGTCGAGGGAGCGCTCTCCCTGCTTCGTGAGGCCGGGCTGCCCGAGCGCATCGTGATCGACGCCTCGCACGACAACAGCCGCAAGGACCACACCCGCCAGCCGGAAGCCGTCAGCGCGATCGCAGACCAGGTTGCCGCCGGGAACGCGGCAATCGTGGGCGTCATGCTCGAGTCGTTCCTGGTCGCCGGACGCCAGGACCTCGAGTCCGATCAGCCGCTCACCTACGGCCAGTCGATCACCGACGCCTGCATGGACTGGGAGACGACCGAGCTCACGCTCGACCGGCTCGCGTCAGCGGTCCAGAAGCGGCGAGCGGCGTAGCCGGCGGGGTGAGATGAAAGTCGCCGTCCTAGGTGTCGGCCTGATCGGCGGCTCGATCGGTCTTGCCGCACGCTCGCGTCTCGGGGCCGAGGTCGCCGGGTTCGATCCGGATCGCGGCGTCATCGAGCGGGCGCTCGAGCTCGAGGCGATCAGCGAGTCCGCTGAGACGCCCGAGGAGGCGTGCAGCAACGCGGACCTGGTCTTCTGTGCCGCTCCGGTTGGATCCCTCCCTGAGCTCACACGGTGGGCCCTGGGGGCGACCGGTCAGGACGCCATCGTCACCGATGTCGGCTCGACCAAGCGTGAGCTGGTCGCGGGACTGGGAAAGGAGCCGCGCTTCGTCGGCGGACATCCGCTTGCCGGAGCAGAGACCGCCGGGGTCGAGAACGCCCGCGCGGACCTGTTCGAGGGGGCAGCGTGGTACCTGACACCGACCGAGGTCACCGAAGGCATCCTCTACGACCGCCTCCAACGCACCCTCGCCGACCTCGGTGCCCGCCCGGCGGCGATCGAGGCAAGTGCCCACGACCGCCTGATGGCAACCGTCAGCCATCTGCCGCACGTGATCGCCAACGTCCTCGCTGCGCAGGCGGCCGACCGCTTCGGCGGCGATTCAGAGCGGCTTCCCGACGTCGGTCCGAGCCTCCGCGACACCACCCGGGTGGCCGGCGCCAACCCCGAGATCTGGAAGGACATCTTCACCACCAACAGCGATGCGGTCGCCGACGAGATCGACGCGGTGGTCGAGCGGCTGCGAGAGGCAGCTTCGCTGTTGCGCGGCGGCGATCCCGAAGCGGTTGCCGACTGGCACAGCGGCGCAGGAGCAGGCCGGCGGCAGCTGCTCGAGGCCGAGCTATGCGGGCGGCCCGCTGCGCGAGATGCGGATCCGCGTCCCGAACCGCCCGGGGATCGTCGCCGAGCTGGCGCTCGCCTTTGGCGAGGCCGGTGTCAATATCGAGGATATGGCGCTGTACCCGGCCGCCGACATGCGCTCCGGCGCGATCACGATCTGGGTCGCGGGCGAAGAGCAAGCATCGCGCGCCGAGCGCCTGGTCGAGGACCTCGGCGATGACTTCTCGCTGATCCGCCAGTGACGCGGTTCGAACCGTCGGGGCCGCTTCGCGGAGAGCTGCGGCCGCCGCCGGACAAGTCGATCTCCCACCGGGCGGCCCTGCTCGGGGCGATGGCTGACGGCCGCACCCGGATCGAGAACTACCTGGGCGCCGCCGACACCCGGTCCAGCCTGTACGCGATCGAGGCACTGGGCGCGAAGGTGAGCCTCAGCAGGACCGATGCGTCCGACCAAGAGGGGCAGATCGAGGTCGAACTTGAAGGCGCCGGCCTTCGCGGAGCCCGCTCGACCGAGATCGACGTCGGCAACGCGGGTACCTTGATCCGGATCCTGCCGGGTTGGCTCGCCGGGCAGCACGAGGGGAACTGGAGGCTGGACGGGGACGCCTCGATCCGGAAGCGCCCGGTCGACCGGGTCGCCGAGCCGCTGCGCCAGATGGGCGCCGCGGTCACCTGCCGTTCAGGCAGGCTGCCGCCGATCGAGATCGAGGGATCAGGCCTCCATGGAATCAGCTACGAGCTCCCGGTTGCGAGCGCACAGGTGAAGAGCTGCCTCCTGTTCGCCGGCATCCTGGCGGAGGGGGAGACGACCGTGGTCGAGCCGGTAGTCACCCGCGACCACACCGAGCGCATGCTCGCCGGTGCCGCGGGCGACCTGCGACGGGAGGGCAACGCAATCACCGTGACCCCGGTCGACCGTCTCGACGGCTTTGACGTGATCGTGCCGGGAGACTTCTCCTCGGCGGCCTTCCCACTCGTTGCGGCGCTGCTCGTCCCAGGCAGCGAGCTCGAACTGGTCGACGTCGGGCTGAACGGGACGAGGCTTGGCCTGTTCCAGATCCTGGCGCGGATGGGAGTTGAGATGAGTTTAGGCGGCCCGGCTGGTCCCGGCCCTGGAATCACGGTCGACGAGATCGAGGACGCAGGCCCGGAACCGCTCGGTCGCCTTAACGTCCGTCACGCCGGACTGCAGGGCACAAGGGTCGGCGGTGAGGAGGTTCCTCTGGCGATCGACGAGCTGCCGCTCGTTGCGCTGCTCGGATGCTTTGCCGAAGGGGAAACCCTGGTCGAGGGGGCCGCGGAGCTGCGAGCCAAGGAATCGGATCGGATTGCCGCAGTGGTAGACGGTCTTCGCGGCCTCGGCGCCGAGATCGAGGCGCGCCCCGACGGGTTCGCTGTCGAGGGAACCGGCGGCATCCGCGGCGGCACCCTTGATGCCCGGGGTGACCACCGGCTGGCAATGCTCGGTGCGGTGGCCGGGCTTGCCTCCGAGAAGGGGGTCGAAGTGCGCGGGATCGATGCAGCAGCGGTCAGCTACCCGCGCTTCGAGGCCGACCTGCGCTCGCTTATCCGAGCGGGCTAGCCGCCCTGCCCGGGCTGACTGGGGTGGCCCTTGCCGGGCCAGGGCGAGAGGATCAACAGCAGCCGGGCGTCTGAGCTGGCGGTGACCTCGCGGCGTTCGTTCGGCGCGAACTCCGCCATCAGGCCAGGCCCGCCCTTGATCGACTCCTCGCCGTTGATCTCGATCTCTCCGTCGGCAACGATCAGCCACGTTTGCTCGTGGGTCTGGTGCTCCTGGAGCTGCTCGCCGGCCGGAAGGTGGATCGCGATTGCCCGGCCCTCGTCCTGAGAGACCAGCACCTGCGGCTGGTGCGGCTGGACGTCGAGCGTTTTCAGATCCCAGGTCTGCATCGCGACTCGCTTACCCGCCGGACTCTATCCCTACTCTCAGCCGATGGTGATCGCGATCGACGGCCCCGCCGGGGCCGGAAAATCGAGTGTGGCCCGCGCCGTCGCTGACGCGCTCGACTTCACCTACCTCGATTCCGGCGCGATGTACCGCTGCGCTGCGCTGGCTGCGCTCGAGCGCGGCGCCGACCTCGACTCGCCGGACGATATGGGTCGCCTCGCGAACGAGATCGAGATCTCCTTCTCGGACGGACAGGTCGTACTCGACAGGAGCCCGGTGACCGAAGAGATTCGCTCTCCCGAGGTCAGCGCGGCAGCCTCTCGCGTCTCGGTCCATCCGGCTGTGCGCGAGGCCATGGTTTCCCGCCAGCGCAGCTTGATCGAAACAGGCCGCTACGTGGCCGAGGGGCGCGACATCGGCACCGTCGTCAGTCCCGGCGCGCCGCTCAAGATCTACCTCACGGCATCGGACGAGGAGCGCGCCCGCCGGCGCTCCGCGGAGACGGGTGAGCCGCTCGAGGAGGTACTGGCGGCGCAACGGGAGCGGGACGAACGGGACCGCGAGCGCGAGCACGGGGCGCTTCGCCCGGCTGCCGACTCGGTCGAGATCGATACGACCGGGCTCACCATCGCGGAGACGAGCTCCCGGATCGTCGATCTGGCGAAGGAGCGGAAGGTCGCATGAAGGTCGCCGTCGTCGGCTTTCCCAACGCGGGCAAGAGCACTCTCGTGAACCGGCTCGCCGGCGGCCGCGAGGCCGTCGTCCACTCAGAGCCGGGGGTCACCCGCGACCGCAAGTCGATCGGCTGCGAGTGGAACGGCATCGGCTTCGACCTGATCGATACGGGCGGGGTCGACCTCGCGGAGGGCGACGAGCTCTCGCGCGCGGTTCAGGCGCAGGCGCGGGCTGCGATGACGGAGGCCGACCTCGCGCTGCTTGTGGTCGACGGTAAGGCCGGGTCCGGCCCGGGCGACGCCGAGCTGGCGCGAGCTCCTGCGCCGCAGCGATATCCCGGTAGTGGTCGCCGCCAACAAGCTCGACAGCGCCGCCGACGAGCCGCTGGCGGCCGAGTTCCACCGGCTCGGCCTAGGAGAACCGGTGCCCGTCTCGGCCGCACACGGCCTCGGGACGGGCGACCTGCTGGACCGCATAGTCGAACGGGCTGGGTCGGTGTCAGAGGCATCGAGCACCGAGGCGGAAGGCGGGCGAGGAGGTCGCCGGTCGAACCGGATCGCCATCATCGGCCGGCCGAACGCCGGCAAGTCGTCGCTGCTCAATGCGCTTCTTGGCAGCGAGCGCGCGATCGTCTCCGAGGCTGCGGGGACGACCCGCGATGCGATCGACACCGAGCTCGAGCGCGACGGCCGCCGCGTCGTCCTGATCGATACCGCCGGCCTTCGCCGACGGGCCAAGCTCCCGGGCTCGGTCGCCTACTACTCGCAGCTTCGATCGGAGGCGGCGGCGCGGCGGGCCGACACGGCGATCGTCGTCTGCGATGCCGTCGACGGCGTCACCGCCGAGGATCTGCGGGCCGCCGAGCTCGCGATGCAGTCGGGCTGCGCCACGGTCGTTGCCCTCAACAAGTGGGACCTGGTCCCGGGCGAGTCTGCCGAGGAGCGGTTCGCTCGACGCCAAGGCGCGGGTCGCCCGCAAGCTGCGCCAACGGCCGCCGGTTCTGACCTGCTCGGCGCTCGCAGGGGCGCAACCTCGACAAGGTCCTCGATACCGCGATCGTCCTTGCTGACCGGGCCGCGGAGCGGATTCAAACCGCCGAGCTCAACCGCTTCGTCGCCGACGTCGTCGCGGAGCGGCCGCCGCCGGAGAAGCGCGGCAAGCGCCTGCGCCTCTATTACGCAGCCCAGGTCGAGCGGCGGCCGCCACGGTTCGCGATCCAGGTAAACGACCGGATGCCTGATCTCGCGGGACTGGGCCTTCTTCCTCGAGAACCGGCTGCGCGACACCTACGGCCTGCAGGGAGTCCCGGTGGTTATCGACTTCGTTCCCCGCTCGGGGAGAAAGCGACCGCCCGAGGGCAGGACCGGCTCGCGCCGGGCCGGCCATCGGCTATAAAGCCGCGCTCTCATGCGACGACCCAGTCTGCGACGCAGGCGCCCTGCACTGCGACGCGGGCGCCCGAGACGCATCCGGCTGCCGCGGCTCCGTCGCGCACGGCCTGAGGGCGAACCTCGAGCGCCGCGGCTTCGCGGCCGTCAGCTACCCAGGCCTCCCCGCGACGTTGGCTTCCGGATCTCGACCCGCTTCAAAGCGCTGGGCTACGGCCTGCGCGAGCAGGCCTGGCATCTCTCGCGCGGTGCCGGCCGGCTAGAGGACCGGATCCGCGCGGCCTGGCGCCGGCGGCCCGCTTCGACCCGCCGCCGGGTCATCGCGGTGATCGCAATCCTCGGCCTCTACTCGGTGGTCAAGTTCACGCCCTTGCCCGGGATCCCGTGCGAGATCTCGGCGGTGAGCGAGTGCGCCCCGTCTGACGCCACGGCTGCGCGAGTTCCCTCTACGGCACTTCTCTACGCGCACCTCACCCTCGACGAGGACACCGCCCAGTTCGACCGGGCGACCGGGGTCGCCGGGCGCCTGCAGCGGTCGGGCGAGGTCGGACAGGAGCTCCTGAACGCGATCGCGATCCCCTCCGGCACACAGCTCAGCTACGCGGCCGACATCGCTCCCTGGGCCGGCGAGGACGCCGCGATCGCGGTTCTTCCGGGGCCGGCCAACACGACCACCTCGGCCGTGATGATCACGATCGACCAGCGCCAGGGGGCGGAGGAGCTGGCCACGAAGGTGGCTCCCCCCGAAGGAGCGACCACGGGTGAGCAGGAGGGTGTCACGGTCAGCTCCTACCCCGACGGCTTCGCGACGGCAATCGACGGTGACACGCTCCTGCTCGGCAACGACGCCGCGGTGACGCAACTGATCGCCGCCGCGCGAAGCGAGGCGAAGACGGTTGAGACCGATCCTGCCGCCGAGGAGATCCGCGACGAGTTGCCCGACAATCGGTTTGCAGACGTCTATCTGCCGGCGGCCGGGGTTCAGCGGCTGCTCGCCCGCAGCACCTCGACTGCCGCGACCCAGCTCGACACCTTTGTCGACTACGGCGCGACCAGCGGGTTCGGCGCGGCTGCCGTTGCCCGAGAGGAGGGGATCGAGCTCGAGCTTGCGAGCTTGCTCGACCCGAAGAAAACAGAGGCGAGCCCGAGCTTCTTCGCGAACCTGCCGAGCTTCCGGCCCACCCTGGCAGATGACGTCGGCGCCCGGGCGCTCGGCTACATCGGCATCGGCGAGGCGGGGGAGAGCCTCAGCGGCCTTCTCCAGAGAGCCGGAGCGGTCCAGCCGGGCCTCGGCAAGGCCTTGACGGACTTTGCCACCCGCCTCGATGCGGAGGCGAAGGTCGACCCTGCCCGGGACCTGCTCCCTGCACTGGGGGGCGAGGCCGCGATCGTGGCCGAGCCCACCGACGGGCGGCCGTTTGCAAGCTTGATCGTCGAAGGGGTCGACGAGGCCCGGGCGCGCGATGCGCTTGCCCGGCTGCAGGCGCCCCTGGTGCGCTCCATCCAGCGGCAGCCGGACCGCACGGGTGGCGCCCCGGTCGCCGGCTTCAAGCCCACCGAGATCGACGGCGTCGAAGCCCAGACCCTGCCGGTCTCACCCGCGATCAACCTCACCTACGCGATCTTCGACGCGAAGCTGGTGGTCTCGACCGATCCCGCCGGCATCGCCCAGGTGCGTGCGGAAGGGGAGGAGCGCCTGCTGGGCTCGGATCAATACGACGAAGCGGTTGAACCGCTCCCCGACTCCCTCTCGGCGCTAGTCTTCCTCAACCTCGATGAGCTCCTCGACCTCGCAGAGGCGCTGGGCAGGGTCGAGGACCCGACCTATGCGTCACTACGAAGTGACATCCGCAAATTGCACGCGATCGCCCTTGGGGTCAGCGCAGACGATGATCTGCTGCGCTCGCGCCTCTTCGTGACGGTCGAATAAGCACGAACTGGAGGACCTAGACCGTGACCGAGACCGTTAGTGCCCCGCTGGCCGAGAACGAGCACCTGTTCACGTCGGAATCCGTGACCGAGGGGCACCCCGACAAGGTGGCCGACCAGATCTCTGACGCGGTCCTCGATGAAGTCATGGCCCACGGCGAGGGCGAGGACGCACGTGTCGCCTGCGAGACGCTCGTCAACACGAACCTGGTCGTGATCTCGGGCGAGATCCGGACCCAGGCTGAGCTGGATCTCGACAAGATCGCCCGGGACAAGGTTCGGGAGATCGGCTACGACGGGTTCGATCCGGACTTCGGCGCCGACACGGTCGAGGTGCTGCAGCGGATGGACCAGCAGTCCCCCGACATCGCGCAGGGGGTGGATGCCGCCCAGGAGGCGCGCGAGGAGGGCTCCGACGACGACTTCGACCTGGCCGGCGCCGGCGACCAGGGAATGATGTTCGGCTACGCGACCAACGAGACCGAGGACCTGATGCCGCTCCCGATTTCCCTCGCGCACAAGCTTGCCGAGCGGATGGCAGCCGTCCGCAAGGACGGCACGATTCCGTATCTGCGGCCCGATGCAAAGACCCAGGTCACGATCCGCTATCGCGACAACAAGCCAGTCGCGATCGAGCGCGTGCTGATCTCGACCCAGCACGCCGAGGAGGCGGACCGGGACAGCCAGATCCGGCCCGACCTGCTCGAGCACGTGATCGAACCGGTCCTTCCGGACAGCCTCCACGACGAGGCCCACATCGCAGAGACGCTGCTGATCAACCCGACCGGACGGTTCGTGATCGGAGGCCCGGTTGGCGACTGCGGGCTCACCGGCCGCAAGATCATCGTCGACACCTACGGCGGCGCTGCTCGCCACGGCGGCGGCGCTTTCTCGGGCAAGGATCCCTCGAAGGTCGACCGCTCGGCCGCCTACGCGGCGCGCCACGTGGCCAAGAACGTTGTCGCGGCCGAGCTCGCTGACCGCTGCGAGATCCAGGTTGCCTACGCGATCGGCGTCGCCCACCCGGTCTCGGTGATGGCCGAGACCTACGGCACCGGGAAGCTGCCGGACTCACGCATCGCCGAGATCGTGCAGGAGGTCTTTGACCTGCGCCCGGCCGCGTTCCGGGAGTACCTCGACCTGCACCGCCCGATCTACGCCAAGACCGCCGCCTACGGCCACTTCGGCCGCGACGACTCCGACTTCACCTGGGAGAAGACGGACCGAGCCGATGCACTGCGCGAAGCCGCGGGCGCAGGCGCCGCGGCCTAGTCAGCCGCTTAGCGCTTCTTTTTCTTCCGCACGCAGCGCTTCTTGCCGCGGATCTTCTTCAGCTTGAAGCCCTTGCGGCACTTGATCACCACGGGAGCCGCCGGGGTCGGTGGCGCGCCGGCGCCGCCTCCAGTGCCTGGGCCGGGGCAGGCGGCCGGGACGAACTCGTCGCCGCCGATGTCGCGTCGCGGGGTCCCTGCCGGGCAGGTGGCGAGGCCGAAGAGCTCGCGAGCGTTGCCGTCGATGTCGACGGGCGCCAGCGGATCGGCGGGGTCGCCGATGTCGATCAGCTGCGAGGTGGGAAGCAGGTGTCCGGTGGCATCGAGTCCGGGTATCGCGACATTGGTCTGGTTGGTCGGGGTGTGGGTGGCCGTGCCGCTGGGGGGCGCATTGTTGAGATCCGGCTTGATGTCGAGGACACCCGGGGTCGCGTCATAGTCCGAGTAGCTGGTCGTCACCGTGGCGGTATCGCCATTGTCCGCGTAGAAGGCGAGGGTGAATGCCGGTCCCTCGACGACCGTGTTGGCGATCGTGGCCGTAATGGTGTCGGTAATGCCCACAGTGGCGTCGTCGGCCACCGCGACTACGCCGCCACTGCCCGCCCCGCCGCCGAAGATGGTGACGCCTTCCAGATTCACTGTGATCGTCTCGCTCGCTGTTGGGTTCGGGTTGCCGGCCGCGACGCCGGTCGCGAAGTCGGCCGTGCCGAGGTCAATAATCGAGTTGGACACGTTGAGCGAACCGTTTCCGATCTCCGCGCCCCTGTAGCTGGACTTGACCGCCGCGCGGTCGACGGTGAGGGTGCCGAGGTTGTGCCGGAAGCCCATTCCGGCGGTGATGGCGACATCGGACACAGTGCTGACGCCACCCGCGTCGACGCCGATGTTCGCGGCTCCGGCTGGGTCCTTGAGCGTGATATTGCCGTCGCTGAAGGCGCTGCCCGACAGTTGGACGCCGATGACGTTGTCGCCGGTGGGACTGAGGACGTCGACCCGCTCGGCGCTTGCTCCACTCACAAGCTGCAGACCGATGTCCTGACCAGGGCCGACGTCGCCGTCATCGGGAATCGTGATCGTCAGGTCGGTGACCTTGCCGCCGGTCAGCTCTAGGACTTCTTGAGCGCTGTTGAAGGCGGCGGTGAAGGTCAGATTGGTGGCCCCTTGCCCGGCCCCGTCGATGACGTCGTTGTCGGCGCCGGCCTGGAGCATGAACGGACCTGTGTATGAGCCAGTTGCGACCTTGACGGTGTCGTCGATGCCGTTGTTGTCGGCGTCGTTGAGCGCCATTTGCAATTGAACCGCCGTGTAGCTGCCGCCATCGCAGGTACCACCAGGGTTGTTGACGCAGTAGGTGGCCGCGCTGGCGATGGCCGGAAGGATCCCTACGGCAGCGATCGCGCCCGCGATCGCAAACAAGATGCCCCTTCGGCTGAGTCCCACGCGTCCCATCTGCATAAGAGTATCGGCGGGAAAGGTCGATCACATCCGCGCTCGCGCCTACGCTCGACTAATGGCCATTGCCAAGGTCGAGCCCCTGGTCACCGCCCGCGCGCTGCGCGGGCCGTTCGACTACCGCCTGCCGCCGGAGATGGAGCATCTGGGCGTCGGCAGCGTCCTGCGGGTCCCGTTCGGCCGCGACGACACCGACTTCACCTGGGAGAAGACCGATCGTTCCGACGCCCTCCGCGAAGCCGCGGGCGCAGGCGCCGCGGCCTAGTACCTTCGAAGTTCTGCCGGCTAGCGCCGCTTCTTGCGCTTCACGCAGCGCTGCTTGCCCTTGCGCTTGACCAGCTTCCGGCCCTTCCTGCAGCGCTTCCTGGGTGGGCTGGTCGCGCCCGGGCCGGGCGGTGAGGTGGTGGGAGGCGGCGGCACGACGGTGATGTCAACAAGGGCGAGATTGGAGACCTGGCTCGGCGCGGGCAGGTCCTGGGCGTTGAAGCGGAAGCTGTCGGCGCCCAGGTAGCCGGGATTGGGTGTGTAGGTGACGAAGCCGGAATCGGGATCTCCCGAAAGGACGCCGTTCGCCGGCAGGAGAAGGATCTCGCGATCGATCGGGTCGCCGTTGGGATCCGTGCAGGTCGTAGCGATCGGCGTCGGTGTGTTGAGCGTCACGGTCACCGCGGCGCCGGTACAGGCCGGAGACAACTCGCGCGAAAACGCCGCCACGCCGGCGAACCCGCTCAGAGCGACATATACGTGGGCCCCACTCGGTGAAACGACGACGGCACTGGGGCTGGAGATGGCCGTTGCCGCGGCGCAGTTGGGCTCCGCCGTGCCCAGGCAGTCAAACGGCTCGTTGAGCTGGTTCAGCTGCTCGGTCGACTGGTTGCGAGAGAAGGCGGCGACCCCGCCCTGAGTCCCGACCGAATAGACGCTCTTGTTGTCGAGAGCGGCTGCCAGGGCGCTGACGGAATCGAGACCGGTTGCGGAGCCGCAGTTCGCGTCAGTCGGAATGTTGGGTCCGTTGACAGCGAGCGGGCCAATGAAGTCGTCGTCGAAACTGAGACAGTCGTTGGGGTCGGCTAGCTGCGTGAGCACGCCGGTGGACTCGTTGCGCGCGAACTCGGCCACCGAATCCGAGGTACTGGAAGCGACATAGACCGCGTCGTCGTCCGGAGCGACTTCGATCCCTCTCGCCCCGCCGAGACCGAAGACGCCGCCGCAGTCGTCGTCGGCCGGGGGGTTGCCTGCGGGGCCGTCGGGATCGTCGCTGAGGCAGTCGTTTGGATTCGCCAGCTGGTCAAGGGACCCATCGGGATTGCGGGCAAAGGCGGCCACGGCAGTGGCGCTGCCCGAGCTGGCGACGTAGACGTGGTTTCCGTCCTCGCTGACGTCGATCCCCCTCGGCTGCTGAATTCCAGTCGCGATCGCGTGGCCCGGGACGGCATCGCAGCTTGTGCTGTCCATGCCGTCGGCGATGCACGCGTCCGCGCCCGGCAGCTGGGTCAAGGAACCGAGCGGGGCCCCCGCTGCATCCGTATCTCGCGTGAAGGCCGCTACCACCCCCACAATCGAGGTGACATAGACGTTTTCCCCGTCCGGGCTCACGGCGACGTCGGAGGCGTCCGCGATCCCGACAGCGCTTCCGCAGGCTGGATCCTCGGGCCCGTTGATCACCCCACCCGGCCCGTCGATGTCGTCACTCAGGCACTCGTAGGGATCCGGGAGCTGGGTCAGCGCACCGCTGACCGGATTGCGGGAGAAGACGGCGACCGCGCTGTCACCGTCGGAATTGTCTGGGGAGACCGTGTAGACGCTGAGCCCATCGGGGCTGATCGCGATCGCGCGCGTCTCGGCAAGGCCGACCCCGGACTGGCAGGCGGGATCGGTGGGCGGCATTGCCCCGCCGCCATCGGGGTCGTCGCTGATGCACTCATTCGGATCGGCGAGCTGCGTCAGCCCTCCGGCGGAGTTGACGGACAAGGCGGCCACCGCGTCGTCGCCGCCGGGGCTTTGCGCCACCGTGTACACGTGCCTGCCGTCCGGGCTGATCACGAGGTCTTCGATTGAGTCGAGGCCGACCGCATTTGCCGTCCCGCAGCCGGACGGGACCGGCGGGTTGTCAAAGATGCAGTCGTTCGGAGGCGCGAGCTGCGTCAGGCCCCCTTCTGGGGGAAGCGCCAATGCCGTCGCCGGAGCCAGCACCACAACCGCGCCGATCGCTGCCGCCGCACTCACTATCCGACTACTCACGTCACTCCCCGTGTCGTATCGACTCTCAGATTACTACGAACCCGCCGCGATTCTCACTGTGTCACTGACGGCGTTGTCAGGGGTCGTTGAGAGCCATCTGCTCTTGGTGTCGATCGCATCCGCGCCCGCTCCTACGCTCGACAGATGGCCATCGCCAAGGTCGAGCCCCTAGTCACCGCGCGTGCCCTGCGCGGGCCGTTCGACTACCGCCTCCCGCCGGAGATGGAGCATCTCGGCGTGGGCAGCGTCCTTCGGGTCCCCTTTGGTCGCCAGCGACTGCTCGGAGTGGTGGTCGAGGTGGCGGAGACCAGCGACCTGCCGCCGGAGCGGCTGGCCGAGCCGCTCGAGGCCCTGGAGGCAGGGGTGCCCCCGGAGCTGGTCCGGCTCGGCCTGTGGACGGCGCGCGAGTGGTGCTCGACCCCGTCCCGCGGCCTCGGCCTGGTGTTGCCTCCGGGAACCGGAAGGGGCGGGCAGCGGGCCAAAACCCAGACCGAGCTCAGCGCCGAGCTCACCGATGCTGGCCGCGGAGCTGCGGCTGGCGACGGCGAGGTCCCCGATGGCGGCCGCAAGCTCGGGGTCCGGCAGCGCGCCGCGCTGCGCGCCCTGCTTTCCGGCTCGAGGACCAGCTCCGAGTTGCGTGAGGAAGTGGCGGTCGAGCCCGCGACGCTTCGTCGTCTCGAGGATCGGGGCCTGCTCCGCCTCGAACGGGTCGAGCGACGTCGCGGCTTCGAGGAGAAGGGCAGCGGCGCGGCGGCAAAGCGGGTCACCCTGACGCAGGCACAGGAAGCCGCCGCCGGCAGGATCGTCGAACGGATCGGGGACGGGGGCAGCTTCCTGCTCCACGGCGTCACCGGCTCCGGCAAGACCGAGGTCTACCTCACCGCGGCAGAGGCGGCGCTTGCCTCGGGGCGGGGCGCGATCATCCTGGTTCCGGAGATCGCCCTCACCCCGCAGACGGTGGGTCGCGTTAGGGCCCGGCTGGGGGAGACGGTTGCGCTGCTGCACTCGCGGATGCCGGTCGGCGCCCGATATGACGAGTGGCGCCGGCTTCGCTCCGGCGAGGCCCGCGTCTGCGTCGGCCCGCGCTCGGCGGTGTTCGCCCCGGTCGCAGACCTCGGCCTGCTCGTGATCGACGAGGAGCACGACGCCTCCTACAAGCAGGAGAGCGATCCCCGCTATGACGCGCGCACGGTTGCGCGCCGGCGTGCGGCAGAGGCAGGAGCCGTGCTGGTCTGCGGCACGGCCACCCCTCGTCCCGAGAGCTGGCACGAGCTCGAGCGTCTCAATCTCCCCGAACGAGTCGATGACCGCCGCCTGCCCCCGGTCGAGCTGGTCGACATGCGCGGAACCGACTCAAGCGGCGGCTCCTCCGATTCGGGGCCGGGACCGCCGTCCGGACCCCTGCATCCAGCGACGCTCGAAGCCCTGAGTGAGGTCGCCAAAGGGGGCGGCAAGGCGATCCTGATGCTGAACCGCCGCGGATGGTCGCCGCACATCGCCTGCCGCTCCTGCGGCGAGGCGCGTGAATGCCCCGACTGCGACGTCTCCCTCGTCCTGCACGGGCGCGAGGACCTTCGCTGTCATCACTGCGGCCATTCCGAGCGTCTGCCGGAGTCCTGTCCGGAGTGCGGATCGGTCAGCCTGGCGCGGGTGGGGGCTGGGACCGAGCGGGTGACCGCCGAAATCGAGCAGCGGCTTGCTCCGTTACCGGTGTTCCGGCTCGACTCGGACGCGGCCGCTGCCTCGGGGGCGCATGGAGGGATCCTGCGCCGTTTCGACGAGGCCGAATCGGGCGTACTGGTCGGAACGCAGATGGTCGGCAAGGGCCACGACTTCCCCGAGGTCACCCTGGCCGCGGTGATCGACGCGGACGCGACACTGCGCTTCCCGGACTTTCGCTCCGAGGAGCGGACCTTCGCCCTGATCACCCAGCTCGCGGGGCGCAGCGGCCGTGGCAAAGGCGGCGGCAAGGTGATCGTCCAGACGCTCTCCCCGGACGCTCCTTCGATCATCCACGCCGCCTCTCACGACGCGGCAGGATTCCTCAGCGGCGAGCTCGAGCGGCGCCAGGCGCTCCGCTATCCGCCTTTCTCGAGCCTGGTCGAGGTCCAGCTCGCCTCTCCCGATGAAGACGCACTCGACTGGGGCGCCGAAGAGATGCGACGCGCGGTCGCCGAACGGCTTGCCGACGGGGTCGAACTACTGGGGCCGGCACCACTGTTCAGGCTCCGCGGTCGCCATCGCCGCCGGCTCGTGCTGAAGTCACCGGCGCAGCAGCGAGAGGCAACTGTTGCCGCGGTCCGCGAAGCGGTGGAGGCGAGCGCGGGATCCAAGTCCCTGCGCGAGGTCTCGGTCAGCGTCGACGTCGACCCGCAGTAGGGCCATCACCGGCACCTCCTCCGCTTCGCGTCCGGGGGTGCCCCGTGGCCCATAATTGACCTATGGCTGAGTCAGATCAGCTACTCGACGAGCAACAGGATCCGATCGAAACCGACGAGGAGCCCGAGGGGCTTGACCCCGAGGTTCTCGAGCGCCGGCGCGAGGCGCTGGCACAGGTGGTCAAGTTCGGGGACCCGGTGCTGCGCTCACAGGCCTCGCCGGTGACCGAGTTCGACGATGCCCTGGTCTCGGACCTGGCGCGGATGTCCCGGATCATGCGCGAGGGTATGGGGGTGGGGCTGGCGGCGACCCAGCTGGGGATCCTGCGGCGGGCCCTGGTGTTCAAGGCCGGTGCCGACGCTCCCGCCACCGCATTGGTCAACCCGGAGATCGAGTGGACCTCGGACGACCTGGTCACTGCCGAGGAGGGCTGCCTCAGCCTGCCCGGCATCGTGGTGGACGTCGAGCGGCCGCTCCACGCCAGGGTTATCGGCCGGGACGCCTCGGGCGACCCGGTCGAGGTCGAGGCCTCGGGCCTCGAGGCGCGCATCCTCCAGCACGAGATCGACCACCTGGACGGCATCCTCATCGTCCAGCGGACCACGCGCGAGCAACGAAAGGGCGCGATGAAGGCCCTCCGGGAGGGCGGTACCTACGCGCCTCCGAGCGATGACGAAGAGAACTCCAGTGAGTCGGATCCGGCGGCCGAGGACGCGTAGCGGAGCAGCCGCTGTCGTGTGAAGACCGCGTACTTCGGCACCTCTGATTTCGCCGCGACGGTGTTGCGCCGGCTGGCCGACTCGAGCCATCGCCCGGTATTGGTGGTCACACCGCCCGACCGCCCCAAGGGGCGCGGCCTCAAGCTCGCCTCGCCTCCGGCCGCCGACGCTGCTCGGGACCTCGACCTCGACCTGCTTCAGGCAAAGAGCGTCAACGACGAGGCGGCGGTGGAGCAGATCCGGACAGCCGCGCCGGCCGCGATCGCGGTCTGCGCTTTTGGCCAGCTGATCAAGGAGCCGCTGCTGTCCGAGTTCATGATGCTGAACGTGCATCCCTCGCTGATTCCTCGCTGGCGGGGGGCCGCCCCGATCGAACGCGCGATCGCGGCGGGCGACGAGGAGACCGGCGTCACGATCATGCGTGTGACCGAGGGCCTCGACTCCGGGCCGGTAGCGCTGCAGGAACGCCTGGGAATCGAGGCGGGAGAGGACTTTGCCTCAGTGGAGGAGCGGCTCGCCGCGCTGAGCGGCGATCTGCTGGTCAGCGCGCTCGACCGCATGGAGGAGGGAAAACTTGAGTTCACCGAACAGGACGAGACGGCTGCGACCTATGCCGAGAAGATAACTACAAGTGATCGCCACCTCAGGCCGCACCAGTCCGCCGCCGAATTGGCGTCCCTGATACGTGCAATTGGGGGGCATATCGGCACCTACCTCGAGCTCGAGAATGGCGAGCGGCTCGGGGTCCGCGCTGCGACCGCCGTACCCGATGGACCGCCTCAGGCCGAGATCCAGGTGCTGAGCGCCGACGAGGGTGACTCCCTGATCCTGGGCACCGCCGACGGCGGGCTGCGCCTCGACCGGGTGCAGGCACCCGGAAAACAGGCCATGGCTGCGGGAGAGTTCCTGCGCGGCCACCCGGCGCCTGCCCGTGCGGTGTGACCGCACCCGTAACATCGTCGGAGCCATGGCGGAGGAGCCAGAAGAGCAGAGCCCCGCGTCCGCGGCCAACGAGTCCGATGCGTCGCTCACCCGGCCGGAATGCCCCGGCTGTGGCGAGCCCTGGCTGCGCCCGGCGCAGTTGCCGGGGCGATTCGTCTGCGTCTACTGCCTGCGCCGGTTCGAGCTCGTTTCGCAGTGCCCCAACTGCGGCGAGCACCAGACGATTGCCCGGATGAGCCGGACCGAGGACATGCGCTGCCAGCACTGCCAGCACTCGATGCTGAGGTCGATCTGATCTCAATGCCCTGACCATGGAAGCCGCGACCGAGAAAGCCGCAGAGTCAGCCCGGGCGCTGTTCAGCTCGAAGCGCGTCGCCCCCTCGATTCTCTCGGCGAACTTCGCCAAGCTCGGATCCCAGGTCGAGGAGGTGATGGCGGCCGGCGCTCGGATCATCCACGTCGACGTCATGGACGGGCACTTCGTACCGCCGATCACGATCGGTCCCCTGATCGCCGAATCGATCGCGGATCTCGTCCACGATGGAGGCGGCGCAATCGACTGTCACTTGATGATCGAGCGGCCCGAGGAGCAGATCGAGGCCTTCGCGAAGGCGGGCGCGGACTGCATCACGATTCATGCGGAGGCGACCGCGCACGCGAACCGGACCCTGGCTGCGATCCGCGAGCTCGGCTGCCTTGCCGGTCTCGCGCTCAACCCGGGCACTTCGGTCGACACCGCGGGCGAGCTGGTCGGATGTGCCGACCTGATCCTCTGCATGACTGTCAACCCTGGATGGGGCGGCCAGCCCTTCATTGCCTCTTCGCCCGGGAAGGTGCAGCGGCTCGCCGCCGCGCATTCCGAGGCCGCGATCCAGGTAGACGGTGGAATCGATCCGGCGACGGCACCGAGCGTCGCCGACGCCGGGGCTGGTCTGTTCGTAGCCGGCTCTGCGGTGTTCGGAGCCGACGATCCCGGCGCCGCCTACCGCGAGATCGCCACAGCCGCCGGGGCCGAGTAGTACCTGCGCCTCATCGGCTTGGGGCGTTGAGGACGCCCGTCACCTCCTGCCACCAGGCGCGCTCGGCGCCGGTCTCAGCCCGCTCGAACCGCTGCTCGCACCATCGCGCAACCTGCCGGCGGCCCCCGACCGCCATGTAGCTCGATCCGGTCACCGCGTAGCGGCCGTCGCTGAGGGCCACCAGCGCGCCCGGCTCGTCGCTCCTGGTTCGCAACCGGCTCGCGATCTCGACTCCGTCGAGGACGGACGGACGTCCCGGGTCGCCGTCGATGTCCTGCCACGGTCTCACCGTGAACACCTGGGGAGCGCCGCGGGTCGTCTGCGGCGGGCGCGGTGGCTCGAACAGCGGTCCTTCGCGCCAGCGCTCGGCCAGCCCCTCGACCTCGGGACGCTGCTTGGCCCGAACCAGGATGTGCAACTCGTCTCCCTCCTCGATCTCGGTCGAGCCCCGCGGCGGGATCGCGGCCGCGTCGCGAACGATCACGTTGACCAGCGCTTCACGGGGTAGCCCGAGGTCGCGGACAGCACGGCCGGCGATCGCTGCGCCCTTCGGCACCTGGTAGGCAAATACCTCACCGCCGAGCTGCCGGATTGCTCCGGTTTCGACCAGCGGCCGGGGCAGCGCCGGCGTGGTCGAGGTAACGCGCAGCAGCCGCGCAAGGGGCTCGAAGCTCGCCCCCTGGATCAAGGTGGAGGTGACGACGACGAAGAAGACGATGCTGAACATTTCCTCCGAGCCGGTGACGCCATCGATCACCGGCAAGGTTGCCAGCCAGATCGGGACGGCGCCACGTAGCCCTGCCCAAGCGAGCATCAGTCGCTCGCGGAGGTTGAACGGGGTGACCACAGTCGAGACGAGGGCCGCCACAGGTCGCGCCACCAGAATCAGCGCCGCCGAGAGCAGCAGGCCCTTGACCGCCACGTCGAGCAGCTCGCTAGGAAAGACCAGGAGCCCGAGCAAGAAGAAGAGCGCGATCTGCGAGACCCAGGCGAGCCCTTGATGGAAGGCGGCGACCGTCCGCTGAGCCGGGACCGCCCCGGTGCCCAGGGCGAGGCCCGTTATGTACACGGCGAGGAAGCCAGAGCCCCCCAGCGACTCTCCGAGGCCGTAGGAGAGTGCCGCAGCTGCAACCGAGGCGACCGGATAGAGCCCGAGCGTGGGGTACGGGAGCGCTCGGAACGCCCACCGCGCTGCCAATCCGATGCCGATCCCGAGCGCCGCTCCGAGGGCGAGGCTCCCGCCGAGATCAACAGCCATGTTGAGAGCGCCGTAGTCGGGGAGCTCGAGCCAGTCGATGAAGCCCGTTACGAGCAGCACCGCGACGGGGTCGTTGAAACCCGACTCACCCTCGAGGGTGCGAGCCAGCCGCCGGTTCAGGTTCGATCCGCGCAGCACCGCGAAGATCGCGGCCGAGTCGGTGGCGGCGATCGCCGAGCCGACGATCAGCCCCTCGAGAATGCCGAAGTCGAAGATCCAGGTCGCGGCCAGGCCGGCGATCAGCGCGGTCACCAGGGTGCCGATCGTGCTCAGGGCGATCGCGGTCCCGAGCACCGGCCGGATCTCGCCCCAGCCGGCCGTGAGTCCACCCTCGAACAGGATCAGGGCCAGCCCGATCGCACCCAGGGTCTTGGTCAGCTCCGCGTCGTCGAATTCGACTCCGCCGATCCCCTCGGAGCCGACCAGCATGCCGAGGCCGAGGAAGAGGATCAGCCCAGGGACGCGAACCCGGTCGGCGATCAGGGCGGCCCCGATCCCCACCGCGAGCAGCGCCCCCGCGAGGAGGATCAGCTCGGCATCGCTCATCGCGGCCCGCTAACCCGCCTCGTCGGCGGCGGCGATCTGGGCCTCGATCTCCTGGCCGGAGCCGGGCTCTACCCGGTCCTGCGTCCGTGGATGGGGGCTGCGGTACAGCAGATAGAGCAAGGCGCAGAGGCAGGCGGCTGCAACGGTGAAGCCGATCTCGACCTTTCTGAACTCGTCTCCGACCACGGGCAGCAGGCACCAAATCACGAATCCGGCGGCGCAGGCGATCCAACAGGTCGCGGCGCGCCGAACTTGCCCCTGGGCCAGCGCAGCCTGGTTGAGTGTCGCCGCCGCCAGGTAGAGGCCCATACCGCCGGTGACGATCAGGAGGCCGGCGCGGTCGTACTCGAACTTCTTGCCGAAGGCGATCTGCATCAGGTCCGGGCCAGCGGCGAGCATCGCCAACCCCACGAGCCCCGCGATTGCCGAGATCGCCAGGATCGTCACCCGGACGGAGTCTCGAAAGGCCCGCTCGTCACCGGCCGCGCCTCGGGTGCGCAGAGCGGTCAGGTGGGGGAGGAGGCTGGTCGAGACCGCCTGGAAGAGCTGCAGTGGCGCCCGCGCGATCATCAGGACGTTGAAGATGAAGCCGGCTGCGGCAGCTCCTTCTGCGCCGCGAACGATGAGGACGCCGGCGTTGAGGAAGGTCTGCTCGCTGAACATGATCACGAGGACTGCAGCGGCAAAGCCCCCGCCGTGGGAGAGCGTGAACTCTGCTTTTTCCGGCGGCTCCTCAGCTTCGCTTCCGGGGCCGCCGGGGGTGGGTTCGGGTTGAATGGCCCTTGTCGGCCTTCTAAGAAAGGCGAAGGGGACGACCACCAGCGAAAGCACCGGCGCGACGGCGATCCCGATCGCCACCGCGGACTGGCCGCTGGTGAGGCCGACGGCGACGAACAGGGCGCACGCGGTTCTCGAAATCGATTCGGAGAGCATCAGGGCGGCGTAAAGCGGCAGCCGCCTGCTGCCGGCGAGGAAGCCGCGCGCGAAGTAGCTGGCGCCGTAGGCGACGATCGCCACCAGCAGCACCCAGTAGAGGTCCTCGCTGCCGGAGAGCAGGTCGTCCTGGAGCGGCCCCCTGAAGATCAGGATGAGCGCGCCGAAGAGCAGCGAGAGCGACCCCTGGATCGTGGCCGCGACCCGTATCGGCTCGCGCACCGAGGTGCCGGACTCCTCCCGCTCGGCGATCGTCCGGGAGAGCAGCTGCTCCACCGGGCGGTAGATGGTCGAGATCGTGATGAACACGACCGACCACAGCACCGCGATCTCGCCGTATTCCTCCCTCGAGAGATTGTGGGAGGCGAGGACGAAGAAGAGGTAGGTGACCAGGCCGGTGGCCCCGACCCCGACGGAGAGCAGAGATGCGGTGCGCCCGTACCCCCGCGCGCTTGGCTCCGGGCTCAACGGACGCCGATGCGCTCGACCGACTCAGGCGGCGGGGGGTTCTCTCCCTCGTAATGCGAGGGCTCGACCCCGAGCTGCAGCTCGATCCGCCGCACCCGCTCGAACACTCGCTGGGTGATTGCCCGCTGTCCGGCGAGGATGTCGCCGACCACTCCGAGCGCGAACAGCTGCACCGCGGCGATCGCCAGCACGGCGCCGAGGATGAGCGACTGGACGTGGCCAGAGCTGTCGCCGTTGGCGATCCAGTCATAGAGGAACGGCGTCCAGGCCCCGAGCGCGGCCAGTCCCAGCAGGATCGCGGCCACGCTGAATACCCGCAGGGGGTGGTACATCGAATAGGCGCGAAAGATCGAGAGCGCGTTGCGCGCGACATAGGAGGAGATCGAGGGGAACAGGCGCGACTCCCTGCTGACCTCGTTCGTCCTCACCGGCACGTGGTCCACCGTGATCATCATCTTGCGCGCGGCGATCAGGCTTTCCAGCGTGTAGGTGAACTCCGAGACGACGATGGTCTGGATCGCGGCTTCGCGGTTGTAGGCCCGGAACCCCGAGGTAGTGTCGGGCACGTCGGTACCAGATGCCTGGCGCACGACCCAGCTCCCGATCCGTTGGAGGAGCTTCTTCACCCGGGAGAAGTGCTCGATCCGCTGCACCTCGCGGTTGCCGACCACCATGTCGGCCTTGCCGGCGACGATCGGCGCGACGAGCTCTGGGATGTCAGCGGCGGCGTACTGGTTGTCGGCGTCGGTGTTGACGATCACGTCGGCACCGAGCTTGAGGCTTGCGTCGAGGCCGGCCTGGAACGCCGCCGCGAGGCCGCGGTTGGTGGTCATCCTCACGACGTGATCGACGCCGTGCTCGCGCGCGACCGCGACCGTGCGGTCGCTGGAGCCGTCGTCGACTACCAGCCATTCGACCGTGTCGAAGCCCTCGACCCGCCGCGGCAGCTCGCCCAGGGTTACGGGGAGGACCGCCTCCTCGTTCAGGGCCGGGATCTGGATGATCAGCTTCACGCGGCGAAGCGTAGCCGTGCGTGCGGCCTGCGCGGCAATCCTTGCGCCGTCTGACGGGCGCTAGAATCCTGGTTGACTGACCAGTCAATCAGTCGAAGGAGCTCGGCTTGACGGTCCGCACCGAACAGGAAGCAGCTCACATGCGCAGGGCGCTCGAGCTGGCCGAGGGCGGCCGCGGCCGGGTCAGCCCTAATCCCATGGTTGGCGCGGTGATCGTGCGCGACGGCGGCGTCATCGGTGAGGGCTTCCACGCCGAGCTCGGCGGCCTCCACGCCGAGCGCGCGGCGCTCGAGGACTGCCGCTCACGCGGCGAGGATCCCGCGGGCGCGACCATGTTCGTCACGCTCGAGCCCTGTGCCCACACCGGCCGCCAGCCTCCGTGCACCGAGGCGATCGTAGAAGCCGGATTGGCGCGAGTCGTGATCGGCACCGATGACCCGAGCGACAAGGCGTCCGGACGGGGCCCGGCGGTGCTGCGCGACGCCGGCATCGAGGTCGAGCAAGTTCATGGCGCCGACGCGGCGGCGGCGCGCCGGCTGGTGCAGCCCTTCCGCAAGCACGCCCGCACCGGCAAGCCGCTGGTCACCTACAAGGCTGCCTCCACGGTCGACGGCCGGGTCGCCGTCCCGGGCGGGGGTTGGTTCACCGGGCCGGAGGCCCGCAGCCTCGTTCACAGCTGGCGCGCCCAGGCCGACGCGGTGGCAGTCGGGATCGGAACCGCGCTCGCCGACGACCCGCTGCTCACGGTCCGCGAGTTCGAGCCGACAGAACAGCCGTCCCGGGTCGTGTTCGATCGCGACGCGAGGCTGCCGCTGGATTCGAACCTGGTCAGCTCGATCGGAGAAGCACCACTCTGCGTGGTCGCCGGCTCCGGCATCCCTCCGGAGCGCACCGAAGCCCTCCAAGCCGCCGGCGCCGAGTTGATCTCAGCGAACAGCCTCCCTGCGGCGCTCGAGGAGCTCAGCGAGCGCGGCATCACCGATCTCTTCCTGGAGGGCGGCCCGACCCTGGCCGCCGCCTTCCTCGAAGCCGGCGAGATCGACGAGTTTCGCCTGTTCATCTCGCCGCTGTTGCTCGGGGATCCGGAAGCACCCGGGCCGTTCGCAGGCTCGAGCGTCGGCGAAGCGATCGCCCCGATCTCGGTCGAACACGAAACCGTCGGCGCCGACCTCCTGATCCGCGCACGGCTGCGGGAGTGGTGATGTTCACCGGCCTCGTTTCCGACATCGGGAAGATCGAGACGGTGGAGGGCACCTCCGGCGGCTCACGGCTGCGGGTGACGACGGCGCTCTCGTCCAAGCTCGATCAGGGAGATTCGGTCGCTGTATGCGGCGCCTGTCTGACTGCGGCGGCCGTGGGCAACGGCAGCTTCGAGGCGGACGTCATGAACCAGACGCTGGAGCTGACCACGCTCGGCGGTCTCGAGGCCGGGGACGCCGTCAACCTCGAACTTCCCCTGCGGGCCTCCGATCGGCTCGGGGGTCACATCGTGCAGGGCCACGTCGACGGGATCGGCGAAGTCACCGCGGTGACCGAGGACGGGATCGCCCGCCGGCTCCGGATCGAGGCAGCGGGGGAGCTCTTGCCGCTGATCGCCGAGCGCGGCTCGATCGCGGTCGACGGCGTCAGCCTCACGGTCTCCGCGGTGGAGGGGGCCGGCTTCGAGGTTTCGTTGATCCCGGAAACACTCGAGCGCACCACTCTGGGGTCTCTGTCGGAGGGCGACCGGGTAAACCTGGAGTGCGACCTGGTGGCCCGCTACCTGCAGCGCTCCGGGGAGGCCGTGCCACCATCCGAAAGCGAGGACCGATGACCCCGGAAACCGAAACATCCCGCTTCGCCACGATCGAGGAGGCGATCGAGGACATCCGCCGCGGCCGCATGGTCGTCGTCTGTGACGACGAGGACCGGGAGAACGAGGGCGACCTGGTCCTCGCCGCCCAGTTCGCCACACCGGAGGCGATCAACTTCATGGCCAAGCATGCCCGGGGCCTGATCTGCCTGGCGCTGACCCCGGAGCGATGTGACGAGCTCGGCCTCGACTTGATGGCGGCCAAGAACGAGTCGCCGTTGAAGACGGCGTTCACCGTCGCGATCGAAGCGGCCGAAGGCGTCACCACCGGGATCTCGGCCCACGACCGGGCCCACACGATCCAGGTGGCGATCGATCCGCACACCAAGCCAGCCGACATCGCCCAGCCGGGTCACGTCTTTCCCCTCAAGTCGAAGGCCGGCGGGGTGCTGGAGCGCACGGGTCACACCGAGGCCGGCGTCGATCTCGCCCGGCTCGCCGGATTGATTCCGGCCGCGGTCGTCTGCGAGATCATGAACGAGGACGGGACCATGGCCCGAGTCGACGACCTGCTCCCGTACTGCGAGGAGCACGAGCTGAAAATGATCACGGTCGCCGAGCTGGTCGCTTACCGCCGGCGCACCGAGAAGCTGATCGAGCGGATCGTCGCGACGAAGCTGCCGACAGCCTTCGGCGAGTTCAGCGCGGTCGGCTACCGCTCCTTGATCGACGACAAGCACCACGTCGCGATGGTCAAGGGAGACGTCGCCGGCAAGGAGGACGTCCTGGTTCGGGTCCACAGCGAGTGCCTCACAGGTGACGTCTTCCATTCGCTCCGGTGCGACTGCGGCGAGCAGCTCGAAGCGGCGCTGGCGATGATCGAGAAGGAAGGGGAGGGGGTCCTCCTATACCTCTCCCAGGAGGGCCGCGGCATCGGACTGCTCAACAAGCTGCGTGCCTACCGCCTCCAGGAAGACGGCCTCGACACGGTCGAGGCCAACCTGAAGCTGGGCCTGCCGGCCGATCTTCGCGACTACGGGATCGGTGCGCAGATCCTCGGCGACCTCGGCCTCTCCAGCATTCGAATCCTCACCAACAATCCGAAGAAGATCCGCGGGCTCGAGGGCTACGGCCTCTCGGTCACCGACCAGGTCCCGATCGAGCAGGTCCCGAACCCGCACAACGAGGAGTACCTGCGCACCAAGAAGGACCTGCTCGGGCACACCCTCCACCACCAGGGCCTCGCCTTCGACGAGGAAATGGTTCACGACGAGCAGGTCGCGGACGAGGCTCGCGAGGAGCGGGCGCGCGAAGACGCCGAAGATGGCTGAGGAGCGCGGCTTCTCCGACGAGGAGCGCAAGATCCTCTCCGAGAAGCGCTTTGCGATCTGTCTCGGGACCTTCTACCCCGACCTGGCGCTGCGCCTGACCAAAGGGGCGGTCGAGGGATTCGGGGACGGGGGAGTCGAGCCCACGTCCGTCGAGGCCTTCGAGGTTCCCGGAGCCTACGAGCTGCCGCTGGCGGCCAAGTGGGCCGCCGAAGCCGGCCGCTTCGCCGGGGTTGCGTGCCTCGGCGCGGTGATCCGCGGTGAGACCAGTCACTACGACCATGTCTGCGCCGAGTCCGCACGCGGGATCCAGCAGGTCCAGCTCGAGACCGGGGTGCCGTGTGCTTTCGGGGTGATGACGGTGGAGAACATGGACCAGGCGCTGGCCCGGTCCGGCGGCGACAAGCGCGATCAGGGTCGCCACGCGGCTGTCGCTGTCATGCGGATGGCCCTGCTCGGCGACGAGCTCCGCTAGCTACCATCCCGCGTCCGATGGCCAAGGTCTGCCACAGCTGCGGCAAGAAGCCCGCGTTCGGAAATTCGCGAAGCCACTCGATGGTCGCCACCCGCCGCCGCTTCGAGCCCAACCTGCAGAAGGTCCGGATCGACGATCGCGGCCGCCCCCGGCGCGTCTACGTCTGCGCGCGCTGCCTCAAGGCCGGCCGGGTCACCAAGGCGGCTTAGCCCCCTCACCTAGACTGCAGGGCGGTCTCGATGCCCGATCCCTCCATCGAGAGGTTCCGCCGTGTGCTGGGCGCCGCCCACGCGCACCTGGAGGCTCGCCGCCACGAGGTGAACGACCTCAATGTGTTTCCTGTCGCCGACGGCGACACGGGAGACAACATGGCGCTCACTTTGAAGGCGGTGAGCGAGGAGCTCGACCGGCTCGACGGCCAGATGGTCGACGAGATCGGCCGCACCGAGCTCGTCAACGCTCTCGCTCGCGCCGCACTCATGGGCGCGCGGGGCAACTCCGGCGTGATCCTCTCCCAGATCGTCCGCGGCGCTGCGGAGGAGCTGGCCAGCCGCCCCGGTGAGCTGGTCGACCCGGTACTGGTTGCCGGCGCAATGGCGCGGGCCGCCGACGCCGCCTACGAGTCGGTCCGAGAGCCCGCCGAGGGGACGATGCTGACCGTCTTCCGAGAGATGGCGCACGCCGTCGCCCGCAAGCTTCCGCACATCGAGAAAGCGCGGTTGAACGGTGACGTCAGCGACGAGGAACAAGATGCCCTCCTGGCCGACCTGCTCGAGGAGGTTGTGCGGGAAGGGGAGAAGGCCGTGGCCCGCACCCCCGAGCAGCTCGAGGTCTTGAAGGAATCAGGGGTCGTCGACGCCGGGGCCCACGGCCTGGTCTTGATCGTCGCCGGGATCGTCGCCGGCCTGCGCGACGAGCCCGAGGTTCCCGAGGTCGCGCACCAGGAGCCGGCTCGGACCAACCGGCCGCACCACGCCGACAGCCGCTACCGCTACTGCACCAACTTCATCGTCACCGGCAACGGGCTCGACGGGCGCTCGTTCGTGCCGCGCCTCGAAGAGCTCGGTGACTCTGTCCTCGTGGTCGGCGACGAGGTGACTCTGAAGGTGCACGTGCATACGGACCAGCCCGAGGCCGCGATGGCACTGTTCGATGCCGCCGGCGACGTCGGACAGGTCGACACCGCCGACATGCGCGAACAGGTGGCGGAACGAGCCGCCCGGCTCGAAGCGGCACGCTGCTCCGTCGTCGCCGTGGTTGCCGGCGACGGGCTCCGCGGGCTATACGAGGACCTCGGCGCTTACGTCGTCGACGGGGGCGAGAAGTTCAATCCCTCGATCTCCGACCTGCTCGCCGCGATCCACGAAGTCCCGGCCGAGGAGGTGCTCGTGCTGCCAAACAACCCGAATGTGGTCCTTGCCGCCGAACGAGCCTGCGAGCTTTCCGACAAGCAGGCCGGCGTCGTTCCGTGCACGACTCCGCAAGCCGGGCTGGTGGCGATGGTGGAGGTGGACCCGGAGCGCGACCTGGACACGAACGCCGAGCGGTTTACATCCGCGCTTGACGGGATCCGGGTCGGCTCGGTGGCCCCTGCGGCAAGGGACGACAAGGGTGCCCGCTTTGTCCGCGGCGATGCGGTCGGGTTCGTCGAGGACGAGATCGTCGCCTGGGGCGGCGCCGGATCGGTTCTGCGAGAGACGATGGCGCCCCTGGCCGAGGGTGCCGAGATCATCACCGTGATCGGCGGAGCCGGGGCCCCGATTCCGCTCGAGGAGATCGAGGCGCACATGCCCGAAGGGGTCGAGCTCGAGCTGCACCAAGGGGGGCAGCCGAGCTACTGGTGGCTACTGGCAGCTCAGTGAACGAGCATTTGCCGGCCACCTCCTCGGGCTTCGCCCTGCGGGGGTGCCGGTGCGGGGCTCCAGCCTGGTGGCCCAGATGACACTTTTGGACGACGCGATCGAGGCGCACGGAGGTGGGCGCAGGTGGCGCCGGACGGAGCAGATCCAGGCCCATGTGCGCTCGGGCGGCCTCTTGATGCGGATGAAGCGCAAGACGCCGCAGTTCTCCGACTACGGGATCACGGTCGACACCAAACGTCAGCGAATCGTCCTCGACCCTTATCCCGAGGAGGGAAGGCGCGGTGTCTTCGATCTCGGCAACGTCTGGATCGAGTCCCCCGACGGCGAGATGCTGGAGCAGCGCGAGAACGCGCGCGAGATGTTCTTCGGCACGCACGGGATCGCGCGGAAGCTCCGCTGGGACTATCTCGACGCTCTCTACTTCGCCGGCTACGCGATGTGGAACTACCTGACGATTCCGTTCGTTTTCGAGTGGCCGGGAATCGAGATCTCCGAGGGAGAGGCCCTCAAGGAGGGCGACGAGACCTGGCACCGTCTCGATGTCTCCTTTCCGCAGAGCTTCCACACCCACTGCCCGGAGCAGACCTTCTACTTCGACAGCGCCGGGTTGCTGCGCCGCCACGACTACTTCCCTGAGGTCGTCTCCTCGATTGCGAACGCGGTCCACCTGAGCGAGCGCTACCACGACTTCGACGGAATGCGGTTCGCGACCAGCCGCCGGGTCACTCCGAAGGGACCGCTGGGCTCGCCGCTGCCGGCTCCGACCGTGGTCTGGATCGAGCTCAACGACATCCGGGTCGAGAGCGGCGGGCTCCTTCCTATCTGATCGCCGCCGTAGCCTGGCTGCGATGGAGGCATCCCCACAGCCTCAGCGCCCTGCGGCTCCGGAGATTCCCCGCGCCTTCGGGTCCGACGCGACCCCGGACCGGCAGGCCCTGCTCGAAACTCCGCTCAAATCGTGGCCGCGGCCCTCGATCCTCGAATCGCCGCTGACCGAGCTGCGCGGCGCCGGCCCAAAGTTCGCCGCCCTCGCTGCAGACGGCCTCGGGATCGAGAGCATCGGCGATCTGCTTCTGCACCTTCCGCACACCCACCGCGATCCGACGTCGGTGCAGCAGGTCGGCGACCTGAAGCTCGACGAGGAGGCGACGATCGAGGTCGAGGTGAGCTCGGCGAAGCTGCGCCCGACCCGGCGCCGGGGCCTGACGATCGTCGAAGCGAAGGTCGCCGACGAGAGCGGCCCCGCCACCGCCGTCTGGTTCAACCAGGCCTGGCTCGCCGACCGGCTCGAGCCCGGCACGAAGCTCTTACTCCAGGGCAAGCTCGGCAAGCGCGGCTTTCAGGTCTCCGCCTACGAGTTCCTCCGTGGTGGGGAAGACCAGATGCCCGAAGGCATCCACACCACCGGCATCGTTCCCGTCCACGGCGCTTGCGAGGGAATTCGGCCCCAGCGCGTGCGCGAATGGGCATGGCAGGCGATTGCTTTCGCCGGGTCCGCGATTGAGGCGCTGCCGGCGAAGATTCGAATCGAGCGCTGCGCGCCCGCAGCAGCCGATGCGTTGACCGCCATGCACTTCCCGATGAGCCTGCAACAGGCGGAGACCGCGCGCGAGCGGCTCGCCTTCGAGGAGTTGCTGCTCTACCAGGCCGCACTGGCACAGCGCCGCACGAACCGCCGCAGCAAGGCGGAGGCGATCCCGCTGCCCCCGGCGGACCGCCTCGTCGGAGACTGGCTGGCGGCACTCCCGTTCGAGCCGACCGGCGGCCAGCGAAGCGCAATCGCCGAGATCGACGGCGACCTCTCCGACTCGGCCCCGATGCAGAGGCTCTTGATGGGGGAGGTGGGGAGCGGCAAGACCGTGGTCGCACTCTGGGCGATGCTGCGCGCGGTCGAGGCCGGCCACCAGGCCGTGCTGATGGCGCCGACCGAGACCCTGGCCGAGCAGCACTTCGCCACCCTGGAGACGCTGCTCAGCGGCATGCCCCTGCCGGCCGCGCTCCTCACCGGGGCGACCCCGGAGCCGGCTCGAGGCCGGCTGCTCGAGCACCTGGCGAGCGGCCAGCTCGGACTGGTGGTCGGCACCCATGCCCTGATCGAGGAGCCGGTCGCGTTCCGCAGCCTGGCACTGGCTGTCGTCGACGAGCAGCACCGATTCGGCGTCCACCAGCGCGCCGCGCTCGACGCCAAGGGTCCGACGTCATCAGACAGCACGCAGCTGGTGCCGCACACGCTCCACATGACCGCGACCCCGATCCCGCGGACGCTCTCGCTCACTGCCTACGGCGACCTCGACGCGAGCACCCTGCGCGAGCTCCCGGCCGGACGACAGCCGATCGAGACCTGGAGTGCCGGGGAGGACGAGCGCGCGGGCGCCTACGAGTTCGTACGCGAGCGGCTGCGGGAGGGGCGCCAGGCGTTCGTGGTCTGTCCACTGGTCGCCGAGTCCGACAAGCTGCAGGCGAAGGCGGCAACCGCCGAAGCAAAGCGGCTGGCGGAGACCGAGTTCGCCGACTTCCGCGTGGACGTCCTCCATGGGCAGATGCCGTCCAAGAAGAAGGCCAATGCGATGGAACGCTTCGCCGGGGGGGAGACCGACCTGCTGGTCGCGACCAGCGTGATCGAGGTCGGGATCGACGTCCCCAACGCAACGGTGATCGTGATCGAGGCTGCCGACCGCTACGGGATCTCGCAGTTGCACCAGCTGCGCGGGCGAGTGGGGAGAGGCGCGCACGCCTCGACTTGCATCCTGCTCTCGGATTCCAAGTCGAAGACCGCGAATGCCCGGCTCGAAGCACTCGCGAGCCAGAGTGACGGCTTTGCGCTTGCCGAGATCGACCTCGCGATCCGCGGCGAGGGCGAGATCCTCGGAACCCGCCAGCACGGCCTGCCGCGGTTCAGGGCTGCCGTCCTCCCCGAGGACACGCCCCTCTTGCTCGAGGCCCGCGAGGTTGCGCAGGAGCTGCTTGCTGCGCATGGCTCGCTCGACGTCCCCGAGCTCGGGCCGCTGCTCGACGCGGCGCGCCGGCGCTTCGGCGACGAGCGCACCGCGCAGATCGCGGCGTAGCCTCCAGCCATGTCAACCCGGCGATGGTTTCTGGTTGCCCTCCTTGTATTGCTCACCGGCGGGGTTGTGATCGCGATCACCAGCGAAGAGGACCCGGGCGAGAGTGAGCCAGCACCTCCCGAGCTGATCGCACAGCTGCCGCTCAAGTACGGCATTGGGAACCTCTGTCGGGGTGCCGACTCGCCCCCTTGGCTTGTTCGTCGGTTGAACAGGGAGGTGGATGTTCTGGTCCGGGAGATCGATCGGCACCCCGATTGGGTTGTGCCTTACACGATCCACTACGAGGGCGGCGATCAGGAGACACTCGAGCTCACCATCAGTGAGCTTGGAGAGCGCGTACTCGATGATCTCTCCTATGCCGAGGTGGCCGGATCTCCATGTGCCCCAGAGGTCCGCGAGCGAATCGAGAGCGCGCTCGGATGAGAGTTGCCGGAGGCGAGCTCCGCGGCCGCAGACTGAATACGCCAGGCGGGCGCGGTCTGCGCCCGACCACCGAACGGGTCCGCGAGGCGGTCTTCTCGATCCTCGCCGACGTCAGCGGCGCCCGGGTGCTGGACCTGTTCTGCGGCAGCGGTGCGCTCGGGATCGAGGCGATCTCCCGGGGCGCGGCCCGTGCCACCCTGGTCGACACCAGGGCGCAGGCGGCAAAGCGCAACGTGGCCGAGCTCGGTCTCGAGGATCGAGCCGAGGTGATCCGCTCCGACGCGCTCCGCTATCTCGCCGGCGCAGAAGGGCAGACGTTCGATCTCGTGCTCTGCGACCCGCCATATAAACTCGCCGACCGCCTTGCTGCCGACCTTGATCCGCTCATCCAAAGTCATCTTGCTGAAGGAGCCCGCGTGATCCTCGAAACCTCGCCCGATGGTCCGATTGACCTGGCGCTGCCACTCCGGCTGGAGCGCCGTTACGGCGACACGCTGATCCGGCTCTATGACAGGGAGCCCGCTGAATGAACGAGGCCGGCTCCAGCGTCGCCGTCTGCCCGGGGAGCTACGACCCGGTCACCAACGGCCACATCGACATCATCACCCGCGCTTCCCGGGTCTTCGACAAGGTCGTGGTCGGGGTGGTCCGCCAACCGATCCGCAAGGAGACGACGCTGTTCAAGGCCGAGGAGCGCCAGAAGTTCCTCGCCGACGCCATCGCCGACTTGGACAACGTCGAGGTCGAGGTCTTCTCCAACCTCCTGGTCGAATTCGCCCGAGAGCACAACGCCCGGGCGGTCGTCAAAGGCCTGCGTGCGATCTCCGACTTCGAGTACGAGTTCGAGATGAACCAGCTCAACCGCAAGCTCGCCCCCGAGATCGAGAGCATGTACATCTTCGCCTCCGCCAACTACAGCTTTCTCTCCTCGACCGGCGTCAAGGAGATGGCCACCTTTGGCGGCGATGTCGGGGACCTCGTGCCTAAGCCGGTTGCAAAAGCGCTCGCGGAAAAGCTCACACGCTAGAAGTGGGCAGGAGGTTGCAGGGGTGTGGCGAAAGCCGCCGTGCGGAGACCGTGTGCGCCACCCTTACGGGCCACGCGTGACCCTTAAGCTTTAACTAGAGGCTGACTAGAGACTTATGGACGTTCTCGTACTCATCGACAAGCTCGACGACCTGGTTCACAACGCGCGGCCGGTGCCGCTCACCGACCAGGTGCGCGTTGATCGCGAGGAGGTCTACGACATCCTCGACCAGATGCGCGCCACGATCCCCGAGGAGATCAAGCAGGCGCGCTGGATCGTCAAGGAACGCCAGGAGATGCTGGCGGAAGCCAAGCGCGAGGCCGAGCGGATTGTCAAGGAGGCCCGCGACCAGCAGGCCCGGATGATCGATCAGGAGGAGATCTCCCGCCAGGCCGAGCGTGCCGCCGAGGAGATCGTCGAAGAGGCGCGCGAGCGCGAGCGCGAGATCCGCCTCGGCGCCGAGGACTACGCCGACGACATCCTCAACACCCTCGAGGTCAACCTCCAGAAGTTCCTCCAGGCCGTGCAGCGCGGACGCGATCGCCTTCAGGGCCGCGACCGCGAGCCCTCCGAGCTCGGTTAGCCCGGCCTAGTCGTAGCTCGCGCGGATGACCGCGAGGTCGTCCGCGGTCCAGGTGATCTCGCCGTCGCACCATTCGGCCAGGTCCTCGGCGGTCTCCAGGTAGTCGACGCCCTCCTCGGGCGGCAACGTCTGCGCCTCCGCCTTGACCTGGTCTCCTAGGACGAGCGCCTTTGATTCCTGTTTCACCCGCCGGAACAGGTCCTTCTTCTGCTCGGCGGTCAGATGGTGGGTCGAGAGCACCGAGATCACCAGGTCCCAGGGTCCGTCGGGCAGCGGGTCCTCCATCCGGGCCAGCTGCACTCCGTCGTAGTCCTGGCGGGCGCGGAAGACCATCTCCGAGCTGGCGTCGAGGCCGATGATCCAGGCCTCCGGGTAGGCCTTGAGCAGGGTGTCGGCGGTCTGGCCGGTTCCCATGCCGAGGTCGAGCACCCGCTTCGGTGCGAACGGGACCGCTTTGACCGCCTCCTCCTGCAGCTCGTCATAGCGGGGGAACGCCTCGCGGATCCGGTCGAGGTAGGTGTTCGGGTCTTGGTGGAATTGGGGGGCCACGGGTACTCTCAGACTAAGTCCTCGCTCGTATGGCCGACAACCGAAAAATCGATCTCGGCCGGCTCGCGCTCGAACACGGACAGGGTCGGCGGCTTGACCTGGAGCTGAATCCGGCTCCGGTGCAGCTCGGCGACCAGACCTACGGCGTCGCCGAACGGCCGGTCCAGGCGCGCCTCGAACTGTCGCGCACCAGCGGCGGCTGGGCTCTCCGCCTTCAGTTCGAGGCGAAGCTCGAGGGGCCCTGCGTCCGTTGTCTGGAGGGAGCGTCGGTGCCGATCGAGATCGACATGCGCGAGGTCGACGAGCCCGCCTCTGGCGACGAGGAGCTCCGCAGCCCGTATGTAGATGGGATCGAGGTCGATGTCGCGCACTGGGCCGACGACGCCCTCGTCCTGGCGCTGCCGCGCCAGCCGTTGTGCCGGCCGGACTGCGCCGGTCTCTGCGGGGTCTGCGGCGAGTCGCTGAACGATGCCGACCCGGCCGAACACGAGCATGGCGAACGACGCGATCCGCGTTGGGCGAAGCTGGATGAGCTCAAGCTCGAAGGCGGCGACTGAGCCGCTACGCTTCTCGGCTTCATGGCCGTACCGAAGAAGAGAACCTCGCGCACGCGACGCGACTCCCGCCGGGCCACCCACGGGATCAGCGCCCCGCGCCTGAACGAGTGCCCGCGGTGCCACAGCCCGCGGCTGCCGCATCGGGTCTGCCCGACTTGCGGCACCTACGCCGGGCGCGAGGTGATCACCTTCCCGACACCCGAGGAGATCGCGGCGAAGGAAGCGGCCAAGGCCGAGCAGGCTGAAGAAGAGGCATAGCCCGTGACAACCCCGGTTGCGCTCGATGCCCACGGCGCCGACGGGGGGCCGGAACTGGTCCTGGAAGGGGCGGCGCTTGCCGCAGCCGACGGCATACCGGTGCGGCTGTTCGGGCCGCCCGCCAAGCTGACGAGCGTGCCCCCGGGGATCGATGTCGTCCCTGCAAACGAGTGGATCAGCAACGAAGACGATCCAGTCGCCGCGGTACGGAGCGGGCCGGGCGCATCGATCGTGATGGCGGCGGCCGATGTGGCCGAGGGACGCTCCGGCGCGCTGGCCAGCGCCGGCTCGACCGGAGCGACGATGACGGCGGCCCTGTTCGCAATGAAACGGCTCCAGGGGGTCCATCGCCCGGCCCTCGCGGCCCGGGTCCCCCTTCCGGGTGACGATGCCGGCCACGTACTGCTGCTCGATGTCGGCGCCAATGTCGAGGCGCGGCCGGCCCACCTGGTTCAGTTCGCGCACCTCGGCGCTGCCTTCAGTGAAGCGGTGCTCGGAGTCGCCGGGCCCAGGGTCGGGCTGCTCTCGGTGGGCGAAGAGCAAAAGAAGGGCAATGCGGTGGTCACCGAGGCCCATCAGGCACTGACCGGCGCTGAGGGGCTCACCTTCATCGGCAACGTCGAAGGGACCGAGCTGCTGACGGGCAGGGCCGACGTGGTCGTGACCGACGGCTTCACCGGCAATGTCGCACTCAAGCTGATGGAGGGAACCGCGCGAGCTGTCGCCGGTGCCGTCCGCGGTGCGGCGCGCTCCAACCCGATGGCGATGGCGGGTGGGGCCCTGCTGCGCCCGGCGCTCGGCAGCCTGCGCCGCAATCTCGACCCGAATGCCGTGGGCGGGGCGATCCTGCTCGGGCTGCGCGGCGTGGCGGTTGTGGCCCACGGCGGCTCGAGCGCCGAAGGAATCGCGAACGCGGTTCGCCTGGCCGACCGTGCGGCCCGCGAGCGCGCCGCTGAGCGCACGGCCGAGCAGCTCGAGGCCTCCGGGGCGACCCGGAGTGACCTGCGCGCGACCTAAGATTCGCTTCCAATGGACCGCGAAGAGGTGATCAAGCTCGTCCGCGAGCACCTTTCCACCGAGCTCGAGGTGGATGCCGACAAGATCACCGAGAGCACCCGGTTCCGAGAGGATCTCGATGCCGACTCGCTCGACCTCTACGAGCTCGTGATGGAACTGGAGGACCGCTACGGGATCAAGGTGAGCGAGGAGGAGGCGGCCGGGATCGAGACGGTCGGTGACGCAGTGGAGTTTGTCCTCGTCCGTGCCCCGGCCGGGTAGCCGGACCGTCGGGAAAGTGAGCGAGACCGAAGCACTGGCCGGTTTGATCGACGGGTTGCCAGAGGACCTCGCGGACAAGGCACTGACCCATTCCTCCTGGGTCGAGAGCCGGGCCGAGTCCTACGGCCGACTGGCTTTCCTGGGAGACAGCGTTCTCGGGCTCTCGATGGCCGCCGAGCTCCATCGCCGCTATCCCAAGGCAGACAGCGGCGAGCTCACCCGGATCCACAATCAGGCGGTGAGCGGCAGGGCGTGCGCCGAGGTGGCCCGCGAGCTAGGGCTGCCGGAGCGGCTCGCCGAGCGCGAGCCTGACGACAACAGCGGAATGCCGGTGGGAACGCTGACGTCCACGGAGAGGCCGATCGCCGAGATCGCAGAGGCCGTGATCGGTGCCTGCTACCTCGAGTACGGCTTCGACCGCACCGCCGAGGCGCTGCTCGAGGCCTTCGCGGAGCAGATCTCGTACGCCAAGGAAGAGAGGCTCGACTTCAAATCGGAGCTGCAGGAGCGGCTCGCTCGAACCGGCGCCACCGTAACCTACGAAGTGGTCCGCGAAGAGGGCCCCGCGCACGATCGGCGCTTCGAAGTGACCGCGAACAGCGATGGCGAGCAGCTCGGCAGCGGTTCCGGCCGATCGAAGAAGGAAGCTGAACAGGCCGCAGCCGAGGAATCGCTGGAGAAGATCACGGACTGATGTATCTGAAATCGTTGACCTTGAAGGGCTTCAAGTCCTTCCCCGACCGGACCAAGCTCAACTTCGCGCCGGGCGTCAGCGTGATCGTCGGACCCAACGGCTGCGGCAAGTCCAACATCACCGACGCGGTGCTCTGGGCCCTCGGCGAACAGAGGGCTATGGCGGTCCGCGGGCAGACGATGACCGACCTGATCTTTGCGGGGGGCAAAGGCTCATCTCCTCGGCGCTTCGCCGAAGTCGAGGTCGTGATCGACAACTCAGAGGGCCGGGCCAACAGTGAGTTCTCCGAGATCTCGATCAAGCGCCGGGTCGAGCGCACCGGCGAGAGCGAGTACCGCCTGAACGGGGCGCGCTGCCGGCTCGCCGACATCCTCGAGGCGCTCGCCGACACCAATCTCGGCCGCGAGATGCACTCGGTGATCAGCCAGGGCCGGGTCGAGCAGATCGTCAACTCAAAGCCCCGAGACCGCCGCCTCCTGGTCGAGGAATCCGCGGGGCTCGGCAAACACCGCAAGCGCCGGCGGCGCGCGCAGCTGAAGCTCGAGAGGACCCGCGACAACCTCGATCGGGCGCTCGACGTCGAGCGGGAGGCGCGCTCCCGGCTGCGGCCCCTGAAGCGCCAGGCCGAGGCCGCCGAGCGCGGCATCCGGCTGCAGCGCGAAGAGGACGAGTTGCGCGCACAGCTGCTTGCCTCAGAGCTGCGCGAGGCCGAGGACCGGCTTGGGGCGGCCGAGAAGACGGTGACCACGGCACGTGGCCGCCGCGACGAGATCGACGCGAAGCTTGCCAAGGTCGCCGATCGTCGTGCCGCGATCGAGGAACGCATTGCGGCCGGCGATCGCGAGCGCCACGCCCGCGGCGAGCGCCTGCTGGAGGCGCGCGGCACGCTGGAGCGGGTCTGGGCGCGCCGCGATGCGGTCCGCGGCGCAATCTTGCAGCTTCAGGGCGGGCTCGGCGAGCGGCAGCTGCGGCTCGAAGAGCTCGACGAGGTCGATGACCAGGCGACCGCTGAGCGGATCGCAGAGCTGGAGGCGCAGCTTGCCGACCTGGGCGGGGCGGACCCGACTCGCGAAGCTGTTGCCGCCAGGGACGCTGCCCGCGAAGCCGCGGACAAGGCCGCCAAGCTCCGCGCCGAGCTCGAGGGGCAGTTGGCCGCGGTCGAGGCGAAACTGGCCGCCGCTCTCGGAGCCGACGGGACCGACCTGCTCGCCGGCCTGATCGAAGCCGGACCCGGAATCGAGCACGCCCTCTCGGCGGCACTCGGCGGGCGGCTGCGCGCCCAGGTCGTTTCCTCCCTTGACGAAGGCATCAGGACTGTCGGCAGCTCCGGAGACGCGGCCCGGGCTCTGATCTCCGACGCGGGGCAGGCGCCCGCACGCAGCGAGCGGCCGACCGAGGACGCCCGGCCGCTGCTCGACCTTGTCGAAGCAGCCGACGCGGCGCGGGCGGTTGCCGAGCGCCTCCTCGCCGACGCCTGGGTGGTCGGCGACCTCAGCGAGTTGGCACAGGGGTTCACGGGGATCGCGGTGACGGTCGAGGGTGAGTGCTTCGATGGCGCCGCCGGCGAGCTCCGCAAGATTCCCCGAGGCGCGACCGATCCGGCTCTTGCCGCCCGCTCCGAGCGCGAGGAGCTGGCGCTGCGGCTTGAGGAGAGGCGAAAGACCGAGCAGCGGGCCAGGCGCGAGCTCGAGCTCGCGGATGAAGCTCTTGCCGAGGCTCGCCGTGCCCAGGACGCTGCCGAGTCCAACCCGGAGGCCGTACGCCGGGCGCAGATCGAGGCCGAGCTGGCGGCCGAGCGCCGGCATGCCGAGGCTGCAGCGAAAGCGCGGGCGGGGCGGGAGAAGGACCGAGCGGCGCTGGCCGAGCGGGTCCGGGTCGACCAGGAGCTGCTCCCCAGCCTCGAGAAGCTCGCCGGGGCGCTCGATGCCGTTGGAGAGTCTCTGCGCATCCAGGTCGAGCAGCTGCAGGCGACCCCCGAGGACGAGAGCGAAGGGGATGAAAGGGAGGGGATCGCCGCCGAGCTGCGCGAGTGCTCGCAGCAGGAATACGGGATCCAGGGCGAGCTGCGCGAGGCCGGCGAGGCGCTGACGCGGGCCGAGGTCGAAGCGGCACAGCTGCGCGAGCGCCGTGGCGAGCACGTTCGCGAGCTCGCCGACATCTCCGAGAGGCTGGAACGTGAGATCGGGGCAGCCGAGCGCATCCTGAGCGAGGAGGAGGTCGAGGAGATCGAGAAAGGCCTCCAGCGAGTCGCGCGCCGCAAGGAACAGATCGGACCGGTCAACCCGCTGGCCGAGCGCGAGTACAAGGAAGCCCGGGAGCATGTCACCGACCTGGCCGATCAGCGCAAGGATCTTGAGAAGGGCCTGGCCGAACTCGAAGCGCTGATCAAGCGCACCGACAAGGAGATCACCGCTGCCTTCGAGGAGACCTTCGAGGCGACGGCCCGCAACTTCGAGGAGATGGTCGGCGAGCTCTTCCCCGGCGGTCGCGGCCGCCTGCGGAAGGTAGAAGCAACCCCTCGTCTAGTGAGAACGACTGAGGAGTCCTCCGCCGACGGCAGGGGAAGCGAAGCCGAGCAGTCGGCGGCGGACGAGGTGCCGGAAGATGATCCGGAGCGCGACGACTCCGGAATTGAAATCGAGGTGACCCCGGCCGGCAAGGCGATGAAGCGCCTCACCCTGCTGTCCGGTGGCGAGAAGTCGCTGGTGGCACTCGCGTTCGTCTTCGCGGTGCTCCTCGCGCGTCCGTGCCCCTTCTACATTCTCGATGAGGTCGAGGCCGCCCTCGACGACATCAACCTCGACCGCTTCCTCCGGGTCATCCGCCGCTTCGCCGACCGCTCCCAGTTCGTGATCGTCACCCACCAGAAGCGGACCATGGATGCCGCCGATGCCCTCTACGGCGTCAGCATGGGCGAGGACGGGATCACCAAGATCGTCTCGCGCAGGCTGCCGCGCGACGAGGAGCCGATCGCGGCCGACGAGGAGGGCACGGTCACCCCCCTCGCCGACACGCAAGCGGCCTGAGTCGCCTTTGGCCCCGCTAAGGGATGACGATCGTGAAGGCGACCGTGTCCGACTGCTGGCTGTTGTTGAGTCCCCCGACATCGTGGCCGATGCGGGAAGTGGACACGCCGAAGTTGCTGTCGTCGCCGCAGATCCCGGCACCGTTGTCGATTGACGCCTGCGCCGGAGCCACCGGATCGGCCGTGTCGAGTGCATCGACCGAGACCACGGCCGTCGTCTCCTGCGGTCGCAGGCCCGGTGCCGTAACGCAATAACGGCCGATGAATCCAGTGGCCCGGCGGACCTCGGTGATTCCCTTGAAGTTGCCCGAGCAAAGGTCGTCGGGTGGCATGCAGCTCGACTTGGTAACCGCCGCGTAGGCCCGCGCCGTTCCCGCCGGCCCGGCAGGTCCGGGCGTCCCGGCCTTTGCCAACGCCTCCTTTGCGATCGTCTCTGCGCTGATCGCCTTCTTCAGCGCCTTCTTCGAGGTCTTCGAGGGACTGGCTCCGATCGCCGGTAGCACCCACGAGGCCACGAACAGCCCGACCGCGAATGCGACCAGAACGATTCCGTTCCGGCTCGCGCCAGCTCCGATTCTCCGCATCATTCCTCCTGTCAGTTGATCTGCATACCCCGGCGGGACGGTCCCGCGCGGCGGCGATCATAGGAGGTGCAGCATTACCCTGCGGCGGTGGATACCGACTGGCGGCACGCTTTCAACCTCGGTGATGGCACGGGTCCCGCCCTCGAGGAGAGCGAAGAAGAGCGCGAGGGCTTCTTCAAGCGCCTTCGGGGCGGACTGTCACGCAGCCGCGAGGCTCTAACCGCCGAGCTCTCCTCATCGCTGTTCGACCGGATCGACGAGCAGACCTGGGAGCGGCTGGAAGAAGCCCTGATCCTCGCCGACGTTGGTGCCCCGACCACCGCAAAAGTGGTTGCTCAGCTCGAGGGCGAGGTAGGTGCCGGGCAGGTAACGGGGGGAGAGGCCGTTCGCGACCGCTTGATCGAGCTGCTGGCGGACGTGGCCCGAACCGGTGAGCCCCGGATCGATCTGACCCAGAGTCCAGCCGTGATCATGGTGGTCGGGGTCAACGGCACCGGCAAGACGACCACGATCGGCAAACTCGCCTGGCACATCCAGCGGGAGCTCGGGCTCGACGTGATCCTGGCGGCGGGCGACACCTACCGTGCCGCGGCGGTCGAACAGCTGGTCGAGTGGTCCAATCGCGCCGGGTCGGAAATCATCCGCGCCGCACCCGGCAGCGATCCGGGGGCGGTCGCGTTTGACGCGATCGAGGCGGCCAAGGCCCGCGGCGCCGACGTGGTGATCGCTGACACCGCCGGTCGCCTCCATACCAAGGGCAACCTGATGGAGGAGCTGGCCAAGGTCCGGCGCGTGATCGCCAAGCAGATCCCCGGCGCGCCCCACGAGACGCTGATCTCCATCGACGCGACCACGGGTCAGAACGGGCTGCGCCAGGCCGAGGAATTCATCAAAGCCGCCGAGGTCACCGGTGTCGTCCTCACCAAGCTCGACGGCAGCGCCAAGGGCGGCGTCGCACTTGCGATCGCATCCGAGCTCGGCACTCCGGTGAAGCTGATCGGGATCGGGGAGGCGCTGGAGGACCTGCGCCCCTTCGATCCCGAGCAGTTCGCCCGGGCGCTCCTGTCCGAGTGAGCTAGACCGTCGCGGGGGCCGGGTCGACCGGCGGCGGGCCGTACTCGTTCGGGCCGTCGTCGCCCTCACCAACGAGGAAGACGATCAGGACGATGAATCCGATGAGCGGGATGAGCGCGATCAGGACCCACCAGCCGGAGCGGCCGGTGTCGTGGAGCCGCCGTACGGCGAAAGCGAGACCGGGGAGGAACAGACCCAGCCCGACGAGGATGCTCAAGATCGAGGTGTCCAGCGCCGCGCCGAGGATGTTTGCCGCGATTCCGGCGAGGAATGCGAACAGGAACCACCACCAGTAGGCGGCCCTTGATGCGCGGCCATCGAAGTTCACGTAGTTCTCAAAGCCCATCTTGATCGCGTCGCCGAAAGTCATCCGCTGTCTCCTCCTGTCGAGTTTCTGGGGTCACGCTATCCGAACAGCCATTTACGGGGTCACGGGAGCTCCCGGACCCGATCGGTGGGAGGCTCTACGCTTCACCGCATGTGCAGAAACATTCGAACCCTCCATAACTTCGAACCGCCGGCCACCGCCGAGGAAGCGCATGATGCGGCGCTCCAATACGTGCGCAAGATCAGCGGCTCGACCAAGCCTTCGAAGGCGAACGCCGAGGTGTTCGACCGGGCCGTGGATGAGGTCGCCGCAGCGACGATGACCTTGCTCGACGGCCTCGTCACCAAGGCGCCGCCCAAGGACCGCGAGGAAGAGGCGGCCAAGCGCCGCGCTCGCTCCGAGAAGCGGTTCGCGACGGCCTAGGGCGAGATGCTCGACCAGCTCTCCGAGCGCCTCCAGGGCGTGCTCTCCGGCGTCCGCGAGCGCGGGAAGCTCTCCGAGGCGGACGTCGACGCGACCCTGCGCGAGATCCGGCTGGCGCTGCTGGAAGCAGATGTCAACTTCAAGGTGGTCAAGGACTTCACCGCGAGCCTCAAAGAGAGACTCGAGGGCGAGCAGGTGGCCGACGCGCTCAATCCCGGCCAGACGGTGGTCAAGGCGGTGAACGAGGAACTGACCGAGCTGATGGGAGGGGCCGGTGGCCGGGATCTTGCTTTCGCCTCCTCGGGACCGACGGTGATCTTGATTGCGGGCCTGCAGGGATCGGGTAAGACCACGGCCTGCGCCAAGCTCGGTCAGCTCCTGGCGAAAGACGGCAAGAACGTCGCCCTGGCGGCCTGCGACCTGCAGCGCCCGGCGGCGATCGACCAGCTCGAGACGCTCGGGGGCCAGGCGAAGCTCCACGTCTACCGCAAGCAGGACGCTACCGACGCGGTCGAGGTCGCCAAGTGGGCGCTCGATTCGGCCCGCGACGAGGGGCGCGACGTGCTCATCGTCGATACCGCGGGCAGGCTGCACGTCGACGAGGATCTGATGAAGGAGCTGGCGGCGGTGCGCAAGGCGACCACACCGCACGACGTACTCCTCGTGCTCGATGCAATGACCGGCCAGGACGCCGTCAACGTGGCGGAGTCGTTCGCGGAGACCGCCGAGTTCGACGGGGTGCTGATCACCAAGCTCGACGGCGATGCCCGCGGCGGTGCCGCGCTTTCGGTCCGGGCGGTGACCGGCAAGCCGATCCTCTACGCCTCGACCGGGGAGAAACTCGACGAGCTCGAGCGCTTCCACCCCGACCGGATGGCCAGCCGCATCCTCGGGATGGGGGACGTGATGAGCCTGATCGAGAAGTCGCAGGAGGAGTTCGACGAGGACAATGCCGCTGACCTCGAGAAGAAGATCCGGGAGCAGACCTTCACCCTGGAGGACTTCCTCGCTCAGATGAAGCAGGTGCGCAACATGGGGCCGATCGGCAACCTGCTCAAGATGATCCCCGGCATGGGCGGCGCGATGAGGCAGATGGGGGAGGTCGACGAGCGCGAGCTCGACCGGCTCGAGGCGATCATCCTGTCAATGACGCCGGAGGAGCGCCGCCGCCCGGACATCATCAAAGGCTCCCGCCGGAAGCGGATCGCGGCCGGGTCGGGGACCAACGTCCAGGCCGTGAACCAACTGGTCAAGCAGTTCGACCAGATGAAGAAGATGATGAAACGGATGGCCGAGGGCAAGATGCCCGACCCGCAGGCACTTATGAAGGGCATGCGCTAGCGCGCCGTCGGTTTCAAAGCGGGCCCGCGCGGGCATCAAGCCCGCATGCCCGAAAAACAAGACCGAGAGACCAAAAAGCGTGAGGCCAGGCGAGCCTCCGAGGAGCACGGCGGCGGAGAGAGCGAGGGGTTCGAGCAGGCCGAGGAGCGCCTGCGCGAGGAGGCCGAGAACTTCGACGCCGGGCACAACCCGGCGGCGGTCCAGCCCGTAGACGAAGCACCCGGGACCGATCCGGACGTCTACGGCGAGGGTGACGAGATCGAGTCGACCGAGACCGACGAGACCACCCAGGGCACGCCCGGGGATCTCGACCGCTCAGCCGAAAAGCCTGATTAGCGCGCGCCAGCCGCGACTCGCTACCCTGCGCGGCCGTGGTTCGAATCAGACTGAGACGAGTCGGGTCCTCCAAGAACCCGATCTGGCGCATAGTCGTCGCCGACCGGCGCTCGCCTCGCGACGGGCGGTCGATCGAAACGATCGGCCAGTACAACCCGCAGCTCGAGCCGTCCCTGATCGAGTTCGACGAGGAGCGCGCCAAGCACTGGCTGGAGAAGGGGGCACGGCCAACCCCGACGGTTGCGACCTTGCTGCGCACCAAGGGCATCGAGGCCGCCGGCTCCTGAGCCGGACACCGTGAAGGAGCTGCTCGAATTTCTGGCTCGCGCCCTGGTCGAGGACCCCGACGCGGTCAGTGTCGAGGAGTTCGAGGAGGGTGACGGAGATATCGTGCTCGAGCTCGAGGTCGCCGAGGATGATCTCGGCAGGGTGATCGGCCGCGGCGGCCGTGTCGCCAACGCGCTGCGCTCGGTGGTGAAGGCGGCCGCGACCCAGGAGGAGAAGCGGGTCATGGTCGAGATCCTCGACTGAGCGGCCGTGCAGCTCGACATCTTCACGCTGTTCCCCGAGCACTTCGGCTGGTTCCTCGGACAGCGTCACGTCAGCAACCTGCTTGACGCCGGCTCCGCGGTCCGGTTCTTCAACTACCGGGAAACGACCCCGCTCAAGGCCGGGCAGGTGGACGACTCCCCATATGGCGGCGGCGCGGGCATGGTGATGCGCGTCGACGTCGTCGACGCGGCCCTCGAGTCTGCCTACGGTGAGGATCGCGGCGGTAGGCGGATCGTGGCGCTGAGCGCCGGCGGCCGCCGGCTCGACGACTCACTGGCCGATGAGCTCGCAGGAGAGACCGAGCTGACCCTGCTCTGCGGACGCTACGAAGGCTTTGACGAGCGGGTGATCGAGCACCTCGCGAACGAGTCAGTCTCGATCGGCCCCTACGTGCTCTCCGGCGGCGAGCTGGCGGCAATGGTGCTGGCCGACGTGGTCCTGCGCAAACTCCCCGGTGCCCTCGGCGACCCCGAGAGCGCGGTCGAGGAGTCGTTCAGCGAAGCCCTCGACGGGGCTCCCGAGTATCCCCACTACACCCGCCCGGCCGAGTACAAGGGCTGGGAGGTGCCGGAGATCCTCGTCTCGGGCAATCACGCCAAGGTGCGCGAGTGGCGGCTCGAGCAGAGCCGCGCGCGGCGGACTTAGTTGTGGCTTAGGCACCGTCCGCTACCATTCGCCGCCGCGCAGCGCGCCCGCCGCACCCGAACTCCCGCGAATTGAGCCTTCCCTCCGCCACCCCTTATGAGCACTGTCATCGACAGCATCGAGCAACGCGCGATTCGCAAGCGGCCGCAGTTTCGGGCCGGTGACCGGGTAAGAGTCCACTTCCAGGTGATCGAGGGCGAGCGTCGGCGGACGCAGGTCTTCGAAGGAATCGTGATCAAGCGCCAGGGGACCGGCTCGCGCGAGACGTTCACCGTCCGCAAGAACTCTTTTGGAGTCGGAGTCGAGCGGACGTTCCCGCTCCACTCTCCCAAGGTCGAGAAGCTCGAGGTGGCGGCGCGCGGTGACGTTCGCCGGGCGAAGCTCTATTACCTGCGCGACAAGGTCGGCAGGCGTGCCCGGGTGGCGGAGCAGCGCTGGGGCATCGAGGACGACGTGATCATCGCCGAGGAAGGGAGCGAGGCGATGGACTCGGAGGGCGAGACCGTGAGCGAGGCCCAGGCCGAGGTGACCCAGCCGCCCGAAGAGGAGGGCTCCGAGGGTGAAGGGACTGAGGGCGATCAGGCCAAGAAGAGCGCCCAGGCCGATCAGGGTGGCAGCAATGAGCCCGCGGCCGAGCAAGAGCAGGAGCCCGCGTCCGAGGCGACGGCTGAGGCCGGAGCCGGTGGCGAGGGCAAGTCAGACGAGGCATCAGGCTGAGAGTTCACAAGCCCCAGACCACGCAGGGCGCCCTCGCGGAGCTCGTACTGATCGTCGCCCTTGCACTGGGTCTGGCGCTCGGGATCCAGGCCTTCATCGTGAAGCCGTTCCAGATCCCCTCGACCTCAATGGTCCCGACCCTGACCGAAGGACAGCGCGTCCTGGTCAGTCGCTTCAACTACCACCTGAGCGATCCGGATGTCGGCGACATAGTCGTGTTTCATCCGCCATCTGGTGCGGTCGACGGAGGCCGGACCTGCGGCGCTCCGCATCCGCCGAACCAGGCCTGTGCCGAGCCGACCCCGGAGCGCTCTGACACCAATTTCATCAAGCGGATCGTGGCCGGCCCGGAAGACACGCTCCGGGTCGAGAACGGGCATCCGGTCGTCAACGGCGTCCCCAAGCTCGACGAGCCCTACATCAGCGACTGCGGGACCGGCAATGAGTGCAATTTGCCCGGAGAGATCACGATTCCGCCGGACCATTACTTCATGATGGGCGACAACCGTGGGGAGAGCGACGACAGCCGCTTCTGGGGCCCCGTCCCCCGAGACTGGATCATCGGCCAGGCCTTCGCCACCTACTGGCCGCCAAACCGAATCGGAATCTTCTAAGCCGAGGGCAAGCCGCAAGCCGCGGAAGCGGCGCACCGCCAAGCGGCTGTTCCGGTTCGACCGCTCGCATGGAACCCGTTTCGTGGCCGGCGCCGACGAGGCGGGACGCGGCTCCCTGGCCGGCCCGCTGCTCGCGGCGGCGGTGCTTCTCGATCTCGAGAAGATCGGTCTCGCCGAGCGCCGCGCCCTCGCCCGGCTAGATGACTCGAAGCAGAAGAGTCCCGACGAGCGCGAGGAGCTCTATCCGGCGGTCATTCGCGCCGCTGCCCGGGTCTCGGTCGCGGTCCGCTCGGTCAGGGCGATCGACTCTCGCGGCCTGCATGTCTCCAACCTGAACGCGCTCGGGGAGTGCCTCGAGGCGGTCGCCTGTCCCGGCGCCGTTTGTCTCGTCGACGGGTTCCGCATCCCGGAGCTCGAGCTCGAGCACAAGGCCGTAATCGACGGTGACGCGCGCAGTGCTGCGATCGCAGCAGCTTCCGTGATCGCCAAGGTGACCCGCGACCGCTACATGCACCGAGCCGAAGAGCTGTATCCGGGCTGGGACTTCGCGGGGAACGTCGGCTACTCGACGCCGGAGCACCGGGAGGCCATCCGCCAGAACGGCATTTCGCCCCTGCACCGGGTCTCGTTCCAGTCGATCGCCTACACCCAGCTCGACCTCGGCGCGTAGGCGACCGCTGCACGCTGCGGCCGCAATCGCTCGCGGCTAGAAAGCGGCCTCGATGTGCTCGTAGTCTGCAACCCGGCCATCGGTGTCGAACTGGATGCCGACGACGTCGAAGCGAAGCTGTTCGCAGCGGGGCCGCTGCGGCGCGGTTGAGAGGTACGCAGCGGCGAGGCGCCTGAGGCGAGCCTGCTTTGCCGGACCGACTGCCAGCGCGGGCCGCTCGGGACCGACCATCGATCCAACCCGGCCGGCCTTCACCTCAACGAAGACGAGCGTGCCGCCGGCGACGGCGATGATGTCGATCTCGCCGTAGCGGGTCCGCTCGTTGCGGGACAGGATGGACCAGCCGGCCGCCACCAGCCGCTCGGCGGCGATCTGTTCGGCGGCGGCGCCGAGCCTTTGCCGGGCAACGGTCACCAGGCCAGGCTGACGCTGAGGGGCACGTGTGTGTAGCCGGGAATGTCGCAATTCAGTCTCAGAGCCGACACGCTTGACGCGCGACCGGTGATCCGACCACACCTAGCTTGGCCGGAGTGCTGGCGGTTGCCCGGACATTCACCCTGATCGGGATCGAAGCAGGCAGCGTCAGCGTCGAGGTCGACGTCGGTACCGGTCTTCCCGCTTTCTCGATCGTCGGCCTTCCGGACGCCGCGGTACGCGAATCGCGCGAGCGGGTTCGCGCGGCCTTGATCAACTCCGGGTTCAAGTTCCCCCAGTCGCGGATCACCGCCAACCTGGCTCCAGCCGACCTGCGGAAGAGCGGGCCCGGCTTCGACCTGGCGATCGCAGCCGCTCTGCTCGCGGCCGACGGGAAGCTCTCCCAAGGCTGCCTCGATCGCTATGCGCTGGCCGGAGAGCTGGCGCTCGATGGCTCGATCCGGCCTGTGCCCGGAGCGCTGGCGATGGCCGAGGGTGCGAGCGCCGCCGGGATGACCGGCATCGCGGTAGCCGAAGCCGACGGGGCAGAGGCGGCGTTGGCCGGCGGCCTCGAGGTCGTCCCGCTGCAGAGGCTCGATCAGCTCCCGGCACTCGAGAACGGCCTGCCGAGGGCCGTTGCCCCGCCCTCACCGCCGAGAAGGAGCACCGACCATCCTGATCTCGCTGATCTCCGGGGGCAGCCGGTCCTCCGCAGGGCGCTCGAGATCGCAGCTGCCGGCGGGCACAATCTGCTGGTGACCGGACCACCGGGAGCGGGCAAGACGCTCGCCGCCCGGCGGTTACCGTCGATCCTGCCTGCACTGGACCGAACCGAGGCGCTCGAGGTAACCAGGATCGCGAGCGCCTGCGGCCGGCGCTCGGACGGGGCGCTCGTGGCGGAGCGTCCGTTCCGGGCGCCGCACCACACTGTCTCGGCGGCCGGACTGATCGGGGGCGGAAGCCCGCCCCGCGCCGGGGAGGTAACGCTGGCCCATCGCGGCGTTCTTTTCCTCGACGAGCTTGCCGAGTTCTCCCGGATGGCGCTCGAGGCACTGCGCCAGCCGCTCGAGGAGGGGCAGGTGACCATCTCCCGGGCGAAGACGACGATCACCCTGCCTTGCCGCTTCATGCTGGTCGCCGCGGCCAACCCGTGTCCCTGCGGTCACGGAGCTGACTCCGGCAGATGCAAATGCCCGCCGGCGTCGATCAGGTCGTACGAGGCAAAGCTGAGCGGCGCCTTGGCCGACCGGATCGATCTGCAGCTACCGGTCTCCCAACCGAGCTCCAGGGCGATGGCTGCCGAGCGGGGCGAGAGCTCCGATGTCGCCCGGGCACGGGTGACCAGGGCGAGAGCGCTGGCCGTGAAGCGGCTGGGGCATGGCCGCTGGAACTCGGACATGGACGCGAGCGAAACCCGGGCCCACTGCCGGCTGGACATGACAGCAACGCGGGCGATGGAGGCGGGCAGGAGCGAGCTCGGACTGAGCGGCAGGGGGTGGGACCGCGCCTTGCGAGTAGCCCGGACGATCGCCGATCTAGACGGCGCCGGCGCAGTGAGCGAGGCACATGTGACCCAGGCGCTTACCTACCGGCGGCGGCGCTCGGAGCGCTGATGGACTGCTGCGATTCCTGCCTGCGCCGCACCGTTCTCCTCGGCGTGATTGCGCCGGCGGCTGAAAAGGCGATCGCGGACTCGCCCGGACGCCGGACGCGTGAGCTGCTGGCGTTGCCCGACGCTGAGCTCGCGGCGGCCGTCCATCCAAAGCGGGCTTCGCGTCTGTTGGATGAAGCCGAGTCCTGCGATCTCGCCCGGCTGCGCGCCGACTTGGACGGCGCCGGGGTCTGGGCGCGCTGCCGTCACAGCCCGGAGTACCCGGCGGCGCTGCGCCCCGACCCGCAGGCGCCCGTGACCCTGCTCGGGCGCGGGGACATCTCCCTGCTCGGGAAGGCAGCAGAGGCGGCGGTGACTGTGGTCGGCTCCCGGCGGCCGAGCAGCTACGGGTTCGAGCTTGCGCGCAGCCTCGCAGTCGAGCTTGCCGGGGCCGGGCTCGTGGTGATCAGCGGAATGGCGATGGGGATCGATTCGAGTGCGCACGAGGCGGCACTCGAAGCCGGCGGCGCCACGATTGCGGTTCTCGGCAGCGGCCCCGATGTGCCGCACCCGCCGAGCAAGCGCCGCCTCTATGACCGCATCGTCTCGGACGGTCTCGTCATCTCGGAGCTGCCCCCGGGAACCCGTCCTTACCGCTGGACCTTTCCGGCCCGGAACCGGATCATGGCCGCCCTCGGGCAGATCACCGTGGTAGTCGAGGCGGCATCAAGGTCCGGATCGCTGATCACGGCGGGGATGGCGAGCGATCTCGGCCGCGAAGTGGGGGCGGTCCCCGGCCGGGTCGGAACGCCGCTCGCGGAGGGCACCAACGCGCTCCTCGCGGACGGAGCCGTCGTGGTTCGCGGCGGGCAGGACGTCCTCGACGCGATCTTCGGGCCCAGCGCGCCGCAGCTCGAACAGCGACTTGCGCCCGCGCTCAGCCCCGAGCAGGCCGCGGTGCTCGAGCTGGTGGGGCGCGGTCATGAAAGCCCGGACGAAGTCGCCGCGGCCGCGGGCATGGATGTCGGGTCGGCGCTGGCGGCACTGACGGCGCTGGAGCTGCTCGGGCGCCTGCGCTCGGATTCAGGCGGCCACTACGCGGTTGCCTCGGGAGGCGCTCGCGCACCCTCATAAGCTTGGCCGATGACACGCCAGCCAGGCTCAGCCCAAGTACCGGTCGCGATCGCCATCGCCGGGTCGGATTCAGGCGGTGGCGCCGGAATCCAGGCGGACCTGAAGGCGTTCGCCCGCTGCGGGGTCCACGGCACCTCGGCGATCACGGCGCTGACCGCGCAGAACACCGTCGGAGTCGAAGCCGTGCATGCCGTTCCTCCCGAGATCATCCTCGCCCAGGTCAGGGCAGTGACCGAGGACATCGGAGTCGATGCGGCCAAGGTCGGGATGCTCGGAGACGAGGCGACGATCGCCGCCGTCGATGAGGCACTGGAGCTGCTCGCCGGAGCCCCGGTCGTGGTCGACCCCGTGATGGTCGCCGAGTCCGGCGCGGTCCTGCTCGAAGAGGGGGCGCGCCGCGCCCTGCTCGAGACCATCCTGCCGCGCGCGAGCGTGGCGACCCCGAACCTCGGCGAGGCGCGGGCCCTGGCCGCGGCTGGGGAGGATGCGAGCATCGGGGAGCTGGCGAAAGCGGTGCAGGCACTCGGCCCTGACGCGGTCGTTGTCACCGGGGGGCACACCGACAATGGCGCCGACGTCTTCTTCGACGGCAAGGAGCTGACGGAGATCCCCGGGGAGCGGCACCCCGACGGCGCCTCGCACGGGTCGGGTTGCACCCACTCCTCGGCGCTCGCCGCCTACCTGGCCAATGGCCTCGAGCCGCTCGAGGCTGCACGTCGCGCCCGCGAAATCGCCTCGGAGGCGGTCGGCGCGGGGCTGCGGGAAATCGGCTCTGGTCCCGGGCCCGTCGATGCGCTGGGCATTGCCGAGCGACGCGAGCGGCAATAATCGGACCATGAAGCTGGTTCGGATGACACCGGGGCAGGGCGATCTTCTGCTCGCCGAGGGCAATCCGAAGCTGGCCGAAGAGGAGGAGCGTCTGGTCGAGGAGTTCCGGCGCCAGCTCGAGCTCGGCATGTGGGCGGCGGTGCCGCACGAAACCACCACCGGGCGGCGCGAGGCGACCATGGTCCGTGGCTTCTCCGAGATTCCCCGCGGTGCCGAACAGGTGATCTTTTTCCCACCTGCGGCCGGGGGTTCCTACGGGTCTCCGCTGAGCGACGAGGAGCGCGCCGCCGACAGACGGGCCGAGGCACTGCTCGCCGACGCCGCAGGCGATGAGGTCCTCGCGATGTGGCGGCGACTCGGGTTTCTCAACTTCGAGGCCGGCGACTACGGCTACCTGATCTACGCCCATCGGCCCCTGGTGGCCTATGACAAGCGGACCGGGGAACCTCTGAGCGAGTTCTGCGTCCGCTTCGAGGATGCCGACGAGCGCCTCCCCGATGCCGACGACGTCCTCGCCAAATGGATGGCATTGCGCGCCGACGAGAAGCTGGTGATCGGCGAATCCAACATCGATCCGATCGGGAGCCAACTCGACCCGACCCAGATCCGGCGCGACCTGCACAAGCTGGCCCTCTGGAACGCGTCCGTCTCCGAGGCGGCATGAGCGCGACCGACATGGCGGCAAAGACGACGGCCCACCCTCGTCCCCGCAGCGCCACCGTCTTCGACGGGCCGGAGCGCGCCTTCTCGCGCGCCTACATGAAGGGGATCGGGTTCGACGACGACGACCTCTCGAAGCCGACGATCGGGATCGCCAATACCTGGATCGAGGCGATGCCGTGCAACTTCCACCTGCGGGCGGTTGCCGAGAAGGTGAAGGACGGCGTGCGCGCCGCCGGCGGCACCCCGATGGAGTTCAACACCATCGCGATCTCAGACGGCGTCACCATGGGCACCCAGGGAATGAAGACCTCGCTGGTGAGCCGCGAGGTGATCGCCGATTCGATCGAGCTGACCGCCCGCGGCTACCAGTTCGACGCACTGGTGGCGCTCTGCGCCTGCGACAAGACGATCCCGGGCAGCGTCATGGCGCTCGCCCGCCTCGACATCCCCTCGGTGCTCCTCTACGGCGGCTCGATCCTGCCCGGCCGCTGGAAGGACCAGGACGTGACCATCCAGGACATGTTCGAGGCAATCGGGGCCTACGAGGCCGGCGACATGACCGAGGAGGAGCTGAAGGAGCTCGAGGACGTGGTCAGCCCCGGCCCCGGAGCCTGCGGCGGCCAGTTCACCGCCAACACGATGGCCTGTGCCTTCGAGGTGCTCGGCATCGCCCCGATGGGCTCGGGGATGGTCCCGGCGGTGGCCGAGGAGCGCAAGACGGTCGCGCAGCACGCCGGCGAGTTGGTGATGACCGTCCTCGATCAAGACCTGAAGCCGTCGGCGATCATCACCCGGGAGTCGATCGAGAACGCGATCGCGACGGTGGCGATGTCCGGCGGCTCGACCAACGGCGTTCTCCATCTGCTGGCGGTCGCGAAGGAAATGGGAATCGAGCTCGAGATCGACGACTTCGACCGGATCTCCGAGCGGACGCCGCTGCTCGGCGACCTGAAGCCGGGCGGCCGCTTTGTCGCAAAGGACCTCTATGCCGCCGGGGGAGTCGGCGTGATCGCCAAGCGCCTCGACGAGGCCGGGATCCTGCACCGGGACGCGATCACGGTCACCGGCCGAACGATCGGTGAGGAGGCCGAGCAGACCGCCGAAACCGAAGGGCCAGGAAGTGGTGCGGCCGCTCGGCAATCCGCTCAAGGAAACCGGCGGCCTGGTCATCCTCCACGGCAACCTGGCGCCCGAAGGCTGTGTGGTCAAGGTCGCCGGCTACGAGCGGCTCGAGCACACCGGCCCCGCTCGCGTATTCGAGTCCGAGGAGGATTGCTTCGCGGCGGTCAAGGACGGCCAGATCAAGGCGGGGGACGTCGTCGTCATCCGCAACGAGGGCCCTGCCGGCGGACCCGGCATGCGCGAGATGCTTCAGGTCACCGCGGCCCTGGTCGGCGAGGGCCTGGGCGAGGAAGTGGCGCTGCTCACGGACGGCCGCTTCTCCGGAGCGACCCGCGGCCTGATGGCGGGACACGTTGCTCCGGAGGCGGTCAAGGGCGGCCCGATCGCGGCGCTCCGCGACGGTGACCGGGTCACCCTCGACGTCAGCAACCGCAAGCTCGAGGTGGATCTTTCCCGACGAAGAGATCGCGAAGCGGGTCGCTGACTACGAGCCGCCGGAGCCGCTCTTCACCAGTGGCGTCATGGCCAAGTACGCCGCCAGCGTCTCATCGGCCGCCGAAGGCGCGGTCACCACATAAGCCGGCCCTCAACGGGCCAGGAACTCGTCCACCAGCCGGTTGAAGCGCACCGGCCTCTCCGCCATCGGGAGATGCCCCGTGCGCCGGAAGACGACCAGCTCGGCGTTATCGCCGATCAGCTTCTTGTACGCGGGTCCGGCGGGGGAGGGGACCACGCGGTCGTTACGGCCCCAGACCACCAAAGTCGGCACCTCGATCTCGGCAAGCCGGTCGCGGATGTTGTAGCCGACGAGTGTGACCATCGCGTCGTGGAGGCCGCTCGCGCGCAGGCCCGGCGAGACATCTCGAACAACAGCTCCGGCCTCAGTCCACGCGGGTCGTGAACGAGGCCGCGGTAGGCGAGCTGCCGAAGCCGGGAGCGACGCAGCCCCTCCATCCGGTATCTGAACGCAAGCGGCGCGGCCGCCCGGGTGACCCTGGCCGCGACGGCCACCGGCTCGCTTCGCATCCGGGACCAGGTCACCCCGGCGGCCGAGACGAGGACCAGCCGCTCCACCCGGTCGGGCTCGTTGATCGCCAGCTCGGTTCCGATGAAACCGCCCATTGAGCTGCCGATCAGGGGACAGGTCTCGAGCCCGAGGCGCTCGCAGAAGTCGCGGAGAAACCGGCCATAAGCCGGCATCGAGATCTCCCACTGCGGCTCGGGGCTGTTCCCGAAGCCGGGAAGATCGACGGCGATCACCCGGTGGCTGCGGCCGAGATGGGGGATCTGTTCGAGCCAGTTCTGCCAAGAGCCGCCGAGCCCGTGGACGAGCAGCACCGGCGGCCCCTGGCCGTACTCGACGTAGTTCACCTCGGTCCCGACTACATCGGTGCGGCGCAGATGTGCGCGCCAGTCGATCCGCAGCCATTCGGGGTCGGGGTTGCCGTAAGGATCCGGGCCATCACTCTCGGTGGCCGGCGGCACTTCGGCTGGGCTCACCATCCGCACGGCACCGCGCAATTCCTCCGCCCAGCTGCGCTGCTCGGTCTTCTCGGTCAACCCCGGGTCAGGCATACCCCATTCGCTCCAGCGCCGGGATCTCGCGAATCTGCGGGGGCTGCAGGTGGTTCCAAAGGATCCCCCGGGGGCGCGGGTAGTCAGATTCGATATCGATTGCCGCACGCGGCGTCGCGATCAGATCCACCGGCAGGTCGTGGTCCACCACCGGCAGATGCTCACGCAGGATCTGGATCGGGTGCACTGTGGTGGCTACGACGGTGTGCTCGTCGATCTTTCCGGCTTCGATCAGCAGGCCGTACTCGAGGTCGGAGAAGCCGCCGCCCTTGCCGATCCTGGCGCCGCTGAGATTTACCGCGACTGAGCCGCAGAGGACGAAATCAACCTCCGGCAACTCCTCCTCGGCGACCACCTTCCCGTGTCGAAGCGCCCCTTTGATCGTCGCCGCTTCCCGAATCTGCTTCGTGTTCAGCTTGCGGGGGTCCAGCAGACGGAACGGATGGGTGTCGCGCAGCTTCGGCACCGCCATGATCAGGGTCTTGCCCTCCTCCAGAGCGGTCCGGCGCGCGTGGGTCTGAGGCGAATCCGGATTCACCTTGACCACGCGGGCCCGCTTCCAGAGGCGGTGTCCTGCCAGCTTTTGGGCCGCCAGCTTCGCGCCGGCGAAGTTGGGGATGCGGCCCTCGGCGCCGGGAAAGCGCGAGACCCCCTCACGGTCCATCGCCTTCCACACCGCGCGGCGGATCTGGTCCTTGGTTCGCACGCGCGGCGCATACTAGGCGTCCCTTTGCGCACGACTGGTCCATTCGTGCCGCAAACCTGGTTGCGCTCCGCCTGACTTGACGAGGAACGTGGCCGGGCGTCCCTAGACTTTCGCGGGCATGCGACGTGCGTACAAGATCACTCTCGCAGGGTTCGTCATCTTCGCCCTCTTCGCGGTGGCCGGGGCGTTCGCTTACGACGCCGCCAAGAAGGACCAGCTCGCACCCGGAATCCGCATTGCCGGGATCGAGGTCGGCGGGCATTCCACCGACGAGGCGCGTCCCCTGATCAAGAACGAGGTGGTCGAGCCGTTGATGCGGCCCGTCCGCGTCGCCTTCGATGGCGAGACCCACGAGATCACCCCGGAGGACCTGAAGATGGAAGCGGATATCGACGGGATGCTCGACGAGGCCGTCGATGTCAGCCGCGAGGGGGGGCTCCCGGCCCGGCTCGTCCGCTACGCGACCGACGGCGAGGTCTCCCGCGACCTCGCGCCGCGGATCAGTTACTCCGACGAAAAGTTCCGCAAGGAGGTCGAGGAGATCGTCGAGGAGATCGACCGCGACCCGATTGACGCCAGCATCGAGCCGACCGGCAGCACGATCACACCGACCAAGGAGCAGGACGGCATCGCCGTGGACGGCACTGCGCTACGCGAGGATCTTCAGGCCGCCCTTCAGCAGGGGTCCGGCCCTCGAACTGTTGAGCCCGACGTCACCCGGACCGAGCCCGAAGTCACCACCGACGAGCTCGCGGAGGAATACCCGCTCTATGTGACGGTCGACCGCTCCAGCTTCACGCTGACCGTGTGGAGGAACCTCAAGAACTACAAGCAATATCCGATCGCGGTGGGCCAATCGGGCTATGACACGCCGTCCGGGCTCTACTCGATCAACGACAAGCAGGTCAATCCGACCTGGAACGTCCCCAACTCGGAGTGGGCCGGCGATCTCGCAGGCCAGTCGATTCCCCCCGGGCCAGGCAATCCGCTGGTCGCCCGCTGGATGGGCTTCGCCGGTGCCGCCGGCATCCACGGGACCAACGAGCCCGGATCGGTCGGCAGCGCCGCATCACACGGTTGCGTGCGAATGTTGGTCCCCGACGTGATCGAGCTCTACGACATGGTCCCGGAGGGCACCCCGATCTACATCGGGTAACCGGGCGGGACCCGCCGCGAGCCTCCAGGCACGAATTGCACCCCCGTTCGCAGGGGTCACGCACTCCGTCAGCGAACCTTTAGACATGAACTGGAGCGAGGCGCTCGCCGCCTACGATCGCGAGCTCGCCGGCCGTGGCGCCCGCGAGCGAACCCGCGAGGCCTACGCCACCGACCTGGCTCAACTCGCCGAATGGGCCGACCATCACCGGCTCGAGCCGGCCGCGGTCGCTTACAAGGACCTGCGCCGCTACGCCGCCCATCTCTCGCGGACGGGTCTCGCCAAGAGCAGCGTCTCGCGCAAGCTGGCTGCGATCCGCGGCCTCTATGACTCGCTCCGCCGGGCCGGCACAGTGGGCCAGAATCCGGCCGATCTCCTGTCCTCGCCGAAGCAGGAGCAGAAGCTCCCCCGCGTCCTCACCGCCGAGGAGGTGGGGGGCATGCTCGACAAGATTCCGGCCCGTACACCCCTTGAGATTCGCGACCGCGCCATGCTCGAGCTTGCCTATTCCTGCGGGTTGCGATGCGAAGAGATCATCTCGCTCGACCTCGACTCTCTCGAGTTCGATGACGAGCGCATCCGCATCATCGGCAAGGGAGACAAGATGAGGATTGTCCCAGTGGGGGAGCCGGCCCAGCGCCAGGTTGCCCGCTACCTCGAGACGGGACGGCACCAACTCGTCTCGCGGAACGGCGGGGAGGAAAGGGCCCTGTTCGTTTCCCGCACAGGCCGTCGGCTCTCCTCATCGGATGTCCGGCGCCGCCTCCAGAAATGGGTTCGGACCGCCGCCCTCGCGGGTGGCATCTCTCCCCACACGCTGCGGCACAGCTTTGCCACCCACCTGCTCGAGGGCGGCGCGGGCCTGCGCCAGATCCAGGAGCTGCTCGGACACGAGAGTGTCTCGACCACTCAGATCTACACGCGGGTAGAGCCTTCCTGGTTGCACGCTCAGTACGCTCGCAGTCATCCCCGCGCCTAAGGAGGGGAGCGGATTCTTGGTGGAACTAGAGGTAAAGGAGTTTGAGCTTCGGGAGCTATGGCGCCGATACAAGGACGCCGGCGACCCGAGCGCGCGCGAGCGGCTGGTGGTCGCCTATTCGCCTTTGGTCAAGTACGTCGCCGGCCGCACCGGCGCGGGGCTCCCCGCGCACGTGGAGGACGCCGACCTGATCTCCTACGGCATGGTCGGGTTGATCGAGGCAATGGACCGCTACGACGCGACGCGGGAGGTGCGCTTCGAGACTTTCGCCATGCCGCGGATCAGGGGCGCGATCATCGACGAGCTGCGCACACTCGACTGGGTGCCGCGCTCGGTCCGCTCGCGCGCCCGTGAGATCGAGCAGGCCAACAGCAAGCTCGAAAACCGGCTCGGCCGTGCCCCCACCGATGAGGAGATCGCGGAGCATCTGAAGATCGATGAGGAGGAGCTCCAGGAGTCGCTGATCGCGATCTCGAACTCGTCGATCCTGGCGCTGGAAGAGCTGTGGATGGTTCCCGATTCCTCCGGTGACGCGGTCTCCCTACTGGACACGATCGAGGACCCTGATGCCCCCGATCCGGAGGGTGCGCTCGACAAGGCAGACGTCCGCGAGCAGCTGGTGGAGGCGATTCAGCGCCTGCCGGAGCGCGAGACGCTGGTCGTCGCCCTCTATTACTTCGAGGGCCTGACCCTGCGCGAGATCGGGGACGTGCTCGGGGTAACCGAGTCCCGCGTCTCCCAGCTCCACTCGAAGGCCGTGCTCCGCCTCCGGTCCCGCTTCACCACGGCACCAGCCTCGTAAAGCGCCGGCTGCTCGGCTTCGCCTTCGCTGCCGTCGCATCATTGCCCCGGCCGGTGGCCCTTATCGGCCGATATATAGTCCGATCCGATGCCGCACAAGGCTGCCGACCGGATTCGCAATGTCGCCCTGATCGGCCACCGGGGATCGGGGAAGACCTCGCTTCACGAGGCACTCCTGTTCGAGGCTGGGGCGATACAGCGGCTCGGCAAGGCGGACGAAGGCACGACCGTCTCCGACTTCGAGGAAGACGAGCAAAAGCGCGAGATGTCGATCGGCGCGACGGTCGGTTCGTTCGAGTACTCGGACCGCAAGATCAATTTGATCGATACCCCGGGGGAGCCGAGCTTCATCGCCGACACGATCGGTGCCCTGCGGGTCGTCGACGCCGCAGTTGTCGTCGTCAACGCCGTGATGGGGGTGGAGGTGAACACCGAACGCCTCTGGAACCGGGCTGACGGCGAGGGCCTGGCGCGGCTCGTCTTCGTCAACATGCTGGATCGCGAGCGCGCCGACTTCTACCGTGCGCTCGACTCGCTCAAGGAAGCCTTCGGCCAGCACGTGGTCGCGACCGAGATCCCGATCGGGTCCGAGCACGAGGTCACGGGCGTGGTCGACCTGATTGACATGAAGGCGTTCGTCGCCAAGGGGGAGGGCCAGGGAGCGCCTGCGGCAGAGGAGATCCCAGAGGAGCTCAAAGACCGGGCCGAGGAATACCGGGAGAAGCTGATGGACGAGGTCGCTGAGAACTCCGATGAGCTGATGGAGCGCTATCTCGAGGGCGAGGAGATCGACCACGACGAGATCGTCACCGTGCTCAAACAGGGCGTGACCGAGGGCCGGATCTTCCCGGTCACCTGCGGGATCGCGACCAAGAACCTCGGCACCAGCCGGCTCTTGCAGGCCCTCGTCGAGGACCTGCCCTCGCCCGCGATGCGAGGCGCGATCGACGCCACCGACGACGAGGGCAACGAGATCCAGATCGAACCCGACGAGTCCGGTGAGCCGGTGGCCTACGTCTTCAAGACTCTCGCCGATCCCTATGCCGGCCGCCTCAATCTCTTCCGGGTCTGCTCCGGGGTACTCAGGTCCGACTCCCAGGTCTTCAACGTCACCCAGAAGGCGAAGGAGCGGATGGGGCCGCTGCTGGTCTCACTAGGCAAGGAGCATGAGAGCGTTGACGAGCTCGGCGCCGGCGACATCGGCGCCGTCGCCAAGCTCAAGGAAACGCGCGCCGGCGACGTCCTCGCGGGCAAGGACGCGCACATCAAATTCGCGCCGCTCGATCTTCCCGCTCCTGTGATGGCCTTCGCCTTCGAACCGAAGACCAAAGGCGACGAGGAGAAAGCGGCGACGGCGATCCGGCGACTCTCGGAGGAGGATCCGACTCTGGATGTGCACCGCGACCCGGAGACAGGCGAACAGATCATCGCCGGCCTCACCCAGGTCCATGTCGAAGTGATCGTCGACCGTATGAAGAGCCGCTACGGGGCCGAGATTCAGCTCAAGCCGCCGCGTGTTCCCTATCTGGAGACGATCCGCAAGCCGGCCAAGGCACATGGCCGCTACAAGAAGCAGACCGGCGGCCGCGGACAGTTCGGCGACTGCGAGATCGAGATCGAGCCGGCCGAGTCCGGCGCCGGCTTCGAGTTCGTCGACAAGATCAAGGGCGGCGTCATTCCGAAGGGATTCATCCCGGCAGTCGAAAAAGGGATCGCCGAGGCGATGCAGCACGGCGAGGTCGCCGGCTATCCGGTCAAGGACGTGACCGTGCGGCTCGTGGACGGTTCACACCACGCGGTTGACTCGTCCGAGAATGCGTTCAAGGTCGCCGGCTCGATGGCGTGGAAGAAGGCAATGGCGGATGCCGATGCCGTCCTGCTCGAACCGATCGTCCAGCTCACGATCAGCGTCCCGGAGGACTCGGTCGGTGACGTGATTGGGGACCTCAACTCGCGCCGCGGGCACCCGCTCGGGATGGAAGCCAAGGGCTCGGCCACCGAGGTCAAGGCCGAGGTGCCGATGGCCGAGGTTCTCGATTACGCGCCCGACCTCCGCGCGATCACCGGCGGGCGCGGTGACTACACGATGGAGTTCCTCCGGCACGAAGAGGTGCCGGCGCACCTGGCGCAAAAAGTCGTAGCCGACGCCAAGGCAGGCGAGGAAGTAGAGGCCTAGACCTGGCGGAGCTGATCCACACGTGCTACCGGATCGGTGACATCGACCGCTCGACCGAGTTCTACGAGGCGCTCGGGTTCGAGGAAATCGGCCGCGTGCCGATCCGCGATGAGGCAACCAACGTATTTATGAACCTCCCCGGCGACGGCGACAAGCCGCGGCTCGAGCTCACCTACAACCACGGGGTCGACTCCTATGACATCGGCACCGGCTACGGCCACATCGCGATCTCGACCGAGGATCTCGACGGGACCCTGGCAAGCCTCGCGGAGAAGGGGATCGAGCCCGAGAAGCCGCCCTATTCGATCAGGGAGGGGGGTTCGCGGCTCTGCTTCGTCCGCGACCCCGACGGCTACCGCATCGAGCTGCTCGAGAGCACCTAGGTGGCCGCCCGGCGCTGGCTAGCGCTCCTTCTGGCCCTCCTGCTCGTCGGATCGTTCTCGGTCGAAGCCCAGGCCGCGGCCAAGAAGAAGAAAAACATCAGCTACTTCGGCAGCGTCGAGGCCTCGGGCCAGTGGCAGACGAAGTGGGACTGCGGCATGCACAGCTACGCGAGCATCTGGCAGCTACAAGGTTTCTATGGCAAGGCCCGGATCGAGCCGGCCGGGGAGCTCAACATGACCCTCGGCGGCGCCAGCGGGCGGATCGACTGGAACGTCGATCAGCTCTGCAACGGAAACCTCGAGACGGGTAGCTGCTCGGTTGGCCTGGACGACTTCATCCTGCCCGTCTTTCTCGAGAAGGCGAAGGGCGGGGTCAAGGTCGACTTTCAGCTATCGCTGATTCCGGTCGGGTGCGGTACCGCGCAGGTGTACCCCTATGGAGTGGGCACCGAGACGATCCAGCGGACCACCCGCGAACCCCAGGGCTTCATTCCCAACAAGAAGATCGGCAAGAAGGTGATCACCGTTCCGCTTTCCGGCAACGACTCCGGGTTTGCCGTCAGCCGCTCGTTCACCGGCCAGATGAGCGGGACGCTGAGGCTGACCCGGAAGAAGCCGATTCAGACCCTGCCGTTCTAGGGTTTCGAGCGTGGCGAAGGACGGCCTGAAGCGGGTGACGGTCAACGTGGACGGCGGGTCGCGTGGCAACCCGGGCCCGGCCGCCGCTGCCGCGGTCGCACACGACGAGAGCGGGGAGGTGCTCACTGACCGCAGCAAGCGGATCGGGAAGACCACCAACAACGTCGCGGAATACGAAGCCCTACTGCTGGGGATCGAGCTTGCCCGCGACCTCGAAGCCGAAGAGGTCGAGCTCGTCAACGATTCGGAGCTGATTGCCCACCAGGTGCGGGGAGAGTGGAAAGTCAAACACGCGCCGTTGCAGAAGCTCCGGGACAAGGTCCTCAAGGCGCTGGAGGGGTTTGACCACTGGTCGGTGCGAACGGTCCGGCGCGAACAAAACGAGGCCGCCGACGCGCTCGTGAACGAGGCGCTCGACGGCTAGACTTCCCCGCTCGCGCGGCTGTAGCTCAGTTGGCTAGAGCGTCTGCTTGCCATGCAGAAGGTCGTGGGTTCGAATCCCATCAGCCGCTTGCAAACCAAGCAAACAAGGGACGGGAGGTTCCAAATGAAGCGCAATCAAGTAGTCATTGCTCTCGCTGTGATCGCAGCGATAGCGATCGCCGCGCCGGCAATCGGCCTCAGCGGCAGCATCAAGAAGGCGATCAAGAAGGAGGTCTCGAAGCAGCTCTCGACTAAGACCGGCCCAGCCGGCCCAGCCGGGGCTCCCGGCGCTACAGGCCCGGCAGGTCCGTCGGGGCTGGCGGGAACGGTCGGGCGTTCGAATTTCAACGACGGCGCCTGCAACGACGACGACCAGAATGGTGAGGATTGCGTCAGCGTCTCCGTGACCCTGCCGCAAACGGGACGCGTGCTGCTCACGGGGACGGCCAACTGGAGAACGGCCGTTTTCGATGACATGTCCGGCGTAAACAATGCGACCGACGACATCAACGAGGCCGAAGGCATCTGCGCGCTGACTGCCGACGACGCTCCAGTGGCAAACTCCACCGTCGAAATCGGCGAGGTCCAGGGCGGCGCGGATACAACCTGGACCGATGGGGACGTGGTTGACACCGGAGCCCAGGTGACGACCACCGCGGTAACGGCCTCCCTGCCTGCAGGGAGCCATACCTTCGAGGTCCGCTGCACGGAGGTTGACGGCGACGTCGACTTTGATGACGCCTTGATCTCCGCGGTAAGCCTCGGCAACGGCTAAGCGACTCATGTGCCGGCCATCCCCGCAGCTCGCGGGGGTGGCCGGGCGCATGGTCCCGACATGACGTACACCAACATCGAGGGGCGTGAGCAGCTACTCGAGGCGCTCGTGGCGGCGACGGACGAGATCGGAGGCGCACTCGCGGCACTGAGTACCGCTTACGAGCAGCTCGATGATCAGGCCGCGGATCGGCTCGAAGAGCAGCTGTTCGGACCCGTCCAGCGGGCCTACGGTCGCTCCAAGAGCACCCACGTTGAATTCGCTGCGCGGCACGGGTTGCCCACCCGTAGCTTCGAGCAGCCCGTCCCCGCCGCCGCTTCGCTCTCCACCCGGGACCTGATCGGCTCGGCGGCCGAAGCCGCCGGTGCGGCCGACGCTTCCCTCGCCGCGATCCAGGATGAGCCGGCGCTGGTCGAGGTCGGTGATGTCGAACTTCGCTCAGGCATCGCCAGCGTCCGGGAGGCCGTCAGCGTCGTCCCGAACCGGACCCGGGAGATCCTGCGAACTCTCGGTCGCTAGCCGTTCGCGCCCGATCGGGCATGCAGAAGGTCGTGGGTTCGAATCCCATCAGCCGCTTGTCCTCAGCGCACGCGCGTGAAGTCCCCCGCGTGAAGCGGGATCCGGAATCCCTGTGCGTCGGTGTAGAGCCCGGACAACACGATGTCGCTTTCGGCACCCACTGAGATCACCGGCGTGCCCGAACAGGTTCCCGCTCCCGGACAGGTGTAGCCGATAACGGCGCCTTGACCCGCGGCCACGTCGAAGTCCTCCGAGCTTCCGGGGTTGATGGCGATGCCGCCGGTTGTGTTTGCCATTTCTACGTGTACGTGGACCGTTGCGCTCGTCGGGTTGTGAAACCTGAACGCGGCGAGTGAATTCTGGAGGAAAGTGATGAAGCCCGGCGAGTAAGCCCCCGTGGGACTGCCCGCACTGGTCTGCGCACTCGCTGCCTGCGCGAGCGCCTTGTCGGCCGTTGCTTGTGCGGTACTCGCGCTGGTGGTCGCCGAGTCGGCCGTCTTCTGTGCCTTGTCGGCCTTCTGGTTGGCCCGCTTGGCGACTTTCAGCGCGCTACCCCCTGACCTGCTGGTGTTGGAGTTCGGACCTCCCAGCGCTGGCAAAGTCACTGCGATCGCAAGCATCGCCGCCCCCGCTAGAACCACGTAGCGCTTCCTCATCTCCACTCCTTCCCGGGCCTTCCCTTGCCCAGTTGCTGAACAGAGCCTACCAGCGCGCATCGTGGCTTTACGCTTGTGGAGCGGCGCCTTGGCGGAGTGGTTACGCAGCGGCCTGCAAAGCCGTTTACGCCGGTTCGATTCCGGCAGGCGCCTTCAGGAAAGCCCCGGTAACGCCGCAGTTTTCGGTTCGAGCTTCGGAAGCGTCTCCCAAAGATCTCCCGCGACCGATCAGCGAGATACGACGCGATTTGGGCAGAGGATCGGCCCGTTCTGCACATTGGGCGAGTGAGCACCGCGTGCGATGTCGCTCAGATCGCGGCCCCTGCTGCCACGGCGCTGGGCGGCGCCTACCTCGGCGCGCGTTCACGCCATTCGTACTTGCGCGCGGCCGTTGTGTTGATTACCGTGCCGCGAGCCATGAAAGTGTCTCGGACAGGGAAGCGCAGACTCCCGATCACATCGGGGATCGGGATCGGACTCGTCTGCGCGATCGCATCGGCCGCGCCCGCCCACGCGACCTTGGGCAGCTTCGACCGCACCTGGGGCAAGGATGTGGTCTCGGACGGACTGGCCAACACGGGTTTTGAAGTCTGCACGACTGCTTCCCTGTGCCAGCCCGGCAGCAACACGACGGCTCTTTTTGGGGAGCTCGCCGGTCCGCATTGGGTCACCGCCGACGGCGCCGGCCACGTCTTCGTCGCCGACAGCGCCAACTACCGGGTGCAGGAGTTCGACGGCGCGGGTCGGTTCGAGCGCGCCTGGGGAAAGGACGTGATCCAGGGCGGCGGCGATGGCTTCGAGGTCTGCGTCGGAGGCCTCCACATCTGCAAGGCCGGAGTTCCCGGCAGCGCCGGGGGCGAGTTCTTCGGCGCGCCGGGGGGTATCGGCGTCGATCCCTTTGGCCATGTCTACGTCGCCGACCCCGGCAACACCCGGGTGCAGCGGTTCGACACTTTGGGAAATTTCCAGCTCGCCTGGGGCAGGGATGTGGTCGCCACAGGTTCCCCCAGCAATGACCCCCTCGGCGGATTCGAGATCTGCCTCAACATGACGGACGTCTGCAAGGGGGGCGATACCTCGACTGGCCTCGGGGGCGAGTTCAGCTATCCGTCAGCCGTCGCCGCGGACGCGACCGGCGTGTACGTCGCCGACAGGGACAACAACCGGATCCAGAAGTTCACCGCCGGAGGCGCCTTCGACCGAGCCTGGGGCAAGGACGTGGATGGCGTCGACCTGGACACCGATTTCGAGGTCTGCCTCGACGCCACAAATTGCAAGATCGGCGACCCGTCGAACGGGGTCGGCGATATTCCTCTCGGCGGGACCCTCTGGCGCCCCGAAGGAATCGCTGCGGACGGAGGCGGGAGCGTCTACGTGTCGGAGAGTCACCACCGGATACAAAAGTTCACCTCCGCGGGCGTCTTTGACCGCACCTGGGGCAAGGACGTGATCCAGGGAGGTGCGACCGACTTCGAGGTCTGCACCGCGATGGCGAGCTGCAAGGACGGCCTTTACGACACTGCCGAGGGCGGCGTGCTCTACACGCCCAGGGGGGTCGCCGCTGATGGATTCGGGAACGTCTACGTCGGGGACGAGCTCAACAACAGGATCCAGAGCTTCAGTTCCTCGGGGAGCTTTCAGCGCACCTGGGGTAAGGATGTGACGCAGGGAGGCGTTGCTGGCTTCGAGATCTGCGTCGCGCCCCTCGACACCTGCAAGGCGGGCCAGAGCCCGCCGACCTCTGGCCTCGGCGGCGAGATGAACGGCCCCTGGGGCGTCGGTGCTACTCCGGGCGGCGCCGTATTCGTCGCCGATAAGAGCAACCACCGCATCCAGCTGTTCGCCGACCCGGCTCTGGCCCCGCCGCCCCCGCCGCCCGGGGGAGGTGGCGCACCACCGGGCGTCATCGCCGCAACCGGCAAGCGAGCCGCGGCATTGAGGAAATGCAAGAAGAAGAATGGCGGCGCGCGCAGGAAGTGCCTCAAGAAGGCGAGGAAGCTTCCAGTCTGAGCAGTAGGTTTCGCCGATGGAGCGAGCGCGGGGCAACGCCTCCGCGAGGAGCTGACGGAGCCACAAGGCGACGGCCGTGTACGGCGCGAGCGGCGGCCTCGTGTTCCCGGCCGCGACCGGGGCGGGCTCGCTGCAGCACACCGGGTTTCTCGAAAAATCGGTCTATCGTTCTAGTCGATGCGGAAGTTAGGAAAAGCTCTCCTCGCAGCGGCGGCTGTCAGCGGCTGTCTCGCGGCGCCGGGCTCCGCCTCGGGGGCCGTCACCTTCGGCGCCGATCTGGCCGATCCGACGCTGACGCCGGACACCTCCGGCCTCGGCTACGCGGCGCTGACGGAAACCCAGTCGGATGGCATGGCGGAGGCCGGATCGCCGATCCCGGGCGTCATGGTCTCGGCGCGGGTACGGACCTCGGGCGGTGCGGCGAGCGGCTTCGTCCGCGTCCTCCAACCCTTTTTTGTTGCCAACCAGTTCCTGAACCAGGGTCAAGTGCCGGTGGCGGCAACCGCGGGTGCGGACCATGTCACCGAGGTCCTTACCCGGTTGAGGATCGCCGCGGGGGATCGGATCGCGGCGGTGTTTCCCGGGCTTACCACTTTCATGCACAACGACGCCCAAGCGGTGTATCGATGCAGATCCGAGCCGCCCGCGCACGCGGTTGGCTTTGCCGAGTTCTACAACTTGGCAGGTTGCGGCCCGGGCACCGTCGAAGTGCTCGTCCAGGGGACGGTCGAGCCTGACGCCGACGACGACGGCTTCGGCGACGAGACCCAGGACCAGTGCCCAGGTGCTGCCGGGCCTGTCAATGGCTGCGTGCCGGTGCCACCCGCAGCAGCGCCGCCCGTCGCGAAGAAGTGCAAGAAGGGCTTCCGCGCAAAAAAGGTCCGCGGTAAGCGCAAGTGCGTGCGCAAACGGAAGAAGTAGGCGCTGCTGCACATAGCAGTGCTGCCCTCGCTCGCCGAGGCACCTCCTTTCGGGCGTGATAGCGAAAGCGAAAAGCGTCTCCCGAACCATCTCCCGAACTGGGCAATTCGGAGCGAACTGAGAGCACCTCACAGCACCTCAGCTGACCTCAGAGCACCTCAGCGGACCCATTGCCACAGGCCTGCAAAGCCGTTTACGCCGGTTCGATTCCGGCAGGCGCCTTGAACAGGCGGACTAGGTACCGCCCGCCTCCGCGATGCGGCGCTCGTAGTCCTCGACGTAGTCCTTGATCTCTTCGTCCGCGTCGTCCGGAAGCGCATCCAAGAGCTGGTTGATGAACTCCCGGTCGGCTTCCCGCGCGGCTGCCTGGGTCCGAGTGAGCTCGGAGGTCAGCTCGGCCTCCGCGGCGGCGTCGGCCGGACCGGGACTTTCGAAATACACGACCGCCGCATCTTCGGCATCGACCGCCTCCTGCAAGCTCTCGAGATACTCCTGCAGGGTTTCTCGAAGCTCGGAGCCCTCGACGTCGAGGGCTGCCGAGCGGGCTTCCCTGAGAATCCCGTTCTGCTCATCGAGGGTGGCTCTAGCCGTGGCGACGTCCCCCTGGTTGAAAGCTGCGACCAGATCAACCTGAAGGTTGGGAAAGGTCTCGGTGGTCTTGAAGAAGTCCAACAGGGCCGCCGAGTCGCCTTCACTTCCACCAAGCGCCTCGGTGGCCTTGTCCTCGCTGCTTTCTCCGCAGCCGATCAGCGCAGAGGCGATGACCAGGCTCAGTGCCATGGGCAGCAGACGGACTCCCAAGCGCATCGCTCGATCCTATGCTCTCAGCGTTTGAGCATCCGGTCTCCGGGGGATCATCCGACCCAATGAGAAGCGCGATTTCAGGGGCAGGAGTTCAAGCGTCGGCGAAGAAGGTCGATGGCTTAGCCATGGATGACTTGGATCTCCGAATCCCCGCTCGTTTGCCGGCTCTGACCAGCGCCTTCGGGGTCGCGGTGGTTGCCGCGATCCTGATCGTCTGGGCCGCCACCGGTTTCTAGCCTCAAGAGCAGGCAGAACCGGCGCAACACCGTGACCGAGCGGGGTACAGTGGGGCCATGAAGAAGCGTGCGGCGATGTTGCTGGCCGGGGGCGTGCTCGCAGGCGGCGTACTGACAGGCTGCGGCAGCGATGCGGACGACCGCGACAAGGGCTCGCTCGAGTCGCAGTCGGCGGCTCCCGCTGCGCCCGCGATGGCCGAGAGATGCAAGAAGCTCAAGGGCGCCGCCAAGACCAAGTGCGTGCGCAAGCTGCGGCAGGTGCAGAGCCTGCCGCAGCAGCCCTAGGCTGAGCGGGGAACCGGCGCCAACCCAGGCACAGATCGTTTGAGAACGGAAAAGGGCCCCCGAAGGGGCCCTTTGTGTTCCGAAAGGACGTGCCGCCAGCGAGTCTGAGCCCCCTGGCCCGTCGGTCCTTCAAGCATCTAAGTCGGTCACGTCCAGCATCGACCGTCTCTCAGCAAAACTTAACACTTCTTTTCGCCAGAAGTTTCACTCCACCTTCGTTTGCGGGAAAAAGATCCGGGTGTGGGGCACCCGGAAACCGGTGAGGAGCGGCTAACAAAGCCTGGCCGGGTGGCCAGGATAGGATCGCCGCGCAGATGGGCGCGCGCTATCTGATCACCGGCGGCTCGGGCTACATCGGGGGGCGCCTGAGCGAGGTGCTCTCGGGGCGCGAGGAGACCGAGCTGATCGTCAACCTCGACGTCAACCCGCCTCCGCGCGACTACCCGAAGGTCGAGTTCGTCCAGGGGGACGTACGCGACGCGCCCCGGATGCGCGAACTGCTCGATCAGCACCGGATCGAGGCGCTCGTCCATCTCGCCTTCCTGCTCGATCCGATCCGCGACGAGGCGATGATGTACGACGTCGACGTCAATGGCACCGAAGCGGTCCTGCGAGCCGCCGGCGACGCGGGAACGCCCCAGGTCCTGGTCACCACCTCAGCGGTGGCATATGGCGCCTGGCCCGACAACCCCGTGCCGATCTACGAAGACTGGCCGGTGCGGGGCGTACCTGACTTCTCTTACGCCCGCGACAAGACCGAGGCCGACCGCATTTGTCAGCTGTGGGCGGCCGACCACCCCGACCGGGTGATGACGATCGTCCGCCCGACGATTGTCTTCGGCCCCGACGTTGACAACTTCATCGTCCGCAGCTGGACCAAGGCCCGGTTCTTCCCCGAGCCAGAGGGCGGCGGATCGGAGCTGCAGCTCGTCCACAACGACGATGTCGCCGAGGCGCTGATCCTGCTTCTCGACAAGCGGGCCGGCGGCGCCTTCAACCTCGCCGCGGACGACACGATGAGCCTGAAGGAATCGGCCGACCTGATCGGCCTGAAGACGAAGCCGATGCCGTTCGACAAGCTGAAGCGCCAGGCGAAGTTCGCATGGCGGTGGCACCTGCCGGGGGTAGAGGCCCCGCCCGGGTACGCCAACTACGTCGCCTATCCCTGGGTCGTCTCGAACGAGAAGCTCCGCGCCCTTGGCTGGGAGCCGAAATACACGACCCGCTCGACCTTCGACATCACGATGCGGGCGAAGGGCAAGCTCCGCGACTAGCCCCGGCTCTTAAACTTCCAGCCCCAGGGCGTATAGCTCAGTTGGGAGAGCGCCGCCTCGACAAGGCGGAGGTCACTGGTTCGAGCCCAGTTACGCCCATCCGATCGGCGGGGAAGCGAGTTCGGCTAGGAGTAGGTGTCCCAGAGCTGCAGCTTCGGCAGCGGGTCGTAGGGCGCGCCGCCCAGGTACCAGCCGGGAACCGTCCACAGCTCGAAGTGCAGGTGGCATCCGGTGGCGTTGCCGGAAGCGCCGACGGTGCCGATCTGCTGTCCGGTCGTGACGATCTGGCCGACGACGCCGGCGAAGGCCGTGGTCATGTGCATGTAGACGTAGTCCTCGCCGGTGGCGGCACCGCGAATCACGATGTAATGCCCGGCGCCGGAGGCCTGGTACTGCTTGACCCGAACGGTCCCTCCCTCCGAAGCGACGAGCGGAGTGCCGCAGGTGGCGAACACGTCCTGCCCCTGGTGGGTGTGGCCGTTGCGCGGCGCCCCGAAGCGCGCGCTGGCACCGCCGAAGGTGTGAACGCCCTTGATCGGGAAGACCTGGCCGGAGCTCGCGCCGGCGGCGGTGCGCCGCTTCTTGGCGGCGGCGCGAATCTTGCGCGCCTGCTTGCCCGGCACGATGCCGTCGACTTTGGCCTGCCGCGAGCGCTCGAGGCCGATCACCGCGCGCTTCGTCCCGGAGCCGAAGACGCCGTCTGCAGAGGTCGGGAAGGCGAGACCCGTGAGGTACTTCTGCAGCTTCATCACATCCGCGCCGGTCATGCCCTTGCGCAGGGTCCGGCTGCCGTAGCGGTACTTGCGCATCCGCGCGGCCGTCGCTCTGGCCGTCGCTCGCCGCAGCACGTAGCTTGCGGCGTCCTGCTCGAACTGCGCGACCTGAGCCTTGGTCCAATGGTGCTCGTGCACTCGGCCGCTCTTGGAGCTCGCGGCGGGGGCGGTGGACTGCCAGACGGCGGCCACCGAGAGGACGACCAGGACGACGATCGCGAGTCGGGCGCCGAGTCGGCGCGTGAGAGAAGCTGTGGTTACCCGGTTGCTCATTCGATCCTCTTTCTTTCGGCGCTTCCGGGGTTAGCTGTCGGGCTCGCGCTGAAAGAGTCGCGCTACGCGGGTTGCGATTCGCCCCAACTGAGTGGGTTCCCCGGCCGCTCGCGCCTCCAGCGCGAACGGTTCAGCTGATCACGTGTTCATGGTTATCAAACACATACCTTCGATGCGCGTTGCGGCCGCAAGGTTTCGTGCCTGCCGACGCGTAGGATCACGCCTGGATGGCAAATAAAAAGACAACTCACGAAGGCGAGGGAGCCGAGCAGCTCGAGCTGCTGCGGCACGACGCCGCACACGTGCTCGCCGAAGCGGTGCTGGAGCTCTGGCCCGGGACGAAGATCTCGATCGGGCCTCCGATCGAGAACGGCTTCTACTACGACTTCGAGTTCCCCGAGGGGCAGCGGCCGGGGGAGGAGGACCTGACCCGGATCGAGGAGGCGATGACGGCGCACATCGAGGCCGACGAGCAGTTCGAGCGCCGTGACTTGCCCGCCGCGGAGGCGATCGAGCACTTCCGCGCCGAGGGCCAGGACTACAAGGTCGAGCTGATCGAGGACCTGGTCCGCGACGAGGGCGTGGAGACCGTCTCCCTCTACCGCAACGGACCGTTCGAAGACCTCTGTCGCGGGCCGCACGGCGAGTCCACCGGGTGGATCAAGGCCTTCAAGCTGACCTCCCTTGCGGGCGCCTATTGGCGCGGAGACGAGACGCGGCAGATGCTGACCCGGATCTACGGCACCGCGTTCGCGTCCCCAAAGGAGCTGCGCAAACACATGCAGCAGATCGAGGAGGCCAAAGCTCGCGATCACCGCAAGCTCGGCCCGGAGCTCGGTCTGTTCATGCTTCGAGATGAAGCTCCCGGCATGCCGTTTTGGCTGCCGGAGGGAACCGTGCTGCTGCGGCTGATCGAGGGTGAAGTCCGCTCCCAGCTCGACAAGCGCGGCTACGTCGAGATCACCACCCCCAAGGTCCTCGATGAGGAGCTGTGGCACCGCTCGGGGCACTGGGAGAACTACCGGGAGAACATGTACTTCGCGGCTCCTTCGGATCCCGAGGGCGGTCGCGATGAGGGGGAGCGTCGCTTCGCGCTGAAACCGATGAACTGTCCCGGCGCGTGTCTCACCTATGCCGCGGGGCGCCACTCGTACCGTGAGCTGCCGCTGCGGATCGCCGAGTTCGGACAGGTGTTCCGCTACGAGCGCGAGGGAGTCCTCCACGGCCTGCTGCGGGTCCGCTCGTTCACCCAGGACGATGCCCACGTCTACTGCACCCTCGACCAGGTCACCGACGAGGTCGATGCGATCTGCGCCGGGATCGACGAGCTCTATGCGCGGTTCGGCTTCGACGACGTCCGGGTCGAGCTCTCCACCCGGCCGGAGAAATCGATCGGAACCGACGAACAGTGGGAGCGGGCAACCGAGAGCCTGCGCGCCGCGCTCGAGCGGCAGGGGCGCGACTACGACGAGAGCCCCGGAGAGGGAACCTTCTACGGGCCCAAGATCGACTTTCACGTCACCGACGCGCTCGGCCGCTCATGGCAGTGCGGTACCTGCCAGCTCGACTTCCAGATGCCGGAGCGCTTCGATCTCACCTACACGGGTGCCGACAACACCGACCATCGCCCGGTGATGATCCATCGGGCGCTGCTGGGCTCGATGGAGCGGTTCGCCGGGATCCTGATCGAGCACTACGGCGGCCGGTTCCCGCTGTGGCTGGCACCGGTGCAGGCGACCGTGCTGCCGATCGCCGACCGTCACAACGAATACGCGGAGCGAGTCGCGTCCGAGCTCCGGACCGCCGGGGTCCGCTGCCGCGATCGACACTCGCACCGAGTCGGTAGGCAAGAAGATCCGGGCGGCCGAGCTGGCGAAGCTCCCCTACATGCTCGTCGTCGGAGACGAGGAGGTCGACGCGGGCCAGGTCGCGGTCCGCTCTCACGACGAGGGCGACCTCGGCAAACTCGGGTATCGCCGATTTTGCCGAGCGGGTTCGTACCGAGGTCGAAGGGGTATGAGCCGCCTATACTTCGCTTTCGATGCCGAGCACTGACACCACGCGCACGCGCCGCTGAGCGCCCCGTGCCCGCCTTGTCTCGTTCCGTTCTCTCCTTTCGAACCGCTTGAGCGCCCTCTCAATCCTTAGCTAGTGGCGGTCTCGTACAATTCGACCGGCGGATGCCCGACCGCGATCCGACTCGGACCAACGAGCGGATCCGGGTTCCGGAGGTGCGCCTGATCGACGAGGCCGGCGAGCAGGTCGGCGTGGTCAAGACCCCCGACGCGCTCTCGCGGGCGCAGGAGAAGGATCTCGACCTGGTCGAGGTGGCGCCCGAGGCCAAGCCGCCCGTCGTCCGCATCCTCGACTACTCGAAGTACAAGTACGAGCAGGAGCAGAAGGCAAAGGCCGCCCGCAAACATCAGACGCAGGTCAACGTCCGCGAGATCAAGCTGCGGCCCAAGATCGCCACCCATGACTATGAGACCAAGAAGGGCCACGTCGAGCGCTTCCTGCGCAAGGGCGACAAGGTCAAGGTGACGATCATGTTCCGCGGGCGCGAGAACAGCCACCCAGAGCGCGGGCGGATGCTGCTCGAGCGCCTCTTCGGCGACCTTGGCGAGATTGCCGAGGTCGAGCAGGACCCCCAGGTCGAGGGGCGCAACATGCACATGCTGCTCGGGCCGACGCGTGCCGCGACGGCCTCGGACAGCGGCGGCGAAGCAGACCAGCCTGCCGAGCCCCAGGGCGAAGCCGACCAGCCGGCCGAGCCCCGGGCCGAAGCGGGCTGACACTCTGCTTCAATAGTCGGCTCTCATGCCGAAGATGAAGACCCATTCGGGGGCCAAGAAACGGTTCCGCAAGACCGGCACAGGCAAGCTCCGCGGCCGGCGTGCCTACTCGAGCCACATCCTCGAGAAGAAGTCGCCTGCCCGCAAGCGCCGCTTCAAGCGGCCAGTGGAGATCGCCAAACCCGATCAGAAGCGGGTCAAGAGCCTGCTGGCCGGAAAGGACGGGGGCTGATGCCGCGCGCCAGTTCGCCCGTCGCCTCGCGCCGCCGGCGCAAGAAGGTCCTGAAGCAGGCCAAGGGCTATTTCGGCCGCAAGAAGTCGAGCCCCCGCTTCGCCAAGGAGCAGCTGATGCGCTCCGGCCAGTACGCCTACCGCGACCGGCGGGTGCGCAAGCGCGACTTCAGGCGGCTGTGGATCACCCGGATCAACGCCGCCGCCAGGCGGGAGGGAATGACCTACTCGGAGCTCATGCACGGCCTGACCGAGGCCGGGGTCGAGGTCAACCGCAAGATGCTCGCCGAGATCGCCGTCAGCGATCGCGATGGTTTTCGCCGATTTGTCGAACGCGCCCGGGAGGCCACGGCCGGCTGAGCCAAGGCCAAAGCGACCAAGACCCGGGCGGACCGACACAAGTCGGGGCCGCCCTTTTTTAGTTCCATCACAAACCAATGACAGAACCAATCAAGAGCCCACAGAACGAGAAACTGAAGCTGGTCCGCAAGCTGGCCCAGGCAAAGCATCGCGCGCGCGAGGGACTGTTCCTGGCCGAGGGCGAGGACCTGCTCGGCTCCGCCCGCGCGGCGGAGCAGGAGCCGGTCGAGCTGCTGACCGCGGCTGGATCCGGCCTCGGAGGGACCGAGGTCGAGCCGGAGCTGCTCGACTCGGTCTCGACTCTGGCCTCGGGCACCCGGGTCATCGGAATCTGGGCACAGCCGGCGGCCGATCTCGACCTCGCAGAGGCCGAGGTCGCCGTCTATCTCCACGCTGTCGCCGACCCCGCCAACGTCGGTGCGATCGTCCGCAGCACCAAGGGCCTGGTCGACGGCACCGTGGTGCTCGGACCCGGTTGCGCAGACGCGTACTCACCGAAGGCCGTCCGCGCCAGCATGGGGGCGATCTTCTCCCAGCCGGTGGTGCGCGGCGGGATTGAAGGGACACCGGCACCCAGGGCGGCACTGGTCGCGCACGGCGGTGATCCGGTTGCGGCACTGGACCAACCCGCGACTCTCTGTCTCGGAGCCGAGCGGGAAGGACTGCCTGCAGATGTGCTGGCCGCATGCCAGTCACAGGTGACGATTCCGCTCCGTCCGGGCGCGGAGTCCTTGAACGTCGCTGCGGCGGCGGCGATCGCTTTGCAGCGGATAGGGTCGCGCGATGCCTGAGACGACCGACAGGATCGCGGAGCTCCGTGCCGAGGCCGCGGCCGCGATCGCGGCTGCGACCGGCACCGACTCCCTCGAGGAGATCCGGGTCCGCTACCTCGGTCGCAAGGCCGAGCTGACCACGATTCTCCGCGGCATCTCCGGCCTCTCACAGGAGGAGCGGGGCGCGGTCGGCAAGGCCGGCAACGAAGCGAGGGTGGCGCTGGAAGAACAGCTCGCCGCACGCAGCGCCGAGCTCGACGCAGCCGAGGTGGTCGGCCAGCTCGCCGAGGACCAGATCGACGTCACTCTCCCCGGAGCGCCGCCGCGCCATCCCGGCCACCTGCACCTGGTCACCCGCACCCGCCGTCTGATCGAGGACACGATGGTCGGCCTCGGCTACAGGGTGCTCGAGGGCCCCGAGGTCGAGATCGACTACTACAACTTCACGGCGCTCAACCACCCACCCGGTCATCCGGCCCGGATGGTCCAGGACACGCTCTACGTCGCACCCGGGTCGCTGACCAAGGCCGCTCTCGACAGCGCGCGGACCGCCACCAGGGGGGACGGCGTCGAAACCCCGGAGTCGGAGCTGGTCATGCTCCGGACCCACACCTCGCCGATGCAGGTGCGGGCGATGGAGGCGACGCAGCCGCCGATTTTCATCGCGGTTCCGGGCAAGGCGTACCGCCGGGACACGATCGACGCCACCCATCTGCCGATGTTCCACCAGATGGAGGGGCTCGCGGTGGGGGAGGGGATCACCCTTTCCGATCTCCAGGGCACGCTCGAGGCGATGCTGACCAGCCTCTTCGGCGGCGGCCGGGAGGCGCGGATGCGGCCTCACTTCTTCCCGTTCACCGAGCCCAGCGTCGAGTTCGACGTCGACTGCCATGTCTGTGACGGCAAGGGCGAGCTTGCAGACGGCTCCCGCTGCTCCCTGTGCAAGGGCGTCGGCTGGATCGAGGTCGGCGGGGCCGGCATGGTCGACCCGAATGTGTTCGGGTTCGTGGCCGAGAACGGGTACGACCCGGACCGCATCCAGGGATTTGCCTTCGGCTTCGGGATCGAGCGGATGGCGATGCTGCTCCACGGCCTTCCCGACCTGCGCCTGTTCGTTGAGAACGACGTGCGCGTGCTGGAGCAATTCTCATGAGGGTGCCGGTGGGCTGGCTGCGCAGCTACTGCGATCCCGGCTGGGACCCGGAAAGCCTCGCCGAGCGCCTGGCGATGACCGGGACCGAGGTCGAACGCGTCGACCATGTCGGTGCCCCGAGTCCCGAGTCCTACGTGGTCGGCCGTGTGCTGAAAGTAGAGAACCATCCCGATGCCGACAAGCTCCGGGTGTGCGAGGTCGATACCGGCGAGGACTCGGCGCGGACGATCGTCTGCGGCGCGCCCAACGTCGCCGCTGAACAGCTCGTCGCCGTGGCCTTGCCGGGCGCGGTCCTCCCGAACGGCGAGGAGCTGAAACAGGCAAAGTTGCGCGGGGTCACCTCCGACGGGATGATTCTCTCCGAGGCCGAGCTCGAGATCGGTGAAGACGCCGCGGGGATCGCCGTCTTGGATGGCGATGCGCAGGCCGGCGATCCGCTCGCTGACGTCGTCGCTTTCTCCGAGCCGGTGCTGGAGCTCGAGGTGACCTCGAACAGGCCCGACTGCCTCGCCGTTTACGGAGTGGCGCGTGAGGTGCACGCGATCAGCGAGGCTGACCTGGCTCCGGCTCCGTGGGAGCAGGACGCAGAGGCCGAGGGCGATGGCGACGTCAACGATCTCGCCTCGATCGAGGTCAAGGTACCGGCGCTCTGCCCGCGCTTTGCGGCACGGGTCTTCACCGAGGTGGAAGTCGGGCCCTCGCCGCTGTGGCTGAAGGCGCGGCTGCTCGCTGCCGGGCAGCGGCCGATCAACAACGTCGTCGACATCACCAACTACGCCATGCTCGAAACCGGGCAGCCGATGCACGCCTACGACCTCGACAAGGTCGCGGGCAGCAGGCTGATCATCGACACCGCCAAGCAGGGCGAGAAGCTGACCACGCTCGACGGCATCGAGCGCACGTTCGATGTTCCAGACGCGGTCCTGATCTACGACGGCGACGGCCCGGCGGGGATCGCCGGGATCATGGGTGGGGCGGCCTCGGAGGTGAGCGAGGACACCACCCGGGTACTGCTCGAGGTTGCAAACTGGGACGGGGTCAACATCCTGCGCACCTCGCGTGCGCTCGGGCTGCGTTCCGAGGCCTCGGGCCGGTTCGAAAAGCAGCTCCATCCCGAGCTGGCCCTGCGGGGCCAGCGGGTCGCCTCGAACCTGATCACCGAGATCTGCGGCGCCAAGCTGGTGCCCGGGACGATCGACGCCACCGGCGAGATCCCCGATTCGCACCAGCTGGAGCTGCGTGCCGAGCGGGTCACCGGCCTGCTCGGAATGGAGATCCCCGCCAAGGCGTGCGCCGCGGACCTCGAACGGCTCGGCTTCGACGTCAAGCTGAAGAAGGAAACGCTCACCGTCACCGTCCCTCCCGAGCGCCACTACGACGTCTACCGAGAGGCGGACCTGGTCGAGGAAGTGGCACGGGTCCAAGACCTCGACCAGAACCTCCCGAGCACGTTGCCGAGCACCGGCGGGCACGTCGGCGTTCTGACCAGGGAGCAGCGGCTTCTGCGTCGCGCCGAGGACACCCTGCGGGACCTGGGCTGCGACGAGATCATCTCCTGGAGCTTCAACGATCCCGGCCTCGCCGACCGGCTTCAGCTCACCGCCGGCGACCTGCGGCGGAAGGCGATCGAGGTCTCGAACCCTCTCTCGGCCGAGCAATCGGTCATGCGCACGACGCTGCTCGGCGGTTTGCTCGACGCGGCGCGACTCAACCTCTCCCGGGGGGCCGAGGGAGTACGGCTGTTCGAGTCCGGCCGGGTCTACCTGAAGCAGACGCCTGAGCCCGGATCAAAGGATCGGAGCGGCGGCCCGCTCGGTGGCGAGTTCCTCGGCGACATCCCTGCGCCGGCCTGCGAACCGCACCACCTCGGCGGCATCCTATCCGGCTCGCTTCCCGCCTCGTGGCGCGGGGAGGGACCCGGCGAGCCCGACTACTTCGCGGGCAAGGCGGTCGCGGAGGGGCTCTTCGCCGCCCTCGGCGCTCCGCTCGAGGTTGCTGCGCCGGAAGATCCTGAGCCCTTCCTGCACCCGGGTCGATCTGCCGTGGTGCGGATCGACGGCTCCGAAGCCGGCTGGATCGGGGAACTGCATCCACTGGTCGCCCGGGCCTGGGACCTGCCGGGCGGCGTCGCGTTCGAGCTGGTGGCCTCGCAGTTGGCGGCGGCGGCGGCGATCGAGCGGGAGACCTACGAGGACCTGATCACGTACCCGGCGGTGCTGCAGGACCTGGCCGTGGTCGTACCGGAGGACATCCCGGCAGCGAGCGTCCGCGAGACCGTGATCGCGGCCGGCGGCGAGCTTCTGCAGTCGGCCGACGTCTTCGACCACTACGCCGGGGAGCAGGTCGGCGATGGCAAGGTCAGCCTTGCGCTGCGGCTGGAGTTCCGCTCTCCGGAACGCACCCTCACCGACGAGGACGTGACGGCGCGGCGGACGGCGATCGCCGATGCGCTCAGCGAGATCGGAGGGACCCTCCGTGAGTGAGAGCAAGCTCAAAGTGCTCGTCGCCGGAGCTTCCGGCTATGCCGGGGCGCTGGCGGCGCAGCTCATCGCCTCCCACCCCGAGCTCGAGCTCGCGGCCGCCACCGCGCGGTCTGACGTCGGCACCCCGCTGAAACAGCTCTATCCGCAGTACGACGTCGAGATCGAGCTCACCGAGCTCGACCTCGACTCGCTCGACGGCATCGATGCCGCGATCGTCGCCTATCCGCACGGCGCCTCGGCCCCGGTGGTCGCCGCGCTCCGGGCGGCGGACGCGAAGGTGGTCGATCTTTCCGCGGACTTCCGCCTCCGCGACCTCGGAACCTACGAACGCTGGTACGGAGACCACGGCCGGCCGGAGTTGCTCGAGGCGGCGGTCTACGGACTGACCGAGCTCTACCGCGAGCCGATCGGCTCCGCCGGCCTGGTCGCAAACCCGGGCTGCTACCCGACCGCGACTCTGCTCGCCCTTGCCCCGCTCGCCGCTGCGGGAGTGGTCGAGGATGTCGTCGTCGACGCCAAATCGGGGATCTCAGGCGCCGGCCGCGACGCGGCCGCGGAGCTCGAGCCGGTGAAAGAGACCGACGACACCAAGCCCTACGGGGTGGCCGGTCACCGGCACCAGCCCGAGATCGCCCAGGAGCTGACCGCGATGGGCGCCAACGGCGCCGGTCTCACCTTCGTACCGCACCTGATGCCGTTCGACACCGGGGAGCTGGTCAGCAGCTACGTCGCCACCTCGCGAGAGCTCACCGGGGAGGAGCTCACCTCGCTCTACGCGGAACGCTATGCGTCGGAGCCGTTCGTCGAGATCGTCGAGGAGCCGCCTGGGGTCGAGGCGGTGCGCGGCACGAACCTCTGCCAGATCCACGTGGTTCCAGCCGCGGGCGAGGGAGCCCGGGTGCTCGTTTTCGCAGCGATCGACAACCTCTGGAAGGGCGCGGCCTCGCAGGCGATCCAGAACCTGAACCTGATGCTGGGACTGCCGGAAGGGGAGGGGATCTCGTGAGCCCGGCGACCCAGACCTTCTTCCGCTCCCGCTGGGTCGACCCGCCCGAGGGCGTCGAGGAACTCGATGCAGCCCAACTGGCGCCGGGTTATCGCGCCGGGGCCGCCGCCTGCGGTCTCAAGGGCCAGGGCGCCACTGACGTAGCGGTTTTGGTCGGCGACGCAGCGAAAGCAAGGTCGGCGATCCTGCTGACCAAGAACGCCGCGGCGGCGGCGCCGGTCAGGGTCTGCCGCGACGAGGTCGATCCGGAGGGCATCAAGGGTGTCGTCGTCAACTCCGGCAACGCCAACGCTGCCACCGGGGAGCAGGGCTACCGCGACGCGCAGGCGATGCGCGACACCGCTGCCGAGGTGCTCGGGCTCGAGCCCGGGGCGGTGGCCGTTGCCGAAACTGGAACGATCGGAGTGCCGCTCGACGTTGCGGCGGTGGTAGACGGGGTCCGCTCGGCCGCCAGTGCGCTCGCCGCCGACGCCGCCGAGGACTTCGCCCGCGCGATCATGACCACGGACCAGGGGCCGAAGCGCTGCACGTTGCGCGCCGGCGGAGTGACCGTCTCCGCCCAGGCAAAGGGCGCCGGCATGATCGAGCCCGGGTTCGCCACCCTGCTCTGCTTCGTCCAGACCGATGCCCTGGTCGAGAACCCGGACGAGCTTCTCCGCGACGCTGTCGCCCAGTCCTTCGAGCGGATCACCGTCGATGGCCAGATGAGCACCAACGACACGATTGTCCTGCAGGCCAGCGGTACAGCCGAGCAGCCGCTCCCCGAGGGGCTCCTTGATGCCGTCCTGCTGCAGCTGGCACTCGAGGTGGTCGCCGATGGTGAGGGCGCCACGCGGATCGGCCGGATCGAGGTCAACGGTGCCGCCGATGACGATGAGGCCGAACGTGCGGCGCGCGCAATCGCAAACTCACCGCTGGTCAAGACCGCGCTCTACGGCCGGGACTCGAATTGGGGCCGGATCGCGCAGGCGGCCGGGATGGCCCTGGCCGGAGAAGCGCTCGAGGAGCTCGGCCCCGACCGGATCGACGCAGCCGAGCTTGCCGACCACAGCGACGAGGCCGAGATCAGGGCCAACCTCGGCCGCGGCGAAGGCCGCGCCCACGTCTTCTTCAGCGATCTCACCCCCGATTACGTGAAGCTGAACGCGGAGTACACGACATGACCGGAGCGACATGACCCAACAACGTGACAGCGCCCAGCACGTCGAGACCCTGCTCGAGGCGCTCCCCTACATCAGGGAGTTCCACGGGCGCACCGTCGTGATCAAGTACGGCGGCGCCGTCATGCGCGATGAGGCGCTGCGGCAGGCGTTCGCCAACGACGTCGTCCTGCTCAAGTACGTCGGGCTGAACCCGGTGATCGTTCACGGCGGCGGCCCGGAGATCACCGAGTACATGGAACGGCTCGGCATGGAGGTCAAGTTCGTCGAGGGGATGCGAGTTTCCGATGAGGCGACGGTCGAGATTGCGCGCATGGTCCTGCTCGGAAAAGTCAACGCCGACATCATCATGCGACTCAACCGGCACGGCCAGGCGGCGGTCGGCCTCGGCGGAGAAGACGGTGGGCTGTTCACGGTGAAGCAGAGCTCGGCGGCAGGGGAGGCCGGGCTGATCGGCGAGATCGAGAACGTCAACGTCGGCGTGATCGACCACATCGCCGCCGACTACGTGCCGGTGATCGCATCGGTCGGCGCCGACCGCGACGGAAATTCCCACAACATCAACGCCGACGAAGCCGCCGGCAAGGTCGCCGCCGCAATGCGCGCCTACAAGGCCGTCTTCCTCACCGACGTAGAGGGCTGGCTCGCCGATGCCGGCGACCCCGCCTCGCTCATCTCGCGGAGCACCGTCGCGGATGTGAGCGCTGCCCTGAACGGGATCGAGGGCGGCATGCGGCCGAAGCTCGCCGCCTGCGTCGAGGCCGTTTCCGGTGGTGTGCAGTCGGCCCACATCATCGACGGCCGCCAGCCGCATTCCCTCCTCCTGGAGTTGTTCACGGATGAGGGCATCGGCACGATGATCACGTCATGAGCGCCGCCCCCGGACGCGGAGGGAAGGAAGCGGCGTGAGTCTGGAGGAGGCCCAACAACTCGAGTCGGAATGGGTGATGCAGACCTTCAAGCGCTCCGAGGTCGAGTTCGTGCGCGGGGAGGGGACGAAGGTCTGGGACGCCGAGGGCAACGAGTACCTCGACCTCCTCACCGGGATCTCGGTCAACTCGATCGGGCATTGCCACCCGGCTGTGGTGGAGGCGATCCGGGAGCAGTCCCGGACCCTGATGCATGTCTCCAACCTCTACTACTCGCGACCGGTCCTCGACCTTGCCAAGCGGCTGTGCGAGTCGAGCCTGGGAGGCCGGGCCTTCATCTGCAACTCCGGTGCCGAGGCGAACGAGACGGCCATAAAGCTGGTGCGCAAGCACGCGCATGGCCGGGGGGTCGACAACCCCGAGATCGTCGTCCTCGAGGACGCGTTCCACGGGCGCACTATGGGCACCGTTTCGGCCACACCGGGGATGTCCGAAGACGAAGCCTTCGCGCCTTACCTGCCCGGGTTCAAGCCGGTGCCGCGGGACGATCCGGAGGCGCTGCGTGATGCCGTGGGCGAGAGCACCGCTGCGGTGATGCTCGAGCCGATCCAGGGCGAGACCGGCGTCAACGTCATTTCCGATGAAATGATCCTCACGGCTCGAGCTGTAACGGCTGAAACACATTCGCTCCTCGTCTTCGACGAGGTCCAGACCGGAATGGGGAGGACCGGCTCGCTCTGGGCCTATGAGCAGCTGCCGGCGCGGCCCGACGTGATGACCACGGCCAAGGCCCTGGGTGGCGGTTTTCCGATCGGTGCCTGCGTGTCCACTCCAGAGCTCGGTGAGGTCTTCGAGCCCGGCGACCACGGCAGCACGTTCGGCGGCAACCCGCCGGCCTGCCGGGCCGCGCTGGCCGCCTTCGACGTGATCGATGACCCTGAGCTGCTGCGGCGGGTGCGCGAGCTCGGGACCCGCCTCTGCGAGGAGCTCGAGAAGATGACCGGCGTCGCAAGCGTCCGGGGGCGCGGGCTCATGATCGGTGTCGAGCTCGCCGGGGGGCGCGACGAGAAAGAGACCGCTGCGGCCCTGCTGCAGGAAGGCCTGGTCGTCAACGCGCCGGTTGCCTCGACTTTGCGGCTGTTGCCGCCGCTGACGATCAGCGAGCCGGAGCTGGACGCGGCGCTGGAGCGCTTCGGCCGGGTCCTGGGGTAGCCTGCGCGACCGTGCACGAGGACAGCACACGCGTAATGGGCCCAGGCCCCGGCGGCGAAGGCCCGGGTGGTGGCGGTGGCTCCAACACCCGCCTCCTGGTCGGCGCGCTGATCGCGATCATTGTCGGCCTGATCATCGGCCTGATCATCGTCGGAGGGAGCGATGACGACTCGAGCGACGATGAAACGATCTCGATCGAGAGCGTCACCGACACGATCGATACCGAGACCGACGAGGCGCCGGTCGAGACCGAGACGGTTGCGCCGACGACCCCCGACGATGGCGGCAGCGGAAACAGCGGCGGCAGCGGCACGGGGGGCACCGGCGGCGGCCCCACCAACGACCCGAGCGGTCTGAACCCCTAGGGCCGCGAGCGGCCCAGAGCCCTGGCTACGGATCGATCCAGGCCCCGGTCCCGCCGGGGGCGAACGTGTCGATCCGGGAGAGCTTCGCGAACACGGCATAGCGCTGGGCGGCGCTGTGGACCGGGTGGCAGGCGGTGAGCACGAGTTGCTCGAAGCCGACCGGGTCGATGATCTCGACATCGCCGGGATCGACGATCTTGTGTTTGGTCACCGTGTAGGTGAAGCCGGCGTAGGGCATCTCGATCCGGATCTCGTCGCCGGGCTCCAGGTCGTTGATGTGCCGGAACGGTGCCAGGTAGGTGGTGCGGTGGCCGGCAACCCCGACCGTCTGGCCCTGCCCCGGCAGCGGTGTGTCGGCGTAGTGGCCGGGGCCTCTTTGCAGGGTGCCGGTATCGGTCCCCTGCATGAGGACGATGTCGAGGTCGATCCGGTCGATCGAGATCCGCCCGATCGCGTCGCCGGTGTCGATCCGTCCCTTGAAGATCTTCGCCAGGGCTGCGGCACGCGCCGTGTCTCCCTGAACGCCGGCGATCGCTGCCAGATCTGCTGCGGTCGGGAATTCGTCCTCGAGCTCGCCCAGCTCGTCCTCTGCCTGTCCCTGCTGGAAGGTGCCGTAGGCCGCCGAGAGCGGTTCCTGCCAGACCAAAGTCAGCGCGACGTCGGCAAGCGCGACCAGTCCGGCGGTGATCAAGGCGGTGGAGACGATGCGGGTGACCCGGTGCATCCAGGGATTATTGCCATGCCACACTCTCCGGCTCCCCGTGACGCCGCAAGAAAGAGCCCCGCGGATCGCCTCCTACCAGGCCGACCCCGACTCGGTTGGTCGTGTTCTCCTGCTTTATTCCGGCGGCCTCGATACCAGCGTCATGCTCAAGTGGATCGGCGAGAACTACGGTGCCGAGGTCGTGGCCCTGACGATCAATCTGGGCCAGCCGGGCGAGGACTGGGACGTGGTCACCGGCAAGGCCAAGGACTTGGGGGCGGTCGAGGCGCTCCTGGTGGATGCGCGGGAGGAGTTCGCGCGGGACTACGTCGTCCCGGCGATCAAGGCCAACGCGCTCTATGGCGGTGGCTACCCGTTGTTCACCGCGCTCGGCCGGCCCCTGATCGCGAAGCTCGCGGTCGAGGCCGCGCGGGAGCACGGCTGCGACACGATCGCTCACGGCTGTACCGGCAAGGGCAACGACCAGGTCCGGATCGAGGCCACGATCGCCACCCTCGACCCCGAGCTCAAGGTGATCGCCCCGGTGCGGGAGTGGGCGATGGGCAGGGACGAGGAAATCGCCTACGCACGCGAGCACGGCATCGCGGTAAAGGGTGGGACCGAGTCCGCGCCCTACTCGATCGACGACAACCTCTGGGGCCGCTCCTCCGAAGGGCGCGAGATCGAGGACCTCGGCCAAGCTCCGCCCGACGACGTCTTCCAGCTGGTGACACCGCCCGAGCAGGCTGCCGACACGCCGCAGGAGGTCACGGTCGGGTTCGAGGCCGGCGTCCCGGTCTCACTTGACGGCAAGCAGCTCGAACTGGTCGAGCTGATCGACGCCGCAGCCGAGCTTGGTCAGAAGCACGGGGTCGGCATCGTCGACCACATCGAGGACCGGATCGTCGGCCTCAAGGTCCGCGACCTCTACGAGGTGCCGGCGGCCGAGATCATCCTCACCGCCCACCGCGAGCTCGAGAAGCTGGTCTGCACCATCCATCAGAACAACTTCAAGGGCTCGCTCGAGAGCCACTGGGCTTACCTCTGTTACGCGGGCCTGTGGCTGGAGCCGCTGCGGACCGACCTCGATGCCTACATGGACTCGGTCAACGAGTACGTCACCGGAGAGATCACGCTGAAGCTGTTCAAGGGCTCGGTCAGGCCGGTGAAGCGCTCCTCGCCCTACGCCCTGTATGACCAGTCGCTGGCATCGTTCGGCGAGTCCGGCGGCGAGTTCTCCCAGGCCGCCAGCCCCGGCTTCATCGAGCTGTTCACCCTGCAGAGCCGCCTCGCGCATAGGATCCGCAACCGTGATCGGTGAGATCTACGAGCTGATCGGCCGCGCCGTCGTCCTCTTCGTGAAGCGCCGCTACGGCCGCGAGATACGCAACGCCGGCCTGCTCGCCGGCGTCCTCGCGGTCCTCGGAATCGGCGCCTACCTGGCGAGCAGGGAGAACGAAGTCGGCCCTCCAGGCGCCTGAGCCGCTGCAAGCTCAGCGTCCGTTGACATAACACCGGGCTCCAGGCACGAAATCGGGAGTGAGCCTGTAAGCGGTTGCTAAGGTGGCGCGCCTCGTGCCCGGCCAGGTAAGACATCGCAGGGGGCGCCATCGCCGCCTGCCCGCGGTGATTGCTGCCGCCATCCTCGCCACCGGACTGGCGACGGGCGTCGCTTCGGCTGCGCTCGAGGACAGAATCGACTCGGCCGAGGAAGAGGCCAAGGCGCTGAGCGAGAAGCTCGAGCAACGCTCCGGCCAGATCGAGTCGCTCGAGGCCGAGGCCGCCGAGGCCCGCGGGCGGATAGACGAGCTCACCGGCGAGCTGGCCAACGGACAGGAGCGCTCCGCCGAGCTCGCTGCAGAGCTTCGCCAGGCCGAACGCGCTGTGGAGGAGGCCCAGGCAAGGCTCGAGCGGGCCAAGGTGGTCCTCGCCGATCGCCTGGTTGCGATCTACAAGGGGGCCGACCCCGACTACCTCGACCTCGTGCTCGAGTCCGCCGACTTCGAAGATCTGACCTCCCGGGCCGCGTACCTGGAGCAGATCAAGGACGCCGACGCGACCATCGTCGAGCGGGTCGAGGATCTCAAGGCCGAGGTCGAGGACGATCTCGTGCTGGTCAGCGAGACCAAGGCGGCGATCGACCAGCACAACCGCGAGTTGGTTTCGGCCAGAACCGAGGTCACGGAGCTGCGCGGCTCGCTCGCAGAGCAGGCGGCAGAGCTTGCCGAAGCGGCTCAGGCCGGATCGGTGGCGCTCGAGGATCTCCGGGCTCAGATCGAGACCTGGAAGGCCGAGCTCGGCACCGAGCAGACCGCTGCCCTGTTCGGCGAGGGCCCCTGGGTGATTCCGGCCTACATCGTCATGTGCGAGTCAGGCGGCAACTTCCGCGCCTACAACCCGAGCAGCGGTGCCGGCGGCGCCTACCAGATCATTCCGTCGACCTGGAAGCGGTACGGCGGCAAGGGCCTAGCCCACACCGCGCCGCCCGCCGAGCAGCACCGGATCGCGGCGATGATCTGGCGCGACTCCGGGCCCGGCGCCTGGTCCTGCGCCTAGCTCCTACCGATCAGCTTGAGGTCCTTCGGCCGATAGAGGCCGTGCAGGATGCCGGGCTCGCACGAAGCCAACCCGCCCTTCTTCAGCTTCACGCCGGCGCCCGTGAGGGCGTTGATCGCGGTCGAGAAGTCGGGCTCGTGACCGACCAGTAGCGCGTCGCGCCCGTCGGCGATCGCCTCGGCTTCGAAGGGGCCGCCGCGCAGCCGCTCCTCGACCTCGGGTTCCATCCCGAGGACCTCGCAGGCGATCTTGGCCGTGTCGGCGGCGCGGACCTTGGGGCTGGTCAAGCAGATCTCGATCTCCCAGCCCATCACGGCGAGCGCCTCACCGGCCCACCGGGCCTGCTTGCGCCCCTTCTCGGTCAGCTCACGGGCGGCGTCGTCGCCACCGTGGGGCTCGGCGTCACCGTGACGCAGGAACCAGATCACGCGGTCCGGATCAAGCCGAGGTCTTGGAAGTCTCCTGCGGCTGTCCCCGCCTGGGCATCGGCGCGGCCACCGGCTCGCCGAGATGGAAGCCCTGGCCGCAGTCAACCCCGATCTCACGCAGCGCGGTAACCGTCTCTTCGTTGCTGACGAACTCGGCCACGGTGATCAGCTTCAGCCGCTGGGCTAGCGTCACCATGCCCTCGACCATCGCCCGGTCGCGGTCGCTGGAACCGAGGTCGCGGACGAACTCGCCGTCGATCTTGACGTAGTCGAGGGGCAGGTGCTTGACGTAATAGAGGGAGCTGAAGCCGACGCCGAAGTCATCGAGAGCCAGGCGGCAGCCCAGGTTGTGCAGCGACTTGACGAAGTCGATCGCGCCCTCCATGTCGGTGATCGCCTCCGTTTCGGTGATCTCGATCACCAGACGAGCCGGGTCGACCCCTGAACGCTCGAGCTCGGAGTCGATCAGCTGCAGCATTCCCAGGTCCGCCATCGAGGAGCCCGACAGGTTGACGTCGAGCATCTCTGCTCCACCGGCCTCCAGGATCGCGATCGCATCGCTGACCACGATCCGGTCGATCTCGCCGGCGAGCCCAAGCTGCTGGGCCGCCCAGAGGAAAGTCTCGGGGGCGACGTGCTTTTCGCCCTCGATCATGCGCAGCAGAACCTCCTGCTGGCAGACCTCACCGCTAGCGAGATCGACGATCGGCTGGAAATAGAGACAGAACTGCCGTTCCGCGATCGCCTCCCGGAGCCGCTTCTCCATGTCCCTAGAGGGTTTCCTCGGCCGGGTCATCGCTCCCTCCGTCAGGATGACAGGTACCCCTCCCAAAATGGGGAAACCCGCCTGCAACGGGCGAATTGCGCCCAGGTTTCTGCCCGGATCGCCTGAGATGATCGCTGGGTGAGCGGGGCAAAGGCCGCAGTCCATCTTCATGTTCACAGCGAGTTCTCGCTGCTGGATGGGGCGTGCAAGGTCAAGCCCGCGAAAAAGGACAAGAAGGGCAAGGCCGCCTGGCAGTCACTGGCGGAGCGCGCCGCGGAGCTCGGGATGCCGGCGCTGGGGCTCACCGACCACGGGGTGATGAACGGCGCCGTCGACCACTACAAGGCGTGCCTCGAGGCTGGGATCAAGCCGATCATCGGGATGGAGGCCTACCTGGTCGATGACCGCAAGGCAATCGCTGGGCCGAAGTACGAGCGCAACCATCTCACCCTGCTGGCAGAAAACGATGCCGGCTTCCGCAATCTGGTCAAACTGACCTCGGCAGGTTTTCTCGAGGGCTTCTCCCGCGGCAAGGCGAACATCGATATGGAGCTCCTGGAGCGCCACCGCGAGGGACTGATCGCGCTCACAGGCTGCCTGCAGTCGCGTTTCTGCCGTCGCCTCGTGGAGGACCGGCCCGACGACGCGCGGGCCCATGCCGACGAGCTGGTCAGCGTGCTCGGGCCCGGGCAGGTCTATTTCGAGTTGATGCGCAACGGGCTCACCGAGCAGGAGAAGGCGAACGAGGGAATCGCGCGGATCGCAGGCGAGATGGGAGGGTCGCTGGTCGCCACCGCCGACGTCCACTACCTGCGGCGCGAGGACTACGACAACCACGCGGCCTTGCTCTGCGTCCAGACGAAGTCGACCATGGAGCAACCGAAGCTCCGCTTCGACACCAACGAGTTCTATTTGAAGAGCACCGAGGAGATGACGGAGTCCTTCTCGGAGTGGCCCGAGGCGGTCCCGACCACACTCGAGGTCGCCGAGCGCTGCAATGTCGAGCTCGAGCTGGGCAAGCTGCTCTTGCCGCGGTACCCGACCGCCGATGGAAGCGAGCCGCGCGAGATGCTGAGGCGGCTCGCCACCGAGGGGCTGGCGCGGCGCTACGGCGACCCGGCGCCGGCCGAGGCGAAGGAGCGGCTCGAGTACGAGCTCTCGGTGATCGAGGACATGGGCTTCGAGTCCTACTTCCTGATCGTCTGGGACTTCGTCCGCTTCGCCAAGGACGAGGGGATCGTGGTCGGGCCGGGCCGCGGCTCCGCGGCCGGATCGATCGTCTCCTATTGCCTCGACATCACCCAGGTCGATCCGCTTCCCCAGGGACTGCTGTTCGAGCGCTTCCTCAACCCGGCGCGCAAGTCGATGCCCGACATCGACATCGATTTCTCGGTCCGCGGCCGGGAGAAGGTGATCCGCTACGTGGCCGAGAAATACGGACGCGAATCGGTGGCGCAGATTGTCACCTTCGGCAAGATGGCCCCCCGCGCCGCCACCCGCGACGCCGCCCGGGTGCTCGGCTACGACTACGGGGCCGGGGACCGCCTCGCCAAGCAGATCCCCGAGCCGATCATGGGCCGAAGCCCGAGCTTCAACGAATGCCTCAAGCCCGGTGAGGAGCTCAAAGCGACCTATGACTCCGATCCGGATGCGAAGCGGATCATCGATACAGCGCGGGGCCTCGAAGGGATCGTCCGCAACAGCTCGATCCACGCCGCCGCGGTGGTGATCGCCGACCGGCCGCTCCAGGACATCGTCCCGCTACAGCTGGCGGAGGACCGTGCCGCCGGCGCCGCGCCGGGGAAGACCGGCGAGCGCTCCTACAAGGTCGTAACCCAGTACTCGATGGGCCCGATCGAGGACATCGGCCTCCTGAAGATGGATTTCCTGGGCCTCCGCAACCTCGACGTGATCGAGGACGCGGTCGAGATCATCGAACGGTCGAAGGGGGAGACGATCGAGATCGAGTCGCTGCCGCTCGACGACACCGGGACTTACGAGATGCTCGCTCGCGGCGACTCGATCGGCGTCTTCCAGCTCGAGTCGGACGGCATGCGCGAGGCGCTGCGCAAGGTGAAGCCAACTGAGTTCGGTGACATCGTCGCGCTTGTCTCGCTGTACCGGCCCGGAGCGATGCGCTACATCGACGACTACGCCCGGGGCAAGCGCGACCCCGGCTCGGTCACCTACCCCGACGAGCGCATGCGCGCAATCACCGAAAACACCTACGGCTGCGTCATCTACCAGGAGCAGCTCATGCAGATCGCCGGGAAGATGGCCGGGCTCGAGACCGGCAGGGTCGACGATCTCCGAAAGGCGGTCGGCAAGAAGAACCGCGACCTGATGGCTTCGATCGAAGACGAGTTCCGGGCAGGCCTCGAGGAGTCCGACACCAACAAGCGGGTCGCCAACGATCTCTGGTCGCTGATGACCGCGGCCGCCGATTACTCGTTCAACAAAGCTCACGCCGCCTGCTACGCCCTGATCGCCTACCGGACGGCCTACCTCAAGGCCAACTACCCCGCCGAGTACATGGCGGCCCTGATCTCCTCGGTGATGTCGACCAAGGACAAGGTTCCCTTCTTCGTCAACCGCTGTGCCGAGATGGGGATCGAGGTCCTGCCGCCGGATGTGAACGCGTCGGACCACAGCTTCACCGTCTCGGGCAACAAGATCCGATTCGGGCTCGACGCGGTCAAGAACGTCGGCCACGCTGCGGTTCAGGCGATCCTCACTGCGCGCGACAAGGACGGCGAGTTCAAATCGATCTGGGACTTCTGCGAGCGGGTCGACGCGCACTCGGTCAATCGGCGCGCCGTGGAGTGCCTGATCAAGTGCGGTGCGCTCGATTCGACCGGCGCCACCCGCATGGGCATGCTCGCCGCGCTACCCGGTGCCTCGGCGTTCGGCCAGAAGTCCCAGGAGGACGCCCAGCGCGGCCAGGGCTCGATCTTCGAACTCGGTGGAGGCGACGGGGGTGGCGCCGAGGCCGGGAGCGGGCACCCGACTCACCCACCCGTCGGGCTCGAGGAGTTCGAGGGCCCGGAGCTGCTCCGACTCGAGAAGGAGGTCCTGGGCACCTACCTCTCGGCACATCCGCTCGACGAGAAGCGCGACGCACTTCGCGCCAGGGTCGACTGTTCGCTGGCGAAGCTGGCCGAACGCGAAGACGGATCGACTGTCACGGTCGGCGGCATCATCACTGCGGCCAAGCGGATCGTGACCAAGAACGGCAAGCGGATGATCTTCGCCACCCTCGACGACGTCGAGGGCCAGGTGGAGATACTCGTCTTCAACACGGCCTACGAGCAGCACGCCGACTCGGTCGAGGTCGATTCCGTCGTCCTGATCAAGGGCCGGATCGACCACAAGGAGCGCGGCGAGACAAAGCTTGTCGCCCAGGAGGTGCAGCCGTTCGCGCCTTCAAAGGACGAGCTCTCCCGGGCCCGCGCCGCGAGAGCTCGCCGCCCGGAGGAGCCGGTCGTCCTGCGGATCAACACGGGCGGCTTCGGGGCGGGTCTGCTCGAGGAGCTGAAGACGGTCTTCGGCAACTTCCCCGGCGAGACCGAGGTTCTGCTCGAGATGGAGACCGGGGAAGGGGTGCGGCGGCTTCGCTTCGGAGATGACTATCGCGTGCGGCGATCCTCGGCACTCGATGCCGAGCTCCACACCCTGCTCGGTCCAGACGCGCTCGCCGCTTAGTCGCGGCGCGGCTTTACCTCCACCCGGCTGTACCACTACCCGGCACTACCACTGCCCACCCGGGTTGTCAACAGCTTGCCGTGTCTCCGAATCGGCCTTGTGGGGAGGTGCGCGCCGTAGACTTTTCGGCGTGTCCCAAGCAGGACAGACTGAGGAGAGGAAAGCGAAGGCCGGTGAGTGTCGCCAGTGTCAAGCCTTCTGCGACAAGCTTGTTGACCCAGCCGGCTGCATCGAGATCGGCTGCCGCTACCTCTACGCCTACGAGGATCAACTGAGCGGCCGCACCTATGTCGGCTGCATCAACAAGGTCTACAAGGGGGAGGTCGACCTCGACGCGGTCGGGGCCGGCGGCCGTGGCTTCGGCGGGATCAAGATGACCGGCGACCCGCTGCCCCAGTGCCAGTTCGTGGTCGAGCGGGCCTACGAAGGCGACGGCCCAGCCTACGAGTGCACCAACCGCCGCTTCTTCGACTGCCCGGAAGGTGGCACCGACGGCTTCAACGTCTTCGACCTCCGCAACGCGCTCAGGCCGGAGGCCTAGCCTCAGCGCGCCTTGGTGCCCTCCCGCCACAGCCGGCGGGTGAGGGTGACCTCGGCACGGTTCGGGCCGCGGCCCTCGGGCCCCGGCGTTTCGAGCACCGCCGGGAGGCCCTGAAGGCGCTTCTCGCCGAGAAATGCGCGGAAACCATGACGACCGATCTCGCCCTTGCCGATCGAGGCGTGGCGGTCGCGATTGGACCCGCGCTCGTCGCGGGAGTCATTCAGATGGAGACACCGGAGCTGCTCGAGCCCGACCTTGGCCTCGATCTCGTCGACCAGTTCGGTGACGCCTGCGGCCGAGCGGACGTCGTAGCCGGTCGCATGCAGGTGACAAGTGTCGATGCAGAGGCCGAGCCGCTTCGGTCCTCCCGTCTTCTCGATCAGCTCCGCGGTCTCGTCGAAGTCGAGGCCCAGCAGCTGCGGCGAGCCCGCGGTGTTCTCGTAGATGATCGGGCAGCTCTCGGTCCGCGCCAGCGCCTCCTTGATCAGCTTGATCGCACGTCGCTTGGCGTTGCTGCGCGTGTCCTGCTTCAGTGCTCCGGGATGCACGATCACCCCGAGCGCCCCGATCCCCTCGCCGACGGTGAGGGCGTGGACGAGCGAGTCGAGCGACTTCTTCCGCATCTCCTTGTCGTTGGTCGCCGGATTGACCAGGTAGATCATGTGGATGACGGCGACCTCGACGTCGCTGTCTTCCTTGGCGGCGCGGAAGGCGTCGAAGTCTTCCTGCTCGAACCGGGTGGGCCGCCACATGCGCGGGCTCTGGTTGAAGATCTGGATCGACTCGCAGCCGAGCTTGGTCCCCCGCTCGATCGCATTTTGGAGGCCACCTGCTGTGGAAACATGGGCGCCGATCAGCACTGTGAGCGCCAGCATTAACAAATCCGGGGCGGATCAAACCCGCGTGCGCGTCCGCTTCGCGCCCTCTCCGACCGGCGTCCTCCACATCGGCGGAGCCCGCACGGCGCTCTTCAACTGGCTCTTTGCCCGTGGAAACGAGGCCGAGCTCGTTCTGAGGATCGAGGACACCGACCGGGAGCGCTCCACTCCGGAGAACGTCGAGCAGATCCTCGAATCCCTTCGCTGGCTCGAGCTCGACTGGGACGAGGGGCCCGTGAGCCAGGCCGGGAGAGCCGATCGCCACGCCGAGCGGCTGACCGAGCTGCTCGGTTCGGGCGCCGCGTACCACGACACCGCCACCTCCGAGGACGTGGCGGCCTGGAAGAAGGAGCACGGCGGTGCCGGCTACCGCGGCACCCCGGCGGAAGGGGAGGGGGCGGTCCGTCTGCGGGTACCCGACGAAGGAGCCACCGTTGTCCAGGACGAGATCCGGGGCCCGGTCGCGTTCGAGAATCGGGTCCTCGACGATCCGGTGATTGCCCGCGCCGACGGTTCGGTCCTCTACAACTTTGCGGTCGCGGTCGACGACCTCGAGATGGGAATCACCCACGTGATTCGCGGCGACGACCATCTCTCCAACACCCCGAAGCAGCTGCTGGCGATCTCCGCCCTCGGCGCCGAGCCCCCGCGCTACGCCCACCTGCCGCTGCTCCATGGGCCCGACGGCAAGAAGCTCTCCAAGCGCCATGGAGCAGCGTCGGTCGGCGAGTTGCGCGAGGCGGGCTATCTGCCGGCAGCCATTCGCAACTACATCGCCCTGCTGGGCTGGGGGACCGATGACGACACCACGCTGATGTCGACCGAGGAACTGGTCGAGCGGTTCGATCTCGGTCAGGTCGGGAAATCGTCGGCGATCTTCGACGAGCAGAAACTGCGCTGGATCAACGGGCGCTTCATGCGTGAAATGCCGCTCGACGAGTACACACGCGTCGTCGCGGACCACCTCGGGCGTGAGCCTGACGAGCGCCTGCGCGCCGCGTGCGCGATCGCCCAGGAGAAAGCCCAGACGCTGACGGAGGTTTGGCCGCTGATCGCCTTCTTGTTCGAGGAGCCCGCCGACGACGAGAAGGCCTGGCGCAAGGTGATGAAGGACGGCGCCGGCCCGCTGCTCGGCGCATCGCTCGAAGCCCTGCGCCGAGTCGACTCGTTCGAGGTCGAGCAGATCGAGACGGCGCTGAACGCGGTCGTGGCGGCGAACTCAGCGAAGCCCGGCAAGGTCTTCCAGCCGATCCGGGTGGCGATCACCGGCAGCTCGGTATCGCCGGGGATCTTCGAGTCACTGGCGGTGCTCGGCCGTGAGCGCTCGCTGGAGCGGATCGAGCGGGCCCTGGCCCGGCTCGAGAGCGAATAGGTCGCGCAGAAACTCGGTACTAAACCATTCGGCCAGTTCTGCCGATGGGGAGAACATGGCCTCGGCTACCAGCACAGCAGGCCGTGCGCGCACATCCCCCAAGCGCGGCGGCCGCGGGAGGGTCCTCGCCGCAGCACTCGAGCAAGTCGAGCAGTTTCCGGCGCTCGACACCGCGCGGGACCGGCTCCTGGACCTGGTCGGCCGCGGTGCTCCCTCTTCCGATCTGGCTGAGACGGTGGAGTCAGATGTCGGCCTGGCGATCGCGGTCTTGCACGCAGCCTCGCTCGGCCCGGGCAAGGAGCAGTTCTCCAGCACTCTTGAGGCAGTCGAGCTCCTCGGTCCAGCCCATCTGGAGGCCGCGGCACGGGGTGCACGCACCTACCAGCTTCTCGATCACGGCAAGGCGGCCGCCGTCGACGCCGAGCGCTTCCGGCTTCATTCGCTCACTGTCCAGCGCGCCGCCGATGCGATTGCGGAGACGACGGGCAGCGGCAATCGCGACGCGATCGCGCTTGCCGCGCTCCTGCACGACAGCGGCCGGCTCGTTCTCGCCAGGCTGCACGCCGGCTACGCCGAGCGGTTTGACCGCAGGCTCGGCTCGCCCGAGGAGCGGATCGCCGAGGAACGTCGCGAGCTCGGCATCGACCACGCGCTGGTCGGCGGTGTCCTGGCCCGGCGCTGGCAGCTCTCGAACGAAATTGCGGCCGCGATCGAGCGGCACCATTCAGACGAAGACCACGGCATCGGGACGATTGTCCGGCTCGCCGACATGCTTGCCGCCCATACCGACGGCTTCCCGCTGAACGAAGAGGCGCTTCGCAAGGTCGCCGCGACGGCCGGGATCGAGGACGACGCCCTTCGCGAGGTGATCTACGAACTGCCCCGCGGCGCAAAGCGACGCCGCCGCGCCAGTGCTCCCTGCCCACTCTCCGCGCGGGAGCTCGAAGTGCTCCGCGGCCTCTCCGAGGGCAAGGTCTACAAGCAGATCGCCTACGAGCTCGACCTTTCCGCGAGCACCGTCCGCAGCCATCTGCACAACGTCTACGGCAAGCTCGGCGCACTGGATCGTGCCCAGGCTGTGCTCATGGCGACAGAGCACGGCTGGCTCTAGGCATCACCGGCGGCTGCTCCGCTTCGCGTCCGCCGCCGCCGGGAAAGGGCCCGATTGAATGGCCCAGATGGATGCGATCGCAATCCCGACGGCGTCGATCGCAACATCGACCGGGGTCCCGTGCCGGCCTTCCACCCTGCTCTGGTGGTACTCGTCGGAGACTGCGTACAGGAACGAGATCGCGGCCGCCCACAGCAGCGGGCGAGCGACCGCGCCGCGCAATCCCCGCAGCCAGAGCCAGCAGAGGGCGCCGAAGGTGACCATGTGCCCGATCTTCCGCGCGACCAGGTCCCAGATCCCGAGCCCGCTGTCGAGGTCGGACTGGGCCGAGAGGACGAAGATCAGAGCCATCAACGCGAGGGGCGGCAGCAACCTTGTGGGACGCATCGGCCCTTAGTGGTACAAGGTCGGCGTGATCTCGATCACTTCGAAGTCGCGCTATGCGGTCGTGGCGCTGGCTGAGCTCTCCCGGTCTGGGCCCGGGCCGATCCCGATCAGCCAGATCGCTGAGTCACGAGGCATGCCGGTCCAGTTTCTCGAGCAGCTGTTTTCGACCCTGCGCCGCGCGGGACTCCTGACCAGCCAACGCGGCGCCAAGGGCGGGTACCAGCTCGCCCGTCCCGCCGAGGAGATCACGGTGCTCGAGATCGTCCAGGCGCTGGACGGCGTGATCGGAGAGGAAGCAAAGGAGGCCGGCGGGATCTGGGCCGAAGGGGTGGAGGCCCTCCGAGGGATCTTCCGCGAAACGACGATCGCCGAAGTCGCCGCCCGCCAAGCCGACGAGGCCGGCCCGCGGATGTACTACATCTAAAGGGAGGCCTAGAAGGGGAGCCGCGACCCGCTGGCGGAGCGACGTCCGACCCTATGCTCCCGGAGCTATGGCGATTCAGCGGATGGACAACGTTCTCATCGTTGTCGACGACCTCGAGGCTGCCAAGGCGTTCTTCGCCGAGCTCGGTATGGAGCTGGAAGGGGAGATGACGGTCGAGGGGCCCTGGGTGGACCAGACCGTCGGGCTCGACGACGTCCGTACCGACATCGCCATGATGCGGACTCCGGACGGCCACGGCCGAGTCGAGCTATCGAGGTTCCACAGGCCGCCGGCCGTCAGGGCCGAGCCGGAAAGCGCGCCGGCGAACACGCTGGGCATACGTCGCATCATGTTCGCCGTCGACGACATCGACGACGTCGTTTCCCGCCTGCGCAGCCACGGAGCTGAACTCATCGGCGAGATCGCGCAGTACGAGGACCAATACCGGCTCTGCTTCGTGCGGGGCCCTGAGAGCATCATCATCGGGTTGGCCGAGCCGCTCAGCTGAAACCTCCTGGGCTTTAGGCGCCCGGATACGATCGGCGGATGAGCTGGGAAAGGGGAACCGCGTCCCTCGCCGCCACAGTCGCCCTCGCATTGGCCGGATGCAGCACTGACGACCTCGACGCCGCCAAGGAGGCCGCTGACGCGCTCGAGGAGAGGGAAGAGATCCGGAAGGATGCCCTGAAGACGAACAGGCAGCTCCAGAGGCGGGGCAGGCGACTACTCGAAAAGTCAAGGCGCGACGGAGTGGATCCCGGAGCGACGAAGGAATTCTTCAAGGGCGCCGCCGGCCAGGGGAAGCGGATCGCAAAGGACGCCGAGCGCAACCAGCGACGCCTCGAGAACGCCGCTCCGTAGCCGCCTAGCTACGCCTGCGCTTCTTGCGTACGCAGCGTTTCTTTTTCTTGCCCGACTTCGTCCTCACCTTCTTCAGGCGGAAGCCCTTCCTGCACTTCTTCTTTGCCGGAGTGGCGGGTGGCGCGGGGGTGGGGAGGGCGGTGGCGATGGCGTTCGCCGAGAGCTCCGAGGTGCCGAGCGGTGTCGTCGTCTGTGTCGCCGCGACAATCGCTCCAGCGGAAACCCCGGAGAGCGTGGCAACCCAGTTGCCGCTTGCGTCGGCGACGGCTTCGCCGGCGAAGCCACTGATGCCGCCCAGGAGCGCATCCGGACGGGTGAACAGCCGCACACGGGCGCCGGGTAAGCCAGTTCCTGTGGCCGACGCGGTGGTGGCCGATGCGATCAGGGGCGCCTGGATGCCGCCGTTGGGCCCGGCCGGGAAGTTGCCCGCCCCGTCGTCGCCGAGGTCGATGAACAGGTTCCCGTTGCCGCGGCCGAAGTTGCGCAGGACCTGGTTGCCAACGGTACCGGCGCCCGCGATCGCGATGCCGCTGTCACCGTTGAAAGAGATCTCGTTCTGGCCGGCGCCGTCCGTTCCGATCAAGTTCCCCGAGGGCACCTCGGCCACCTCGTTGACGATGTCAATCCCGTCGTCGCCATTGGGTAGCGGCGTCGAGGCCGGTGTGGTGCCGATCAGGTTCCCCTGCACCAGGTTGTTGTCCCCTGCCAGACGGATTCCGTCCTGGGTGTTGCCGGAGATGATGTTGTCCTGATTGGCTGCATCGCCGCCGAGGGTGGCGCCGTCCCCGATCAGACCGACGCCTACGGCATTGGGGCTCGTGCCTCCTGCGAGATCGATCCCGAAGTAGTTGTTCTGGATGATCGCACCGGAATTGTTCTCGGTAGTCAGGAGTCCGGCGTTGAAGTTTCCAAACGCAAGGCCCCGTATCGCAATCCCCGGGGCACTGTTCAGGGTCAGGCCGTTGAACCCCCCGGTACCCGTGAGGGTGATGCAGGGCTCAGTCGCCGCGGGGTCTGCGGAGCAGCCGTTGATCGACACGGGCTGATTGAGCGATGCGTACGCGGTCGCCGGGGTGAGCGCGGTTCCGAAGCCGAGCGAGAAGCTGATCGTGTGCGTCTGGCCGACGTTGGGGACGTTGGCGTTGGCCTCGAGAATCGCGGCCCGCAGGGTGCACTGATCCCCGCCATCCGCGTCACAGATCCCGTTCAGCGTCGTGTCGGCCGTGTCGTCCGCGTCGTTGACGACCGGGTTGATGGTTGCCGCGGCGGCGGGAACGGCACAGAGGGCCATCGCCGCCATCAGCGCAGCCAAAAAACAGCACGAGCCGGGCACCTGCCATGGCCTGGAAGCTAGCCGATCGGCTCCCGTCTTGCCGGAGGATCGTCAGATGGCCTACCGACAAATCCGGCCGGCGACCTCGGCCTTCTGCGCGAGGCCGGCGGGACGCTCGCCGGAGCGGAGCGCGTCGAGTTCCTGGGGGGTCACCGTCCTGCGCAACGAGCGCACGATGCAGTCGGCCGCCTTCCGGTCCAGCCCGCGGCCGAGGGCGTCCTCGCGGACGCCGCGGAAGAAGAGCTCGGCGACCTGATCGGCGCCGAAGATCGCGTCGTCGATCAGCCATTCATCGCCGTCCTTCACCAGACGGACGGCGAGCGTCTGGCCGGAGCTGTCGCCCCCGGCAGGAGTGGCATCGGCGCTCGCCTCATCGCCGTCGATCTCGATCGTCTCTACCTCGACCGACTCGGCGACCTGGCCGCGTTCGACATCCATGCGGCAAGCCTGCACCGACCCGTCGTAGAACTTCTCGAGGAAAGCGTCGGTAGTCACCTCGCCGCAATTGGCGGGGTCCCGGGTGGCGAAAGCACGCTCGATCACCTCGCGGATCTCGTCCTCGTCACTGGAGCCGTCGTCACCGCCGACGCACGCGCCGATGGCGACGGAGGCCAGGCAGGCGAGAGCGGCTGCTGAGCGACGTCGTAGGGGGTTCATCCTGGGAGAGCCGTGGCGGCGGGAGGGGCAGCGGCAGGCTACCTTGGGCCGGTGGAATCGGCGCAGAAAAGCGGATCCGCACGCGTCGGTGACGAGGCGGCATCGGTCGTCGGCCGGACCCCGGTTGTCAAGCTGAACCGGCTCGGCGAGGATCGCGGCGCGGAGATTCTCGCCAAGCTGGAGTACTTCAACCCCGGCGGCTCGGTCAAGGACCGGATCGGGGTCGCGATGATCGACGCGGCCGAGGAGGCGGGAAAGATCGAACGTGGCTCCTCGGTGATCGTCGAGCCGACGTCCGGCAACACCGGGATCGCCCTGGCGCTCGTCTGCGCTGCCCGCGGCTACCGCCTCATCCTCACCCTGCCGGAAGGGATGACCCGGGAGCGGGCGGCCCTGCTGCGTGCCTACGGCGCCGAGGTCCACGAGACACCTTCGATGGGAGGCATGGGCGAGGCCGTGGACCTAGCCACCGAACTGGTGAGCAAGCACGACGGGTTTATGCCCCAGCAGTTCTCCAACCCCGCCAACCCGAGCATCCACCGGCACACCACGGCCGAGGAGCTGTGGGAGGACCTCGACGGCGAGATCGACGCCTTTGTTTGCGGCGTCGGCACCGGCGGCACGATCACCGGCGTCGGGCAGGTCCTGAAGGAGCGCCGGCCGGAGTGTCTGATCGTGGCGGTCGAGCCGGCCTCCTCCGCGGTTCTATCGGGCAAGCTGCCCGGCGCCCACAAGATCCAGGGGATCGGTGCCGGCTTCGTCCCGGAAGTCCTCGACCGCACCGTGATCGACGAGGTCATCGCGGTCACGGACGAGGATGCTCTGGACACCGCGCGCCACGCCGCCCGCAATGAGGGGCTGCTGGTCGGGATCTCGGCCGGTGCCGCGATCCACGCGGCGCTCGATGTCGCCGGCCGCGCCGACCTCGGCGGCAAGAAGGTCGCCGTGATCGTCCCCGACAGCGGCGAGCGCTACATGTCGCTCCCGTTCTTTCCATGAGAGACCGACCGATGAGAGGCCAACACATCTGATGCTCGGCCTCGGAACACTGCGGCGGGTGATTGGCGAGGTGACCAGGGACGTCACCGCGGCGCGCGACCGCGACCCGGCCGCCCGCAGCGTCGGGACCCTGGAGATCCTCACCGGATGGGCAGGCGTGCAGGCACTGCTCGCCCACCGTGTCTCGCACGCCCTGTACGACGCGAAGGTGCCGCTTCTGCCGCGGACGATTGCCTACGCCAGCCGGGCGGTGACAGGGGTCGAGATCCACCCGGCCGCCAGGATCGGCGACGATTTCTTCATCGACCACGGGGCGGGGGTGGTGATCGGGGAGACCGCGGAGATCGGTGACAGCGTCACTCTGTACCAGGGCGTCACGCTTGGCGGCACCGGGTTCCAGCGCGGCAAGCGCCATCCGACCGTGGAGGACAACGTCACGATCGGCTCCGGCGCCAAGCTGCTCGGACCGGTAACGGTCGGCCACGGTGCCAAGGTCGGCGCCAACACGGTCGTGATCGAGGATGTCCCCGACGGGACGACCGTTGTCGGCAACCCTGGCCATCCGGTCCGGGTAGAGGGCCGCCCGGTCGAGGGCCCGGACACCGACTGGATTCACCTGCCCGACCCGGTTGCAGAGGCGATCAAGGAGCTCTCCTCGCGCCTGGCACGGATCGAGGAGCGTCTCGACCGCTTCACCGGCGAGAAGACGGGCGAGGCCGACGTCACCGAGCTGCGCCCTAAAAAGGGCCCGTCCTCCGCCGGCGGCTGAGCACTAGACTCGCGCCGTCTGCCGCCGGTCGGGGCGGCCAACTCACAAAACTGGAGGTTCGAATGAAGCTGTTTCGACTCGCGGCAATCGTGGCCGCGCTTGGACTGGCGTCCACCGCACTGATCGCGTGCGGGGGAGACGACAACGAGGACGAGGATCAGATCACCGAAGCGATTGAACAGGCGGCGACCACCCAGGACCCCGCCAACTGCACCGAGGTGCAGACGGAGAATTTCACCCAGCAGACCGAGGGTGTGAACGACGCCGAGAAGGCGGTCGAGTCGTGCGAGGAGTCCGCGACCGAGGATGACGAGGCGGTCGCGGAGTCGGTCGAGGTCTCCGAAATCGAGGTCGACGGCGACACGGCGACGGCGAACGTCGCCTTCATCGGCGGCTTCATCGACGGCCAGTCGCTCGAGATCGCGTTCGCCAACGAGGACGATCAGTGGAAGCTGGATGAGCTGGTCGAGTTCACCGAGTTCGATCGTCAGGCGTTCGTAGACACCCTCGTCGAGGGCAGCGAGGAGGAAGGTGCCGACCCGGCATGCATCGAGCGAGAGCTCGAGGACGTTTCCGACGAGCAGATGCAGGCGCTGTTCCTCGAGAACGACGAGAGCCTGTTCGAGGAAGACCTCGCGCCCTGCTTCGAGGGTGCGGGTCAGGCCGAGGACGATTCGGCCACGGAGGAGACCGAGACCGGCACTGAGACCGAGGCCGGCGAGGAGACCGAAACCGGCACCGAAACCGAGGAGACGATCACCGAGGAAGGGGTCACTCCCTAACCCGGTCGAATGACCTGAACCGGTTCCGGCTCAGCCGGGGCCCCGGCTATTCTCGCCGCGTGAAGACGGCTGAGGAGCACGGGGCCCCGGTCGAGCCCGGGGCCGGTCAGACAGAGCGTCTGCTGGCTGAGCTGAACGAGCCGCAGCGCGAGGCGGTCACCCACGGCGAGGGGCCGCTGCTCGTCCTGGCCGGCGCGGGGTCGGGCAAGACGCGGGCGCTCACCTACCGGATCGCGTACCTGCTGGCGACACGCCAGGCTCACCCCGAGCAGATTCTCGCGATCACCTTCACCAACAAGGCGGCGGGGGAGATGAAAGAGAGGGTGGAGGCGCTGGTTGGCGGGGTCTCGCGGCGGATGTGGGTGACCACGTTCCATTCGTCCTGCGCCCGGATCTTGCGGGTCGAGGCGTCACGGATGGGCTACACGTCCGGCTTCACGATCTATGACCAGGCGGATTCCCTGCGGATGATCAAGCGGGTGATGGAGGAGCTCGAGGTCGACCCCAAGCGTTTCCCTCCCCGCGGGCTGCAGGCCCGGATCAGCCACTCGAAGAACGCGATGGTCGAGGCGGCCACGCTCGAGGAAGAGCAGGGCTCGCCCTGGGAAGAGGTGGTCGCCGGCGTCTTCAAGCTCTACGAGAAGCGGATGCTGGAGGCGAACGCGATGGACTTCGACGACCTCCTGATCCGGACCGTCAACGTCCTCGAGCTCTACGAGGACGTACGCACGAAATGGCGTCAGCGCTTCCAGTGGATCCTTGTCGACGAGTACCAGGACACCAATCGCGTTCAGTACCGGCTGTTGCAGCTCCTGAGTGAGGGCCGGGAGAACCTGACGGTGGTCGGCGACGACTTCCAGTCGATCTACAGCTTTCGGGGAGCCGACATCCGCAACATCCTCGAGTTCGAGAAGGACTTCCCGGAGGCGACCGTGGTCAAGCTCGAGCAGAACTACCGCTCGACCCAGACCATCCTCGACGCGGCCAACGAGCTGATCACCCACAACCGCTCCAACAAGGAGAAGCGATTGTGGACCGACGCCGGAGCGGGCGACAAGGTCAAGGTCGTCGAGCTCGCCGACGAGCACGCCGAGGCCCGCTATATCGCCGGCGAGATCGAGCGCCTCTCCGAGGAGGGCATCGCCCGCGACGAGATCGCGGTCTTCTACCGGACCAACGCCCAGAGCCGGGTGCTGGAGGACATCCTCGTCCGCTACGAGATCCCCTACCAGGTGATCGGCGGCACCAAGTTCTACGAACGGGCCGAGATCAAGGATGCGGTCGCCTACCTCAACCTGCTCGTGAACCCGGCTGACGAGATCAGCTTCAGCCGGGTGATCAACTCGCCCCGCCGCGGAATCGGAAACACGAGCCAGGGCCGCATCGCATCCCATGCCAACACGACCGGACTCACGATCTGGGAGGCGGCCGAGGGCGCGGCCCAGGTGCCCGGGTTGGGCGCCGCGGCGGTCAAGTCGATTGGCCGATTCGTCGCCACACTCAACGAGCTTCGCCAGCGCGCAACCGGGACAGAGCCGATGCCGGTCGCCGACCTGCTCGAGCAGCTGCTGGAGCAGACCGGATACCTGGAGGCGCTACAGGCCGAGCGCACGGTGGAGGCGGAAGGGCGGGTCGAGAACCTGGAGGAGCTGGTCGGCGTCGCCGGCGAGTTCGACTCCAACCGCGCTGTCGGGGGTGTGACGGAAGGGGAGCCGGAGCTGGCACCCGTAGAGGAGTTCCTGCAGCAGATCTCGCTCTACACCGACCAGGACGACCTGCGCGACACCGACTCGCTGGTCACCCTGATGACTTTGCATAACGCCAAGGGCCTCGAGTACGAGGCGGTCTTCATGCTGGGGTGCGAGGAGGGGGTGTTTCCCCATGCCCGCTCCCTCGAGGAGGGCGACGAAGAGGAGGAGCGCCGCCTCTGTTACGTGGGAATCACGCGCGCGCGGCAGCGCCTGACGCTCACCCACGCCAGGGAGAGGCGGCTGTTCGGCGGGCGGGACCGGAACCTGCCGTCGCGGTTCCTGGACGAGCTCCCGGACGATCTCCTCGAGCGGGTCCGTGACGAGCAGGAGGATGCCGCGACCGGCTGGTTCGGATCCGGCAAGCGACGGCGGCCCGAGCCGAACACCGAGGTCCCCGACTTCGCCACCGGGGACGATGTCGTCCACGCCAGCTTCGGCGAAGGAGTGATCACCGGGATCGAGCCCGGCGGCGTCGTCGTGGTCAGCTTTGCCGGAGGCGCCGAGCGCAAGCTGATGGCCGACTACGCCCCGTTGAAGAAGAAGGCCTCGTGAGCGCCACCGTCATTGACGGAAAGGCGGTCGCGGCCGAGGTGCGGGCCCGGGTCGCGAAGGACGTACAGGAGCTGGTGGACTCCGGCGCAGCATCTCCTGGCCTCGCGACTATCCTGGTGGGGGACGATCCGGCCTCGGCGATCTACGTGCGCCGCAAGCGCGAGGCCTGCGAGGAGGTCGGGATCCGCTCCGTACACAACGAGCTGCCCGCGTCCGCCTCACAGGACGAGCTGCTCGAGCTGGTCGACTCCCTTGCCGTCGATGACGAGGTCAGCGGCATCCTGGTGCAGCTGCCGCTGCCCGAGGGAATCGACCCGGACGCGGTGATCGAGCGCGTTCCCTCCGCCAAGGATGTCGACGGACTGACCCCGATCAGCGCCGGCATGCTCGCCAGCGGCAACCCCGGGCTCGTCCCCTGTACCCCGGCGGGCGTGATCGAGCTCCTGCGGAGCGCGGAAGTCGAGATCGCCGGCGCCGAGGCCGTCGTGGTCGGGCGCTCGAACCTGGTCGGCCGGCCGCTGATCAGTCTTCTACTCGGTGAGAACGCCACTGTCACCGTCTGCCACAGCCGCACCCGGGACCTGGCCGAGGTCTGCCGCAGGGGAGAGATCCTGATCGCCGCCGCAGGCTCGCCGGGGCTGATCGGCGCTGACATGGTCCGGCCCGGCGCCGCGGTGATCGACGTCGGCACCAACCGGACCGATGACGGGCTCGTTGGAGACGTCGATTTCGAGGCGGCTCGCGAAGTGGCCGGCGTGATCACCCCGGTTCCCGGCGGGGTGGGACCGATGACGATCGCAATGCTTTTGTCCAACACCGTCAAAGCAGCGAAAAGACAGGCCCAGAGCGGATAGGGTGCGCGGCGTCTTCCCGCCCCCGACGGAAGGAGAGTGATGGACCTCGACAGGCTCAACCAGGGAGAGAAGATTGCCGGCGGTGCCGCGATCGCCCTGTTCATCGTCATGTGGCTGTTCAACTGGTACAGCGTGGACAGTGCATTGGGCGAAGGTTCCGCCAATGCCTTTGAGGCCTTCGATCTGATCGACCTGATCCTGCTCCTAACCGTGATTGCCGCGATCGCAATGGCCGTGATCTCGGGTACGGGTGCTTCGGTCAGCCTGCCGATCGCGATCAGCGCGGTGGTCACCGGCCTCGGCGCGCTTTCAACCTTGCTGGTCTTCTACCGCGTCCTCGACCCGGTCGGCGAAGGAGGAGTGGACCGCAGTCTTGGGATCTTTCTCGGCCTGATCCTCGTCGCCGTGCTCACCTACGGCGGCTATCTGGCGATGCAGGAGGAGCCGGGTGACGACTGGGGTAGCCGTCCGCGCGAGCGCGATCCCGAGTTCCCGCCGCAGCCCTAGGGGCAGCTCCCCGGGTTGAGGTTCGAGAGGCTTACTCCTGGCGAGATCATCTCGGCCATCGCCGCCCTGACCCTGCTCGGGCTGATGCAGGCGGTCTGGTTCGAGCATCCAACGGCGGCCGAGATCGCACCCGAGGCGCTCGGGTTCGAAACGGCGCCCGATGCCTGGCACGCGTTCGGCCGGATCGACGTGGTGCTCGCGGTCACGATCGTCTGCGCCCTCAGTGCCGCAGTAGTCGCCGCAGCGGGCCGCCGGCCGCCGCTGCCGCTCAACGCAAGCGCCGCGGTGACGACGCTGGGGCTGATCTCCGCCGGACTGCTCCTCTTCCGGATCGTTGCCTCGATCGAGATCGACGACGTCGAGTACCGTCGGAACCTGGCGCTGTTCCTCGGCTTCGGCATGACCCTGCTGATCGCCGGAGGAGGCGCCCTGACGATGCTCGCCGAGGGCACGACGCTGCGGGCCGAGATCTCGCGCGCCGCCAGCGGCCGCAGGCAACGACGCGATCGCGCCCGGCGCGCCGGCGGGCGGATCAAGCTCGGGTCGTCCGACTAGTCCTCGGGGCGTCAGGCCGGGACGGCTGCTCGCGAGGCGCCTTCCCCGCGCGCCCCGGCAGCCTGGCGGTGCCGGCGCGGCTTCCCGGCGATGCCCTCGGCGACGTTGGAGGCAAAGGCGAGAATGGTCATCATCGGATTGACCCCGACCGAAGTGGGGAGCAGGGATCCATCGGCCACGTACAGGCCGGCGGTCCCCCGGACCGCACCGGCCGTGTCGGTGACAGTGCTGGATGGATCGGCGCCCATTCGCGCCGTGCCCATCGGGTGGAACGCTTCGAGCCGCAGATGCTGCGGCTTCAGGTCGATGGCCTCGAACTCGGCCAGCTTCCCGCGCGGGATCACGGTCACCGGGCCCACCTGCGGGTAGACCTCGACGGCGCCGGCGGCGAAGTGGATCTCTGCGGCGCGGGCGATTCCGTACTGGATCGTCTTGGCCTCCTCGCGGCTGAGCTTGTAACTGAGCCGCATGGACCCGTCGCGCGCGAGGCCGACGCGGCCCTCGGAACGGTCGGAGAGGTGAACTCCGATCGAGCCGAGATGGTCGAACGCCAGCAGGCGGCGCTGCAGCGCCTTGCCCACGCCGGGTAGCCACTGCCCGCCGAACGACAGGGGGGTGAACGTCGCTTCCAGGATCAGACCCTGTTCGTGCCACTCGTCGACGTATGCACTCTGCATGATCCCCTCCCAGCCGCGCACCTCCTCTTCGTAGAGAGCACCGATCCACGCAGCCGGGTGAACGTGCAGGTGGCGACCGAGATCGGGGCCGTCGATCCCCGACCGCAGCAGCAGCTCCGGCGTTCCCAGCGCTCCCCCGGCGCAGACCACCGCGCGGGAGGCCCGGACCTCGTAGGGGCGGCCGGTGCCGGTGCTGGCGCGCACCCCGACGGCGCGGCCGGACTCGATCAGAATCCGCTTCACATCGACCCCGGCTCGAATCCTGGCGCCCGCCTCGACTGCGCGCGGCAAGTAGGAGACATGCATCGCCCGCTTCGCGTCGAGCCGGCAGCCCAGGGGGCAGGTACTGCACTGGATGCACTTGCCGGCGTTTCGTGAGATCGGGCCGCCGCTCGCACCGATCGCCGCCGCGCCTTCGAGGCAGAGCTGGCCGTTGCGGCCGATGTCCTTGATCGGGACCCTGGTCACCTCCAGCGTGTGTTCGGCGTCGCGGAAGTGATCCTCCAGGTCGCCGGCCCAGGCGATTCCCTCCTCACGACGCCACGCCTCGAGAACGTCGTCGGGCGCCCTGAAGCAGGTGCCTGAGTTGATCACCGTCGTCCCCCCAACCGCACGGCCGACCGGGATCGGGATCGCCGGCCGGCCCTCGGCGATCGTGAGGCCGCCGTCGCGGTAGAGCTGCGGAAGCGCCTCGAGCGGATCGAGCGGGTAGGTCTCGCGGTTCAGGTAGCCGCCGGCCTCGAGCACCACCACGTCGAGCCCGGCCTCAGCAAGGCGGGTCGCGGCGATCGCGCCGCCGGCCCCGGAGCCGACGATGACGACGTCGCAATCCTCCCGCGGGCCCGCCGGCTCGAGATCGCCGAGCGGCTTCGACTCAGGCTGAGGTGCACCCGCGCGGACCGCGCACCGGGCCTCATATCCGACCGCCTCCCGGACCCTGGAATCGCGCGCGTAGCCGACCATCGCCAGGATCTTGGCCAGCAGGAGCAGGTCTCCGTAGAGCGAGAACCGAGAGGTCTCCAGCTTCGCCAGGTACTGCTCGCGCGCCTCGACGCTCATGCGGCTGAACCGCCAGGGGAACGGCAGCCATTCGAACACCCGCAACGCCAGGCGCACGATGCGCAGGGTTCGTGCGGGCAGGGTGGAGAGGTGCTCTGCCACCGGCACGGAGGCGGGGATCTCCCGCTCGGCCGCGGGTAATCCGTCAATGCCCGGCGCGACCGCCTCGCAGATGGCCCGCAGAGTCCGCTGCTCGGCTGCCGCGAGCCCCGGCGCGCTCCTTCAGCCGGGCGCTGCGTCCTCGACCCGGCCGGCGAGCGACCACAGGAAGAGGGAGGCGAACACGAGCGAACCGTCGACGATGCCGTTGAGGAGATAGGCAAAGACGTCGTCCTGGGCAAAGAAGACGAAGGAGGTCACCGAGGATGCGGCCTTGCCCGCGGCCAGCACCAGCAGCATCGGCCGGTAGCGCGCCGGATCGGCCGCGGCGACCAGGGCGAGCCCGGTGATCACGACCATGTACGCGAAACCGAGCGAGAGCCACAGCCGCTGGTCGGTCTCGGGCGGGTCGGCGAAGTCTCCGAAGTGGCCGCCGAGCTCGGTCAGCCGGTCGAGCGTCCCGTCGGGCCAGGCGAGGAAGAAGAAGCCCGTGAGGGCGAACCCGATCGCCAGCAGGCGCAGGTTGGTGACGACGAAGCGCTCCGCTTTCTGTCCCGTCATCGCGGCGGGATCCTAACTGCGTGAGGCTGCGTCAGCGGACACCCCGCACCGGCCACCTAGAATCACCGCCGTGATCGACCGCAACCAGGTCCTCCACGTCGCCCGGCTGGCCCGCTTGAAGCTGAGCGACGACGAGGTGGAACGGATGTCCAGCGAGCTCAGCTCGATCCTCGAGCACGTCGAGCGCATCTCCGAGCTCGAGCTCGACGGTGTAGAGCCGACCAGCCACGTGGTCGAGCTCGAGAACGTCCTCCGCCCGGACGAGCCCGGCGAGAGCCTGCCGCGGGAGCGGGCGCTCGAGCCCGCGCCGGACCCGGACGACAACGCCTTCCGCGTGCCCTCGCCACAGGCGTGAGCACCGAGCTTCTGCAGCTGACGGTCGCGGCAACGATCGCCAAGATCGAGGCCGGCGAGCTCTCGGCCGACGAGTACTTCGACGCCTATCTGGACGCCGCCCGCGGTGACGAGCTCAACGCTTACCTCCAGGTGAGCGAAGACCGGCCCGAGGCGAACGGCGGACCGCTCGCCGGGGTGCCGATCGCGGTCAAGGACATCTTCTGCACCGAGGGGGTCGCCACCACTGCCGGGTCCCGCATCCTCGAGGGCTACCGGCCGCCTTACGACGCGACGGCGGTGCGCAAGCTGCACGAGGCCGGATCGCGGGTCCTCGGCAAGACCAACATGGACGAGTTTGCGATGGGCTCCTCCAACGAGAATTCCGGCTACGGCCCCGCGCTCAATCCCTGGGACCGCGGCAGGGTTCCGGGCGGGTCCTCCGGCGGCTCCGCCGCGGCCGTCGCCGGGCGGCTCGCCCCCTGGGCGATCGGAACCGACACCGGCGGCTCGATCCGCCAGCCGGCATCGCTCTGCGGGATCGTCGGCATGAAGCCGACCTATGGCGCGATCTCGCGGTACGGGATGATCGCGTTCGCCTCTTCGCTGGACCAGTGCGGACCGCTCACCCGCGACGTGACCGACGCCGCGCTTCTCCTGAAGGTGCTCGAGGGACGCGACGAGCTCGACTCGACCTCCGTCGGGATCGAGGGCGGGGTGGAGCTGCCACAGCGTCAGGACCTGAAGGGGCTCAAGTTCGGGGTCCCGGTGGAGCTGGCCGGCGAGGCGGAAGGGATCGAGCCCGGAGTGAGGGAGAGCTTCGAGGCCACCGTCGCCAAGATCGAGGAGCTCGGAGGGGAGGTTGCCGAGACGGAGCTTCCTCACGCCCCGCACGGCATCTCGGCCTACTACCTGATCGCTCCGGCTGAGGCCTCGGCCAACCTGGCGCGCTACGACGGCGTCCGCTACGGGAAGCGGACCGAGCCCGGCGACCTAGACGACACCCTCACCGGCATGTACGAGTCGACCCGCCACGACGGCTTCGGCGACGAGGTGAAGCGCCGGATCATGCTCGGCACCTACGCGCTCTCCTCCGGCTATTACGAGGCCTACTACGGGCAGGCGCAGAAGGTTCGGACCAAGATCGCCGCCGACTTCGATGCCGCCTTCGAGCGGTTCGACTTCGTGGTCAGCCCGACCTCGCCGACTGTCGCCTTCGAGCTCGGCGAGCGCACCGCGGATCCGCTCGCCATGTACCTCTCGGACTACTGCACGGTGCCGATGCCGTTGGCGGGCATCCCGGCGATCTCGATTCCATCCGGCCTTGCCGAACCCGGCGGCGGCGGAAGCGAAGCCGAGCAGCCGGCGTTACCGGTGGGGTTCCAGATCGCGGGCCCGGCCTTCAGCGAGAACAAGATCCTCGACGCCGCCTATGCGCTCGAGCAGGCGATCGGCTTCGACGCGAGGCCCGCCGAGTGATGTCCGGCTTCGAGGCGGTGATCGGCTTGGAGATCCACGTCCAGCTGAAGACGCGAACCAAGATGTTCTGTGCCTGCGAGCTCTCCTTCGGCGACGAGCCCAACCTCCACACCTGCCCGATCTGCCTCGGGCACCCGGGGACGCTGCCGGTCACCAACGAGCAGGCGGTCCGCTTCGGCCTGATGATCGCGGCGGCGCTCGGGTGCTCGGTGGCGCCCCGATCGATCTTTCACCGCAAGAACTACTTCTATCCCGACCTGCCGAAGGGCTACCAGATCAGCCAGTACGACATCCCGCTTGCCTCGGGAGGACAGCTCGGCGACGTCCGCGTCCACCGGGCCCACCTGGAGGAGGACGCGGCGAAGCTGATCCACGTCGGGGAGTCCGGCCGCATCCACGGCTCCGGGGCCTCGCTGGTCGACTTCAACCGCGGCGGCACTCCCCTGGTCGAAATCGTCACCGAGCCCGACCTGCGCAGCGCCGCCGAGGCGCGCGAGTGGGCGCAGCTGCTGCGGACCACGCTGCGCCGGATCGGAGTCTCGGACGTGAACATGGAGGAGGGAAGCCTGCGTGTCGATGCCAATGTTTCGCTTCGGGCCGCCGGTACCGAGGAGCTCGGCGTCAAGGCCGAGCTCAAGAACATGAACTCGTTCCGCTTCCTGGAGCGCGGGATCGAAGCCGAAATCGCCCGCCAGCAGGAGATCCTCGAGTCGGATGGCAAGGTCGAACAGGAGACGCTCCACTTCGACCCCTCGGACGGGTCGCTGACCCCGCTGCGCTCGAAGGAGGAGGCCCACGACTACCGCTACTTCCCCGAGCCGGACCTGGTGCCGCTGGCGCCGAGCGAGCAGATGATCAGCGAGGCCCGCGAGGCGCTGCCGGAGCTGCCGGCGGAACGCCGCGATCGCTACGCGGCGGATCACGATCTCTCCCGGGAGATCGCGGCGACCCTCGCCTTCAGTGACGGACTCGGCGACTACTTCGAGCAGGCCCTCGAGTCCGCCGAGAAGGGGGGTGGGGAGGTCGGCGCGAAGTCGCTCGCCAACTGGATCACCGGCGACCTGACCGCGGCATTGCGTGAGGCCGAGATCGAAGACCTGGCCGCGTCGGAGGCCGAGCCGGCCGCGGTGGCCGCGCTCGCCGCGATGGTCGAGCGCAAGGAGGTGAGCCGGGGCGCCGCCAAGCAGGTGCTCGCTTCGCTGGTGCGGCAGGGTGGAGACCCGGCGGAGATCGTCGAGCGCGAGGGGCTTGCCGCCGCCGGCGGGGAGGAGCTCGAGCAGATCGTCGAAGCCGCGATCGAGGCTGAGCCCGATGCAGTCGAGCAGGTGAAGTCGGGGAACGACAAGGCGATCGGCCGGATCATGGGCGTGGTGATGAAGGAGACAAAGGGCCGCGCCGACGGCAGCGAGGTCCAGAAGCTGATCCGCGAGAAGATCTCGGCCGGCTAGTACCCGCGCGGCGCCCGGGCAGCGTGGGCGAGAGTTTGTAACAACCTGTTACAAGCGGAACGGTTCGGGCATACTGCGGTCATGGCCTGGAACGTCGTCATCGCCGGTGGTGGATTTGCGGGAGCCACCTGCGCGCGGCGGCTGGAGCACCTGTTGCCGACTCAATCGGCGCGCCTCGTTCTCGTCAACGACGTCAACTTCGTTCTCTACACGCCGTTCCTGCCGGAGGCCGCGGCCGGGACGCTGGAGCCGCGGCACGTGACGACGCCGCTCCGCGACATCCTCGACCGCACCTATCTCCGGATCGGGGCGGTCACCGCACATGACCCCGGCGCCCGCACCGTGGAGCTCCGAACCCACGATGGTGAGAGCGAGGAGCTCCGCTACGACCAGCTGGTCCTCTCGGTGGGGTCGGTCTCGCGGGTGCTCCCGGTGCCGGGCCTGGATCGCCACGCAATCGGGTTCAAGAGCCTTGCCGACGCGATTTGGCTCCGCAACCACGTGGTCGAGACCCTGGAGGCGGCCAACGCGAGTGAGGACCCGGCTCGCCGGGAGGAGCTGCTCACCTACGTCTTCGTCGGGGGCGGTTACGCGGGCCTCGAAGCCCTGGCAGAGCTTCAGGACTTCGCGGTGGACGCGATGGCACGCTACCCCCGTGCGCGCTTGCACGGGATGCGCTGGGTCCTGGTCGAGGCAACCGAACGGGTCCTGCCGGAGATCGACCTGAAGCTGGCCGAGTACGCAATGCGCGAGCTCCGCGGCCGTGGGATCGAGATCCGCCTCGGCACCACGCTCGAGTCGGTCGAGGCGACCAACGTCAGGCTCTCCACCGGAGAGGTCCTACCCACCCGAACAGTCGTGTGGACCGCGGGCGTCCGGCCGCATCCGAGCCTCGAGCACCTGAGCGTTCCGCTCGACGACCGGGGCCGGGTCAAGGTCGACGACCAGCTCCGGGTCGAGGGCAGCGAGCACGTCTGGTCGTTCGGCGACTGTGCCGCGGCGCCCGAGCCCGGCGGCGGCACGTCACCCCCGACCGCCCAGCACGCGATCCGGCAGGCCAAGGTCGCGGCCCAGAACATCGCGGCCGAGCTCGGAGTCGGAGAGAGACAACGCTTCACCTACAAGAGCTCGACCGCCTTCGTCAACCTCGGCCGCTACAAGGCCGTCGGCCGGATCGGGCGCTACACGTTCTCCGGCTTCCTGGCCTGGTGGCTGGCCCGCAGCTACCACCTGAGCCAGATCCCGGGCGCGGTCCGCAAGCTCCGCGCGATCATGGACTGGACGGTCAGCCTTCCGTTTCGCCGCGACGTCTCCGAGGTCGGCTCGATCGGCCATCCCCGGCCCCTCTCCAGCGAGACCTATGCACAGGGGGGCAGCCACCGCCCGGTGGCAGAGCCCGGCTCGGCCACCAAGGCCGCGGCCGACTAGTCGACGGTCAGGGTCCGCTCCATGCCGAGGGCACGGTGTCCCTCGAGGCCGCAGTAGAGCGTCCAGCTTCCTTTGCCCAGGTAGACGTTCTTGCGCGCGATCCCGCCTGGAGCGAGCTCGGGGAAGCCGTATGAGGCGCCGCCGCTCTTCTCGAGCTGGAGGTCGTGCGGGTCCTCGCCCTGGTTCTGCTGCTCGACGATCAGATGACCGCAGCGGACCGGGTTGCGGGAGAGCCTGATCTGGAACTCGGTCGGCGTTCCCTCGAACACGGCCAGTCTCCCGGGTGCGCTTGCCGGCGTGCAGTCATCGGGAACGGTGCCGGGAGTGGCGGGACTGCCGGCGGCTCGCCTGCGGCAGCGGCGAGTCTTTCGTTTCTTGCCCTTGCACTTCTTTTTCTTCTTCGCTGCCGTTGCCGCCGCATCCCCGCCGGAAATGTCGGCGGCGAAACCGCCGGCGCTGGGCACAGCGGCGACGGCGAGGACGGCAAGGGAAACGAGCCCTGCGAGCGCCTTGCGCATCAGTCGATCAGCCCCGAGTAGCGGGGGAGCGTGGCGCCGCCCGGGATGATCAGACTGGCGTCGCCGACTCCGAGCCAGTTCTCGAGCAGGGTGCAGTACATGGCGCGGTAGTCGCTGGTGTGGACGAGGTTGTCGTCCTCGTCGAGGTTCGTGAGACCGGGGAAGTTGCCGATCATGGTGCCGCCGGCGTGCTTACCGACCACGAACGCAAGGCCTGCCGCACCGTGGTCGGTGCCGGAGCCGTTCTCGTTCGGCCGCCGGCCGAACTCGCTCCACATGTTGACCAGGACGCGGTCGTCGAGCCCACGCTGCTCGAGGTCGCGTTGGAAGGCGAACACTGCGTCGCAGGTCCGCTGGAGGTTGGAGGCCAGCGTCCCTGTTTGGTTCGCGTGGGTGTCATAGCCGCCGGTCGCGTTCAAGGTGATGCACTGCACGCTCAGATTGGGTGCCGCGATCAGCGCCGCGAGCGACTTCAGCTGGCGCGAGAGCTCCGTGTTCGGCGGGTAAAGCGCATTCACGGCCGGATCGGTGCCGAGGTTGCCGAATCCGGCCAGCTCCTCGCGCAGCTGCGCGGTCTGGGTGGTGGCGCGCCGCGCCTGGGTCATTGCCGGCGAATCCGACGCGACCGCGCCGAAGTCGGCGAAGGAGCCGTACATGTTGGCCTCGACTTCGCCGTAGTCCGCCCACGAGGGAAGTCCGTAGTTGGTGACCGATGCGACCGCGGCGACCGGATGGTTGGCGGTCGCGAGTGAGGGGGAGAGGTCGTAGTCGAGCGACAGGCCCTGGAGGGGGTTGTCGGCGCTGCCGTACTGGTCGATGTAGCGGCCGAGCCAGCCGGTGTTGGCCCCTACGTCGACCTCACCGATCTCGTAGAAATGGCGCGAGGTGAAATGGGATTGGTTGGCGTCGTCGTAGCCGATCGCCGGGAAGACGCTGAGCTTGTCCTCGCCCCGCAGGGTCTCGAGCTTTCCCGCGCTCGGGTGCCAGAAGAGCTGGCCGGCGCCGCTGGTGGGGTTCGCCGCGTCGCCGTACACGAGGCCGCTCTGGAGGGCCAGGTTCGGGCGCTTGTCGTGGTAGATCGGATCGTTGATCGGGGCAAGCACGTTGAGCGAATCGATGCCGCCGTCGAAGAAGAGGGAGACCAGGACGCGGTTGGTCGGCGGAGCTGCGTTCGCGATCCCTTCCTCGAGTGCCTCGAACGGCAGTTTCGACGCCCCGTAGACCGAGAGGACCAGCCCGGCGCTGCGCAGGATGAATGAGCGCCGCGAGAGCCCGGTGCCCGCCGGGGTGGGCATCCCTTGTTCGATCGTGGGCAGGCCCTTGCCGGCCTGGGCTGCGGCGGTGTGCAGCAGCTGCGAGCGGGAGTAATCGCGACAGTGGCAGTGGTTGTGGGCCATCAGCTCAGGTGCAGGTCGGGGCAGACCGCGATCAGCTGCAGCAGCGCGTTCTGGCGCAGCGCGCGGTACGGGCCGTTCTGCCAATCGGCAAGGCTGCCGAAGGCGTTGTGGGCGAACTGGTTGATCTCCGAGTGGTGCTCGGCGCGCAGCGGCGGGTAGTCCCAGACGCCGAGCGCGCGGTTGAAAGCCGGGCCAGGCTCCTCGCCCGGGTCGTAGGGGGCGTTCCAGGGGTCCGCGTGGTGGCGGGTGAGCACCTCGCGCACAGCCTCCCAGCGGCCGCGCATCGTGTTTGTGTCGAGCCAGCGCTGGTCGTCCCAGCCCGAGACATTGGGCGGGTAGAAGAGCTGTTGCCCCATGTCGCTCGAGACCCAGATGAAATCTTCGCTGTTGACGTAGGTGCCGCTCGAGCGCATCAGCCCGGCCAGGTAGACGATCGGCGGCTTCACCATCGGCGGCCCCTCGTAGAAGTCCGGGTGCATGAGGATCGCCTCCAGCACCGGCCGCACCTCGTAGTTGTTGGACGTGTAGAGGGAGGTCAGCGCGTTCATCGTGCTCTCCGATGGCGCCGCCGGGACGAAGTAGCTCCACAACTTGCCGACGAAGAAGGACGGGTGCATCGGGTGTTCGACCGCCAGCCGGATCGCGTCCTGCCAGGTCCAATTGCCCGGCGCCACGTTGAACGGCGGGTAGCTGAACACGGACTTGATCGCGTTGCTGTGCCGGTTCGCGTCGTAACGGAAGTTGGTCCACTCGTCGCCGTTCCAGTCCGCGCGCCACCCGGTCAGGGCCTTGGCCAGCTCACGGATGTCGTCCTCGGTGTAGGCGCCACGATCGGCACCGAGGGCGAACAGCTCCATCACCTCGCGTGCGTAGTTCTCGTTCGGGTTGTTCCTGCTGTTCGAGATCCCGTCGAGAAAGACGAGCATCGCCGGGTCCTTGGTCACTTCCTCCAGCAGGGTCCGGAAGGACCCGGCCCAGCGGTTCCGGAACAGGTGCGTCTGCCCGACCATCAGCGGTACCTGGTTGACGGCCTCGTTCGAGGTCGCGAACCAATCGTGGAAGACGAGCGCCATCCGCTCGACCAGAGGCTGGCTCGAGCGGACCATGCGATCGAGCCACCAGAGGTGATCGTGCCCGTAGGCGTCGTAGGGCGCGATCGGATAGCCGTCGCCGTCGGTGGGCTCGGGGCCGCTGAAGCTCGGATAGCCGGAGGTGCGGGTCAGGGAGTGGACGGCGGCTTCGAGGCCCTGATCGGCCAAGCCGGCGGCCTCCCCCGGGCGCGGGCCGAAGCCGGCTCTCCACAGCAGCCTGTTCGCCTGGATCCGGCCGAAAGGTCCCGAGTAGACACCCATCGGCTGCGGCGCCTTCGGTGCGGGCGGGTTCTGCGGTGTCGGCAGCGGCCGTGGCGGAATCGTCGCCGGGTCCTGTGCGGAGTCGTGCTCGACTCCGTCGTAAACCGCCCGGACCAGACCGTCCCCGCGGCTGTCGTCCCAGCCGACGATCCACTGCTGCTTGCGCAGTGGCGGAGGCGCCGGCTGCTGGACCGGAACCGGATGTGCCGCCTGGGGCTTACGCCGCCGCTTCTTGCGGCGCCGTCGCTTGCGCTTGCGCGCGGATCTGGCGATCGCGTCGGCTATGCCGTTCCCTTCCGCTTGCGGGTAATCCCGAGCAGGCTGCTCTCCGGTCCCTTCGACTGCGTCCGCCCGCCACTTTAGCCCGCTCAGCGACAATCGGAGGCATGCAGTGGCTAATCATTGCGCTCAGCTTCGGCCTCGCCACAGGACTGGTGGCCCGCGGCAAAGGCAGCTCCTTCTTCATCTGGTTCATCGTCGGGACCGTCCTGCCGCTGTTCGGGCTGGTGGCCGTGATCCTCTACCGCTCCGAGGAGACCGAACCGGAGCGGATCTGCCCCGCGTGCAACAAGACGCTGAAGCTCTACGTCCAGGTCTGCCCGCGCTGCGGCACCGACCTCTACCTCCCGGACCCCGGGGAGGTCCGGCAGCCCCGAATCTGAATCACCGACCCCGGGGCGGGATCTGTGCCTCACAGGAGCGCTGGGTGTCGCGGTGGCCGCCGCCGCCGTTACATCCGTCCCTGCCGCGACCGCCCTCGATCTGGTCGGCACCGGTCTGACCAAAGATCCGATCCGCCCCCCTGTTTCCGCGGAGGCGATCGTCCCCGGCCCCTCCACAGAGCAGGTCGCTGCCCGCAAGGCCGAAGACGTGATCGTCGCCTCCCCGCGCGAGGATCACGTCACTGCCGGCGGTCCCGCGAAGTCGATCAGCGCCCTGGGTCCCGACGATCGTCGCCGGCCGCCCCTTGCAGGACGGGCCGACGGACAGTCGGGGCTCCTCGATCACCGTCACTTCGTCCGTGGCGTGCATCGAGGCAAAGATCGGCGGATTGGGAGACAGCTGCACAAGCGAATTGAGCTGGAAAAACGTCTGGGTAAGCGGCGCGCTACTCGCGTCGACAGAGGGGAGCGCGAGCGGGTTCGCCGTGAACACGATCGCGCAGCTCGACCCGACCGGCACCGAAACCGGCGGGCTTGGCGGAGAAAACAAGAAACGGCCCGGCGAGTGCGGAGCCACTGTCCAGGTTCCAGCGCAGTTCGTCGCGGGGCCGGTCGCAATCCCAGTCGCGGTCGAGGCGAGCGTGAAAGCGCCGGGATCTGCCGTGCCCCCCAGGCAATCCGAGGTGGGGGTACTGCAAGCGGGGAACAGATCGAGATCGCTGAAGCTGATCGTCCCTGGTGCCGCCGCGTTGCTGATCGAAGCCGAGGCTGAAAATGGGGTTCCCACCTCCACTACCCCGGGTGCATCGACAGAAAAGACGACCTCTTGACCCAACGCAGAGGAGGCGCCGCCGAGCGCCGCGGCAGCGCCAACGATCAGAACAGTGATACCGGTCCCACGTCGTCGAATCGCGCTTCTCATTGGCTCAACGTAGCCAGGTACGCAGGATCGCGTTGGCAAACCCGAGGCCGTAGCGCACCACTGCCGGCTTCTTCGAGTGGCCGTAGGTGCGCTTGGCGACGGTCACCGGGATCTCCTTCGCCGGGATGCCGCGCTTGATCGCCTCGATCATGAACTCGGAGGTGTGGAACTGCTCCTGGCGCAGGACCAGCTGGGGGAGAACCGAGGCACGCACCGCCCGGTAACCGTTGGAGCAGTCCGAGACCCTGGTCCTGGTGATCAGGCTGACCAGGCGATTGAAGAAGATGATCCCCAGCTCGCGGGAGCGGGCGTTCGGCTCAGCCTGCCCGAGGACGCGCGAGCCGTGGGCGACGTCGACTTCCCCGTCGAGCACCGGCTTCACCAGCCGCTCCATCTCCGACGGAAGGTGCTGGCCGTCGGCGTCGAGGGTCACGACCACCTCGGCCCCGGCATCCGCCATCAGGCGGTAGCCCGTGCGGAGGGCGGCGCCACCCCCGCGGTTGATCACGTGACGGGCAACGGCCGCCCCGGCGCGCTCGGCGACCTCGCCGGTGCCGTCCCGCGAGCCGTCGTCGACAACGAGCACCTCGGTCTTCACTCCGCAGACCTTGCCGGGGATCGCCTTGACCACGCCGGCAACGCTCTCGGCCTCGTTGTAGGCCGGGATCACGACCCCGACCCTGCCCCGGAACTTCTTGGCCATGCCGCCCTCTCGGAACTCCTCCCAGGCAAGCCCCTCGAGCAGGGCGGAGAGCTGGCGGTTCATCCGGCCGCTCTCCGAGAGCGCGCGGACGATCAGTCCGAACATGATCACGACGGCGAACACGACCAGACCGAGCAGCCTGCGGCCATTGTCCTGGCCGAAGGAGAGCTCCTCCAGAAGCCGGTCCAGAATCTCGGTGCCGGCGACGATCGCGAGAGCGAACGCCGCGAAGATCAGGATCAGGACATCGGCGTTGCGGAGCTCGCGCCGCCGGTAGATCGCAAAGGCGAGCATGCCGACCGCAAGCACGAGGCCGGAGAGCCTCAGCGCAGTCAGCTCAGGCGGCAGGATGTCCGCGAGCAGGAGCAAGGTCGCGCGAGGATAGGACAGGCCCAACCGCTACCCTGCCACGCCTCATGCGCGTACTGATACTCGGCGGTGACGGGTATCTGGGCTGGCCGACCGCGATGCGTTTCTCGGCCAAAGGCCACGACGTCACCGTCGTAGACAACTTCTCGCGCCGCCGTTGGGTCGAGAAGGCCGGTAGCGATTCCCTGACGCCCATCCCGACGCTCGACGAGCGGGTCGCGGCCTGGAAGGACGTCTCCGGCAAGGAGATCGTCCCCGTGGTCGGAGCGATCGAGGACTGGGACTTCCTCGACCGTGTCGTGGCCGAGTTCGAGCCAGAGGCGGTTATCCACTACGGCGAACAGCCCTCGGCGCCCTACTCGATGGCCTCGCGCGAAAACGCGGTCGAGACCCAGCAGGCGAACGTGATCGGCAACCTCAACCTGCTGTTCAGCCTGCGTGACCGTTTCCCGGAAGCGCACCTGGTCAAGCTCGGGACGATGGGGGAGTACGGCACTCCCAACATCGACATCGAGGAGGGCTACATCGAGATCGACCACAAAGGGCGAAAGGACACGCTGCCGTTCCCGAAGCTCCCGGGGTCCCTCTACCACTGCTCCAAGGTCCACGACTCGACCAACATCCACTTCGCTTGCCGCATCTGGGGCCTGGCCGCGACCGACCTCAACCAGGGAGTCGTCTACGGGATCGAGACCGACGAGACCGCGCTCGACGAGCGGCTGCTGACCCGCTTCGACTACGACGAGATGTTCGGCACGGTGCTCAACCGCTTCTGCGTCCAGGCCGTGATCGGCCACCCGCTCACCGTCTACGGAAGGGCGGCCAGACCCGGGGCTTTCTCAACATCCGCGACACGCTGCGCTGCGTCGAGCTCGCGGTCGAGAACCCGGCGACCGCCGGCGACTACCGCGTCTTCAACCAGTTCACGGAGTCATTCACCGTCTCCGAGCTCGCCGAACTGGTCCAGCACGCGGCCGGTGAGCTCGGGACGCAGGTCGAGATCAAGTCGGTCGAGAACCCCCGGGTCGAGCTCGAGCAGCACCACTACAACCCGACCCACACCAAGCTCCTCGACCTCGGACTCGAGCCGCACCTGCTCGGTGACGAGCTGGTCCGCTCGGTGCTGAAGACGATCGAGCGCTACCGCGAGAGGATCATTGACTCGGCGATCGATCCCCGCACCCGCTGGGACCCGGGCCAGCCAGTCGCCACCGCATAGCCGGCGAGAGCCGCAGACCAGCGGCAGCAGGTCGACCGCTCGACGCGGCGGCGCCAGCAGCACCATTGCGATCAAGGTCGCCAGGACCAGGACCGAGCCCACGGCCCACGCTTCCCAGCGGCGGCGGGCCACCAGCAGGACGAGACCAGCCAGTCCGGCCAGGCAGACAAGGCGGTGGTACCAGTCGCCGACGGACCCGGGGCCTCCCTGTCGCGGCTTGGCGGCCGCGCCCTGGCCCCACATGTTCCAGAACTTCTGCGCCGAGGACCCCCGCGTATTCGACCGGGTGGTCGGTGATGTCGTCCGCGAGCTGCTCGCGTCCGAGCTTGCTCAGGGCCTCGTCCTGCGAAAGGTCGGGGTGCTCGCGCGCGGCGATCACCTCGAGCACGTCGCCGAGCATGTAGCCCGTCCGGCAGGTCTCGAGCACCGCGGGGTCGGATGTCGTAAGTCGGCGAGCAGCTCTGCCGCTTGTCGTAGGTCTTGAAGTGATCGCCGTCGCCCGGGAGGTAGGTGCCGATGAAGAGGGCGTTGCCACCGCCCTCGGTGACCGGGGAGAGCTGTCCTCGTGAGCGCGTTGCGAATCGTCCACGGGGCAGGAGAACGATCGCGGCAGCGAGTACGAAGACTCCGGCCGCCGCAAGCCCGGCGCTGCGGTTCCACGCCGGCGCCCCGGTGGCAGGAGTGCCAGGGCGGCGAGTGCCAGGGCGAAGACGATCGCCTCGGGGCGGAACATCACCGTGAGACCGACGAGGCCTCCCGGAAGCAGCCAGGCCCAGACGGAGAACCGGTCCGCAGCCCACAGGAAGGACCAGATCGCGCCAACCAACGTGATCGAAGCCAGCGGCTCGTTCATGAGCGAGCGGTAGAAATCGATCGAGCTCGGGTAGACCGCGATCAGGAGAGCCGCGATCAGGCCGGCGTGCCGTCGCGCGCACGGGAGGAGCCCGCTCGCGTGGCCGCGGTCCAGGCGAGCCTCCGCCGCCAGCAGATAGGTGAACAGGATCATCAGCCCGCTGAGCAGCGCCGCGGCGACGCGGCTCGCCTTCGGGTTGACGCCACCGGTCAGATAGAAGATCCCGGCGTGGAAGAGGGGTGAGCCGGGGTGGTAGGCGTCGTCGCGCTCGACCTGGGTAGCGTCGAAGTCCCCGTCCTCGTAGAGAGACTGGGCGATGAAGTAGTAGCGAATGGAGTCGTCCTGGACGCCGTCCTCCTTCTCCAGCGCGTAATAGACGCGGAGCCCGACCCCGAGCGCCAGGATCGCGCAGAGGGCGGCTACGGCCCAGCGGCCCCCGTGGCGGTCGACGTTCACGCGGGCGATCCTAGCCAGCAGGGCTCATGCCTCTCGCTACGATGAATTCATGCGCGCAGCGGACGCACTTATGGAGGCCCTGAAGGCCGAGGGCGTCGAACACATCTTCGGGATTCCCGGCGGCGCCAACCTGCCGACGTACGACGCGATCTATGACGCGGACCTGGTCCACATCCAGGCGCGTCACGAGCAGGGCGCGGGCCACGCTGCCGAGGGCTACGCCAAGTCCTCCGGACGGGTCGGGGTCGCATTCGCGACCTCGGGGCCCGGGGCCACCAACCTGGTCACCCCGATCGCCGACGCGATCATGGACTCGGTCCCCACTGTCTTCATCACCGGCCAAGTCCGAACCGAGCTGATCGGCACCGACGGCTTCCAGGAGGCCGACGTCAACGGGATCACGATGCCGATCGTGAAGCACTCGTTCATGGTCACCGACCCGCGCCTCATCCCCGATTACGTCCATGCCGCCTTCCACATCGCGGCGACGGGACGACCCGGGCCGGTCCTGGTCGACATCCCGCAGGACCTCTCGCGCGCCGACATCGACTATGCGCCGAGCACGGATGAGCCCGAGCTGCCCGGCTACAAGCCTTCGACCGAGGGCAACATCAAGCAGATCCGGCTGGCGGCAAAGGCGCTCGCCAATGCCCGTCGTCCGGTCATCTACACCGGGGGCGGTGTCGTAAACGGCAACGCCTCCGAGGAGCTGCGCGAGCTGGTCCTCTCCGACAACCTGCCGATCACCTCGACCGTGATGGGCCTCGGGGCCTTCCCGGCCCCGCACGCCCAGTGGCTGGGGATGCTGGGGATGCACGGCACCCGAACGGCCAACTACGCGATGGACGAGGCCGATCTGATCGTTTGCATCGGAGCACGCTTCGACGACCGGATCACGGGCAAGCTCTCCGAGTTCGCGCCACGCGCGAAGTTCGTCCACATCGACATCGATCCTGCCGAAATCTCCAAGAACGTCCCGGCCCACATTCCGATCGTCGGCAACACCAAACAGGTGCTGCCAAAGCTGACCAAGGAGTACCGCGCGCTCGCACCGGACAAGGAGCGCCTCGCCGAGTGGTGGGACCGGATCCACTCCTGGCAGAAGGAGTATCCGCTCGCCTACGAGGATTCGAGCGACTCGACGATCAAGCCGCAGAAGATGATCGAAGCGATGCACGCAGCAACCGGCGGAGACGCGATCGTGACCTCCGACGTCGGCCAGCACCAGATGTGGTGCGCCCAGCTCTACGACTTCGCCAAGCCGCGGCGCTGGATCAATTCCGGCGGCCTCGGCACGATGGGGTTCGGCCTTCCCGCTGCGATCGGCGCCAAGGTCGCCAACCCGGACGAGACCGTCGTCTGCCTCGCCGGCGACGGCAGCCTGGTGATGACCTGCCAGGAGCTTGCGACCGCCGTCCGCCACGAGATCCCGGTCAAGGTCTTCCTCATGAACAATGGCTACTTCGGGATGGTCCGCCAGTGGCAGGAGCTCTTCTGGGACAAGCGCTACTCCTCGGTCGAGATGGGGCCGAGCCCCGACTGGCCGAAGCTGGCCGATGCCTTCGGCGCCACCGGCATGATGGTCGACGACAAGGGCGAGGTCGAGGGGGCCATGCGCGAGGCGCTCGAGACCGAGGGGCCCGTGCTGCTCGACGTTCGCGTCGACCAGGAAGAGAACTGCTACCCGATGATCCCGGCCGGAGCCGCGGCCAGGGACATGGTGGGCTGAAGCATGACCCCACACCAGGAAACCCGACAACAGGAACCCACGTGATGGAAGCCGGAACCCCAGACCTGATCAAGCTCGAGGACCTCGACGCGGCTGCCGGCCGGCTCACCGGCCGCAAGCACGTGCTCTCGATCATGGTCGAGAACCGGCCGGGCGTCCTCGCGCGGATCGCCGGCCTGTTCAGCCGCCGCGGATTCAACATTGACACCCTGGCAGTGGGCCCGACCGACGATCCCGACATCTCGCGGATCACCCTGACGGTCGACGGGGCGGTTCACCCGATCGACCAGGTGACCAAACAGCTCCACAAGCTGGTCAACGTGATCAAGATCCGCGACATGGAGCCGGGCGAGACGATCGCTCGCGAGATGGCGCTGTTCAAGGTGCAGGCGCCGGTAGAGAGCCGCGCCGAGATCATGCAGTTCGCCGAGATCTTCCGGGCCAAGGTCGTCGACGTGGCCCGCAAGACCCTGACGATCGAGATCACCGGCTCCGCTGACAAGATCGAAGCGTTTGAGCGCATGATCCGCCCGCACGGCCTGCTCGAGATGGTTCGCACCGGCGAGATCGCGATCCAGCGCTCTCAGCCGGACTCCTGAACTGATTACCCGAACCGAAACCGGTGAGCTGCTCGAACTGCTCGAGCACGCCGCCGATCGCGCGGCAGAGCGGGGAGGGGGCCTGGCCAGCGCGACGCTCGAAATCGAGCCGCTCGACCCCGCCGCCGTCGTTTTTGCCTCGCGGCGGGCGAGCGACCGCTGGTTCTGCTGGGAGCACCCCGACCGCGACGGGTTGGCGCTGGCGGCGCTCGGCAGCTCGCGGGAACTGGTCTCGCGCGGGGAAGGCCGCTTTGCCGACGTCGCCGAAGACTGGCGCAGGCTCTTTCACAACGCGGCGATCGAGCTCCCGGCCGATGCCCCTGCCGGCGCGGGCCCGGCGCTGACGGGTGGCTTCGCCTTCGCGGCCGAGGGTGGACGCGAGCCCCAGTGGTCATCGCTGCCGCCGGCGCTGATGGTTCTGCCTCAGGTCTCGATTCTGCGAATCGCGAACCGCCACCTGCTCACCGTCAACCTGGTCGCGACGGCGCCCGGGTCAACGGAGCTCGAAGCGATCGAGAGCCGGCTCGGATCGCTAGGGGAAGCGCCGCTCGACCTGCCGCCGGCGGACCCGCACCCAGCGGGTGGGACAACGATCTCGGCGCCACACCCGCCGAGCCACTTCGAGCAGCTCGTCGAGGCGGCGCGGAAGCGGATCGGCGAGGCGAAGCTGGAGAAGGTGGTTCTCGCCCGCGAGATCCAGGTCGAGGCTGCCGCCGCCCATGATTCCGCCGCGGTCTTCGCGGCCCTGCGGGAACTCTTCCCGTCCTGCTTCTGCTTCTGCTGCGGAACCCCCGAAGCCAGCTTCATGGGCGCCAGCCCGGAGTTGCTGGTGCGCCGGAGCGGGGCCGGAGCGTCAACCGTGGCGCTGGCGGGGTCGACAGGGCGCAGCGCCGATCCCGCCGTCGATGACCACCTTGGGGAGAAGCTGCTGCACAGCGACAAGGACCGTCACGAACACGAGATCGTGGTCCGCCGGATCTCCAGGACCCTCGGCAGGATGGCCGTCTGGGTCGAGTCGGCACCCGAGCCGGGCCTGGTCAAGGTCGCCAACATCCAGCACCTGGCCACCCCGATCCGTGGGCAACTCGCCGACCCGCGCTCGGCGATCGAGCTGACCGAAGAGCTTCACCCGACTCCGGCGATCGGCGGGGAGCCGCGGGAAGCGGCGATCGGGCTCATCGACGAGATCGAGGGCATCGACCGCGGTTGGTACGCGGGACCGATCGGCTGGACCGATGCCGCCGAAGACGGCGAGTTCTGCGTGGGTATCCGCTCGGCGCTTCTGCGCGACCGCACCGCCCACCTGTATGCCGGCAACGGCATCGTCGCCGACTCCGACCCGGCCGCCGAGCTGGCCGAGACCGAGCTCAAGCTCGGCGCAATGCTGCCGCTCGTCTCCGCTTAGGCCGCCGTCAGGCCCGGGCGGTGATCCGCGGCCAGACGAGAAGCACCAGCCCGATCACGATCATCAGGATCCCGAGCGCGTCGCTGACCAGGAACGCGACGATGATCCCGAGGACGATCAGTATCAGGGAGAGGTCCATGCCCAGCAGGTACCCCGGCGGGGCCGGCGGAAACCGAACACCTGTCCTCCGTTGGATGGTCACGCCTGGGCCTAGTCGAGTGCGTCGGCAACGGCCTTGCGGAGCTGCTCGTGGACCTCGACATTCCGTTCGCGCTCGACCTCGATCGAGATCAGCCCGGTCCCTGCCGCGAGCGCGTCGGCGACGTGCGCGAGGTCGCCCAGCCGCCGGTGCTCGAGACCGAACAGGGCGGCGACCCGGCCCGGCTCGATTCCCGACGGGGTCCCGAGCAGCGACTCGAACTCATCCCGGTCCAGTTGGCCTGCCTGGGGGAGGAAGTGAAAGATGCCGCCGCCTCCGTTGTCGATGACCACGAGCCTGACCGGTGTCTCGACCTCGCGCAGGGCAAGCAGCCCGCCGAGGTCGTGAACGAGCGCCAGGTCGCCGAGCACGATCGTGGCCGGGCGGCCGCTGGCGACGGCTGCCCCGATCCCCGAGGAGACGGTGCCGTCAATGCCGTTGGCGCCGCGGTTGGCAAGGAAGAGCACTTCGGTGGCCGCGGACGCAACGAACTCTTCCTGGTCGCGAATCGGCATGCTCGAAGCCGTGTAGACGAGGTCGCCGTCGCGGTGGGCCTCGCCGAGCACCGCGTGCAGGCCGGGCTCGGTCGGCTCGTCGAGATCTCCGAGCGCGTTACCGATGGCCCCGGTCGCGGCGGCGTCCGCGTCGAGCCAGTCCCCGCTCCAGCGACCGCCGCGGTTGACTTCGAGTCCGCGGGCAAGACCGACCGCGGTCAGGGCCGGATCGCTGCGTACAAGGGTGCTCGCCCGGCGGGAAGGCTCGTACCACCCGTATCCGGAGTCGATCACGATCTGGTCGAGCTCCTCGGTGTCCTTCAACCACAGTCGCAGGGGCTTCGAGGTCGGCATTTCGCCGAAGCGGAGCACCAGGTCGGGTTCGAGTGAGCCGGGTCGAGCCCGGGAGATCGAGTCGTAGGCCGAAACCACCATGGAGCGGTCGTGGGGCCCAAGCCGGACCTGCGAGGTCGGCTCGGCCAGCACGGGGTAGCCGGTTGCCCGGGCGAGCTCGGAGATGAGAGGGGCCAGCGCGGGGTTCGGTTGCCTGCCGCACAGGATCAAGCCGCGTTCGGCCGCGGCAATCCTTGCCCTGAGGTCATCGAGCTGCCGCGGCGAGGGGGGAGGAGCCGCCGACTCGACCGAGGTCAACGGGGCGTTGCCGCGTCCCTCCAGCGCCAGCTCAGTTTCGGCGGTGACATCGCCCTTGACAGGCTCGGGCCCGAGCGGATCCCGCCAACAGAGATTTAGGTGAACGGGTCCCGGGCGGGCGTCGCCAGCCGCCGCGGCGTAGGCCCGGCAGGCCGTGGAGCGGTAGTGGAGTAAGCCGTCGTCGTCCGCGTCGTGGGTTCCCACCTCGCAGAACCAGCGCACCGCCGAGCCATAGAGCTTCACCTGGTCGATCGTCTGGCCGGCACCGATCCCACGCAGCTCCGGGGGACGGTCAGCGGTGAGCACGATCAGCGGCACCGCCGATTCGTCGGCCTCGACCACTGCCGGGTGCAGATTCGCCGCTGCCGAACCCGAGGTGCACAGAACCGCGACCGGCGCGCCGCCTGCCTGCGCGGCCCCGAGCGCGAAGAATCCCGCGCAGCGCTCGTCAATGTGGACGCTGACCTCGATCGCCGCCTCTCGCCACAGCGCCAGCGCCAGCGGGGTCGAACGCGAGCCCGGCGCGAGCGCGGCGTGCCGGACGCCACAACGCCCAAGCTCCTCGACCAGCGCCGAGGCAAGCGCGGTGTTGGCGTTGGTCGAGTCCACCGTGGGCAGCCTATGCCCGCCGGGCGGTGAGCCGATCTTCGTCGATCTCGACCCCGAGACCGTCCCCCTCCGGTAGAGAGAGCCGGTCGCGTTCGAGCGTGCATTCCCGCGACGCGATCCGGTCCGCGAACAGGGCGGAGGTCGCCAGGCCGTGAGCGACACCCGGATCCGCGATCGCCTGAGCCAGATGGGCCGCCGCGGCGATCCCGACCGGCCCGTCGAGAGCGCTCGAGAGATACACCGGCAGCTCGGCGGCCACGTCCAGCGCCGCGAGCAGGCCGCCGGCTTTCGCCACCTTGACCGTCGCGAGGTCGCAGGCCTCCAGCTCAACCGCGCGGCGCGCATCAGCCGGCCCGACCACGCTCTCGTCCGCCGCAATCCGGACCTTGGAGCGGCGCCGGACCTCGGCCAGCTCGGCCAGGTCGGGAGCGGGTTGCTCGGCGATCTCGAGCCCGTGTGCGGACATTGCCTCCAGCCGCTCAACCGCGACGTCGGTCCGCCAGCTTGCGTTCGCATCGACCCGGATCAAGGCCGAGGGGCCGACGACCTCCCGGACCCTCGCGACTTGCTGTACGTCACCGGGAACCCCGACCTTGAGCTTGAACGTGTTGAACCCCTCGCCGGCCCAGCGTTCCGCCAGCTTGCCCAGCTGGCTCGGATTGGCGCTGGGAAGGGTCGCGTTGCAGCGCACCGGCTGCAGCTGCTTGCCGCCGAGGATCCGCCACAGCGGCTGGCCGGCGAGCTTGCCGGCGAGATCGTGGAGGGCGATGTCGAGCGCCGCCAACGCCTGCCGGGAGGCACCGCGACCCCGGCACGCCTCGAGCGCTCTGGAAACACCGGGGGCGCTGACGTCAACCTCAGCGCCTTCCAGCAGAGGCCAGCAGCGCTCCCGCAGCTGCTGCTCGATCTCGGCAATGCCGGGCCCCCCGCGGAGAGCAAGCGGGGCCGCTTCCCCGAGCCCGACCGCCCCGCCCAGCTCATGGAGGCGGAGGAGAAGCAGCTCGCGCTCGCGCAGTTCTCCCCGCGCGGTCACGTATGGCTCGCGGAACGGGAGGGTGAAGCGGACCAGCTCGAGCCGATCGAGCTTCATCTCACATGCTCATCTCAGGACGCCAACAGGAGGCCGGCGCCGACCAAAATCGCGAACACGCCGAGCAGGGTTCCGGTCGCGGCCAGGGCCGAGTTGAGTGCCGGCCCGTCGGTCCGGTTCGTGACCAGGCGCAGCGGCCTGATCGCAAGCGGCAGTGCCAGGAACGCGAGCGCAGCCTCCCAGGGTCCGTCGTTCGCGTTGAGGGTGATCGGAAGAGCCAGGAAGGCCACCACGATCAGCGCCAGGTAGAAGTGACGCGCCGACTCCAGCCCGATGCGGACGGCCAGCGTGTACTTACCAGCGCGGCGATCGGTCTCGATATCGCGGATGTTGTTGACCACCAGGATCGCGGTCGCCAGGGCGCCGACCGACACCGCCAAACCCCACGGCAGCAGCTCCAGCTCCTCGAGCTGCACGTAGTAGGAGCCGTTGACGGCAACCAGGCCGAAGAAGAGGAACACGAACAGCTCTCCGAGACCCGCGTAGCCGTATGGGCGCGGTCCCCCCGTGTAGAGCACACCGGCCAGGATCGAAACGGCGCCGATCGCCAGGATGACCGGGCCGGCGACCGTGGCGAGGTAGATCCCGCAAACAATGGCGAGCGCGAACGCGAGCCAGGTGGCGATCAAGACCCGCCGGGGGGTGACCAGGCCGGCCGAGGTCACCCGCACCGGGCCGAGCCGGTCGACGTCGTCGGCGCCACGGCGCGCGTCGGAGTAGTCGTTGGCGAGGTTGGTGCCGATCTGGATCAGGATCGATCCCGCGAGCGCCGCAAAAAAAGCGCCCCAGCGGAAATCGTGCTTCGGATCGGCGATCAGGCCTTCGGTTACTCCGCTGGACTCGGCCAGATCCTTGATCTGCTGCGGGAGCAGATCGATCGCTCCGCCGTGCAGGTGGTAGTACGCGGCGGCGCTGCCGACAAGCACCGGCGCAATTGCGGCCGGCAGCGTTCGCGGCCGCGACGCCATCAGCCAGATTCTCACGGTCTTTTTGGAAATTTCGAGAAGTCGGGCTTCTCGCCGCGCTTGAAGGAGTCGCGGCCCTCCTGGCCCTCCTCGGTCATGTAGAAGAGCAAGGTCGCGTCGTGGGAGAGCTGCTGGATCCCGGCGTAACCGTCCTCGGTCGCGTTGAAGCTCGACTTGAGCAGCCGCAGCGCCAGGGGGGAGAGGGCGAGCATCTCCCGGCACCAGGCCACCGTCTCGCGTTCGAGCTCATCGACCGGGACCACTGTGTTCACCAGTCCCATCTCCCTGGCTTCCTCTGCGTCGTAGAGGCGGCACAGGAACCAGATCTCCTTCGCCTTCTTGGCGCCGACGTTGCGCGCGAGCAGGCTCGAGCCGAAGCCTCCGTCGAAGCTCCCGACCCGGGGGCCGGTCTGCCCGAACTTGGCATTGTCGGCGGCGATCGTCAGGTCGCAGACCAGGTGCAGAATGTGGCCGCCTCCGACGGCCCAGCCCGCGACCATCGCGACCACGGGCTTCGGCGTGCGCCGGATCTGGACGTGCAGGTCGCCGACGTCGAGGCGTCCGATGCCCTGTTCCGCCACCTCGTCGTCGCCGATGTAGCCGTCGTCGCCGCGGATCCGCTGGTCTCCTCCCGAGCAAAAGGCCTCGGTGCCGGCGCCGGTGAGGATGATCGCGCCGACCTCGGTGTCGTCCCGGGCGCGCCCGAAGGCGTCGCGTAGCTCGGCCAGGGCCTGCGGGCGGAAGGCGTTGTGGACCTCGGGACGGTTGATCGTGATCTTTGCAATCCCGTCGGCCTTCTCGTAGAGGATGTCGTTGTAGGCGCCCTGCGGCGCCGCGTTCGACCACTCGATCGGCGCGTACAGGTCCTCTCTGGGAGGTGCGTCCTTGTGCGGCTCGGGCACGGGCGCGATTATCCCTGCGAATGAGCGAGACCGCTTCCATCCCCGGTCCGGCTGAATGGCTGGCGAGCCGCGCCGAGCAGGCGCCCGACCGCATCGCCCTGGTCGCCGGCGGCGACACGCTCAGCTACGCGGAGCTGGCGGCGGCGGTCCGCGACGAGGGCCAGAGGCTGGCCGAGGAGGGCATAGGGAAGGGCGACGCAGCCGTGATCTCGCTGGACGCGGGTTTCGAGTACGCGGTGCGGCTGTACGCGCTCGCCTCGCTGAGCGCCGTCGCCTGTCCGCTCGACCCCCGGCTGGGAGAGGAGGAAGGGGCCCAGCCTGAAACCGCGCGCCGCGCGGGCCCGGACCCCATCGCCTGCCGGATCCTGACCAGCGGCACCACCGGATCACCCCTGGCGGTCGGCCTCACCCACGGCAACCTGTTGTGGAGCGCCGCAGGCACCGGGATGGCGCTGGGGGTCGAGCCGGATGACCGCTGGCTCTGCTGCGTACCCCTCTTCCACGTGTCTGGCCTGATGATCCTGGTCCGCTCCCTGGTCTACGGGACCACAGCCGAGATTCAGGACGGCTTTGACACCGACGCAGTCGCGGCGGCGTTCGCCGACGGGAAGGTCACCCTGGTCTCGCTGGTCGCTACCCAGCTGACCCGCCTGCTCGAAGCGGGCGCCGATTTGAGCCGGCTGCGGGCGATCGTGATGGGAGGAGGACCGACGCCGGTCGAGCTGCTCGAGGAGGCAATCGGCCGCGGCGCCACCGTGGTTCAGACCTACGGCATGACCGAGACGACCTCCCAGGTGGCGACGCTCGCGCCGGCAGACGCCCGGCGAAAGCTTGGATCGGCCGGCCGCCCGCTGCTCAGTGCGGAGATCCGCATCGAAGAGGACGAGATCCTCGTCCGCGGCCCGGCGGTGGCGCCTGGAGCATCCAGTGAGGACGGCTGGCTCCGCACAGGCGACCTCGGGCGCCTGGACGACGACGGCTTTCTCTACGTCACAGGCCGGCGCAGCGAGCTGATCATCAGCGGGGGCGAGAACGTGATGCCCGGGGAGGTGGAGGCGGTCCTGCTGCGCCACCCCGACGTTGATGACGTTGCGGTCGTGGGTCGCCCCGATCCCGAATGGCAGGAGATGGTCACCGCGATCGTGGTGGCCCGCGGCGGCGCTGCGCCGACTCCGGAGGACCTGCGCCGTCACTGCGCCGAGTCGCTGGCGTCGTTCAAGGTGCCGAAGCGGTTCGAGTTCACCGACCGTCTTCCGCGATCACCTTCAGGAGGCAAGCTCCTGCGGGCGCAGTTGAGTGGGTAGCCTCCGGCGCCAATGGCGGCCACCGACAAAGTTCTCCATGAAGCGGACGCAGACCTGGCTCCGCTCGAGGGAAAGACCGTCGCGATCCTCGGCTATGGCTCGCAGGGGCACGCCCACGCCCTCAATCTGAAGGACTCGGGTATCAACGTCGTCGTCGGGCTGCGCCCCGATTCCGACTCCCGCAAAGAGGCCGAGGAGCACGGTGTCAAGGTGCTCGACATCCCCGATGCCGCCAGCGAGGGCGACGTGGTCATGGTCCTGCTCCCCGACGAACGACAGGCCGACGTCTGGAATGAGCAGATCTCCGACGGGATCGCCGAGGGCAACCTGCTCATGTTCGCTCACGGATTCTCGGTCCACTTCGGCCAGATCGAGCCGCCGCCCGGCGTAGACGTGGGAATGGTGGCGCCGAAGGGCCCCGGTCACCTCGTCCGCCGAGAGTACGAAGCCGGCCGCGGCGTCCCGGCGCTGATGGCCGTCCACCAGGACGCCTCCGGAGGTGCGCGCGACCTGGTCCTTGCCTATGCCAAGGGAATCGGAGCGATGCGGACCGGCGTCATCGAGACAACCTTCAAGGACGAGTGCGAAACCGACCTGTTCGGCGAGCAGTCAGTGCTCTGCGGCGGCGCCACCGAGCTCGTGCGAGCGGGCTTCGAGACTCTGGTCGAGGCCGGCTACGACCCGCGCCTCGCCTACTTCGAGTGCCTGCACGAGCTGAAGCTGATCGTCGATCTCATGTACGAGAAGGGAATCCAGGGCATGCGCTACTCGATCTCGAACACGGCCGAATACGGCGACATGACCCGCGGACCAAAGGTCATCGGTCCCGAAGCCCGTGAGGCGATGAAGAAGATCCTCGCCGACATCCAGTCGGGTGAGTTCGCCAAAGAGTGGATCGCCGAGAACAAGGCGGGCGGAGAGAACTTCGACCGTATGCGCAAGGAAGCGGCCGGACACCAGGTAGAAGAGGTCGGGGAGGACCTCCGCCAGATGATGCCCTGGATCGAGACCGAGTTCTAGGGCCCGTGGAGTCCTCAGACCTCCCGCCGCCCCAGCGTGCGCCGGCGGGCTGGTACCCGGACCCGCTCGGTGGAGACGGCCTTCAGTACTGGGATGGCCGCAGCTGGACCAACTTCCGGGCTCCAGGAGACCGACCCCCTCCGGGGTCTCCATACGTAGGACCGCCGGTCACGCCGAAGGCACTTGGACCCGTTACCTGGATCCCTTACCTGGTGCTGTCAATAACGATCGTCGTCAACCTCATTTCACTGATCATTGCGCTCAGCTACGCGGACACGATCGACGCGGTGCTGTCGGGGGAACGCGTGACAAGGCAGGAAGCGTTTGATGCGGAGGATGCCTTTGCGGTCAGTGGGCTCCTTTACTTTGCGGCGACGGTCGCGGCGGCCATCGGTTTCCTTGTCTGGTTCAGCCGTGGCTACAACAACATCCCTGCGGTGGTGCGACAGCCTCTGCGGTATTCGACCGGGTGGGCGATCGGTGCCTGGTTCATACCGATCTTCAACTTGTTCAGGCCGAAGCAGATCGCCAACGATCTTTGGCGCTCAGGCGATCCGGCCGCCAAAGACAACCCTGATTGGACGAGACTGACGGTCGCGCCGCTGGTTCATTGGTGGTGGGCGGGCTGGATCCTCGCCAGCATCGTCGCCGGCGTCGCGAGCATGCTGATCAGCATCGATCCCGTACTCAGCGATTCCGTGACCGCCTACCCCTCCGGCGACTTCGGTCAATCCATCAGAGACGACCTGGAACTGGAACACGCCGGCGCGATCGTCAACGGCATCTCCTCGGTTGTCCTGTTCGTAGCGGCCGTACTCGCGATCGCGTTCGTCAACCGCGCCAGCGAACGGCAAGACCGTGAGCTGGGCCGGTTGCAACAGGCCGCGTCCACCTGAGCCCCGGCGGACCCCTCGAGTCCCGCCCTCGATAGGGTCCGGCCATGGCCGACGAAGTCCTCATAGGCGGGTCGCAAGCCCGGGCCAAGGTCCGCAACGAATGGGGAGTCCTCGGGCTAGGCATCATCACTATCGGGATCTACTGGATCTTCTGGTGGTACTACATCAACCGTGAGATGCGGGACCTGGGGCGGGCAACGAACACTGAGGGGCTCGGGGACAACCCGGGACTTTCGACCGTTGCCTTCACGATCGGTGGTCTCGTCTACGTCCCCTTTATCTGGACGATCGTGACCACGAGCCAGCGCGTCCAGCGGTCCCAGGCCGCAGCCGGGGTGCCGGACCACGAGCGGTTGAATGGATGGCTGGCGGCGGTCTTGTGGATCTTCACCTTGGCGCTGGGAGGACCCGTCTTCACCCAGCATCACCTCAACAAGGTATGGCGCACTCAACCCCAAGCGGCACTGACCGCGGGGGGCAGCGCCCTGAACACTGATCTGGACCGAATCGAGAAGCTCGAGCAACTTCGCAAGTCCGGTGCACTCAGCGACGAAGAGTTCGAAGTGGAGAAGGCTCGCGCCATGCCTCCACCGCCGCCGAATCCCGAAGACAAGGTCGGCTAGACCACCACGCACCGTTTCGTTCCCGGTGCAGGCTGTCCCAGCATTACCCTCCGTGGAGCAGCTGCGCCCCGAACGATTCGGGGCCTGAAGCCCTGAGGAAGATCCAATGGTGACCACCATCACCCATATCCCTGACCACCTGAAGCCGGCCGACGGCCGCTTCGGCTGCGGCCCGTCGAAGGTGCGCCCGGAGGCGCTCGCCAGGCTGGCAGAGCAGGCCGACCTGATCGGCACCTCGCATCGCCAGGCGCCGGTCCGGGACCTGGTGGCGCGCGCCCGCGGCGGGCTCGCCGAGCTGTTCTCTGCCCCCGACGGGTACGAGATCGTGCTCGGCAACGGGGGGACCACCGCGTTCTGGGACGCCGCGACGGCGTGGTTGATCCGCGAGCGCCCGCTGCATCTGATCTACGGCGAGTTCTCGGGCAAGTTCGCAAAGGCGACTGCGGCTGCGCCCTTCCTCACCGACCCGGTCTTCGTCGAGACCGAGCCCGGCGACGCCCCGGAACCGGCGGCCGACGAGACGGTCGACGCGATCGCCTGGGCCCACAACGAGACCTCGACGGGGGTCATGGTCCCGGTCGAGCGACCGGCGGGGGCCGGAGATGCCCTCGTCCTGATCGACGCCACTTCAGCCGCTGGGGGCCTGCCGTTCGACCCGGGCCAAGCCGACGCCTACTACTTCGCGCCACAGAAGGGGCTTGCCTCTGACGGCGGCCTGTGGCTGGCCCTGCTCAGCCCCGCCGCGCTGGCGCGGATCGAGGAGCTCGACGGGGCAACCGATCGCTGGCAGCCCGCCTTTCTGTCGCTCGCAACCGCGGTCGAGAACTCACGAAAGGAACAGACCTACAACACGCCGGCGCTCGCAACGTTGTTCTTGCTCGCCGAGCAGGTCGAGTGGCTGCTGGACGGAGGCGGCCTCGACTTTGCCGTCGGGCGATGCCGCGCCTCTTCGGAGCACCTCTACGGTTGGGCGGAGCGCACCGGGTTCACGACGCCGTTCGTGACCGATCCGGCAAAGCGCTCGCTGGTCGTGGGAACGATCGACTTCGACGAGGACATCGATGCCGCTGCCCTTGCAGCAACGCTGCGCGCCAACGGCATTGTCGACGTCGAGCCCTACCGCAAGCTCGGCCGCAACCAGCTGCGAATCGGGATGTTCCCGGCGGTCGACCCACCTGACGTCGAAGCGCTCACGGCCTGCATCGACTGGGTGGTCGAGAACGTGGGGGAGATGCGGAGATGAACGCCCGCCCGAAGGTCCTGGTCAAGGAGAAGATCGCCGAGCCCGGAATCGACCTGCTGCGCGAGCAGTTCGAGGTCGAGCTCGGGGTCGACTGGAACGACGGTGAGCTCGAGCAGCGGATCGGCGAATTCGATGCGATCCTGATCCGCTCCGGGACACAGCTGACCGACCACTTGATTGAGCGAGGCGAGCGACTGAAGGTGATCGGTAGAGCCGGCACCGGCGTCGACAACGTCGACATCGAGGCCGCGACGAAGCGCGGCATCGTGGTCGCCAATGCGCCCGAGGCCAACTCGATCGCCGCTGCGGAACACACCTTGGCGCTGGTCCTCGCGCTCTGCCGCAACGTTCCCGCGGCACACGCGTCGCTGTCAGGCGGGGAGTGGGAGAGGCCGCGCTTCGGCGGCGCCGAGCTCTACGGCAAGACGATCGGCATCGCCGGCTTCGGCCGGATCGGCCAGCTCGTCGCGAACCGCGCAAAGGGCTTCGGCATGGAGGTGATCGCCTACGACACCTTCGTCACCCCGGAGCGCTTCCGCGAGCTCGGGGTGGACGGCGTTGCCTCTCCGGAGGAGCTGTTCGAACGCTCGGACTTCATCTCCCTCCACCTGCCGAAGACGCCGGAGACAGTCAACTTCATCGACGGCGAGGCGATCGCGAAGATGCGCGACGGCGCGCGAATCGTCAACTGCGCGCGCGGCGAGCTGGTCGATCTCGATGCGCTCAACGACGCGCTCGAGTCGGGCAAGCTCGCGGGCGCCGCTCTCGACGTCTTCCCATCGGAGCCGCCCGAGGCGCATCCGCTGTTTGCGCGCGACGACGTCGTGGTGACGCCGCATCTCGGCGCATCGACGGCCGAGGCCCAGGACCGGGCCGGGATCGTCACCGCCGAACAGGTCACGGCCGCGCTCACCAACGGCGTAGTCACCTATGCGGTCAACATCGCCGCGATGCCGGAGCAGATGGAGGCACTGAAGCCGTTCGTGCCCCTTGCCGAGAAGCTCGGCACCCTGGCGCAGGGACTCGCCGACGGTCCGATCTCCCGTGTCGGCGTCGAGTTCCGCGGTCGCCTTGCCGAGCAGGACACCCGCCTGCTCGGGATCGCTGTCCTGGCGGGCGTCCTCTCGGGACACACTGAGGAAGAGGTCAACCTCGTCAACGCGCCCTCGCTGGCCGAGGAGCGGGGGATCGAGCTCGCTGAGACGCGCGACACGAGCACCGAGGAGTTCACCGATCTGGTCACGGTGACGGTTTCCGCCGGCGACGACGACGTCGAGATCGCCGGCACCAGCGTCGGTCCTCGCGACGAGCCGTACCTCGTTTCGCTCTGGGGCGAGAGCTTCTACCTGCCCTTCGCCGAGCACCTCGCCGTGTTCCGCTACACCGACCAGCCGGGCATGATCGGCAGGGTCGGCACCATCTTCGGCGAGCAAGCCGTCAACATCGTCTCGGCCGCCGTCGGCGCCGAGGCCGGAGGTGAGCACGCGGTCATGGTCCTGACCACGGACGCGCCGGTCCGGCAGGACACGATCGACCGGATCCTCGAGCTCGAGGGATTCGCGGTCGGCCGTGCGGTCGACCTCTAGCGGCACTGGCGCAATAGAGTCCCGTCGCGATGAGAGCGGTTGTCGTGACCGGGAACGGGGGGCCCGAGGTGCTTGCGGTCCAGGAACGCCCCGATCCCGAGCCGGCGCCTGGCGAGGTGCGGATCGCGGTCAAGGCGGCCGGGATCAACTTCGCCGACACCATGGCGCGCGTCGGCCTCTACCCCGATGCACCGAAAAAGCCGTGCGTGCTCGGCTACGAGGTCGCCGGAGAGGTCGATTCGATCGGGGAGGGAGTCACCGATCACCAGGTCGGCGACCGCGTCTTCGCCGGGACCCGCTTCGGGGGTCAGCAGGAGCTCGTTTGCGTCGCGGCCGACCAGGCCTGGCCACTGCCCGAGAACTGGAGCTTCGAGCAGGGAGCGGCCTTTCCGGTCAACTATGCCACCGCATTCGCGGCGCTGGTCGTGATGGGCAGCCTTCGCGAGGGCGACCGGGTCCTGATCCACGCTGCTGCGGGCGGGGTCGGGATCTCGGCGACCCAGCTCGCCCGCAACCGGATGGCGGAGATCTTCGGCACGGCCTCCCCCCAGAAGCACGACGCTATTCGCGAGCAAGGGGTGCAGCACCCGATCGACTACCGAAACAACGACTTCGAGGATGAGGTGAACCGGATCACCGACGGGGAGGGGGTCGATCTGATCATCGACGCCATTGGGCCCACCAGCTTCCGCAAGGACTACCGGCTCCTGCGCCAGGGGGGACGACTGGTGATGTACGGCCTCTCCGAGGCTCAGGACGAGAAGGGTCGGAGCCTGCGCAAGGCGGTCAGCAGCATGGTCCGCGCCCCGTTCGCGACGATGCCGTGGTGGAAGAGCCTGCAGATGATGAACGAGAACAAAGGAGTGTTCGGGCTCAACATGCTCTCCTGGATGGACCGCGAGGGACTCGACCGGATCACCGAGCCGCTCCTGCCCGAAGTGGAGTCCGGCAGGATCAACCCGGTTGTCGCCGAGTCCTTTCCGTTCGACCGCGCGGGGGACGCCCACCAGTACATCGCCGACCGTAAGAACGTCGGCAAGGTCGTCCTGGTCCCGTGAGCCGGCCGAAGAAGGCCACGACCGTGCTGCTGGTCGGCCTGGGACTGCTTCTGTCGGCTCCCGCCGGCGCCTCGGCGCTCGTGGTCGAAACGAAGCCGTTCGAGATCGGCGCCTTCCTCAGCCTCACGGACCCCTCCGGCCTTGACGACCAGGTGCAGATCAACCGGGTCGTACCGGCGCCGGGCTCTACTCAGGACCTCGAGATCATCAATACCGTCGGCGTGACTGCTGCCACGCCGAACTGCACCCAGGTCGAGCCGACCCGGGTCCGGTGCACATCGAACCTCGACTTCCTGATCGTGTACCTGCGGAGGGGAAACGACCGGCTCACCCACGGCCCGGGGCTCGGCTTCCGCGGCAACGTGACGGGCGGCCCGGGGAACGACACCCTGATTGGAACTGAACGCTCCGACACCCTCGTCGGCGACTCCGGTAACGACCGAATCGTCGGACTTGGCGGCAGCGATGACTGCTTCGGCGGGAAAGGGCGTGACCGCTGCCTCGGAGGCCCAGGCAGGGACCTCTGCGACGGCGGCCCGGGCGAACGCGACCGTGCCGTCGCCTGCGAGCGAAAAGTCAAGTTCCCCTAGCCGCTGCGCTACTCTCCAAGCAGTTCGATGACGCACCGGCTCGACAGCCTCGCGCTTCTGCTTCTCCTCCCCCTTCGGGGGGAATAGCGCTGGGCGGCCGAGCCGCAGACGAAGTCAAGGTCATCGATCAGGTCAGGAAAGGAGAAGCAGATGAGCCCCGAAGGCTCCAACGAGAAAGCTGAAGTGGACGACGCGAATCGCGTCCACATATTCGATACGACCCTGCGCGACGGCGAGCAGTCGCCCGGGATCTCGCTCAACACCGGCGAGAAGGTCGAGATCGCCCAGCAGCTCGCGCGCCTCGGCGTCGACGTGATCGAGGCCGGCTTCCCGATCACATCCCCCGGCGACTTCGAGGCCTGCGAGGCGATCGCGCGCAACGTCGACGGACCGGTCATCTGCGGTCTCGCGCGGACGCACAAAGCCGACATCGACGCCGCCTGGAACGCGATCAAGGACTCGGAGCGACCGCGCATCCACACCTTCATTTCGACCTCGGACATCCACATCGAGCACCAGCTCCAGACGACGCGCGAGGACGTCAAGGGACAGGCAAAGGCGGCTGTCGCGCTCGCGAAGAGCTACACCGACGACGTCGAGTTCTCGCCGATGGACGCGACCCGTGCCGATGTCGAGTTCACCGCCGAGGTCTGCGCGATCGCGGTCGAAGAGGGGGCGACCGTGGTCAACATCCCCGACACGGTGGGCTACACGACGCCGGAGGAGTACTCCGCCTATTTCAAGCGGCTCTATGAACTCGTCCCGGGCCTCGAAGCGGTCGAGGTCTCGGTGCACTGCCACGACGACCTGGGCCTCGCCGTCGCCAACTCCTATGCCGGCCTGCTTGCCGGCGCTCGCCAAGTCGAGTGCGCGGTCAACGGCATCGGGGAGCGCGCCGGCAACTGCTCGCTCGAGGAGATCGTGATGCTGCTTCGCACCCGCAAGGACGAGCACGGACTCGACACCGGGCTCAACGCCCGCGAGCTGGCGCGGACCAGCCGCATGGTTTCCCGCTTCACGGGCTACGGCGTGCCCCCCAACAAGGCCGTGGTTGGCCGCAACGCCTTCGCCCACGAGTCGGGAATCCACCAGGACGGCGTCTTGAAGGAGCGCTCGACCTACGAGATCATGGACGCGACCGAGGTTGGGCTCGACTCGAACGCGATCGTGCTCGGCAAGCACTCCGGCCGGCACGCGCTCAAGGACGCCCTGCAGGAGCTGGGCTTCAAGGTCGAGGGCAACGCCCTGAACCAGGCCTTCCACCGATTCAAGGAGATCGCCGACAAGAAGAAGCAGGTGACCGCGCTCGACCTCGAGGCGATCGTGTCCGACGAGATGCGCGAGCGGGCTGAGCGTTATGGGCTGGCCGGCTTCGAGGTTGCGGCGGGGACCGAACGCGCACCCAACGCAAGGGTCACCGTGCGGCTCGACAGCGGCGACGAAGTCACCGGCGAGGCCTCCGGGGACGGACCGGTCGACGCCGTCTTCGGTGCGATCCAGAAGGCGGTCGAAGTCGAGTGTGATCTGCGCGAGTACCGGGTCGGCGCCGTCACCGGCGGCGACGACGCGCTCGGCGAGGTGACCGTGATGCTTCGTGCCGGTGGCAACCTGGCCAGCGGCCAGGGAGTCGCCACTGACATCATCGAGGCCTCGGCGCGGGCCTACCTCAGGGCACTTTCGAACGCCCTCGACGGCGCCGCCGTCCAGGAAGCCGAGGCAGCGACCGCCGACGCCGCATCCGAGCGCACGCCCGGGCCATAGACTCCGCCGCGTGAAGCTCCCTGACGCGCCCCAGGCGGACTCCCCGTTCTGGAGGATCTGGAACGTGGGGACGCGTGGACACGTCCTCGCCTACAAGCTCTCGCGCGGGCGGATCGGCAAGAAGTCGATGGGCGCCCCGGTCGCCTTGGTCGAGCACGTCGGTCGCAAGAGCGGCAAGAAGCGGACTCATCCTCTGATTGCGACCGCCGACGGAGACAACATTGTCGTGATCGCCTCCAAGGGCGGCGTCGAGAAGCACCCCGCCTGGTACCTGAACCTGATGGCAAATCCCGAGACGAACGCCTGGTGGGAGGGGAAGAAGCGCCGGGTCCGGGCCCGGGAAGCAGAGGGGGAGGAGAGGGAGCGGCTCTGGGCCCAGATGGTGGAGGCCTACAGGCCGTACAAGTCCTACCAGCGGCGGACCGAACGTCGCATCCCCGTCGTAGTCCTGGAACCGGTCGCATAGGACTGGCGTGGGCTCGCTAGACGGACGCCGGGCAGCAATCACCGGAGCTTCGTCGGGCATCGGCGAAGCGACCGCGCTCGCCTTCGCGCGCGAGGGCGCGAAGGTGGCGCTCGGGGCCCGGCGTGCCGACCGGCTCGAAGCGCTGGCAAAGAAGATCGAAGATGGCGGCGGCACAGCGACCGCGCTCGAGGCCGATGTCAGCAACCAGGAGGACGCCGAGGGATTCGTGCAGAAGGCAGCGGACGATCTCGGCGGGCTCGACATTCTCATCAACAACGCCGGGGTGATGCTGCTCGGGCCGCTCGAAGCACAGGAGGGGGACGAGTGGCGAACGATGATCGAGGTGAACGCGTTGGGGCTCGTCTACTGCACCAAGGCGGCCCTGCCCCTGATCCGGGAAGCGGGCGGAGGGAACATCGTCAACGTCTCCTCGGTTGCCGGCCGCCAGGCCAGCATGGGAGTCGGCGTCTACAACCTGACCAAGTTCGGGGTCACCGGCTTCTCCGAGGCCTTGCGGCAGGAGGGTCTCCATTCGAACATCCGCGTCACCGTGATCGAGCCCGGCTTCACAGAGACCGAGCTCCAGGGGCACAACACGAACCCGATGGTGGTCGAAGCGACGGAGAAGATGCGCGAGGAGATCGGCGACCTGCTGCAGGCGGAGGACATTGCCGACGCAATCCTCTACGCCGTGTCGCGCCCGCCGCACGTCAACGTCAACGAGATCCTGATCCGGCCCACACAGCAGCGTCGTTAGCATACGTTCGTCTGTTATCTTGTACGGCAATGGCCGTCAAGACAGCCTCCACCCCTAGTAAGGATGCGCCGGACGCCGCCGAGGCGCAGGCCGTCGGTGTCCGGGTCCGCGCCTTGCGCGAGGCGATGGACCTGTCCCTGCGCGACCTCGCCGAGCGCAGCGGGGTGAGCGCGCCGATGCTCTCCCAGGTCGAGCGCGGTGAGACCAGTCCGACCCTGGCGCTTGCCGCGAAGATCGCCGCCGGGCTCGAGCTCACCCTCTCCCAGCTCCTGCGCCTCGACGAGGAACCCCATGTCGTCGTGATCCGTCGCGCCGAGCGGCGCAAGCGCCGCCGCGGCGGTCACGCGGTCGAAGAGCTGACCCCGCCGCTGCCGGGGCAACGGGCAGACGTCTCGGCCCACAAGCTGGCACCGGGGACGGCAACCGGCGGCCCCGACGACCCGCCCCTGCATGAGCCCGGTGCGCGCGAGACGGCGGTCGTGCTCGCCGGTTCGCCGGTGCTGGTGATCGACGGCGCACGGCATGCCCTCGGGGAGGGCGACAGCGTCACCTTCGACGCCGACCTGCCTCATCACTTCGAGAACCCCGGTGACGGGGAGGCCGAGCTCCTGGCGGTTGTCGCCGCCGGCCTGCGAAGGTCCTAGGTCATCACCCACCGTCCCATGAACCCGCAGTCACTGTTCGACAAGATCTGGGAGCAGCACGAGGTCGCCGAGGAGCTGATCTACATCGACCTCCACCTCGTGCACGAGGTGACCTCTCCGCAGGCGTTCGAGGGCCTGCGTCTCGAAGGCCGGAAGGTGAGGCGGCCGGACAAGACGCTGGCCACCGCCGACCACAACGTGCCCACCGACGGCACCGACGTCGCCAGGCGGATCGCCGATGAGCTCTCCCGGGTCCAGGTCGAGACGCTGGAGCGCAACTGCGAGGAGTTCGGAATTCCCATCTATTCCCTCGGCTCCGACCGGCAGGGGATCGTCCACGTGATCGGCCCGGAGCTCGGCGCGACCCAGCCCGGGATGACGATCGTCTGCGGCGACTCGCACACCTCGACCCACGGCGCCTTCGGTGCGCTTGCCTTCGGGATCGGCACCTCCGAGGTCGAGCACGTGCTCGCGACCCAGTGCCTGGTCCAGCGGAAGCCGAAGTCGATGCGGATCAACTACTCGGGCGCGCTGGCCGAAGGCGTCACCTCGAAGGACCTGATCCTGGCGACCATTGGCCGTCTCGGCACCGGCGGCATGGCGGGCCACGCCGTCGAGTACGCCGGTCCTCCGATCGAGGCGCTGACCATGGAGCAGCGGATGACGATCTGCAACATGACGATCGAGGGCGGCGGGCGCGCCGGCATGATCGCCCCTGACGAGACGACCTTCGAATACATGCAGGGGCGGCCCGGGGTCCCCGCCGACTGGGACGACGCCGTCGCGCGCTGGCGCCGGCTGCCCACCGATGACGGTGCCGGCTTTGATCGCGAGGAGCAGATCGACGCCTCCGAGATCTCGCCGATGGTGACCTGGGGTACGACTCCCGGCATGGTGGTCGAGGTTGCCGGCGAGGTCCCCGATCCCACCCGGATGGACTCGCCTGCCGATCGCGAGTCCGCCGAACGAGCCCTTGCCTACATGGACCTGAAGCCGGGCACCCCGATGAAGGAGATCCGCCCCGAGCGCGTCTTCATCGGCTCCTGCACGAACTCGCGGATCTCCGACCTGCGGGAGGCCGCCCGCGCCGTAGAAGGTAAGAAGGTCGCCGACTCGGTCCGCGCCATGGTCGTGCCGGGCTCCGCGCAGGTCAAGAGCCAGGCCGAGCAGGAGGGTCTCGACGAGGTCTTTCGCGCGGCCGGGTTCGAGTGGCGGGGCGCCGGCTGCTCGATGTGCCTGGGAATGAACCCCGACATCCTCGCCCAGGGCGAGCGATGTGCCTCCACCAGCAACCGAAACTTCGAGGGCCGCCAGGGTGCCGGCGGACGCACCCACCTGATGAGCCCGACGATGGCGGCCGCCGCGGCGATCGAGGGTCACTTCGTCGATATCAGGGAGTGGAGCTGATGCAGCCGTTCGAGGTGATCGAGGGCAAGGTCGCGGTGCTCGACCGCGCCGACGTCGATACCGATCAGATCATTCCCAAGCAGTTCCTGAAGCGGATCGAGCGCACCGGCTTCGGCGAATTCCTCTTCTACGACTGGTTCCGCTCCGGCGAGATCGCGCTCGAACCGCACCCAATCCTCGTCACCGGCCGCAACTTCGGCTCCGGCTCCTCCCGCGAGCACGCGGTCTGGGCGCTGGCCGACTACGGCTTCAAGGCCGTGATCGCGCCCTCCTTCTCGGACATCTTCTATTCGAACTGCACCAAGAACGGACTGCTTCCCGTGATCCTGGCCGAGGAGGAATGCCGTGCCGTCGCTGCGGCGGGCGAGGCCCGGATCGACCTCGACGACCAGACCGTCAACTGCGCCGCCGGCGCCCCCGGACGCGAAGCGGAGGAGGCGCCGTCGCACGGAGTCTTCAAGTTCGAGATCGACCAGGAGATCAAGCACCGGCTGCTCGAGGGGCTCGACGACATCGCCATGACCGAACGCCGGGCGGAGACGATCGACGCGTTCGAGGCGGGCGAGGGCGGGACGCGCGGACCCGTGACGACCGCTCTGTGAGCGCCCACGTGGACGCTGCCCCGATGAACGAGGGCCCGCTCGACTGGGATGCCGAGACCTACGACCGCGTGTCGGATCCCCAGTACGAGTGGGGGATCGAAGTGCTCGAACGGCTGGAGCTGGCCGGCGATGAGACCGTGCTGGACGCCGGCGCCGGCTCGGGCCGGGTGACGAAAAAGCTGATCGAGCGGGTCTCCAGCGGGCGCGTGATCGCCGCCGACGGGTCGCCGTCGATGATCGAGAAGGCGCGCCAGAACCTCGGCGAGTCGGCCGACTACCTGCTCACGGACCTTGCCGAGCTCGAGCTCGATCCGCCCGTGGACGTGGTCTTCTCGACCGCGACCTTCCACTGGATCGTCGACCACGAGAACCTCTTTCGGCGCATCCAGTCCGCACTGAAGCCACGGGGACGCCTCCATGCCCAATGCGGCGGGGCCGGCAACGTCGCCTCTCACACTCGAGCAATCGCCGAGGTGGCCACCAGCCCGGAGTTCCTCCCTCACTTCGAGGGGATGGAGATCATCTGGAACTTCGCGGGTGCGGAAGAGACCGAGGAACGTCTCGCCGCGGCTGGCTTCACCGAGATCCGCTGCTGGCTCGAGCCGAAGCCGATCACCCCCGAAAAGCCGTCCGAGTTCATGCGCACCGTCACCCTGGGCCCGCATCTCTCCTACCTGCCACAGGAGAAGCGCGATCCGTTCGTCCGGGCAGTGCTCGAGCGCTCCGAAGAGCCGGTGACGCTCGACTACGTCCGGCTCAACATCGAGGCGGTACGGCCGGCGTGAGCGCCGTCCGCGCCGAGATCGTGCTCCTCCCCGGCGACGGAATTGGGCCGGAGATCGGTGCGGCGGCGAAGCGGCTGCTGGACGAGCTCGGCCGGGTCCAGATCACCGAGCATCTGATCGGCGGTGCCGCGATCGACGCGCATGGAGAGGCGCTCACCGACGACGTCCTCGCGGCCTGCAAACAGGCCGACGCGGTCCTGCTCTGCGCCGTCGGCGGCCCGAAGTGGGACACGACCGATCCCGATGCCCCGCGCCCCGAGCAGGGGCTGCTCGGACTCCGCAAGGGGCTGGGTCTCTACGCCAACCTGCGCCCGGTCCGACCGAGCGAGTCCCTGCTCGATTCGAGCCCGCTGCGCGCCGAGATCCTCGCGGGTACCGACCTGCTCGTCGTGCGGGAGCTCACCGGCGGCATCTACTTCGGCGATTCCGGCAGGGAGGGGGACCGCGCTCACGACGACTGCGCCTACACGGTCGAGGAGGTCGAGCGGATCTCGCATACCGCATTCGAAGCGGCGCGCGGGCGCAAGCGGCGGGTGACCTCGGTCGACAAGGCCAACGTGCTCGAGACCTCACGCCTGTGGCGCGAGACCGTGGAGAAGGTCGCCGCCGGCTACGACGACGTCGAGCTCGACCACCTGCTGGTCGACAACGCGGCGATGCAGCTGGTCGCCGACCCGCCCCGCTTCGACGTGATCCTGACCGAGAACCTGTTCGGCGACATCCTCTCGGACGAAGCGGCGATGCTCACAGGCTCGCTCGGGATGCTGCCCTCGGCAAGTCTCGGGGCGGACGGCCCCGGCCTGTTCGAACCGGTGCACGGTTCGGCGCCGGACATCGCCGGGACCGGCAAGGCGAACCCGCTCGCCATCTTCCTCTCGGTGGCGATGATGCTCCGGCACGGACTGGACCGCGAGGACGACGCCGCCACGATAGAGACGGCGGTCGACGCCGTGCTCGCGGGGGGAACCCGGACCGCCGATCTCGGCGGGGAAGCAACCACCGACCAGGTGACCTCCGCCGTGATCGCAAACCTCGGTTGACGGGATAGGGTTCTCGAGAGAACGCGACCGAGAGGAGAGAAACGATGGCCAAGGTGATCAACTGCGATTGCGGCTACACGGTGCGCGGCGAAACCGACGAGGAGCTCCTCGCCGAGGCTCGCAAGCACATCGAGGAGAAGCACGCTGAGATGAAGGACAAGGTCACCGACGAGCAGCTGCTGGGCCAGGCGCAAGAAGCCTGACCTGATTCAGCCGTCCATCGGGCATACTTCCGACCGTGGACAAGGCCGAGCTGATCTGGAAGGACGGTGAGTTCCTCCCCTGGGAGGAGGCGACCACGCACGTCCTCACCCACGGCCTCCATTACGGGACCGGGGTGTTCGAGGGGATCCGCTGCTACGAGACCGAGCGCGGCTCCGCCATCTTCCGCCACGGCGACCATCTCGAGCGCCTCGCCAAGTCGGCGAGGCTGTACCACTTCGAGCTTCCCTATTCGACCGAGGAGATCCGCGACGCCACTCACGAGCTGATCCGGCGCAACGGGCTGCGCAGCTGCTACATCCGGCCAATCGCCTTCCGCGGCTACGGCGAGATGGGGCTATATGCACAGAGCGCCCCGATCGACGTCGTCATCGCAGTCTGGCCCTGGGGCGCCTACCTGGGCGAAGAGGGCAAGAAGCACGGGATCCGTGCCAAGGTCGCCTCCTGGCGGCGGATCTCCCCGGACAGCCTCATCCCGCACGCCAAGGCCTCGGGCCAGTACCTGAACTCTGTCCTTGCCAAGGAGGAGACCGCCCAGGCCGGCTACGACGAGGCGATCCTGCTCGACCAGCGCGGCAACGTCTGCGAGGGGTCGGGCGAGAACATCTTCGTGATTCGCGAGGGCGAGATCCTGACGCCGCCGCACACGGCCGGCATCCTCGACGGGATCAACCGCAAGTCGGTGATCCAGATCGCCGGCGACCTCGGCTACACCGTGGTCGAGCGCGACATCGCCCGTGCCGAGCTCTACATGGCCGAAGAGGTCTTCCTGACCGGGACCGCGGCCGAGCTGGTGCCGGTGCGCGAGATCGACGACCGCGAGATCGGCGAGCCGGGGGAGATCACCCGGGTGATCCAGGCGAAGTTCGACGACGCCCTGCACGGCCGTGCCGAGGAATACCTCGAGTGGCTCGACATCGTCGAAATGCCCGGAGATGCAGGGGAAACGCCGGGCGCCCCGGCTGCGTCGGGTAAAGTGACCTCATCGTGATGCGTCTTTCGTTTGGGCAGATCGGGCGAATTACCGCCGCCGCAGCCACCGCCTAACGGCGGCAGGTTCGCGGTCGCACGCCCGTTCCCCCGAGACTGAAAGGAGCAGCATCGCAATGACAGAAGGGCGCGAGGTACAGCTTTACGACACCACCCTGCGCGACGGGATGCAGGGGCAGGGCATGTCGCTGTCGGCGCAGGAGAAGGTCCGCGTCGTCCGCAAGCTCGACCGGCTCGGCATTCAGTTCATCGAGGCCGGCTTCCCCAGCTCCAACCCGAAGGAGGCCGAGCTGTTCGAGATCCTCGCCACGGAGAAGCTCACCAACTCGACCATCTGCGCCTTCGGCATGACCCGCCGCCGCGGGGTGGAGGCCGCCGAGGATGAGGGCCTGATGCAGCTGGCCGACACCTTCGCGCCGGTTGTGACCCTGGTCGGCAAGACCTGGAAGCTGCACCTCGAGAAGGTCACCAAGGTGAGCCCGGAGGAGAACCTCGCGATGATCCGCGACTCGGTCGCCTTCCTCGTCGGTCGAGGCAAGCGCGTCATCTACGACGGCGAGCACTTCTTTGACGGCTACCGGGACGACCCCGGGTACGCGCTCGAATGCCTGCTTGCCGCGGTGGACGGAGGCGCCGAGAACGTGACTCCCTGCGACACCAACGGCTCCAGCCTCCCGCACCAGATCGCGGAGGGAACGCGGGCCGTGGTCGAGGGGGTCGCCGGCCGGGCGACCGTCGGCACCCATACCCACAACGACGCCGAGTGCGGAGTAGCCAACTCGCTCGCCGGTGTCGAGGCAGGCGCCAGCCTCGTCCAGGGGACGATGAACGGAATCGGCGAGCGGACCGGCAACGCGAATCTGGTCTCGATCCTCCCCGCGCTGCAGCTGAAGCTCGGCTACGACGTGGTCACCGAGGAACAGCTCTCCCGCCTGACTGAGGTCTCGCACTTCGTCGCCGAGCTCTGCAACATGGCCCCGGAGCCGAAGCAGCCGTACGTGGGTCGCAACGCCTTTGCCCACAAGGGCGGCATGCACGTCGCCGGCGTTCGCGATGACGCGCGTACCTTCGAGCACATCGAGCCGGAGACGGTCGGCAACGAGCGCGAGATGCTTGCCTCCGAGCTTTCGGGGAAGGCGACCGTTCAGGAGCTGGCCGAGCGCGCCGGGGTCAAGCTGGACAGCGAGGGAGCGTCGCGGGCGCTTGAGAGCCTGAAGCAGCGCGAGCACCAGGGCTACCACTACGAGGCCGCGCCGGCCTCGTTTGAGCTGCTGCTGCGCCGCGAGTCCGGCGACTATGAGCCGTTGTTCAAGCTCGAGGGCTTCCGCGTGATCGTCGAGAAGCGCGAAGACGGCAAGGTCCAGACCGAGGCGACGATCAAGATCTGGCTCGAGGGAGAGCGCTATGTCAAGACCGCCGAAGGCAACGGCCCCGTGAACGCGCTCGACAAGGCGCTGCGCGACGCGATCACCGACCGCCATCCGCACCTGGCGGACATCGAGCTCACCAACTACAAGGTCCGCATCCTCGACGAGCACCACGGCACCGGCGCCGTCACCCGGGTTCTGCTGGATTCCTCCGACGGAGAGCGGGAGTGGGGCTCGATCGGTGTCTCGGAGAACATCATCGAGGCGTCCTGGGAGGCGCTGGTCGACTCGCTCGAGCACGCCTTCCAGCCGCGGACCGGACCCTCCGGCGACCCCACTCCGGTCGAGACCAAACCGGCACCGAAGCAGTGAGCGAACAGATTCCGCTCGCCAGGCCGCAGCTGGGGGAGCGGGAGCGCGAGCTGATCGAGGAGGTGCTCGCCTCCGGCCAGCTCTCGCTCGGCCCGATGCTGGAGCGCTTCGAGCGCGACCTGGCCGCCTTTCTCGGAGTCGATGACGCCGTCGCGGTCTCGAGCGGGACCACGGCCCTGCACCTCGGTGTCCGCGCCCTCGGCTGGGGTGAAGGGGACGAGGTGATCACCTCGCCGCTGAGCTTCGTCGCCTCGGCCAACTGTCTGCTCTACGAGGGTGCGAAGCCGGCCTTCTGCGACATCGACCCGGGGACGCTCAACATCGATCCGGCCCAGGCAGAGGCGGCAACGGGAAAGGAGACGGCCGGGATCCTGCCGGTGCACATCTTCGGCTATCCCGCCGCGATGCTCGAGCTGAGCGAGCTGGCGGAGGACCGGGGTCTCGCTCTGATGGAAGACGGCTGCCAGGCCCTCGGCGCCGTCGACGGCGAGGGTACCCGCGTCGGTGCCCGCGGCAACCCGACCGGGTTTGCGTTCTACGCCAACAAGCAGATGACCACGGGGGAGGGGGGAGCGCTGATCCCCACCTCGCGCGAGATGGCCGAGGCGCTCCGCTCCGAGCGAAACCAAGGCCGCTCCCCTGACATGTCGAGCCTCGACCACGACCGCCTCGGCTTCAACTACCGGCTCACGGACATTCAGGCAGCCGTCGGCGTCGCCCAGCTCGAACAGCTCGGCGCGATGCTCGAGGCGCGGGCCAAGGTCGCATCGCTGTACGGAGAGCGGCTCTCGGCAGCGGGCGGCGCGCCTGCCGGCGATGGCGAGCCCGACGGCCTCGTCCTCCCGTGCGCAGATCGGGGGGAGGAGCGGCGCAGCTGGTTCGTCTACGTGGTGCAGCTTCCCGCCGGGGCCGACCGGGAGGCAGTGATCGCCTCCCTGGACGACGCCGACATCCAGTCCAAGGCCTACCTGCCCTGCATCCACCTGATGCCGTTCTACCGGGAGCGGTTCGGGTTCACGCCGGGTGACTTCCCGGTCGCAGAACGGGTGGCGGCGCGTTCGCTGGCGCTGCCCTTCTTCCCGGACATGGGCGAGGGCCAGGTCGACCGCGTCTGCAAGACGCTCAGCGACGCGATCGAGACGCGCCGTTAACCTCGCCCCATGTCCCGGTTCGGCGAACCGCCGGATCCGCTGTTTCAGCGGATCAACTCCTCCATTTCCTTTGACTGGCGTCTGGGGCCGTACGACGTCGAGCAGTCGCGGGCGCACGCGAAGGCCCTGTATGCGCTCGGCGTCCTGGACAAGGGCGAGCTCGGCAAGCTCGATTCCGCCCTCGAGCAGATCGGCAAGGAACTCGCCGACGACCGGTTTCGCTACGAGGGCGACGACGAGGACATTCACATGGCGATCGAGCGGCGCCTGGTCGAGCTGGTTGGGCCCCTCGGGGGCAAGCTGCACACAGCGCGGTCGCGGAACGACCAGGTCGCAACCGACCTGGCGATGTTCGTCCGCGGCCACGCGATGCGGGCTCGAAAGCTCCTGCGCGAGCTGCTCGCGACGCTGATCGAGCGGGCGGAGCTGCACGAAGATTGGCCCGCGCCCTCCTATACGCACCTGCAGCGGGCCCAGCCCGTCTACCTCGCTCACCATCTGCTCGCCTACTTCTGGATGTTCCGCCGCGACGCGATGCGCTTCGGCCACGCCCTCTCGGCCACCGCGGATCTTCCCGCGGGCTCGGGGGCGGCCGCCGGGCTCAACTGGGACCTGGACCGGGAGTCGATCGGGGCCGAGCTCGGCTTCCGGGCCCCCGCGCAGAACTCGCTCGACGCGGTTTCCAACCGCGACTTCGCGCTCGACTATCTCTCGGCCGCGGCGATTTGCGCAATGCACCTCTCGCGGCTCGGCGCGGAGATCGTCTTGTGGTCGAGCGAGGAGTTCGGATTCTGCGAGCCCGCGGACTCGTTCGCGTCTGGCTCGAGCATCATGCCGCAGAAGAAGAACCCCGACGCAGCCGAGCTGCTGCGCGGCAAGGCCCCCCGGGTCGCGGCCGCCTTCCAGAGCCTCGTCGGAACGCTGCACGGACTCCCGCTCGCTTACAGCAAGGACATGCAGGAGGACAAGGAGCCCCTGTTCGATGCCGTCGACAACATCGAGCTCTGCCTCGAGGCGGCAACCAAGATGGTGGAAGGGCTCAGCTTCGACCGCGAGCGGCTCGAGGATGCGGCCGGCGACGACCGGCTGGCGGCGACCGACATCGCCGACCTTCTGGTCAGCAAGGGCGTGCCGTTCCGCGAGGCGCACGATGCCGTTGCAGGCCTGGTGCGCCGCGCGGTCGACAAGGACAAGCAGCTCGCCGACCTCGGACGCAGCGAGTTCTCGTCGCTTCCCGGAGACGCCGGCAAGGAGGTCCGCGCACTCCTGGAGGGGCGCGATTGGATCGAGTCGAAGATTTCGGCTGGCGGAACCTCCAGCGAGCGGCTGCGCGATCAGCTCGAGGCCGCCCGCGCCGCGCTAGACCAGCTCAGTCAGTGAGCCCGCCGCTGCTCGAGCGCGACTTCTTCGCCAGGCCGGTGCGCGAGGTGGCCCAGGAGTTGATCGGCTGCACTCTCACTTACGACGGGGTGGGCGGGGTGATCGTCGAGACCGAGGCCTATGACGCCTCGGACCCGGCCTGCCACGCGTACAACGGCCCGACGCCGCGGAACGAGCCGCTGTTCGGACCGCCCGGGCGCGCCTACGTGTACTTCTCCTACGGCATCCACTATCTGCTGAACGCGGTCGCGGAGCCAGAAGGCAGTGCCGCGGCCGTCCTCATCCGCGCCCTGGAACCGACCAGCGGGATCGAGCAGATGCGCGCGCGCCGCGGCCGTGAGCCGCTGACCGAGCTCTGTTCGGGGCCCGGGAAGCTGACCCAGGCGCTCGGGATCGGCCCCGACCAGAACCGGGCCGACCTCTGCCGGCCTCCGTTCGAGCTGCGGAACCGAAGCGAGGCGTGGGGCGGGGTCGAGGTCAGCGCAGGATCACGGATCGGGATCTCACGGGGAGTGGAGCTGCCCTGGCGCTACTGCGCCACCGGCAGTGCCCACCTGTCGAAGCCGGTCAGCCGCCTCGCGGCTTAGGTACAGCGCTAAGGCCGAGCGCTACAGGCCGGAGCCGACTCCGCCGCTGCCGCCGGAGGGCGCCGGGGCAGGCGCCGGGGCAGGCGCGGCGTTCCCGGTGTTGCCGCCACCGCCGTCACCACCGCCATCGCCGGAGGAGCCGGAGGAGGAGCTGCTCGTGCCGGACGACACCGAGGAACCACTGCTGACATCGACATCGTCGGCGCCGGCCTGTCTCGCGCGGCCTGGACGTTCTCGTAGGCGTTGACGACAGAAGCCCAGATCAGCGCGGGGAAGGTCCCGCCGTCGACCGGGATGGCCGCCGAACTCGGTCTCCATCGGCGTGTTGCTCTGTGGGTGCCCGACCCAGACGCAGGCAGTGATCTCGGGAGTGCCGCCGCAGAACCAGGCATCGCCGTTGTCGTCGGTCGTTCCGGTCTTGCCCCATTCGCCTTCGACGCCGGTGTTTGCGCGGCGGCCGGTGCCGCCGCTGCCCACGACTCCGCCCAGGGCCGAACGGACGCTACTTGCCGTGTCCTCGGAGATGGCGCGGTTCGTCTTGGCGTGGTTCTCGTCGACCTGGTTGCCGTCCTTGTCCAGCACCTCGAGCAGCGCGACCGGGCCGCCCTTGTATGAGGCGCCGGATCCGCTGATCCGCTCGCCGTCGTTGGCGATCGTGTTGAAGGCATGGGTCATCTCCAGCGGCGTGACGCCCTGGATGAGGCCGCCGAGCACCATCGCGGGGTTGGCGCGGAGCTCGCCGGTGATGTCGGTCTGGATCCCCATCTTGTTGGCGGTCTCCTCGATCATGTTGAAGCCTTCCTGGCGGTTCCTGGTCCAGCTCCACTCCTTCTTGTTGATCATGTTGTAGGCGAGCTGCATGAAGACGTTGTTGTCCGACTTGACGGTCGCAGTTGCCAGGTCGATGGCCCCGTAGTAGAAGTCCTCGTAGTTGTGGACCTCGAACTCCTCGTTGCCGCCGGAGTTCGGGACGACGAAGGTGTGCGGGGACGAGCTGTACGTCTCACCAAGGCTGTGCCCGTTCTCCAGGGCGGTGACCAGCGTGAACGGCTTGAACGCCGAACCCGGCTGGCGATGGCCCTGCGTTGCGAGGTTGAAGGGCCGGTTCTCGAAGTCGTTGCCGCCCACCAGAGCGCGGATGCCACCCGTCTTGTTGTCGATGACGACAGCGGCGCCGGTCGGAACGATTCCCGAGAGGGTGCCGTAGACGATGTCCTCGACCGATTCCTGCAGGTCGAGGTCGAGCGAGGTGCGCACTTTCAGCCCGCCGCCGAAGGCGCGCCCGGCGCCGTAGCGGTCGACCAGGATCTGGCGCAGCCATGAGGTGAAGTAGGGGGAGACCGAGTCCTCCTCGGGCGGCTTGATCAGGCCGACCGAGGGCAACACGGTGCTCGAGGACTCCTCGTAGTCCGTGGCGGTGAGGTAGCCCTGGTCCTGCATCTTGCTCAGCACGAGATTGCGGCGCTCGAGTGCGTCCTCGGGGTTGGACCGGGGCGAGTAAGCCGAGGGGGCAGAGATGATCCCGGCGAGCATTGCCGACTCCTCGGGCACGTAGCAGCGAGGCGCACATCGGCTCAGCGTCCTCGCCGCATTCGGGATGGCTGGCGCCGAAGTAGGTGCGAGCTGCGGCCTCAATCCCATAGGCGCCCTCTCCGAAGTAGATGGTGTTCAGGTACTGGGTCAGGATCTTGTCCTTGTCCCACTGGCGCTCCAGGTGGTAGGCGAGCGCCGCCTCGCGCAGCTTCTGGAACACGGTCCGGCTGCCCTGGGCCTCGAGCGCGTTCTTGACGAACTGCTGGGTGATGGTCGAGGCTCCCTGGGTCGAGCCGCCGGGCATGATGTCGGCACCCAGGGCGCGGGCGATGCCCTGATAGTCGACCCCGCGGTGCTCGTAGAAGCGCTCGTCCTCAATCGCAACCGCAGCCTGCTTCATCGACTGGGCGATCTCATCGGACTCGACCAGGATCCGGCGGTTGTTGGGGGATAGCGTCCCGATCTTCTTGCCCTTGAAGTCGTAGACGACCGAGTTCTGGGAAGCGTTGAATTCCGCGCGGGTCTCGAGGTTGGGCAGGTCGCCGGCGACCGCCATCATCATTCCGAACACGGTCGAGACCATCGCCAGCAGGCCGAGACCGCCGATCAGGATGAGGACCCGCCAGAGCTTGAGTCGGCCCTTCTTGCGCTTGCCACCCGCGCCGTCGTCCCGGCCGGGCAGCCTGAGGCGGATCCGTGGCGGACCCTCGCCGTTGCCGCTCCCGAGCGGACCGACCCGCGGTAGGCGGTCGGGGACGCGCAGGTTCCTGACCCGCTCCCCGACGCTGCCGACGCGCTCACTGACGCTGCTCAGGTCGGGGAGCGCAATGCCGCCGAAGCCACGCCTGCCGGTGCGCTCTGTGCGCTCGAGATAGGCATCGAGCGATTCCGGCGCGTAACGCTGCTCGCCGGTGCCGTTCTCGCTGGAGCCCTGCTCGGCGCTTTGGCCGTTGCTGCCCTGGTCGTCTGCGGCGGTGGCGTCATCCTCCGCCTGATCGGCAGCGCCGCCGCGGCCGGACGCCGGGGGCGCGAACGAGGTGACTTTTGCCTTCGGCTCCTTTCTGGCCTCCGGAGACGTGGGTGCTTCGGGAGCACCGGGAGGCGTACCCGGGGTCTCCGGGCCGTCGGGCTCGGGGGCATCCGGTGGGGGAGTCTCGAACTGCGGCCACGAGGTCGGGAGGTCGCGTTCGGTTTCGCGGCTGCTCTCCCTGCGGCCGAGCTTCGGCATGGTCAGCCCGGCGATGCTGCGCTCGCCGCTGCGGCGGCCGTTGCCGCCGGACCGGCGTCCGTTGCGCTTGCCGGAGCGCGAGCCGCTGCGCTTGCGCCGGCTGCTGCGCTCACCGTTGCGGGGGCTGCCGAGATCCTCTGGCGATGCGAGGCCACGGGAGGCACGACGGCGACGGGATCGCTCCTCGGCCTCCGAGAGGCCATTGGAGCCGGACTCTTCGGGCCCGTCGGACGAGTCGTCGAACCCGAAGCCGTCGGCATCGCCGGGTCCCCGGCCCAGCCCTGCCGGCTCGCCATCGCCCGGTGGCTGGTCCGGCTGCTCGCGCCCCGCCTTGGAGCGCTCTATCTCGAAGTCAAAGTCGAAGTCGGTTGGTTCGGCCATAGAAACGGTCGACGCCACCAGCTGCCTAGTTTGAAAACCCGGTGGGCGCCGCTCGAAAACCCGCGTCTGGGTGAGGGCGCGGGCACGGACAGCGCATCGCGCCGCGCCAGGCGGACGGTCGCAGTCTAGCATTGGCCCCATGACGGATTCCAGGCGTGCGCAGGCGTGAGTTCGAACGGGTCCGAACTGCTTGTCGGGGTGGAGGAGGCGCTGCCGGAAGGCCGGCTCGCCGAGCAGCTGGAAACCGGGAAATCCCTGCGGATCAAGCTCGGCATTGACCCGACCGCACCCGATATCCACCTGGGTCACACCGTTGTGCTGGAAAAGCTGGCGCAGTTCCAGCGTGCCGGCCACACCGTCGTCCTCATCATCGGGGATTTCACCGCCCGGATCGGGGACCCCAGCGGACGCTCGGCGGAACGGCCGGTCCTTTCGGGCGAGGAGATCGATGCCAACGCCAAGACGTTTCAGGAACAGGCGTTCAAGGTGCTCGATCCGGATCGGACCGAGGTTCGGTTCAACAGCGAATGGCTCTCGATGCCGGTCGAGGATCTGTTCGCGCTGCTCGCCCGGGTCACGCACGCGAGGCTGATCGAGCGCGACGACTTCCAGCAGCGGATCGAAGAGGGGCGGCCGATCTCGGCCCTCGAGCTTCTCTATCCGGTGCTCCAGGGCTACGACTCGGTCGCGATCTCCTCGGACGTGGAGCTCGGCGGGACCGACCAGAAGTTCAACCTGCTGTTTGCGCGGGATCTGCAGACGGCGTACGGACAAGAGCCACAGTCGGTGATCACCCTGCCGATCCTTCCCGGGCTCGACGGTACCGAGCGCATGAGCAAGTCACTGGGCAACTACGTCGGGGTGACCGAGTCGCCCGGAGAAATGTTCGGGAAGCTGATGAGCGTGCCCGACGACGCGATGGGTGACTACTACCGGCTGTTGCTTGGAGAGGATGCCCCGGGCGGCCATCCGGCCGAGGCGAAGCGGGGGCTGGCGAGGCGACTGGTCGAGCGCTTCCACGACGCCGATGCGGCCAAGGCAGCCGAGGAGCGGTTCGACAGCGTGCATGTGCGACACGAGGTGCCGGAGGACATTCCCGACCTGGCCCTCGACCAGGCCGACGCCGCCTGGGACGGAAAGGGGGGACGGTGCACGTACCCGCCCTGGTCGCTGAAGCGTTCGGGATCAGCACCAGCGAGGCGCGCCGCCTGCAGCAGCAGGGGGCGGTCAAGCTCGAGGGAGAATCGCTCGGCGAAGACGCTTTCGACGTCGCCGGCGACGAGCTCCGCGGCAAGGTCTTGCAGGCAGGAAAACGTCGGTTCGTGCGCCTCGCCTGAGGCCTGCGATCACCAACCCGTCGGCGCCTGATTTCCGCAATTTGCGGTTTTCTGTACGCGTGGCCGTCGTGACCCGGACCACGCCTACGTAGCGGAGATCGAACAGCTGTTCGAAATTCGTGCGTGGCCTAGCCTTGACCAGGCAGGGTCCCGGTGGTATGCTCATCGGCCGCA